>NZ_BAVS01000001.1 GCF_000521485.1 Gracilibacillus boraciitolerans JCM 21714 | reverse complement strand
GGGAAACGGTTCACTATTGGTATGAAGATCATCGAACGGGGGGGAAACGAATCGATAAGAAGATAAGTGTGTATCAATTTATATATGAAATGCTTCAACATATATCACCGAAGCATTTTCGTATGGTAGGCCGATATGGCTTGTACAGTAGAAGGTCTTATCAGAAGGCAAAAGATGTTCTTTGCCTATACGCATTTATGAGAACCAAACAAATCACTTTATTATTAGAAAATAAAAGAAAGAAGAAAACGTATCGTCAACGTATGATAGAATCGTTTGAAGTGGATCCATTTCTCTGTCCACATTGTCACCAGGAGATGGAGTTAATAGGAATATGGCATGCGGATTATGGATGGATATATCATTATATGGAAGATATAGAAAAGGAGCGATGTAGAAAATATGGGATACCCTTTCGAAGAAAAAAAACCGGATGATGGCATGGAATGGCTAGGTGATGATCCATTAGGATTAGAGGAAAAAGAAGTGCTCCTCTTGTTTCAATGCCTGGACTGCAAGAAAACCGATGATGTACCTGAATTTATCGTCGGTGAATTTAGTGTGGATTTAAAAGAAGGAGAAGAAGTAGAATTACATTGTCCCCCCCACTGTAATGGCACTATGATAGAAGCGAGAAACGCCCCCCCAAGTTATTAGTACTCACTTGGGACGTGATAAAGGCGCGTTAGCGCTTTTGTTCTAAGTAAAGAAAGCATATAATCCGCTGTACCATAGGGTTTTGAACTATGATAAGGTGGTTGTATGGAGACAAGTATACTAAAAGAAATTTTATTTGATGAGCGTCAACATTGGGACGTTGCGTCGTCAAACAGGGAGAGAGCGTGTGATGGCCAGTGGAGGAAAAGATCATATAGTCTGTCCTCATTGTGATAACTATTATGACTATATGGGAGAAGTGTGCTTAGATCAGGGACAGTTGACTATAAAAGTAGCGGTCAATCAGGAAGCTAGAAACTATTTAGAAGGATGATCCGTCATCTCATGGAGAGCGAAAAACCAAAATAAGAAAAACAAACTGAAGAAACAGAAAGGGAGAGAGCATCTACAACCATCCAAGAGCCAACAAACCGTCAATTATCATTGTTTAGTTTGCCATGAAGAAGAAAAAACCCCGTACGGTGTGGTACGAGACTTTGATATCATGGATGGAGAGGGGGGGATCCGAGCGTTCCACCAAAATTCAGTTGTGAGAACTGTGGTGGAGAAATGTATCCAGAATACTACAGAGGGTATCATGGATATGAATACAAACTCTCGGATGTCCTCTCAACTTGACAAAGGACCGGGCGGGCTTTCCCGATTCTTCTTAATATATATTTTAAGAAGAGGGAAGGGGGGGAGATGCAACAGGGAGGAATACTTGCAAGAAAAGAGGCGCGAAATGCAAGAAAGAAAGAGGTTTGCAATAAGAGTAATATAAAAACACAACAATTGGTGATCTGTTAGAAAGTAAGAGAGTGGGATCATCAATTAGAATAATCCCACCGCTTTGTTATCGTTCAGTATACAAAATAGAACCAATATCATTTTCATCCAAGTAATCTTCATATCGTTCGTGCTTTTCATTTACTCCAATAAATTTGCCGTTGATATCAGCCAATAAAAAGCCTTCTAATTCTTCCACACTACCGATCAATTCATCTGAGTTAAAAAACATGTCATCATAATCCTTTTCCGTATCATAAAAATCTGATGGACCATCTGAAGATCCATATTTTTCAACACTTTGCCAGGAGTCTTCCGCATCAAATATAGTGGATTCTTCTTCATCAATTTCTGATTCCATATCATTAATACTTGCGTGAATGACGTCTTCTTCAACAGGTCTTGCTCTAGTTATATGAAGTTCCGCATGTTGTATACATCTTCTTGTGGTAGGCATCGCAAGAAGTCTTTCTGTTGGGATGGTTGCTCCACATTGCTCACAATGATCATAGACGCCCTTCTCAATGGCTTGAAGAGCGATCTGTATATCTTTTATTTCCTGTTCTGCATGTTCATTTAGTGCATTGTCTTTTTCTCTTTCGAATAATTCGGTAGCAGTGTCACCTGGATGGTTATCATAGTTCGATAATTCAGAAGTGGATTCTTTACTGTGCTCTAAACTCTGACCAAAGTGATCTTCAACATGCTTCACGAGAACTTCTCTACGTGAAAGGAGTTCTTGCTTGCATTGCTCTAATTGAGATTGATCCATTATTATTGCACCTCCTAACATTTTTAGTATGTCCGAAAGTGTGCATTCCAATAATAATGATTTTGGATAATTTAGAATAGGGGGGGAGGTTAGGTTAAGTAAAAAGGTTCATTTAATTTAATCAAAAATAAAAAAAATCTGACTTTCTAATAAGAAAGTCAGATTGAACATCATCCACGTGCATCTTCAAATTGAGATATTTTATCTGCATGTGTTAGTGTAACAGCAATTTCATCCCAGCCATTTAAAAGCATTTCGCGTTTGTAATCGTCAAGGTCGAAAGAGGCATCAAATCCTTGATTATCATAAACTTTTTTTGCTTCCAAATCTACCGTCAAATGATACTGATCAGCCTCTGCATTTTTAATTAGTATCTGTATTTCTTCATCTGTTAGCTTAACAGGAAGGATTCCATTCTTTGTACAGTTATTGTAAAAAATATCAGCATAGCTTGGTGCAATAATTACTCGGAATCCATAATCCTGGAGTGCCCATGGCGCATGCTCACGAGAAGAACCACAACCAAAGTTTTCACCGGCTACTAAGATAGATGTTCCTTCGTATTTTGGTTGATTTAATGGAAAGTCTTGACGTAATTCTCCTTTTGAATCAAAACGCCAGTTGTAAAAAACGAATTGACCAAAACCTTGACGTGAAATACGTTTTAAAAATTGTTTAGGAATAATTTGATCTGTATCTATATTTGCGCGATTTAAAGGAAAGACAAGTCCTTCATGCTTGCGAATTGGTTCCATTATATAGTTACCTCCTTTATAAAATGAGCGTATGATTAGTGTTTTCGTCTATTATTCTCTTTTTAGCTTGCTATTGTTACTTGGAGCTCGAAGTAGAGCTTACAGACGATTAACTATGTGATTGATTAACTTGGTGTTACAACACCAAATTGGCGAACATCAACAAAATGTCCTTTAATAGCAGCTGCTGCAGCCATTTCTGGACTGACTAAGTGTGTCCGGGCTCCAGTACCTTGGCGACCTTCAAAATTACGATTGGATGTAGAGGCACAACGTTCACCCTCTGGTACAACATCGTCATTCATTGCAAGACACATACTACAGCCAGCATCTCGCCATTCAAAACCAGCTTCTTTAAAGATTACATCAATACCTTCAGCCTCGGCAGCTATTTTAACACTATGAGATCCAGGTACCACGATAGCATTTACTTTTGGATTGACTTTATGACCTTTAATAATTTCAGAGGCTTTACGTAGATCTCCTAAGCGCGAATTTGTGCAAGATCCGATGAATACGTGTTCGATCGCAACAGAGGATATTGGTTCGCCACCTTCAAGGCCCATGTATTCCAGTGCACGATTAATTTCCTCTTTGTCGTTGTTTGTTTGTGCATCATCAGGAGTAGGAACATTCGCACTTACTGGAATACACATGCCGGGATTTGTACCCCCCCATGTTACTTGAGGCTCAATTTCATTTGCGTCTATTTCCACTTGCTCATCATAAACAGCACCATCATCGGTTGCTAGTGATTTCCACTCTTCAGCAAGCTGATCAAATTCTTCGCCATCTGGAACATGACGTTTACCTCTTAAAAATTCAACCGTTGTATCGTCAGGACTAATTAAACCAGCACGTGCACCTGCTTCAATCGACATGTTACAAATGGTCATACGTCCTTCCATTGGTAAGTCACGTATCGCTTCACCAGTATATTCCAGTACATAACCAGTACCAAATTTAACCCCGTATTTTCCGATAATTGCTAAAATTAAATCCTTGGCAGTTACACCTGTACCTAATTTTCCATTTACTTTTACGTTTAATGTTTTAGGCTTCTCTTGCCAGATTGTTTGTGTTGCTAATACATGCTCCACCTCACTTGTACCAATACCAAATGCTAACGCACCAAAGGCACCATGTAGAAGTGTGGCTATCGCCGCAAACGATTGTTTTTCCCGGTTGTGTTAAACCAAGCTCTGGACCTATTACATGAACAATCCCTTGGTCTGGATGATAAATATCTGCTAACGGTACACCGAACTCTTCACAGTTTGTTTTTAATGTTTCCATTTGGGTTTTAGATACTTCATCCTTAATGATATTACGATGAATAGTTGGAACGTTATGATCCATGGTTGCAAAAGTACGATCAGGTCTACGAACGGTTCGCTTATTCATTCTTAACCCTTCAAATGCCTGAGGAGAAGTTACCTCATGGACTAAGTGTAAATCAATATATAAAAGATCTGGCTTACCTGCTTCTTGATGAACCATATGCTTTTCCCAAATCTTTTCAATTATTGTCTTCGGTTTTCTCATCGTTTTCACTCCTTACCTGTTGTTGTGGGTAGAAAAACATCGGCGTTCTATTATGATGAAAATAGAATGGCGCCGAAGTTTCTCAAAACAGTCTCTTTTTATCCTTGTTTTATAGCATCTACAATTAATTGAGTCATTTCTACCGTATTAACTAAGGTTCCATTTTCACTCTTTAAATCAGCTGTATGATAATCTTGGTTAAGGACTTGTTCGACTGCATCTTCAATTGCTTGTGCTTCTTCATTTTTATCAAACGAAAAACGAAGCATCATAGCAGCAGAGAGAATCATTGCAATTGGATTGGCAATTCCTTTGCCAGCAATGTCTGGAGCAGAACCGTGTGCCGGTTCATATAAACCAACGCCATTCTCGGCTAAACTTGCAGATGGTAACATTCCAAGAGATCCGGTGAGCACGGAAGCTTCATCACTTAAGATATCTCCAAACATGTTTTCTGTTACAATGACATCGAATTGGGTTGGATTTGTAATAAGCTTCATGGCAGCGGCATCGACTAGAACATGTTCTACCGTTACATCAGGATATTCTGATTTTTTTCTTCGACGATTTCTCTCCATAGTTTACTAGATTCTAACACGTTCGCTTTATCAACGGAAGTAAGATGCTTATTCCGCAATTGGGCACTTTGAAATGCTTTATCAACAATCCGCTCAATTTCCTTTTTAGTATAGCTTAGTGTGTCTACAACGGCATTGCCATTATCGCGTCTTTCACTTGGCTGGCCAAAATATAATCCGCCTGTCAGTTCACGCACAATTAGAAGGTCGCTTCCTAGAATCACTTCTTCTTTTAAGGGTGAAGCGTGTAATAATTTTGGAAATCCTTTCACTGGACGTAAGTTAGCGTATAAATCTAACGCTTTTCGAATTCCTAATAACCCGCGTTCAGGTCTTAAATCAGAAGGATGGTTTTCCCATTTTGGATCACCAACTGCACCTAACAAAACTGCATCTGCATTTTTACAAGCCTGGATCGTTTCGTCAGGGAGGGGAACGCCATGGTTTTCAAGGGCAATACCACCTATATCGTATGAAGAAAATTCAAATTCCGTATTATATTTTTCACTGATTGCTTCGAGGACATCTTTAGCAGCGTATATTACTTCGTTTCCTATTCCATCACCCGGAAGCAGTACAATCTTATTGCTCACTTCATTAACCTCCTACGATTACTGATTTAGTTAGCTTTTTTTTTGATAAATGGCACGATTCACTCCATTTAGATATGCTTGAACAGCAGCTTCTAAAACATCTTGAGCAGAGCCACGGCCACTTACAGCTTTTTTATCTACCGTAAGACTAACGTGAACTTCAGCTAATGCATCTCTGCCTTGTCCAATAGAATTTAGCTGAAAATCGGTGAGATGCGTTTCTTCGGTGAAAATTTGATCTAACGTATTGTATAGTGCTTCCACACTACCAGATCCTGTGCTTGTATCTTCTTTCGTTTCACCATTTGGTGTAAGAAGAGTTACGGTAGCACTTGGCTGATCACTGGTATCGTATTGCACCTGGAAGTGTTCTAGTTGATATCGTTTCACATTTGAAGTATCAGTTTGTATATCGGTAAGGATTGCAAACAAATCATCATCTGTGACTTCTTTTTTACGATCTGTTAATAACTTAAACGCCTTAAAAGCTTCTTTTAATTTGTCTTCAGGTAGATCATAGCCTAGTTGGCTAATTTTATCTGTAAAGGCATGGCGACCTGAATGTTTACCTAATACTAAACTGTTTGAGTGAACCCCCCCAACAAGTTCAGGTGTAATGATTTCATAGGTTTCAGCATTTTTTAATACACCATCTTGATGGATTCCTGATTCATGTGCAAAAGCATTACGTCCCACAACAGCTTTATTGCCTGGAACGGTCATACCGGTAAACTTACTTACCATATCACTGGTTCGCTTAATTTCTTTTAATACTAAATTAGTATGATAAGGATAATAATCATTGCGAATCTTTAATGCTACGGCAAATTCCTCTAAGGAAGCATTCCCTGCACGTTCTCCAATACCGTTAATGGTTCCCTCTATTTGATTGGCACCATTCTCGATTGCAGCAAATGAGTTGGCAAGTGCCATACCCAAGTCATCATGACAGTGACAGGAGAGATCAACTTTATCAATATTCGGTACATTTTCTTTAATATACTTAAACATTGCACCGTATTCACGTGGCATCGTGTATCCAACAGTATCAGGTAAATTAATCACTGTTGCACCTGCGTCAATGACTTTTTCAATAATAGCTGCAAGAAATTTTAAATCGGTGCGCGATGCATCTTCTGCTGACCATTCGACATGTTCAAAATATTGTTTTCCGTATTTGACCATTTCTACAGCTATATCAATAACTTCTTCTGGAGTTTTCTTTAGTTTATATTCCATATGAATAGGGGGGGAGGTAGCGATAAAAACGTGAAGTCTGGGATTAGTAGCATTTTTTAATGCATCTCTGCAGGCATCGATATCTGATTTAACAGCTCTTGCTAATCCAGTCACGGAAACATTCTTTATTGTCTCTGCGATTTTTTTACAGCATCAAAATCGCCTTGAGAGGAAGCAGGAAATCCTGCTTCCATCACATCAATATTAAGGCGTTCTAATTGTTTGGCAAGCTCTAATTTTTCTAGTTGGTTAAGGTTAACACCTGGAGATTGTTCTCCATCTCGTAGTGTGGTGTCAAAGATTTTAATTTGAGTCATTAGAGACCACTTCCTTTTTATTAATTGCCTTTTGCTTAACAAACGGCATTAATTCACGCAGCTCTCTCCCAACCTTTTCAATTTGATGTTCGCTTTCTGCAGTTTTAATGGCATTGTAACGTGGACGATTTGCTTGATTTTCTAGAATCCAGCCTTGAGCAAATTTACCTGTTTGAATGTCAGAAAGAACATCTTTCATACGTGCTTTTGTATCTTGATCAATAATACGTGGTCCTGACATAAAGTCACCCCCCCATTCAGCAGTATCTGAGATAGAATGGCGCATGTTCTCTAGTCCACCTTCATACATTAAGTCAACGATTAGTTTCATTTCATGTAAACATTCAAAGTAAGCTACTTCTGGTTGGTATCCAGCTTCTACAAGAGTTTCAAAACCAGCCTTTACTAAAGCGGAAGTACCACCACAAAGAACTGCTTGTTCACCGAATAGGTCTGTTTCTGTTTCTTCTTGGAAAGTTGTTTCAAGAATACCAGCGCGACCTGCACCGATTCCTTTAGCATAAGCTAGAGCCACGTCAGTAGCACTTCCTGTTGCATTCTGGAAAATACCATAAAGAGCAGGAACACCAGCACCCTCTTGATAAGTTCGACGCACTAAATGTCCTGGGCCTTTAGGTGCTACTAGGAACACATCAACGTCAGATGGTGGTACAATTTGATTAAAGTGAATATTGAATCCATGAGCAAATACTAGTGCATTACCAGCTTCAAGATTCGGTTCAATCGCTTCTTTATAGACAGATGGTTGATTCTCATCTGGAAGAAGAACCATGATTACATCCGCTTCCTTAGTTGCATCTGCAACAGATTTCACATCTACACCATCTTCAACTGCTTTATCCCATGAACCACCTTTACGAAGGCCAACCACTACATCAAATCCACTTTCTTTAAGATTTAGTGCGTGTGCATGTCCCTGAGAACCATAACCAATGATGGCGATTTTTTTGGATTGCAAAACCTCTTCGTTAATATTGTTGTTGTAAAGTACTTTTGTCATGAAAAATTACATCCTCTCAAAATAATTTTTATTTTATATAATAAATTTAATTATTATTAACCTAATAACGATTGGAAACTGCTATCTTGTGTATTTGGCTGGTGACCACGAACAAAGGCAGTCAAACCAGTTCTTGCTAATTCTTTAATTCCATAAGGTCTTAATAGTTCGATCAGTGCTTCTACTTTATCTGGTTTGCCAGTAACTTGAATTGATAAGCTATCTTTACTCACATCAATGATTGTTGCCCGAAATGGTTCAATAATACCTTGAATTTCTGCACGTAATTGACTATTACTCACAATTTTTATTAAAGCTAATTCGCGAGCAACGATTGCTTTATCAGTAATATCTGAAACTTTAATTACATCTATTTGCTTATTTAATTGCTTTGTTACTTGCTCCAGTTTTTGGAAATCTTCAACATCAACAACAAATGTCATTTTACTCATGCCTTCTGTTTCAGTTCTACCAACAGAAATGCTCTCGATGTTAAATTGCCGACGCTGGAGAAGACTGGTAACACGGTTTAAGACACCACTACGATTTCTAACGGTTGCGGTAATTATTCGTTTCATGGTTTCACCCCAATCATCTCATTTATTCCTGAACCAGGTGCAATCATCGGATATACATTCTCTTGTTGTAATACGCGTGCATCAACCAATACAGGCCCTTCATAATCAAAAATATCAGGTAATGCCTTGATAAAGTCATCTTGTGTTTTGATTTGCATTCCTTTGATATTATAGGCTTCCGCTAATTTTACAAAATCGGGCTGAATACTAAAGATAGATTGAGAATATCGTTCAGAATAAAAAGCTTCCTGCCATTGTCTTACCATTCCAAGTGCTTGGTTATTAACAATTATGATTTTAACAGGTAAGCCCTTTTCCTGTATTATTGAAAGCTCCTGAAGTGTCATTTGGAATCCGCCATCCCCCAACGATAGCTACTACTGGTTCATCTGGTTTTGCCAATTGTGCACCAATTGCAGCAGGAAAACCAAAGCCCATTGTTCCTAATCCGCCAGACGATACCCAACGATTTGGCCTTGAGAAAGTATAATACTGTGCAGTCCACATTTGATGCTGACCAACGTCAGTAGTGACAATTGCGTTACCTTTCGTTGCTTCATAAATCGTTTTAATTACCCATTGGCCAATCATATCTTTGTCAGGTTTATTAAACCATAGCGGAAAATTTTCTTTATTTTCATGAATTTGTACAAGCCACTCATCATGTTCAGGATGCTTAATATCATGTGTTAGTAACCGACTTAATGCCTCTTTAGCGTCGCCTACAATTGGAATATCTGTTGAAATATTTTTGCCAATTTCTGCAGGATCTATATCAATATGTGCTACTATCGCATTTGGTGCAAAAGAAGTTAACTTACCAGTTAAGCGGTCATCAAAACGTGCACCAATATTAATCAGTAAATCACATTCATAAATGGCAGTATTGGCAGTATATGTTCCGTGCATTCCCGCCATTCCCATAAATAATGGATGGTCTCCTGGAAAGGCGCCTAATCCGAGTAAAGTGGATGCAACAGGTAAAGAGTATCGTTCTGCAAATTCTTTAATCTCTTCAGAAGCTTTTGCAAATAAGATTCCTGCTCCAGTAAGAAGTACAGGCTTCTTAGCGTTGCCGATAGCTTCTGCTAATTTCTTGGTTTGTAATGGATTCGGTTTTGTTGTTGGTTGATAACCAGGTAAATCTAATTCAATATTCGTTTCAAATTCAGTATCAATTACTTCTGCTGAAATATCTTTCGGCATATCGATTAAAACAGGTCCGGGTCGACCAGTAGTAGCGATATGAAAAGCTTCTTTTATGATTCTTGGCAATTCTTTTACATCTCTTACCTGATAGTTATGTTTTGTGATTGGTGTTGTCACACCCATTACGTCTACTTCTTGAAACGCATCTGTTCCGATCACACCTCGGTTAACCTGACCTGTAATTATAATCATAGGTAAGGAATCGATCATAGCATCTGCAATTCCTGTAACCAAGTTAGTTGCTCCAGGACCTGAAGTAGCAATTACAACTCCTGGCTTACCAGATACTCTGGCATATCCTTCAGCTGCATGAATGGAGCCTTGTTCATGTCGTGCTAAAATTTGATCAAAAGAATCTTGTGCTTTATATAATGCATCAAATATAGGTAAAGCGGCTCCGCAGGGTAACCGAATATTGTCTGAACACCTTCATTAATTAATGATTCGACAAGTAGATCAGCACCTGTTTTTGGTTCTTTCATTTCCTCTGCTGATTGTTCTTGCTTTTGAGTTCTCTGCATTTTAATCCCTCCTGATATTATGGAATTTAATGATTTTATTTGGACTTGTAATATCATTTATTATATATAAGAAAAAGGCCATTTCTATCTTGTCGTTGCTAATTGTTTAGCAAAAAACAAGGGAGAAAAGGCCTTTCTTTTCACGGTACCACCCTGATTCGCAATATTTTTGCAAATATTGCCTTATGAAGCTGTTAACATATAACAGTTTCATTTTGATAACAGGTGAAAAGTTCACCTGGCTATACCTACTAAGAAATCTTTTCAGTATAACACTCAGGGATGAGTAATTGGAATAGGCTGTATTACCAAGCTTTCACCATCCTTGGCTCTCTATAAAATACAAGATCCTAATCCTTTGTTCCCGTCATCGATTTATGAATTTATAATAACCTTATATAGTTTATACTATACGATAGATAATATCCTGTCTATAGGTAACTTTTAAAAATATTAATTTTTCAGAAATATCTGATTGACGACAATCATACAACCAAAAAGAAGATTGGTCAACCGTTTTTTAATAATTTTCTGACATTTAATTATTATATTACAATCGTAAGCGATTACAATGCTGTTGATATCTCTTTTAAGTTATCTGTGATTTTTTTTTTTCGAATTGCTTGTTTTTTCTTTCTTCATTATCTACGGTATAATAACGATCAAAAAAAGAAGGAGGAAGATGTATGACACAACTTTGTATTATACCTTGTGGTAAAAAGAAGATTTGGGATAAATATCCTGATGCGTCATCAACAAAAGCTAAAAATGCGTATATTGGTATTTTTCATCATTTATGTCAGCAGTATGTCCAGAAGTATTTTGATAAATGGATAATAATTTCTGGAAAACACGGGATATTGTTACCTGATGATATTGTTCCTGAAAATTATGATGTTACATTTCGACCAAACGATCCCAATGTCATTTCGCTACAAAAATTACAGATGCAAATCAAAAATAAAGATCTAGAATATTTTAGCGATATCGTAGTGCTGACTGGAAAAAAATATCGTCCGATCATTAATAGCTCCTTTGCACATGCAACATCGATTCAATATCCTTTGTTAGGCACAAAAGGTATTGGGGGGGATATGCAACACTTGTTAAAGAAAAGTATTACAAATAATATCCCTTTACATAAACGAAAGGAAGATTAACTAATGAGAGCATATGTCGTGGAAAATGGGAAATATAAATTACAAAATATGGAAGAAAAAAGACCAGTAGGTGACCAAGTAATCGTTAGTTTAAAAACGGCTGGATTAAATCATCGTGATTTAAAAATTAAGAATAAATTTAATGATGGAAATCAAGCTTATGTGCTAGGATCAGATGGAGCAGGCATCATTGAAGCGGTAGGAGATCAAACTTCACGTTTTCAAATAGGGGGATGAAGTTTTTATTAATCCCGGTCTAAATTGGTATCAAAATACGGAAGCTCCACCAGCTGACTTTGAGATAGTTGGAGTGCCTTATAATGGCACGTTTGCTGAAAAAATTGTTATCTCCGAAAATTTTGTTGAAAGAAAACCAGCACATCTGACATGGCCAGAGGCAGGGGTATTTTCATTATCAGCGCTGACAGGTTATCGGGCATTAATAACACAGGGTAAGTTAAAGAGAAATGAAACCTTGTTTATACCAGGAGTCGGTGGGGGGGGAGTGACGTCATTTATTATTCAAATGGCAAAAGTAATCGGAGCGCGGGTCATCACAACCTCGAGACAGCCAAACAAATTAAAGGAAGCAGAACTATTAGGTTTTGATCGAGGGCTATTGACGGATGATGACTGGGTGAAAGAGCTTGAAGATGAACAAATTGATATGGTTATTGACAGTATTGGAGGAGCAACTTTTAACAGGTCTTTAGAAGTTCTGAAAAAAGGGGGGGCCGAATGGTTACGTTTGGTTCTTCGACTAATGATGAAGTATCGTTCAATTTACGTAAATTTTTCTATGGTCAATATACTTTATTGGGATCAACGATGGGCAGTAGGGAAGAGTTGCATGAATTGTTGGATTTTATAGATAAACATCAACTTAAACCATTAATTGATCGAGGCTTTCCTTTTGAACAAATTTATAAAGCCTTCGATTATTTAGAATCTCAACAGCAACTTGGAAAAGTATATATAGATTTTGGGAAAGATAAATAATAGCAATGTTTACAGGAAAACACTTTTCTTATAAAAGTGTTTTCCTGTTTTATAAGTTAGTGGAAAATCATTAACCTTTTGCTTTAAAAAATATTGCTCCAATCATTCCAAATATGATTGCGGCGGATATTCCTGAACTCGTTATCTCAAACATCCCGGTGATAACACCAATTATACCGTGTTTTTCTGCCTCTTCTAATGCACCATGAACAAGTGAATTCCCGAAACTTGTGATGGGCACTGTTGCACCAGCACCAGCAAAATCAATCAACGGTTCATAAAGCTCGAAGCCATCAAGAATTGCTCCTGCCACAACTAATGTGCTAAGGGTGTGTCCTGGAGTGAGCTTTCCGACATCCAATAAGAGTTGACCAATTACACATATGCAACCACCTACAAGAAAAGCCCATAAAAAAACCATAATTATCACCTCACTAATTTTAAATATAGTTAGTATCCTTAATTCTAAAAGTCTAAAGAACAATTACATATTTTCAATGGACACAGCATGTGCGATACAAGGAATTGTCTGTTTCTGTTGTACCGTCAAAGGAGAGAGTAACGCCCCCCCAGTAGCGACAACTAATATACGGTTACATTCGCCATTTCGTAGTTTGTTGATAAAGTGACCATAAGTAACAATTGCAGAACAGGCAGGACCACTAGCACCCGCAAAAATAGGCTGATCGGGTTTGTAAATGGTCAATCCACAATCAATAAATCTTTCACTATCGATATCAATGCCGTTTTGTTTGAATAAATCTAAGCAGAGATCCCGTCCAATCATAGCTAAATCTCCAGTAATAATATAATCATAATAATTCGAATCGAGTTTTCTATCCTTTAAATGTCTTGTGATGGTATCAAAGGCTGCAGGGGGGGCCATTGCACCTCCCATATTAAACGGATCTTTTAACTGCCGATCAACTACTTTTCCAATAGTTGCTGAGGTTACCTTTGGTCCACTTCCCTGAGAAGAAAGAATTGCAACACCAGCTCCTGTTACTGTCCATTGTGACGTATCTGGTTTTTGACTTCCGTATTCAGTTGGATATCTAAACTGTCTCTCAACAGCGGAGTTATGGCTTGCTGCTCCTGTTAAAATATAGCTAGCATTCATTTGATTTATAATCAATGAAGCCAAAGCCAAACCCTCCATGGAGGTAGCACATGCACTAAATAAACCAAGATATGGGATAGCCAAATTCTTAGCAGCGAAGCTCGATGGAGTTAATTGATTAATTAAATCGCCATGTAAGAAAAATTGAATATCGCTGATATCTAAATTAGCTTTTTCAATTGCATAATGACTTGCATCTTCAATCATATGCTGATGAGCCAATTCAAAGGATTTTTCATCCATCCATTGATCGGAATAAAAATAATCAAAATCGTTAGGAATATTCCCTAATTCTTCAAAAGGACCACCTACAACTCCTGTTGAGATAATAGTAGGTGGCGTTTCAAATATCCACGTTTGTTTGCCTGATATCATGCTGCACCACCCAAATAAGTTATAATTGTTTTTATTAGCGCAATAACAAAAGCTGAAAATACACCAAATAAGATGACAGACCCGGCGAGCTTAAACATATTTCCACCAACACCTTGTACAAATCCTTCAGTACGATGTTCTATTGCTGCCGAAATAACTGCGTTGCCAAACCCTGTTACAGGTACTGCACTGCCAGCTCCTGCAAACTGTGCTAAGCGATCATAATAGCCTAATCCAGTAAGTAGCATAGTTATAAATATTAATGTTGCGACGGTTGGATTTCCGACAGTCTGTTCTGTGAAATCAAAAAAATACATATAGAATACTGAAATTGCTTGGCCTATTACGCAAATAATTCCTCCGACAAAAAAAGCTCTTGCGCAATTTTTTAGAAGAGGTCGTTTAGGTTCTTTTGTTTTTTGAAAATCCTTATATTGCATTTTTTTCTCCTCCGTTACGTTTGTTCTTTAGATAATTTTATTAATTTTTCTACTTTTTTCTCAAAATCTTCTTTAGATAAATCTTCATTCTCCATTTTTGTTAGTTCTATTAAAAATTTTTGATCTGATGTAACATGAATCTCTTTCATTTTGGTAATTGATTCAAGATCTTTTTTTACCTTTTGTTCTATTTTTTGTTCTACAGCTTGTTTTAAAGGTGAAGCAGTAAATGCTACAAATAGTTGATCATTGATATGAATAGCTTTGTATGAAGCAATCTCATTTGAATGGTCGTTTAAATAGGTTTGTGCTATTCTGGGAATGGAATCTTTTTCAAATTTTTTTGTTGACTCGGAATTTAGTTGGGTAATCCCAGGAGAACTATTGGTGGGAGATGGGCTTTCATTATTGCAAGCAACTATTGTTAGCAATACGAGAATAGCTAAAATATGTAAAGATTTCATGGTTAACATCCTTTCTAAGGATAGATATTTAATCTAATTCATATAGATATTTTGCATATTTTCGAAAAAAGTATACATCCAAAATGAAACAAAATAGACATTAAATGCGTATATATAAGATAAAAAGAATGTAGCGAGGGGGAAGTGATCATGGGAAAAAAATACATAATTATAATCACTTTGACCGCTTGTATTGGGGGCAGTCATTCTATTTGTAATGAAAGATTATCTGAAGACATCTTTAGTAGAAGCAGTGAAAATTGAGAAGCAATATGGAGATTTCACTGTACATGTTCGTATTGAAGAAATATCCGAGGGTTTTCAAGTTTTACGATCCATTGAATATGCAGGAGAAGAAGATATTGTAATACGTCATCGCACTCCACTAACTCAGATAACAATAAATGCTGATAATGCAGTATTTACAGGTAGTCCGGTTATAAAGCAAATGAAGCCGGGATTTCAGTATCACCCGGAGATGCCATTAACATTTTCAGAATTGAAGAAAGGTGAACACAAAGTCTATGTACACACGCAATTTTTTATTGAAGATCAAAAATTTGATATAAAAACGAAAAGTACGATAGTATTCAAATAAAAGGCAGTGAGGGGGGGGATCACTGCCTTTTTACTATCTCAAGAAGGTCTTTAAGCTAAGTCATTATTTTATAAAATTATCGATGATTAGTTAAATAATTCTTCTTTTTTTGTTTTAATGTGATTTCATGAATACTATTATCTGTAGGTTCTTGATATTGTAATTTAATTGTTTGCTCATCTATCCATGTTGCTTCATTTATGGTTATAGTCTCTTCTGAAGGTGGTAATTCGAAATTTAGTAATGTCCACTCATTTTGTTCAAATACCTTAAAAGTTTCAGTACTATCGAAATTAGCTATAATGAAAAGTAACTTGGATTGATCAGGTGATGGCAGTGCTTCTTTTATATGGATTAAATCATCTACTAAAAAGGACCGATTAGGCTCTTTTCTATCTAACAGGAGATAAGAGCATGTAGTTTCATTGCAATTAAAAGAAAGTAAATAAAGCTTAGCTATATCAAGTTTTGTTAGCTCCATATTCGAGACCGCTTTCTCTTTATTAATAAACGTATTAAGATATGAGTTAAGTATATTGATATTCGCTGTATTAATTGTAATCAATTCATTTTCCGAAGTGAATTCTATTTCTAACGTTTCATTATTCTGGAGCGATTCTTCTTCCATTTCTTCTGTTTTTACCAATTCCTGAGGAGCCTCAAGTGGTGCTTCTTTGGTAATCATTGACTCTGTTTGTTTATTGCTGCATGCAAATAACAATAATAGTAAAAATAAATAGAAAAATAGTTTTTTCAAAAAGACACCTCCAATCTCTCTTAAGAAGTTTTATGCAATTTAAGTATTTTTAGTTGGTCATTTTCAAAGCCGACTACTAAATTATACTGCCATTTTCTTTGAGTTTCTTGATAGGAATCGTCTCGAAGGGTAGCTTCAAGATCAACTGTCATATGAATTTCATCATCTTTTTTTTCTGTGATTGTTTTTTTCTTTGTATTCAAACTTATTAAAGACTGAAAAGATCGACGAAAAGTTATATAACTATTTTTATCTTGATAGTGGCTTCCTAACATAGAATATGCATTAACATAGTCTCGTAAAGAAATATTCTCAAAGAAATAGTCTATTAAATATAATGCATCTTCTTCCAGCTTTTCCTGATTTACACGCTGTCCGATTGAAGAGAGGTAAACTAAATCTTCTTCCTTAACATCTTCTATCCAATTTGTTATTTGTTTGTTTACTTGTGTCACTGGAATACTAAAGCCAATATCAGTATCGGCAATTCCAGCTGAATTAATGCCGATTACTTTCCCACTACTTCGTAAAATTAGCGGACCACCACTATTGCCATAAGTGATATTTGCAGAAATCTGATAAACTTCATCATATTGAAAGTTATTTATTGAGAAAGACCGATCTGTTCCCACTATTAATCCAAGTGAAACACTGTTCTGAATTCCTACAGGACTACCGATTGCGATAACTTCATCTCCTATTTCTATTTGTTTTTCTGTTTCAAGTGAAATCGGCTCTAACTGATGTAATTCAGGTACTCTAATGACAGCGAAATCCTCTTCTACGCCGATACCAATCACAGCTGCAGGATATTGCCTTGTATTAGATAATTTAACCATTATCGTGTCTGCATCTTCAATCACATGAGCATTTGTTAGAATATCTCCAGTGTTGTTAATTACAAAGCCAGAACCAGTTTTACTTGTTAAATCATTTGTAGTTTCTATTTGCACGACAGATTTTTGTGTTTGATGAATGATGGTTTTTAAATTCACTTCATTGTAGTTATTTTCAATATTGGTGGCTAGTGTATTTTCAGTTGATAATGGTTGTTTATACCAGTCTCTATAGATAAGAAAAGCTAGAGTGATGGCAATAAGTAATATGAAAACAGCCAAAATAACAGGGATATATTTTCTCCTCTTGTACATTATAATCCTCCGTTGCTTATTCTAAATACCAAGTAATTTCTTCTATTTTAGCTGTTAATCCAACATGATCAGCAGGAATATCGAAATGAGTAAACTCGAAATTCCCAAATTCATCAGGATATAATGTTTCTGGATAAACATATATTTCATTTTCAAGTACTATTTGATCATGTTTATCTGAAATGGAATAACTAACCAGTATAGAGTGTATTGGTACAGTTGCGACACTTTTTAATGTGCCATTTATAACCCACTTATCTTTATCTTCCGTCAGTTTAATATCTATTTGCTCTATCGCATTACTTTCGTTTACTTCCTGTTCCTTTTCAAAAACAGAAAGAGCCTGTTCGATACGTTGCTCTTGCACGGTTTCAAAAGCGGTTTTTTCTTTGTTTACAGTAGCTTTTAAGCTCTCTAACTGTTCAGAGTTTTCGATGACATATAACGTGTCGTCTATTACCCGCATTGCGCGTGAAAACTGAAGATCATCTAATAGTGTTGTTGCTTTCTGATAAGTCATGGCTATTAATTTTTCTTGAATCTGTTCTTTTAATACGATGGCTTTTTCATCAGATATCTCTTCCATTTCCCAAAAAAGATTCTTCAGATCTTCTACAGTAGGATCATTGTTGAATTTATATGAAGATTGTTCTAATATCGTTTGGTTTTTTGTTGCCAGTATATTTATTATGAGTTGATCAACCAAATCACCATTATAATTTTGAATGTCCCGTTCTGCTTGCTGTATGATATCGAACGCTTTCTCAAATTTTTTTTGTTTATTTAATTTTTCGACATTTTGTAAATCGCTTTCAACATTTGTAGCTATGTTTAAAAAGCTAATAACCTCTATTGCTGCAGGGAATTGTTTTTTATAGTCAATCGCTTGTTGAAGTATATGATGTGCTTGGCTGTAATCACCAATTAATGCCATGTCTTTGGCATCCTGATAAAGCGATTTTGCTTGATTAGATTGATAGTTTGTAAATATAGGAATAGAAATAATAATTATCGAAGCAATTACTAATGACAAGGTAGGAAGAAGCCACCATTTTGTTGTTGGTTTTTTTGGTACTGTTCTTTCGTTAAGATCTGCTGGCAGTCTTTTTCCACAGTAAACACAAAATGTTTCCGATTCTTGTACTTGACCACCACAATTAGGACAAAAAGACAAAGTGATACCTCGCTTTCTATATGACCACATTTGGCCTGTGTTATGGACAACAAAGATCTGTCCTCTAAAATACGTG
The DNA here is from genome assembly GCF_000521485.1 of Gracilibacillus boraciitolerans JCM 21714. Classification (GTDB taxonomy): domain Bacteria; phylum Bacillota; class Bacilli; order Bacillales; family Amphibacillaceae; genus Gracilibacillus; species Gracilibacillus boraciitolerans. Next base: position 600,512 of record NZ_BAVS01000001.1, on the reverse strand, counting down.
TTTCTAATCGATGGAATTCTTACTCTATTATACCATGAAAAGGTAATAATCTTTTTAAATTATGACAAAAAATAATATCTGCTTTATTAAAATAAGAAATTTAGATATAATATAGATAACATAAAGTAAATGAGGGGTGAAAGCATGGAATCTGTTATTTTTGGTATATTAAGTTTTGTTATTTTAATCGGATGTATAGGATTTAGTATTTTTGACCGTGTCAAATAGACCATTAACCTACAAAACCTCAGTGGAAAAATCTATTGAGGTTTTGTTTTTGCAAGTTTTTTTAATTCAGTTAGTAATGCTAATTGGTACTCCTCATTTTTTTCAAATAAAGCACCATATTGATAAAATTCACCATAATCAATTTGCCATATAATCGAACCGGTAATTTTAAAACTTTTATTTAATATTTTATATGTAATTTGTATATTTAAATTTAAAGGGATTTTTACCAAACAATTAAATTTCATTCCTTTAGGACTTACGTCGAGGATAGAAATATCGCAGGTATTCTGTTTTTCTAAGTGAATTTTGGCTTGCAGAGGTTGCTTAAACTGGTAGCGAAATGCTTCATTTCGTTTAAAATGCATAATAAGATTCATCCTTAATTAATGTGCCATTACGGCTTTCTTATAGTGTTAACCATAGTGGTGATAGAAACCTTTCTACTAAATGAAAATCTCAATTTATACTATAGCATAGAAAAGGAATGATTTGTCGAATTATAAAAGATATAAGAAAATAATCTTTTAATTTTATGAAGTATTTTTCTTTTTTGCACTTTACTTTACATTAATTGAATTATTTAGGATAATTAATATCGTTTAACAAATATTTTTAATCACTGAGTCATTGAATAGGAGGTAACTCGGTAAAATGTCACTTTATTCAGCATCATTAATAACTAAGATTGAAGAGTTGCGAAAGAAAATGACCGTTGTTGCTCTCGAAAAAGGGATTACAAGTAAAGAATCTCTTCATATTAGTCAGGAATTAGATGAACTTTTAAATGATTATGAACAATATAAAAAAAATGAAATATCTGAAAAAAAACACCAGAAATAATTCTGGTGTTTTACTTTTTTGTAAGTGAAATAATCATTTTGAAAGTAGGAATTAGCTTTGTATGGCATCTTTGCTTCGTTTTATCTCCTAGTTAGTATGATTGTTTATATACGGCTCTAATCTGTCCAATCCTTCTTTAATTGTAGCTAGGTTGTAAGCATACGAAAGTCGTAAAAAGCCTTCGCCATATTTGGAAAATGCACTTCCTGGAACTAAAGCAACTTTAGCTTCTTCTGCTAATTGGACAGCAACTGTAAATGAATCTAAGTGAAGATGACTGATGTCGATGAAAAAATAAAATCCGCCATTAGGCAAATATGTAGCTAAATTCATATCCTTTAGCCTAGCGTATACATAATCACGTCTTTCCTGATATACATTTTTCATTTTTTTAGAATCTTCTTGACCATTATTGATAGCCTCTAAAGCACCATACTGACTGATGGAGGAGGGGCAGGATACATTATACTGATGAACTTTCAACATCTGTTTCGCTAACCATTCTGGGGGGGCTAATATGTACCCGATGCGAAAACCTGTCATGGAATGAGATTTAGAAACACCATTTATGATAATAAGTTTATCCCTAATTTCAGCAAATTGTCCTATAGAAAAATGAGGTTGCTCATAAACTAATTCACTATAAATCTCATCAGCAATTAGAAATAAATTATGTCTTTCTATAACAGAAGCGATTTCAGCTAATTCTTCTTTGGACAAGGTAACTCCAGTTGGATTAGAAGGGTAAGGAATTATAATCGCTTTCGTATTAACTGTAATAGATCTTTCAATTTGTTCAGCAGTTATCTTGAAGTGTGTTTCACGTGTGTCTATATGAACCGGTTTGGCACCTGCCAGAATAATTAATGGTTCATATCCGGGATAAACAGGTCCTGGAAGAATTACTTCGTCACCTTCGTTTAATAACGTCCGAAACGTTACATCAATTGCCTGTGAAGCGCCTACCGTTACAATAACTTCATTTTTTGGATCGTAGCTTATTTGATAATTTTTCGAGTAGAAGTTTGAGATCGCCTCCCGTAAAGATAAAATGCCAGCATTAGCTGTATATGCAGTATAATCATTTTCGATTGCTTCTTTTGTCTTTTCTTTTATATGGTCGGGAGTGGGAAAATCCGGTTGTCCGATTGTTAAAGATAAAATATCTTTCTTATCAGCCACCATATTAAAAAATTGTCTTATACCTGAAATTTCAATCCTTTTGACACGATCATTTATAAACTGCTCCATAAAAATCCCCTTTATACCTTTGTATCACTTATAACTATTAAACTTCATGGTGATAATAAATATAAGTATTCAAGAACTAGCATTATTTTATCATAAAATTAAAAAGGGGGGGGATATAAATGGTTAACGAGCTGTGGAAAGAATGGTTAAGAATAAGTGACTATTTATTAATTACAATGCAATCTGAAATGTTTTTTATTCTCTATGTTGTACTAGGGTTATCGATTTTATATTTTGTGTTACAACCATTTATTAGATTTATCATCGCATTGGAATGGAAAGCACTGATGACCTATCTGTTTGCAATTATAATCTCGTTATTGTTAATAAATCAATTTATAGCTGTAGAGGATTGGAGATATGTTTTATATGCTATCTTAATTTTTTCTATTATTCTTAGCATAAAAAGAGGTTTTTCTTTATTACGAAAACATGAAACTAATCAAGGTTAACATTAATTGTATATCTAATAATAAGGAAAGATTAATCAGAGGAAGTTATTTAATAACTTCCTCTGATTAAAATTACTTATTATCTTTTCTTTTATGATAAAAAGGAGAGAGAGCAGAAGATTGATTAGAAAAATAGGAATGGGCTGCTTTAGGTGGTGTAACAGTCCAATTTAAATATTCCTGGAGTATCTTTTTCGACTTATTAAGGGAGAGGGTAGGCTTAGGATTTCGATAGGATTCGTTTAGGTGTCCCAAGTGTGTCAAATGCATATCTTCTTTAGTGGGAGGCATATGTAAATAATACTCTCCAATTTGTACCAGTAATACGGAATGTTGGTGACTATGCTTTGGATTTTTGGAATAGTGCAATCCAATTTTTTTAGCTTTTCTTTCGTGAATCAATTTTTTCATGGTTTCTTTCTTTAATTTATAAAGGTAGGTCGGATCAGGTGCTGTCTTTGCATGACGGTTTACTATAAATAATGCTTGGCCGATATTTTTCACCATCGTATCTGAATTTGTCATGTATTCACCTCCCCCCCTTAATCATTTAACTTTAGTTCATAGCTTTGATATCTTCAACTATTTTTTCCATATTATCTGCTTTCTCGCCATCATATCTTTTAATTGCTTTTCCGTCAGGTGTTACTAAATAAAAGGTTTTAACATGAATCACCTGATCATTGTTTTCAGGTTTCTCAATAAATGCTTTAAAGGAATTTATTGCAAAACTTTTTATTTCATCATCTGAATAACCTGTCAATGCGTTCCAATTATCAAAGGTTCCACCGCGTTTTTCAATATAGTCCTTTAGTATTTCAGGAGAATCATTGGTTGGATCGACACTAAAAGATACAAGTTCAGCATCAATATTTTCTTCTTCTAACATACGTTGTAAACGTGCCATATTAGCAGTCATTGGTGGACAGACCGTTTCACAATTTGTGAAGATCATATCTGCTATCCAAAATTTACCTTCTAATACACTTTTAGAAAATTCTTCTCCATCTTGATTGGTAAAAGTAAAATCTTCAACTTCATAGGAGAATTCCTCCACTTTATTAGTATTTTGGTTGTTATTACCTAATATATTATTGCCACCACATGCTGTTAAGAACATAATAAATAGTAAAACAAACCATGCATTCCTTAACATATAAGCACACCCCATTACTTAATTTTGTTTTAATTGATAGACTGTCATTTCTGGTTTGCAGAAAAAACGATATGGTAATCTGGTTGTCCCAATGCCTCTACTCACATATAATTGCATGGTCGATTACCGACGGAATAATATCCTTCCACATATTTTTCAGCAAGATGTGGGGGGTGTAGAGATAACCAATAAGAGGTAATTGCACCTGACCACCATGACTATGTCCAGATAGTTGAATATCAACAGGGTAGTCTTTAGCAATCTCAGCATAATCTGGTTCATGTGCTAATAGAATTGTCAAAAGATTCTGATCCACTCCTTGAAAAGTCTGATTTATATCAGGCTTTCCAAGGAGCACGTCATCCACACCAATTATATTTATCATATCACCGTTTTTATTAATTTGTCTGTGTCCATTTTGTAACAGTTCAAAACCACTTTGATCAAACAGCTCTTTTAGCATGTTCGTACCATAGCCACCGTGATCATGGTTTCCGTATATCCAATACTTTCCATCCTTTGCTTGTATCTGATCAAGGAGGGTTACTAATCTTTGATTTACTGTATATGTACGTGGATTGTCAATTAAGTCTCCTGTGAACACTACGAGGTCAGCATTTTCTGCATTAATTTTTCTAACTAATTTCTCGAATTGTTCTATTGAATAGTGAAATCCTATATGTGTATCAGAGAATTGAAGTATTTTATAGTTTTCAAAAGCACTCATTACTTTTTTCGATATAATATCGACATAATGAATATCTAACATATTCGGCTCTAATTCTTTTGCATAGTAATACGTGCCACCACTTAGTCCAATTAATGTAATAAAACTGCCAAAGATCCGTTTTAAAAAAGTTCTACGATTCATAAATTTTCAATGCCCTTTCTATTATTACATATCTATATTATAGCATGAAGTGAAATAAGAAAAATGTTAGGTGAACAGTTTACACAAAATTTCTGAAAATATGTTAAAATAATTACGGTGATTGTTCTTATAGCTCCTTCACCAATTGATAAAGGAGTGTAGATATGTCTAGTATATTAAAACAAAAACTAACTGACTTAACCGTAGCTGATCTTATGATTCCAGCTGAAAAGGTAGCCCATGTACAGGAAGGTAACCTTATCGAGCATGCGTTACTCGTACTTGTGGAATCGGGATATTCTTCTGTACCGGTACTTGACTTGGATTTTAAATTAAGAGGAACTATTGCGAAGACGCCGATTCTTAAGAGTATCATGGGAATGGAACGATTTGAGATGGAAAAGCTAGCTGAAACAAAAGTAGAAGAAGTTATGAAAAAAGATCAGCCTACCTTATTAAAAGATACTAATTTTTTAACAAGTTTAAAAATAGTTATTGACCATGCTTTTGCATGTGTGGTAGATGAGCAAGGTTATTTTCTTGGCATTTTAACTAGACGAGCTATTTTAAAAGAAGTAAATAAGTCGATGTATGTCAGTGATTAATAATGTTTGTAAAAGTAATTAAATTTTTGTTACATTTAATTAAAAAAACAATATTGGAGGAACTAAACAATGAAGCAAATGGATGCACATGAGATCATTTCTTACATCTCAAACAGTAAAAAATCTACCCCGGTTAAAGTTTATGTAAAAGGGACTGATTTGGATAAAATTGAAGCAACAGGATCTATTCAAACATTCTTAAATCATTCAAACGGTGTTATTTTTGGTGAATGGAAAGAAGTGAAAGATTTACTTGATACATATAGTAATCAAATTACAGACCATGTAGTAGAAAACGATCGTAGAAATTCAGCAATTCCACTACTTGATACGAAGAATATCAATGCAAGAATTGAACCAGGTGCAATTATCCGAGAACAGGTAGAAATCGGAGATGGTGCAGTTATTATGTTTGGTGCCTTAATTAATATTGGTTCTGTTATTGGAGAAGGAACTATGATCGATATGAATGTTTGTTTAGGCGGGAGAGCTACAGTTGGTAAGAACTGTCACATAGGTGCAGGTGCCGTATTGGTGGAGTTATTGAACCACCTTCTGCACAACCTGTTATTATTGAAGATGGTGTGGTAGTAGGAGCAAATGCTGTTGTATTAGAAGGAGTTAGAGTTGGTGCAGGTGCTGTGGTAGCTGCAGGTGCAATTGTTACTAAAGATGTACCACCAAATACTGTCGTGGCAGGAACACCTGCTAAAGTGATCAAAGAGATCGATGATCAAACAAAAGCTAAAACAGAAATTATGGAAGCATTGCGTAAGCTAGATAATTAATTCATAACTGGACAGGATCTCATATAAGGATCCTGTCTTCTTTATAGCTATATGTCGATGCGGAAGCAGGAGGAAGGATAAAATGAGAAACGATGAGCTAGTGTCTATTAGACGAAAACTACATCAAATACCTGAGCGTGGATTTCAAGAATATAAGACACAGTCTTTCTTAATAGAAACAATTGAAAATATGAATCGAGCAAATATTGAAATCACGAAATGGGAGACAGGCCTGTTTGTTTTTGTGAATGGAAAAAATTCTAATCGAACGATTGCATTTCGAACAGATATAGACGGGTTACCTATCAAAGAAGAAACAGACTTATCATTTAAATCTGAACATCCGGAAAATATGCATGCCTGTGGACATGACTTGCACATGACGATAGCATTAGGAGCTCTGGATATGATTAGTGCGAATCCCATCAATGACAATGTTCTTTTTATTTTCCAACCAGCAGAAGAGGGACCTGGAGGAGCAGCACCAATGCTAGCCTCTAATACGTTTAAGCAATGGCAGATAGATAGTATATTTGCTCTACATATCGCACCTGAATTGCCTGTCGGTACTGTGTCGAGCCGTGAGGGATTACTGTTTGCAAATACGAGTGAGTTGTTTATCGACTTTACTGGAAAAGGCGGACATGCTGCATATCCACATTTAACTAAAGATATGATTGTGACCGCTAGCAGTTTTGTTACACAATTACAACAAATTATCTCTAGAAAAATAGACCTCTTGACAGTGGAGTCATAACAATCGGGAAAATGTCAGCTGGAACGGTTCAAAATATTATTGCAGAGACAGCAAGACTCGAAGGCACGATTCGAACGTTGCAGCCGGAGACTATGAATAAAATAAAAACAGAGTTAGACCATATTATAAGAGGATTTGAAATTGTGTATGATTGCAAAATAGACGTGGATTATGGGTCAATGTATTATCAGGTTAACAATTTAGGGAAATATGTACATCATTTCTCGAAAATAGTTGAAGAAGAAGGGATTCAATTTGTTGAAGCAAATGCAGCTATGACAGGGGGGGAGGATTTTGGTTATTTTCTAAAAGAGATACCAGGTTTTATGTTTTGGCTTGGTGTAGATTCTCCATATGGTCTGCATCACAGTAAACTGAATCCCGCTGAAGATGCTATTCCAATCGGAGTAAAAGCAGTAACTGCAATGATCCAAAATATGTAAAAAAAAAAACTCGCTCTAGTGCGAGAGTGAGTTTTCTGCATATTTTTTAGTTGTTTTTTTGAATATTGACTTGATGTGGGAAAGGAATTTCGATATTGTTTTGATCAAATGCTTCTTTGATACGTTTTCGAATATCTCGTTCCGCACCCCCCCATTGTTCCATATTGACTGTTTTTCCGAGTATTCGCAGCACTACCTCACTTGAACCAAATGCTTGAACACCAAGAACATTTGGTCCATCGACAAAACGACTATCCTGAGCAAATTCTTCACATATACTTTGCAAGACTGTCAATGCTTCATCAATATTGTCATCATAACTAATACCAATGTCAACAAGTGCACGCATATTTCCGCGGGAATGATTACTAACGCCGGCTATTTCACGATTTGGAACGAAATGAAGTGTGCCATCAAATCCTCTGATTTGTGTGGTTCTGAGACCAACTTCTTCCACAATTCCGTCATAACCAGCTGCTGTTACATAATCTCCAACATCAACTTGTTTTTCTAGTAAAATAAAAAATCCCGTTACGATGTCACTCACTAAACCTTGTGCACCGAACGCTACAGCCAGTCCAATGACTCCGGCCCCAGCAAGCAGTGGACCAATTGGCTGTTTAATAATTCCAAAGAACATAACTATAAAAATAAAGATTAACACGTATGAAAATACATTGAGAAGTAGTTTTTCTAATGTCTGTATACGTGCTTCAGATTGTTTTGTTCTTGATTTTTTAAGTGCAGTTTTTATTAATTTTTTACCTATTGGGGGGGCAATAATTAATAATGCAATGATAAGGATAGCAATTTGGATTCCATATCTAATTAAACCGTCCAGAATATACCCCCCCCAATCAATTTTTAACCCCCCCTCTTCAAACATCTATTTTCCTCCTCTATTGATGATAGTACTATCATATTAGAAGCTAGTTTAACTAGCAACTAATATACAAATAATCTCAGATAATAATTTCTAAACGTCATTCATTGAACATATAATAAAAACCGGTTGTATTATCAAGTAGACCCAAACTGCGAACAAGTGACAATTTTGAAAGTATGATGAATGCTAGGCAAAAGCTCCGTCCATTTACTTCGCAGTTTAGTTTTACTTAGTTTTTATTTAAAAAAATAAAGAAAATAAGTCAAAATGGTGGAAATTTATTTCGGTTGCCGTTATATTTATACATACGTAAACAATGGGGGGGGTGCAGACTGGATGGAAACATTTAAGAAACTGAAAGATTTTTATTGGCCTTTTAAAAAGTATTTCTTCTTTTCCGTTTTATTTGTAGTGATTGTAACAGGTATTACTGTGGTATATCCGATCCTGTTACAAATTACGATTGATGACGTTGTAACGCCTGGCAAGTATCAACTAATCCCATATTTAGCAATCGGATTTATGCTAATTATGATTGTAAAAGGTGTGGCCAACTTTTTACAGCAGTATTTAGGTGACCTTTTTGGAGTGAAGTCAGTTTACAGATTACGTGATGAGTTATACAAAAAATTGCAAAGGCTTTCTTTTTCCTATTATGATAATGCTCGAACAGGTGATTTAATGTCGAGGTTAACGATGGATGTAGAAGGGTTTAGGTTTTTCTTGGCAGCAGGGTTTCGAGAACTAATCAGAGTCACTTTATTAATTGTTATTAGTTTAGGGGTAATGTTTTATTATTCTATTCCTCTAGCTTTAGTAACTATGGCAGCAATGCCTTTCTTGGCTGTTGTAGTTTTTAAATTCGATAAGAAAGTGCATCCTGCCTTTCGTAATATCAGAAAATCATTAGGCAGGCTAAATACACGTATTCAAGAAAATGTAAGTGGTATGAATACAGTTAAATCATTATCAAAGGAAGACTTTGAGATCGATCGTTTCACTAACAGTAATGCCGATTACAAGGAAGTAAATATCTTCACGTCTAATATCTGGGCACGATACTTTCCGTTTATGGAATTTATCGGAAATATTAGTATGGTAGCATTGTTGATCTATGGAGGATATTTAGTAATTAATCGCGAACTTAGTTTAGGTGAATTAATAGCTTTCTTTAGTTTAGTAACTTATATTCTAGGACCATTAATGCACTTAGGATTTATCGTTAATCAATTTTCACAAGCAAAAGCTTCTGGAGAGCGTTTGTTAGAAATTTTAGAGGCACCTGAAGATATTGAAGAAGAAGAAGATCCTTTAGTGCCAGAACGTATTAAAGGACATGTAATATTTAAGAATGTAACATTAACATATACAGAAGATGATGCTACTGCACTGAAAGATATTTCTTTTGATGCTTCGCCTGGTAAAGTTATCGGTCTAATAGGCCCTACTGGTGCAGGTAAAACAAGTATTACACAGCTAATTACCAGATTTTATGAGCCAGAAGCAGGTGAAGTATTATTGGATGGCAAACCTATTAGCTCGTATTCCTTGAAATGGTTACGTAAACATATAGGGTTTGTTTTACAGGAATCTTTCTTATTCTCAACAACAATTAAAGAAAATATTGCTTATGGAAATCCGGACGCTTCCATCGAAGAAATTATTGCTGCAGCTAAACGAGCACAGGCACATGAATTTATTATGGAAATGCCAAAAGGTTATGACACGCTTTTAGGTGAAAGGGGGGGTATGGGTCTCTCAGGTGGGCAAAAACAACGGATTGCGATTGCTCGCGCTATTTTAATCGATCCTAGTATTTTAGTCTTGGATGATGCTACTTCCGCTGTGGATATGGAAACAGAGTTTCAAATTCAAAAAGCTTTAAAAGAAGTAATGAATGGAAGAACAACGTTTATTATCGCACATCGCATTTCCTCTTTAAAACATGCAGATGAAATTTTAGTAATGGAACAAGGCCAGATAAAGGAACGTGGAACCCATGATGAATTAATTAATCAAAATGGACCGTATCGAAGAATTTATGATATTCAATATCAGGACAGAGAAATGGTTATGCAGTCTGTTAAGTAAAAGGGAGGGTACAAAAGTGACAAAATCGTTGTCAGTTGAAGAAATGAAAAAAAATAGTCCGCATTTAAAAAGGTTCTATTATCCATTAGATGAAGAGGTGGAAAAACCTTTTAACTGGAACAAATGTTAAGACTTTTATTTTTTTTAAAACCTTTATTCAAAAACGTTAATGCCAGCGGCTATAATCGCTATGTTAATTTCAACTATCGTTCGTTTAGTAGTTCCTATGATAATAGGTAAGATAGTAATTGATCAAGCCATAAAGAACAGCGATATAGGTTTGTTAACATACTTGATAATTGGAATTTCAATCCTTTATTTATTTAATTATGTTGCAAATATGTATCGGATCAAATGGGTAAATATTCTAGGTCAACGTGTTATTCATGATTTGCGTAAAAATTTATTTTCCCATGTTCAACGACTTTCTCATAACTTTTTTGATAATCGGTCGGCAGGATCAATCTTGGTAAGAATACTAAATGATGTAAATTCACTACAAGAACTATTTACGAATGGTATTATAAATCTATTAATGGATATTGTATTGCTTTCAGGTATTATCATTATTTTATTCGTATTTAGTCCACCGTTAGCATTAGCAGTATTAATTATTTTACCGATTATGTTCTTTATTTCTACTAAGTTAAGAAGAAGAATTCGCCGCTCCTGGCAAGATGTACGTATTCAAAAATCTAGATTAAATTCACATTTGAACGAGAGTATGCAAGGAATACGTATTACTCAGTCTTTTTCTCAGGAAAAAGAAAATACTGAATTTTTTAATGGCGTAAACTCTGATAATTATGAAAAAGAGCGTCTAGCAATGAAAAAGAGTGCTTATTTTGGACCATTCGTAGAAATGAGTAATGCTGTAGGTACTGTTATTCTTATTTCTTATGGTGCACATTTGATTATTTCTAACCAGATTGAAATTGGTACATTTGTTTCTTTTGCATTTTATTTAGGGATGTTCTGGGAACCTATTTCGAGACTTGGACAGATTTATAATCAATTACTAGTAGCGATGGCCTCTTCAGAAAGAATATTTGAATTTTTAGATGAACAGCCAAATGTAAAAGAGAAAAAAAATGCAAAGATATTTAAAGATATGAAAGGTAATATTGTATTTGATAAAGTACAGTTTTCATATGATGAATATCGAGTTGCATTACACGAAATTTCACTTGAAATGAAACAAGGGCAAACAGTTGCTCTTGTTGGTCATACCGGATCCGGTAAATCAACAATAGCTAATTTGATTAGCCGTTTCTACGATCCAACTCGCGGTGCAGTTAGAATTGATGGCCATGACTTACGGGATATGCGTTTAGATAGCCTGCGAACGAATATTTCTGTTGTATTACAAGATACATTTATTTTTTCAGGTACGATTATGGAAAATATACGATTTGGTAGACCAGAAGCTAGTGATGAAGAAGTAAAAGAAGCCGCGAAACTTGTTGGTGCCGATGACTTTATCAAACGTTTATCTAATGGTTATCAGACTGAAGTAGAAGAGAGAGGAAATATTCTATCCGCCGGTGAAAGACAATTGTTATCTTTTGCACGAGCTTTACTAGCTGATCCAAGAATTTTAATTTTAGATGAAGCGACCGCAAGTATTGATACCGAAACCGAAGTTAAAATTCAAAAGGCACTTCAAAATCTGTTAAAAGGTCGTACAGCAATTATGATAGCCCATCGTCTTTCAACAATAAGAGAGGCTGATAATATAATTGTCTTAGCGCAAGGTAAGATTCTCGAACAAGGCAATCATGACGAATTAATGAGGAAAAAAGGTGAATATTATCACCTTGTTAAATCTCAATTTGAAATGTTAGATGCGTTATAAGAATAGTTAGTATTTAAATACTATTGTAAAAGTATGAAAAGGGAAACCGGGTGATGAGATACTGGTTTCCTTTTTGAATGTATATGATAAAATAAGATTGATTCTATTTTTGGAGGAGTTTGTATGAAAAGAGAGTTTGCTGTAATTGGATTAGGTCGATTTGGAGGAAGTATTTGTCGGGAACTTAGCGCAGAGGGAATGGATGTATTAGCCATTGATATTTATGAGGATAAAGTAAAAGAATTCAAAAATATAGCTGCGCATGCAGTTATAGCAGATACAACTGATGAGAATGTTTTAAAAGAACTTGGTATTCGAAATTTTGATCATGTTATCGTTGCTATCGGAGATGATATTCAAGCTAGTATTTTAACTACTTTGATGTTAAAAGAACTAGGCATTAATAAAATAACAGTTAAAGCACAAAATGATTATCATGAAAAAGTACTAAATAAAATTGGCGCTGACCATGTTGTTCATCCAGAACGGGATATGGGAAAAAGAATTGCGCACAGTATCATTTCTACTAATATTTTAGATCATTTGGAATTATCTGATGAACATAGTATTGTTGAAGTGAAAGCTGGAAAGAAAATGGACGGGAAGACCTTGATTCAATTAGATATTCGAGCGAAATATGGTTGTAACATTGTTGCTATTAAAGAAGCTGATGAAAAAGGTATAAATGTTTCTCCAATGGCAACACAGAAAATAGAGAAAGACGATATACTCATAGTGATCGGAGCAGACAAAGACATCTCTCGCTTTGAGAAACAGTTGGTTGTTGAGGACTAAGCTGACGAAATTAATTCAACGAACCAGCTGAAATATCTTATTGCTTCTAAAGAAAATATATATGCTTAGTTGACACAAACAGCGAACAAGTGACAATTTTGAAAGTTAGCTGAAGCCGTACCCTTAGGAAAGGGAGTGTTTTTCCGCAGCGACGGATTAAGTCTCATCTACAACTTTTGTGAAGTTTAGCAACTTGTTACTTCGCAGTTTAGTTATTATGCGTATGTTGTATTTATATTAGCTAATAAAAAAGCCCGATGAAAAATCATCGGGCTTTTGGTTATACTTCCATAATAATTGGCAGGATCATTGGTCTGCGTTTTGTTTTTTCAAATAGGAATGGTGCAATTGTATCGGTTATCTCATTTTTAATCTCAGACCATTGAGTTGTTCGTCGTTCCATAACTTTATTTAAGTGTTTAGAGACTAATTTCTGTGCCTCATTAATTAAATCCTCAGATTCTCTCATGTAGACAAATCCTCGAGAAATAATGTCAGGACCTGAGGCAATTCGGAATTCTTTCATATTAATACTTACTACTACCATAACTAAGCCTTCTTCAGAAAGAATACGCCTATCTCTTAATACAATGTTACCAATATCACCAATTCCACTTCCATCCACATAGATGGAACCAGAAGGTATTTTACCAGCAATCGTAGCGTTATCCTTACCTAAAGCTAATACCTCACCATTATCCATAATGAAGCTATCTTTCGGCGGAATACCACATTTAGCTGCTAATTTTGTATGCACCTTTAACATGCGATACTCACCATGAATCGGCATGAAAAATCTTGGTTGAATTAACTTAAGCATTAGCTTTTGCTCTTCTTGACCACCATGACCTGAAGTATGAATATTATTTAAAGGTCCATGAATAACTTCTGCTCCAGCCCGGTAAAGTTTATTAATAGTTCGACTTACGCTAAGTGTATTCCCAGGGATTGGAGAAGAGGAGAATACAACATTGTCGCCAGGTATTATTTGAATTTGACGATGAGTTCCATTGGCAATTCTGGATAAAGCAGCCATTGGCTCACCTTGTGAACCTGTACAAAGGATCGTTACTTCATTCGCTGGATATTGATTAATTTGATGTGCATCAATAAAAGTATTCTTTGGTGCACGAATATAACCAAGTTCTTGTCCAATTTTCATTGCGCCTTCCATACTTCTGCCGAATACAGCCACTTTACGGTTATGTTTTACAGCCGCTTCAATAACTTGTTGTAATCGGTGAATATTGGAAGAAAATGTAGCAAAAATTAATCGGCCATCAACTCGAGAAAAAATATCATTAATACTGTCTCCAACTACTCGTTCAGATAGGGTGAATCCGGGAATCTCACTATTTGTACTGTCTGATAATAAACAAAGAACACCTTCTTTACCTATTTCAGCCATTTTTGTCAGATTTGCTGGTTCTCCAACTGGCGTAAAATCAAATTTGAAATCACCAGTATGAACAATATTTCCCGGTGGTGTTTTTACTACAATACCATAAGAATCTGGAATACTATGTGTTGTTCGAAAAAGGAAACAGCTGTTTTTCTAAACTTAAATACATCGTCTTCTTCAAACGTGTTTAAGTTTGCTGTTCTTAATAATCCGTGTTCATCCAATTTATTTCTGAGTAATCCTATTGCTAACTTACCTGCATAGATCGGCACATTGATCTCTCTGAGAAGGTAAGGAATACCACCAATATGATCTTCATGACCATGAGTAATAAATAAACCTTTAATTTTGTCTTGGTTTTGCACAAGGTAGGTGTAATCAGGAATAACATAGTCAATTCCTAATAACTCATCTTCAGGAAATTTAATACCTGAATCAATTAAAATGATTTCGTCTTGAAATTGAATGCCGTAAGCGTTTTTTTCCAATTTCACCTAAACCACCTAATGCAAAGACTGCTGTTTGATCATTTTTAACAAATTTCATAAGCTAGGCATTCTCCACTTTAAAAAACGGTGATTGTTGTTCATATTCTAAATGTGCCCCATTTAATAATTGGATGAATTCTATGTTTAGATTTTTTTCTTTTAACGATTGTCGAACTTCTTTTTCAGAAGTTGCTTCGATATATAAGCTTTGTGTATGTTCACGTACTGGTACTTCAAAAGCATCTTTTTGATAAAGTACTTTATATATCATATTATCTCTCCTTTAGTTTTTTTTATTTGTTTTTTGATTCTATGGTTTGTTTGGTAGTTCTTGCAATATCTTTTGAACGATTAATTGTAGTTGGAATCTGTTTTCTTCGTAAGGCTTCCCGAATACGTCGTTTTAATTTTTCCTTTAAACGTTTTTAACATTTTAACTGCAAACTCCTTCCTATCCAGAATAGAAAAGAAAGCAAGTATTCAATGAACCGATCCAATCCCTCTTACTATATAGTATAGTATGATTTATGAAATATTGAAACAGAAAAGGCTAAAATAAATAAAATATTTTAATGATTGCCTAAAAATACTTGAGAAATCTTTCTCTTAGCTTTGACAATGACAATTATACTTATTCATTATATTGATACTATAATTACTAATGTTGTTTTTGAAAATATTAAAGGAAGAGGGAATGATCTTGAGAAAAAAGGTTGTGTTTTAAGATAATGACGGAACAATTTTTGACGATAACATACAAATCCAAAATTGCTACTAAAGGTGCGATTAAACAAATACAAAGAAAAGCGGTGTGATTTTTTTCCATTGTTACAGAGAGAGCCCCCCCCTTTATGTTTCAGTAATTATTTAAGTGTTGGATATAACAACATTTATAAGTTTTTATGGTCAAAGTGTATGCATGAAGGGAAGGTTATTCATCAAAATCCGATTGCATTCATTCAATTGAAAGGAATCACTCAATGCAGTGTGGCATATAATCATCCTTTAATATACCAGAGTATTGATAATAGGAAGTATAAGAAGAAAACACCACTTGAAGATGTATACGATTATAAAAAACAGCCTATTTTTCAAGTATTATCATAAATGAAGTGAAAGAACAGCGTGAATTTGCTAATAAAGGGGTAAGTTAATCGATGAAACACTTGTAATTAATTGATTAATATAAAGAGATAGTATACAAATAACCTTCATTCTAAACTGATAAATAATGATGGTAGGTTTAAAATGAAGGAGAATAAAAATTTTAATATTTAATTTCGTTTTTACTTATTGTTCACATGGTTTTGAGTTCTCAGGAATCATAAATGGATCTTCCTTGTTAATATGGTCATAAAACATAATCCCGTTTAAATGGTCGATTTCATGTTGAAAAACAATGGCAGCATAGCCTTTTAATTTTAATTTCACTTCATTTCCATCAAGATCCAATGCTTTTATCGTCATTTTTTGATACCTTGGCACATATCCAGGCACTTCACGATCTACAGATAAACATCCTTCACCGCCAGGTAAATAGGTTTGAGCAACTGAATGACTGACTATTTTTGGATTAAATAGACCATAACTATAGATGTTCTCATCATCATCCTGAAAATGCACTGCCATCATTCGCTTGGTTATTCCAAGTTGAGGTGCAGCTATTCCTACGCCAGCTCTTAAATTATATTTTTCTGCCAGTTCTTCATCTTGACTATTTTTTAGAAATTGGATCATTTCTTTTAATGTATTTTTTTCATCATCTGTAGGAGGTAACTCGACTTCTTTCGCCACTTGTGTTAGCGCGGAATGACCTTCTCTAACAATATCCTCCATTGTAATCATTTATATCAACCTCTCCATAAATATTCATATTAACTATCTTATCGAATAATAAACTAAAAATATACAATTCTGCAATGTAATTTTCAATTTTAAACAATTATTAGCTAAATTTATGTTATAATAAATTCGCTCATTATTAAAGGTATAGTATTAGGGGGATTTAAATTTATGAGGAAATTACAATTGATTGGTTTTGTACTTATATTTCTATTAGTAGCATGCAGTGGAGAATCAGTAGCAAACAAAATGTATAATCATCTTGAAGAAACAGTGACAATTGAGAAAACATTTGTAGAACAACAAGAACCGTTTATGAAATTAGAACAAGAAGAGCAGGAGTTATATAACCAAATAATTGAGCTTTCTGCTGATGAGATGGATAAGGTTACTTCATTATCAGAGCAAGCAATTACCACGGTTGAAGAACGCAAAGAATTACTGAAAACAGAATTAGAAGCGATGGATGCAGCAGAACAAGAATTCTTAAATGTGAAAGAATCTGTCTCAGAATTGGAAGAAGAGCAGAAGAACATAGCAAATGAATTGATTCAAACGATGGAGAGTCGTTATGATACATATCAACAATTAAACGAAGCATTTCATACTTCTTTAGACCAGGATAAAGTATTATATGAATTATTTATGGACAAGGAATTGACAGAAGAGGATTTGCGTGCACAAATTGACAAGGTGAATACTTCGTATGATAAAGTGACGGAACTTAACAATCAATTTAATGAGCTTACCGATCAATACAATCAATTAAAAGAAGATTTTTATGAATCAACTGAATTAAATGTGGTATATGAATAAAGCTTTCGCATTTTGAAAGTTTTTTTTATTTTTTTAAAAGTAATAAAAGTGATCCTATCTTGAACAAAAGTAGTGTTATGTGAATCACATTTACAATGATACAGATAAAAAAACATAGTGAAACAGATATTATAAAAGCGCTTTTATTTCCAAATAATTCGCTCGTAAAACATGCGAAATAAAATTACTTTTAATTGTTACAAAGTGTTTGACCAACCAACTTCAATAAGCTAAACTGTATATGAGTTGAAATTGTACTAGTTTTATTAGTATAATATTATGTAACAGTTTGCTTCATGCATAATCTGATTAATAATAATTCAATTAGGGTATAGCAATGATAATGAAGTTTTGTTACAGATTTTTTAATCTTTTGGGAAAGCTAATTTTGATAAATTTAAATTAGGGAATAAGAAAGGAAGAGGTGAATTCTTTTGGAACGTAGTTTAGAAAAAATTGAAAAACAGTTCGAAATGTTTCAAATTCTGAATGAAGAAGGCATGATAGTTAATGATGAGGCAATGCCTGAACTCTCAGATGAGGATCTTAAAGAAATAATGTATCGTATGGTATACACAAGAATTCTTGATCAACGTGCAATTGCCTTAAATCGTCAGGGACGTTTAGGTTTTTATGCGCCGACTGCAGGACAGGAGCTTCACAGTTGGGTACACAGTTCGCACTTGAAAAAGAAGATTTTATTTTACCTGGTTATCGCGATGTACCTCAAATCATTTGGCATGGTCTGCCTTTATATCAAGCATTCTTATTTTCTCGTGGTCATTACCATGGAAATCAGATGCCTGAAGGTGTAAATGCATTTAGTCCACAAATTATTATTGGTGCTCAATACACACAAGCAGCAGGTGTTGCGTTAGGTATGAAAAAACGTGGTAAAAAATCAGTAGCAATCACCTATACAGGTGATGGGGGGAACTTCTCAAGGTGACTTCTATGAAGGAATTAACTTTGCAGGTGCATATAAAGCACCAGCTATTTTCGTTGTCCAAAACAATCAGTTCGCTATTTCAGTTCCTGTTGAGAAACAAACAGCTGCTAAAACTTTGGCACAAAAAGCAGTTGCTGCTGGTATTGAAGGAATTCAGGTGGATGGCATGGACGTCTTAGCAGTATATGCTGCTACAAAAGAAGCAAGAGAACGTGCAGTAAATGGTGAAGGACCAACTTTAATTGAAACTTTAACATATCGATATGGTCCGCACACCATGGCTGGAGACGACCCAACACGTTATCGTACAGAGGATATGACTACTGAATGGGAGAAGAAAGATCCAATTGTACGTTTCCGTAAATTCTTGGAAGAAAAAGGTTTATGGTCTGAAGAACAAGAGAACGAGGTAATCGAAAAAGCAAAAGAAGAAATAAAAGCAGCGATTAAGAAAACAGATGAACAACCAAAACAAAAAGTAACAGATTTAATCAATAATATGTACGAAGAACTTCCAGCTCACTTGCAGGAACAATTGGAAGAATACAAAGCAAAGGAGTCGAAGTAAATCATGGCTCAAATGACAATGATCCAAGCAATAACTGATGCTTTAAGAGTAGAATTGAAAAATGATGAAAATGTATTAGTGTATGGTGAAGATGTTGGACAAAATGGTGGTGTATTCCGTGCTACGGAAGGATTGCAGGATGAATTCGGGGAAGATCGCGTATTTGATACACCTTTAGCAGAATCTGGTATCGCTGGTATTTCTATCGGTTTAGCTACACAAGGTTTCCGTCCAGTACCAGAAATTCAATTCTTTGGATTTGTGTATGAAGCAATGGATGCGATTAATGGACAAATGGCCCGACTTCGCTATCGTTCTGGTAACACGGTTAGTATGCCCGTAACTATCCGTTCACCATTTGGTGGGGGGGGTGTACATACACCAGAACTTCACGCTGATTCATTAGAGGGATTAATTGCCCAACAACCTGGTATGAAAGTTGTAATACCATCTGGTCCCTATGATGCGAAAGGTCTTTTAATTCAATCGATTCGTGATAATGATCCGGTTGTATTCCTGGAACATATGAAACTTTACCGATCATTTCGTGAAGAAGTTCCAGAAGATGATTATACGATCGAATTAGGCAAAGCAAATGTGGTTCGTGAAGGTAAGGATGTAACGTTAGTAGCTTATGGTGCAATGGTTCATTCCGCATTAAAAGCTGCTGAAGATTTAGAAAAAGATGATATTGATGCAGAAGTTATTGACTTACGCACAGTTATGCCAGTTGATTTTGAAACAATTATTAAATCGGTAGAGAAAACAAATCGTATGGTTATGATCCAGGAAGCACAGCGTCAAGCAGGAATTGCATCCTATGTAGTGTCTAACGTGCAAGAACGAGCGATACTGCATTTAGAAGCGCCTATTTTAACAGTAGCTGCGCCTGATACCGTATATGCATTTACTCAAGCAGAAGAAGTATGGTTACCAAACTATAACGATATTATCGAAAAGGTAAATAAAGTGATGCATTTCTAAGCAACTAAATTAAGATGGGAGGTCATTTAATGGCTTTTGAATTTAAATTGCCTGATATTGGTGAAGGTATTCATGAAGGTGAAATTGTTAAATGGTTTGTTAAAGCTGGCGACGAATTAAAAGAAGATGATGTGATATGTGAAGTACAAAATGATAAAGCAGTCGTGGAAATTCCTTCTCCAGTTGATGGAACAGTAAAAGAAGTTCACTTCGAAGAAGGTACAGTTGCAACTGTAGGGGGATACTATTATTACGATTGATGCTGAAGGCTATGAAAATGAAGGGTCTTCAGAAGAATCAAAAACGGAAGAAGAACCTAAAGAAGATAATACAGAAAAAGAATCAAAGCAAAAAACTGATAAGGAAGAAAAACAAGATAAAGAAGATAAAGGAAACAAAGAAGAACCTACAACTAATGACACAAACAAACGTGTTATTGCGATGCCTTCTGTTCGTAAATATGCACGTGATAATAACGTGAATATAGGTGAAGTGAAGGGTTCTGGCAAGAATCATCGTGTAGTAAAAGAAGATATTGATGCTTTCTTAAATGGTGAACAAAAAACGGAATTATCTGATACGGC
This sequence comes from Gracilibacillus boraciitolerans JCM 21714, assembly GCF_000521485.1. Classification (GTDB taxonomy): domain Bacteria; phylum Bacillota; class Bacilli; order Bacillales; family Amphibacillaceae; genus Gracilibacillus; species Gracilibacillus boraciitolerans. Next base: position 579,858 of record NZ_BAVS01000001.1, on the reverse strand, counting down.
AGATCAACCAAGTGAAGCAAAAGCACAAACAACAAAAACTGCTGTCACTGAAGGTGAATTTCCTGAAACACGTGAGAAAATGAGTGGAATTCGTAAATCAATTGCGAATGCAATGGTTAATTCTAAACATAAAGCACCACACGTTACGTTACATGATGAAGTAGATGTAACGGAATTAGTTGCACATCGCAAGAAATTTAAACCAATTGCTGCAGAGAAAGAAATTAAGCTTACTTATTTGCCATATGTAGTAAAGGCTTTAGTATCTGCATTAAAAGAATTCCCTATTGTAAATGCTTCTGTTGATGATGAAACAGATGAAATTATTCAGAAACATTATTACAATATAGGTATCGCAGCTGATACAGAAAAAGGGTTGCTGGTACCAGTCGTTAAGAATGCAGACGGTAAATCAATTTTCGATATTTCTAAAGAGATCAATGAATTAGCAGGTAAAGCAAGGGAAGGTAAACTTGCGCCAAACGAAATGAAAGGTGCTTCATGTACAATTACAAACATTGGATCTGCAGGTGGTCAATGGTTCACACCAGTGCTTAATTATCCAGAAGCTGCTATCCTTGGAATTGGTCGTATAGCAGAAAAACCTGTGGTTCGGGATGGCGAAATTGTTGTAGCGCCTGTACTAGCATTATCGCTAAGCTTTGATCACAGAATTGTCGATGGGGGGGCAACCGCACAATATGCGTTAAATCAAATTAAACGTTTATTAGAAGACCCACAATTAATTATGATGGAGGGGGGGTAAAAAATGGTAGTAGGAGATTTTCCGATTGAATTAGACACACTTATAGTTGGATCTGGTCCAGGGGGGGATATGTTGCAGCAATTCGCGCAGCACAAACTGGACAAAAAGTGACAGTTGTAGAAAAAGGTGATATCGGTGGTGTTTGTCTTAACGTTGGATGTATTCCATCAAAAGCGTTAATTCAGGCTGGACATAAAGTGGAGTACGCTCGTGGTGATGAGACTTTAGGAATTAAGACTGAGAATGTATCAATTGATTTTTCTAAAATTCAAGAGTGGAAAAGCTCAATTGTTAAGAAGTTAACTGGTGGCGTTGAAAGTTTATTAAAAGGAAACAAAGTAGATATTGTTAGAGGTGAAGTATACTTTGTTGATAAAAACACAGCAAAAGTAATGGATGATAAAAATTCCCAAACTTATACATTTAAACATTGTATTATTGCTACAGGATCAAGAACAATTGAATTACCAACGTTTAAATATACAGATCGTGTTATCGATTCTACTGGTGCACTAAATTTAAAAGAACTTCCGAAAAAAATTGTCGTAATTGGTGGAGGATATGTTGGTACTGAATTAGGTACAGCATATGCAAACTTGGCACAGAAGTAGTTATTCTGGAAGGTATGAAAAATATTCTTGGCGGTTTTGAAAAACAAATGAGTAACCTTGTTAAGAAAAGATTAAAAAACAAAGGTGCAACCATTGTGACAGAAGCTATGGCTAAAGGTGTGGAAGAATCCTCTGATGGTGTTAAAGTAACTTATGAAGCGAATGGTAAGGAAGAAACTGTTGAAGCTGATTATGTCTTAGTAACTGTTGGACGGAAACCAAATACAGATGATATTGGTTTAGAACAAGTAGGCATTGAAATGGATGAAAAAGGCTACATTAAAATTGATGAGCAATGTCGTACAAATGTAGATAATATTTTCGCAATAGGTGACATTGTGCCTGGACCACCATTAGCTCATAAAGCATCATATGAAGGTAAAATTGCTGCAGAAGTAATTGGCGGGGGGGAAAATTCAGTTATAGATTATAATGCCATTCCAGCAGTGGTATTCTCTGATCCAGAACTTGCTACAGTTGGTTATACAGAGCAAGGAGCGAAAGAGGCAGGATATGAAGCAGTTGCATCTAAATTCCCGTTTGCCGCAAATGGTCGTGCATTATCATTAAATGATAGTGAAGGTTTTCTTAAACTTATTACACGTAAAGAAGACGGCTTAATAATTGGTGGTCAAATAGCCGGATCTAATGCGAGTGATATGATTGCTGAATTAGGTTTAGCTATTGAAGCAGGTATGACTGCTGAAGATCTAGCACTAACTATCCATGCTCATCCAACTTTGGGAGAGATCACAATGGAAGCAGCAGAAGTAGCAATGGGTACACCAATCCATATTGTAAAATAACAATAGAAAAGGAGTCTGCACATGCAGACTCCTTTTTAAAATAACAGAATGTAACAAAACAATGGCACAATAAAACTAAACGGCGAAGTAACTTGTTTGTTATAAAAAGTTATGTGATAGACAGAAATTTCATGCATCTTCTTATAATTGCTAGCTTCACGGGAAAAGTTGTTCGCTTGACGGGAGATCCATCTCTCTTCACGGGAAATATCCTTAGCTACACTGAATTAACGTTATTTCCAGTGAAGCCAGAACTAATTCCCGTGAAGAGGAAAAAATTATATCATAGATTCAAAAATGTGCTTATTTCTTGTCTCTTGAACAGAAATTTATTCAAAGCGGAGGAAAAATGCGACACTCCTAGGGGGGGATCAGCGGAAGTAGAGAAAGATTGCATAAAAATTTAATGGATCATATCATGGAGGTTGACAGTACGTGAAAAAAATAAACTATCTGATAGTATTGTTTTTACTCGTTTTTATAGTTGCCTGTAATAATGAGTCTGAAAAGAGTGAAGCTAGCGAGGAAGAACAGATTATAAATGAAGAAACATCAACGGAAGAAAATCAGGAAGATATAGCAGAAGATGAAGAAGTAACTGCTAATGAAGATGTCACTAATGGAACGGAACAGAAAAGTGAAGATATCAAGCAAGAAGAAACGCGAGAAAAACAAGTCGAAACGCTATATGAACTAGGAAGTGAATGGCAATTAGTCCCAATTGAAGAAGACACCAATGAAAATGTTGTGCTATTAACGATTGACGATGCACCTGATAAATATGCTTTAGAAATGGCAAAAACATTAAAAGATTTAAACGCACCGGCTATCTTTTTTGTTAATGGACATTTCTTAGAAAGCGAAGAAAATAAAGATATATTACGTCAAATTCACGAAATGGGATTTGCTATTGGGAACCATACATATAACCACCAGAGGTTATCTGAAGTGAATGAAGAGCAACAAAAAGAAGATATATTAGAACTAAGTAATTTAATCCAGGATATTATTGGAGAAAAGCCAAAATTTTTTAGAGCACCTAACGGCGTAAATACTGATTATGCTACCCAGTTAGTAAAAGATGAAGGCATGCTATTAATGAACTGGACATATGGATATGATTATTTCAAACCATATATGGATGCTGAAAAATTAAAAGAAGCGATGATTTCCGGAGAAGGTCCAGAAGTGGATGTTCCTTATTCATTGCTAAAACCTGGTGCAAATTTATTAATGCATGACCGAGAATGGACAGCAGAGGCATTAGGAGATATTGTGAACGGATTAAGAAAAAAAGGTTATGAAATGGCAGATCCAATATCAATAAAACTACCTGAATAAAAAAGATCTCCAATTTGGAGATCTTTTTTATTTGAATGCAATTCATTCTTTTAAGACTCGTACGGTTTTTAATGTCTCATCTTCTAACCCTTGAACTGGCAAACCTGATTTAATATTTTCGGAAATATATGCTAAGTTATCAACGGAGATAATTTCACCTGGAATGAAAATTGGAATGCCTGGAGGGTATATCATAATAGATTCTGCACTTATTCTTCCAGCAGAATCTTCTAATTGAATGATCTCATAGTCTGCGTAAAACGCCTCACGAGGACTGACCGCAAGTATAGGGATTTCAGGAATGGAAACTTTTACGTTCTGTTGCCTCACATTCGTTTCAAGTTCTAGTGATAAATCCTTTAAAGCATTTAATAAGTAATTAATGCTATCCTTATCATCAGCAGGTGTTAAAATACATAGAATATTATACATATCGGATAGTTCTACCTCGATTTGATGGTTTTCTCTGAGCCAAATTTCGACATCATGTCCAGATATGCCTAAATTTTTTACCGAAATAATGATTTTTGTTGGATCATAATCATGAGTGGCTTCGGTACCTAATATCTCTTCACCTGGACAGTATAAGCCGGGAATTTCATTAATATAGTCTCTTGTCATTTTTGCAAGACTAAGTGTCTCTGATAATAACCGTTCACCTTGCTGTACTAGGTGTTTTCTTGCTATATCTAGAGATGCTAATAGAATATAGGAAGTAGAGGTAGTTGTTAGCATTGACATAACAGTCTGCACACGCTCGTGATTAACCAATCCTTCTTTAAGATTTAAAACAGAGCTTTGAGTTAGCGATCCTCCAAGCTTATGAACACTAGTTGCGGCCATATCAGCTCCAGCTTGCATAGCTGATATGGGAAGCTGGTCATGAAAATGGATGTGAACACCATGTGCTTCATCGACAAGAACTGGAATTTGATGACAATGAGCGATATCTACAATTTTTTTTAAATCTGCAGCGATACCGAAATAAGTAGGATTAATTACTAAAACTGCTTTTGTATCAGGATGTGCTTCTAAGGCTTTTTCAACTGCATTAGGTGTTATACCATGAGAAATTCCTAGTTTATGGTCTATTTCCGGGTGGATGAAAATCGGAATCGCACCAGAGAATATAATAGCAGATGAGACAGATTTATGAATATTTCTCGGTACTATAATTTTATCTCCTGGATTGCAAACACTAAGGATCATTGTCATGATAGCACCACTTGTTCCCTGAACAGAGAAATAGGTGTGATCGGCTCCAAATGCCTCTGCTGCTAATTGTTGTGCATCTTTAATGATACCTCTAGGGTGATGCAAATCATCTAAAGGTTCAATATTTATTAAATCTATTGCTAATGCATTGTAACCAATAAATTCTTGAAATAAAGGGTCCATTCCTTTTCCGGCCTTATGCCCCGGAATGTGAAATGGCTTAGGTTCGTTATTAATATGTTTTAGTAGACCACTAAAAAGTGGTGTATCATTCTGTGTATACATGCTTTTGGTAGTGCTCCTTTAAGTAAATGAAATATAAAGCAAATGGTATTATAGCAAATTAGAAAAAGAATAGCTAGTTATTTTACTATACTTCTCAATTTCAACATGTTAAAATACGAGCGAATCTGAATATGAGGTGTTTTAAATGAATTATAGTTATCCTATTAATGAAGCATGGACAACAAAGGAAATCATCGATGTTGTAAATTATTACGCTATGATTGAGAAGACTTATGAAAAAGGTGTTTTAAAACAAGACTTAATTGTAGCATACAATCGTTATAAAGAAATAGTGCCATCAAAAAGTGAAGAAAAACAACTTGATAAACAATTTGAAAAACAAACAGGATATGTTCCTTACCATGTTATTAAAAAAGCAAAGGATCTTGATCTTAAAAATTTAATTAAAATGTAATAAGCTTGTCGAGTTATACGACAAGCTGCAATTATTTCAGTATATCGTCATTGATGATCGGTATACAGGTGCCAGAACTTGAAAAGTCTCTTTGATGGTTTTAGTTAAAGCTTTACCATCCTTTACTAAAGGATCATTTGCATCAATCTTTCTGCCAATTAATAATTCGCCTTTTTTAACATTTTTGAAGCGTTCTAATGCATGGTCTAGATCAGTATCGGAGATAAGAAATGCCTCATTTTTCATATGATTTACTGAGATATGGAAATCAGCTGGTATTATTTTTTTATATCCTCAACATCATTTAAAAACTTTTCTGCAATTTCACTTTTTTGAGGTAACTCATAAATATATGCTAACCATATAAATAAATTATCGTTCCATAAGCCTACTTGAAAGTGCGGATGTTTTTTATAGCCACGCTTGTTATGACAGTATGCTGACCAGGTATCCTTTGGTGGATTGACTGTACGTCTAGCGTGTTTAGCGATATGAAGATACATCTTATGATCTGCTAGCTCTGCTAATTCATTCTCAATTTCATTATATATATCCCTGAATTTTGGCTGGATTCTTTCCTGAATTGCTTCCATTCTCTCATCAAGACCTGAAATTTGAAATGTTTCAAAGTCCTTTTCATTAAATCCGTTAAATGTCATCATTTTTCACCTTTTCATTTAATTAATATCATTATAAGTTTAAAGTAATTATTGTTTATTTGCAAAAGAAATAGTATACATTTTTCATTTAGCTTTTTCTTTGCTAAAATAGTAGGTACTCTAACGAGAATGGAGGAAAGTTAATGGATAAGACCATTCGACAACAAATTTATAGTGATGTAAAAAAATGGATTTATCAAGCTGGGGGGGAGCAAATTCGTGTTCAGATTGATGATAAATATCAAATTGATACCAAATCTAGTGCGAACGATTTGGTAACAGAAGTGGATCGGGAAACTGAAAAATTTTTTGCTGAGAAGATAAGAGATAAGTACCCTTCGCATCGTATTGTAGGTGAAGAAGGATACGGAGATAAAGTGGATACATTAGATGGCACAATATGGATTATTGATCCGATTGATGGAACAATGAATTTTGTACATCAAAAGCGCAATTTTGCTATATCTATTGGAATTTATCATGATGGCATTGGGGGGGAGATAGGTTTAATATACAATGTCATGGAAGATGTATTATATACTGGAATAAGGGGGGGAGAAGGTGCGTTTCGAAATAATGAAAAGTTACCTCAATTAACCGAACAAGTAAGTATTGATACTAGTATAATTGCGTTGAACAGCAGTATGGCTTTTGATAATAACAGAATTAATGAAAAAAAAGTTCAGCAACTAATAATGGATATACGTGGCACAAGATCATATGGTTCTGCAGCATTGGAATTTGCTTATGTAGCAGAAGGAATAGTAGATGCTTATGTGACGATGCGATTAGCACCCTGGGATATTGCCGCTGGACTGATATTAGTAAATGAAGTTGGAGGAATAACCGTTCAAGCAAATGGTCAATCAGTAGATTTGTTAGGAACGAATGCTATTTTAACCTGTAATAAGTGTATTAAAGAAGAGTTGTTAGAAAACTATATTGAGCTTAAGTAATAGTAAAAAACTAGCAAATGGTTGCTAGTTTTTATGAGCTTTCTTTTTTTTGATGGAGATGCCAAATCCCATTAGTACAAATCCTATTATAAAAGCGATAATGATAAACCAAATGTTACGAAGAGCGATACCGATTCCGACTGCAGAAAATGCTAATATAACGCAAATGGCTAATAGAAACCTTGAAATCTGAATATTCATCTTGTCACCTCATATCATATAGATCATACATAGCATACCATAAAGTATTTTTCTTTAATAGAAATTGTATTTATATATGGTTTAAAGTATAATAGATTTGTTTGAACGTAGAATTTGGAGGTTTCACATGCAAAGAGAAACAGTAATTCAAGTACCGGATAACTTATGGCCTGTCGCTGACTTTTTTATGAAAGGTCTAGGCGGAGAAGTAAATGTAGCAGATGATGGAGAATTGGCGATTTTAATAAGAGGATTTATGTTGCTTTATCTTACTACAGTAATTTTCGCTATTATGGCTTATAAATTTGGATTTGCTAAAAAACTACCACCGCTTAAGTCTTTTATAATTTATATTTTATTATTTATTGGAATCTTCTTTTTAACACTAATTTTCGGGTTAAATCTTCCTCTTGCTGAAAGTCTATTTATTGTAGCAATTATTATGGGGGATTTATCGTTTACGTCTCTATCAGGAACGCAAAAAGAATAAGCCTAACAAAAAGCTGTGCAATAATGCACAGCTTTTTGTTAGGATAAATATTGATCCTGTACAGTTTTTTTTCTGTAAAGTTTAAAGTTACCAGTTTTATGTCTTGCTAGTGTATTTTTTTTAATTCTTTTATCACATTCAGGACACATATAAGTGTGTATCAGGCGATTCCGAAGTTTTTTTGCCTCTGGACAATCATTATCTATTTTTATAATTGAATCACATATAACGCATTTGACTCGCATTGTTTCACCTCAAATTAATCATTCTATAATTCCTGTCATTATAACATATAATATTCTTTCGTGATAGATAGTGTAGATTTATGTTTTATTTGAAATTGTATGGGTATAATTAAACTAGATAGAATATAGAAAGGATGATCAAGAATGCGTAAAAGAAATATTTTAAGTTTGGCTGGTGCTGCGGGTGTAGCAACATTATCCTATATGTTAAAAGATAAAAGTCGAAGAGATAATGTTAAAAACAAATTTAATAACATAAAAAAATCTTTTAAAAAGCAGGATACCGGCTTACCTATTGAAGAAGCAGGGGGGGATCCTGGTAAAGATAATATTGAGAATGCTGATATGGTTGCAGAAGGTTCTCAATTTGGGGGGGTAAATTATTATAACAAAGTAAAAAATGAAGAGCTATTTAAATAGCTCTTCATTTTTTACCGCTCTTTTTGATGGTTGGATTGTTCTTGATTGATGTTTTCTAATTCTTGCTTTTCTTCTTCATTCATCATTTGTTTATTTTGATCAATATTTTCCGTTTGTTTTTCATTGAGAGGAAGCTCAGGCATCCATCTTCCCGTTATATTTGCAAGCTCTTCAGTAATAGCTTCAATTGGATGTCCTTCTTGCAATTTATTTCCGATTGCCTGTATTCGTTTATGAAGATCTGCATCGGCAATAATAATTGCCTTTTGGCCGAAAGGGTCGTGTTCCAACGCCTCCAGAACGGAATATTTTATTGATCCTACCTGAGAACGATTTAAATCTTCATTCACATCAATACTAACCATAACACCTCGGTTGGTGATCAGAGCAGATGCATCATTTACCTGTGGTACATTACTAGCTAGGTTGCTAAATATTGAGCCTTTTCCTTATTGTTTAAATCTTCTGCAGTATTTGTATTAGGATCAGAGTTTTTCACCTGCACAATACCATAATCATTATTACTAGCTGATAAATCATCATCATTTATCTCCTGTTGACAGCCCATCATTAAAAATACGATACTGGTGATGATTATTACATATTTCATTTGATAATCCCTCCTTCTTTTGCGTATATTTTTTGTTAATTAAAATAAAATATACTGACAAGAAAAGAAAGGTAGAAAATTTTTAAAAAAGATAGTAATTTTCTCTATATCATTTTGATTTCTTTAACTCCTTTAATAGGGTTATCTTTGTTAGAACCATCACCAAAATATAAATATGCAGGACCTTGATCTTTTATTTGTTTTCCGTCAATAGAAAAAAGTAAAAAACTGTTTAAAAGTTGATCTTTAGTAATAGTAACACTACCATCTTGAGTGAAAAGCATCACTTCTAAAACATTTTCACTCATTTCAGCATTTTCGATAAACTCTTTAATTGGCATAAGATAAGAGTTCTCCAATAATTCTTTCTTATTATATTTTTTAATACTATTATTTACTGATGGCTTGTTGAGCTTAATACTAGTTTCAATTTCTTTATGATTGGATGGTGGTATGTCTTGAAATCCTTCTTCTAATTTGACTTTTCTGTCATCAAATATCCACACACTTGGATCTAATGTGATTGGATATTTAACATTGCCTTTAATTTGAATAATCATTATGATTCACCTCTTATGTTTGCGTTACTATTAAGGATAGCAGACTATTACGGAAATTGCATTATTAGTGGTTATTTAATTAACATATCAAGCAGCTAAATAACATGTGCTGTAATATTCTGATAAACTTAGTAATAGATTGTAGCAAATAATATAATGTTCTACCGTATTATCTTGCAATTTCCACCATTTCGAGCTAAAATTAGCTTAGAAGTTTTATATATTCGGAGGGGGGGATCCTTTTGATATCTGAAGTGGCTATAAGTAAAGAAAAGCAAGCCTATGCCCTTCTAAAGGCTGATGCGGATAAAATTCTACAATTAATTAAAGTTCAAATTGATCATTTAACAATGCCACAATGTCCGTTATATGAAGAAGTTTTGGATACACAGATGTTTGGCTTGTCTAGAGAAATAGATTTTGCTGTTCGTTTAGAACTGATTCGAGAAGAAGAGGGCAAAGAACTATTAGATAACTTAGAAAAGCAATTAAATATTTTACATGCTACATCACAAACTCAAATCAATAACTGAGAAAAGCTTTGCCAATTTCGGCAAAGTTTTTCTGTTTACAGCTATTATATAATTTGGACTATATAAATCATTGCAATAATTATGTTAAAATATAGTTAATGCTATAGAAAATATTGAGGTATTTATTATGAAGCAAAAAACAAAAACATTTGACTTTTTATTAATGTTACCACCAGTTCTGCTAGCTGGGTTTGGCATTGTAATGATTTACAGTGCAAGTATGGTCACGTCAGTATTGGTTGATAATAATCCTGCATATGAGATGGCGTTGAAGCAAGGAATATGGTTAGTAATTGGATTGATTGGTTTCTTGTTTGCCTGTTTCTTTAATTATAAAATTTATCAGAAACTAACCAAATGGATTGTGCTGATCATGATAATTGCTTTACTGGCTGTTAAATTTTTTGGAGTTACTATTAATTACTCTACGTCATGGATACATATTGGCTCGTTGTCTATACAACCATCAGAGTTTGTTAAGATTGGCCTAATTATTTATCTGCCACTATCTATACAAAGAAACAAGCATATATAGGAGACTTTTTTAAAGCTGTTTTGCCTCCTTTAGCTATTACCAGTCTTTTATTAGCGTTAATCATAAGTCAGCCTGATGTAGGAACGGCAGCAATTATATTTTCAATTGCTTGTGCGGTTATTTTCAGTTCGGGAATTAAGTTTAGGCATTTATCTTTGTTAATCTTTATAGGGGTCACAATACTGGTGGCAATAGGTTTTCAGATGGTAACAGATGAGAAGGCATCACGTTTTACTGGGCATATCAGCCATTTGAAGATCCGGATGACAGTGGATATCAGCTTATCCAGTCTTATATAGCGATTGGAACTGGTGGTTTATCTGGTGTGGGTATTGGACAAGGTGTTCAAAAATTAGGTTATTTAACACAAGCAGAAAGTGATTTTATAATGGCAGTAGTTGCTGAAGAGTTAGGATTATTCGGGGGGTATTATTTGTCTTAATTAATTTGAGTATTATCGTATTAAGAGGATTATTTATAGCGAAGAAATGCGAGAATGCATTTGGGAGTCTTCTCGCCATCGGAATTTCTGCAATGATAGGTATTCAGGCGATTATTAACTTAGGTGCAATCAGCGGTTTATTACCTATTACCGGTGTGCCATTGCCATTTGTCAGTTATGGTGGAACATCATTAGTTGTTTTATTGTTTTCAGTTGGTATACTAAATAATATCGCCAGACATGTTAATTATCAGCGTTTTAATGAAGAAACTGTTATTCCGGATCAATCTGAAAAAAATGTACAATTCTATAATAGAAAAAGAAGGCAAACAACTTCCGCACAATAACTTGCAACAGAACAAAAGCGCAGCGCTCCAGTCGCTACGTTTTTGGCGCTCGGAGCTGGACGTGGCTACTTGCGTTTACTTTATCTACAAGGCATAATTCTATAATTTCCTACACTAGCGTTGCATAAACTTTTAAGACAAAAGTCAAGCAAAATAGAAATAATAATATTTTGAATAAATGTTAATTTCAACTATAAAAGTGCATAAAAAAGCCTTATAATTAGAGTATGGTAGTCCTGTCCAAATCCCTAATTATAAGGAGTAAACTATGGACAATCATACCATAAAAACGGTATTTAAGGAATACCTACATCCGTTAGATTCAAAAGTAATTCAAAAAATGATCGATCATGCAGCGATTGACAAATACGTCAAAAAACTTGATCTACTTACGTTTACAAAGCTTTTTATCTATGCTCAACTTAAAGAACTGCCTAGTTTAAGGCGAGTAAATGAAAAGATGAAACACAATTAGATGCTTTAATCAAAGCCGAAGAAGATGCCATTCGCGTATTTGATAGAGGATATTATAACTTCGAAAAATTTGATGCATATTGTGATGATGGGTTTCATTTTGTTACGCGAATCAAAAACAATACCATTGTACAAGTGATCGAGGAGGTACCGATCGATCCTGCTTCTTCCATTATCAGAGAGGCCGTTGTCAAAATCGGGAAAATGAAACATCCTTTACGATTAATCGAAACCCGTGATAGTGAAGGGAATCAGATCAGGATCGTGTGCAATGATGCCAAGAGGAGTGCACTAGAAATCAGCGATTTGTATCGAAAAAAGTGGCAAATTGAGTTATTTTTCAAATCGGTCAAACAACATTTGGTCTTGAAAAAGCTATATGGAAAAAGCCAAAATGCCGTGTTCAACCAGATTTATATCGCGATGATTGTGTTCTGTTTAACATTGCTCATCAAGCATCACATAGGATATCAGGGTTCTTTACTGGAAATGCTAGATTGGCTAAAGGATTACTGGTGTAAACAAATGAAAACCTTTTTAGCCGAATTAAGTGAGACATCTGACCGAATATCCAGTGGACGTCAGAAAATGGGGGGGCACCAACGTATCTATGAAGAAAGCTTAGCTCAATATGAAAGAGGAGATGCTTTTCATTTAGATGATGTAACATACGTCCCATCAACTAAATAATTATTAAAAAATGGATGTAGGACTACCTGTAAAGCCCTATTGTCCTTTTTTGTTTTAGCAAGATGAAAAACCTGATAACAATGTATAAAATCAATCACTGTTTTTTATTTCTTTAAGCTGCGATAAGATAATAATAGAAAATAGCACAATAGTCCAAAAAATAATGCGATAAATAAGGCGTGTAAAAGGGCAATGAATAAGTTTCCGATTGTAAATATAATGAATGCTCCCAAGATAACCTGTATGGAAATAAATGCTGTTGCAATCATCCATCCTTTAAACATCACTCGGCTCTCTCGATAATCTCGTTTAATATTTAAGAATATTTTCCATGTCCAGATAAATGCTATTCCAGCTAAAAAGCGATGACCCATTTGTACCCATTGGCCAAGATGATAGTCAAAGTTGAAGCTGATCATTATTACAAAACGGCCAGCTTTGGCAGGCTAAAATAGAATCTATATGTCTGACTAAAGCTCCAGTGTACACAACAAACATAATGTAAATCGTCAATAAAAGGAATTGTTTACGATAAGCAGGACGTATGTATAAGGATGACGCATCAAATTTTTGATCAACTTCAAAAATTAACAATGTCAGTAATAATACTGCCGCAAAGGAAATAAGAGAAATTCCAAAATGTAGAGCCAATACAAAGTCAGACTGTGCCCAAAGCACGGCAGCAGCACCTATTAATCCCTGTGCAATTAAAAAGAATGCAGATATCAGAGCTAAAAATTTTGTTTCCCGAATATGACCTATATGCTTCCAAGCTAGGAAGGATAACAGTAATACTAAGAAACCTGCAGCACCTGATATAAGACGATGACTTAGTTCAATGAACATTTCCAGAGACCAATCACCATAACAAAAAGGCCAATTAGCCCCACATCCCATACCAGATTCAGTTTTAGTGACAAGTGCTCCACCAACTAACACAAAAGTCATGGTAATGGTTGTTATCACTGATAAATATTTTAGAAATTTCATGTAATACACCTCATTATATGTTCACTCATTTTTCACAAAAATACTTGAATAGTTTATCATGAGTATATAAAAATATCACTTGATTAAAAACCACTTACTAATGTAACAATATATTATGCTAACAGTAAACAGGATAAAAAACAGCAAATACTTTCAAAACCTCTATAATTATAACAAATATAGAGAAACTTCGTATCATAAATATGTTTTTAAATCGATTGTTCACAAAAATGTCACTTTTTAAAATCAATATTCAACTTAATTAGCGAAGTGCAGGAATACATGGTACAATAGCATTGTTTGATAATTAATAGTAGGTTTTTTAAATTATCAAACAATTTACATACTTTTATGGTTAAAATTGATGGAAAGGGGGGGGTTATAACTAAAGATGGATAAAATGGAGTTTTCCTCGAATGAACAATTTTATCAAGGTATACTAACGAATATCTGTATAGTTGGTCAGAGTTAAAATCCCTAGTCAAAATTGGAATCATTAATTCGAATACAATGACTGCATTTGCTGGATTTTGGTTAGCCTTATTTTATACGGGTTCCTCCTTATCACAATATTGGCATGTTTTATTGGTAATCTTAATAGGTACGGCATTTGTAATAGCTGGAGGCTGTGTTCTTAATAATTATTACGACCGTGACATCGATCAAATTATGAAAAGAACGCAGTCAAGACCGACTGTAACAGGAACTATAGATATAGGGCATGTGTTAATAATTGGCATATCATTATCACTAATAGGAATATTAGTATTATCATTGGCATCGATACAAACTGCTCTTCTGGGTCTATTTGGTTGGTTTAGTTATGTGGTATTGTATACGATATGGACAAAGCGCAGATATACGATTAATACAGCTATAGGTAGTCTATCTGGAGCTGTACCACCATTAATTGGCTGGTCAGCAGTAGAACCTAATTTAGGTGCGAATGCTTGGGTGTTATTTTTATTGATATTTATCTGGCAGACCCCCGCATTTTTTAGCGATTGCAATAAAGAAAGTGGAGGATTATCGAAGTGCCAAGATTCCGATGTTACCTGTAATATATGGAATTTCTATTACAAAACGGCAGATGTTAATATATGTCATATGTTTATTACCGATACCATTTTTTTTGCAAGGGATAGGAATCGTGTTTGTTACATTAGCAACCATGCTTAACATAGGGTGGTTAGCTTTAGCAATTAAAGGTTTTTTTGTGAAAAATGAGTTTAAGTGGGCAAATCATATGTTTATCTATTCTTTATTGTATTTGACCATTATTTTCTTTTTAATGATTATTATAACTTTACCGAATAATTTGTTATAATGATTAGAGTTGATTTTCTGTCAGTAGAACTTGATCATATTCAAGTTTTTCTAAATAATATATTATGTTTAAAAAGAAAGAGAGGGTTAAAGATGAAAAAATGGATGGGAAAAATCCGAACTCTGTCATTATTTTCTTTTTTGGTAATTATACTTTCTGCATGTGGTAAAGAAAATCTAACTGCATTAGTGCCAAAAGGATATGGGTCAGAGCAATCATTTAATATCATTTTGATATCAATATTAGTAATGATTTTTGTCTTTATTGTAGTAATGGTGATATATATTTATGTCATTATGAAATTTCGTCAGAAAAAAGGACAAGAAAATTACGTTCCAAAACAATCTGAAGGGAATAAAACTTTAGAGGTTGTTTGGACTGTGATTCCAATTTTGCTGCTAATTATTATCGCTGTACCAACAATTGCTAGTACATATGATTTAGCAGACGAATCAAAGAAAGAAGATAGTATTAATATTAATGTGCAGGGGATGCAATTTTGGTGGAATTTTAAATATACAAATGAAGAAATTCAAACAAGCCAGGAGCTATATATCCCTGTTAATGAAAAAGTCTATTTAAATATGATGTCCAGTGATGTCATTCACTCTTTCTGGCTACCGTCTATATCCGGAAAAATGGATGTAAACCCTGATAATGAAAACACCATGTTCATTGAAGCATTTGAAGAAGGTGTTTATTGGGGAAAATGTACAGAGTTTTGTGGGGGGGATCACACTCTCTTATGGACTTTAAAGTTGTTGTGGTAAGTCAGGAAGAATATGATCAATGGATAGAAGGTATGAAGAATACAAGTCCTGAATATACTGCTGAATCGACATCAGCACAAGAAGGACAAGAGTTGTTTCAGAATAGCTGTATAAACTGTCATGCTATTGATGCTAGTGCAAATAATCCTATAGTTGGTCCTAATTTAGCTGATTTTGGAGATCGAACAAAGGTTGCAGCTATTAAAAATTACAGTAAAGAAGCCATTGTAGATTGGATTATGGATCCAGCTTCTATAAAGCCAGGAAATGGTATGCTTGGTGCTCCTTATTTACAGGATAATTCAATTCAAGAAGAAGATGCAGAAAAAATTGCAGACTTTTTAATGGAGCTAAAAGCAACGGATGAACCAGTAGAAAGTGTAAAGAAATTTAGAGAAAACGAAGCAGAAAACAATTAAAGGGAGGTTAACTAAACGTGAGTACAATGGTAGCTACAAATAAGAAAAGTTTTGGTTCTGCTATTTGGGATTACTTAACAACAGTAGACCATAAAAAAATTGCTATTTTGTATTTAGTAGCAGGTGGCTTCTTCTTTATCGTTGGAGGTCTAGAAGCATTAGCTATTAGATGGCAATTAGTGCAACCGATGAATGACTTTGTTAGTGCAGGTTTTTATAATGAATTAATCACTATGCACGGAACAACAATGATATTTTTGGCAGCAATGCCGTTAATTTTTGCATTTATGAATGCAGTCGTGCCGTTACAAATTGGTGCTCGAGATGTTGCATTTCCATTCTTAAATTCACTAGGATTCTGGTTATTTTTCTTTGGTGGAATCATGTTGAACGTAGGGTGGTTTACAGGTGGAGCTGCTGATGCTGGTTGGACAGCATATGCACCACTTTCCACAACTTCACCAGGTCATGGTGTCGATTATTATGTTCTGGGATTACAGATCTCTGGTGCAGGTACTTTAATTGCAGGGATTAACTTCCTTGTAACCATTGTGAATATGCGTGCACCAGGAATGACATATATGCGTATGCCGTTATTTACTTGGTCAGCTTTTGTAGCAAGTGCACTTATTTTATTTGCATTTCCTGCTTTAACAGTTGGTTTGTTTTTAATGATGTTTGACCGCTTATTTGATTCAGGATTCTTTAATTCATCTATGGGTGGTAACTCTGTTATATGGCAACATTTATTCTGGATCTTTGGTCACCCTGAAGTATATATTTTAGCATTACCTGCTTTTGGTATCTTTAGTGAAATCATTTCTACGTTTTCTAAGAAACGTCTGTTTGGTTATACGGCAATGGTGTTCGCGACTGTCTTAATAGGTTTCTTAGGATTTATGGTATGGGCACACCACATGTTTACCGTAGGTCTAGGACCTGCTGCCAACTCTATTTTTGCTGTAGCGACGATGGCGATTGCTGTACCGACGGGTATCAAAATATTTAACTGGTTATTTACCTTTGGGGGGGTGGAAATATTCAAATAAACACAGCGATGTTATGGTCATTAGCATTTATACCTACTTTTACTTTAGGTGGAATGACTGGGGTAATGCTTGCGGCTGCATCAGCTGATTTTCAATACCACGATACCTATTTTGTTGTGGCACATTTCCACTATGTAATCGTTGGTGGCGTTGTATTTGGACTTTTTGCAGGAACACATTATTGGTGGCCTAAAATGTTTGGTACAATATTAGATGAGAAATTGGGGGAAACTGACCTTTTGGTTATTCTTTACTGGTTTCCATTTAACATTCTTTATACAACATTTCCTTGGATTAATGGGTATGCCACGACGTTATTGGACCTATTTAGAAGGCCAAGGATTAGATTTAGGAAACATGATAAGTACGATTGGTGCTTTTTTAATGGGTCTAGGTACTATCGTTCTGTTAATCAATATTGTTAAAACATCAATTAAGAATGAGAAAGTAGGGGGGGCAGATCCTTGGGATGCAAGAACTTTAGAATGGGCAATCTCATCACCGCCTCCGTTCTATAACTTTAAACAATTACCTTTAGTTCGTGGTCTAGATCCATTATGGATTGAAAAAACGGAAGGAAGAAAAGGTATGACACCTGCAGAACCATTGACAGATATTCACATGCCGAATAACTCCTTCTTACCATTTATCATGGCTTTTGGTATGTTCATCGCAGGGTTTGGATTCATCTATCAAAAAGTCGATAGTGTATGGTTAACCCTAGTATTCATTGGAATGGGTATTACACTTGGGGGGGCAATGTTAACCAGATCTGTGAAAGATGATTTAGGTTATCATATTCATAAAGAAGATTTGAAAAAGGAGGCAGGAGAAAATGAGTGAACATGATGTATTAAAGTCAGGACAAATGCCTCTTAATCCTGAAAAGGCCACCTTAGAAGGTAAAAATAAATTTATGGGCTTTTGGTTCTTCCTTGGTGGAGAATCAGTGCTCTTTGCAAGTCTGTTTGGTACGTATCTCGCTTTAAATAATTCAACAAATGGCGGGGAATCTTCAGAAGAGTTATTTGGATTAGAATTAGTTTTCATTATGACAATGTTGTTGTTAACAAGTTCGTTGACAAGTGTTTATGCCATGTATCATATGAAAAATAGTGATTTCAAGAAAATGTTAATATGGCTAGGCATTACGGTAGCGTTAGGACTTGCATTTCTTGGATTTGAAATTTATGAGTTCTATCATTACATTCATCATTATGAATTTACTTTAAGATCCTCTGCGTTTGGATCAGCCTTCTATACGTTAGTTGGTTTCCATGGTGGGCACGTTTTATTTGGATTACTTTGGATCAGTACGCTAATGATTCGTAACGCTAAGAGAGGATTAAATTTATACAACGCACCAAAATTCTATGTTGCAAGCCTTTATTGGCACTTTATTGACGTTGTATGGGTGTTTATCTTTACTGTAGTGTATTTAATGGGGGGGGTGCTTTAAATGTCTGAAAAAGTCACAGAAACTCCTTTTCAATTTGAATACGAAAAGCAAAAACGAAAAGAAGAAATGAAACAACAAGTGATTACGTTTGCTTTAATGATCATTTTCACCATAATTGCCTTTGCTATGGTGCTATCTGGTTTAGACAAATTATTTCTAATACCAATTTTGCTCGTATTAGCTGCAGTACAAGTTGGATTTCAGCTATATTACTTTATGCATATGAGTCATAAAGGTCATGAGTTACCATCTTTTATGTTTTATGGAGGAGTATTTGCAGCATTTTTATGTATTATCGCATTATCTGCTCTAGCATGGTGGTAAAGTAAAAAGTTTGAGAGGTGTGAAAGTAGGACACCTCTCAACTTTTTTGTTCATTAAATTGTAAAAATTAGAATGGCTGTTTTCCTTTTTAATCTTAGAGATCTTCGGTATAATATATAATAGTCGTTATGATATAAATTGGAGTGATTAAACATGCTACAAGATTTACAAATTTTTGGTTTTAGAGCGTTATGGAGTCCATATTATGCTTTATTTATTTTGACGTTAGCATTGGCGTATCTTATCATCTTTATAAATAGAAAAGATTCTAAAAGAGTAAATGTAGAACAGGTGTTATACTTTTATGGAGGGTTAGTATTATTATATATTATTAAAGGGTCTCCTATGGATCTGATGTCACATATAATGTTTACAGCACATATGTTACAAATGGCTTTGTATTATTTACTGTTTCCGATCTTAATTATTAAGGGAATTCCAACCTGGGCTTGGAGAAAGGTATTTGAGGTACCGGTTTTAAAACATGTATTAAAACTTTTAACTAAACCATTAATAGCCTTATTGTTATTTAACGGATTGTTTTCTTTATATCACATCCCAATTGTCTTTGATTTTGCTAAAGCAAATGAGTGGCACATAGTAGTATTTCTATTACTATTTTAATTACTGCCTTTATTGTTTGGTGGCCTATTTTTACTCCAATAAAAGAGCAGGATAAGATGTCACCATTATTGAAGATTGGTTATATTGCAGCAAATGGTATTTTGATTACCCCCCCTGCTTGTGCTCTGATTATATTTTCATCTGAGGTCATCTATAATACGTATGGTGCGACTGGTGGCTGGATTCAAGCATTAGCTTTATGTGTTCCAGGTGATGTATTAAGCGGTCTGTCATTGAGTGGACCTGATATGTTTTCTCCACTTGGTATTGTTGAAGATCAACAACTTGGTGGTATTGTTATGAAAATTACTCAGGAAATTATTTATGGTACCGTTTTGGCTCGCATCTTCTTTCCTTGGTTTAGAAGTGGAACAGACAAATTGATTCGCTACCAAGTACTCACCGAACTGAACAAATATAGAAAGGGAAGGAATGGATGATTTGGAGATATTACCAACGCTTAGTACCTTTTTTATTATCTTAAGTGCAATTCTTATGGCAATTGGCTGGAAATTGATTATTAAAAAACGATACAAAGCACATAAAAAAACAATGATTGCAGCAGCAATTAGTGCTTTATTCTTTTTTATTATTTATATTTCAAGAACAATATTTATAGGAAATACTAGTTTTGGAGGGCCGGAGGAATTAAAAGTATATTATACAATATTTTTAATCTTTCATATCATATTAGCTACAACAGGTGCAATATTTGGTGTAGTAACATTAACACTTGCTCTAAAACGAAATATTAAAAAGCATCAGAAAATTGGACCGATTACTAGTGTTATTTGGTTCTTCACGGCAATTACTGGAGTTGCGGTATATCTATTACTATATATCTTTTATAAAGGCGGAGAAACAACAAGTTTACTTAAAGCAATTTTGGGAACATAGAAAAGGCCAAGCAATCTTTTGCTTGGCTTTTTTTCTTGTGATTTTATCTTATATTTTAAAGTCTGTTTTTATAATGCCTGCTTCTTTAGCAGAGTTGAATGCGATTACGATTAATGGGCCAACTATAAAACCTAGTATACCTAAAAGTTTTAAACCAACATACATGGCAATAAGTGTTGCAAGTGGGGATAAACCAATATGTTTTCCCATTACTTTCGGTTCAACTGTTCTTCGTATAGCCAATAATACAATGGCAAGTATCGCTAGTTGACCTCCAATAAATAAATCACCTGTAATTAGCATGTAAAGTGACCACGGTCCTAATATTACAATAGAGCCGATTATAGGTATGAAATCGATAATCCAAATGATAAGTGACATTATTAAGGCGTATTCTGGTACGATAATATATAAACCTATTAATGATACAATAAAAATGATGATACTTACTAAAAATTGAGCTTTAAAAAAGCCAAAGATTACATATGATAATCGATCATTCATAAATTTTACTTTTTCTGCTGTTGTTTCTTTTAAATGTTTATAGGAATTAGCTTTTAACCGTGGTAATTCCAGCATAAACATAAACAATGAGATTAGGTATACAATAAAACTTACTAGGTAATCTGGAATCTTACTTGCTAGCTTAGCAAGTTCTTCAATTCGTAATATTTCCCTAAAATTATTGCTTAAGGAAGTTGTTGTTGTTTGAATTTGAATTTTAACTTCTTCTACGAGTTCCTGTGGTAAATCCTCAGTGAAATGGTCTAAATCGGTTTCCCACTCTAACAATTGATTATTCACGTGAATAATATAAGTGGGAGCGTTCTCAGCAAAATTAGCAACCTGACCTATTATTTTAGTTACTGCATAGGTACCAATCGTACTTAGTATCACTAAAAAAAGAATAAAGACAATTGTAACAGATAGTTTGCGATTAAATTTTAAATTTTTAATAATCCATCTTACGGTAGGATTAAGAATTAAGGCCGTGATAAAAGCTAAGATAATGGGGGGGATAGAAACGGGTAGAATTAGTATAGCTGCAACGATTATTAAAAGTATGATAAAAAAAAGTTTTACATGTTTTTTATTTATATTTTTCATTTAACTATTATCCTGGCTCCTTTCAAAAAGAAAGTAATGATGAATGATATAATTTTCATTGAAAATCAACGACTGTATTATTTAATGCAGTCATTGATTTTCAATTGAGACTATTCTTTCACAAACGGTTCCATATTTTGTCTTGCATTTGCTAATAATTTAGCAGCTCTTTCGATCGTAGTTTCAGGGAATTCTTCTTTATCCCCCCCATATTCAATACCCGTAGGATAATAGTGTTTACCTAACAAAGGAGTTAATAATTTTATTACCGCATCTCCACGGTCAACATCTCCTTCAATTGCATAACCTTGCACTCTTATGTAATAGGTAATGTTTTTTTCAGGTGAACCAATTTTATAATCATATGTAACACGTTCGTAGTCCCACTGACCTGCACGTATAAAATTGGCTTTCTCCATTGCATGATCTAATGGCTTAAGATCAATTAAAATGTCTTCTATTCCTGTCTCTGTAAATTTCATAGTTACACCCCCCCATTTAATAATATCATTAAAACTATCATAGTATGAAATGATAAAAGATGCAATTTAAAAAGAATGTTCCCTCATAAATATTTTCATTAAAAAAGGGTAAAAAGCATATAGTTTATAAAATTGAATATAAATTTTCAACCAAATTAGGTGGTGTAAGATGAAGTTAAAAATTATAATAGCAATTCTTATAGGGTTAGCATGTGCATTTATCAGTGTTGTTTATCTAAATCGCTTTGAAGAGTCCAGGGAGGTCTATTCCCATATTTCACAAAACTATAAAAAGGAAATCAAAGACAATCTTCCTAAGGATCATTCCCTTATAGTCCAGCAGAATGCTTTATGGAAATATATAAATAAGAATATAAATATTTTTCAATCTGAATTTGGTGAGCCTGATCGAAAGGATCCCTCCCTGTATGGTTATGAGTGGTGGATTTATAATAACAAGGATTTTTATTTTCAGGTTGCTGTTCAAAATGCTACCATTATCAGTTTCTATACGAATTCACCTAATTTAGATGTACTTCCCTTGATTATAGGACAAGGTGTAGACGAGTTACAAAGCGCTTATACATTTACTAATACTTTTGAAGTTGATAATTTACGATTTAAATTATCAGAACAAGATATAAAAGAAAGACCATTAATTCGATTATCTGATCAAATTTTTGCACAGTTATATATTGATCAATTTAGTGAAACACTAGCTGGTATTCGGATTATGAATAAAAACGTTTTAGAGTTACTGAAACCTTATGAATTATTTTATTGGGGAGAATTGAATGAAGTGGATAATTTTATTGAGGATACAAAGGTGGAAGCTAGTATCGAAAAACAGATATTTGATCTTACCAATGAAATACGAGGCATGTATAATTTGAATGACTTAGCATGGGATGAGCAGGCGGCTATTGCTGCAAAAGCTCATAGTAAAGATATGAAGACTGAAAGTTACTTCTCGCACTATAGTTTGAATGGTGATGGTTTAAAGGAACGCTTAATAGCTGCTCAGGCTAACTATTTCTCAGCAGGAGAGAATATTGCTGCTCATTATATCGACGCTCCGGCAGTGATACATGGCTGGCTTAACAGTTCAGGACATAGGGAGGCAATATTAAAGAAAGAGTACACTCATTTAGGTGTCGGAGTATATCAATCTTATTATACACAGAACTTTATTGACAAATAGGATAGTACACATCTATAGGTAATATGCATATATTGTGGTAGGAAGAAATTGAGGAAGGAGAAAGAAACATGAATAACGCATCTCATCCTTCAGTACAACAATTTAAAGATTTTATCCATGCTCATCCCCCACTAATAAAAAAAATTAGACAAGGTGATTTAAATTTGCAAGAAACCTATGAAAAATTTGTCCTTTTAGGTAAAGAAGACCCAAGCTGGGAGCAATATAAAAATAATACAGATGCTAAAAGTGAAGAAAATGATAGCAGTAATCAATTGTACCAGAAGCTATGGAAACACATTGGTCAATTAGATGTTAATCAAGTCGAAAACCATATTAATGATTTGAATGGAGCCATTGATAATATATTGGTACTTATCAACCAGTTTAAGCAATATAGGAATAATCAAATGTCATCCTCAACTCAAAACGATCAATTTTTTTATCGTCCAAAAGATTAAGGAGGAAATAAATGGAACCAGAAACATATCAAGTAGTACAGCAACGTGAAGATTTATGGCGCTTTATTCGTAATCACCCAGAATGGTACCGTTATTTGACAAGAGATCCAAATCGTTTGAAAGAACTAGAATTAACATCAAAACAATTCTATGGGAAAACAATGCCCCCAGCGTCTGCAAAAAACACAACAAAATATGCAAATGTTAAGTTTATTGATGCAAATGGCAGGCTCTTGGAAAGATTAAGAGACTGCCTCTTTTATTTCTGGTTAATTATTGGTATGATAGATGATACGGAGGTGTTGATATAATGTTAGCAACAATGGAAATTGTTGATACTTTAGATAAATCAGAAGCATTAGGTCAAATGGTTTTAGAATCAGATGTAATGCAGAATTTTTATAGAGCAAAAGAACTCATGGAGAATGATCCCAAGGCACAAAAGTTAATCCATTACTTTATGGGAATTAAAGACTCATATGATGAAGTAGAGCGATTTGGCAGATACCATCCTGATTATAGTAAAATAATGAAAGAGATTCGTGTCGCAAAACGTGAAATGGATATGCATGAAACCGTTGCAGCCTATAAGATGGCTGAAACAAACTTACAAAATTTATTAGATGAAATTAGTCAGTTGGTTGCTTTTAGTGTCAGTGATAAAGTAAAAGTACCACTGGATGGTGCTGCTCTAACTGATGGTGGTTGTGGTTGCGGTTCTGGCAGCAGTGGTTGTGGATGTCAAGTATCGTGACAAAATAACCGGAATCATTTACAAAAAAAGTGAGGTGCGGATATGATTGTAAAACGACAAGGATTAATCGTTTGGTTTAATCAAATGAAACACGTTAAGCACATAAAAAAGTTTGGCCATATGATTCATGTTTCAAAAAAATTAAAATATGCGATAATTTATGTAGATCAAAATCAGTTCGATGATACTTATCAATCGTTGCTCAAATTACCTTTTATCACAAAGGTAGAGCCTTCATATAAACCGTTTATCAAAACAGAATTTGAAAGTAAAATAGTTGATAAAGCGAAAGAATATGATTATAAAATGGGAATTTAAAAAAAACCTGCAGTTATCATTTAACTGCAGGCTCTTTTTATTTTCTTATTTATAAGAAAATAAAAAGATAAAGGGAGAGGAGAAACCGGAGGAAGAACTTATGGGGGGAAATGTAAGTCTTCTCCGAATTAAAGCAACAAATAAATATGTTGCTTTACTTTAAGTTTGTACCAATCTATATTGATTTATACTTGGTAATTTGAGAATTATCCAACTTTCATGCTATAGTAAGAGAGATTTTAGAATGGATGAAGAGAGGGAAATGCTTTGAGAGTAATAGCTGGTGAATATAAAGGTAACAAAATTAAGTCTGTACCAAATCAACTAACACGACCTACAGGAGATAAAATCAAAGAATCTTTATTTCAAATGATTGGTCCTTTTTTTAATGGTGGAAGTTGTCTTGATTTATTTGCGGGAAGTGGTGCATTAGCGATTGAAGCAATAAGCAGAGGAATGGAAACAGCTATTTTAGTCGATATACAGCCAAAAGCAATTTCTATTATTTATCAGAATGTTAATCATCTGCATATTGAAGAGAAAGTTGAAGTATATCGCAATGATGCTTTTAAAGCATTGAAGGCCATAAAAAAAAGAGGGATTCAATTTGATGTAATTTTCTTAGATCCTCCCTACCATAAAATATCTTACAATGAGTTATTAGTCAGTATTATCTCCATGAATATCGTAAGAGATCATGGAATGATTGTGTGTGAGCATGATCCTAATACCTTATTGGTAAATGAATTTGAAGATTTCATTATTTTAAAATATGAAGAATATAACAATACGACAGCTATCACTATATACCAAAAGGAAGTGAAATCGAATGGCTAGATTAGCGATATGCCCAGGAAGCTTTGATCCTGTTACAAACGGGCATTTGGATATTATACACCGTGGAGCAAAAGTCTTTGATGAAGTGATTGTTGCTGTTTTTAATAACCAATCAAAGCAACCACTTTTTAGTGTGGAAGAAAGAGTTCATCTTTTACAATTAGCAACTGCGGATATGGACAATGTTACCATTGATTCTTGCAGTGGATTGTTAATGGATTATGCTCAAAGCAAAAATGCACAAGTAGTACTGAGAGGGCTTAGAGCTGTTACAGATTTTGAATACGAATTGCAGATAACATCAATGAATCGAAAATTAAATGAAGAAATTGAGACTTTTTTATGATGACTAATAATCAATATTCCTTCTTAAGCTCTAGCATGGTCAAAGAGATAGCGAAGTATCGAGCAAATGTTTCAGATCTCGTACCGGCTGTAGTGGAAGAGGCATTAATAAAAAAATATCAGCAATCTTAATTTTTCTGTTTTACTAATAGTATTAAGGATCCGATTAATACCGTTAAGGTAAATAAAAAACCAATCTTTTCGAATATGTCATAATATTTTTCCATTTCAGTAAAAACAGTTGAAGGCAAGAATACAAAGGAACCAACTGTAGAATCAGTTTGATGTTTATAAATTGGTACATATAATAATATCACAATAATACTAGCGAATATGGCATGAAGAAATCGAGCAAAAAAATACGGTGTAAATCGAATATCTGTATCGGCTAAAATACTTGCAACTTGTGCCTGAACAGAGAAACCGTTAAAAGCTAAGATAATGGATACAATTATAGCTTTGATTAGGATAGAGCTGTCGGTTTGAGAAACTTCATTTGCACCTATTGTAATTTCAAAAAAACCTGTAAATAAAGGTAGCGCCATCTCTTTAGGTAAATGCATAACTTCTAAGCCAATTGCTATCCCATTTGCAAAAAAATGTGCGACATGAACTTCGCGCATTATCTCTGTGAGTACGGAAAATAAGATAATAAATCCGCCAATGACTAATAATGTTTGAATAGAATGTGTTACAGAGTCTCCTAAAATCTTACCGAGTGTTCGTCTCTCTTTCATTCTAGCATGATGAAGCTTGGCAAATGCTTTGGATAATGAAAATTGAGGCATTATATAATTATTTCTTTCATTATATTTATAGAATCGCATGCACACTCCTACCAAAAAATTACTGGTATAGTGGGTAATTGCTAATAAAATTCCAAGTTGTTGATCATAAAAAAAACCGATAGAGACGGCGCCAATGATAAATAAAGGATTAGAGGCATTTGTAAAAGATACCAGCCTTTCTGCCTCTGTTTGTGTTAATTGTCCTTCTTGTCTTAATCTCGCTGTAAATTTGGCACCGGATGGATATCCACTAGCCATTCCCATTGTCCAGACAAATCCCCCCCTACACCGGGAACATTAAATAAAGGTCTCATGATTGGTTCACATAGCACACCGATAAAATGAACCACCCCCCCAAAAGCAATTAACAGTTCTGCTACAATAAAAAAAGGAAGTAAGGAAGGGAATACTACACTTGCCCATACTTCTAGTCCTCTTTGACTAGCACTCAATACTTCTCGAGGAAAGTATATTACCATAGTCGCTATAATTACGGATATGGTCGCATATAGAATAGAATATAACTTCTGCTTCAATTTTTGCACTCCCTTACTGTCACTTTTCTGTACCTTTGTTTAAAATAGTAGTAAAATAAATAATGTTTTCAATAGGCAATTGTTTAATATATACGCAAGCTTGTACATGAAATATTACAATTCATAATGATTTTATGGAAATAGTAAGAGGAAGAAAGAAGGCTATTTATGTTCCAAGTAAAAAGTAAAGTTCGCATTATATTGTTTATAATAGCGTTAATTGCTGTATTCTTATTTTTCAGCTATCAGATGCCATATTATATTCACAAACCTGGTCATGCTGATCCTCTTAACCCTGTAGTAGAGGTAAAAGGTGGTTTTGAGAGTGAAGGTGACATGCATCTTGTTACCATTCAGGGAGGTAAAGCAACGCCTTTTCAATATATATTGGCGTTAGTTAAAGATTATTACGACATTTTACCTGTAGAAGAAGTTTTACAAGAAGGCATGACAGATAGTGAATATCGACAATTACAACTAATGATGATGGAAAGCTCACAAGAATCATCTAAAGTGGTTGCATATAAAGCAGCAAATAAGGAAATTGAAATTGAATACAATGGTGTCTATGTTGTATCAGTTGTTAAAGATATGCCTGCAGAAGGAATCCTACAACCCGAGGATGAAATTACGAAAATTGATGGAAAAACAATAAAAGAAGCAAATGATTTAATTGATTATGTGTCTGGTAAACAAGTAGGAGATAAGATTTTAGTAACAATTCAGCGGCAGGAAGAAACTTTTGAGAAGGAAATTACGTTGAAAGCATTGGAGCAGTTGGATGGAAAACCAGGAATTGGAATAAGTCTAGTTACCAATCGTGATGTTAATGTTTCTCCAGAGTTGCAATTCTCCAGTGGGGAAATTGGGGGTCCAAGTGCAGGTCTAATGTTCTCATTAGAAATATATGATCAGTTAACAGAGGAAGATTTAACGAAAGGGCTTCAAATAGCTGGAACGGGTGAAATTGATTATGAAGGCAATGTTGGCAGAATCGGTGGTATCGATAAAAAAGTTGTAGCTGCAGATCGAGCTGGTTGCGCAATATTTTTTGCTCCAAATGAAAATGGTAGAGAAGGATCCAACTATGAATTAGCAAAAAAAGTAGCAGAAGAAATTAATACTGAAATGAAAATTGTACCCGTCGACCATTTCGAAGATGCTGTTGCCTACCTGGAAAGTTTATAACATTTCTTTGGTAGGCGTGGATTCTAAGCGATTATCTGCTTTCTTTATTGTGACGTCTTAAATATCGGTTTTTGGTATGATTGCTTCAGCAGTCGTTGTTGAACAGGAATAGGTAAAATGCTGTAATACGCATTGTCAATACGTTCATCCATTGTCTGATATGGATAGGGTTTCTTGTTACTAGTAAAAATGGTAGTTTCTATTTGTTGTTTATGCTGATTTAGCCACTGACGACCTATAGGAGACATCGCGAGCACACGGATTCCATCAGGCTGCTCTTGAGCAATAAGGTGCTTTATTTCTGTTGATGTTGTATTTGTTAATATGTTGGCGAAAATTCGTTGCAAACTAGTCTTTGTGTATCTTTTTGTTTTTACTAATTCCATAAACTCATTAAAATTCGTAGCCTTACTTATCTTCTCAATAATTCGATTCTCTAGACCTTCTTTCATACCGTGAATCTTCTTTAATTCACTTCTTGACATTGTTAATACACGATATTTAAGAATAGTAAAATAGTTTTGCCAATAATGCCATGCACCATAGTTTAATCGATAATTATCCAATATTTCCTTTGATTTATAAGGAACTGCTTGTATAATATTTTCTTCATTCTCGTGGAATAATTGATTTCTGATACTTGTAGCACTTGCTATAGAGTCTTTAATTTCACTGTCATGAAAGTCATTTTTAATTCTCTTAATTGTAATAGGTACGATTTTGGAATCTATGTCATAGATGCTTTTAACATATTGGTAACCTAAAATATTATTTGGTTTTGTAAAATCAATTAATAATTTATTACCACCAATTTTATTGAAAGCTAATTCATTAGCTTTAGGATAGGATTCTCCATTGTTTAACATCAGTTTTAAATAGGAATCATATTCTTCTTGATGTTTTTTATGATTTGATACATTTCAGTAAAATCGTTAATTTTGCCATGTTCACTTCCAAAACAAATCGAATCAACTTGTAAACTGTCCAATATTCTAATTGCTCCCCCCCGTGCAAATAATTCGCTATGTTGGACTGCATAAAAGTATGGTAATTCTACAATTAAATCAATTCCCTGCTCAATTGCAATTTTTGCCCGGTTGAACTTATCAATAATAGCGGGTTCACCTCTCTGTAAAAAATTCCCACTCATTACAGCGATCACACAATCTGAGTTAGTAATTTTCTTTGCCTGTTGAAAGTGATAGTGATGTCCGTTATGATAGGGATTGTATTCGACAATTAATCCACAAGCTTTCATGGGCTACCTCCTCGTAAAAAAATGAATGAAATAAATAAGGGTGTAAATTCTAAGTGTATCGTAGTAAGTAGTATAGCATATTAAAGATTAAATGTTGTTTATGTGGTAAAAATATATTGACAAATGCTTCATTTCCTTTTAAAATATTTCTTGTTGCCTTGAGGTGAATAATATGAAATTATATATCCAAAACTGAATCGATCACAGGGAGAACCAATATCTTTTAAAGAAGAAATTGATATATCAGATATAGAAAATATGGATAACGATATTCGATATATTGAACCAGTTCTAGTGGAGGGAACAGCTAGAATGGATGGAGAAGATATAATCTGTGACTTCCAGATTCAGGGTACGATGATTTTACCTTGTGCTAGGACTTTGATAGATGTCCCTTATGTTTTCTCAATTGATGCGTATGAGTCATTTACCACATCTGCTTATTACGAGGATGAAGAAGTGCATTTAAATGACAGTGAGGTACTTGACTTAATGCCTTATATAAAGGAAAATGTATTACTAGAGATACCTTTACGAGTGTTTGCGGAAAAGAAAGAATTAGAAGCAAATACAGTCAAAGAGGGAAATGGATGGACTCTTATCACAGGTGAAGAAAAAATAGAAAAGGTCGATCCACGACTCGAAAAGCTTAAATCTTTATTAAATGACAAAAGTAACAAGGAAGATAGTAAAGGATAAATCTTTACTTCTCTTTAAAGGAGGTGTAATGTATGGCAGTACCTAAGCGAAAAACTTCTAAAAAGGTGAAAAATCAACGTCGTACTCATAAAAAATTACATGTACCAGGAATGGTAGAATGTTCTAATTGTGGTGAGCTAACTAAACCACACCATGTATGTAAATCTTGTGGACAATATGATGGAAAGCAAGTAGTTGAACAATAATTTAATATGATGTACTCAAAAATAGTGTGGAGGAATATTTCTCCCACTATTTTTATAATAAAAAAACTAAACCGTTATTAATAGGGACATCTTCCTCTTTCTCTTGTGAATTTTTGATAATGAAATTGAGAGATGATGCCAATGAACAGAATTAAGATTTCTGATTTATATGTACAATATGTCTATCTCTTCTATTAGTTGCATACATTGTAAACAAGGATAGAGGAGGTGGGATTGTGCAAGGGAATCGTCAGGATGCATGGACAAGTGATGAGGATATTTTGTTAGCGGAAACAGTAATCCGTTATATTCGAGAAGGTAGAACGCAATTAGAGGCTTTTAAAGAAGTGGGAGGGAAGTTATCTCGTACTTCTGCAGCATGTGGGTTCAGATGGAATGCCACGCTTAGAAAGCAATATGATGAAGCGATTCAATTCGCTAAAAGCAATCGAAAGAAATTCACGCTAGATTCAGAACACACTATAAAATATGAGAATGAAGATCAGCCTAATATTCATGAAGTAATACAAACATTAGAAAGGCTTCAACATTTTTATCAGCAAATGGACCACCATCAGGAATTACGTAGTTTATTTGAAGAAAATAAAAAATTGAAACAACAGTTGCAAGATTATCTTAGCTTTGTTTATACTGTCAATCAAGCGTTAGATAAGCTTAAGCATTAATTCATTCATTAATTAATGAAGTATTCTTTTAAATCGCCTCATCTTTTGGATGAGGTTTTTGTATGCTATCTTGATTTTTTATTAATATACCTTGCACAAGTGAAAAAGTCTTCTATAATAATAAACATGACTAAAAGTAATGATGTGCGATTTATTTCACTTTTAAAAAGCGAGGTTGTTTTTATGGCAGAAGGCTTATATTATATATTAGCATTTATGATCACATTACCATTTCTCATGACTTATTTAGTCTATAAACTATCTTATAAGATCTTAAAGCACAAATGGTATTCTATTCATTTAGCTGTTAATAGCACAACCGGATTATATGTTGTATCTGTAGGTACTGTTATCTATTCCATTTTTTCTATTAACTTATTTGGATACATTTTGATTGTTCTGTTAATTATTTTTCTTTTGTGTACCGTTATCCATTGGCAACGGTACACAGATATTGTTTTTATGCAAGTATGGAAACGTTTTCAGAAAGTAACCTTCTTGCTATTTTTTGCATTACATATTGTAACGATCATATATGGCATAATATATAATATATCCTTAATCGTGTGAAAATAATAAATACCTAAACAAATTATGTGCTTTTATCTTTCCTATTATGTACAATACTAATGGATTACAAATGTATATATTGAAAAACGAAGGGGGGGCAGTTCATTAATGCGTATCGAATCCAATAGACTCGATTTACATAATAAATTTATTCATGACTACGAACAAGGAGATTCATCCTTATTAGATCATTTTGATTATAATCCTATGATCCTAATGTATTTCAGCAGCGAATTAGTGATTTATATGAAGTATCTTTTGATAGAAATGCTTTGGCAAATACCTTAATCAAACTAAATCAAGGCTGGCAAGCGGATCAACAGACATTTGAAAATATTGATAAACTAAGGGATCCAAACAGTGTGGTAGTAATTGGTGGACAACAAGCGGGTATATTATCAGGTCCTTTATATACGATTAATAAAATAATATCCATAATTTCATTTGCAAAACAACAAACGATCCTGCTCGGCATCCCTGTTTTACCGGTTTTTTGGATTGCAGGGGGGGAAGATCACGATTACGATGAAGTAAATCATGTGTACCTTCCAGATGGAACTGATCTAAAGAAATATGCTATGGGAGATCATTATACAGAAAGAGTTTCGATATCTAATCGCTCTTTGGATAAAGAGGATGCAGTTCAATGGATTAATTTAATCATACGTGAGTTAAAGGAAAGTACTTATACAAAAAAGATTGTGACAAATTTAGAAAAACATTTAAAAACTGCAGATACCTTTGTCGACTTTTTTGCATTATTCATTCATGAACTATTCGCGGAAACGGGTTTAATTCTGATAGATTCTGATGATAAAGATGTTCGACAATTAGAGGTATCATTTTTTAAAGATATAATTCAAAATCAACCTGTGATCAGTCAAGATGTTTTTCAATCGCTTCAAACAATGAAAACAAATGGGTATCATGTTACGGTAGAAGCTAATGAAAACGACGGACATTTATTTATTAAGGAAAATAATGAAAGAATATTGTTGCAAAAAATGAATAAGATATGGGTTGGCAAAAATAATGAATGTCAGTACACAGAGGAAGAGCTGTTAAAAATTGCAACTGAGACACCTGAAAGATTATCTAATAATGTGGTGACGAGACCTTTGATGCAAGAGAAACTATTTCCTACATTAGCTTTTTTCGCTGGTCCAAGTGAAGCGGCTTATTGGTCTATTCTAAAAGGATCCTTTCATAGCTTATCAATGAAGATGCCACCTGTTCTTCCGAGAATATCGCTTACTATGGTAGAGCAGAAAGTACTGAAACAAATTAACAGATATAATCTTTCTTTAACACAAGTTATTAATCAAGGGGGGGTGCAGTCTCATAGACTAAATTGGTTAAAGTCTCAATCACAAGCACCTGTAGATGAAATGGCAAATCAGTTTAAAAGAATGATTATTGATGGTCACGGACCAATGAAAGAAGTAACCACTCACTTATCAGATGATATTTCTCAATTTGCTGATAAGAATTTAGAATTATTACTAAAACAGGTTGATCACCTGGCGAATAGAATAAATCAAGAGTTCAAGCGTAAATATGCAGATCATTTAAATGAATTTGATTTTGTTCAAATGCATGTGAATCCCTTTAATGGATTACAAGAACGAACATGGAATATTCTTTATTTTCTTAATATCTATGGGGATGATTGGTTAAAGGATATTTCTAATTATCCGTTTGACTGGAAAAAACAACACTACGTAGTATATTTATAGTTTATGAAAAAGGTAATTGGCCAAAGAGCTAATTACCTTTTTTTGTAGTGGAGAAATATATCATCCTTTAATTCGCGGTATCGAGAATTTTCTCTTCGAAGTGGTAATTTTGATAGGAACCTGTGCGTAACAACCGCTCCAGCTTGACCACTTTTCTTTCCGGGGGGCGTGTTCTTCAACTAACTTTTTATCAATGTATAAGACTTGGATTGTTATTTTTGATTTTGGGGAAAACTGTACATTTGTACAGAAAACAACTGCTGTATTTATAAATTTCGTTTATGTTTAAACTGTTTTAAAGACGCTTTCAAACAAGTAAATATTTTTTTGAATTTTATGTGGTGAAAAGTGGGGGGGATGTGGTACTATAAGGTGAGAAAGTGGGTGTTAGGATATGTTCATGGGGGGGGAATTTCAACATAACATTGATATAAAAGGACGAATCATTGTACCTTCAAAGTTCAGAGATGAGCTAGGAGAGCAGTTCGTCGTTACACGTGGGCTAGATCAATGTCTATTTGCATATCCGATGAATGAATGGCACCTTTTAGAAGAAAAATTAAAAAAGTTACCATTAACAAAAAAAGATGCTCGAGCATTCACGCGATTCTTCTTTTCAGGTGCTGTTGAATGTGAATTGGACAAACAGGGAAGAATTAATATACCAGCACCGTTACGCACATATGCCGGTATTGAGAAAGAGTGTGCGGTGATTGGGGTATCCAATCGCGTAGAATTCTGGGCAGATGATAAATGGAAAGAGTTTGTTGATATTTCTGAAGACTCATTTGCAGAAATCGCAGAAAATATGATGGATTTTGATTTGTAAATGACAATATGACAGAGGTGACCCATGTTTGGACATTATACAGTATTAAAAAAAGAAACAGTTGATGGCCTAAATATAAAACCAAACGGAATTTATGTGGATTGCACGCTCGGTGGAGGCGGTCATTCTGAATACATACTTGAACAGTTAGATGATGAAGGAAAATTAATTGCATTCGATCAAGATCTGGATGCTTTAGACGCTGCAAAAGAGAGATTGCGTGCATACAAAAATAAAATTTCCTTTGTTAAAAGTAATTTTAGATATCTGTTAAATGAATTAGAGATGTTAAATATAGATCAAGTTGACGGGATTTTGTTCGATCTTGGTGTGTCTTCACCACAACTTGATCGTGGTGAACGAGGATTTAGTTATCAGTATGACGCACCATTGGATATGCGGATGAATCAAGATGATAGTCTTACCGCATATGAAATTGTGAATAATTGGTCCTATGAACAATTAGTATCGATTTTCTTTAAATACGGAGAAGAAAAGTTTTCGAAACAAATCGCTCGTAAAATTGAAGCAAGAAGAATAGTTAAAACAATTGAAACTACTTTTGATTTAGTGGAAATTATAAAAGAAGCAATACCTGCTCCTGCTAGAAGAACGGGCGGACATCCAGCTAAAAGAACTTTTCAGGCTATTCGCATTGCTGTAAATGATGAATTGCAAGCATTTGAAGATGTGTTAGCACAAGCTGGAAAGGCCTTGCGAATAGGTGGAAGGATGTCTGTTATTACATTTCATTCCTTAGAAGATCGAATTTGTAAGCAAACATTTAAAAAGTGGAGTACTGTTCCACCTCTGCCAAAAAATTTACCAGTTATACCCGAAGAGTTTAAACCACCTTTTCAGTTAGTAAATCGAAAGCCTATTTTACCATCTGAGAAAGAACTAGAGGAGAATAGGCGTTCCCGATCTGCAAAGCTAAGAATTATCGAAAAAGTGAAAGAAAGATGAAAAAATATATAAAAAAATAGAAGGGTGGAATAACAATGAGTAGTCAGCACGCTAGAACATGGCAAAAAGAAGACCATCTTGACCAAGAGATACAACATCAACCCAAGATTATTAAGAAGAAAGTTAAAGTACAGAAACGATGGATCACACGTGGAGAAAAAATGATGTATATTATCTTTGCTGTGGTGTTTCTTTGTATTTCTGCTTACATTGTTTCTTTTAGTTCTTCTGTCGATCAGTTAAATCGGAATATAGAGTCGTTAAACGCACAAATCGAACAACAAAGTGTACATAATAAGAATTTAGCATTAAAGAAAAAGGAGCTAAGTCAACCAGAACGTATTATTAAAATTGCAAAAGATAATGGGTTGAAAATTAAAAATACACAAGTAAAGCAAGCTAGCGAATTAACAGAATAGGTGTTCAAATATGAAAAGTAAAACAACACAAATAATGCCAACCGTTTGGATTGTGATTTTTTCTGTTGCTTTTCTTGTTATTGCTGGTCGTTTTCTGTATATTCAAGTTTCTGGAGAGGTATCAGGTGTTTCTATACAAAAACTAGCTGAAGAGAAGAGAACGAATCAATATACAATACCTGCAAGCAGAGGTACTATTTACGATCGTAATGGCATGTCTTTAGCTCAGGAACATGTCGTCTATCGTATATATGCTATTCTCGATGAGACATATACGACAAACGGTTTAAATCCTAAACACGTAAAAAATATAGAAGAGACCGCACAAAAACTGGCTCCGATTTTAGAAATGGAAGAAAGCGTAGTATTAAATAGTCTTCAGGAAGGAAAGCAAAAAAATAGTTTTCAAGTCGAATTTGGTTCCAAAGGACGGGAATTGAATCAAGAACAAAAAGATGAAATCGAAGCATTAGAGTTGCCTGGAATTAATTTCATGGAAGAACCAATCCGTTTTTACCCAAATGGCATGTTTGCTTCGCATACGATTGGTTTAACTGATAAACAAGAGGATAAAATCATTGGGATTAATGGTGTTGAAAGTTATATGAATGAATTATTAACTGGTGTTGATGGTTCGATTTCTTACCAGCGAGATAAATTTAATTTTAAATTATTAAATCCTAATGAAGTAATAAATGAACCTGAAAATGGTGATGACGTTTATCTTACTATTGATCAGAAAATTCAAACATTAATGGAGGATGCACTGTCAGAAGTAAATGATGAATATGCGCCAACTCGAATGACGGCAGTGGTAATGAATGCGAAAACCGGTGAAGTTCTTGCGCTTAGCAATCGACCGAGTTATAATCCAAATAATCTTGAAGATGTGGATAATTGGTATAATGATGTGATTGCTACACCATTTGAACCCGGATCAACCATGAAAATCTTTACACTTGCTTCCGCCATTGAAGAAGGTGTCTGGAACCCTGATGAACTATATAAATCTGGCACCTTCAAAGCGGAGAGCAACTCACGTACAATTGGCGATCATAACAATAAACGAGGATGGGGGAATGATTAGCTATTTAGAGGGTATTCAGCGTTCATCCAATGTAGCTGCTTCAAAGTTAGCCTATGAAAAAATTGGTCCAGATAGATTTCTAGGGTATCTTAAAGCTTTTGATTTTGATCAAAAACGGGAATAGATTTACCGGGTGAAGTTGCGGGACACATTCTTTATCATTATCCTGATGAGAAAGTTACAGCTTCCTATGGACAAGGTACAACCACTACCCCTATTCAATTAATGAAAGCTGCCACTGCTATTACGAATAATGGAAAAATGCTAAAGCCATATATCATAGATAAGACAGTGGATCATGATACAAATGAAGTCCTAATGCAGAATCAACCAGAAGTAGTAGGGGGGGAACCCATTTCAGCCGGGTCAGCTCAAAGCACCTTAGAAGTACTTGAAACTGTCATTACTTCAGAAAAAGGAACGGGTCATAATATATTTAATCTTAAGGATTATACTGTAGCTGGAAAAACGGGCACAGCTAATTTCGTAGATCCAGATGCAGGGATGTATAAAACAGGTAGAGAGAGTTATATATTCTCCTTTTTAGGTATGGCACCAGCCGATGATCCTGAACTAATTATGTATGTTTCAGTAAAAGAGCCGGATTTAGACGTTACAGAGTCTGGATCTGCACCGGTTTCGTTTATTTTTAAAAATGTTATGGAGAATAGTCTCCGGTATCTGCAAATTAATCCCGATAAAGAAGCAACAGCACCACTAAAAGTGAATGAAATTCCTGACTGGGCTGGGAAAGAGACGGAAGCTTTTGTGAATGAATTAAAAGAGGCAGGCATTCGACCTGTTGTTATTGGTGATGGTAGTAAAATAACTAAAGTAAGTCTTGAACAAGGGGCAAAACTTACGTCTAGTCAGAAAGTATTTATAGCAACGGATCAGTTGAAAATGCCTGATATGACTGGATGGTCTTTCCGAGATATTCTTCTATTTAAAGATTTTATGAATTTAGATTTGGAATGGGTCGGAAGTGGTTACATTGTTAAACAAAGTGTTGAGGCAGGAGCATCTTTTAATGAAAATGATTATTTGATGGTAGAACTGGAACAACCAAACAATATAGAAGAGTCTGAGGACTCTTCTGAAGAAAAGGAAGAAACAGGATAACTATGTAGCGCAGTGTTCTATTCGAAATTTCACAATCATATATTGGGACAAACAGTTTCTTGAAATAAAGGAGAATTGTTATGAAACAAATTACCAATATGATGGTGCAACGGAGAATAGTTACTGTGTTTATTTTTGCTTTTTTGGTTATGGCTGTTATTATTATTCGACTTGGCTATGTGCAATTTGTCTGGTCAGACTTTCTAATTGCTCAGGCAGAGGAATTATGGAGTAGAGATATTGTATTTGAGCCAGAAAGAGGGAAAATTCTCGATAGAAATCAGCAAGTCCTGGCAGAAAATATTTCAGCACCGACAGTTATGGTGGTTCCCAGGCAAATAGTTAATCCTAAAAAAACAGCAGAGGCTTTATCTGTTGTACTAGGAATGACGTATCAAGATGCGCTAGAGGCTATTACTAAAAATGAGCGGATAATTAGACTTCACCCGGAAGGTCGGAAAATTTCCGAAGAAAAGGCTATCGCTGTACAAACATTGAATTTGGATGGTGTCTATATAGCAGAGGATTCGATTAGACATTATCCAAATGGTGCATATATGTCCCATGTGCTTGGATTTAGCGGTATTGACAACCAAGGTTTAACAGGACTTGAATTATATTATGAAGATTATTTGAGTGGTACTCCAGGTAGTTTATCATTTTATAGCGACGCCAAAGGAAGAAGAATGCCTCAAATGGCCGATAAATATAGCGAACCAGTAGACGGAAAGGATCTCCAATTAACTATTGATAATCGCGTACAAACCATTATGGAGAGAGAATTGGATATTGCTGAAGAAAAATATAATCCAGATGGAGCAGTGGCCATCGCAGTAAATCCTAAAGATGGAAGCATACTGGGAATGTCCTCTAGACTAATTTTGATCCAGCTAATTACAAACAGATAAGCGCAGAGGTGTATAATCGTAATTTGCCGATATGGAGTACCTATGAACCCGGATCAACGTTTAAAATAATTACGTTAGCAGCTGCTTTAGAAGAAAATTTAGTGGATCTTGAAGAAGATGAATATGTTGATGATGGAGATATAGAAGTTAGTGGCACACACCTTCACTGTTGGAAAAGTGGTGGACATGGACATCAAACTTTTTTAGAAGTCGTTCAAAATTCCTGTAACCCTGGATTTATCGTTCTCGGTCAAAAGTTGGGGAAAGAAAAGCTTTTTTCCTATATTGAACAATTTGGTTTTGGCGAGAAGACAGGTATAGACTTACAGGGAGAAGCGAAGGGCATTTTATTTGATTTAGAAAATGTTGGTCCAGTGGAATTGGCAACTACCTCTTTCGGACAAGGTGTTTCTGTTACACCAATTCAGCAGGTTATGGCTGTTTCAGCAGCAATAAATGGGGGCTATCTGTATGAACCATATATTACTAAGGCGATCATAGATCCTATTACAAGTGAAGCAATCAAAGAGAAGGAGCCCGTATTAAAGAATAGGGTCATTTCAAAGGAAACATCAAAGGTAGTAAGAGAAACACTTGAATCGGTAGTTTCTTTAGGAACTGGGCGAAGTGCATATGTAGAAGGCTATCGAGTGGGTGGCAAAACCGGTACAGCACAAAAAGTTGGACCTGATGGTCGATATATGGAAAATAACCACATCGTTTCTTTTATCGGATTTGCACCTGCAAACGATCCTGAAATTGTTGTCTATGTAGCAATTGATAATCCTAAAAATGTAGTACAATTTGGTGGAGTTGTAGCAGCACCAATAGTAGGTAATATTATCGAAGACAGTCTAAGAGCTCTCGGTGTTCCAAAGCAGGATAACGGAATAGAAAAAGACTATCAATGGCCAGATACTCCTTTGGTAGAAGTACCAGATTTAATCGGCTTGAATAGAAAAGAGTTACAACAATATTTAATCTCATTACAAATAGATGTGATAGGAGACGGCGAATACATCATTGATCAAGCACCGAAGGCTGGAGAAAAGGTAAAAGAAGGAAGTAAAATCAGGCTTGTTTTAGGTAATAAATAGTAATAAAGTTTTATCGAAATAAATGTATCCTTCTGATATAATTATATGGTTGTTAAATACTTGCTGTATGATATTAACAGAAATATATGTTCTTTACTTCTAAAACTAACAATACTAATAGTTAACAAATAAAGAAAAGGTGAAAAAATGAATGCAGAAAAATTAATAAATAGTTTGCTCGACTTTCAGTGTCAACAGCCACTGCACACAATTTCAATTAAAAATATCGAAATGGATCATCGAGAAATCACGACGGAATCTCTGTTCATTTGTATAAAAGGATATACGGTAGATGGTCATCAATTTGCCCAGGCTGCAGTGGATAATGGTGCTAGTGTCGTGGTGGCAGACCATGAACTGCAGCTCTCCGTACCGGTAGTAGTTGTGCCGGATACAAAAAGAGCTTTAGCACTATTAGCGAATGTATTTTTCGATCATCCTTCCACCCATCTAAAAGTGATAGGTGTGACAGGCACCAATGGTAAAACCTCTGTTACACATATGATTGATGAAATTCACCGATATGTTTCCAAAAAAACTGCGTTGATTGGAACATTACAAATGATGATAAGAGATCAAATTTATCCAGTTAAAAACACTACACCTGATGCGCTATTTCTACAGAAAAATTTAAATAAAATGGTGGAGGAAGATGTAGAGGTAGCTACAATGGAAGTGTCTTCTCACGCATTAGATTTAGGAAGAGTTCATGGAATAGATTTCGATATTGCTGTTTTTACGAATTTATCCCAGGACCATCTCGACTATCATGAAACGATGGAGCAATATTTATTTGCGAAAAGCTTACTTTTTTCACAATTAGGCAATAGCT
The DNA here is from genome assembly GCF_000521485.1 of Gracilibacillus boraciitolerans JCM 21714. Lineage (GTDB taxonomy): Bacteria > Bacillota > Bacilli > Bacillales > Amphibacillaceae > Gracilibacillus > Gracilibacillus boraciitolerans. Next base: position 538,966 of record NZ_BAVS01000001.1, on the reverse strand, counting down.
TGAACCAAAGGAAGAAAAAATATGCTATTATTAATCAGGATGATGCCCATGCATCCTTTCTAAAGAAAGTTACCTCGCAGCCTATTTTAACGTATGGGATAACGAATAAAGCGAACTTCCAAGCAACAGATTTAGAATTAAAAGCTAGTGGTATATCATTTAATATGCAAACTCCAGAAGGTATTATAAATATAAGCAGCAAATTAATGGGTATGTTCAGTGTGTATAATATTCTTGCAGCTGCGGCAGCTTGCTTTGCTTCAGGAATTAAACTAACAGATATCCAAAGTGTATTAAATAATACTGCCGGTGTAAAAGGGCGTTTTCAGCCTGTTGATCATCAAAATGAATTTGCTGTAATTATTGATTATGCTCATACACCAGATTCATTGGAAAATGTTTTAGTTACCATTCGACGTTTTTGTGAAGGGAAAGTATATGTCGTCATTGGATGTGGCGGTGATCGTGATCGACGTAAGAGACCACTTATGGCTGGAGTTGCTTGTCAATATGCAGATCACGCTATTTTCACCTCGGATAATCCACGTTCAGAATCACCACAAGTGATTATCGATGATATGGTAGAAGGAATAGAGTTTACAAATTATCAAGTGTTGTTAGATCGAAAAGCTGCCATTAAATATGCGATTCAACAAGCGAAATCTGGCGATGTGGTTTTAATTGCTGGCAAAGGACATGAAACATATCAAATTGTAGGCGATCAAGTTCTGGATTTTGATGATGAAAAGGTAGCACTGCAATTTTTATAATCGAACAGACTAGATTGGTAGTAACAATGTGTAGCAGATTGGAGAGAGAATAGATGAATGAATATACATTTTTAATTACAGTAGCAATCGCATTTTTAATTACTGTTCTACTATCTCCGATTTTAATTCCTTTTCTGAAAAGATTAAAATTCGGCCAAAGCATAAGGGAAGAAGGTCCAAAATCACATCAAAAAAAATCGGGAACCCCCACTATGGGTGGCGTTATGATAATATTAAGTATTACTATTACCAGTATTATAGTGGTGTCACGAGTAAATCAGGGTGAATTAGGATATGAGATTTATTTATTGCTACTTGTATTAATTGGATTCGGGTTAGTAGGCTTCTTAGACGATTTTATTAAAGTTGTTCTGAAAAGAAATTTAGGATTAACTTCTAAACAAAAACTTTTTGGTCAAATTGTGATTGCAATTATTTTTTACGTCGTCTTATTACAGCATAATTTCTCAACTAGCATAGAGATTCCGGGAACATCCATTTCTTTTGACTTAGGTTGGTTCTATCCCGTTTTTATTATTGTCATGTTAGTTGGTGCCTCGAATGCTGTCAATTTAACAGATGGTTTGGACGGATTATTAGCAGGAACAGCAGTTGTTGCATTTGGTGCATTTGCTATTCTGGCTTGGTATAGCATGCCTGATATAGTAAATATAACTTTATTTAGCTTATCGGTTGTTGGATCCTTATTAGGCTTTTTAGTGTTTAATGCCCACCCTGCCAAAGTATTTATGGGGGATACAGGTTCTTTAGCACTTGGTGGAGCTATTGCAGCAATTGCGATTTTACTTAAAATGGAGATTTTATTAGTAATCATCGGCGGAATATTTGTTTTAGAAACGTTATCAGTGATGATACAAGTTATATCATTTAAAACGACAGGAAAGCGTATTTTCTTAATGAGTCCGTTGCATCATCATTATGAGTTAAAGGGCTGGTCGGAGTGGCGTGTAGTCACTACATTTTGGGCAGTAGGTATTTTATTTGCAGTATTAGGAATTTATATTGAGGTGTTGTCATCATGAGAAAACTAAACCATTTTCCATATCAAAAAGTACTTGTTTTAGGATTAGCCAAAAGCGGGACAGCAGTTGCTAAGCTTTTAGCAGCTAATGGTATAAACGTAGTAGCAAATGATTTGAAAGCTTCAGAGAATAATGAACATGTTCAACAATTACGTTCTCTAGATATCCCTGTCGTCTTAGGTGATCATCCTCTTGAACTATTAGAAAACGTTGACGTAATTATAAAGAATCCAGGTATTCCCTATGAAAATATTTTAGTAGAAAAAGCAATGGAATATGATATTCCTATTTTAACAGAGATCGAACTGATCCCGTACTTTGGGATTGAGCATCTGGTTGCAATAACTGGATCAAATGGAAAAACTACTACAACTACCTTAATTTATGAGATGTATAAAAAAGGAGATGTTCCGGTTTGCTTAGCTGGAAATATTGGTCATGTTGCCTCTGAAGTTGCAGCACAGATGAGTGATCGACAAACAATGGTGGCAGAATTGTCTTCTTTCCAGTTATTGGGTATTGATGTATTCAAACCAAAAGTTGCGGTACTTTTAAATCTATTTGAAGCACATTTAGATTATCATCATACGCTTGAAAATTATCATAATGCGAAAGCAAACATTTTTAAAAATCAAACAGAGCATGATTATCTGGTATATAATTATGATGATGAGCGTGTCGTTCAAATAACTGATAAAGCACAGTCCAAACTTATTCCTTTTAGTCGCAAACAAGAAGTGCTAAGTGGTACATACTGTAAGGAACAAGCGATTTATTTTCAAGGAACCAAAGTTATCGATTTGGAATCTATTGCATTGGTCGGGGAACACAATCTCGAAAATATTTTGGCTGCGATATCTGTTTCGAAAATTGAAGGAATATCCAATCAATCGATTCAAGATGTGTTAACGACATTCACAGGTGTATCCCATCGTTTACAATTTGTGAAAAAAGTGGAGGGAAGATTGTTCTATAATGATTCAAAAGCTACTAATATTTTAGCTACAACCAAAGCTTTAGGTGCATTTCAGCAGCCTACTATCCTATTAGCAGGTGGTCTTGATCGCGGGAATGAGTTTGATGAACTGGGACCATTTATGAAAGATGTAAAAGCACTTGTGTTATTTGGTGAAACAGCTAATAAGATAAAGAAAATGGGAGAAGCCTATCGAGTACCTACTATTAAACTAGTTGAGACAATGTCTGAGGCTGTTCAATATGCGTATGATATATCTAGCGACGGTGATGTTGTTTTATTATCACCTGCATGTGCAAGCTGGGATCAATATAAAACATTTGAAGAAAGAGGCAACATGTTTATGGATTATGTGCATAACTTATAATAGGGGGCTTGTCTATTATAGTATGCAGTTACAATCACAAAAGATTACCCCCCCCTAATTCGCAGAGGAATATGGGGGTTTTTTTATGCAAAAAGTGGCAAAGGATCATAAACCCGATTATTTATTAATTGGCATCATACTAACCATTCTAACACTTGGTACAATAATGATCTACAGTGCTTCTTCCATTTGGGCATCCTATAAATTTGATGATGCATTCTATTTCTTGAAAAGACAATTATTATTTGCTGGTGTTGGAGTAATTGCCATGTTTATCGTGGCCAATATACCTTACTTTAAATGGATAAAATACCGAAAATGGATTTTTTTGATTTGTTTTTTATTATTAATCGCTGTTCTGGTACCTGGCATAGGAATGGTGAGGGGGGGCGGAGCAAGAAGCTGGATTGGCGTTGGAGCGTTTAGCATACAGCCAGCAGAATTTATAAAACTTGCCATGATCATGTTTTTAAGTGGATTTTTAGTGCAGCATCAAGATAAAATAACAGAGTTTAAAAAAGGATTCATCCCACCATTGTCACTAACCTTTTTTGTGTTTTTATTTATTATGTTACAACCTGATCTAGGTACTGGTATGGTATTTTTATTAACTTGTTTCCTTTTGATATTTGTGTCTGGAGCTAGAATTAGTCACTTTATGTTTTTGATCGGTTTTGGAATTATTGGCTTTCTATTACTAATTATTTCAGCTCCATATCGAATAAATCGGATAACCGCATTTTTAGACCCATGGCAAGATCCACTGGAACCGGATTTCAAATCATACAATCATTATATGCAATCGGACCTGGTGGTTTATTTGGTGTCGGTTATGGGAATAGTTTGCAAAAATATTTTTACTTGCCAGAACCGCATAATGATTTTATTTTTGCTATAATTGCAGAAGAGCTAGGTTTTATCGGTGCAGGCTTCGTCATTTTACTTTTTTTCTTATTTGTTTGGAGAGGTATACTAATATCTGTTTACGCACCAGATCTATTTGCAAGGTTATTAGCAGTGGGAATTGTCAGTATGATTATGATTCAGGTGATGATAAACATCAGTGTCGTTATTGGATTAATACCTGTAACTGGCATTACACTTCCTTTTCTAAGTTACGGAGGTTCGTCGTTAACATTAACCCTGTGTTCAGTTGGTATTTTAATTAACATAAGTAAATATAAACTTTAAACTTGGGAGATTTGGGTGATTTCGAAAAGATGATTCCTGTGATATAATTCGTACTGTAGATATACCATATTTAGTAAACTGATTATTGGATGAAGGAAGTAGTTAAATGGTGCAAAAGAGAGTAGTGTCTATTGAAGAGCGTATACCAAAATTAAAACAAGAACGTCGAAAAAAAGCAAATAAGAAATTAATATTTTATATGCTCATCTTTTTTTTATTAATTTTCATTGTTGTTTATATGCAATCGCCAATGAGCTATGTAAAACATATTTCGGTCAGTGGACTACACTGGGTAAAAAATGAGGAAATTTTAAACCGAAGTAAAATAGATGAATCCACTAATTTTTGGGGGGGTGTTCAATCGAAAGAAATAGAACAAGCTATTATTTCGCATCCTCAAATCAAAGCAGTAGATGTCTCCAAATCATTTCCGAATACGATTAGCATTAACGTGAAAGAGTTAAAGCATATCGGTTATGTGGAATTGGACAGTAAATTGCATCCTATATTAGAAAATGGGGGGGAACTGTTAGATGAAGTTAATTGGACTTCTGTAGATGGGGAGGTACCTATTTTATCTGGATTTAAAGATAATCACTATTTACAGGAACTGTCAGATGAACTTGCCAAGCTTTCGTCTTATGTCTCCGTATTAATCTCAGAAATATATTGGATTCCCTCTGATGCCAATCCATATAAAATTAAACTTTATATGACCGATGGACATGAGGTCGAATCATCAATACGTAATTTATCATCTACTTTAAATAGCTATCCTTCTATTGTTTCGCAGCTAGACCCTAAAGAAGAAGGCGTGATTAAAATTGATGAAAGTGGGGGGCAGTTTTCACTCCATACCAAGTGGAAGCAAAAGAGGAGGATATAATAGAAAAAAATGAGGAGTAAACAACTAATATTTGCATTTGTTTTCTTAATACTTGGTTTCTTGTTGATGTTCAGTTATCAACATACAAAGTCGACTTCCGAAATCGTTCAAGTAAATGATCAAGAGTGGGAAAGAGATTATTATTATCGTAAACAGCTAATAGATATTGAAGAAACAAATAGGCGGTTAAGAATGAACTTAGGACTGTGAGAAGGATGTTCAATTGATCGAGCAGGAATTAGCTGATGGTCCTAATGAATTAAAGGACTTAGTTGACACTAAAATAACTCTTCAAAAATTAACTGGAGAACTTCCAATAAGCGGAGAAGGTATAACGTTAACCTTAAAGGATGCTAGTTATATTCCTTCTAAAGATCATGCAAACCAATATATAGTCCATGACCGGCATATTCATCAAACTGTGAACGAATTGTTTAGTGCAGGTGCCAAAGCAATTGCAATTAATGGACAAAGAATTTATCGAAACAGTTACATTTCCTGTATTGGTCCAGTTGTTTCAGTTGATGGAACAGCGTATCCAGCACCATTTGTAGTTTCAGCAATCGGTGATCAAGACATTTTAGATGTAAGCTTAAATTTAAAAAATGGAGTTATTGACATGTTAGTTCAGGATAATATAGAAGTAACTATTGAAAAAAAATCAAAAATAGAAATGCATGCAAAGGATATGTGACATAATGAAGAATGTGTTCACTAAGCATAAGCTGATGATAGGATTAGTCTGTCTATTAATTGGGTTTATGGTTGCCACATTATTCAATACGAATAAACAACCAGATTCCCGTGATACTAGAGATACATGGGAAATTAGAACGGCACTTCAAGAGGAACAAAAGGTACAACAGAATTTGTACCAGGAAATTGCCGAAGCTGAAAAGACGCTTATTGAATACCAGGAACAAACAGAACACCAGCAGATCATTTCTTTGAAGGAATCGATTCAAGAGCTGCGTGAAAAGGCAGGATTAACAGAAATAGTTGGTAAAGGTATGATTATTACTATCGAACCAATTTTTTTAAATGAAGAGTTGCAGGAATATCCGTCGATAAATGCAGAATTACTGCAGCTATTTATTAATGAATTAAATGCATCTGGTGCAAACGAAATAGCCATTGGAAATCAACGCATTATAAATATTAGTCCTATTCGTGATGTCAATGGAAAAGTATATGTTAATAATAGTTCTATAGGAAATTTACCAACTGATATTCATATCATCACAAAAGATATTGAAAAATTTAGAGATTATATTGAAGTAAGTGAAATAAATGATTATTTCGCCTTAGAAAATGTTACAATAAGTATTAGAGAACAGGAAAAAGTGGTCCTTCCAAAGTATGATGGAGCTATTAATTTGCAAGAGGTACACGTTGGTGACATCCCAGAAGTAGGTGAAAGTTAATGTTATTGCCAGCATTATTCTTGCTCATAGGTCTGTTATTAGGTTTTATGACCAATCTCTCTATACCTGAAGAGTATTCTAATTATTTATCTATTGCAGTTTTAGCAGCTCTTGATACTTTATTTGGTGGTATAAGAGCACAACTTGACTCGAAATTTGATCAACAAGTGTTTATTTCAGGTTTTTTCTTTAATGTTTCACTTGCAGCTTTATTAGCGTTTCTAGGTGTGCAGTTAGGCATTGATTTATATTTGGCGGCAATTTTTGCTTTTGGTGTCCGTCTTTTTCAGAACCTGGCAATAATTAGAAGATTATTACTTGATAAATATTATTTATTTAAAAAAACGAAGAAAAATAATGATATATCGACAAAAATAAATTAATAAATCAAAATATATAATTTTTTTCCGCTAAATTTACATTTATTCATGAAAAATATTGAGTTTTTTATTATAATAGTGTTTAACACAGTTTATTATATGATATGATACGCAGATAAATGCATAGAAATAGGAGGTGCCTCATGGACAACGGTGAAATTTTAGTCAGCTTGGATATAGGTACATCAAAAATAAAAGTAATTATCGGAGAAATTTTAGGTGATTCCTTGAATGTTATTGGTGTAGGAACAGCAAAATCAATTGGTATGAAAAAGGGTGCAATAGTAGATATAGATGAAACGGTTCATTCCATACGTGCGGCAGTTGAACAAGCTGAACGTATGGTTGACATACATATCGATCAAGTTATTGTTGGTGTCAACGGTAATCATGTGCAACTTCAGCCGTGCCATGGTGTTGTCGCTGTATCTAGCGATAATAAAGAGATTTCTGAAGAGGATATTCATCGTGTAATGGATGCAGCACAAGTTATGTCAATACCACCAGAGCGAGAAATAGTAGACGTTATACCAAAACAGTTCATTGTTGACGGTTAGATGAAATCCGTGATCCACGAGGTATGATTGGTGTGCGTCTTGAAATGGAAGGAACAATTATTACCTGCTCGAAAACAATGTTACATAATATTTTGAAGTGTGTAGAAAAAGCAGACTTAAGTGTAATGGATATTTGCTTGCAACCCCCCCTAGCAACAGGAGAAGTAGCTTTATCCCAAGACGAAAAAACTTGGGAGTTGCTTTGTTAGATATTGGTGGTGGAAGTACAACTGTTTCAGTTTTTGATGATGATGGATTAGTAGCTACCAGTGTTATTCCACTGGGAGGATACAATATTACCAAGGATTTATCGATTGGCTTACGAACCACTTCTGATGAAGCGGAAGATATAAAATTAAATCATGGTCATGCATTTTACAATGATGCAAATGAAGAAGAGACATTTGATGTTAATATTATTGGTAGTAATCAGAAACAATTCCATAATCAATTAGATCTTGCTGAAATTATTGAAGCAAGATTAGAAGAGATATTACTATATAGTGCTCGTGAAATTCAAAAAATGGGATATGAAGAAATACCTGGTGGACTTGTATTAACGGGTGGAACCATGAGTATGCCTGGATCAGTTGAATTGGCACAAGATATTTTTCAAAGCAATGTTAGAATAGCAATTCCGGATTATATAGGTGTTCGAGAACCTCAATATACAGCTGGAATTGGTATCTTGAAATTTGCATATAAGAATGCGAGAATACAAGGGAAAGAACTCACAAACGCAGTCAAAATACAACAAAGTAACACAAGCCATACGAATAGTGAAAAACCTGTTCGTACAAAAAAAACAACTACAAAACAAAAAGAAACTGAAAAGAAAGAACCCAAAATTGCGAACTTCTTTAAATATTTCTTCGATTAAAGAAACAGAAGTAAGTAAAAACATAGAAAAATTCAGACTAGTAATCTAGCAAATTAGGAGGAAATGGCATGTTAGACTTTGATACAAATATGGATCAACTTGCGACGATAAAAGTAATCGGTGTCGGCGGCGGTGGAAGTAATGCTGTCAACCGTATGATAGAGCATGGTGTACAAGGCGTGGAATTTATTGCTGTAAATACAGATGCTCAAGCTTTAAATTTATCTAAAGCAGAAGTGAAAATGCAAATAGGTACGAAATTAACTCGAGGTTTAGGAGCGGGTGCAAACCCGGAGGTAGGTAGAAAAGCTGCAGAAGAAAGTAAAGAACAAATTGAGGAAATATTAAAGGGAGCAGACATGGTATTTGTCACTGCCGGTATGGGTGGAGGTACTGGAACAGGTGCTGCTCCGGTAATCGCGCAAGTAGCAAAGGAAGTAGGAGCATTAACAGTAGGTGTTGTTACACGTCCATTCACTTTTGAGGGGGGGAGAAAGAGAGCCACTCAGGCAGTGTCAGGGATCGATGGTTTAAAGGGTAGTGTAGATACGTTAATTGTTATTCCAAATGATCGCTTATTAGAAATTATTGATAAAAATACTCCAATGTTAGAAGCATTCCGTGAAGCTGACAACGTATTGCGTCAAGGTGTGCAAGGTATTTCTGATTTAATCGCGACACCTGGTTTAATAAATGTTGACTTTGCTGATGTAAAAACAATTATGGCCGATAAAGGTTCTGCACTTATGGGAATTGGTGTCGCTACTGGAGAAAGTCGTGCAACTGAAGCAGCTAAAAAAGCCATTTCTTCGCCACTGTTAGAAACATCGATAGATGGTGCGCATGGCGTGTTAATGAACATTACAGGTGGCACCAACTTAAGTCTGTATGAAGTACAGGAAGCAGCTGATATTGTAACGTCTGCAGCAGATCAAGAAGTAAATGTTATTTTTGGTTCTGTTATTAATGAAGATTTAAAAGATGAGATAGTAGTGACAGTAATTGCCACAGGTTTTGATGAAACACAAATTAAAAATGGTCAAAACAAACCTAAGTCTGTGCTGCAGTCAAATCCTGTAAAAAGGGAAAGACAGCCGGAAAAAGCACAAGAACAACCACAATCTCAAGCCCAAACCCAAACGTCCTCTCCACAACGACCAAAACAGGAAGAGGATACATTAGATATTCCTACATTCTTGCGTAATCGTAATAGAAGAAGATAGTTAAAAAAGTTGCCAATAAAAATTGGCAACTTTTTTTTATGAAACAAGAAACTCCGCACGTGTAAGGAAGACAATATTTACGGACTATCTTCCTTTAGTCTAGCAAGTTAATAAATGTGTAATATCGGGTTCGGTGATTTAATTGTAATGGTGTTATTAATTTGGCGTATTTTTAAAAAAGTTATGGGATAGATTTCAACATTATCTGTAGTTATTTCTTAAAACTAGAGGAATTTTGCATACAAACTCTGACAGACTTCTTTTCCACCTTTCTTTATACTTGTAGACAAGTAAATGTTCTCAAGCGATGCGATGGAGAGGAAGGAACGGGTGGTTATATATGTAGAAGTTATCTGGCTACTTAATTTTATGATAGATTGGATGATCCTATTACTAACTCAATCTGTCACGAAGCATATTTCATCATGGTACCGATTGTTATTGGCGAGTTTTGTTGGATCCCTAATTGTCCCGATATCTTTTATCTTCCCAACATTTCCAATAGATACCTGGTTTCTTAAAATTACTCATTCCTTTGTTATTATTTGGATTGCATTTGGTTTTCATAATGTTGCCATCTATTTAAAAGTACTATTTACTTTTTATTTTATGACTTTTTCAATAGGTGGCGGCTTATTTGCTATTCACTTTTTATTTTCCAGTGAACAATACCTTCAATCATTTAACACTATCAAAGCTGATCATATTCATGGGATTTTTGTCATTATATTTTTCCCCATTATTTTCTTTTTTACAAAGTATCGAATGGACAAGCACAAAATGCAACAATTTTATCAAGAATTCTATTATAAAGTTACTATATTTTGGAAAAATAAAAAAATTGAAACAACTGGATATCTAGATAGCGGTAACCACTTAGTTGATCCATTCACACAGACACCTGTGATAATTGTAGATGAAGTAATACTACAAGATTGGTTAAACGAAGCAGAATTAGCAGAGTTGCAACAATCGTTTCGAAAATTAATGGAAGGTGAAGATCAATCTATAAATTCCTTATTTCGCTTAATTCCATATCAGGGTGTTAACGGCCATCATGATTTTATGATTGCATTTAAGCCTGATTATGTCCAAATAGATTTAAGGGATACACATGTAACTAATAAAAAGGTTTTAGTAGGAATTCAGTTTGGGAATTTAGTCGCTGATAATAGCTATCATTGTTTATTACACCCGAAGTTATTCCAACAAACAGGATGAGATTATACTGAATAAGGAGTGGAAGGTATGCTAATCGTACAACAAAAACATAAAATGATTTTTTATAAAATCCTCAAGAAAATGGGCTTTAAAGTAGACGAAATATATTATATAGGAGGAAGCGAAGCACTACCACCACCACTTTCAAAAGAAGAAGAATTCGAATTAATTAATCGATTGCCTAATGGTGATAAAGCAGCAAGAGCAATGTTAATTGAAAGAAATTTAAGACTTGTAGTGTATATTGCAAGAAAGTTTGAGAATACAGGTATTAATATTGAAGACTTAATTAGTATTGGAACAATTGGTTTGATTAAAGCAATTAATACATTTAATCCCGAAAAAAAAATCAAGCTTGCCACTTATGCCTCCAGATGTATTGAAAATGAAATTCTTATGTACTTACGTAAAAATAATAAATTAAAAACGGAAGTTTCCTTTGATGAACCCTTAAATGTAGATTGGGATGGCAACGAATTATTATTATCTGATGTGTTAGGAACAGATGAAGACGTAACATTTAAAGGATTAGAGCAAAGCATAGATAAATCTTTATTACGAAAAGCATTAGAGCAATTAAATGGGAGAGAACAGCAAATAATGGAATTAAGATTTGGTCTTACAAATAATGAAGAAATGACGCAAAAAGATGTAGCAGATCTGTTAGGAATTTCTCAATCTTATATTTCCAGATTAGAAAAAAAAATCATTAAAAGATTACAAAAGGAATTTGATAAAATGGTCTAAATATCTAATGGTAAATGATGGTACATGCATAAAATACTCCTGATTGGTGATACTGATTTTTGAGAAGGATCTCCAATTGGGAGGATACAAAAATGACAAGACACAAGGTCGAAATTTGTGGAGTAGACACAGCAACATTACCTGTTTTAAAGAATGAAGAAATGAGAATATTATTTAGAGAAATGCAGAATGGGGGGGATTCATATGCAAGGGAAAAGTTAGTGAATGGAAATTTAAGATTAGTACTTAGTGTTATTCAAAGATTTCATAATCGTGGAGAGTATGGCGATGATTTATTCCAGGTTGGTTGTATCGGCTTATTGAAATCCATCGATAACTTTGACTTAGGTCAAAATGTAAAATTCTCTACTTATGCAGTTCCAATGATTATTGGTGAGATAAGAAGATACCTTCGTGATAATAATCCGATTAGAGTATCAAGATCGTTACGTGATATTGCTTACAAGGCATTACACACCAGGGAAAAGCTGTTAAATAAAACATCTAAAGATCCTTCTCCAATGGAAATCGCAAAAGAACTTGAAGTTCCAGTGACTGACGTTATATTTGCACTGGATGCCATACAAGATCCGGTATCATTATTTGAACCTATTTTTAACGACGGTGGCGATCCAATCTATGTGATGGATCAGGTAAGTGATGAGAGTGTGAAGGATAATGACTGGTTAAATCACTTATCGATTAAAGAGGGTATGCATCGCTTAAATAAGCGAGAAAAACTAATATTAAATAAAAGATTTTTTCAAGGTAAGACACAGATGGAAGTGGCAGAAGAGATTGGTATTTCGCAAGCACAGGTTTCCAGACTCGAAAAAGCAGCGATAAAAGAAATGAACAAAGAAATGTTTGAATAAGTAAAAAAGCGATGATTTTTCATCGCTTTTTTACTCGTTTATCAGCTTTTTCACTTCTGCTATTGGCTTCGGTGTCTTCTGCATCAGCTAATTCAGATGAGAATTCAACATCAATGCCATCCGTTTTGTCATACTTTGGAGTTTGTGCTAAGAAATTTTTACCTGTTTTCTTTTTATGTTCATCTGTACCCATATGGATCCTCCTTTTTCAAAATTAAATCTGCAAAAACATTATTAGTGTGGTTAAAATGTAAAATAACATATCAATTTTTCTGTTTTTATAAGTATATACTTGTGACAGTACATATATTGTAAAAAAGGGAGGCTATATCATATGATTACATTATCATCATTACAAACGAAAGACATTGTTTATATTGAAGATGGGACGAAAATAGGGAATTTAACAGATATAGAAATTAATGTTGATATCGGAAGAATAACTAATTTGGTTGTTGCTACCAAATCAAAAGTATTTGGAATGTTTGGTGAAACCAGGGAGATCGTGATTCCATGGGCACAAGTAATGAAAATTGGTCATGACGTTATATTAGTAAAGAAAAATGGTGCATTCCCAACCGTTCAGATTAATCAAAAAGAAGATAATAGCACAATATTCCAACAGTAATAGTATTGTAATTGTTATGATATGCTAAAATATGATAAAATGATCTAAAATAGGAGGGGAAGTATGACAGAACCCTTTATCACCAAACATCAGGATTCTATTCTGTGGATCGATCGTTGGCTTGAAGCCAATGTTGTTGCAGGTTTTACTACTAGAGAGAATGGCGTTAGTCTGTTCCCATATGAAAGTAATAATTTAGGTTTTCATGTAGAAGATAATCCTGATCATGTTTTGCAAAATCGTAAAAGAATGGCAAATCGGATTAATATTTCTTTAGACAATTGGGTTATAGCTGATCAGGTTCATAATAATCATGTTCAATTCATCGACGAATATTATAGAGGCAGAGGTGCTTTCTCGAGAGAAGATGCTATAAAAAATACGGACGGTCTAATCACGACAAGTAAAAAAATAGTGTGCACCGCGTTATTTGCAGATTGTGTTCCTATTTATTTTTTGGACCGAGTTAAAGGAATTATTGCTATTTCTCACGCGGGTTGGAGAGGTACGGTTGCAAATATTGTGAAACAGACAATAAAAAAATTTGAAGAATTATCTTCAAATCTAGATGATATTGAAGTAGTGATTGGGCCAAGTATTTGTAAAAGCTGTTATCAAGTGAATGATCACGTTTTGCAGTATGTTCCATCTAAGTATAGAAGTTGCTATGAAGGATTTAATGGTGAATACCACTTAGATTTGAAAAAATTAAATCAGCTTCTTTTACTGGACGAAGGAATTCCAGCCAGCAATATACATATTTCAAATTATTGCACATCACATCATCCTATGTTTTTTTCACATCGAAAAGAACAACATCCGACGGGAAGAATGATGGGGGGGTTTATAGCTATTATTTAATGATAAAGAAAGGAGTTTATCATGTCAGTTGCAAACAATCTAGTTACTATCAAGCAAAATATTGAACAGGCATGTCAAAAGGTTCATCGAAGTTCAGATGAAGTAACGATTATTGGAGTTACAAAATATGTTACAATAGAAAAAGCAGAAGAAGCTGTAAAACAAGGAATTTATCATTTGGGAGAAAACCGAACAGAAGGTTTACTGGACAAGCATAAAGTAATAGGGGATGCTGCAACCTGGCATTTCATTGGCTCGTTACAATCCAGAAAAGTAAAGGAAATTATTGATAAAGTAGATTATATTCATTCGATTGATCGAAAATCAATCGTAAAGGAAATAAATAAACGAGCAAGTAAACCTCTTGATTGCTTTGTGCAAGTTAATGTCAGTGGAGAAGAGTCTAAACATGGCATTGCTTTAGAGGAAGCAGAAACTTTTATCAATATGATTAAAGATTACCCAAATATTAAAGTTATTGGCTTAATGACTATGGCTCCATTTGTCGAAGATGAAAGATTAGTGCGAAATGTATTTCGAACATTAAGAGAACTAAGAGATCAAATACAAAAGAAAGAATGGGATCAGGCTCCATGCAGGTATTTATCGATGGGAATGAGTAATGATTATCAATTAGCAATTGAAGAAGGTGCTACTCATATTCGAATTGGTACTAGTTTAGTGGGTCCATACGAGGAATAGAGGTGAAAATATGAGTATGAAAGGAAAATTTCGCAACTTTTTCGGTATTGACGAAGAGGAATACGAAATTATAGAAGAGGAAGTTGAACAGCAATATACACCTCCTACACGTAGTGGAAAAAGAGATGATAAAGGAAATGTAGTTAGTTTATCTTCTGTCCAAAAGAATACTAAAATGGTATTATGTGAGCCTAGATCTTATAATGAAGTTCAGGACATAGCAGATCATCTTGTTAATAGGAGATCAGTGGTTATCAACCTTCAACGTGCCGATACACTGCAAGCAAGACAAATTATTGATTTTATGAGTGGGACCGTTTATGCCCTTTCTGGTCAAATCAAAAAGTTAGGATCACAAACATTTTTATGTACACCAGAAAATATTGAAATCTCAGGTAATATCACAGAAATTATGGAAGAAGCAGATCCCGAGCAAAGGTGGTAAAATAGACAATGAGTTTGATACACCAAATTTTGGCATATGCAATGACGTTGTATTCATATGCAATTATAATTTATATTTTAATGTCATGGTTTCCAGGTGCAAGGGAATCATCGTTTGGTCGAATGCTAGGTTCGATTGTGGAACCTTACTTAGAACCATTTCGTAAGATTATCCCACCTATTGGAGGCATGATAGATATTTCTCCAATTGTAGCCATTATTGTGTTGCAAATGGCAATGAGAGGTTTAGATTTTTTATTTAGATTAATTTAGGTGATGACATGGAATTATATCAACATTTCAGAAAAGAAGAATATCCTTTTATAGATCAAGTATTGTCTTGGCGTGATCATGTACATACTCGTTATGAACAAAAGGTGATTGATTTTTTACATCCCCCCCGAGAACAAAGAATTTTTCAAACAATTATTGGTAATGATGAAGAATTACAATTAAAATTCTGTGGTGGATGGGAAAAGGCAGAAAGAAAAAGAGCAATTCTAGCTCCGTTCTATGAAAAAATAGATGCAGAGAGTTTTGAATTAGAGTTACTACAGGCAACTTTTCCACAGAAATTTCTATCCATTGAACATCCTGATGTTTTAGGTGCTTTTCTCTCAGCAGGAGTTAAAAGAAAGAAAATTGGTGATATTGTTATCCAGGAAGATACCATTCAAATTCTTGTAGCTAAAGATATTACAACCTATTTAGTTACAAATGTAACAGCTATTAAAAATGCCCGAATAAACTTTGAAAGTATCCCCCCTTAACAAAAAGATTGGTTTCACAAGATACATGGCAAGAGAAAACTACCACTTGTGCTTCTTTAAGACTGGATGTGCTGATTAAAGAAATATATCAAGTGTCTAGGCAACAAGCACTTCAGTTAATAAAGAAAGGGTTTGTTAAGGTGAATTTTCAAACGATTGATCAACCTGCATTTTTATTAGAAGAAGAGGATCTCCTTTCTATTAGGGGGAAAAGGGCGTTCACGAATAACTGAATTACAAGGTCGGACAAAAAAAGATAAAATTAGGATCACTTTTGAAAAATTATTATAACTTTTTGTAAGATTGTTTAGTGATTTGTCAAAAAAGTATGATACTATTATCTATAAAGCAGAAAGACATCTATTAGGAGGTGGCCAATGTGCCTTTAACACCGCTCGACATCCATAACAAAGAATTTGCAAGAGGTTTTCGAGGTTATGATGAAGATGATGTAAATGAATTTTTGGATCAAGTGATCAAAGATTATGAAATAGTAATTCGCGAGAATAAAGAGTTAAAAGACAAAGTAGAACAATTGAATGAACGGGTAAGCCATTTCTCTAATATCGAATCAACTCTTAACAAATCAATATTAGTAGCACAGGAAACAGCAGAAGAAGTAAAAGCAAATGCTAAAAAGGAATCTAAATTAATTATAAAAGAAGCAGAAAAAAATGCGGATCGTATTATTAATGAGGCATTACATAAATCTCGTTCTATTGCTTTAGAAGTAGAAGAACTGAAAAAACAAGCCAAAGTTTTCCGTATCAGATTAAAAATGCTGGTGGAAGCTCAACTAGATTTAGTTGAGAACGATGATTGGGACGGCTTATTCGACATGGACATGGAAAATGAGGAAGATAAAGAAGTAAGAAGAAATAGAGAAGAATCTAATCAATATTAATTAATCCTTGACGAATATGGAATTATTACATATAATTCATACTACAAACTTTTCATTGATGGATCAGATCAACAAATGCGCGGATTGGGACAGTATATTAAGGAATACTAAAATAGCGAATTAGGGATGGTGGGAGCCTAGTATAGCACCTTAATAGAAAATCACCCATGAGTAGTTACACTGAAGCGAGTAAGTGTAAACGAGTCATTCACGTTACGAATATCAGAGTGGATAGTTAATTTTATAGCTATCTATAAGGGTGGTACCGCGAGTCCTTCTCGTCCTTTCAGGGATGTGAAGGACTTTTTATGTGATCAAATTTAAAATGTTCAAAAAAATAAGGAGGAATTACGATGGAATATAAACAAACACTGAATATGCCTAAAACAGAGTTTCCTATGCGTGGTAATTTGCCAAATAAGGAACCACAATTACAACAAGAATGGTACGAAGAGCGATTATATGAAAAAGTACAACAGCGTACAGAAGGTAGACCATTATTTATACTGCATGATGGCCCACCATATGCGAATGGTGATATTCATATGGGACACGCACTCAATAAAGTATTAAAAGACTTTATTGTGAAGTATAAATCAATGGCAGGATACCACTCACCATATGTACCTGGATGGGATACACATGGATTGCCAATTGAACAGGCACTGGCAAAGAAAAAGGTAAATCGCAAAAAAATGACGGTTGCTGAATTTAGACGAAAATGTGCTGAATATGCTTTAAAGCAAATTGATAATCAGCGAACACAGTTTAAACAATTAGGAGTTCGTGGAGACTGGGATAATCCATATATTACGTTAAACAAAGCATATGAAGCAGCACAAATTAAAGTATTTGGTGAAATGGCAAAAAAAGGATATATCTATAAAGGATTAAAACCTGTATATTGGTCTCCATCATCAGAGTCTGCTCTAGCGGAAGCAGAAATTGAATATCAGGATAAACGATCTGCTTCTATATATGTAGCTTTTGATGTCAAGGACGGAAAAAACTTATTAGATGGTGATGAAAAGTTTGTAATCTGGACTACTACACCATGGACAATTCCAGCTAACTTAGCGATTGCTCTTCATCCGGAATTAGAGTACGCAGTTGTTGGAGCAGATAATCAAAAGTATGTAGTAGCAAGTGAATTAGTGAATCACTTAAAGGAATTATTTGAATGGAATGAATCAAAAATTCTAAAAACATTTAAAGGTCAGGAAGCCGAGCATTTAGTAGCAAAACATCCATTCTATGAACGTGACTCACTAATTATTTTAGGTGACCATGTTACAACCGAAAGTGGAACAGGACTTGTTCATACTGCACCAGGACATGGGGGGGAAGATGACTTTATCATTGGAAAAAATTATGATTTAGATGTGTTATGTCCTGTAGATGAAAAAGGCTATTTCACAGAGGAGGCACCAGGGTTTGAAGGCTTATTTTATGATGAAGCGAACAAACTGGTTACCGAGAAATTAGAAGCAGCAGCAGCTTTACTTAAGTTAGACTTTATTACGCACTCCTATCCTCATGACTGGCGCACAAAAAAACCAACCATTTTCCGAGCGACCAACCAATGGTTTGCTTCGATTAAGGATTTCCGAGAGGATATTTTAACTGAAATTAAACGAGTTAACTGGGTACCTAATTGGGGTGAAACAAGATTATATAATATGGTACGTGATCGCGAAGATTGGTGCATTTCAAGACAACGGACATGGGGGGGTGTGCCGATCCCCGTCTTTTATGGAGAGGATCGAACACCAATCATAAATAATGAAACCATATCACATGTTGCTGAATTATTTGAAGAACATGGTTCAAATATTTGGTTTGAATGGGATACTAAAGACTTATTACCTGAAGGTTTTTCATCTGAGCATAGTCCAAATGGTGAATTCACAAAAGAAACAGATATTATGGATGTATGGTTTGACTCGGGAAGTTCCCATGAAGGTGTATTAGAAGCAAGAGACGAATTGCAACGTCCAGCAGATGTATATTTAGAAGGTTCTGATCAATATCGTGGTTGGTTTAATTCTTCAATATCGACTGCGGTTGCAGTAACAGGGAAATCACCATATGAAACAGTGATTAGTCATGGATTTGTCTTAGATGGTCAAGGTCGAAAAATGAGTAAATCAGTTGGGAACGTTGTAGTACCTGCAAAAATAATGAAACAATATGGTGCAGATATCTTACGGTTATGGGTAGCATCTGTGGACTATCATGCAGATGTAAGAATTTCAGATGAAATAGTTAAGCAAGCTGCCGAAGGATATCGTAAAATTCGAAACACGTTTCGCTTTATATTAGGAAATCTTGATGACTTCTCAGTCGAAAATCGCGTCAGTGATGAAAACTTAGAGGAAATCGATCAATATATGTTATTCCGTTTGCAACAAGTAATTGATAAATCTCGACAAGCATATGATGCCTATGATTTCTCTGCGGTTTATCAAACCATTCACAATTTCTGTACGATTGATTTAAGTTCATTCTATTTAGATTTTGCTAAAGATATTCTGTATATCGAGGCAAAAGACAATCACAGGAGAAGAAGTATTCAAACGGTTTATTACGAAACCATTACTTCATTGGTTCAACTGTTAACGCCAATCTTAACTCATACGATGGAAGAAGTTTGGAGTTACATTCCTAATGTACAGGAAGAACATGTGCAACTTTCTGATATGCCCGAAAGCAGAGTAATAAAAGGGCAAGACACACTTGTTACGAAATGGTCTCAGTTTATGGATATTCGCCATGATATTTTAAAGGCACTTGAAGAAGCACGTGCTGAAAAAATAATTGGTAAGTCCTTAGAAGCGGCAGTTACGATTAAGGCAAATAATGAGAATGTGGCAAAATTGCTTAAAGAAATCCCGCATCTTCATCAATTATTAATTGTGTCTGATGTTCAGTTAACCGATAACTTAGAAGCTGAAAAAGAGTATGACCACGTTTCAGTTAAGATTGCTAAGCATCAAGGGGATACTTGTGAACGCTGCTGGGTCATTTCAGAAACCGTTGGAGATGATCAAGCACATCCAACACTATGTACACGCTGTGCAACAGTAGTTAAGGAAAACTATACAGACATGACAGAATAAATCTTTGAACAAAAGGCCATGTTCCTTGAAAAGAAGGAACATGGCCTTCCTTATAAATTTATATAAATAAAAGAGTTTCAATTGCCTATAGACTTCATCTTATTCATTTTTAATTTGGATTTATAATGGTATAATGTGAAAGTGAGATATTGCATAGGAATAGAAAATTTCGGAGGTACATTATGTGGCATGTATATGGATTAGCTTTAGCAGTGATCATTATAGATCAGATAACTAAATGGTTAATCGTAACCAATATGGAAATAGGCGAAAGAGTTACAGTAATTGAATCCTTTTTTTATTTAACATCACATCGAAATTCAGGTGCGGCATGGGGAATTCTTCAAGGACAAATGACCTTCTTTTATATCATAACCCTCATTGTAGTAGGATTTATTATCTTTTACATTCAGAAATTTGCAAAGGAAAATGCATTATTAGGCACTGCCTTAGCATTTGTATTAGGTGGAGCAATCGGAAATTTTATAGATCGATTATTCAGAAAAGAAGTCGTGGATTTCTTTGATGTTTATATTGGTACATATGATTATCCTATATTTAATATTGCGGATTCGGCATTAGTTGTTGGTGTAATCATTATTTTTATCTATACGTTCATCGAAGAAAGGAACAAGAAAAAGGAGCAGGCGAAATGAATCAATCACCATATATTGTTCAGGAAACGGAACAAGGTAATAGAATAGACAAATTATTAACAACCATCACGGAATATTCAAGATCTCAAATGAAAACATGGTTTGATAAAAATTTAGTACAAGTTAATGGAACTGCTGTGAAACCTAATTATAAATGTCAAAATGAAGATCGTATCGAATGGGAAGTGCCAGTAGTCGAAGCACTAGACATAGTAGCAAAGAATATCCCTATCGATATTGTATATGAAGACAAAGATATCCTTGTAGTTAACAAAGAAAGTGGTATGGTTGTCCATCCTTCTGCAGGGCATTATGATGATACATTAGTAAACGCCTTGTTGTACCACTGTGATGATTTGTCCGGAATTAATGGAGTGAAACGGCCAGGAATTGTTCATCGGATTGATAAGGATACGAGTGGGTTACTGGTAGTAGCAAAAAATGATTTAGCACACGAGGGTTAGCTGAACAATTAAAACAGAAAAAGATGAAAAGAGCATACAAAGCAATTGTTCATGGCGATATTCCTCATGATTATGGAACAATTGATGCTCCAATTGGCCGTAGTGAAAAAGACAGACAGCTAATGGGCGTAACTGAAAAAGGAAAAGATGCCGTAACAAATTTCGAAGTCATAGAACGTCTCCATGGCAAATTCACATATGTGAAATGTATATTAGAAACGGGAAGAACACATCAAATTCGTGTACATATGAAATATATCGGTTATCCAATTGTTGGTGATCCTAAATATGGGCAACGTAAAAGTATTGATGTACAAGGCCAGGCACTTCATGCCTACCATTTGCAATTAGAGCATCCTGTTACAAAAGAAACATTAGAATTTGAAGCACCATTACCAGCAAAATTTGAAAAAGTATTAGAAAACATTCGCAAAAGTTATTGACTTCAGTCTCTGTTTTTGTCATAATTAATTCAATATCATAAAGACCTTTAATAACAGTCCCGTGAGGCTGGAAAGGAACTCGGATCAATTACTATAAGTATATCCAAATCCTTATTCTCCCACGGAGTCTAAGGATTTTTTTATCGGTCTTAAAAAACGACACTTCTTTTTAATCAATATAGAAATATAGCTAAAGAATCGAGGTTTTTATCTTGAATAAAAAAGCAAATGTATTAGATGCTTCTGCTATGAGAAGAGCATTAACGAGAATAGCCCATGAAATTTTGGAGCGTAACAAAGGGGGGGTAGACGGATTAATGCTTGTTGGGATCAAAACAAGAGGTGTTCCGATTGCCAGACGACTTCAGGAAAGAATTAAAGATATTGAAGGGGGGGTAACAGTCCCAATTGGGGAAATTGATATTACATTGTATCGTGATGATCTATCACATGTAGACGAACAACTGGAGCCACAATTAAATGATACAAATCTAAAGGAACAGGTAACAGGTAAAAATGTGATCCTAGTTGATGATGTTTTATATACCGGAAGAACGGTACGGGCAGCAATGGATGCGATTATGGACCAAGGAAGACCTTCACAAATACAACTTGCAGTATTAGTTGACAGAGGGCATCGTGAACTGCCAATTAGAGCAGATTTTATTGGCAAGAATATTCCGACGTCACAAAATGAGATTATCACTGTCGGGTTAACGGAAACGGATCAGGAAGATAGTGTCAGTATTTTTGAGAAAGAATAGAAGACCTTTAATCAAGTACAGAGATGCTTGCAAGGTTGCAATAAAAGGATATGTGTATAGGATTGAAACTACACATCTACCTCTTTGCGACCAGCAAAGAGGTTTTTATATAGAGATGAAAAAGGGGGGGAGAACGAAGATGTCAGATAAAAATATGGTGTTAGGTTTAAGTGATGTTCCAAAATTATCACAATGGCTGATATTCAGTATTCAACATTTATTTGCTATGTTTGGGGGGGCGACGATTTTAGTTCCATTCTTAACAGGCTCTCGCCAGCGGTTGCGTTAGTATCAAGTGGTTTAGGAACATTAGCATACTTGCTCATAACAAAAGGTCAAATACCAGCCTACTTAGGTTCCAGTTTTGCTTTTATCGCTCCAATTATTAGCGCGATGGCTATTGGCGGAGCTGGCGGAGTAATGATTGGTAGTTTCTTAGCAGGATTGGTATATGGAGTGTTATCGCTTCTCATAGGAACGTTTGGTACAGGATGGATCATTAAAGTGTTACCACCTGTTGTTGTTGGTCCAATTATTATTGTCATCGGTCTGGGCTTAGCGCCAACAGCAATTGATATGGCAATGAATGTAGATGGGGGGGAATATAGTGCTATCCACTTCAGTTCGGCAATTGTCACCTTATTGATCACTGTTATCGGATCTTTATTGTTTAGAGGATTTTTTGGCCTAATTCCAATTCTAATTGGAATTATGGGAGGATATATTTATTCACTGATTGTAACGGTTAGTTCAGGTGAAAAAATAATAGATACAAGTGGCATCCAGGCTGTATGGCATAACATTATCAATAGCAGCTCGATTGGAGAAGTTATTCAATCCATCTTTTTAGTGCCTGAATTTGTCATCCCGTTTGTAAATTATAATCCTGCTGAGGTATTTAGCTGGAGCATTATTTGGATGATGGTGCCAGTGGCTGTCGTAACAGTGCAGAACATATTGGAGACCAGATGGTGTTATCAAAAATTGCAGGTAAAAATTTCCTTAGGAAGCCAGGGTTACATCGCTCTATTTTAGGAGATGGGGTTGCCACGATGATAGCTTCATTACTTGGTGGTCCTCCGAATACAACATATGGAGAAAATATTGGTGTATTAGCTATTACAAGAGTCTTCAGCGTCTTCGTTATCGGTGGTGCAGCCGTTTTAGCAATCCTATTTGGATTTATTGGAATCATTACAGAGTTAATTGCCTCGATACCGACGTCGGTAATGGGTGGTGTATCGATACTCTTATTCGGGATTATCGCATCTAGTGGCTTAAGAATGCTGATTGATAACCAAATAGATTTAGGAATAAAACGAAACCTGGTCATTTCCTCTGTAATTTTAGTCATTGGCATCGGTGGTGCCTACATTAATATTCCTTTAGGTGATGTAGATATAACTATCGCAGGTATGGCACTTTCAGCAATAATCGGCCTTATTTTAAATCTTGTCTTACCTGATAAAGAATCTGGTTATGGTAATGGACAAATGTTTGCAGAGTCAGATGATCAATAAAAAGGAGGACTAAAGATGAAGCATTTTGTGTCAATGAAAGATAAGTCTGAAACAGAGATTATCCAATTAGTTAAAAGGGCAAATGGTATTAGTCAACGAGGTGTAGAACCCCCCCTAAATGGACAGTTTTTTGCTGCTAATCTATTTTTTGAGCCAAGCACAAGAACTAAGATGAGTTTTGTTGTGGCGGAACGAAGGTTAGGTATGGAAGTACTAGATTTTATGACGGATCAGTCAAGTGTGACTAAAGGTGAGAGCATTTATGATACCGCAAAAACGTATGAATCAATTGGAGCTAATTTAATCGTGTTGAGACATCATCAAGAAAATATTGCCAAACAATTAGCTGAATCTTTGTCCATTCCTGTAATCAATGCCGGAGATGGCACAGGAGAACATCCTACACAATGTCTATTAGACTTAGTGACGATATATCAGGATTTTCAGCATTTTCATGGCTTAAAGGTTGTGATAGCCGGGGGATATTAAACACAGTCGAGTTGCAAGATCCAATGCTATTGCTCTTTCAACTTTAGGTTGTGATGTTTACCTGACTGGAATGAAAGAATGGCAGGATGATAGATTGCCCTTTCCGTATATTGCAATGGATGATGCAGTCGAAATAGCTGATGTCTTCATGTTATTGCGAATTCAACATGAGAGACACCTGGATCAGTTTTCGCTAACGGAATGCAATTACTTGGATAATTATGGTTTAACCTTAGAAAGAGAAGCGAGAATGCAAAAGCACGCCATTATTCTGCATCCGGCACCTGTAAATCGCGGGGTAGAGATTGATAGTCGATTAGTGGAGTGTCAGCGATCACGTATATTTAAACAAATGAAAAATGGAGTAGCAGCCAGAATTGCAATTATAACATCACTACTTAATCAAGGGGGGGAACTATAATGATGAAAATTTTAACCAATGTCAGGCGATTATTGGATAATGGTAATATGGAACAGTGTGAGATCATGATGGAGGATGATATGATTGCTGCAATCGGCAACACGCTAAATGATCCTGAGGCAAAAATGCTGGATGGAAAAGGACGTGTTGTCGTACCTGGCTTTGTTGATGTGCATGTTCATTTAAGAGAGCCTGGCGGAGAAGTTAAGGAAACGATTGCTACAGGTACTAAAGCTGCAGCACGAGGAGGTTTTACAACGGTATGTGCCATGCCAAATACTCAACCAACACCAGATTCAGTAGATATTCTGCAATCCATCCAGCAACGAATTAAAGAAACAGCATTGATACGAGTGTTACCATATGCTTCGATAACAGAACGACTAGTAGGAGATAGGTTAACTGATATGGCAGCATTACAAAAAGCAGGAGCATTTGCTTTTACGGACGATGGTGTTGGTGTGCAGTCTGCCGATATCATGCTCCAGGCTATGAAACAAGCTGCAGCTATTGATATGCCGATTGTCGCACATTGTGAAGAAAATTCATTAATTCACGATGGGGGGGTGATGCATGATGGAGAAGTAAACAAAAAATTAGGTTTGCCAGGAATTCCGTCTGTATGTGAATCCGTACAAATTGCCAGGGATGTGCTTTTAGCAGAAGCAGCTGGATGTCATTATCATGTATGTCATGTTAGTACGAAAGAATCTGTCCGTGTAATAAGAGATGCTAAAAAAGCAGGGATTCGAGTGACAGCAGAAGTGACTCCACACCACTTGCTAATTAATGAACACGCGATTCGCGAAAATGACGCAAATTTTAAAATGAATCCTCCTTTACGAGCAACGGAAGACCAACAGGCATTGATTGATGGACTGCTGGATGGCACGATTGATTTTATCGCTACTGATCATGCACCACATACCCATGAAGAAAAAGCACATGGGATGGAACATGCACCCTTTGGCATTGTTGGATTTGAGACGGCATTTTCACTTTTACATACCCATTTTGTTAAGAAAGAAAGATTTACTTTAAAACAACTGATTGACTGGTTAACAATCAAGCCATCTGATACTTTTGGATTACCATTTGGAAGGATTGAAATTGGGTATAGCGCTGATCTAACATTACTAGATTTAGAAACTACCTATTTTGTTGATCGCAATAGCTTTTTATCAAAAGGCAAAAATACACCATTTCATCAATGGAAGGTCACTGGAAAACCAGTCGTAACCATATCTAAAGGTGAAATAGTATATGAGGAGGCAACACAATGAGAAGACAACTTATTTTGGAAGATGGCACCACTTTTACAGGTATTGCTTTTGGTTCTGCAGAGGAACGAATTGGGGAAGTAGTTTTTAATACGGGGATGACTGGTTATCAGGAGACGTTATCTGATCCTTCTTATTGCGGACAAATTGTTACCATGACATATCCTTTAATCGGTAACTATGGTATTAATCGCGATGATTTTGAAACGATTAATCCCTCAATATTTGGATTTGTGGTAAGAGAATTTTGTAAAACTCCTTCTAATTTCAGAAGTGACGAAAGCCTTGACAACTTTTTGAAAGTTAATCAGATACCTGGTATTGCGGGAATCGATACAAGAAAATTAACGAAAATTTTACGCAAACACGGAACAATGCGAGGGATTTTAACAAAGGCAGATCAGGAAGATGAACATGCAATCGATAAAGTTAACAACTGGGAAGTATTAACAAACCAAGTGGAGCAAGTGTCCACCATTAAACCGTATGTCTCTCCAGGAAGAGGATATCGTATTGTTTTAGTAGATTTCGGCATGAAGCACGGTATTTTAAGAGAATTGACGAAAAGAAACTGTCATGTGACCGTTGTTCCTTACAATTACAGTGCTGAAAATATCTTGCGCTTAAAACCCGATGGTATTATGCTTACCAATGGTCCTGGAAATCCAAAAAATGTTCCTGGTTCCATAAAAATGATCGAACAAGTCATACCAACCGTTCCGACCTTTGGAATTTGTTTAGGACACCAGTTACTTGCTCTTGCATGTGGGGCAGATACGGAGAAACTTAAATTTGGTCATCGAGGTTCGAACCATCCTGTATATGATTATGAAACAGAACGGACGTATATAACCTCACAAAATCATGGATATGCAGTAACGAAAGAGTCAATTGATCAGACAGACTTGGAACTTACACAAGTTGCCCTTAATGATAAAACGGTAGAAGGTGTAAAGCATTCAAAATATCCAGCCTTTTCTGTTCAGTATCATCCAGAAGCATCACCAGGACCAGATGATACGAACTATTTGTTTGATCAATTTATCGAAAATATTAAAAACTACCAAGTAATACAGAAGGAGGAAGTCTAATGCCAAAAAGAACAGATATTCAAAAGATTCTAGTAATTGGATCAGGACCGATTGTGATTGGACAAGCAGCAGAATTTGATTATTCAGGTACACAGGCATGCCAGTCATTAAAAGAAGAAGGATATACCGTCGTTTTGGCTAATTCCAATCCCGCTACAATTATGACGGATGATACGATAGCAGATACGGTTTATATGGAGCCTTTAACGGTAGAATTTTTATCCAAGATCATCCGTAAAGAGCGCCCAGATGCAATTTTACCAACACTTGGAGGTCAAACTGGTTTAAACCTGGCTGTGGCATTGGATGAATCAGGTATCCTCGAAGAATATCAAACGGAATTACTTGGTTCTAGATTAGATGCGATTCAAAATGCGGAAGACCGTGCGAAATTCAGAAAACTGATGCTTGAATTAAATGAACCTGTACCTGATAGTCGGATCGTTACTACGGTGGAGGGAGCATTGGATTTTGCTGATGAAATTGGTTATCCATTAATCGTTCGTCCCGCATACACACTAGGAGGAAGTGGCGGTGGTATGTGCTATAGCGAGGCTGATTTAAGAGAAATTACAAGAAATGGTTTGTCATTATCACCTGTGAACCAGTGTCTGATTGAAAGGAATATTGCAGGATTTAAAGAAGTGGAATATGAGGTAATGCGTGATAAAAAGGATCAGGCAATAGTAGTTTGTAATATGGAAAACATTGATCCTGTTGGCATTCATACCGGAGATTCGATTGTTGTCGCGCCATCGCAAACCTTGAGTGATCGAGAGTATCAAATGTTACGCTCTGCATCATTAAAGATTATTCGGGCTTTAGACATCGAAGGTGGCTGTAACGTACAATTAGCACTTGATCCAGATAGCTTCCAATACTATGTTATCGAAGTTAATCCAAGAGTAAGTCGCTCATCTGCACTGGCATCAAAAGCAACAGGTTATCCGATTGCAAGGATCGCTGCCAAAATCGCCATTGGAATGACATTAGATGAAATAATGAATCCTATTACAGGCACAACATATGCTTGTTATGAACCGGCACTGGACTATGTTGTAACAAAATTTCCACGCTTTCCGTTTGATAAATTTGTATTAGGCGACCGACATTTAGGAACACAAATGAAAGCAACAGGAGAAGTAATGGCTATCGGCCGTAATTTTGAAGAAGCAATGTTAAAAGGGATTCGCTCCTTAGACATCAGTGGTGAGGATTTCTATTTACCGAAATTGGCAGAAGATTCATTAGAGACTTTGAAGGAACGCCTTGTGAAGGCAGATGATGAGCGTATTTATGTATTAGCAGAAGTATTTCGGAAAGGTATGGATATTGAAGAAATCTTTCATTTAACAAAAATTGATCGCATTTTCCTTGAAAAAATAAAAAATGTGATTAATTTGGAAAAGAAATTGGCAGATTATCCACACGATTTAGAAATGTTAAGAGAAGCAAAAGAGATTGGTTTATCAGATACTCAAATTGCCAGAGTATGGAATGTGGAAATTGATGAAGTATATTATGTGAGAAAAGATGCTGGTCTGATTCCTGTATATAAAATGGTAGATACGTGTGCAGCTGAATTCGAATCTGAGACACCATATTTTTACAGCACTTATGAAGAAGAAAATGAGTCAGTTGTCAGTGATCGCAAAAAAGTGCTAGTAATAGGTTCTGGGGCCAATTCGAATCGGTCAGGGTATTGAGTTTGATTATGCAACTGTACATTCGGTATTAGCGCTGAGAGAAGCGGGCTACGAAGCAATTATTATGAACAGTAATCCCGAAACAGTTTCTACTGATTTCAGTGTTTCTGATAAGTTATATTTTGAGCCGTTAACCTTAGAAGATGTCATGCATGTCGTTGAATTAGAGCGTCCTGAAGGGTGATTGTTCAATTTGGCGGTCAGACTGCTATTAATCTTGCCGAAGGACTGGAGCGGCGTGGTGTGAAAATATTAGGTACATCACTTGAGGCAATTGATACCGCGGAAGATCGTGATAAATTTGAACAGTTATTGCATGAGTTAAATATTTTACAACCAAAAGGAAAAAGTGTCCGCCAGCTTGATCAAGCAAAAGAAGCAGCAGCATCCATCGGATACCCTGTATTAGTTCGCCCCCCCTCCTATGTAATTGGTGGCAGCCAAATGGAAATTGTTTATGACGAAGAAGAATTAGAAAGTTATTTAGCGAAAACTAATCATATAAAACACAAGCATCCTGTTTTAATAGATAAATATTTAACAGGAATTGAAGTGGAAGTTGATGCCATTAGTGATGGAGAAACAACAATTATTCCTGGTATTATGGAGCATATCGAACGTGCTGGAGTTCACTCAGGAGACTCGATAGCAGTTTATCCATCACAGCGATTATCAAAGGAAACAAAACAAACATGTGTGGATATCACCATTAAAATAGCTGAAAGAATGGGTGTAAAAGGTTTAATCAATATTCAATTTGTTGTTCATCAGCATAAAGTCTATGTTTTAGAAGTGAATCCAAGAGCAAGTCGAACCATTCCATTTTTAAGTAAGATTACCGGAGTTACCATGGCAAATCTGGCAACACGTTGTATAATTGGTCAATCATTAGCAAATATGGGGGGTATCAGACAGGTTTATTGCCTGAACCAGAAACAATATCTGTTAAAGTACCTGTGTTCTCCTTTGCGAAGTTACGCAGTGTGGACACGATGCTTGGGCCTGAAATGAAATCAACTGGCGAAGCAATCGGTCGTGATCGAACATTAGAAAAAGCACTCTACAAAGGTTTAACTGCTTCAGGTCTTAAAATACCAATGGAAGGTTCCGTATTACTAACGGTTGCAGATAAAGATAAGGATGAGGCGTGTGAAATTGCGAAGCGTTTCTCTGAACTTGGTTTTCATTTGTACGCCACAGAAGGTACGGCTAAGGCAATTAAAGGACTTAATCTACCTGTAACAGAAGTAGGCAAGGTTGGAGCAGAAGGTAAAAATGTAATTTCAATCATAGAGCAGGGAGAAGTACAAGTTGTAGTAAACAGCCTAACTTCCGGGAAAAAACCACGCTCTGATGGTTTCAGAATTCGTCGTGAAGCAGTAGAACATGGTATTCCTTGTTTAACAAGTCTTGATACAGCTGAAGCGATCGTAAATGTGATTGATTCAACAACATTTACTGCTAAACCAGCAGTAGAAGGGAAGGCAATCGTACTGTGATATCCAAACAATTGCTTAAGATAAAGAGTCATTTATGTATTGCTCAGGATACGTTTGAAGTTGTTTTGCATTCGCCATTAGCCCGAGAACTAAAACCAGGTCAGTTTATTCATATCGCTTTAAAACATCACATGTTAAGAAGGCCAGTTTCTGTAGCAAATGTTGATGTAGGAGCGGAAACTTTTACAATTGTTTTTAAAATTTTTGGTGAAGGAACGAGAGCGCTAAGTAACTGTAAAGCTGGGGGGGACTTTTTAGATGCTATTTTACCTTGTGGCAGTTATTATCCAATAGATCGTTTACAACTGGACCATGCTTTAATTGTAGGTGGAGGGATAGGGGGGGTCCCTCCTCTATACTACTTAGCTCAATCATTAAAGAAAAAGGGTGTCCAAATTACATCAGTTCTAGGATTTCAAACGAAAAGCCATGTGTTTTATGAAGATAAATTTCAGCTTTTAGGTGACACCTATGTTGCAACAAATGATGGAACATATGGTGCAAAAGGATTTGTGACAGATATTATTACAGAGCTTTCGACGGATATTGATTATTATTTTGCTTGTGGACCTACTGCCATGCTAAAAGCAGTAACAGATCAATTAGAAACACAGGAAGGCTATATCTCACTCGAAGAACGGATGGGTTGTGGCGTTGGTACATGTTATGCTTGTGTTGTTCCATTAAAAGAAGATCCATCAAAATCTAAGAAAATTTGTAAAGATGGGCCTGTTTTCTATGCAAACGAGGTGATCTTACCATGACCTTAACGACAACGTTACCGGGGTTAACTTTAAAAAATCCTGTCATGCCTGCTTCAGGATGCTTTGGATTTGGTAAAGAATATAGTCAGTTTTATGATTTAAACGAATTAGGTGCAATCATTATAAAAGCTGCAACAGGCGAAGCACGATATGGAAATGCAACGCCAAGAGTAGCTGAAACAGCTAGCGGAATGTTAAATGCAATTGGTTTACAAAATCCAGGAGTAGAAGCGATTATCAACGAAGAGTTACCTTTTTTACGTCCGTTTGAAACACCTGTAATTGCCAATGTTGCTGGCAGTACAGTGGAAGAATATGTGAAAGTGACAAAAGCGTTCAATCATTCGAATGATATTCATGCGCTTGAACTGAATATTTCGTGTCCAAACGTGAAAGAGGGTGGTGTACAATTTGGTACTGATACAGAGCTTGCGAAAGAAGTAACTTATCAAGTAAAACAGGCGAGTAAGTATCCCGTTTATGTCAAATTATCACCGAATGTGTCAGATATTGTAGTGATGGCAAAAGCTGTTACAGATGCTGGTGCAGATGGTCTATCAATGATCAACACGTTAACTGGTATGCAAATCAATTTAAAGCAACGCAGGCCAATTATTGCTAATAAAACAGGAGGTTTATCAGGTCCTGCTATAAAACCAATTGCGATCCGGATGATTTATCAGGTTCGACAGGCTTTAGATATTCCAATTATTGGTATGGGAGGTATTATCACGGCAGAAGATGTCGTGGAATTTTATTAGCTGGTGCCAACGCAGTCGCAGTTGGAACAGCTAATTTTCAAAATCCCTTAGCATGTCCAGAGATAATTAATGAATTACCAGATGTTTTAGAAAAATATGGATTCAAGTCCGTTGAAGAAGCGATCGGGAAGGGGCATGTTTATGAATAAACCTTTTTATTTAGCATTAGATTTTCGCACGGCAGACGATGTCAAAACTTTTATTTCTGCTAATGATTTTTACGGTGTACCAGTTAAAGTTGGAATGGAACTGTTTTATCGTGAAGGAAGACCGATGATCGATTGGTTAAAGCAGCATGACCATCCCATTTTTTTAGACTTGAAATTGCATGATATTCCTACAACAGTGGAAAAGGCAATGTATAATCTGGGATCACTTGGAGTAGATATTGTCAATGTACATGCATCAGGTGGCAGTGAAATGATTATAGCAGCTAAGCGCGGTCTTGAAGCTGGATCTGTTAACAAAGTTCCTAAATTAATTGCAGTAACAATACTGACATCAATGGATGAAAATGTGTTACATAAGGAGTTAAATATACAACAGCCATTAAATGTTGCAGTAGAAAGGCTTGCCTTATTAACTAAAGAAAGTGGTGCTGATGGGGGGGTTGTCTGTTCTGCACATGAAGTTGAGCGTATAAAAAAGTTTGTGGAAATTCATTCTTAACCGTGACTCCTGGTATTCGATTAAGTGATTCCAGTCAGAACGATCAGAAGAGAGTAGCAACTCCAACCCTCGCTAAACAAAAAGGTGCTGATTTATTAGTGATTGGCAGAAGTGTTACTCAAGCAACAAATCCCCCAAAAAAATTATCAACGTGTTATGGAGGAGTGGAATCATGCTTAAATCAAAAGAGATAGCTAATGCTCTATATAAAATAGATGCGATTCAAATTAGACCGGACCGTTCCTTTGTTTGGACATCAGGTATTCATTCACCGATCTATTGTGATAATCGGTTAACGATGTCCTATCCAAAAGTGAGGAAGCAGATTGTCAGGCAATTTGCTGAAATGATTGAACAATTAGAAGAAAAACCAGACGTTATCGCCGGTTGTGCCACTGCCGGTATTCCCCCCCATGCGGCATGGTTGGCAGATTATTTAGATTTGCCTATGGTGTATGTTCGTGCAACGCCAAAAGGACATGGAAAACAAAATCAGATTGAAGGTAAGGTAGAAAAGGGAGATAAAGTCATCGTGATTGAGGACCTTATATCGACTGGTGGATCATCAATAGAAAGTGCAATTGTTTTGCAAGATGCTGGTGCGGAAGTGTTACAGGTATTAGCCATTTTTACTTATGGATTAGCAAAAGCTGATAAGAAATTTAAGGAGGTAAACGTTACTTTTTCCACTATTACAAATTTTGATATTCTTGCTGATGCCTTGGTAGAGAACAATGAAATTACCGAAGCAGAAAAGACTGATTTATTACAGTGGAGAGATGAATTAGGAAATAGCTAATATTTCCCGGGCAACCGCAACAAAACACCTAATTCGCTAAAAACAGACAAGAAACACCGGTAGTGGATCTTCAGCTTGCACTGACATTTGCGGAGTATCGCCTTTTTCCTGCGTTTGGTATAAATTTCTTTTTGAATAAGAGGAAATATGTAGTGATACCAATATGCTAACTGTCGCTACACTTGTAGAACACTCTGGAAGCGTAGTCCATTTACGAAGACTCCCGTGGAAAGCGAAGTAAATGGACGGAGCTTTTGCTTAGCATTCATCATACTTTCAAGATTGTTAATAGTTCGCAGGTTGTTCTGTATTTTATAATGTTTATTTCTTTTCCTTTAATTTTGCAATATAGGTAGTGTCTGGTGTGACAAACAGTGTTTTTTGATTATCATATGTTACGAAACCGGGTTTAGCTCCATTCGGCTTTTTTACATGACGGATTAATGTGTAATCCACCGGAACAGAGGATGAATTTTTTGATTTACTAAAATTAGCAGCTAATTGGGCAGCCTCAAGTAATGTGTCCTCACTTGGCTCTATGGAACGAATCACGACATGTGAACCAGGAATATCCTTCGTATGCAACCAAATCTCATCCTTACGTGCTACACGATTAGTTAGATATTCATTCTGTTTATTATTTTTACCTACTAAAATTTCTGTTCCATCTGTACTGTAATACCTTTCTGGTACTGGTTTCGTTGGTTTGTTTTTCTTTTTACCTTTTTTTATCTTTTTCTTTAAATAGCCTTGTTCTTGTAACTCTTCCCGTATTTCTTCAATATCCTGTTCCCTGGCCAAATTAATCTGTTCGATGATTTCATCTAAATAATTTATTTCCTCAAAGGTTTTTCGCTTTTCTTCTTCAACCATCTGCTTTGATTTTTTTAATTTATGGTATTTTTTAAAAAGAAGTTGCGCGTTATCACTGGGTGATCTGTTTTCGTTAAGTTTGATGATAATTTTTGACTGGTTCGGATCATAGTAATCAATGACTTCCACTTCCTTGTCACCTTGTTTGACCAAATGCATATGTGCCGTTAGCAACTCACCATATTTTTGATAGCTGTCCGCATGCTTGGCATCTTCAAGCGTTTGATCGAGTTTCATTACCTTTCGCTTATTTTTCTTTTGCTCAATGGTTAAAAAGCGAAGTAGATCTCCAGCTCTTTGCTTCACTCTATCACGTTCTGCTTTTCCAGAATAAAAGGCATCAAGCATTTCACCAACAGTGGAATATTCTGCCCTTTCACCATGATTAGATACGAGAGTTAAGACATAAAAGCTTTCTTTGCTTGCATGATAGATGGATGGTTGATAATCATGGTTGTTCACCATTGTTTGAATTTCTTCAAATGCATCCTTATATCCAGTTGTTTGCCCTATACCAGCTCTTGTGACGATCTCTTTTGCTAATACTAATGAAACACCCATTAAAGTATTTACAATTTGCTGGTCAATTCTGCCAGCATTGAAGTCTATCTTTGTTAAAAACTTCTCACCATCTATTGCAAACGGATTTAATTTTCCCTGACTTGGTGGTTGGATATAACTGTTGCCAGGTAAAATCGAACGATATCGGTTTTGCGCACTTGATACATGCTTAATACTGTCCAGAATAATTCCCCGGTCATCATCTAATAAGATGATATTACTATGTTTTCCCATCAATTCAACTATTAACGTCTTTTTACTCTCATCACCGAGTTCATTTTTTGTTTGAAAATGAATGTGAATGATTCTTTCATTTTCCAATTGATTAACAGATTTGATAAAACTACCGTTTAAATATTTTCTTAGCATCATACAATACATTGAAGGTTCAGTCGGATTATCATATATATCCTTCGTAAAGTGAATGCGTGCATAACTGGAATGAGCACTTATTAATAATTGTTTATTCTCACGAAATGTTCGAATCGTAAAAAGTAACTCTGTTTCAGTGGGCTGGTATATTTTTAAAACACGCCCTGATGATAATCCTTGATTGAGTTCATGTGTTACAGCGCGTGTTACAATTCCGTCAAAAACCATTTTTATCACCTCGTTCGTACATTATAACATGACTTGAATCTAAAAAAATAATCTATGCTTTAATTTGTCTTGTTATCGTATTTTTTGATATGATATTGTAAGAATGTGTTGAATATACGAAAGTTGATGGGTGTGGTAATGAAATGCTTAGCATGACAGGTTATGGTAGAGAAGAATTACATAAAGAAGATATTGAAGTCTCTGTTGAAATTAAAACAATTAACCATCGATACTTGGATATCTCGTTTTATATACCTAAATCTTTATTACATATAGAAGATCAATTAAAAATGATTATTCAAGAGAAAATGAAACGTGGTAAAATTGCTGTTTCGATTCATGTCACAGGTAAGAAAGCTAATGAAAAACAATTACATACAGACTGGGACTTAGCAAGACAATACATCGATCAATTACGACAATTACAATCAACTTATCAATTATCAGGCGACATTTCGATTGAGATGCTTGGACAATTTCCGGATATATTTACGATACAGGAAGTAGAAGAGGCTGATTCCGAATCAGAAGAATCCATTAAATTGACTCTGGCAAAAGCAGTAGATAAAACGGTTCAAATGCGATTGAATGAAGGAACAGCATTGAAAAAGGATTTACTCGAGCGGTCTGAAAAAATACAATATAAAATAAAACAGTTGGGTGAAAGACGAAAGATTGTTATAATAGAGTATCAGGAGCGAATACTTGAGCGTATAAACAAATATCTCGAAAATACTTCTGTCTACGATGAATCAAGATTATATCAGGAAATTGCGATACTTGCAGAAAAAGGCGATATCTCTGAAGAATTAACAAGATTACATAGTCATCTAAAACAATTCCAATATATTATTGAAGAAAATCAGCCTGTTGGTAGAAAGTTAGATTTCATTGTACAGGAAATGAACCGTGAATTGAATACGATTGGTTCCAAATCAAATGATCCTTGGATAAGTGAACAAATTGTATATCTTAAAAGTGAAGCAGAAAAAATGAAAGAACAAATACAAAATATAGAATAATTATTACTAAATAGTTGTTTGTTAAATTTTTTAGGGGGGGAACGCGAATGAGTTTAAAATTAATTAATATTGGTTTTGGGAATGTGGTGTCTGCAAATCGAATCATTTCGATTGTATCACCAGAATCCGCACCAATAAAACGAATTATTACCGTTGCAAGAGATAATAATAAGTTAGTAGATGCTACATATGGAAGACGGACTAGAGCAGTCATCGTAACGGATAGTGATCATGTTGTATTATCTGCTGTACAGCCAGAAACAGTTGGTCAACGAGTGATTAGCCATGATGAAATAAGTGAAGAATAGTAGGAGGAGTTATATTGATAGATGAGAAAGGTATACTGTTTATATTGTCTGGACCTTCTGGAGTGGGCAAAGGAACAGTACGTAAAGCCTTATTTGAACAAGATACTAATTTAAAGTATTCTATTTCTATGACAACCCGAACAAAACGCGAAGGGGGGGAACAAGAAGGAGTAGACTATTTTTACCGAAGTCATGAACAGTTTGAGCAAATGATACATGAAAAGAAGATGTTGGAGTATGCCAAATATGTAGGAAATTATTATGGTACACCTAGACAATATGTCGATGAAATGATTGAAAAAGGGCATGATGTATTTCTGGAGATTGAAGTACAAGGTGCCTTGCAAGTTAAAGAAAATTTTCCGCAAGGGGTATTTATCTTTTTAATCCCACCGAGTTTAGAAGAACTTAAAAATCGAATTGTGGAACGTGGTACAGAAACAGAAGATTTAATTATCAATCGTTTAAAAGAAGCACGAAATGAAATTGAAATGATGGATAAATATGATTATGTGGTTGTAAATGATAATATAGAAGATGCCGTTAGAAAAGTCCAATCCATTGTACAAAGTGAGCATTGCAAAAGATCTCGAGTAGCAAAACAATACAAAGCACTATTGGAGGTAGATGACAAATGATTTTAGAACCATCCATTGATAAGTTACAAACAAAAATTGTTTCGAAATACACGCTAGTAACGTTAGCAGCTAAAAGAGCAAGACAAATTCAAGATACAAAAATCCATAATGTGGAAAATCCAAAAGCAGCAACATTTGTTGGTTTAGCATTAGAAGAAATACTGGAAGAAAAATTAATTATTGATCCAGATTATGTAATGCCGAAAGAATAGGCTGAAAATTTTGTTTCGAAGAGTACTCCCTCGCATTGCTTTGCTTGCGGGGGGGGTTTCTTCTATATATGGAAAGGTGGTCATCTATGTGTTAAAAGGGAAAAAAATAGTGCTGGGCGTTTCCGGTGGAATTGCTGCTTATAAAGCAATTGCCTTGACAAGTAAATTAGCCCAGGCAGGCGCAGATGTGCGCGTAATAATGACGGAGAATGCGACAGAATTTGTCACACCTCTTACCTTTCAGGCAATTTCAAGAAACCCAGTCTACACAGACACTTTTGATGAAAAAGATCCTAATGTTATTGCACATATCGATTTAGCCGACTGGGCTGATTTTTTATAGTGGCTCCTGCTACCGCTAATCTTATCGGCAAAATTGCAAACGGCATTGCAACTGATATGTTAACAACCACACTTTTGGCTACTCAAGTACCAATTTATATCGCACCAGCAATGAATGTGCATATGTATCAGCACCCTGCTGTTATCGAAAATATGAAAAAACTAGAAAGCTGGGGGGGATATCGCTTTATCGAACCTGGGGGGGATGGTTACCTTGCATGTGGTTATATTGGGAGAGGTAGATTAGAAGAACCAGAGAAAATGGTAGAACTCATAGATATGGAAACCAACCGAACAATCAAGTGGAAAAATAAAAAGGTCCTTATTACGCTGGGCCAACTAGAGAAGCGCTTGATCCTGTTCGTTATTTCACTAATTATTCATCAGGGAAAATGGGATATGCCCTTGCCCAATCCGCTATGGAATATGGGGGGGCAGAGGTTTATTTAATCTCTGGTCCAACAAATTTAGCAATTCCTCAAAATCTTCATTCTATCGTATAACGAATGCGCAGGAAATGTATGAACAAGTAATGCAGTTATTTCATCAGGTGGATATTGTGATAAAAACAGCTGCAGTTGCTGACTATCGACCAGTAAAAATAATGGATCAGAAAATAAAGAAAAAGACAGGACCTTTTTCGGTAGACATGGAAAGAACCGTTGATATTCTAGGTTCTCTAGGTCAAAATAAAAACAGACAGTTTTTAGTAGGTTTTGCAGCAGAAACAGAAAATATAAAACAATATGGCAAGAAAAAATTAGATTCGAAAAATCTCGATGCGATTGTATTAAATGATGTGAGTAGAAATGACATCGGTTTTGATGCTGATCATAATGAAGTAATTTTTATGACAAAAAGTGGTAGTGAACACGCTATTCCACAGGCTAGTAAAAAAGATATAGCGGATCAACTAATAAAGTTAATTGATGAAGAGATAGGGAAGGGTTAGTATGCAGGTAGCAAAAGTGATAGTCGATGTTCCGACTAGCCAAACAAATCATACATTTGATTACTTAATACCTGAACCATTAGAAAATATCGTGATAAAAGGAATGAGAGTTTCTGTGCCTTTTGGTCCACGAAAAGTAATGGGATTTGTAGTAGAAGTGAGCGATCATTCAGAATTTGATAAACTGAAGCCACTTGATGAGGTAATGGACTTAACTCCAGTTTTAACCGATGAATTGCTGCAACTTGGTAAATGGATGAGTGAGCAGACGGTTAGTTTCTATATTCAAAATTTTCAGGCGATGTTACCGCAAATATTAAAAGCGAAATACAAAAAGGAAATTGAAGCTTTAACAGATGTAGAGTTACCGGAAGGATTACAGCAACTGTTTGCCGGAAGGACAATAATGGATTTTGAGGAATTTATCGAAAGAAATGGGAATTATGCATTATTATTAGAGGAAATAAAGAATGGTCATGTTCAAATTAATTATATTGTTAAATCAAAGGAAACAAAAAAAACTAAAGTGTTTATTGGTCCAAATAAAGAGCAATACTTGTTGGAAGAAGCAATAGAAGATATGTCTAATCGGGCAAAAAAACAGAAAAAAATTATGGAATGGTTTATTCAACAACCTGAACCAGTAGAACAGCAACTTTTACTAACAAAGCTACAAACTACTTCATCTACCATTAATCAATTGGTCGATAAAAAACTATTAAAAAAAATAGATAAAAAGGTTTATCGAGATCCCTTTCAGAATACTGAATTTGAACGAACCACTTCCTTACCCTTAAATAGCCAGCAACAGGCTGCTATAAAACCAATTTGGGATGCAATTGATTCAAAAAAGGATGAGGTTTTTCTACTCCACGGGGTAACTGGAAGCGGGAAAACAGAGGTATATTTACAGGCAATTGAACGTGTATTAGTTAAAGGTGAGGAAGCGATTGTATTAGTTCCTGAAATTGCTCTTACACCTCAAATGGTCCAACGATTTAAAGGCAGATTTGGTTCAGAGGTTGCGGTGTTACATAGTGCTTTATCACCTGGTGAGAAATTTGATGAATGGACGAAAATTCATAAAAAGGAAGTAAAGGTTGTAGTTGGAGCACGCTCTGCAATTTTTGCACCATTTGAGAATATTGGGATCATCATTATCGATGAGGAACATGAGACAAGTTATAAACAAGATGAGCAGCCACGATATCATGCGAGGGAA
Source organism: Gracilibacillus boraciitolerans JCM 21714 (assembly GCF_000521485.1). Classification (GTDB taxonomy): domain Bacteria; phylum Bacillota; class Bacilli; order Bacillales; family Amphibacillaceae; genus Gracilibacillus; species Gracilibacillus boraciitolerans. Next base: position 498,942 of record NZ_BAVS01000001.1, on the reverse strand, counting down.
GTTGCAAAGAAACGAGGTAGTTATCACAACTGTCCAATTGTGCTTGGAAGTGCAACACCGATGTTAGAGTCTTATGCACGAGCAAAAAAGGGTGTATATCGATTATTAGAGATGCCCGATCGAATGAATGAAGGTGAAATGCCGCCAGTTGAAATTATCGATATGCGGGATGAGCTATATGCTGGGAACCGTACGATGTTCTCTCGAAATTTATTAGATGCTATTAAATCACGTATAGAAAGAAAAGAACAAGTAGTGTTATTTTTAAATCGTCGCGGTCATTCAACTTTCGTTATGTGTCGGGAATGTGGGGATGTAATGAAATGTCCAGCATGTGATATTGCGCTAACCTATCATAAGAGTTCACATCAACTCAAATGCCATTATTGCGATTATCAAATCCCAATGGTAAAAGAATGTCAAGTGTGTAAAAGCAAGACGATTCGCTATTTTGGAACAGGAACACAGAAAGTAGAAGAAGCATTACGAGAGCATATTCCTGAAGCAAAGGTTATTCGAATGGACGTTGATACAACAAGAAGAAAAGGTTCTCACAAAAGTCTTTTAGACAAGTTTGGAAATGGTGAGGCAAATATATTATTAGGAACGCAGATGATAGCGAAGGGGTTAGATTTTGAAAGAGTGACACTTGTTGGTGTATTAGCGGTGGATACCATGTTACATTTACCTGACTTTCGTTCATCAGAAAAAACGTTTCAATTATTAACACAAGTAAGTGGACGAGCAGGAAGACATAAATTGCCTGGAGAAGTAATCATTCAAACTTACACACCGGAACATTATAGTATTCAGCTAGCAAGTCAGTATCAATATCAACAATTTTTCCAACAGGAAATGGAAACTCGCAAAGGATTTCATTATCCACCTTATTATTTTTTGACATTAATAAATGTCTCCCATCCTAATCAATTAAAAGCTCAAGAGGTGACAAAAACGATTTGTAAGCTGCTATTTAAACATTTGTCAGCTCAAGCGACTGTATTAGGACCAACACCCTCGCCAATTGTGCGCATAAATAATAGATATCGTTATCAGTGCATGGTAAAATATAAGGATGAACCGAACCAAAGAGAAGTCATGCGTAGAATACTAAAGCATTATCATGATGATATTTATCGTCATGATTTAACGATACAAGTTGATTTTGAACCATATTCCTTAATGTAAGAGAGGTTTTACGATGAAAAAAATTATTTTTATGGGGACTCCAGATTTCGCCGTACCAGTATTAGAGAGGTTGATAGAAGAAGGGTATCATATAGATTTGGTTGTAACACAACCTGATCGTCCTCGGGGAAGAAAAAAAATTCTCTCTCCACCTCCGGTCAAGGTAGCGGCAGAAAAATACTCGATACCAGTTTTTCAGCCTGAAAAGATTAAGGACAATTATCAGGAAATAGAAGAAAGAAATCCAGATCTAATCGTAACGGCTGCTTTTGGACAACTTTTGCCAAAAGGATTGTTAGATATACCTGTTTATGGTTGTATTAATGTACATGCTTCTTTATTGCCGCATTTAAGAGGTGGAGCACCAATTCATTATGCACTATTAAAAGGTCATAAAAAACAGGGATATCGATTATGTATATGGCGGAAAGATTGGATGCAGGAGATGTAATAAGTCAACATGAAATTGTTATCGATGATAAAGACGATGTTGGTACATTACATGATAAATTATCGGTAGTTGGCTCAGATTTACTGATCGACACTCTTCCTGGGATTTTTTCTGGAGAAATACGAGCAACAGCACAGAATGAAGAGTTAGCAACTTTTGCCCCCCCAAATATAAAACGTGAACAGGAAAAGATCGACTGGAGTCAGTCACAACAGGTAGTGTACAATCATATTCGCGGTTTACATCCATGGCCAGTGGCGTTTACAACATGGCAAGGAAAAGTGTTCAAAGTCTACAAGGCGATTAAAACTAATAAACAAAGTTCTGCTTCACCTGGAACTGTGGTAGAGATAGAGGAAGAAGGTCTAAGTGTAGCAACAGGTGATAAGATATTGATCAAACTGACAGTTGTACAGCCTGCCGGAAAGAAAAAAATGTTATTCTCAGATTTTCTTAGAGGAATTGGTAGTAAAATGAAAGTAGGAGAGAGACTAGGCGAATGAACAAATCAACTAACAACGTCAGAAAACTAGCGCTCGATTTATTAATTAGAATTGGAGATCAGGGTGGATATAGTCATCTATTGATTGATCAAATTCTGAAAAACCATGATCTTGATGCAAGAGATGGAGCATTATTAACAGAGATTGTCTATGGAACACTGCAACGAAAATTAACGCTTGAATACGATCTAACTTCATTCATTCAAACTAAGAAAAAAATCGACAAATGGGTCCAATGGTTATTGATCTTATCCTTCTATCAGATGAAATATCTGGATAAAGTTCCTGATCATGCCATTATTCATGAATCCGTTGAGATTGCAAAAAGAAAAGGACATAAAGGTGTCGCGAATTTTGTGAATGGTATTTTGCGTTCTGCTCAAAGAGATGGCTTTCCAGATTATCGAGCAATTAAAGATCCGGTTGAACGAATCAGTATTGAAACCAGTCATCCTTATTGGTTGGTCGAACGTTGGATTAATCAATATGGTATAGATATTACAGAACAAATGTGTGAAACGAATATCTCACATAAAAAAATGTCGGTCAGAGTTCAACCAATGCGTGTTACTCGTGATGAATTAATTGAAAATTTGCGAATGGATGGTTTAGAAGTTTCTAAGTCAAGCGTTTCCAGCCAAGGTATTGTTATTGAAAAGGGAAATATTCTGAAACACAGCAGTTTTCAAAATGCTTTGTTTACGATTCAGGATGAGAGTTCCATGTTAGTAGCAGAGCTCATGGATTTATCAGATGGAATGGATGTATTGGATCCCTGCAGTGCTCCTGGTGGAAAGGCAACACACATTGCGGAAAAAATGAAAAACACAGGTGCTGTTTATGCTTATGATCTGCATGAAAAAAAAGTAAATTTAGTCAAGCAGAAAGCTAATACATTAGGATTGTCATCTATCCATGCTGATCAGTCCGATGCAAGAGAGTTACGACATAAACATTCAGATGCATCGTTTGATCGTATTTTGGTAGATGCTCCTTGTTCAGGTTTAGGTGTGCTTCGTAGTAAGCCTGATATAAAATATAATAAAAATGAACAGGACATGAAAAATTTATCGTTAATTCAATTAGATATTTTGAATCATGTCCAAGCACTGCTTAAAAAAGAAGGGAAATTAATTTATAGTACGTGTACAGTTGATAAACAGGAAAATGAAGAAGTGATCAAAACATTTCTAAAAGAAAATCAATCATTTCGTGTTGATCCTTTCTTTTTCGATGAGCTACCAGAATTGTTAAAACATAGTGTTGGAATTAGTGAATTTGGTGTGCAAATTTTTCCGCAGGATATGAACAGTGATGGATTTTTTATTACAAAGTTAATAAAGGTTAGCTGATTGGGAGAAGAGGTGTTTTAATTGATGAAGTATGTTTATCAATCGGACAAGGGAAAATTAAGAGAATTAAATGAAGATGCAGTAGCAGTATTTTGTCGACAGGAGGCAATTTTAGCAATTGTTGCAGATGGAATGGGTGGACATCAGGCAGGTGATGTTGCCAGTAAAATGGCTATAGAATACCTTGAAAAATATTGGCTGGATTTAAAGGTTCCATTTGAAAGAGAGAAACTTAAAAAATGGTTAAAAGATACTGTTCGTAAGGTGAATAACGATATTTATCATAAAGCAAAAACAAATCTTGATTGTGTGGGGGGGATGGGTACAACTGTCGTAGCAGCAATATGTACATCAGAATATCTAGTGATTGCTCATATCGGTGATAGCAGGGCATACATGTTGAATTCAACCAAGTGGAAGCAAGTGACAGAAGATCATTCACTTGTTGGTGAATTAGTCCGGACTGGCCAGCTTTCAGAAGCAGATGCTAAAGTGCATCCAAGAAGAAATGTCATCTTAAAAGCAGTAGGAACGGAGCTCGATTTAGATCCAGATATTTATAGTACAGATTGGGATGAGTTTACTCAATTGTTAGTTTGTACAGATGGTTTATCAAATAAAGTGTCAGATCAAGAATTACATGCCTTAATAAGAGATAATAATGCTGACGATATTACGCAAATTTTAATAGATTTAGCTAATGATCGTGGTGGAGAAGATAATATCACTTTGGCAGTTGTCGAACATCATGAGAAAGTTGGTGAATCTCAGTGTTAGAAGGCAAGCTTTTAAACGAACGTTATGAGATCATTAAATTTATCGGTGGCGGCGGTATGGCAAATGTTTATCTGGGAAATGATACGATTCTTAAGAGGCAAGTTGCTATTAAAGTTTTGCGGCTGGAATATGCAAATGATAATGAATTTATTATAAGGTTTCATCGTGAAGCACAAGCAGCTACAAGTTTGTCTCATCCAAATATTGTGAGTATTTATGATGTAGGGGATGAAGAGCAGATTTATTATATGGTTATGGAATATGTGGATGGAATGACCTTAAAACAATACATACAATTACATGCCCCCCCTATTGAAGTGGAAGAAGTCATCGATATTATGACACAAATAACCTCTGCTATCTCGCATGCTCACGACAATGGATTGATTCATCGTGATATTAAACCACAGAACATACTAATAGACCCGTATGGTCAGGTAAAGGTGACAGATTTTGGGATTGCAGTAGCTTTGAGTGCTACAGCTTTGACACAGACGAATTCAGTATTAGGTTCTGTGCATTATTTATCACCAGAACAGGCGCGTGGCGGAAAGGCAAATCGCAAATCCGATATTTATTCACTTGGGATTGTCTTATTTGAGTTATTGACAGGCAATCTGCCCTTTTCAGGCCAATCGGCGGTTTCTGTTGCCTTAAAGCATTTACAATCGGCGACACCATCTGTCAAGGAATTTAATCCGCGAATTCCACAATCAGTAGAAAATATCGTATTGAAATCAACGACAAAAGATCCCTTTCATCGTTATCAGTCCGTTTTTGAAATGGAAGATGAATTAACTCATTCCTTAGATCCAAGCCAATTACATGTTGCTAAATATGAAGATCCTGAAGCAGATGGTACCATTACCAAAGCAATTCCAATTATGACAGACGATAACGATTTATCGAATACAGCTGCAATTGATCAAGCTACGATTATGAAATCTGCAGTTAGTGATAATAATAGTGATGAACTGAAAGAAAAGAAGAAAAAGAAGCGCAAAAAAACGTTTGTATGGGTAACGAGTTTGTTTATCATCCTATTTGGAGCTATTTTAATAGCACTGTTTATTTTGCCAGGCTTGTTTCAACCGAAAGATGTAAAAATTCCCGATTTAGCGGGTTATAGTTATGAAGATGCTTTGAGGGAATTAACAGATCTTAATCTGACAGTTACCAAAAAAGAAGAATATAACGAAGAAGTTGAAGCGGATCATGTAATAGATACTAACCCCCCCGGTGCAAATCAAACAGTGAAAGAAAATAAAGATATCACTGTTTTTGTCAGTTTAGGACCTGAAAAAATCGTATTTGAGGATTATGTTGGTAATGATTATCAACGGATTGAAGCATTTTTAAAAGAACAAGGTTTTAATGATGTTAAATTTTACGAAGAATTTTCCGATCAACCTGTTGGAGAGATAATCGCTCAATATCAACCATCTCCTGGAACGGAAGTAGTTCCAAGAGATACGAATGTTATCTTTGAAATTAGCAAAGGGCCAGAACAAGTGACATTAAATCGATTAGTCGGCCTTCATATAGATGAGGCAACAAAATATTTAGAGGAAAATGATTTAAAAGTAGATATTAAAAAAGAGCATGATGCAGAAGTGGAAGAGGAATATGTCATTGACCAGTCTCCATCAGCAAATCAGCAGCTTGAAAAAGGCGATCTTGTTACGCTTACGGTCTCAACCGGTCCAGAACCGAAAACACAGATAACTCATGATGAATCATTTAATGTACCGTATACTAAGCAGCCAACAGAAGATGGAAGTGAACCTGAGCCACAGGAAGTTAGTATTTATGTGGAAGATATGAATAATCAGATATCAGAGTTATACCAAGAAGTAGAATTAATAACGGAAGACACGTCATTCACGATTCAACTGACGATTGCACCTGATGAAGAGGCAACATATAAGGTGATAAGAGATGATGAACTTATTATTGAAGAAACAGTAACCTATAAAGATGCAGAGGGTGAGTAAATGCCAAAAGGTAGAATTGTAAAAGCTCTTAGTGGATTTTATTATGTAGAATTTGAAGGCGAGCTTATACAATGTCGTGGAAGGGGGGAGTTTTTCGTCAAAAAAAAATTACTCCTCTAGTTGGCGATCAAGTAGAATTCGAATATCAGGATATAAAAGAAGGATATATAATTTCAGTTGATGAAAGAGATAATCAATTGACAAGACCACCGATAGCTAATGTTGATCAAGCTATTATCGTGACGTCAGTAAAGGAACCCAATCTTAGCGTGAATCTTTTGGATAAGTTTCTTGTGTTAGTGGAGTCCAAAGCGATTCAACCTTTACTATTTTTCACAAAAATGGATTTACTCACAGAGGTGGAAGCTAAGTCCGTTAAAGAAAAGTTAACCTATTATCAGCAAATCGGTTATTCTATAGAATTTTTATCGACAAAGGATAATGAAATGATTGCTCAATTGTCTATTCATCTGAATGATAAAGTTTCCGTATTTGCGGGACAATCAGGTGTAGGAAAGACATCGATATTAAACCAAATTGTACCTGGACTGAATCTGGAAACGGATGATATTTCAGCAAGCCTTGGCAGAGGTAAACATACTACTAGACATGTGGAGTTAATTCCTTTTGAAAGTGGTTTGGTTGCGGATACGCCGGGTTTTAGTTCCTTGGACTTTAAGGAGATACAATTAGAAAATTTACCGCAATATTATCCAGAATTTGCCGTGCTGCAGAATGATTGTAAGTTCAGGGGTTGTATGCATATACAAGAACCAAAATGTGCTGTAAAGCAAGCATTAGTTAATGGAGAAATATTGAAAGAACGTTATGATAATTATGTGCAATTTGCAGAAGAAATTAAAAATAGAAAGCCGAGGTATTAACATGAGTACGAAAATTGCACCATCGATTTTAGCAGCAAATTTTTCGATTTTAAAAGAAGAAATTGAAGATGTATTAAAAGGAGGCGCAGACTATATTCATATTGATGTAATGGACGGACATTTCGTTCCAAATATTACTATCGGGCCAGTAGTTTTGTCTTCTATTAGGCCGATTACAGATAAAACATTGGATGTTCATTTAATGATAGAAAATCCTGATCAATATATTCAGGATTTTGTTGATGCAGGCGCAGACATTTTAACTGTTCATGCAGAGGCGTGCACACATTTACACCGTACGATTCATCTGATTAAAGAAGCTGGTATAAAACCTGGAGTTGTAATAAACCCGGCAACTCCTGTAGAAATGATTAAACCGATATTAAAGGATGTAGACCTTGTATTATTTATGACAGTTAATCCAGGATTTGGCGGCCAATCATTTATACCTGAAGTATTAGATAAAGTAAAACAGGCAGCAAAGTGGCGTGAAGAATTAGGGTTATCATTTGAAATTGAGGCTGATGGTGGTGTAAATGAAGAAACTGCCAAGCAATGTATAGCAGCTGGAGTAGATGTGCTTGTTGCAGGAAGTGCTATATTTAATGAAATTGATCGTGAAAATGCAATAAAAAAAATACGGCAAAGCAACTAATGAACGTCCTAAACATTCTCTGCTAATTGCCTGAGAAGTATGAATAGAGGAAAACAGAGAAGAGTTCATTTACACCATGATGATCCATTTTATTTCAGATTGCTATTTTTGAGGAAAGGTTGGCTAAAATGAATATAGGAATTGTCGCTGGTGGTCCGCTCTTAGCATTAGCTGATTTATCTATTTACAAAGATAAAGTAGATCTATGGATCGGAGCAGATTTAGGAGCAAATTATTTATTAAATTATAATATTGATATTGATATAGCAATTGGTGACTTTGATTCTGTCTCAGATCAAATTAAAAATCGAATCAAACATAATTCCAACATTTATAAAGAGTATCCCAGTGAAAAGAATGAAACAGATTTAGAGTTAGCGATTGTCACTGCACTAACATATAATCCAACTTCTATTATGTTATTCGGCGTTACAGCTGGAAGGCTGGATCATGAACTGGCTAATATTCAGTTATTATATCGTTTATTGGAGCAGAATATTGAAGCTGTGATTATGGATTACAAAAATGAAGTTTCTCTCTATAAGCCTGGTAGATATAACATATCAGCAAGAAAAGAAGAACTAATTTCTTTTCTTGCTTTTAGTTCAGAAGTCCAGGGATTATCATTGGAAGGATTTTATTATCCATTACATAACGAAAAGATTAACTGGGGGGGGAGCACCCGATGCATCTCAAATTTTTTAATTGAACAAGAAGGTACTTTTTTATTCGAAAGTGGCATATTAATAGTAATAAAGAGCACGGAAGAAGATAAACTTTCGTAAGGAATCAAGAAAATCTTCCAGAATTAACGAAAGCTATGCAATTATATAGGTGTTCACACATAAGCTATATAAGAATCCACATTATCACGAATGTTAAGTTCTTCATGAGATGAAGAGGAGGGGTATGATGAAATTTTATACAATTAAGCTCCCGCGGTTTATCGGTGGTTTTATTCGTGCAATATTAGGGTCAGGAAAGAAATAAGAAAAAGGCTCCTCAAGTATGGGAGCCTTTTTCTATCTTTCATTAAGCATATACGAATTAAACGCGTTCTACTTTGCCAGATTTAAGCGCACGAGCAGAAACATACACACGTTGAGGTTTGCCGTCAACCAAAATTCTTACTTTTTGTACGTTTGCTTTCCATGTACGCTTATTTGCGTTCATCGCATGTGAACGATTATTTCCTGAAGTCGTTTTACGACCAGTTATTACACATTTACGTCCCATAATTTTGTTCCCTCCTAATACACTAACTCTGTACATACTTATATAATTTATCATACTTTTAACCATTTTGCAATTTGAAAATTAAAAAACAATGATTATTCATGTAAAAATGAAATAAAACCCAAACTGTTAAGAAGTAATTCTTTGACAACAGTATTTAAATAACTGTAAATTCAACTCTATCGAAAGCGAAGTAAATGGACAGAGCTTTTTCCTTATAAGCATCATACTTTCAAAATTGTCGCTCGTTCGCTGACGCTGAGTTAATTGTGTATTTATTATTAGGTATATGAGAATGCTTGACATACTTATTATTTTCATACATTCTATAATTAAATAGTCTTATTTCTGATATAATAGAAGTTATCTGAATATTAGGATGCTCGTTTTACTGATTCATAAAGGAGGATGCAGGATGTCAATTGAGCTCAAGAAAGATGATGGAATTGTAACAATTACAAATGAAGTGATAGCAACAATTGCTGGAGGTGCAGCAATTGAATGTTATGGAATTGTTGGAATGGCTTCAAAAAACCAATTGAGAGACGGAATTGCAGAAATCTTAAGAAAAGAGAATTTCGCGAAAGGTGTTGTGGTTCGTCAGGAAGAAGAACATGTCCATATTGATATGTACATCATTGTCAGTTATGGAACAAAAATCTCTGAAGTAGCACATAATGTTCAATCACAAGTTAAATATAATCTGGAGAAAACACTCGGATTAAAAATAAGGTCTATTAACATTTATATTCAGGGTGTTCGTGTCATCCAGGATTAATTCCGATAGTAGTTTTTGTTAAATGGAGCAGAGGGAGGAAGTAGCTAGTGACTCAAAAAAATATAACTGGATCAATGTTAGCTAATATGGTGTTAGCTGGGGGGGCAAATTCTTTAACAAATAATGCCGATCGAATTGACGCACTAAATGTATTTCCAGTACCGATGGGGGATACCGGTACGAATATGAACTTATCCATTACATCTGGCGCAAGTGAAGTAAAAAAGTCAGATCAAAGCAGTGTTTCTGCTGTAGCCAATGCTTTTGCGAAAGGTTTGTTAATGGGTGCCAGAGGTAATTCTGGTGTGATTTTATCTCAACTGTTTAGAGGATTTGCTAAAGGCTTAGAAGGCAAGAAGGAATTAGACATAGATAGTTTTGTTATAGCTTTGGATAATGGCGTTAGTACTGCCTATAAAGCAGTAATGAAACCAGTGGAAGGGACTATACTTACAGTTGCAAAGGATACTGCGGCTGAGGCGCAAAAAATAGCCGAGGAAGAAAAAAGATATTATTTCTTTTTTCGAAAAAGTTGTACATGCTTCTAAAAAGTCGCTTAAAAGAACACCTGAGTTATTGCCAGTATTAAAAGAAGTAGGCGTTGTTGATAGCGGTGGCCAAGGTTTAGTGGTTATTTATGAGGGATTTTTGGCAGCGCTAAAAGGAGAAGAAGTACCAGAATTCTCTGAAGATGAGACAATGAATTTAAATGAATTTGTTCATGCCGAACATCATAAAATGGCTCAGGATTTTATGAGTACAGATGATATTGAATTTGGTTATTGTACAGAATTCATGGTTCGCTTTGAAGAGGATAAGCTAAAAGACCATCCATACGATGAAGCAAAGTTCAGAGATGAATTAATCAAACATGGTGATTCGTTACTAGTAGTTTCCAATGATGAAATTGTAAAGGTTCATATCCATGCAGAATATCCTGGAGATATATTTAATCTTGGTCAACGTTTTGGCAGCTTTATTAATCTTAAAGTAGAAAATATGCGTGAACAGCATTCAAATATCGTCGATAAAAAACCAGCAAAATCAAAAGACAAACAAAAATTTGGAATTGTAACTGTAGCAATGGGAGATGGATTAACGAAGTTATTTAAAAGTTTAGGAGCTACCGTGGTTATTCAAGGTGGTCAAACAATGAATCCCAGTACACAAGATTTGGCGAATGCTGTAAAAGAAGCTCACGCAGAAAACGTACTGATATTACCTAATAATAAAAATATTATAATGGCTGCAGAGCAAGCTGCTGAATTAGCTGAAGGTAATGTGGAAGTGGTTCAAACAAAAACAATTCCACAAGGGATGACAGCTATGTTAACGTTTAATCCAGAACTATCAATAAAAGAGAATCAACAAGTAATGACAGAGTCATGTAAAGCAGTTAAAACCGGTCAAATTACATATGCTGTCCGAGATACACAAATCGATGGTATGACAATTGAAAATGGGCATTATATGGGGCTTTTAGACGGGAAAATTAAAGTAACAAACGCAGACCATATTACTGTGATTAAAGAATTATTAACAAAGATGATTGATGTAGAGGAAGACGAGATTGTTACGGTAATTCGTGGGGGGGAAGAAACGAATGATAAGGAAGAAGAAGAAATTATTGCATTTATAGAAGATCATTTTGAAGATATCGAAGTGGAGGTTCACCAAGGTGACCAGCCAATCTATTCTTACATCTTTTCGATTGAATAAACTTTGAAAAGCTCTATCCAATGTGGTAGAGCTTTTCTTTCTAAAAAGCCGAGTATAAAAGTGAGTGTGAATCGTATGAATAATATTTCCGTGCAAGAAGTGATTGAAGTTGGACCTAAGTTAACAGAGACCTTGGCACAAATTGGAATCCATTCCGTTGAAGATCTGCTTTATTATTTTCCTAATCGTTATGATCATTACGAACAAAAGCTACTTCATGAACTAGTACATAATGAAAAAGTAACCATAACAGGTGAAGTTATCCATGAACCAACCCTTCAGTTTTATCAAAAACGAAAATCGAGATTAGTAGTTTCTTTGCGATTGATGGTGTGGTGGTCAAGGGTGTTCTGTTTAACCGTGCCTTTGCTAAAAAGCACTTTGTTCCAGGTGAAGAGATGTCTGTTAATGGCAAGTGGGATCAGCATCGCTTACAAATAACCATCGATAATTATAAACAAGGGAGTATCGATGAAACAAGTCCGATTACCCCCCCTATCTACTCTTCAAAAGGCGATATAAAGAGTGCACAATTAAAAAAAATTATAAAAAATGCTCTAGCGACCTATCGTGACGCTATTGTTGAAATATTACCTGTTTCTTATTTGGAAACATATAAATTACCTGAACGGAAGGATGGTTTGGCTCAGATTCATTTTCCTGCCTCATTTGAACAGCTGAAGCATGCTAAAAGGAGATTTATTTATGAAGAATTGCTATTATTTCAAATAAAAATGCAGCTCTACCGCAAGAGAAATCGTGAAGAAACGGAAGGAAATGCTCAAGAAATACAAATAGAAAAGGTAACTAAACTGGTCGACTCCTTTCCTTTTACGTTAACATCTGCACAACAAAAATCACTAAAAGAAATTCTCGAAGATTTGCAGTCCCCTTATCGAATGAACCGACTGTTACAAGGTGATGTAGGTTCAGGTAAAACTGCTATAGCTGTCATTAGTTTATATGGATCTGTAACAGCAGGTAAGCAGGTGGCATTTATGGTGCCAACTGAAATTCTGGCAGAGCAGCATGAAGCTTCATTGCGGGAATTATTACCTGATGTAGTAACGATCCATCGACTAACTGGCTCTATTAAAGGTAAAAAGAGAAAAGAGATATTAGCTAATATTGAAAATGGTAGCTGTGATGTCGTGATTGGAACTCATGCTCTTATTCAAGATGAGGTAAATTTCGCAAATCTTGGTTACGTTATTATCGATGAGCAGCATCGATTTGGTGTACAACAAAGAAATACTTTGAGGGAAAAAGGTATTTTAGCAGATATTTTGTTTATGACCGCAACTCCAATCCCGAGAACTCTATCGATTACAGCTTTTGGTGATATGGATGTTTCCAAAATAGACGAAATGCCAAAGGGCAGAAAACCAATTGATACGTATTGGGTAAAGCATAACATGTTTGAAAGAACAGTAAATTTTATATATAAAGAAATAAAGAAAGGTGCTCAAGCTTATGTAATATGTCCATTAATTGAAGAATCTGATAAATTGGACATCCAAAATGCGTTAGATCTCTATCATCAATTGCAAGAAGTATTACAGGATAAGGCTAGTGTAGGACTGATGCATGGCAGATTAACCTCAGAAGAGAAAGAACAGGTTATGATAGATTTTGCTAAGAATAAAGTTCAACTATTAGTGTCTACTACCGTAGTTGAGGTTGGGGGGGTAAATGTTCCCAATGCGACGGTAATGATGATTCAAGATGCAGATCGATTTGGCTTATCACAGTTACATCAGCTGCGAGGCCGTGTTGGCAGAGGGGAAAAACAAAGCTATTGTATCTTAGTAGCTGATCCAAAAGGCGAAAACGGAAAAGAAAGAATGCGAATTATGACCGAAACAACAGATGGATTTGTGTTGGCTGAACGTGATTTAGAGTTGAGAGGACCAGGAGATATATTTGGAGTGAAACAAAGTGGTTTGCCAGAATTTAAATTAGCGGACATGGTCCACGATTATCGGGCATTGGAAACTGCTCGAACGGACGCCATTGAAATTGTGGAGCAACATAAATGGAAATTCCCCCGAGTACCAAGGTTTAATGAACTATTTAATAAATGAAATTAAAATTGATACAAAATTATTAAATTAGAGATACTTGCATAATCTTCGATGGTATTATATATTACTATTAGTACCTAGTCATAATATTAATAAGGGATATTGTTGACGTAGAATGATGGACGGTGGATCGTATGAAACGTAATAAGAAAGAAAGACAAGTCAGCTTGAAAGAAACCATTGAACAGAAACCTTTTATTACCGACGAAGCATTAGCAAATATGTACGAAGTCAGTATTCAGACGATTCGACTTGATCGAATGGAACTTAATATACCAGAGTTAAGAGAAAGAATTAAATCTGTTGCAACTTCTACATGGAATGAAACGGTTAAAGCTTTAGCGATTGATGATGTAATTGGGGGGGAAATAATTGATTTAGAATTGGATCAGCGGGCTATTTCGATTATGGATATTACAGCTGATCATGTCTTCACACGTAATAAAATTGCGAGAGGCCATCATTTATTTGCGCAAGCCAATTCATTAGCTGTAGCGGTGATTAATGATGACTTAGCCTTAACAGCAAATGCAGATATCAAGTTTATCAGGCAAGTAGTTGAAGGAGAACGTGTTATTGCTAAAGCAAAAGTAATCGGTATGGAAATAAACAATCGCACAGTAGTGGAAGTACATAGTCATGTCGATAACGAGCCAGTTTTTACAGGCGTTTTCGAAATGTTTCGATCAACTCAAGAGAAAGAGGGGGGGTAAGTAATGAGGATTGCTATTGATGCAATGGGTGGGGGGGATCACGCACCAAAAGAAATTGTGCTCGGCGCAGTAAAAGCCGTTAAACAGTTTGATAATCTCCAAATTACCTTAGTTGGTGACGAGAGTAAAATAAAACAATCTACAGAAAATCATCCATCGATTACTATTATTCACACAGAGGATAAAATTACTAGTGAAGATGTACCTGTAAAAGCCGTTCGACGTAAAAAGAAAGCATCTTTAGTGTTAATGGCTAACGAAGTGAAAGCGGGAAAAGCTGATGCCTGTATTTCGGCAGGAAACACAGGCGCGTTGATGAGTGCAGGATTATTTATTGTCGGCAGAATAAAAGGTATTGATCGGCCAGCACTTAGTCCTACTTTGCCAACAGTTGACGGAAAGGGATTTCTGCTATTGGATGTAGGTGCAAATGTGGATGCCAAGCCACAACATTTGCAACAGTATGGGTTAATGGGTTCTATCTACATGAAAAGTGTTCGGAAAGTAGAAAATCCACGTGTTGGACTTTTAAATGTGGGGACAGAGAGTGGTAAAGGAAATGACTTAACAAAAAAAGCATTTGATTTATTGCAGCAACTTCCGATTAATTTTGTTGGAAATGTCGAAGCAAGAGATTTATTAAATGGTGTGGCAGAAGTAGTTGTTACCGATGGATTTAGTGGAAATATAGCGTTAAAAACAATTGAGGGAACTGCTTTGACTCTTTTTTCGATGCTGAAAGAGAAATTTATGAGCAATACCAAAACAAAAATCGCAGCAATGTTAGCTAAGACAGAGTTAAAAGGATTAAAGAACCAATTGGATTATTCTGAATATGGTGGCGCAGCTTTATTTGGGCTTAGTGCTCCTGTGATCAAAGCACATGGATCCTCAAATGCACAAGCTATCTTTAGTGCGATAAAACAATCCATGAGTATTGTAGATGAAAATGTAGTAGAGACAATTGAATCTGAAGTACAGCAATTGCAAACTTCTACTGAGGAGGAATAAATTTTGAAGAGAGTAGCATTTATTTATCCAGGTCAGGGATCACAAACAGTAGGGATGGGTCAAGACTTATATCAGGAATATGATCGAATCAAACAACTGTTTGAGACAGCAAATGAACGCTTAGGTTATGATTTGACATCTATTATGTTTAATGGACCAAAAGAACAATTAACTAAAACGGAAAACACACAACCAGCTTTGTTGCTGGTAAGTGCAGCGATAACACAATTGTTAGCAGAAGAAAATATAAAGCCGGTAGTTACAGGCGGTCATAGTCTTGGTGAATACAGTTCCTTAGTTACTGCAGATGCAATTTCCTTCTCGGATGCAGTCTTATTGGTACACGAGCGTGGTAAATTAATGGAACGTGCCTATCCAGAAGGAAAAGGATCAATGGCAGCAGTGTTGGGTATGGATAAAGATACTTTAGAGTCTGAATTGGTAAAGATTAGCCAAGATTTGAATGAAGTAATCGAGATTGCAACTTAAATTGTCCGGGCCAAATCGTTATTTCAGGTGCAAAGCCAGCGATTGATAAAGCGGTTGAAACATTAAAAACTGCAGGTGCCAAAAGAGTGTTACCTTTACCAGTTAGCGGACCATTTCATTCTAGTTTAATGAAGGTTGCCGCAAATGATTTTGAACAATTAGTGGAGAATATAAAATGGTCTGACGCAGCTATACCTGTTTATGCCAATGTGCTGGCAGAAAAGGTGATAGAAGCAGATTTAATAAAAGAATTATTAGTGAAGCAGCTTTATTCACCAGTTCGATTTGAAGAAATAATTGAACAGCTTCTAGAAGAATCACTTGATGCAATTGTAGAAATAGGAAGTGGTAAAGTTCTAACAGGTTTAGTGAAAAAAGTAAACAAAAGAGCTACCACTTTTGCCGTGCAAGATCAGGATTCTTTAGATGAATTCATCAAATGGTTCAAGGAGGAAGAATAATGTTACAAGACCAGGTAGCTATAGTCACAGGCGCTTCACGAGGGATAGGCAGGGAGATTGCTTTAAGTTTTGCCAAGAGTGGAGCAAAAATAGTCGTGAACTATGCTGGCAGCGATGATCGTGCAGAAGAAGTTGTTTCAGAAATTAACGCAAATGGTGGCGAAGCAATTAAATTCAAAGCCAATGTCAGTAATGAGTCTGAAGTAAAAGCAATGATTAAAGAAACGATAACAAGATTTGGAAGTTTGGATATTTTAGTAAATAATGCGGGTATTACGAAAGATAATTTGTTAATGAGAATGAGTGAAGCAGATTTTGATGAGGTAATTGATGTCAATTTAAAGGGTGTATTTTTATGTACAAAAGCGGTTACCCGTCAAATGATGAAACAAAAAAGTGGCCGTATTATTAATATATCTTCAGTTGTAGGGATTAGTGGTAATCCAGGACAAGCAAATTACGTATCTGCTAAAGCTGGTGTAATAGGTTTAACGAAAACAACTGCTAAGGAATTGGCACCTCGAAATATTCTTGTTAATGCAATTGCACCTGGATTTATTGCTACAGATATGACAGATCGATTAACCGATGAACAAAAAGAACAAATGCTTAAATTGATTCCTTTAAATAAGCTGGGAGAAGTTTTGGATGTAGCAAACGTTGCGTTATTTTTAGCTTCAAAACAAGCTAATTATGTTACGGGACAAACCATTCAGGTAGACGGTGGAATGGTTATGTAATATGATAGAATTACTCTTTGAAAGGAGGTGACGGAAAATGGCAGATGCGTTTGAAAAAGTAAAACAAATCGTTGTCGATCGTTTAGATGTTGATGAGGATAAAGTAACATTAGAAGCTTCGTTTAAAGATGACTTAGAAGCAGATTCTTTAGATGTGGTGGAACTAGTTATGGAACTTGAAGATGAGTTTGACATAGAAATTGCTGATGAAGATGCAGAAAAAATTTCTACAGTAGGTGATGCTGTAAATTACATAAACAGCAACCAATAAACTTGTCTTAGTGAGAAAAGTCTTACTCTAGTAAGACTTTTCTCACTTTTTAAGTATTAGTAAAGCATTGAGAATATAGGGTTGGCGATAGACTGATTTTTCTATATAATAATGACTAGTATTGAATCATGTTGGTAGGTGAATAGAGTGTCAGATTTTAATGGGCTTCAAAAAGATTTGGAAATTTACTTTGATAATGTAAAATTATTAAAGCAGGCTTTTACGCATTCATCCTATGTGAATGAGCACCGGAAAAGAAATCTGTTAGATAATGAAAGACTAGAATTTTTGGGGGGATGCTGTTTTGGAATTAGGTGTCTCGCAATATCTTTACCGTGAATATAATGAGCTTGAAGAAGGTGATTTGACAAAGCTAAGAGCTTCGATTGTTTGTGAACCAGCTTTAGTTAAATTTGCTGAATCATTAGATTTTAGTAAATATGTTCTTTTAGGCAAGGGAGAAGAAATGACTGGTGGTCGCGATCGGCCAGCATTATTAGCGGATGTCTTTGAAGCTTTTATTGGTGCATTATATTTAGATCAGGGCTATGAGAAAGTAATTTTTTTCTTGAATAAGTATGTGTATCCGCAAATAACGACCGGTGCTTTTTCGCATACGATGGATTATAAAAGTCAACTGCAGGAGACAGTTCAACAACACAAAAATAAATTAGTGGAATATGCGATCATAGATGAAAAAGGACCTGCACATGATCGTGAATTTTTTTCTGTTGTAACAATTAATGGAAAAACGGCAGGTAAAGGGATAGGGCGAACAAAAAAAGAAGCAGAACAACGCGCAGCAAAGCAAGCCTTAGATGCATTACCAAACTAAAAACAGTTGCTATTTCCTATCAAGAAATAGCGACTGTTTTTCCATCCGAAAACTTTCATTTATAACTAAACTGCGAAGTAACAGATTTGTTAAAAAAGTTATGTGATAGACAGAAATTTCATGCACCTTCTTATAATTCCCGTGAAGAGTAAAGAATTATATCCTAGATTCAAAAAAGTGCTTATTTCCTGACTCTTGAACAGAGATCTACCCAAAGCGGAGGAAAAATGCGACACTCCTGAGGGATTAGTGCGAGCTGAAGATCCACTTTGGAAAGTGGTTTTCTATCCAATGTTAGCTGAAGCCGCACCCCCCTAGGAAAGGGAGTGTTTTTCCGCAGCGATGGTAAACTACTCATCATAATCCTTTATGAAGAACGCTCTAACTTGTTCGCAGTTTTTGTCTAATGTGCATTTGATGTAGGATAGTCAAATTGCTGGAGCTAATCATTATTTACGGTATTGTCTTAGCTCAGCGATAAATGCCTGGATCTCGGCTACTGTTAATTTACCCTTTTGTTTCAATAAATCATATAATGCTTTTAATTCCTCATAATTATTTAAATCATAATCTTTCGGATTCATTATGGAGTCATTAACCACTTGAAGCATTTTCCCCATATTATAAATAATATATTCTAAATTTTGTTCAGACTTTTCTTCTAAATTCAATGAAATATCCTCCTGTATTCGTATTTTGATAATCTTCCTTCTCACACTCTACTGTTTATGATAAAATAAATTAATTGAAATGCAAAGGATAACTTGTGTTTCTATATTTGAAAAGTCTTAAAAAGACAATAAATAGGGGTTTTAACATGTATTTAAAACAATTAGACACTATTGGTTTTAAATCTTTTGCTGAACGGATCAAAATCGAATTTGTTACAGGAGTTACAGCTGTAGTTGGACCCAATGGAAGTGGAAAAAGTAATATTACCGATGCAATTAGATGGGTGCTTGGTGAACAATCTGCCAAGTCTTTGCGTGGAGTGAAAATGGAAGATATCATTTTTCAAGGCAGTGATACTCGTAATGCATTGAATGTTGCAGAGGTAACATTGGTTTTAGATAACTCTGATAATCAACTTCCTGTAGATTATCAGGAAGTAAGCGTGACCCGGAAGGTATATCGTTCAGGTGAAAGTGAATTTTTAATGAATAAACAGCCATGTCGTCTTAAAGATATCACGGAGCTTTTTTAGATTCAGGATTAGGACGGGAAGCATTTTCGATTATTAGTCAAGGTAAAGTCGAAGAAATTCTTAGTTCTAAATCTGAAGAAAGAAGAGTCATTTTTGAAGAAGCAGCGGGTGTATTAAAATATAAGAATCGAAAAAAACAAGCAGAATATAAACTTGCAGAGACGCAGGAGAACTTAAATCGTGTAGAAGATATTGTATATGAAATTGATGGTCAGATGGAGCCGTTAAAACAACAAGCAACCATTGCTCAGGAATATTTAGCCCAGAAAGAACGCCTTAAAAATATTGAAGTAGGATTATTAGCGAAGGAAATTGAAAGTCTTCATGAAAAATGGGGGGGAAATTCACAATTAGAACTAGATGAAAAAGGTCAAATATTAAGAGACAAACAGAATTGGTTAGAAACAAGAGAAACTGAAAATAACCATTATAAAGAAGACATTCAAACAATAGATGAGCAGATAACTACTCTTCAGGAAAACTTACTTGTGGTGACACAGGAACATGAAAGTTTAACAGGAAACAAAAAGATTTTTAGAGAAAGACTTCAACATTTTCAGGAAAATAAAGAGAAATTGGAGCAAGAGATCACGGATGCGCAGAAGAAAAGAACGCAACTTGAACAAAAGTTGAAGGAAGAACGTCATGTATTGAAAGATAATAAACAGCAAAATCAATATATTTCTAAACGAATTCTTTCACTGGCAGAACAACTGGACAAAGGAAAAAATACAATCGAAGCAGATATTGAAACATTAAAAAGCGATTATATTGATTTATTAAATGAACAAGCTGCAAAGCGTAATGAAAAAAACTCAATTCATCAACAGTTAGAAAGAATGCATGGTAAACAAACCGTGCAGTCATCAAAATGGCAACATCTTCATGAAGAACGAATAAAACTACAAAAAGCTGTTCATGATTCAGAGTCTAACTATAAAAAACAGCAACAACAATTAGATATCATGCAAGCAGACTATAATAAATTGGCACGTGACATGACAGTAGACACTAAATTACTGGATGATATGCAACAAAAGTTAGTTAAAGGATACCAAATGGTTGAGAATCTAAAATCCAAGAAAGAAATGTTAGAGGATTTAAAGGAAGATTTTCAAGGATTTTATTTTGGTGTTAAAGAGGTATTAAAAGCAAGAGATCGGAAAGTACTTACAGGAGTTCACGGTGCCATTCCAGAGCTTATTGAATTTGATGATCGATTCATCGATGCTATGGAGACAGCTTTAGGTTCACAAGCGCAACAAATCGTTGTGGATACAGAAAAATCCGCTCGTGAAGCCATACATTGGTTGAAAAAGACAAATAAAGGGAGAGCAACATTTCTACCAATAACATCGATGAAATCAAAACAATTGCCAAGCAATATTATTAATTTACTTGAGAATGATCATGATTATATTGGAATAGCTGTGGAACTAATTGAGTTTGATCCAAAGTATATGGTTATAATGCAGTCACTGTTAGGAAATGTAATTATTTCCAAATCATTAACAGCTGCTAATAGGTTTGCACAGCAGACAGGGCGTAGATACCGCATTGTAACACTCGACGGTGATATTGTTAATCCTGGAGGATCGATGTCAGGTGGGGCAAAGAAGAACAACAATCAATCTTTGTTTACCCGAGATAGAGAGTTGAAAAGTTTGACCAAAAAGCATCAGGAATACCATGTAAGGGTACTGGATTATGAAAAAGAGATTAGAGCGCAAAAAGAAAAATTAGAATCTCTAGAGTCAAAAAAAACAGATCAATTTAATCAATTAGAAGAGGTCCGCAAAGAATATCAGCTGCATTTGGAAAATTTTAAAGAATCGAAATTATCCTTAGAGCATTTAAACAGTCAGTTATCGATTTATGATCAGGATAAAATGCAACAAGAAGAAGATCGTACCCAGTTGACTGGACAGGCTGATCAAATAGAAAAAGATCTACTCCTGTTAAAAGAGCAGTTAGAAACTTTAGATGTTCAAATAAAGTCATTAATGGACCAACATCAAAATTTTGAAGCTAAAGAAGAACAATTGAAGCAGGAATTACAGGAATTAAGAGTGCAAGAGGCAGAAGTGCGAAGTAAACTCAACAATCAAAAAGAAAAAACAGCAAAAACTCAGTCAGATATAACTGAAATTCAGTTCTTGATCAATGATAAACAAAAACAATTAAAGCAATTAATTGCTGTTAAAAATAGTCAACAAACAGAAGCAGAAATTGACCAGGAAATTGAGGACAAGAAAGCTGATAAAGACAGGAAGCAAGAGAACCTTCAGCAAATCCGCAAGCAACGGGCAGAGACACAACAAAAAGTAATTACATTAGAAGCATCTATTAAGCAAGTCCAAAAAGAAGAATCGTACTTAAAACAAGAGATTCAATCCATTGAAATTAAACGAAATCGATTAGATCTTGATTTGGAAAACAGATTACAATTCTTAGAAACGGAATACAACATTACGTTCGAAAAAGCGAAAAGTGACTTTGAGCAACCAGCTATTTTGGAAGATGCAAAAGAACAGGTGAAGCTAATTAAGAAATCTATCGATGAATTGGGTACAGTTAATATTGGTGCAATCGATGAATACGAAAGAATTAAAGAACGATATGAATTTCTAACTAGTCAACAAGAGGATTTAATTGAAGCGAAACGAACTTTATATGATATTATCGCTGAAATGGACGAAGAAATGACTAGAAAATTTGAAGAGACATTTACCCAAATTAAAGATGAATTTACTGTCGTTTTCCAGCGGTTGTTTGGTGGTGGACATGCAGAGTTAAAATTAACAAATCCAGCTCATTTGCTAGATACTGGTGTAGATATTATTGCTCAGCCACCGGGAAAGAAATTACAACAACTAGGTTTGTTATCAGGTGGTGAAAGAGCCCTTACTGCGATTGCTTTACTTTTTGCAATTTTACGTGTGCGTCCTGTGCCATTTTGTGTACTTGACGAAGTGGAGGCTGCATTAGATGAGGCAAATGTGACGCGTTTTGCTAAGTATTTAAAACATTACAGTAAACATACACAGTTTATCGTAATAACACACCGAAAAGGAACGATGGAAGAAGCAGATGTGTTATACGGCGTTACGATGCAGGAATCAGGGGTATCTCGCTTAGTTTCTGTTAAATTAGAAGAAGCTCCAGAATTATTAGAAGTATAAAAAGGAGGTAAAATTTTGAGTTTTAAAAAAGTTTAAAAAGAAAAATTTCAATCCAATGAAAATAATGAGGAAATATCTGATAAATATAAAGAAGGTCTGAGTAAAACAAGAAAATCTTTTTCAGAAAAAATTAATGATCTTGTTGCTAAATATCGCAAAGTGGATGAAGAGTTTTTTGAAGATCTGGAAGAAGTGCTTATTTCAGCAGATGTTGGCGTCTCTACCGTTATGGAGTTAATCGAAGAATTAGAAATGGAAGTAAAAAGGAAGAACATTAAAGACACACAAGAAGTTAAACAAGTAATCTCAGAGAAATTGGTCGAGATTTACCAGGGAGCAGATGAGTTAGATGATAATGTCGCATTAAATATACAAGACAATGATTTAACGGTCATCCTTTTTGTTGGTGTAAATGGTGTTGGTAAGACTACTACTATTGGGAAGTTAGCATATCAACTGAAGTCTGAAGGAAAAGAAGTATTACTGACAGCTGGAGATACCTTTAGAGCAGGTGCAATCGAGCAGTTAAATGAGTGGGGGGGAAAACGGGTTGGCGTAGATGTAATTAAACATAGTGAAGGTAGTGATCCTGCAGCAGTTATCTATGATGGTATTCAAGCAGCAAAGTCACGTCGAGCAGATGTATTATTATGTGATACAGCTGGTCGATTGCAAAATAAAGTCAACTTAATGAACGAATTGTCTAAAGTAAAACGGGTAATTGAGCGTGAAGTTCCTAATGCTCCACATGAGGTTCTCTTAGTTTTGGATGCTACCACAGGTCAAAATGCTTTAATCCAAGCCAAAACATTTTCACAAACAACAGATGTCTCTGGTATTGTCTTGACTAAATTGGATGGTACTGCGAAGGGCGGCATTGTATTAGCGATTCGAAAAGAACTTGGAATTCCTGTTAAACTTATAGGACTGGGTGAAAAAGTCACCGATCTTCAAATATTTGACCCTCATGCCTTTGTATATGGATTATTTGCTGATATGCTAGAGGAAGACGAATAAATAGTCTTGAAGCTTGACAGCAGTTATCCATAATTATTAAAATTAAGTGTAAAGTCATTATACTTAACAAGGAGCTATTTTATGTTAGAAAAAACGACAAGAATTAACGCTCTTTATGATTTTTATCAAAAGCTGTTAACGAATAAGCAAAGAAATTACATGGAGATGTATTATTTAGAAGATTTTTCCCTTGGTGAAATTTCAGAAACAGAACATGTATCAAGGCAAGCGATATTTGATAATATTCGCAGAACAGAACAAACGTTAGAGGATTACGAGGCAAAATTACAGCTTTATCAAAAATTCTTAAAACGACAATCGTTATTAAAGGAATTGGATGACATGATCGATCATAATCATTCACTAGTAACGGAAAAAATTAAACAAATAATGGAAATGGAATAGGGGGGCGTTTGATATGGCATTTGAAGGTTTAGCCGACCGCCTGCAGAGTACGATACAGAAGATTAAGGGTAAAGGTAAGGTAACGGAGCAAGATGTCAAAGAAATGACGAGAGAGGTTCGTTTAGCATTATTAGAAGCTGATGTGAATTTCAAAGTAGTTAAAGATTTTATAAAAAAAATAAAAGAACGCGCAATTGGCCAGGAAGTAATGGAAAGTTTAACGCCTGGTCAACAGGTTATTAAAGTAGTAAAAGAAGAATTAACTAATCTAATGGGTGGAGATGAAAGTAAGATCGCTGTAGCTGATAAATCCCCCGACCGTAATTATGATGATAGGTCTGCAGGGTGCAGGTAAAACAACTACCACAGGGAAATTAGCTAATTTATTGCGCAAAAAGTATAATCGAAAACCATTGCTCGTTGCAGCAGATGTTTATCGCCCCGCGGCAATTGATCAGTTAGAAACGCTTGGAAAGCAATTAAGTATGCCAGTATATGCAGAGGATACAGATGCGAATCCTGTAGATATAGTTAATAACGCGATGGAACATGCAAAAGAAGAGCATTTGGACTATGTTTTAATTGATACCGCCGGTCGTTTGCATATTGATAATGATTTAATGGACGAATTAGTACAAATAAAACAGAATGTAGATCCTGATGAAGTATTTTTAGTAGTAGATTCGATGACAGGACAAGATGCGGTTAACGTCGCAGAAAGTTTTAATGAACAATTAGAAATTTCTGGTGTTATTTTAACGAAATTAGATGGTGATACTCGCGGTGGGGGGGCAGCGCTCTCTATTAAAGCTGTTACCGATAAGCCAATCAAATTTGCTGGTGTGGGAGAAAAGCTCGATCAAATTGAAGTTTTCCATCCGGAGCGTATGGCCTCCCGTATTTTAGGTATGGGTGATGTCTTATCATTAATTGAGAAGGCTCAAGAAAATGTCGATGAAAAACGAGCAAAAGAGCTTGAGGAGAAAATGCGTACTGCTACTTTTACGCTTGATGACTTTCTGGAACAGATGGGCCAAGTAAAGAATATGGGACCACTTGATGAATTAATGGATTTGATTCCTGGAGCGAATAAGATGAAAGGTCTTAAAAATGTTGACTTTGATGAAAAACAAATTGCGCATGTAGAAGCGATTATTCAGTCCATGACAACAAAAGAGCGGCAGGAACCCAGCCTGATGAATGCAAGTAGAAGAAAGCGAATTGCTAAAGGTTCAGGACGTTCTGTTTCTGAAATAAACCGCTTGTTGAAACAATTTGAAGAGATGAAGAAGATGATGAAACAAATGACAAATATGCAACAAGGTAAGAAAGGAAAAAAGGGTAAAAAACCTAAAGGATTAAATTTTCCATTCATGTAAGGTAAAAACCCTTTACAGATTAAAATAAATCTGATACAATTTTATCTTGTGTAAGACATTTATATGGAGGTGTAAGATATGGCAGTAAAAATTCGCTTAAAACGTATGGGTTCTAAAAGAAATCCATTCTATCGTATCGTAGTTGCAGATTCTCGTTCACCACGTGATGGACGTATTATCGAACAAATTGGAACATATAATCCGGTTGTTAATCCGGTTGAAGTGAAATTAGATGAAACTAAAGCACTTGATTGGATGACTAAAGGTGCTAAACCAAGTGATACGGTACGTAATTTATTCTCAAAAGAAGGCATCATGAAGAAATTCCACGAATCAAAAAATCAATAACAAAGTGATGTGATTCGCGATGAAATCATTGATTGAAACAATTGTAGAACCATTGGTCGATCATCCCGCAGATATTGTTGTTACTGAGAGAGAAGAGGAAAACAAAATTGTTTATCATCTTCAAGTTCATGAAAACGATGTCGGTAAGGTGATCGGGAAAAATGGACGAATTGCAAAATCAATCCGAACAGTTGTATATGCAGCTGGAATGAAATCTAATAAGAAAATCTATTTAGATATCATGTAAAAAAGAGGGAGGGCAACCCCCCCTCTTTTTTGTATGAAAATAACAATACCACTACCTGAAATAACTAAACTTCGAAGTAACAAGTTAATTTGAAAGTGTGTTAAGTGGAAGCACTAGCTTCGTCCATTTACTTCGCTTTCCGCGGGCATGGCCTTAGCCTCCTCACTCACTTTGTTCGTTGCGGGGTCTTCGGCTCATGCTATTCCCGCAGGAGTCTACGTAAATGGACTACGCTTAAGTATTACGCTACAACGATTTTGAGAAATATCATAATGCTACTAATCTCATCAAAATGCTTTAGATTAGAAGTTGTCACTTGTTCGCAGTTTGTGTCGATGGTGATTATATATTTTGTTTTGTAGTCGGTTACACAAGTTCTTTTGACGGAGTGACTTGCGCTTTTGATTGTTGACATGCTATTCTTTTGTTAGGTGTGTCCATACTTAACATAGTATGAGGGGGAGGCTGAAAATGAATATTATAAAAAAAGTCACCGTAAAGAAAATTGTCACAGATGATAGCAAGGCACAGCTTAGTGAAGAATATCAATTAAAAATATTTAAATTAGAACAAGAATGTGAACAATTGAAATTTGAACAAAAGAAGCTTGAGCAAAGATCCGCAAGTAAAAAAGCAGATATTGCAGTGAAGTTCAAAAAAGAAATTACCAATCGTAAAGATCATATTAAATGGTATACATACAAGCTGGAACAACTGGAGATTTTACCAATTGGCAGTGAAATGAATGATGGAGAAGTAGAGGCATTAATTACTATTGAAGAAGGAATGAATTGGGACAATCTAACGGAGGAAAAATCAATTATTGTCAAAGATGGCATCATAACTAAAATTACATAATAGGTGGTTTGAAAATAGATGGAACATTTAAAAGTAGGGAAAATAGTCAACACACACGGTATTAAAGGAGAAATAAAAGTCTTACGGATAACGGATTTTGAAGAACGATTTCAGGCAGGTACCACTTTATGGATACAAGATAGTAACAATAATTTATTCAATGTTAAAATCGACGGTCACCGCATACATAAAAACTTTGATTTATTACATTTTGAAGGGTACGATAATATCAATGACGTCGAACCATTCAAAGGTATGTATCTATTTATAAAAAAAGAAGATATAACGGAATTAGAAGACAATGCATTTTATTATCACGAAATTATTGGTTGTACTGTCGAAACAATGAATGGTGAACATATCGGAAATGTAACAGAAATACTTTCTCCAGGTGCTAATGATGTATGGGTGGTAAAAAATACAAACGGTAAAGAATTCTTAATTCCTTATATTGAACAAGTTGTCAAAGAAGTGGATCTGCAAACTCAACTAATTAAAATTGAACCAATGGAAGGGTTATTTGAATGATGCGAATCGATATTCTTTCCTTATTTCCAGAGATGTTTGACGGGGGGGTTTTTCAAACTTCTATGTTAAAAAAGGCGAGTGAGGCTGGAGCGTTTCAATATAATTATATAAATTTTCGCGATTACACTGATAATAAACATAATAAAGTAGACGACTATCCTTACGGTGGAGGAGCTGGAATGGTGTTAAAACCACAACCGATTTTTGATGCCGTAGAAGCTATTGAACAGGAGAGCAAAAAAAACCCTCGAGTTATTCTGATGTGCCCACAAGGAGAAAGATATACCCAAAAAAAAGCAGAAGAATTAGCAAAGGAAGATCAGTTAATTATTATTTGCGGTCACTATGAAGGATATGATGAACGTATCAGGACAGAACTTGTAACGGATGAAATCTCAATTGGTGATTATGTGCTGACAGGCGGAGAATTAGGTGCGATGGTTGTGATCGATAGTCTTGTTCGATTGCTGCCAGGAGTTCTTGGAAACGATGACTCGGCTGTTCAGGACTCTTTTTCCACTGGATTATTAGAGCATCCTCATTATACGAGACCTGCAAATTTCCGGGGGTTAAAAGTTCCGGAAGTATTATTATCCGGTAATCATGCACATATTGAAGAGTGGCGAAGAAAAGAAGCATTAAAAAGAACCTATTTAAGAAGGAAAGATTTACTAGAACACCTAGAATTAACTGAGAAAGAAAAAAAATGGTTAACCGAATGGGAAACTTTCTAAGAAAATAGTTGAAATACGAAAAGTCTTATGATATATTGATAGTTGTGCTTAAGTGAATACTTAAGGTATAAAACGATGTTCCGCTATCTGTATAGTTTCGGTATGAGCATTAGTTGGAAGGAGTGTTATAAAATGCAACAATTAATCGCAGACATTACAAAGGATCAACTTAAAACTGATTTACCTGAGTTTCGTGCTGGTGACACTGTGAAAGTACATGTTAAGGTTGTTGAAGGTACGCGTGAGCGTATTCAGGTATTTGAGGGTGTTGTCATTAAACGCCAAAATGGTGGAATTAGTGAGACATTTACCGTTCGTAAAATTTCCTACGGTGTCGGGGTTGAACGTACAATTCCTGTACATTCACCACGTATCGCAAAAATTGAAGTAAGTCGTCGTGGTAAAGTTCGTCGTGCGAAGCTTTATTATCTACGTAATTTACGTGGTAAAGCAGCTCGTATTAAAGAAATTCGTTAACATGACTGGTAAAAAGGAGCTTGCATTGTCAGGCTCCTTTTTCTTCTATATAATTATAGATATAAACTCGGAAACTGACATTGGAAAGGATCCTATTTCATGGAAACTAAAAAGAGTGATTGGATGGACTGGATAAAAACCATCATAATAACAGCGATTATTGTAGTGTTATTTCGAATGTTTGTAGCGGTTCCGATCGTTGTAGATGGTCCATCAATGATGCCAACGTTAGAAAATAAAGATCGCTTAATTGTTAATAAAATCAGTTTGTTATTTAGTGAACCAGATCGTTTTGATGTTGTTGTTTTTCATGCTACAGCTAAAAAGGACTATATCAAAAGGGTGATTGGTTTACCGGGAGATTCCATTACATATAAAGACGATCAATTATATATTAATGGGGGGGAAGCTGTGGAAGAACCTTTCCTGGATGATGAATTAACGAATGATCCGTCAAGGTATACTTCTAATTTTAATATGAAAGATATTCAGGGAAATTCAGAAGTTGTTCCAGAAGGATATGTTTTTGTACTTGGTGATAATCGGTTAAATTCGACAGATAGTAGACATCTCGGTTATATATCAATCGATCAAATTGTTGGGATTGCAAGTGTTACATATTGGCCAATTAAAAATATAGGTTTTGTTAACTAGAGTTATATTATGGAGGTGAAAGTATGCCTATACAGTGGTTTCCAGGGCATATGGCGAAGGCTAAGAGAGAAGTACAGGAAAAACTGAATTTAGTGGATTTTGTGATAGAACTTGTTGATGCCCGAGCTCCATATTCTTCGCAAAATCCCTTATTACAACAAATATTGAATCAAAAGCCTAAAATGACTGTTTTAATGAAGGATGATTTAGCTGATTCAAAGTGGACATCAGTATGGTTATCTACATTTTCACAGCAAGGGATAAAGGCCATTTCCGTTAATGTTAATGAACGAAGAGATATTCAAAAAGCGATACAAACAGCAAAAGATATGGCATATGAGAAAATGGAAAGACTTAAGAAAAAAGGGATTCGGCCAAGACCCATTAGAGCTATGATTATCGGTATTCCTAACGTAGGAAAATCAACATTAATCAATCGGCTTGCTAACAAAAAAATTGCCAAAACTGGCGACCGTCCAGGTATTACGAAACAACAGCAATGGATAAAAGTAAAAAAAGATTTTGAATTATTAGATACTCCAGGTATTTTATGGCCTAAATTTGAAGAGGAAGTGGTTGGTTATCGTTTGGCAGCGATAGGAACGATTAAAGATCAATTGCTTCCCATTGAAGATGTGGCTGCTTTTGTGATTCAGCATCTTAAAAAATACTATCCAAAGATGTTAACAGATCGTTATCAGTTAACAGAACAATACAATGATATGGATGAAGTTTTTGAATTTATCGGCAAACAAAGGGGGGGTTGTCTTGAATCAGGTGGTCATGTTAATTTTGAAAAAACTGCTGATATCATTCTGCAAGATCTTCGCTCAGGGAAACTTGGGCATATCACGTTAGAGCAACCACATACTTCAGAATAAAGACATTCGCTTATGAATGTCTTCATTTTTTTGAATAAATGCCGATATTTTAAGAAACGAGGTTTTGTTATGGAAGAGAAATGGACGATCAACGAAATTAAAGACTATCTGGTAAATAAAGAACCTTCAAATGAAGTATTGCAATATTTAGAGAAAGATACTCGTATGGGTGTGAAAAAATTACTGCAACAATATCAAAATAGTATAGTGGCTAAAAAAGCGGAAGAAGAGAAATTTATCGAAATGAGCCGATTTGAACAGCAACTTTGGCAAAAGAATATAATAAGCATTGTCGGTGTGGATGAAGTGGGCAGAGGCCCGTTAGCAGGACCTGTTGTTGTAGCTGCAGTTGTTTTACCAAAAGATTTTAAATTATTAGGGTTAGATGACTCTAAGAAGGTGCCTAAAAAGCGAGAACTTTTTTTTAGATATATAACGACACATGCGGTAGAATACAGCATTGGAATTGTCGAAGCAGCCGAAATCGACCAAATAAATATATTGCAAGCCTCTAAGAAAGCAATGTATATAGCTATTGAAAAACTTTCTTCTGTTGACTATGTGTTAATTGATGCAGTGCACTTGGAACAGCTAAGGGTACCCAGTATGGCGATAATTAAAGGAGATCAAAAAAGTATATCAATTGCTGCAGCAAGTATTGTTGCAAAAGTGACACGTGACCAGATAATGGCGGATATTCATAATGATTATCCACAATATGGATTTAATAAAAATAGTGGATATGGAACAAAACAGCATTTAGAAGCAATTCAACAAAATGGATTAACAAGCTATCATAGGAGAAGCTTTTTAAAATCCTATATAGACAGGGAGTGATTTTAATTGGTATACATGCAGTCGTTATCAACTGGATTACGTTCAGAACATGCACGATTAGATACCCCCCCACAGGCAAATTTAAAACCAGGTCAACTGATTACAGGCAAAGTTTTGGAATTATATCCAAATCAGAAAGCATCCATTCAGCTCGGTGGCTCTAAAATCGTAGCGCAATTGGAAACATCACTAGCTTCCAAACAGGATTATTTGTTCCAAGTAACCTCAGTAGGAGCTATCATACAATTAAAAAAAATTAGTGAAGCACCTATACAAAATCGAGTAGTCAGTGACCAATTAATGCAGCAAATAGGATTATCAAATAATCGTGATTTAAAAACGTGGATGCAACATCTTCTTAATCAAAATATTCCTTTTACAACTAAAGATGGTCAAGCAATTGCTAATATAATTGCACAATTTGGAGGTTCAGGTATAAATCAAGCATTAGTTCAAATGATGTTGCAAAAAGGGTTACCTTTAACCGAACAGGTTTTTTCAAGTTTAAAAGCCTTTCAATCAAGACAGCTAGGTCCGCAAATAAGTCAACTACATCAATTACTTCAGCAAACTGGTCAGTCGCAACCGCAACCAATGTTAGCAAATTTACAGCAGCAATTAGCTGTTTTTGGTGCAAATAATAGTGATGCTAACACGTCGTTACGACAATTCGTACAAGCACATCAACAGACATTACTAAATACTAATCAAGTTAGTTTACCAATAATACAACAAATGATGTCATCACAAAACTTAACAACTGCACAGCTTCATGATACGGCTAAACAATTACAACAAGTATTGCAACAACAATTACCTTTAAAAGCGAATGAATTACAGACATTCGAAGTTTTCCTTAATCGTTTTAGTCAGGCAATACAACAAGATGGGGGGGCTACAGAATCATTGAAGAACGTTTTTCAACAGCATCCGCTTTTTTCAAAAGTAATGCAGCTATTGCCTCAATCAGAAAAAGTTCAATTACAGCAATGGCTTCAACAACCGCAAGTCACTGCAGGTCAGCAACAACAGATTTTTTCAATCCTGCAGAATTTGATCAATCAGCAATTACCACAACAGCAACAAAATACGTTGCGAGCTTTATTATTACATATCAATCAAGTGGATAAGAGTACCTTAAGTATTCAAAATCAATTTATACATATTGTCAAACATTTTGTGCACACAAGCGGAATACAAGATGAATCAGGTATGGCTCAAGCTCTTCGATCCACTAATCACATGCAAGTTAATCTGAACACAGTAATGCAATCTATCATGAGTTTATTACCACAAAACGAACAAAACTTGTTTCAAAATTGGCTGCAGCAAGCCCAGCCATCTTCTACCCAAATTCAGCAGATGGTCGAAATGATGCAACGTATTAATCTGCAGCAATTACCACAAACAGAACAAGCTGTGGTTCGTAATCTGATCATATTATTAGAGGCAGATAATCAGCCTTTAAATAAAGAACAAATGTTGCAACTAATTCGACAGTCTGTCAATCAATCAGAGGGATCTTTACAATCGTTACGTGATCAAGATTTTTCTCTTAAACAAAACTTATTACAGGCTAATCAACTAAATACAGAATTTGGTGGTGAACGGATTCAACGATTAATCCAGACATTAACCGGTATGCAAATCAACTTGGCACAAACTGATCAAGCTCTCTCACAGCAAAATTTTCACATACCTGGTGAACGATTCGGTTTGGCCCAGGATATTCGTTTGCAATTTGAAGGAAAACAAAAAAGTGATAGTGACGAAATCGACCCAGATTATTGTCGTATTTTATTCCATCTTGATTTAAATAACCTGGGAGAAACTATGATGACTCTTTCCATTCAGAAACGTGTCATTCATATCACGGTGTATAATGATGAACAAGAACTTAAACCATTAATTGATCAATTTAAACCAATCCTGAGGCAAAAGTTAGATGTCTTAAATTATCAGTTATCCTCTGTCTCTCATAAATCCTTAAATGATACACAGGCAATGATTAAAAGTCCAAAGCAGCAATTATCTATAGCACTTCCAAAAGAAGGGATAGATTTTAGAGTATGAGTGAGCAGGATAGATTCAGAAAAAAAGCAGTTGCCTTAAAGTACGATATGGAGAATGATCAGTCACCAAAAGTATCTGCTACAGGAAAAGGCTATGTTGCGGAAGAAATTATTGACAGAGCACAACAAAATAACATTCCAATTCAATCCGATCCTACATTAGTCGAACTACTCTCGCAGTTAAATATTAATGAGAATATACCGGAGGAACTGTATCAAGTTGTAGCAGAAGTCTTTGCATATATTTATCAAGTCGACCAAAAGCTAAAAAATAAAAACTGAAAAATCCACAACATTTCACCTTTATACACATTAGACATAAACTGCGAATTAGTGACAATTTTGAAAGTATGATGAATGTAAGTAAAAGCTCCGTCCATTTACTTCGCTTTAATAGGGTTCTACAACGTTAGTGACAGCTAGCACATGGATATCATTGCTTATTTCATCTTATTTGAACAGAGATCTATCCAAAGCGGAGGAAAAATGCGAGACTCCTGAGGGATCAGTGCGAGCTGAAGCCGCACCCCTAGGAAAGGGAGTGTTTTTCCGCAGCGTTGGATTTACAGTTATCTAAATACTGTTGTCAAAGAAGTACTTCGCAGTTTAGTTATATTGTCTAGGGTCTTTTAGTGGAAAAATAACCTGTTTTGTGTGCGCTTAGAAAAAAAGATGTAAATAATCATTGTATATTCTAGACAATTGTCAATAGTTTTTTTACAATGGGATAGCAGTGATTAATAGATGGGAGGATGAAAGATGAATATTCATGAGTATCAGGGCAAAGAAATTTTGCGTAGTTACGGTGTCGCTGTACCAAAAGGAAAAGTAGCATACACGGTGGAAGAAGCTGTTGAAGCTGCGAAAGAACTTGGTACAAAGGTATCGGTAGTCAAAGCTCAAATTCATGCTGGTGGAAGAGGAAAAGCAGGCGGCGTGAAGATAGCGAAAAATATCGAAGAAGTTCGTACATATGCAGACGAAATTCTAGGTAAAACCTTAGTAACACATCAAACAGGCCCTAATGGTAAAGAAGTAAAACGTTTACTAATTGAAGAAGGCTGTAACATTAAAAATGAATATTATATCGGACTTGTATTAGACCGTTCCACATCTAAAGTTACGATGATGGGATCTGAAGAAGGCGGTACAGAAATTGAAGAGGTGGCTGATAAAACACCTGAAAAAATCTTTAAAGAAGTGATTGATCCTGTAACAGGATTATTACCTTATCAAGCAAGAAGATTAGCTTTCAATATTAATATTCCGGCTGAAGAAATAGGAAAAGCCGTAAAATTTATGATGGGACTATATCAGGTATTTGTTGAAAAGGATTGTTCCATTGCTGAAATAAATCCACTCGCTACAACAGCAGAGGGCGATGTACTTGCATTAGATGCAAAATTAAACTTCGATGATAATGCATTATTCCGTCAAAAAGATATCGTGAAATACCGTGATCTCGACGAAGAAGACGAAAAAGAGATCGAAGCATCCAAATTTGATCTTAGTTATATTGCATTAGAAGGTAATATCGGTTGTATGGTTAATGGAGCAGGTCTAGCAATGTCTACAATGGATATTATTAAACACTATCATGGTGATCCGGCTAACTTCTTAGATGTTGGAGGCAGTGCTACTGCAGAAAAAGTAACAGAAGCATTTAAAATCATTTTGTCCGATAAAAATGTTAAAGGTATTTTTGTTAATATTTTTGGTGGTATAATGAAATGTGATGTTATCGCAGAAGGTGTAGTAACAGCAACGAAGGAAGTTGGTTTAACAATTCCTCTAGTAGTCCGTCTTGAGGGTACAAATGTGGATGCTGGTAAGAAAATCTTAGCAGAATCTGGTTTAAACATTACACCAGCTGAATCAATGGCAGACGGTGCAAAACAAATCGTTGCACTAGTTAATGAAAACTAAAAAGTATATCTCTAAAGGAAGAAGGAGGGTCCATTTACATGAGTGTATTTATTAATAAAGATACAAAAGTGCTTGTTCAAGGTATTACCGGTTCTACAGCACTTTTCCATACAAAACAAATGCTGGAATATGGCACAAAAATTGTTGCTGGTGTAACCCCCCCTAAAAAAGGCGGAACAGAAGTAGAAGGAGTACCTGTATTTAATACTGTAGCACAAGCTGTTAATGAGACAGGTGCAAATGCTTCAGTTATTTATGTGCCTGCTCCATTTGCTGCGGATGCAATTATAGAGGCTGTTGAAGCTGAGTTAGATCTTGTAATATGTATTACAGAACATATACCGGTAATGGATATGGTTAAAGTAAAACGTTATATGGAAGGTAAGAAAACAAGATTAATTGGACCAAACTGCCCAGGTGTAATCACACCTGAAGAATGTAAAATTGGGATTATGCCTGGTTACATTCATAAAAAAGGCCATATTGGTGTTATTTCTCGTTCAGGTACGTTAACATATGAAGCTGTGCATCAATTATCTAAAAATGGTTTTGGACAATCTACTGCTGTTGGTATTGGTGGAGATCCAGTGAATGGTACAGATTTTATTGATGCTCTAAAAGCATTTAATGAAGATCCAGAAACAGAAGCTGTGATGATGATTGGAGAAATTGGTGGTACTGCAGAAGAAGAAGCAGCTGAATGGGTAAAAGCTAACATGACAAAACCTGTTGTAGGATTTATTGGTGGTGCTACAGCACCTCCTGGAAAACGTATGGGACATGCTGGCGCAATTATCTCAGGTGGTAAAGGTACTGCTGAAGAAAAAATAAAAGTGATGAACAGTTGTGGAATTCAAGTAGCAGAAACACCTGCTGTTATGGGTGAAACGCTAATCAGTGTTTTAAAAGAAAAAGGATTATACAATAAGTGTAAAACTCATTAATCATTCAGGAAAAATAAGCTAAGATGACTCTTGGCTTATTTTCCATATATAAAGGGAGTGGAGAAATGGATAAAAGGGAATGGCGACTCATTCTGTTACATCATATTAAAGGTGTGAGTAGATCATTATTAAAGAAAGTAATTAAACTTGATCCTGATTTAGTTCAGAGTTATCAATGGAGTGGTCAACAATGGCAGGAATATTTTCATTTAAGTGAAAAAAAGCTACTTTTATTGTGGAACAGCTTCATAACAGATCATTACAGAAAGAAGTAGTAGCAAATGTGAACAGATTCCAGGTTATTACAATTTTTAATCAAAAATATCCTTCATCCTTGAAAGTCATCCCGGATCCACCTCTTGTTTTATATCTTCATGGTGATTCAACTTTATTATCTTATTCACCTAATTTAAGCGTAGTAGGAACACGTCATCCATCGGTAAATGCTTTATCCATTATGAAAAATTTACTTATACCTTTATTTCAATATAAACTTGTTATAACAAGTGGTATGGCAATTGGAATTGATGGTTTTGCCCATCAGTTAGCTTTACAACATCAGAGTCCCACTATTGCTGTATTAGGTGGTGGTTTTGATCATATTTATCCGAAAGAACATCAATCATTATATCAACAAATTTCCAAAGAAAATCTAATCATTTCAGAATATCCACCAAATCAACCTCCACAAAAATACCATTTTCCCGAGCGAAATCGAATCATTAGCGGGTTAAGTTTTGGAACACTAGTAATTGAAGCAAAAAAAAGAAGTGGTACTCTGATAACGGTAGATCAAGCTTTAGAACAAGGTAAAGAAGTGTTTGCTGTTCCAGGGTCTATTTTAGCTGAAACTAGTTCAGGTTGTAATCAGCTTATTCAAGATGGTGCAAAGCTGGTATTATCTAGTAACGATATATTAGAAGAATGTATTATACACCATCCTAATCAATTGAAAATTTAGGTTGTAATTTATATTTTTATATTGCTTTGTTTGACAAACACCAGCAAAGTATTTAATAATAGGGAAGATTTATCATATCTAGAAATGAATGATTATACTATATGATTAACAGAATGAAATTACCTCTTGGGAGGGGGGGTCAGGAATAATGGAACAATATTTAGTAATCGTTGAATCACCAGCTAAGGCTAAAACTATAGAAAAATATTTAGGGAAAAAATATAAAGTAAAAGCTTCGATGGGACATGTTAGAGACCTTCCGAAAAGTCAAATGGGTGTAGATGTAAAAAATGATTATGACCCAAAGTACATTACGATCCGAGGTAAGGGTCCTGTTTTGAAGGAATTAAAAACTGCCGCCAAAAAAGTGGATAAAGTATTCCTTGCAGCCGATCCCGATCGTGAAGGGGGGGAAGCAATTGCATGGCATTTAGCTCATAGTTTAAATATTGATTTAGATTCTGAGTGTAGAGTGGTATTTAATGAAATCACCAAAGAAGCGGTCAAGGACTCTTTTAAGCACCCTAGAACGATTAATATGGATTTGGTTGATGCTCAACAAGCTAGGAGAATTTTAGATCGCTTAGTAGGATATAATATTAGTCCACTTCTCTGGCAGAAAGTAAAGAAAGGTTTAAGTGCAGGGCGTGTTCAGTCCGTTGCCGTTAAAATGATTATTGATAGAGAAAATGAGATTAAAGAGTTTAAACCAGAAGAATATTGGAGTATTGATTCTGTTTTTCATAAAGGAAAGCAAACATTTGATGCAGCTTTTTATGGAGTAGATGGTAAAAAGAAAGCCCTGCGTTCAAAAGAAGATGTTGATCAGATATTAGCTACTTTAAAAGGAAATGACTTCTTAGTAGAGAAAGTAAATAAAAAAGAACGAAATAGAAATCCATCACTGGCTTTTACTACCTCTTCCTTACAACAAGAGGCAGCGAGGAAATTAAATTTTCGAGCAAGAAAAACAATGATGGTTGCTCAACAATTGTATGAAGGAATTGATTTAGGAAGAAAAGAAGGTGGCGTCACAGGTTTAATCACGTATATGCGTACAGATTCCACAAGAATTTCTGAAACCGCTAAAAATCAGGCGAAAGAATATGTGGAAAATAAATATGGAAAAGAATTCACTGGGATTAATAAAAAATCGAAAAATTCAGAAGGTGCCCAAGACGCACACGAAGCTATCAGACCTACAAATGCTTTAAGAGATCCGCAATCTGTAAAATCAATACTATCCAGAGATCAACTTAAGTTATATAAACTAATTTGGGAAAGATTCATTGCCAGTCAAATGGCATCAGCTGTTATGGATACGATGACTGTACATCTTACAAACCAAGGCATAGAATTTAGAGCAACAGGTTCAAAAATTAAATTTAAAGGATTTATGACAGTCTATATCGAAAGTACCGATGATCAACAAAAGCAGACAGACAAATGGTTACCAGATCTAAATGAAGGTGAAATAGTAAAAACAGAAAAAATAACACCAAACCAACACTTTACACAGCCACCTCCAAGATATACAGAAGCAAGACTTGTAAAGACTATGGAGGAGAAAGGTATTGGCAGACCTTCTACGTATGCTCCAACATTGGATACGATACAACGGAGAGGTTATATTGCATTAGATAATAAAAGATTTGTTCCAACCGAACTTGGCGAAATCGTCATTCAATTAATTAATGAATTTTTCCCTGAGATTATCGATGTTGCTTTTACTGCTAAAATGGAAGAGGATTTAGATGCAGTTGAAGAAGGTCATACACAATGGATAAAAATAATTGATCAGTTTTATCAAGGTTTTGATAAACGTCTTGAAAAAGCAGAAAAAGAAATGGAAAAAGTTGAAATTCGTGATGAACCTGCAGGTATTGATTGTGAAAAGTGCGGACATGAAATGGTCTATAAAATGGGCAGATATGGGAAATTTCTTGCATGTTCTAATTTCCCTGAATGTCGTAATACGAAGCCTATCTTGAAAGAGATTGGGGTTAAATGTCCAGAATGTAAAGATGGTAATATTGTAGAAAGAAAGACAAAGAAGCGACGGACCTTCTATGGTTGTGATAATTATCCTAAGTGTGAATTTATTTCATGGGATAAACCAGTAGGAAGAGATTGTCCGAAATGTAATAAAATGCTAGTTGAGAAGAAATCAAAGAAAAATACACAAGTACAATGTTCTTCATGCGATTATAAAGAAGAGGAACAAGGATAGAATAATATAGAAGCTTACTCATATAAAGAGTAAGCTTCATTTTATTATGAATAATTACAAAAATAGCCCAGAATGAAGTGATATTGATTGATGTTAAATCAAGTAAACGTTTAGAAAATAGTTATAATTCCATATAAAAATAGTTGGATCAAGTTGAAAGTTAATGGCTTGAAATGAAACGATGGAATGTCTGGTTTCTCTTATGTACTTTTTAATGTTAGTATTATAGTAAATAAGGTAATTAATGAAATTGCTTACAATAAAGAGTAATTGTTTGTTTTGGCTCAATCTTTTAAGGGGAATAATATAATATTAAAGGTAATCTTTGATAAACTGTTAACAATATTGCCATTACAATTGCAGACTTGAATTGCTTATGATACTATTTTAACGCATTAAGAGGTGGCTTATGAATTATTATAAAGAATGGTTGAAATATTTGGAGTACTTACAAATCGAAAAGAATGCATCGAAAAGTACAATCGAGGCTTATGAAAAAGATTTAGCGCATTTTTTTCGATTTCTAACATCAGAAAATTTAGAAAGCTTATCCCTTGTTAATTATGCAATTATTCGTACCTATTTAACAACATTGTATGAACAAGGACTAGTGAAAAGGTCAATAAGCCGTCACATTTCAACGCTAAGAAGCTTTTTTAAATTTCTTATTAGAGAAAAGATTGTTTTGGAGAACCCACTTGTTCATTTACAATTGCCTAGAACACCATATAAAATACCTGAATTTCTATACCAGGAAGAAATTAATAAACTATTTGATGCTATTGATAGGTCTTCAAAACTTGGCAAACGTAACTTGGCTTTATTAGAAGTGTTATATGGGACAGGCATTAGAGTCAGTGAATGTGTGCATATAACAATGGATAAAATTGACTTCGAACTCCAAACCATATTGGTCTTAGGTAAAGGAAATAAGGAAAGATATGTACCATTTGGAGACTACGCTGAAAAAGCACTTGTTCACTATATAAATGAAAGCCGGTCTTTATTAATAACTGAAAAAAGTCAACCACAAAATTTTTTGTTTTTAAATGCTAGAGGTAATCCATTAACAGCAAGAGGTGTACGATTAATTATTAATAAGCAAGTGGAAGAAGCAGCACTAACCTTTCAAATTCATCCACATAAATTAAGGCATAGTTTTGCCACACATTTATTAGATAATGGTGCTGATTTGCGCGCTGTACAAGAATTATTGGGTCATACTAATTTATCTTCTACTCAGATCTATACCCATGTCTCTAAAGACCGTTTAAAAAAAGTTTATCATACAGCACATCCACGTGCGAATCGTTAATGTATTAGAGGAGGACTAAAGATGGAAACATTTCATGCGACGACAATATTCGCTGTCCAACATAATGGAAAATCAGCTATGTGTGGTGATGGTCAGGTAACACTTGGAAATCAAGTAATAATGAAACATACGGCAAAAAAAGTAAGAAAACTATATCAGAATCAAGTATTAGCAGGGTTTGCCGGTTCTGTAGCAGATGCGTTTACTTTATATGAAAGCTTTGAAGCCAAATTAGAAACATATGATGGAAATCTTTCCCGGGCCGCAGTGGAACTAGCCAAAGATTGGCGAAATGATAAATACTTAAGAAAATTAGAAGCTATGTTAATCGTAATGAATAAAAAAGAACTATTGTTAATTTCAGGTACTGGTGAAGTGATTGAACCAGATGATGGCATCCTTGCAATTGGTTCAGGTGGGAACTATGCTTTAAGTGCTGGAAGAGCTTTAAAGAGACATGCACCAACAATGGAAGCAAAAGAGATTGCCAAATCGTCCTTAGAAATAGCTGGGGGGGAAATTTGTGTGTTTACTAACAATCAATTAATATTGGAAGAGCTTGAATAAGAAGGGATGATCCTTATGTCATTGAATCTAACTCCTAAAAAAATCGTTGAAAAATTAAGTGAATATATAATTGGTCAGGAGAATGCTAAAAAAGCGGTAGCAGTTGCTTTGAGAAATCGTTATCGAAGAATGCAACTGTCTGAAGAACTAAGAAATGAAATAGTCCCTAAAAATATCTTGATGATAGGACCTACTGGTGTAGGAAAAACTGAAGTAGCCAGAAGGCTGGCGAAATTGGTGGGCGCACCGTTTATTAAAGTAGAAGCAACAAAATATACAGAAGTCGGGTATGTTGGACGTGATGTGGAATCGATGGTAAGAGATTTAGTTGAAACATCAATACGGATGGTAAAAGAAGATGCGATGAAGGAAGTAGAAGGTAAGGCTGAAAAATTAGCTAACAATAGAATTGTGGAGTTGTTCGTACCATCAAAAAAGAAAAATAATTCTACAAAAAATCCATTTGACTTCTTTCTTAATCAAAATCAACAACAATCACATGAGGACCAAACACAGGATAAAGAAGCAAAAGAGAGTATCCAGCAACAACGACAACAAACAAAGAAATTATTAGAACTTGGTGAACTTGAAGATCGTACAGTAACAATTGAAGTAGAAGAACAAACAACTAATATGTTTGACATGCTCCAAGGATCTGGAATGGAACAAATGGGAATGAACATGCAGGATGCCTTGGGTTCACTGATACCTAAAAAGAAAAAGAAGAGAAGTCTTCTAGTTAAAGATGCGAGAAAAGTTTTAATCGATCAGGAAGCACAGAAACTTATTGATATGGACCACGTCATCCACCAAGCAATCGAAAAAGCAGAACAAATGGGGGGGATTATTTTTATTGATGAAATCGATAAAGTTGCGGTTAAACAAGAACAATCATCAACCGTATCGAGAGAAGGGGGGGTACAAAGAGATATCCTGCCAATTGTAGAAGGATCGTCAATTGTTACTAAATATGGTACAGTTAAGACCGATCATATGTTGTTTATCGCAGCAGGTGCTTTCCATATGGCTAAACCTTCTGATTTGATTCCTGAATTACAAGGTAGATTTCCAATTCGCGTAGAATTTGAAAAACTAACTATTACTGATTTTGAGCGAATCCTAAAAGAACCGTCTAATTCACTGTTAACTCAGTACAAAGCATTGTTGGAAACAGAAGGTATAACCATTTCTTTTACAAATGAAGCGATATACCGTCTAGCAGAAATAGCATATCAAGTGAACCAGGAAACAGATAATATTGGAGCAAGAAGACTACATACGATATTAGAAAAGTTGCTGGAAGAATTGTCATATGAAGCTTCAGATATTGGGATAGGAAATATTGAAATTACGGAACATTATGTTAATGATAAACTAAAAGCAATTGCAACAAATAGAGATTTAAGTCAATTTATTTTATAACTTGGATGGTGAATGAAATGCAATTATTAGAAAAAACCAGAGAAATAAATGCGATGCTGCAGAAAACTAAAGGAAAGTCTGTGGATTTCAAAGATATGGCCAAAACATTAAGAGATGTAATTAGTGCCAATGTCTTTATTGTAAGCAGAAGAGGTAAACTATTAGGGTTTGCTATAAATCAACTGATTGAAAATGATCGAATGAAAAAAATGTTAGAAGAAAGACAATTTCCAGAAACCTATACTAAAAATTTATTTAATATCACAACCACTACTACAAATCTTGATATTGATAGTGAATACACAGCTTTTCCAGTTGAGAACCGTGATTTATTTCAAAACGGGTTAACAACCATTGTTCCGATTATAGGTGGTGGACAACGTTTAGGTACGTTAATATTAAGTAGATTATCTGATTCTTTTGAGGATGATGAGCTAGTCTTAGCCGAATATGGTGCCACTGTGGTAGGAATGGAGATATTGCATGAAAAAACGGGAGAAATTGAAGAAGAAGCAAGAAGTACAGCTGTTGTGCAGATGGCAATCAGTTCGTTATCATATAGTGAGTTAGAGGCAATTGAGCACATTTTTGAAGAATTAGCTGGTATGGAAGGATTATTAGTAGCAAGCAAGATAGCTGATCGGGTGGGTATTACCCGTTCTGTGATCGTCAATGCACTTAGAAAGTTGGAGAGTGCAGGTGTGATTGAATCAAGATCTTTAGGAATGAAGGGTACCTATATTAAAGTTCTAAATGATAAATTTTTAAATGAATTAAAATAAAAATATTTATAAAAAAGTTCTCCAAACTAAAATGGAGAACTTTTTTTATTTTGAAATTCATATATATGCTATTTCTTCGACATTAATTTTTAAAAAACCACAAAAAATTAACTAAAATCAAGACCTTAGACCTATTTTTATAAAAAAAGTAACCTATTTTAGTAATGATATGACGATTAGTCATAGACAGTTTGTGTTATTTATCTTACAATATTCGTTAGAGGAATAATTTTTATGACTGTTTATAAAAAAAGTGGAGGATTTGACATGTCATTATTTCAAGGTACCATTCAAACGCTCGAAAATTCTTTAGATTATGCAACGGTTAAGAATAGAACGATCGCACATAATATATCAAATGCTGATACAGCAAATTACAAGTCTAAAAATGTACAATTTAATGAAGTTCTTAAAAATCAACTGTCGAATCAATTTGAAACAAAGCGTACAGACGAGCGACATCTTTCTTTTTCGACAAATACTTCTAATATAAAAGTCACAACAAATACATCAACCATGTATAACCATAATGGTAATAACGTTGATATTGATAAAGAAATGTCTGAATTGGCAAAAAACCAAATCTATTATCAAGCATTAGTGGACCGCATCAATGGCAAATTTAATAGTTTACAAAGCGTTATTAGAGGAGGTAATTAATAATGTCTATATTTAATGGAATAAATACGAGCGCTAGTGGTCTGACTGCACAACGGCTTAGAATGGACACAATCGCTTCTAATATAGC
This sequence comes from Gracilibacillus boraciitolerans JCM 21714, assembly GCF_000521485.1. GTDB lineage: Bacteria > Bacillota > Bacilli > Bacillales > Amphibacillaceae > Gracilibacillus > Gracilibacillus boraciitolerans. The sequence goes on along the minus strand of NZ_BAVS01000001.1, from coordinate 455,083 downwards.
AAATGTGGATACCACTAGAGCGACAGTGAACGCAGAAGGTGAATATGAACCGTACCGTAGAAAAATGACCGTATTATCTCCGAAAGATCAAGGTTTTTCATCTATCCTACAACATGCATCCTATCGAGGAGAAAGTGAAGGTTCCGGGGGGGTAAAAGTAACTCAAATAGTGGAAGACGACGAGCCTTTTCAATTAGTTTATAATCCTAATCATCCTGACGCAAATGAAGATGGCTATGTTGAAATGCCAAATGTTGATCCTTTGAAAGAAATGGTCGACATGATGAGTGCGACAAGATCATATGAGGCGAATGTCACATCTTTAAACGCATCTAAGACAATGTTAATGAAGGCACTTGAAATTGGTAAGTAAATGAAGAACGGAAAGGGTGAAAAGTCCAATGAATATCTATTCTTTGCAAAATATCCAACCTGATTATAATCAAATAAATAATGAACCTAAGATATCAGTAGGTGAAGCGCAACAAGCTTTTGCAACAAATCTTAAAGAGGCAATTAGTAATATTAATCAAGCGCAAAAAGCATCCGATCAGAAAACAGAGGCATTAGCTAAAGGGGGGGAAATTAATGATTTGCATGATGTAATGATTACTTCACAAAAAGCTAGTATCATGCTACAAACAGGCGTACAGATTCAGAAAAAAGTAGTCGATGCCTACAACGAAATAATGAGATTACAAGTATAATAGTTGATTTGTTGTATGCAAGTAATGATGTTGGGGGGGGCACAAAATGAACGAAAAATGGAAACAATATAAGGAGAAAGTTACAGCATATTATTCATCAATGTCCAAAATGAAAAAAGGATTACTTTTTGGAGGAATTGGTTTACTAATAGCCTTGATTATTCTTACGACGGTATTGACTACTTCCAATGATAATATGGTCACATTATATAAGGATTTATCGTTACAGGAAGTGGGTCAAATTAAAGAAGAATTAGATGCTCGGGGGGGTGTAGGTTATGAGATCGCTAATGCTGGGACTGCTGTCAATGTCCCTGAAGCAGATGCTGATTCACTGTTAGTCGACTTAGCAGCTCAGGGTATACCTGATAGTGGCAGTATTGATTATTCATTCTTTGCTGAAAATAGTTCATGGGGGGGCGTAACAGATAATGAGTTTGATGTGATGAAATTGGACGCCATGCAAACGGAATTAGCCACTCTTATAACGCAAATCAATGGGATAGAAGCTGCTGAGGTAATGATTAATATGCCTGAAGATCCAGTGTTTATTAGTGATCAGCAACAGGAAGGAACCGCATCTATTGTGGTCCAGACACAACCAGGCTATCAATTTGAACCATCGCAGATTAATACTCTGTATCATCTGGTTTCAAAATCAGTACCAAATCTGCCTACTGATAATATCGTCATTATGAATCAAAATTTTGAGTATTATGACTTAAATAATGAGAATTCTCTTGCGAACGGGGATACACATACCTCTCAACAACAAATCAAAAGTGACATAGAAAAGGACATTGAAAGACGTGTTCAACGAATGTTAGGTTCAATGATCGGTATGAATAAAGTAGCGATTTCTGCAACTGCCGATATTGATTTCACGCAGGAAAAGCGTGTGGAGCAATTAGTGGAACCTGTCAATGAAGAGATGGATACGTTGCCGGTAAGTATTGAAACAATCACTGAATCCTTCATTGGAGCACAGCCAGAAGAGGGCGCTGTCGGTGTTGAAGAAGGCGAAATCCCAAATTATCCTGCTGGATTAGATGGAAATATTGGTGATTACGAGTTAGTAAAAGAATCAGTAAATAATGAATTTAATAGAATTCAGCGAGACATTGTAGAAAGTCCGTATAAGATTAGAGATTTAGGGATTCAAGTAGCAATCGATAATACAAGAGTTCTAGAAAACGGTGAAATAGAAGAATTAACACCACAAGAGCAGTTACAGGTGGAGGAAAGTATTGCGTCTATATTAGAATCAATCGTCACAACTTCGATTGATAAGACATACGGCGAAATTGTACCAGAAGAAAAAGTATCAATTGTAATGCAACCATTTGAAGGAACGAATGTGTTACAAAACGCTCAGGTAACTCCCGTAATACCTATATGGATATACATAGTTGGCGGTGTTTTATTATTAGCTATCATCTTCTTAATTATCTTATTGCGGCGTAAACGTTCAGAAGAGGAAGAAGTTGTCGAAGAGGTGGAAGCGACTGAATTCACAGAACGAGAGATACCACCGATCACACATACAGATGATTCTGATGCGTCAATGAGACGTAAACAACTTGAAAAATATGCTCAAGATAAACCGGAAGAATTTGCAAAACTACTTAGAAGTTGGATATCAGAAGATTAAAGGAGGTTAATTAGCATGGCGAAAAGACAGCAACTGACGGGTAAACAAAAGGCTGCTATTCTATTAATCTCTTTAGGACCTGATGTTTCAGCTCAGGTATATAAGCATCTTACACCGGAAGAGATTGAGAAATTAACGCTAGAAATTTCATCAGTGAAAAAAGTGGAAGGTTCCCAGAAAGAGGATATTATGGAACAATTCCATGAAATCGCCATGGCACAGGATTATATTTCACAAGGTGGAATTAATTATGCTAAAACAGTACTTGAAAAAGCATTAGGTGAAGAGAAGGCTGGAGATATATTAAATCGTTTAACATCCTCTTTACAAGTGAAACCATTTGACTTTGCCAGAAAGGCAGAACCTGGTCAAATCATTAATTTTATTCAGAATGAACATCCACAAACGATCGCTCTTGTATTATCTTATTTAGATTCTGAACAATCAGCACAAATTCTATCAGAATTACCACAGGAAATGCAGGCAGATATTGCAAAAAGGATTGCATTAATGGATTCAACATCACCAGAGATAATTGCGGAAGTGGAACAAATATTAGAAAGAAAATTATCGACAACAGTTTCTCAGGATTATACGCAAACAGGTGGTATTCAGGCAGTAGTAGAAGTATTAAATGGTGTTGACCGAAGTACAGAAAGAACCATTTTAGATACGCTTGAAATTGATGATCCGGAGCTGGCTGAAGAAATTAAGAAGAGAATGTTCGTCTTTGAAGATATTGTTACATTGGATAACCGTGCGATTCAGCGAGTTATTCGCGAAGTAGAAAACGATGATTTACGACTTTCTCTTAAGGTTGGCAGTGATGAAGTGAAAGAAATTGTCTTTAGTAATATGTCGAATCGCATGGCCGAAACCTTTAAGGAAGAAATGGAATTTATGGGACCTGTCCGTTTACGAGATGTAGAAGAAGCACAATCACGGATTGTTTCTACTATTAGACGTCTGGAAGAAGTTGGAGAAATTGTAATAGCAAGAGGTGGAGGAGATGATATTATTGTCTAATAATCCTCTACCACCAAGACAAATTCAGTTACGTAAAATAGAAGTAACGAGACGAAATTATTCTAAATTTGAAGCAGAAGATGAATTGCAATCTCTAAATCAACAGATAGAAGAAGCAGAAGCTAGTTTACAAGAAATCGTTGAAAAAACTGATAATAAAAAAGAAACAGCACAAGCAGAGATAATTAGGTTAAAAGAAGAATGGGAACAAGAAAAAATTCAGTTAATACAGAAAGCACAGCAAGATGGTTACCAGCAAGGATTCGAACAGGGAAAACAAGATAGCTTAGAACAATATCAAGCTATTATACATGATGCTGTAGATGTTTTGGAAAATGCAAAGAAAGAATATCATAAAATTGTCGCAGAAAGTGATGAAACAGTTCTACAGATTGCGATGACCACTTCTGAAAAAGTCCTTCATCAGTTATTGGATGAGGAGCCTTCCAGATTCTTAGCTGTAGCGAAATCAGTGGTGGAACAAGTGAAAGATCATCCGAAAATTAAATTATTTGTCTCAAGTAAATACTTTTCGCTTTTATTAGATAACAAGGATGAATTAAATTCACTTATCCAAAGTGATATAGAATTTATGATTTACCCTTCTACAGATTTAATAGGAGAACAGATTGTAATTGAAACACCTTTCGGCAGAATTGATGCTTCTGTGGACAGTCAGTTACAAGAAATTAGAAGCAGACTATTTCATGTAGTGGAGGAGATCACACGTGAAAACACAAATGTTACTGAATGAGATAGAACATATCGATACCTATAAAAGATTTGGCAAAGTCGATCGTGTGGTCGGATTATTAATAGAAGCAAGAGGTCCTGAAGCAAGGATAGGTGAAGTTTGCTACATTCATAATAAAATATCCAATCAAAAGATAATGGCTGAAGTGATAGGATTCTATGAAGAAAAAGTTTTATTAATGCCATATACATCTTTGCATAATATTGCTTCAGGTTGTTTAGTAGAAGCAACTAAGCAGTCCCTAAAGGTTAAGATTGGTAGAGCATTAATTGGGAAAGTGATTGATTCAACAGGTAATATGCTGGATGGTTCCCGATTACCAAAAGGTTTAAAAGAACATCCAACAGAACAATCACCACCAAACCCGTTGGAACGACCTAGAATTCAAACACCGTTCCCTGTCGGAGTCAAGGCAATTGATACAATGTTATCGGTAGGAAAAGGTCAGAGAATTGGGATTTTTGCTGGTAGTGGTGTTGGAAAAAGTACGTTATTGGGAATGATTGCAAGAAATAGCATTGCTGATATTAATGTAATTGCCCTGATTGGTGAGCGAGGCCGGGAAGTAAAGGAATTCATTGAAAGAGACTTAGGCCCTGAAGGATTAAAAAAATCTATTGTGGTCGTGGCAACTTCTGATCAATCTGCATTGATGCGAATTAAAGGAGCATTTACTGCAACAGCGATCAGTGAATATTTTCGTGATCTTGGTTATGAAGTAAATTTAATGATGGATTCTGTTACAAGAGTAGCAATGGCTCAAAGGGAAATAGGTCTTGCGATAGGTGAACCACCAACAACGAAAGGTTACACACCGTCCGTGTTTGCGCTGTTACCATCATTATTGGAAAGAACGGGAACAAGTAAAGATGGTTCGATCACTGCTTTTTATACGGTATTAGTTGACGGCGATGATTTTAATGAACCAATTGCAGATACGACAAGAGGTATATTAGATGGGCACTTTATTCTGGACAGAAAATTAGCTGAAAAAGGTCAATTTCCAGCAATCAATGTTTTACAATCCGTTAGCAGAGTAATGCCAGAAATTGTATCTGCAAATCGATTGAATCTGGTACAGAAAATTAGAACGATTTTAGCAACCTATAATGATAATGAGGAACTGATTCAAATTGGTGCCTATAAAAGAGGATCGAGTAAAATAGTTGACGAGGCAATCCAGCTTCAACCAAAAATAATGAATGCCCTAAAACAAGATATGAATGAAAATGTAGAGGATCAGACTGCCCTCAATGAACTAGAACAATTGCTGCAGGGGAGTAATTCCTAATGAAACAAATCGAAGGATATCAAAAAATAAGACTTCTGAAAGATAATGATAAAAAAGAAGCACAGTTTAAGTATCAGGAAGCTGCGGCAGAGTTCGAACATTATGCTACTAATTTATATGATCTTTTAAAAAGAAAAGAAGAAATTGAAGATAGTTATAAGCAATCTTTACATGATAAGTCGCAAATTGAAACATTACAATCCTATCATCAATATTTAAATTTTTTAACGCCAAATATTTTGAATATCCAACAAAAAGTAGAAAAGGCCAGAAAAAAGATGAATCTGTTACAGGAACGAGTTACAGAACAATACATTGAAGTGAAAAAAATAGAAAAGCTGATTGATAATAAACAGGCACAGTTTAGACAAGTAGAGAAAAAGAAAGATTTGATGTTAATGGATGAACTATCGATTCGTAAGTATTCGGAAAGTAAGGATAGGTGAAAAAATGGCAACTAATCCGTCTGAAGACAAAGAAAGAAAACCAGGAATTTTTCAATGGCTTATTATTATATTAGTGCCACTAATATTCACCATTATAATAACAGTAATCATTCTATATGTAATGGGTGTTGACGTCGGTAAGTATACGAAAGAAACGTTAAATAAAATTCCTTTTGTAGCACAAACTGTAGCGACCGATGAGGAAGAATTACATGAAAATAATTTGGCGAAAAAAGATCAGGAGATTGCAAACTTAGAAGAGGAATTAGAGACTGCAAAATATGAGACGCAAACCAAAGATACTACAATTGCAGAGTTAGAAGAAGAGATAGCCAACCTGACGACTCAATTAGCAGAAGTACAACAAGAGGAAACAGGTCCAGAAACGGATGAAAACACTGACGGCGCTTATGAAGACTTATCAGAATCATTTAGTTCGATGAAACCAAAAACAGCCGCACCGATCATTGAAAACATGGAAAATTCGATTGCTATTTCATTATTAAAACAGATAGATCCTGAGATTCGCGGTGAGATATTAGGCGAGATGGAACCAGAAATAGCTGCAGATTACAGCAGCCAATTAGTCAATCAATAAACGATAAAAACCATGAAAGGAGGTGAACTAAATGTTTATCGCAGCAAATATATTGTCAAGCTCAGTAATACCGCAACTAACCGGTTCGATAAGATCTCAAGTAAGCGGCAGTTCTTCCTTTCAGCAACAATTATTCGGAGCTAATAATGTCAAAGGACTGGATTTGAATCAAAATAAACTTGAGTCATTATTGGAAAGTTTACCCGAAGAAATAGATGTTGAAACTTTAAAACAGTTAAAAGAGTTATTAAACGGCAATCAAACAGACTCAGACCAATTACAGCAATTAGTAGAAAATTTCGAATCAAATAGGGAAACAAAGGATCCATTAGCGAAACTTTTGACAAAAGAAATAGATGTAGACACATTAAAAAATTTAAAAGAATTATTAAGTGGCAATCAGACTAACCTAGCACATTTGCCGGAATTATCGACAAAACAACTTGCATTAATAGAAGAATTGAGTATTATTTTTCAAGATTCAAAAACAATCTCCAAAACTCAATTAATGCAATCGGTACAACCTGACCAGCTTGAAACACTTGCAGAAATAATTACCATGCTAAGTCAACAGGAAAACTCTACTGAAAAGGATACATGGATAAATCAGATCATGGTTGTTCCTGTAAATAGCATACTAAACACAAAGGATCAATCTGAGAAGGTTACATCGATCGTAAATCAAGTGGAAGCTTTATTAAACAAGTTGGAACAGAATAAACTTACAAATCAAGATGTAAAGCAATTACAAGATGTATTAAAGCAATGGTCACAGTTAGATCAGTCTGCTAAAACAAATGCCCAAGCGTTATTGGCAGCAACAGCTCATCCTAAATCGAATGAGGTTTGGAATAAGCTCTTAGAGAATTTTCAAAATCGTTTAGCCTTGGAAAAAAACTATGGTCAAAGTCAGAAAGTAACACAACAGGATATTGCCAAATGGATTAGTAATGCATTGGAAAATCAAGGCGGTAATATTAATCAGGAACAAAGCCAGTCAAAAACAGAATTACAGACACTCATGAATCAACAAGTTAATTCGAAAGTGCAACAATTTGTGATTCATACACAGCAGACGAATACCGATCAACAATTGGCTCAAAAACAATTGATGGAGCAGTTTCAACAGGCTATTCAAAAGAGTAATTTTATGAAAATGACAAATGGAGCAAGCCAATTAATGTTACGACTACAGCCAGAACACTTAGGTGATGTGATGGTGAAGTTGACCCAGGTTAATGGTGAAATGATCGTAAAAATGATCGTAGCATCACAAGGTGCGAAAGAATTACTTGAAGGCAATTTAAATCAACTGCGCCATATGTTTTCACCGCAACAGGTAGTGATTGAACGCCAGGAAAATTTAACACAAACTGGTCAGGAAAAACTATCAGATGAAAATAATGATTCACTAGACGAAAATAGTCAGAATCAAAGTGATCAGCATGACGGGCAACAAAACGATTCAGAAGAACAAGAACAAATTAATTTCCATGATCTATTAATGGATGCGAAAGTGTAGGTGGTAAAAGATGACTACGATTGATCCAAGCTATTATCTGGCCAGTCAACCTAAATCAAGAGAACCCAGTACTAATTTAGGTAAAGATGAATTTATGAAAATTCTTATGACACAATTACAAAATCAGGATCCATTGAACCCGATGGAGGATAAGGAATTTATTTCACAGATGGCAACATTTTCTTCATTAGAACAAATGATGCAAATGTCCAAATCAATTGATACATTAGTCAAAAATCAAACCGTTTCACCTGTGATTCAGTACAGTCATCTAATTGGTAAAGAAGTCGAACATTACCGAATTGATAAGGAAACTGGTGAAATAGCAGTACCAAAAGAAGTTGTAACAGGTCAGGTACAGGCCATTTCTCAGCAAGAAGGATATGCTGTACTTGAACTAGCAAATGATGTAAAAATTTATACCGATGAAGTTCTAAGAATCAAACAAGAAAGTCCAACCGAATAGAGGAGGGAGACAATGGATCATCGAATTCATGCCATACATCCAAATATTCTTCCAACTCAACAGAATCACAGACAAAAAAATGTAGAAACGTCATTTAAAGAAATATTAGGTCAGCACTATCCATTGCAAATTAGCAAGCATGCAAAACAGCGAATGATGTCAAGAAACATCGACGTTAGTGAACAAAAATGGCAGGCAATTGAAACTAAACTTCAAGAAGCAAAACAAAAAGGTGTGAAAGAATCCTTGGTGATTACGGATCAGGCAGCATTTATCATCAATGCCCAAAAAAATACCGTGATTACAGCGATGGACAAGTCTGAATTACAAAGTAAGATATTCACAAATATAAATGGAACGATCATTATTGATTAAGCTGGACTCTACTAGAGAAGCTTAAAGTCGTGGACCGACAGAAGCGACATATATTCAAACAAAAAAAGGAGCATAACAATATGTTAAGATCAATGTATGCAGGTATTTCAGGTATGAAAGCATTTCAAACGAAGTTAGACGTAATAGGTAATAACATTGCAAATGTAAATACAGCTGGTTTCAAAAAGGGACGTGCCATGTTCCAAGATATGATGAGTCAACAAGTAGCAGGCGCAAGTGCACCAACAAATATTCGTGGTGGTATTAATCCGGCTCAAGTTGGAACAGGTGCACAACTAGGTTCGATTGACAATATTCATACACAAGGGAATCGACAAACAACCTCAAGACCATTAGACCTTCAATTGGAGGGAGATGGAATGTTTGTGTTCGGTTCTGGAATAGCACAAGACGCTGGTGTAGTGGACTTTGCAAATACGGAACTCTTATTTTCACGGGCTGGTAATTTATACTTAGATGATAATAATTATGTAGTAAATGCAAATGGTCAATATTTAATAGGACAAAATGGTTTGGCACAGAATGATAATGCTGTTGCAGGAGCTTCTAGAATAAGAATTCCTGAATCGGCACAAAGTTTCAGTGTTCAGGGTAATGGAGTAGTTAATTATGTAGATGAAAATGGAGAAACACAGGCAGCTGGTCAAATTATGTTAGCCAAATTTTCCAATCCTGGTGGTTTAGAAAAAGTAGGAAGTAACATGTATCGTTCTTCAGTAAATGATGGTGTATTTACAGATGATGGAGATGCAATTAATGGATTAGAAGATATTTATGCTCCCGAAGGCAATGGTACAGCTTCCATTGTCGCTGGTGCTTTAGAAATGTCTAATGTTGACTTATCAGAAGAGTTCACTGAGATGATTACGGCTCAGCGTGGGTTCCAGGCGAATACTCGGATCATCACTACTTCCGATGAGATTTTACAAGAGTTAGTGAACTTAAAACGATAAAAAAGGGGGGGGCAGAGGATTAAGGTTTAATCCCTTAATCCTCTCAAACTATGATTACATTGACGAAAATTAATAATGATCGTATAACTGTGAATGCCATTTACATCGAACGCATTGAATCATTTCCAGACACAACGATCACACTTACCAACCAAAAGAAATTGTTTGTCAAAGATACAGAGGAAGAAGTAAAAGAGATGGTTATCCAATTTTATAAAGAGATTGGCCTTCATCAAGTACAGCGAGAAGTAGGTGATCAAACTAAATGAATCCAAAAATTATAAAAATCCTTGTGATTATCTTATTAGTTATTACGATAGCAGGTGCTGTTATTCTTTATTTCCTGCTAAATAATTCAACTAATGATAGTAAGGCAATGACGTTAGATGAAATGGTCGAATATTCCTATACAACGGAAGAAATCAGAACAGATTTAAACGATGGTAACTTTGTCCTTATCCAATTTCAATTCATAACTAATAGTAAAGATGCCTTAGCGGAAATTGAAAAACGTGAATTTGAAGTGAAAAATATATTCCTAAAACAATCCGCAACTCTTTCTTCAACAGACTTTCAAGAAAACTTAACAACGATAGAAAGTAACATGAAAGAGGCCATGAATCAGAAGATGACAGAAGGAAAAATCGTGGAAGTGTTAATAACAAGTAAAGTGATTCAGTAGATTAAACACCTGGATGGAGGTGGAGAAATGGCAGATGAAGTTCTATCGCAAAATGAAATTGACGCCCTATTATCAGCATTATCCTCTGGTGAAATGGATGCCAATCAATTAAAAGAAGAAGAAAAAGAAAAGAAAGTAAAAGTTTATGATTTTAAACGAGCGTTAAGATTCTCTAAAGACCAGATTAGAAGTATTTCGAGGATTCACGATAATTTTGCAAGATTGTTATCAACCTATTTTTCAGCACAATTGAGGACATATGTACATATTTCAGTTGCTTCAGTGGATCAAATACCATATGAGGAATTTATTAGATCAATTCCAACCAAAACGATCTTAAACGTTTATAGTGTAGAACCGTTAGATGGAAGAATAATATTTGAATTTAATCCTAATATTGCATATGCGATGTTAGATCGCATGCTTGGCGGAAAAGGAGGTAGTCTAAACAAGATTGACAGTCTTACAGAAATAGAGACTACCTTACTTTCCCAATTATTCGAACAGGGATTAGATAATCTTCAGGAAGCATGGGGGTTCCGTTACAGAAATTGATCCAATATTAGAGGATTTTGAAGTGAATCCACAATTTTTACAATTAGTGTCTCCAAATGAAACAGTAGTTGTTGTCTCATTAGATACAACGATCGGGGGGGATAGTAGCGGTATGATAAATATCTGTATTCCACATGTGGTATTAGAACCTATTATTCCAAAGCTGTCTGTACATTACTGGATGCAAAATGAAAATACAAAAGAACGAAAACCTGAAGAATATCAATCATTAGCTAGAAATATCAAACAAACTAGCATAGATTTATCGGTTATTCTAGGTGAAACATCTATTACGTTAGAGGAATTTCTTTTCTTAGGTCGTGGAGATACCATCATGCTTAATAAAGGAATAGATATGCCATTATCATTGATGGTAGATCAAGAACCGAAATTTTATGTTCAGGCAGGAAAGCAAAAACAAAAATTAGCGGTTCAAGTAATAGAGGAAATCAAGGGAGGGGGGGATGAAGATGATGAATGATGGAATGTTATCCCAAGATGAAATAGATGCACTGCTAAATGGTTCTAATGATACGGAAGACTTTGAAGAGGATTCGGCGAATGTTGAAGCTTCCAAAGATGAATATTTATCTTCAATTGAAGAAGATGCATTAGGAGAAATAGGTAATATTTCATTTGGTAGTTCTGCTACAACATTATCTACTATTTTAAACCAAAAAGTAGAGATCACGACTCCTACTATTAGTGTTGTTCAAAAAGGTGAACTTAAAGAAGAATTTCCAGCTCCATATGTAGGTGTGGAAGTAAAGTATACGGAAGGTTTTACTGGTGCAAATCTATTTATATTAGAGGCTAAGGATGCTGCGATTATTGCTGATTTAATGTTAGGTGGTGCGGGTGCTCCGGAAACGAATGAACTAACTGACATTCATTTGAGTGCTGTTCAAGAAGCAATGAATCAAATGATGGGCACTGCAGCAACAAGCATGTCAACAGTCTTTAATAAAAGGGTTGATATTTCGCCTCCCATAACTTCAGTAATGGATGTGACAGCAGAAGAAACAAAATCTTTAACAGCGGAAGATGATGTATTGGTTAAAGTATCCTTTCATTTAAAAATCGGAACGTTGATTGATTCGAAAATCATGCAATTACTTCCGATTACATTTGCTAAAGATCTGGTTGATCAACTCTTAAATTCCTCCGATGATACTAGTGAAGCCAGCAATTCAACCACTGTGATAGAGGATAGTAGTCCTGGTCCGATTGATCATACTAGTGTGTCAGATAATCATCAAAAATCACAACAATCGAGCCAGCAATCAAGTGATTCGAATCCATCATCAACTGCTGAGCCACATCAACCAAGACAACTTGGCAGTTATGTGGGAGGCTCAAATGCAGAAGTTCAAGCAGCTTCCTTCTCTAATTTTGAAGAAGTTTCCTTACAGGAAAATGAACGTCGAAATTTAGATTTATTGATGGATATTCCGTTACAGGTAACAGTAGAACTTGGAAGAACGAAAAGAACTGTAAAAGAGATCTTGGAATTATCATCAGGTTCTATTATTGAGTTAGATAAATTAGCAGGTGAACCTGTCGATATTTTAGTGAACCAGCGATTAATTGCTAAGGGGGAAGTGGTGGTAATCGATGAGAACTTTGGCGTCAGAGTGACAGATATTGTAAGTAAAGAAGATAGATTAAAACAATTAAAATAGATAAGCTGGAAGGATGAAATGATATGACTAAACGAGTATTAATAGTAGATGATGCAGCATTTATGAGAATGATGATTAAGGATATTTTATCTAAGAATGGGTATGAGGTAGTTGGAGAAGCACAAGACGGACAAGATGCCGTTGAAAAATATAAAGAGCTGCAACCAGACTTAGTGACAATGGATATTACGATGCCTGAAATGGATGGTATCGCAGCATTAAAAGAAATTCAAAGTATTGATAAAGAGGCAAAAGTTATTATGTGCTCAGCAATGGGGGGGCAGCAAGCAATGGTTATTGATGCGATTCAAGCTGGAGCAAAAGATTTTATTGTAAAGCCATTCCAAGCAGATCGAGTAATTGAAGCAATTTCAAAAGTTATAGGTTAATGAGGTGGTTAGGATTCACCGTAAATTTATTTTTATAATAGTCATTACAGGGATCTTTATGGTATCAGATATTTCTACAGCTGAGACACATGCCATGGTAAATGATATGTTTAACAATCCATCTGAAGATCAAAAAGAAAATCAAAAAGAAAATCAAAAAGAAAATCAACAGGATACCGAAGACGAAACAACGGAAGAAAATATTGGTGAAGTAACGAAGGTTAGTTCACCAAACCTACTATTTAGTTTCTTGAAACTCTTTTTTGCACTAGCTATTGTTATTGCACTCATTTTCTTTATATCTAAACTTTTACAGAAAAAAAACGGTTTTTTCAAAAGCCACAGGGTAATTGAAAATTATGGCGGAATCACTGTAGGTTCTAACAAGTCGATACAAACCATTAAAATAGGTGATCGTTTTTTCGTTGTTAGTGTAGCAGATAATATTGAACTATTAATGGAAATTACCGATGATCACACCATTGAACAACTTGTACAACAAGAGGAAAATCCACCAGATGTAGTGGGTAAATGGAAAGAAAGATTTATGAAAACTTCCCAAGAGTCAAAAGTTACTCATAAACAAAATTTTGAAGAGATGTTTAATAAGGAGCTTTATACAATGAAAGAAGGAAGACAAAAAATATACCAAAAGCTGAAAGAGAGAAAAAAACATGATGATTAGTCTTATTGATGTATTTTCAGGTTCAGATGCCGAAAGTATATCGACTTCTGTTCGGTTGTTATTACTATTAACAGTCCTCTCATTGGCTCCTAGTATATTAATATTAATGACAAGTTTTACAAGAATTTTAATTGTCTTATCATTTGTCAGAACATCATTAGCAACCCAACAGATGCCACCAAATCAAGTGTTAATTGGTTTAGCCCTTTTTATGACTTTTTTTATCATGGCTCCAACCTTTCAGGAAGTAAATGAACAAGCGTTACAACCGTTATTTGAAGAAGAACTTACATTAGAAGAGGCATATGAAAATGCGAGTTTACCGATCAAAGAGTTTATGTCCAAACATACTCGAGAAAAAGACTTAGCGTTGTTTATGAATTATGCAGAGATCGATCGACCTGAAACGATCCAGGATATTCCTCTCACTACTTTAGTACCTGCGTTTGCAATCAGTGAGTTGAAAACAGCTTTTCAAATGGGATTCATGATCTTCGTCCCCCCCTTTCTTGTAATTGATATGGCTGTTGCGAGTGTTTTAATGTCAATGGGTATGATGATGCTACCCCCCCAGTAATGATTTCATTACCATTTAAAATTTTATTATTTGTTCTTGTTGACGGATGGTATATGATTACTCAATCATTACTAGATGGGTTTCTGCCATTGTGAGGGAAGAGTAGAGAGGAGTTTTTAGGTGAGTGGAGAGTTTGTTATTTCATTAGCAGAACAAGGGATTTTTACAATCTTATTAGTAACCGGTCCAATCTTAATACTTGCATTGGTAGTTGGTTTGCTTGTTAGTATCTTTCAAGCTACTACCCAAATTCAGGAACAAACGCTGGCATTTATTCCAAAAATTGTTGCTGTATTGTTAGGAATATTAGTATTTGGACCTGGAATGTTATCGACGATGGTTGAATTCACTGCCAATTTATTTCAAAATTTAAATCAGTTTGTGAGATAAGCTATGTTTGAATTAATAGATATTAATCGTTTTCCTGCATTTATATTAATTTTAGTTCGTGTTTTAGCATTTTTTGCAACAGTTCCAATATTCTCCTATCGAAATATACCAACACATTTAAAAATTGGCATGGGTGTATTTATCGCCTGGATTATGTTCTATACCTTAGAGGTTCCTGAATTAGCTTTTGATGGTATGTACTTATTACTGATTATGAAAGAAGTAACAATCGGTTTGCTGCTTGGACTTATTGCCTACTTGATTTTAAGTGCTATCCAGATCGCAGGTGGGTTTATTGACTTTCAAATGGGTTTTGCGATCGCTAATGTGGTAGATCCACAGACAGGTGCTCAAAGTCCACTAATTGGTCAATATTTTTATACGATCGCTATCCTGTTTCTGTTGACAGTTGATGGACATCATTTATTGATAAATGGACTGCTATATAGCTTTGAAGAGATTCCGCTCGATCAGCTCATTCAATTTGATACTATTGATTTGATCTTACAAACTTTTAGTAAAATGTTCCTGATGGCATTTCAATTATCGTTACCTATTGTTGGTTGTTTATTTTTAGTTGATGTTGCTTTAGGGATTATTGCCAGAACTGTACCACAGCTTAACGTCTTTGTTGTTGGTCTTCCACTTAAAATATTAGTTGCATTTGCTGTGTTATTTATGTTTGTGACTTTTTATATGATGATTGTTCAAAAACTTTTTCAATTTACGCTAGAAACGATGCAAAGTCT
Organism: Gracilibacillus boraciitolerans JCM 21714; assembly: GCF_000521485.1. Classification (GTDB taxonomy): domain Bacteria; phylum Bacillota; class Bacilli; order Bacillales; family Amphibacillaceae; genus Gracilibacillus; species Gracilibacillus boraciitolerans. The sequence goes on along the minus strand of NZ_BAVS01000001.1, from coordinate 439,564 downwards.
GATACAAATGTTCGGAGGGGGCTTAACAAATGAAAGTAAGGTTAGATTTACAATATTTCGCCGGTGAAAAAACCGAAAAGGCAACCCCCCCAAAGAAAAGACAGGATGTCAGAAAAAAAGGACAAGTCGCTAAAAGTCAAGATGTTAATACTGCTATTTTATTATTTTTTGTATTTATTATTTTGTTAATAACAGGTGGTCTTTTAAAAGACACTATGACAAGCATGTATAGTAAAACCTTCACGGAATATATTCATCATGAAGTAACACAAGAAGAGATATTTCGAATGCTTTTAGATTTTTTGTCACAGATCAGTATTGCAGTGGCGCCTATCATGTTAATCGCTATCGTAGCTGGAATAGCATCGAATTTTCTGCAAATTGGTTTTTTATTTACTGCAGAACCATTGAAAATGAAATTAAATAAGATCGATCCAATTCAAGGGGGCTAAAAGAATTTTTTCAGTCAGAGCACTTGTAGAATTAGTGAAATCTTTATTGAAAATTACCGTTGTGGGAATCATTACTTTTTCAATTATTTGGATAAACCGCGACGAAATCATGATGTTAGTAGATAAGGAAGTGAACAGCTCGTTAGCTTTTTTTGGCCAGATGACAATTCAAATGGGCATAGCCGCTAGCATTGGCTTATTGATTATTTCTGTAATTGATTATACCTATCAGAGATACGATTTTGAAAAACAAAATAAAATGTCAAAAAACGATGTTAAAGATGAATATAAAAATATTGAGGGCGATCCCCCTCATAAAATCAAAAATTAAAGAGAAACAGCGGCAAATGGCGATGCAGCGAATGATGAGTGAAATTCCTAATGCAGATGTTGTGATTACCAACCCTACACATTATGCGATTGCCATCAAATATGATGAAAATAAAGCAGATGCGCCATATGTTGTTGCAAAAGGTGTTGATTTTGTTGCGATGCGAATCAAAGATATAGCCAAACATCATAAAATCGTAATGGTAGAAAATCGACCTTTGGCAAGAGCATTATATGATCAAGTGTCAATTGGTCAAGTGATTAGTGAAGATTATTTTAAGGCAGTCGCCGAGATATTGGCCTATGTATACAGGATACAAAAGAAGATATAATTAATATTTACCTGAGCTATTGACATTGACGTAATACCTTAACCTTCCTTAAAGAAACAGGAAGCCGAGTTTTACCTAAAGGAGTTGTAAGTGAATGAAAGCTAGAGATTTTTCTGTATTATTTGGGGTTATATCAATTATTATTATGTTGGTTATTCCTCTTCCAGGATGGCTGTTAAGTATTTTAATATTAATTAACATATCTCTAGCATTAATTGTTATTTTGGTGGCAATGAATACGACAGATACCTTGCAATTTTCCGTGTTTCCATCATTATTGCTGCTTTTAACATTGTTTCGATTAGGTCTAAACGTTTCTACTACTCGATCTATCCTCTCTGAAGGGGGACGCTGGTGGTGTTGTTGAGACATTCGGTACATTTGTAATAGGTGATAATCCTTTAGTAGGTTTTGTTGTTTTCATCATCCTAGTGATCATCCAATTTCTCGTTATCACGAAAGGTAGTGAGCGGGTTTCGGAAGTTGCTGCGCGTTTTACACTAGATGCAATGCCAGGTAAACAAATGAGTATTGATGCTGATTTGAACGCTGGTATGATTAATGAACATCAAGCCAAAGAAAGACGGGAAAAAATCGAACATGAAGCAGACTTTTATGGTGCGATGGATGGGGCAAGCAAGTTTGTAAAAGGAGATGCGATAGCAGGTATTATCATTGTCCTTATTAATATTACATTTGGTCTTATTATTGGTGTGGCACAGTTAGGATTAAGCTTTAATGAAGCAATAGATATCTATATGCGACTAACAGTGGGGGGGGATGGATTAGTAAGTCAAATCCCAGCCTTGCTGATTGCGACAGCAACAGGGATCGTTGTAACACGAGTTGCCTCAGAAGGTAATCTGAGTGCTGAAGTTACAAAACAATTATTTCGATATCCAACATTATTGTATATAGCAGGAGGAACGATCTTTTTCTTAGGGTTAACGCCAATCAACTTTTTCTTAACGACTTCGATTGCCTTAGTATTAGTAGGTAGTGCATATTTGTTATCAAGAAAAACGAAATTGGAAGAATCAACTACACCAGAAGAAGTCGATGAATCAGAATCAGAAGCAATGAAATCGCCAGAAAATGTTGTCGGGCTCATCAATATGGATCCCATTGAATTTGAGTTTGGTTATGGTTTAATTCCATTAGCAGATTCTAATCAAGGTGGCGATTTACTTGATCGTGTGGTGATGATCAGACGACAGCTTGCCATTGAATTAGGATTAGTCATTCCTGTAGTACGAATTCGAGATAATATTCAACTGAATCCTAATGAGTATCGATTAAAAATTAAAGGTAATGAAGTCGCAAGAGGTGAACTACTTTTAGATCACTACTTAGCCATGAGTCCTGGAATTGAAGATGATGAGCTCGAAGGAATCGATACAATAGAACCAGCCTTTGGATTACCTGCTAAATGGATTACGGAAGAAACAAAAGATGACGCAGAAATGTCTGGTTATACTGTAGTTGATCCACCTTCTGTTGTCTCTACACACATAACAGAATTAATTAAGCGATTTGCCCATCAACTGATCGGGCGCCAGGAAACACAGCAATTAATAGATCATTTGAAAGAAAGTAACCCTATATTAGCGGAAGAAGTAACTCCAGAACCATTAAGCGTAGGTGATGTACAGAAAGTATTTGCAAAATTACTTAGGGAACAGGTTTCCATAAAAAACTTGCCAGTCATATTTGAAACGTTAGCTGACTTTGCCAAAATGACAACAGATACTGATCTTTTAACCGAATATGTAAGACAATCCTTATCTGCCCAAATTACAAATGATATTGTTCAGGGAAGACAACAATTAAAAGTAATTACGGTGTCAGGTGAAGTCGAAAAATTAATTTCAGAACATATTCAACAGACAGAGCATGGCAGCTATTTAGCAATGGATCCGGATACCCAGCAAAAGGTGATTCAATCCGTATCTGAAAATGTAGAGAACATTAGCTTACAAGAGGAAACACCTGTTATTTTATGTTCACCTACAATTAGAATGTACTTTAAACAATTATTAGATCGCTTTTATCCACAAGTGATTGTCTTATCCTACAATGAGATAGAACCAACTGCAGAAATTCAAAGCATCGGGATGGTGAAGGTAGCATGAAAGTAAAAAAGTTTAAAGGAACTACAATGCCAGAGGTTATGCAAGTAGTTCGTAAAGAGTTAGGGGGGGCAGATGCCGTCATATTAAATTCCAAAGTGATACATGAAGGTGGGTTCTTAGGGTTATTTAAAAAGAGAAAAATAGAGGTACTGGCTGCCATTGACCAAACACAACTGCCGAAGAAAAAATCTACACCTTTAAAAACGACAACTACTCAGCCTGTTGAGATAACCCAAAAAAATGCTAAAACAAATCAGGAAGATGTCCTTCAGGAAATTAGAGAAATGAAAAAGTGGATGCAAAAGCAAACAAATCAGCAAACAGAATTTTCATCTTCCTTCCAACAGGTGTACGATAAAATGTTACAACAGGAAATAGATCAGGAAATTGCCTATAACATTATTGAAGCGATACAGCAGAGAGTAAAGCAAGAAGACCTAGAAGAGAATCAGGTATGGAGTCAGGTGTTGTTTGAGCTTAAACACCGGTTGTCAAATAAAGGAATATTTGGTGGTGAAGTCTTTGATAAAAAATTTATTCACCTGGTTGGTCCTACAGGAGTAGGGAAGACTACAACTATTGCCAAATTGGCTGCAGATTGTGTGTTAAATCAGCAAAAGAAAGTTGCTTTTATTACAACTGATACATACCGGATAGCTGCTATTGAACAACTGAAAACCTATTCTAAAATTCTGGATGTACCTATTGAGATTGCATACAATTTAGATGATTATCAAAAAGCAAAAGAAAAATTTAAAGATTTTGATTACGTGTTAGTAGATACTGCCGGCAGGAATTTCAGGGATGAAAAATATATTAATGAATTAGGAAAAATTGTAGATTTAAATCAGGAAGTGGATACGTTTCTAGTCTTATCATTAACGACCAGAAGTAGTGATTTGGAAGATATTTATCAAAGGTTTTACAATATCCCGATTAAACAGCTTATCTTTACGAAAAAAGACGAAACTAAGACATATGGCCCTGTATTAAATTTGTGTTTAAAACACAATATAGGTGTCGCATATATTACGAATGGTCAGAATGTACCTGATGATATTGAGAAAGTATCCATTGAACAAATTGCGAAATTAGTTGTTGGTGATGAATAATATGTCCGATCAAGCAGCAAGATTAAGACAAAAAATAACAGGATTAAATAGTCAATATCATGCGAAAACAATTGCAATAGTAAGTGGGAAAGGAGGAGTAGGTAAATCTAATATTGCTCTTAACTTTTCGTTAGCACTTGCAAATGAAGGAAAAAAAGTTCTATTATTTGATTTGGACATAGGTATGGGTAATATTGACATATTATTAGGTAAATCTTCTAGATATTCAATTATAAATATGTTTGAGAATAATTTATCGATTTATGATATTATAGAATCAGGACCAAACTCTCTTTCTTATATAGCAGGTGGAAGTGGTCAGGATCACATATTTTATTTAGACGAAGAAAGAGTAAATTTCTTTATTGAGCAATTAGAACTATTACTTACGAAATATGATTATATTATTTTCGACATGGGTGCAGGGGTTACACGAGAGACGATTCATTATATTTTGGCAGTTGATGAATGTATGCTTGTGACAACACCGGAGCTACATCCATGACAGATGCTTATTCGATGGTTAAGCATATTTTATTACAACATCCAGTTGATATTCATTTAATTATTAATCGTTCAAGAAATGAAAAACAGGGAATTGATACGATGAATCGCATGGTTCTTACAGTCAAACGATTTTTAAAACATGATATTAGACCCCCCCTTGGAACAATACCTGATGATTCTGCTGTTGTCGAAGCGGTGATAGCTCAGCACCCTTTTATCCTGCATAAACCAAAATCAAAGGCTTCTGTTGCCATGGAACAAATAACAAAGCAATTTTTAGGTGAATTATCAAAAAAGAAGATAAATTCGGGATTTCTAAACAGACTAAAAAGATTAATAACAGAGAGGTAGAAATCTATGAGTAAAAAAAAAGTTTTAGTTGTTGATGATTCAGCTTTTATGCGAAAAATGATTTCAGATATTATCAATTCTTCATCTTATTTAGAGGTAGCAAATACTGCGAAAAATGGTAAAGACGCATTAGAAAAAATAAAAATATTGAAACCTGATGTCATCACCCTGGATGTGGAAATGCCAATAATGGATGGGATTTCAACTTTAGAGTTTATCATGAAGGAGATACCCACTCCAGTAGTTATGTTATCAAGTTTAACAAAATCAGGTGCCGATAAAACAATGGAAGCAATGGCTTTAGGTGCAGTGGATTTTATAGCGAAGCCATCAGGTTCGATCTCACTAAATATTAAGGATATCGAAGAAGAGATAATTAAAAAAACAGAACATGCTGCCCAAGCTAATTTTAGATTGAAGTTAAAGCCAATTTCAAATCTAAAGGTAATTCATTATAAACCGATCCGTAGTGATAGACCAATTGTAGCTATTGGATCTTCAACCGGAGGACCGCGCGCTTTACAGCAAGTCATTACAACTTTGCCTGGAAATTTTCAAGCGCCAATAGTAATTGTACAGCACATGCCAAAAGGATTTACAAAATCATTTGCTGAGCGTCTGGATAGACTTTCAGAACTTTCCGTTAAAGAAGTAGAAAATGGTGACATAATTAAGCCAGGACATGTTTATATAGCCCGTGGTGGTTGTCATTTTCGAGTGAAAGAGATACATAATCAATTAAAAGCGGAACTACGGGAAGAACAGCCTGTAAATGGACACCAGCCTTCTGTAGATGTCTTATTTGAATCTATTTCTAAAATTCCCAACTGTCATCCGCTTTCTGTTTTGTTAACAGGAATGGGTAGTGATGGTGCAAAAGGACTCATTCTATTGAAAAAAGAGCATCCAAAAACAATTTCAATTACTCAGTCAAAAGATACCTGTGTAGTTTATGGAATGCCACAAGCAGCAGAAAAAACTAGTTTAGTAGATTATGTAGAAGATCTAGAACATATTAGTCAAGTGTTAGTACAGAAAATACCTAAGAAGAGGTGAAGTAATTATGGAAAATAGTGAGTATCTTGAAATGTTTATCGAAGAAAGTAAAGAACATATCCAATCATTGAATAATCAAATATTGGTGCTGGAAAACGAACCAGAAAATATGGCAACAATTGGGGGGGAAATATTCCGTTCGGCCCATACTCTAAAAGGTATGTCTGCAACTATGGGCTTTAAAGATTTAGCTAATTTGACCCATAAAATGGAGAATGTACTTGATGCAGTAAGAAATGATCAGTTGAAAATCAACTCAGACATTATTGATGTCATATTTCAAGCGGTAGATCAGCTAGAAGGTATGGTTTTAGACATAGCTGATGGTGGAAATGGTTTTTCTGATGTGGGAGATCTTGTTAAAGCCTTACAAGCAATTGAAGACAAGGAAGAACCTATTAAATCAAACAAACAATCTGCAACAGCTACATCCCAAAACCTGAATTCAACTAATTCAAATGCTATACATTTCGGTCAATTAGATCAATTTGAACTAGCAGTTTTAGATCAATCTGATGAGAATGGCTTTAATAATTTAGAAGTGAAAGTCAAATTGAATCAAAACTGTTTATTAAAAGCTGCTCGTGTGTACATGGTATTTGAAGTATTGGAACAAATCGGTGAGGTGATAAAAGCTGATCCAAGTGTACAAGAGCTAGAGGAAGAAAACTTCGAGTTAGAATTTCATGTGTTGTTGGTAACGAAGGATACTCCAGAGGAAGTAAAACAGAAAATATTAAAAGTATCAGAAATTGAAGAGGTTACTGCCTCCGTATTTGAACAAAAAATCGAGCAAAAAGATTTAGATTCTCAAGCAGAAAATAACAATGAGCAAGCAGATAACAATCAACAGACAAAACAAGGTGAAAATAAGAGTAAGACAACGAAAGCCGTCGGTGGGAAAACAATTCGTGTAAACATTGACCGTTTAGATGGATTAATGAATTTATTTGAAGAATTGGTAATTGATAGAGGTCGATTAGAACAAATTTCAGGTAATTTAAAAAATGCTGAACTTCAAGAAACAGTAGAAAGAATGTCGAGGATATCTGGGGGGGATTTACAAAACATTATTCTAAATATGCGTATGGTGCCGGTAGAACAAGTTTTTAATCGTTTTCCTAGAATGGTACGCCAATTATCAAAAGATCTCAACAAAAAAATCAACCTTGAAATTGTGGGAGCTGAAACGGAGTTAGACCGTACAGTTATAGACGAAATTGGAGATCCATTAGTACACTTGATTCGTAATGCATTAGATCATGGGGTAGAGACACCAGAAATACGTAAAACAAACGGAAAAGATGAAGTAGGCCGTTTATTATTAAAGGCATATCATAGTGGTAACCATGTGTTTATTGAAATATCTGATGATGGTGCAGGGATTAATCGTGAAAAAGTTATTAGTAAAGCGATTTCTAATCGTGTCATTAGCGAAGAGGAAGCAACACAATTGACAGATAAAAAAGTGAATCAGTTAATCATGTCCAGTGGTTTCTCTACTGCTGATAAAATCAGTGATATATCTGGTCGTGGAGTTGGCCTTGATGTAGTGAAAAACACGATTGAATCTTTGGGAGGAACGATTACCATTGAATCAAAAGAAGGCAAAGGATCTTTATTCTCTATTCAGCTACCACTGACATTATCAATTATTTCTGTTCTATTAGTAGAAGTAGAAAAAGAGAAATATGCAGTGCCTTTATCTTCTATAATCGAAACGGCTATTATAAATAAGTCAGAAATATTGAATGCACATAATAAGAAAGTCATTGATTTTAGAGGGAAAGTTGTTCCGCTGATAGATTTGAAACAAGTTTTTGAAGTTCCTTCCGATCAACAAAATGATGAATTTTACTCGATCGTTATTATCCGTAAAGGTGATAAAATGGCGGGACTAGTGGTAGATTCATTTATTGGTCAACAGGAAATAGTATTGAAGTCACTTGGAGATTACTTAGGAAATGTATTTGCGATATCTGGTGCTACCATTTTAGGAGATGGGCAAGTTGCCTTAATAGTTGATACGAATACACTAATTAACTAGGAGGATTAATATGGAGGAAGTAATGAGTAATCATAAGTCAATTATAATTGAATTGAATAAAGAAGAATACGCCATACCAGTTGAGGTTGTCGGTGCAATAGAGCGGATGCAGCATATTACTCGTGTTCCACAGACGGCGTCATTTGTCAATGGGGGGGTTCTTAATCTTCGTGGTGTTATAACGCCTATTATTGATTTAAGATCACGTTTTAATATGCCAAGAATTGATCCAACAGACAGTACAAGAATTATTATTATTAATTTGGAGAAATATGATGTTGGTTTTATTGTGGATGCCGCTTATGATGTGTTAGATATTCCAGAAGAATCAATTGAACCCGCACCAGAAGTGATTGGAACGGTCGATGTTGATTATATTGCAGGTGTAGCAAAGGTTGGTAAACGATTAATCATGCTTTTGCAATTGGATAGAGTACTTTCTCAGGAATCTATCACAGCAAAAGGAATAGAAGGTTAAGCGATGGTCAGCATGGAAAATTTATCTCAACAACATTTAGATATATTGAAAGAAATAGGTAATATCGGGGGGGCAGGAAATGCTGCAACAGCTTTATCAAGATTGTTAAACAAAAAAATAGATATGTTGATTCCTGCTATTAAAATTGTTGATTTTAATGATCTAATGGAGTACGTTGGCGGGCCCGATCAAGTAATTGTTAGTGTGTTTTTACGGATACAAGGTGAAGCCCCCCCTGGCAGTATGTTCTTTGTTTTAACACCTGAGGAAGCCCACTCATTAGTAGAACAATTAATTGGCACTTCTGCTGAAAATTTAGAAGATAACGAACTTGCTATTTCGGCGATATCAGAAATAGGTAATATTTTATCAGGCTCTTATTTATCAGCCTTGTCTGATTTCACATCGATTAATTTACAACCAACCGTGCCAAATTTAACGATTGATATGGCAGCAGCTATCTTAATGCAGGGACTTGTTGAAATCTCTCAGGAAAGTGACTATGCAATCATCATAGATACTATGATAGAGGAGAATGATCAAACTAAGGAGACAGTGAAAGGTCATTTCTTTTTATTACCGGATCCCAATTCTTTTGATAAAATTTTTAGAGCGCTAGGGGGGGTCGAAGATTAATGATGCTGACAGCAACTGTTGTAAAAGTTGGAATTGCTGATCTAAAAGTAACCAAAGCACCATTTACGTTAAAAACATCCGGTTTGGGTTCATGTGTCGGTGTTGTAATTTTCGATCATAATAAAGTTGCAGGACTTGCACACGTAATGTTGCCAGATTCAACTGCATCAAATAAAAATCTAATTAATCGGATGAAATATGCGGATACCGCGATAGACATGTTAGTAGAGCAGCTAGTTATGGAAGGTGCTTATAAAAGCAAGTTAAAAGCTAAAATAGCAGGCGGAGCGCATATGTTTTCATTTCAATCCGATAATAATTTACTAAAAATTGGTGATAGGAATGTAGAAGCTGTTAAAGCAAAACTAGCAGAATATCGAATTCCGCTTATTGCAGAAGATGTACGTGGTAATAAAGGGAGAACAATTGAATTTAATATTGAGACAGGAATGTTGGAAATAAGGACAGTAAATAGTGGCGTCTGTCAAATATAGATAAAAAAACTCGGACTGAGGTGATTCGATGGTCAAAGATACAACGTTAGAAGATTATTTGTGGAAGAATTGGTTTAGCAACAAAAGTGAGGACAACACTAACGCATTAATTGAAAACTATATGTATCTTGTTCAATACCATGTCCAGCGGATTACTATTAATCTTCCAAAAAGTGTACATAAAGATGATATAAGAAGTTTAGGATTAATTGGACTATACGATGCAATATTAAAATTTGATCCAAGTCGGGATTTAAAATTTGATACATACGCTTCTTTTCGAATTAAAGGAGCTATTATCGATGGATTACGGAAAGAAGATTGGTTACCTAGAACTACAAGAGATAAAGTAAAAAGAATTGATCATGCCATTGAAGAATTACAACAGTCAATGCAGCGCGAAATATTATCAGAAGACATTGCTACACACTTGGGTTTAACTGCTCAAGAAGTTGAAGAGACGTTGAAAGATAGTTTTTTTGCTAATCTTTTATCTATGGAGGAAAAGAATAAAAGCAGTTCAGAAGATGTAAAAGAAGGCATAGGTCAATTTATACCAGATGATCGTGAACCCTTACCTGAGGAAAATGTTGTGCAGAAAGAAAGCTATCAGGTATTAGCGAAATGCATAAAGAAACTAAATGAAAACGAACAATTGGTAGTCAGTCTGTTTTATGAAAAAGATCTTACGTTTACGGAAATCGGAAAAATATTAAGCTTAACCACATCTAGAATCTCACAAATTCATAAGCAAGCTATTATTAAGGTTCGTCAGTCATACCAAAAATATAATAGTATAGGTGGGGGGGCATAGTCATGAGTGCGTTAGAAGAGATAAAAGAAAAAATAGATCTTAAAATAGATGAAGATCAGTTAACAGCAACTTTATTTCTTGTCAACGAAGAACAAGCGGAAAATATCAGCATTGAAGAAATTAACTTATTAATAGAAGAATACAATCTCCTCTATGGAATTATCGATATGCATTCATCGGGCTGGCAGCAAAAATTAATAGATAATTATCAATTTGTGATTGCACAAGGAAAAAAACCAGAGAATGGCAAGCATGGCTCACTTATCGTTAAACAATCAACTGAAAATGAATTAAGTGAAGAAGAAAAAACTAATTTTAGAGATGTGACTAAAATACCCATGGTAGAAGCGAATGATCTTTTAGCTCAATTGATTCCCCCCCCAACTGACGGTGAGCCTGGAATAGATATTTTTAATCAGCCAATCAAACAAAAAAAAGGCAAACCGTTTAAATGCAGAGCCGGTAAAAATGTTACGTTTAACGAAAAGGACCAAACCTATATTGCAAGCACTAATGGGCAATTATCTATTGGCGATCATATCCTCAATGTTTTTCCATTATATGAAATACCTGGTGATCTATCACTAAAAACAGGGAATATTGATTTTAATGGCTCAGTAACTATACGAGGAAATATTCCCACAGGATTTAAAGTAATTGCTAAAGGCGATGTTATCGTTTATGGTATTGTAGAGGCTTCTTATATAGATGCAGGAGGCAACATCTTTATCAGTGAAGGTGTAGCTGGTATGGACAAAGCAATCATTAAAGCGGGGACAAAATATTGAATCTTATTATATTAATCAGGCTCAATTATCAGCAGGAAATGATATTAAAGTAAAGAAATCGATTATGCATTCCACATGTGTGGCACAAGGTGATATACGATGTAACAATGGAAATATTATTGGTGGAAGCAGTTCTGCAGGAAGAGTTATTGAAGTAAAAGAACTTGGAAATAAGGCAAATTCGAAAACCGAATTAGCTTTTGGAGTAAGTAAAAAAGTCGTTGATCGTGTAAGCGCTCTAAAAAAGAAACAAAAAGAAGTTAAAGAAAGCAGACAGAAGTTACGGATACTAGGTGATCAGCTTCAGCAAAAGAAAGATGCAGTTGGAGTACTGATGGCAACCGAACGTATCATGTTACTAAAACAACGCAATATGTTTGAAAAGATGAGTCAACAATTATCGTTAATAAATGAAGAACTGTCAGAGCTGCAATTTGAAATTGGCAACATGCAGGAGATGAAGCTGATTGTTAAAGGTAAAGCACACGAAAATGTAGTATTGATTTTTGGTAAATACAAGCGTATTCTGCAACAAGAGCATAAATATTTTCAAGCTTATTTGGAAGATAAAGAAGTAACGATTCAATCTCTTTAATTATGCTGTTATAATAATTAAGACTTACTATGAAGAACTGCTATTGACTATAGGAGGTTATCCATATGAGTTGGAAAGCAGTAGAACTGCAAATCGCTATACCGAGAACGCAAGATGCTGGTAAAATTCAAGAGCAAATGCAACAACAAGGCAGGATTGATCAAAATCAGTTAGCGGAGTCATTAGTAAAAGAAGAGCTTAACAAAAGAAAAAAAGTTTTAGAACAAGAAGCAAGCGAACAGCTAAAAAACGATCAAAAAAATAAAGAAGTAAACAATCATGATTCACATAATGTAAAACAAGAAACAAAACAACAAGAACACCATCATAAACATCCATATTTAGGTAATAAAGTGGATTTAAGTAGATAAGAAGGTTGACTATGCTATATATATTATTATTTATTAGTTTTATGATTCATGTCATTACATTTATCATAATTCGACAACTGAAAAATAGACAAGACGAATTAACTACAGTTGAAGATAACGTTAATCAGCAAGTGAGAAATGTTGAGGATACTCTTGCAATTTACCTGGTGGAATTAAAAGAAGAGAATGATCGTTTCATGCAACAATTTGAAAGAATAGATTCAACCGAAGCAAATAATGAGGAGACCGATAATCACAAAAAAGAATATACAAAATCTGTGAGCCCTCCACTTCAGCAACCACAACAAGAGCCAGAATATCAGCCTATTTCAACAATAGGTATGGAAAAGGATACAGTCGAAAATTCGACAACGGCAACAATTCTTCATTTGCATGATAAGGGTTATACCATTGATGAAATAGCCAAAAAGTTGGATAAAGGTAAAACAGAGGTTGAGTTATTGTTAAAATTTCAACAAAAAAAGTGAATTATTTCTTGATTGCGCATTTTTAATATGGTATATTAATCTTTGGTGTTAAATACACACGTTTGTGGAGGATATAAGTGGTGCTAATTATATAGTCCTTGTATCATATGAAACAAATGGAGGAGAAAAAAACCAAAATATAGGAGGAAATTAGTCATGGCAGTTATTTCAATGAAACAACTACTTGAAGCTGGTGTTCATTTTGGACATCAAACACGCCGTTGGAATCCAAAAATGAAGAAATACATCTTCACGGAACGAAACGGTATTTACATTATCGATTTACAGAAAACAGTTAAAAAAGTGGAAGAAGCGTATAACTTTGTGAAAGAGATCGCTGAAAATGATGGAACAGTTTTATTTGTAGGAACAAAAAAACAAGCACAAGAATCAGTGAAAGACGAAGCGATTCGCTCTGGAATGTATTTTGTGAATCAGCGTTGGTTAGGTGGAACTTTAACAAACTTTGGTACGATTCGTAAACGTATTAATCGTTTGAAAGATATTGAAAAAATGGAAGAAGACGGAACTTTTGAAGTATTACCAAAAAAAGAAGTAGTCGGTCTTCTTAAAGAAAAAGATCGCTTATTGAAATTTTTAGGCGGTATTAAAGATATGAATCGAGTACCAGATGCTTTATTCATTATTGATCCAAGAAAAGAACGTATCGCTGTTGCTGAAGCACATAAGTTAAATATTCCGATCGTAGGTATTGTCGATACTAACTGTGATCCAGATGAAATAGATTATGTGATTCCAGCTAATGATGATGCAATTCGTGCTGTGAAACTTCTTACTGGAAAAATGGCTGATGCTATTTTAGAAGTAAAACAAGGGGAAGTAACAGAAGAAGCTGCTGAGCAAGAGCAAGTAGAAGCTGCAGAAGAAGCAAAAGTTGAATCTGTAGAAGAATAATTAAAGGTGTTGGTGATAAGAGGGAGACCTTTTATCGCCTTTTTTTCAGAAAGATCCGATATCTATTTAAGGAGGAATTGCTAATGGCAATTACAGCTAAATTAGTAAAAGAACTAAGAGAAAAAACTGGTGCTGGTATGATGGACTGTAAAAAAGCACTTCAAGAAACTGATGGTAACATTGATGAAGCAATTGATTATTTACGTGAAAAAGGTATCTCTAAAGCAGCGAAGAAAGCAGATCGTATTGCTGCAGAAGGTTCTGCTTATGCAGAAGTAAACGGTAATGATGCAGTACTTATTGAAGTTAACTGTGAAACAGACTTCGTTACAAAAAATGATCAATTTAAAAACTTATTACAAGAGCTTGCAAAACATATATTATCAGAAAAGCCAGCAACTGTTGAAGAAGCATTGCAACAACCTCTGAATGGTAATGGTGAATCATTAGAACAATATATTCATAGCATTATTGCTAAAATAGGAGAGAAATTATCTTTACGCCGTTTTTCACTATTTAGTAAAACAGATGCAGATGCATTTGGAGCATATATCCATATGGGTGGTAATATTGGTGTTGTAACTGTACTTGAAGGAACAACAAATGAGCAAATAGCCAAAGATATTGCTATGCATATCGCTGCAGTAAATCCAAAACATATATCCCGTGATGCAGTTTCAGCAGAAGATATTGAAAATGAACGTGAAGTACTTAAAACACAAGCATTAAACGAAGGTAAGCCAGAAAATATTGTTGAGAAAATGGTAGAAGGCCGCTTAAATAAATATTTTGAAGAAATATGTTTATTAGATCAAAGCTTTGTTAAAGATCCTGATCAAAAAGTAAAACAAATCGTTAAAAGCCATAATGCAACGATAAGCTCATTTGCTCGTTATGAAGTGGGAGAAGGAATTGAAAAGCGCGAAGATAACTTTGCAGAAGAAGTTATGAGTCAAGTAAATAAAAAATAAATGGAATTTAAAAGGGGCACTTGGTGTCCCTTTTCTTTGACAATCCATTCACAACAATGTTAATTTTAATTAAAATTATCGTTATCAATATCATTGGCATCTAAAGTGAATTTATTTTATAATATATACATATATGGAGGTAATTATGGCTACTGCTAACTACAGAAGAATTGTATTGAAATTGAGTGGAGAAGCATTGAGTGGTGAACAAGGTTTTGGCCTTGAACCATCAATCATCCAATCTGTTGCTAAACAAGTGAAAGATATTGTTGAATTAGGAGTAGAAGTCGCAGTTGTTGTTGGTGGTGGCAATATTTGGCGAGGTAAAGTAGGCAGTGAAATGGGTATGGATCGTGCGAATGCTGATTATATGGGCATGCTTGCAACCGTAATGAATTCCTTAGCTTTACAAGATAGTCTTGAAAATGTTGGAATTCCGACAAGAGTACAGACTTCCATCGAGATGCGGCAAGTTGCAGAACCATATATTCGCCGTAAAGCAATCCGCCATTTAGAAAAGAAACGAGTGGTTATATTCGGAGCAGGAACAGGAAATCCATATTTCTCAACAGATACCACAGCAGCACTTCGCGCAGCTGAAATAGAAGCAGACGTTATTCTGATGGCAAAAAATAATGTGGATGGTGTATACACAGCCGATCCTAAATTAGATAAAAACGCTAAAAAATATGAGCAATTATCTTATCTGGAAATATTGAATGAAGGATTAGGTGTGATGGACGCAACCGCATCCTCATTATGTATGGAAAATAATATTCCTTTGCTGGTTTTCTCCATCTCTGAAGAAGGAAATATTAAAAAAGCAGTGACTGGTGAAAAAATTGGTACTATTATAAGGGGGGGTAAACATAATGTCAGAAGCTTTAATTAAGGATACACAGGCAAAAATGAATCAAGCAGTAAAAGCTTATTCAAAAAGCTTAGCTACCGTAAGAGCGGGAAGAGCTAATCCAGCATTACTAGATAGTATACAAGTAGAATATTATGGTGCTTTAACACCGTTAAATCAATTAACATCTATTTCAGTTCCTGAAGCAAGATTATTAGTGATTACGCCGTTTGATAAGTCATCTGTTAAAGATATTGAAAAGGCAATTCAAAAAGCAGATTTAGGATTATCTCCTTCTAATGATGGCAATGTTATTCGTATCAGTATACCGCCATTAACTGAAGAACGCCGTAAAGATCTAGTGAAAATTGTTGGCAAATATGCCGAAGAGTCAAAAGTCCAAATTCGTAATATACGTCGTGATATAAATGTTCAATTGAAGAAGGACGAAAAAAATGGCGATCTAACAGAAGATGAATTAAGAGGGTTCCAAGAAGACGTGCAAAATGAAACAGATGCTAACATTAAAAAAATTGATGATTTAACTAAACAAAAAGAACAAGAAATCATGGAAGTCTAAGCAAAAAAGGCAGAATATTTTTTGAGTGTTAAAGCCCTCTTTTTAGAAGAGGGTTTTTGCACTTTAATCAGATAGATATAGAAAGACTTTCATTCAAATGAGAAGTCAGTTAAGCGAGTATCACTGTGATAAAATACGATGAACTGTTTTCGAATGGTGGAGGATAATTTATGCGTTTGTTTAAGCTTCCTTTTAAAAATAACAAAGAAGATATTTTAGGGGAAAGTGAAAGTCGATTAGTGAATATACCTAAGCATATTGCGATTATAATGGACGGAAATGGCCGTTGGGCAAAAAAAAGAGGTCTTCCTCGAGTGGCTGGTCATCGAGAAGGAATGGACAATGTTAAAAGAATCGTGAAAGCAGCCAATCATTTTAATATAGAAGTATTAACATTATATGCTTTTTCAACAGAAAACTGGAAAAGGCCCTCCAAAGAAGTAGAATATATTATGAAGTTACCCATAGATTTCCTGCAGCATTATTTGCCAGAGTTAGTTGAAGAAAATGTTAGGATCCAAACTATTGGTGAAATAGATAATTTACCTAAAAACACGAAATTAGCTATTATGAGGGCAAAGGAAGAAACAGTTAATAATTCAGGCCTTATTTTAAATATCGCAATTAATTATGGCAGTCGTTTTGAAATGATCCAGTCCGTGAAAGAAATTTGTCAGGATGTACAGAGTGGAAAGTATCAGATTGAGGACATCACAGAATCTACATTGGAGGAACGTTTGTATACGTCACACATTGATGATCCAGATTTATTAATTAGAACAAGTGGTGAACTGAGATTGAGCAATTTCATGCTTTGGCAGGCCGCCTATACAGAGTTATGGTTTACAGATACACTGTGGCCTGATTTCAGTTTTGAAGAATTTGAAAAAGCTATCAACGATTTTCAGAAAAGAAAACGTCGTTATGGTGGAATATAAGGTGTGAAAATATTATGAAAACACGAATAATTACTGCAATCATTGCAATATTGATATTCTTTCCGTTTATATTTTTAAGCGGTTTATCCTTTCAAATTATAATGTATATCATTGCTACTATAGGTTTCTTAGAATTGCTACAAATGCGCCATATGACAAAATACCCTATTCCAACTTTTTTAGGTGTGGTCTTTTTATGGTCTTTATTATTTCAAGATGAATATATCTTTTTTCGACCAGATTAGAGATACTCATGTTTTTTGTGCTACTATTGTTAAGTTACACTGTACTGGTGAAAAATAAATTTACGTTTGAAGATGCAGGTTTTTTAATTCTAGCCGCCATTTATGTAGGACTAGGCTTTTATTATTTTATTCAAACCAGAGAGGTAGAAAATGGACTAGTCTATATTTTTTATGCTATTCTAGTAATACTGTCGACAGATACAGGTGCATATTTCTTTGGGAGAACCTTTGGAAAACATAAGCTATGGCCTCAGATTAGTCCTAATAAAACGGTTGAAGGTGCTTTGGGAGGAATTGTTGTAGCATGTATAGTTGCTGTTATTTTCCAATACTTCTATAACGTACATGACTCTCTATTATTGGTGATAGTTGTTACTATTATTGCATCTATATTTGCACAAATTGGTGATTTGGTTGAGTCGGCCATCAAAAGACATTATAACGTAAAAGATTCAGGGAAATTACTACCTGGACATGGCGGTATTTTAGATCGTTTTGATAGCTGGTTATTTGTTTTTCCTTTGTTACATTTTATTCATTTTATATCATAAACTAATATTAAATGGAGCGTTTTAAATGAAAAATATAACATTACTCGGTGCGACAGGTTCTATAGGCCGGCAGACGTTAGATGTATTGCGAGAACATTCCAATCAATTTCGGTTATACGCAATCGCGTTTGGTCGTAACGTTGAAAAAGCACAAGAAATAATAAATGAATTTCATCCGCGGAAAGTTGTTGTTCAAGATGAAAAAATTAGACAAGCATTAGATATACATAATAGTCATACATCTGTTTTAGTAGGGAAGGAAGCATTAGAGGAGATAAGTGCCGATTCTGAAACAGACGTATTAGTAAATGCAGTAATGGGCAGCATTGGCTTAGAAGCTACATTAGCAGCAATAAAAACCAGAAAACAAATTGCGATTGCAAATAAAGAAACATTAGTTACAGCAGGACATTTAGTGATGGAAGCAGCTGCTAAGTATGGTGTAGATTTGCTACCAGTAGATAGTGAACACTCTGCTATTTTTCAAGCATTAAATGGTGAAGCGCATCATGATATAAACAGAATTATATTAACAGCATCTGGTGGAAGTTTTCGTGATAAAACCAGAGAGGAATTAAAATCTGTAACAGTTGCTGACGCTCTTAATCATCCAAATTGGAGTATGGGCGATAAGATAACAATAGATTCAGCGTCCATGATGAACAAGGGCTTAGAAGTAATTGAAGCGCATTGGTTATTTGATATACCTTATGATAAGATTGATGTCATTCAACATAAAGAAAGTATTATCCATTCAATGGTGGAATATGCTGATACAAGCGTCATTGCTCAATTAGGAACACCAGATATGCGAGTACCAATTCAATACGCTTTAACCTATCCTGACCGCTTATCTCTACCTATTTCAAAGAAGTTAGACTTAATTGAAATAAGCACATTACACTTTTCTAAAATGGACTTAAAAAGATTTCCATGTTTAGATTTTGCATATCAAGCTGGTAAACAGGGTGGTTCCATGCCAACCGTTTTAAATGCAGCTAATGAAGTGGCAGTTGATTTATTTTTAAGAGAAAAGATTACATTTCTAGAAATTGAAAAAGTAATCGAAAATGCTTTGATAAATCACACAATTATACCCAATCCTGATTTAGAAACGATTAACGGAATAGATCAGGAAATAAGAAGACAAATCCTTAAGAGTTATCGCTAAGTGGAAAAGGGAAAGGAGTGCTTTGTTTGAATACAGTAATTGCCTTTATTTTAATGTTTGGCGTGCTCGTTTTTGTTCATGAATTTGGCCATTATTATGTAGCAAAAAGAACAGGGATGCTTGTGAGGGAGTTTGCCATCGGGTTCGGGCCAAAAGTTTTTTCAACCGTAAAGAACGAAACTCTATACACAATCAGATTGCTGCCAATGGGTGGCTATGTTCGAGTGGCAGGGGAAGACCCTGAAATTGTTGATATCAAGCCAGGACAACATATTGGGTTAACTTTTAATGATGCAGGGGGGGAAGTCAATCAGATTATTGTAAACAATAAAGCGAAACACCCTGATGCCTTAGTGATAGAAGTAGAGCATATCGATCTGGATCATGCTCTTATTATTGAGGGATATGAGATAGATGCAGACTCTAAATATTCTTTCCATGTCAATCCAAAAGCCGATTTCATCATGGATGAGAAGTCTACTCAGATAGCACCATATAATCGTCAATTTGCTTCTAAAACTGTTGGACAAAGAGGATTACAATTGTTTGCGGGTCCTTTAATGAATTTTGTATTAACGATTGTTATCTTTATCGTGTTGGCCAATATTCAGGGAGTACCTGTTGAAGATGTTCGAATTGGTTCTGTAGTTGATAATAGTCCTGCATCAGAGGCTGGTTTTCAAGCGAATGATACTGTGTTAAAAATTGAAGATCAAGCTATCAGTGAATGGGAAGAATTTCAGGAAATTGTGCAAGCAAGTCCTGAAGAGTCATTAGAAATGACCGTACTTCGTGGTGATAAGCAAATATCTCTTGAAGTGACGCCAGCGTTAATTGAAACACCTGAACAAGAAATTGGGCAAGTCGGTGTCACATTAGCATTGGAAAAGTCATTTTTGCGATCGATTCCATATAGCTTTGAAGAGACATATCGATGGTCTACCTTAATTCTGACAAATCTAGGTAAATTGGTAACCGGCCAATTCTCTATAGATATGTTATCAGGACCTGTAGGTATCTATGATGCAACAGATCAAGTAGTAAAAACTGGTTTTCTTAACTTTTTAACATGGACCGCTGTACTTAGTGTCAATTTAGGAATTATTAATCTTGTTCCTCTGCCGGCACTTGATGGAGGAAGGTTAATATTCGTAGGGATAGAAGCAGTTAGAGGAAAACCAATCGATCCTCAGAAAGAAGGAGTTGTTCATTTTATTGGTTTTGCTTTATTAATGTTACTGATGATCGTTGTTACTTGGAATGATATTCAACGACTCTTTTTATAATTATTTAGAATCAATGAGGTGAAGCAAGAAGATGAGACAAAGTCAAATGATAATTCCTACGTTAAAAGAAACACCTGCAGATGCTGAAATTAAAAGTCATCAACTCTTAGTAAGAGCAGGATATATTAGACAAACAGTATCCGGTGTGTACAGTTATTTACCTTTGGGTAATAAAGTATTGAAGAACATCGAAAAGATTGTACGCGAAGAAATGGACAAAGCTGGTTCTGTTGAAATGCTAATGCCTGCGTTACAATCTTCTGATTTGTGGAAGCAAACAGGTAGATGGTATAAATTAGGTCCGGAATTAATGCGATTGCATGATCGTCATGATAGAGAATTTGCATTAGGTGCCACTCATGAAGAAGTCATCACCAGTCATCTTCGTGATGAAATAAAAAGTTATAAAAAATTACCATTAAATGTTTATCAAATACAAACTAAATTTCGTGATGAACAACGACCTCGTTTTGGTTTATTAAGAGGTAGAGAATTTGTCATGAAAGATGCCTATTCTTTCCATACTTCTTATCAAAGCCTTGATGAAGCATATGATAAAATGTTTCAGGCATATAAGAATATCTTTAGCCGTTGTGGATTAAATTTTCGAGCTGTCATTGCTGATTCTGGTGCAATGGGAGGAAAAGACACACACGAATTTATGGTGTTATCAGAAATAGGCGAAGATACGATTGCATATTCCAACCAATCTGATTTTGCAGCAAATATTGAAATGGCACCTGTTAGAGTTACTTATGAAGAAAGTAAAGATGGTTTTAAAAAATTAGAATTTATAGATACACCTGGTTATAAAACCATGAATCAAGTTTCAAAGTTTATTGAACAGCCATTGGAGAATGGTATTAAGTCACTTCTCTTTAAAGTGGATGATCGATTTGTACTGGTATTATCACGAGGTGATCATGAAATAAATGATATTAAACTTAAGAATGCCTTAGGTACTTCTGAAGTGGAATTAGCAACGGAAGAACAAATTAAGCAACTATTTAAGGCAGATGCTGGCTCTATTGGTCCTGTTAATGTCCCAGAGGCAATTGAAGTCATTGCTGATTATGCTGTCTCTGTGATGCGAAACGTATATTGTGGTGCAAATCAAACTGACAAGCACTATATAAATGCTAATATCGACCGAGATTTTAAGATTACTTCGTATCAGGATCTGCGCTTTATTCAAGAAGGCGATCCTTCACCAGATGGATTAGGTACCATTAAATTTGCCAAAGGGATAGAAGTAGGTCATGTCTTCAAACTAGGAACATTCTATGCAGAAAAGTTAGGGGCTCAATATTTAAATGAGCAAGGTAAGCAGGAAACGATGATTATGGGATGTTATGGAATTGGTGTATCAAGAACTTTAGCTGCGATCGTTGAACAATATAATGACGAGAATGGCATCAAGTGGCCCGTAGCGATCACTCCGTATCATGTTCACTTAATTACTGTCAATCCAAAAGATAAAGAACAACTGGAGTTATCAGAAAAAATCTATGATCAATTACAAATGGAAAATATTTCTGTTTTGTTTGATGATCGTAAAGAGCGTCCAGGTGTTAAATTTGCAGATAGTGATTTAATTGGCTTGCCTATTCGAATTACAGTAGGAAAGAAAGCATCTGAGGGAATAGTGGAATGTAAGCTAAGAGAGAATGGGGGGGAACAAGAGGATTTCGAAGTAACAAGCATAGTAGAGAAAATAAACTCTTTAATAAAATAGCACAATTCCCTTGTCATTAATCATAGGCAAGGGAATTATCTTTATCCATTATAAAACTAGCAGTTGCTTTCTATGAAAATGTCGTTATAGTTAAAAAAGAAAAGTATATTTTTACAATAAGATAAAAAAGCATATAAGCCTGCCGTTGTAGCACATTATTGTAGCAGTCAGATCGGCAGTGTCATTGAATGAATATTTTAAAATATTTAGTAATTACGAAAAGGAGATCGAAAATGAGCATCTCTAAGAAAGAGAAGTTTCAATTGCTACTTGAGCAAATTGGGATAGCGGATGATATGAAAAATAAACACCTTCAAGAAGGTTCCATTGAAAAATTAGAAGTGTATCGTTCCAATCAAGAATGGCATTTTCACTTTTATTTAGAAAAATCGATACCTGCCGATGTGTATCAAGTATTGATCTTGAAATTAACAGAAGCCTTATCATCTATAGCCAAAGTTACATGGACGATAAAGATAGAAGAACCCAGTTTAGAAGAAAACGATTGGAATAATTATTGGACTATTTTCTTGTCCGAACTCACCACAGATTCACCCAAATACCGCACATTTGAAAATAAAAAACCTCTAATTAACGATAATAATATTATGTTAACTATAACTAATCGTATTGAAGAACAATTAAATAAAGACATTCAAGCACGATTTGATCAATTTTGCTTAAAAGTAGGACTTCCACGAAAAGTAATTCAATTGGAAGTCGGAGATCAGCAGGAAGAAATAGAAAAATTTCAACAAGCGAAAGCATTTGAGGATCGAAAAACGGTTGAGGAAGCGTTTAAAGCACAGGAAAAAAGAGCTAAAGAATCAAATCCTGAAATTTCTACTGGACCAGTTCAATTAGGTTATCCAATTAAAGAAATTGCGGTAAGTATGAAAGATATAATTGAGGAAGAAAAGAGCGTAGTTTTCCAAGGCTATGTATTTGATTCTGATATACGTGAATTACGGTCAGGAAGATATTTGTTAGTCCTTAAAGTTACTGACTACACAGACTCTTATCATATTAAAATGTTTTCAAAAGGTGATCAAGATGCTGAAAAATTTAAACAATTAAAGGAAGGTATGTGGATCAAGGCTAAGGGAACGATTCAAACGGATAATTTTTCTAATGAGTTGACCATGATGGCTAGAGATATTCAACAAGTACCTTCGATTACACGAGAAGATCCGGGTTTTCAGGATGAAAAACGTGTGGAATTACATGCCCATACGTTAATGAGTCAAATGGATGCAGTAGTATCTGCATCAAAGCTTGTAGAACAAGCAGGTAAATGGGGACATAAAGCGATTGCGATTACCGATCATGCCGTTGTGCAAGCATATCCTGAAGCATATGCCGCAGGTCAAAAAAGTGGCGTTAAAATTCTTTATGGTGTAGAAGCTAATATTGTCGATGATGGTGTACCAATTGCTTATAATGAAGCAGATCGCGATTTAGCTAATGATACTTATGTAGTATTTGATGTGGAAACAACTGGTTTATCCGCCATATATGACACCATTATTGAGTTAGCAGCTGTAAAAGTTCATAATGGTGAAATAATTGATCGTTTTGAATCTTTTGCTAATCCCCCATCATTCATTATCAGACACCACTATTAATTTAACTGGCATTACGGATGAAATGGTCCAAGATGCCCCCTGAGGTGGGAGATGTACTTAAAGATTTTCAGCAATGGATGGGGGGGAATGCAATTTTAGTTGCACATAACGCCGATTTTGATATGGGTTTCTTAAATGCAGGATTTAATCGAATCGATTATGAAGAAGCAAGTAATCCTGTAATTGATACGTTAGAGTTATCGAGATTACTATTTCCGGAATTAAAAAATCACCGATTAAATACATTGTGTAAGAAACTAGATATCGAATTAACTCAACATCACCGGGCGATTTATGATGCGGAGGCTACGGGCTATTTATTGTGGAAATTTATTAAATTGTCCCTGGAACGCAATATCGTAAATCATAATCAGTTTAATCAACATATGGGGGGGAAGGAAATGCTTATCAACGTTCCAGACCCTTTCATGCTACATTACTGGCTGTAAATCAAGAAGGCTTAAAAAATATATATAAATTAGTATCTATGGCACACATTGATTATTTTTTTCGGGTACCACGTATTCCTAGATCCAAATTACAGCAATTGCGAACTGGCATTTTAGTAGGGTCTGCATGTGATCAGGGTGAGATCTTTGAAACAATGATGCAAAAATCGAAAGAACAAGCAGAGAAAAAGGCAAAATTTTATGATTATATTGAAGTGCAACCACCAAGTAATTTTGTACATCTTTTTGATAGGGAATTGGTTCAAAATGAAGCACAACTTATTGATATTATCCGAAATATTGTTCAATTGGCGGACGATTTAGAGAAGCCGTGTGTTGCGACTGGAAATGTTCATCATTTAGAAGAGAATGATCAACTATATCGTCAGATTCTCATTGCATCTCAGAGTGGGAATCCTCTGAATCGCCAAACCTTACCTAATACCTATTTTCGAACAACTACTGATATGATGGAGGCCTTTGCCTTTTTGGGAGAAGATAAGGCAAAAGAGATTGTAATTACCAATCCTAACCAATTAGCAGATCAAATTGAAGAAGTAAAACCGGTTAAAGATGACTTATATACCCCCCCCAATATTGATGGAGCAGAAGAGGAAATAAGGGAATTAAGCTACAATTTTGCAAAGTCTGTATATGGCGAACCAATACCTGAGATCGTAGAAAAACGAATCGAAAAAGAATTAAAAAGTATTATAGGACATGGATTTGCGGTTATCTATCTCATCTCACAAAAACTAGTAAAAAAATCATTGGATGATGGATATCTTGTAGGATCAAGGGGGTTCTGTTGGTTCTTCTTTGATTGCTACTTTTACAGAAATTACGGAAGTTAATCCTTTGCCACCACATTATGTCTGTCCAGCTTGTCAGCATAGTGAGTTTTTTAATGATGGATCAGTTGGCAGTGGTTTTGACCTGCCAGACAAAAAATGTCCAAAATGTAACGAAGAATTAAAGAAAGATGGACAAGATATACCATTTGAGACTTTTTTGGGTTTCAAAGGTGATAAGGTTCCGGATATTGATTTGAATTTTTCAGGTGAGTATCAGGCAATAGCACATAATTATACAAAAGTATTATTCGGCGAAGACAAGGTATATCGAGCGGGAACAATCGGTACGGTAGCAGATAAAACAGCTTTTGGTTATGCAAAGGGATATGCCAGTGATAAAGAACTAACAATCAAACAGGCAGAAATTGAACGATTGGTTAAAGGATGTACAGGTGCAAAACGTACTACAGGTCAACATCCTGGGGGGGGTATCATAGTTGTTCCTGATGATAAAGAAATCTACGACTTTACACCTATTCAATTTCCGGCTGATGATCGTAATTCTGAATGGAAAACGACTCATTTTGATTTCCACTCCATTCACGATAATTTATTAAAGTTAGATATATTAGGGCACGATGATCCTACAATGATTAGGATGTTACAAGACTTAAGCGGAATAGATCCAGTAAATGTACCGACAGATGATGAAGAAGTAATGAAAATTTTCTCAGGGACCGAAGTTTTAGGCGTTTCTGCTGATCAGATTATGTGCAAAACAGGTACACTAGGTGTTCCGGAATTTGGTACGCGATTTGTTAGACAAATGTTAGAGGATACCAAACCAAAAACGTTTGCTGAATTAGTAATTATTTCTGGATTAAGCCATGGAACAGATGTCTGGCTAGGGAATGCTCAGGAACTTATTAATAAAGGTATTTGTGGTTTGCCTGATGTAATTGGTTGTCGAGATGATATTATGGTTTATTTAATGCATAAAGGTCTGGAAGCATCGTTAGCATTTAAAATTATGGAATTTGTCCGTAAGGGGGAAAGGCCTTGAACCCGAATGGATTGAAGAAATGAAAAAACATGATGTACCTGATTGGTATGTTGATTCCTGTAAAAAAATTAAATATATGTTTCCAAAGGCTCACGCTGCAGCATATGTATTAATGGCCATTCGAATCGCTTATTTTAAAGTTCATTATCCAATCTATTTTTATGCTGCGTATTTTACGGTAAGAGCAGATGATTTTGAATTAGATATAATGGTAAAAGGATCAGAATCTATACGTAATAGAATAAAGGAAATTTTGGATAAAGGTAATGATGCATCACCTAAAGAAAAGAGCTTATTAACTGTTTTGGAGTTAGCGTTAGAAATGAACGAACGGGGGGGTTTGCATTTTCAAAAAGTAGATTTATACAGATCCTCTGCCACTAAATTTTTAGTTGATGGTGATAGCTTAATACCTCCTTTTAATGCGGTAGATGGATTAGGAACCAATGCAGCCATTAATATAGAAAAAGTTCGTAAAGATGGCGAATTTTTATCAAAAGAAGACTTAAGAGAACGAAGTAGAATTTCCAAAACTGTATTAGAGTATTTAGATCAACATGGTTGTTTAGAAGGCATGGCTGATAAAAACCAACTGTCTTTATTTTAATGATATTCAGAATAATTAGCCTGCAGTGAGTTTTTACTTTGTATGCATTTGTATTAAGAATCCATTAAATCCCTTGCATTTTTAGGTTGTTTGTGCTATATTTAGATCAGATTTGATGTGAATGGAAAAGAGTGGGAATCCCCCCCACTCTTTCTTCTTACTTAGTTATTCTTGTAACGATATAGGGTTTTGATAAATCCCTTGCCATTCATGGCAAGGATTTATCATTACATACTTAGAAATGTGTATGGAATATTAAAAACGGGAAATATATCTTAAAGACAATATGGTAGTAAAGGAGGTAATAAAGTGACACAAAAGATTGCAGAAAAAACTTCAGATTTGGCTAAACCTATCTTGGATGAACTTTCTTTAGAACTAGTAGAAGTAGCCTTTGAAAAGGAAGGATCTAATTGGTTCTTACGGGTATATATAGATAAAGAGAACGGTATAGATATTGAGGAATGTGGTCATGTTTCAGAGAAGCTAAGTGAAAAATTAGATGAGCTTGATTTAGTCTCAGAACCTTATTTTCTCGAAGTGTCTTCTCCAGGAGTTGAAAGACCACTTCGAAAAGAAAAGGATTTTGAAAGTAATATAGGCAAGAATATTTATGTGAAATTATATGAGCCTATAGCTGGAGTAAAAGAATTTACAGGAGTATTAATTGACTTTAATGCAGGTGTTGCAAGTATTCGGTATAAGGAGAAAACAAAACAAAAAGAAGTTGAAATTCCGTTCAAGAAGATAGCTAAAGCTCGCTTAGCTGTTACTTTTGATTAAAGGGGGAGAAAGTGTGAATAAAGAATTGTTTGAGGCAATGAATTATTTGGAAAAGGAAAAGGGAATTGATAAAAATGTTTTAATGGAAGCTTTAGAAGCAGCCTCATTTCCGCCTATAAGAAAAATTTTAAATCTGCTACAAATGTAAGGGTAGATTTAAATGAGAAAGCAAGTACGATGGGTGTATTTGCTCAAAAAGAAATTGTAGAAGTAGTAGAAGATTATCAACAGCAAATTTCAATTGGTGAAGCTAACACCATTAATCCAAGCTATGAAATTGGTGATGTATTAGAAATTGAAGTAACCCCAAGAGATTTTGGCCGTATTGCAGCACAAGCTGCAAAGCAAGTTGTGACGCAACGTGTTCGCGAAGCAGAACGTGGCATTATTTTTAATGAGTATATCGATCGTGAAGAAGATATTATGAATGGCACCATCCAACGTATGGATGCAGATTTATTTATGTGAATCTTGGTAAAGTAGAAGCAAAATTGCCTGAATCAGAATGTATGCAAACTGAAACATATCATGTTCATGACCGAATAAAAGTGTTTGTTACAAAAGTAGAAAATACAAATAAAGGTCCAAATATTTTTGTTTCAAGAACACATCCGGGTTTATTGAAACGATTATTTGAAATGGAAGTACCAGAAATTTATGATGGTACTGTAGAAGTTAAATCAGTAGCTCGTGAAGCGGGTGATCGTTCTAAAATTGCAGTACATGCTGAAAATTCTGAGATTGATCCAGTTGGTTCATGTGTGGGTCAAAAAGGCCAACGTGTTCAAACGATTGTTGATGAATTAAAAGGCGAAAAAATTGATATTGTAGAGTGGTCGGAAGATCCGGTAGTATACGTATCAAATGCACTTAGTCCTTCTAAAGTTAGCCAAGTCCTTGTTAACGAAGTAGAAAAAGCGACTACGGTAATTGTCCCAGATTATCAACTTTCCCTTGCTATTGGAAAGCGTGGACAAAATGCTAGACTGGCTGCTAAATTAACGGGTTGGAAAATTGATATTAAAAGCGAAACAGAAGCAAAAGAAGAAGGTCTTGTAACAGAAGAGGACTTGCAAGAGAGTCTGGAAGGTCTTGAATACGAGGATAGCTTAGATTATGAAGAGTCCTACGAGGATATGGATGAAGATCTATTCAAGTAAGGAGGAATTCATATGACTAAAAAGAGAAAAGTCCCATTACGAAAATGCGTAGTAACACAGGAAATGCTGCCTAAACAATCCTTAATTCGAGTGGTAAAAACAAGGGAAGGCGAAGTTTCTGTTGATCCCACAGGCAAAAAAAATGGCCGTGGGGCATATGTTTCTAAAGATATTAAAGTTATCGAACAAGCAGAGAAAAATGGTGCCTTAGAAAAACACCTTGAAATAAAAGTTCCAGAAACGATTTATCAGGAATTAAGAACACTGATTGAAGGCGAATAATATGGAGAATAAGAAATCTTATTTAAATATATTAGGTTTAGCCACTCGTGCTGGGAAATGTACATTTGGTGAAGAATTAATTGTAAAAGAGATTCAGTCAAATAGGGCAAGAATAGTATTAATTGCGAGTGATATAGGAGATCAGACACGGAAAAAATTAACGGATAAATGCAAGTTTTATAAAGTTCCTTTTTTCTTTGTAGATGAGCGTGATATACTATCACAGGCAGTTGGTAAATCAGGTCGTGTAGCAGTATCAATTGATGAGCAAGGATTTGCGATGAAATTGATGGCATTACTTGATGAAAATAATCGGGGGGGTGAACGTATGTCAAAAATACGAGTATATGAATACGCAAAGCAAGTAAATAAATCAAGTAAAGATATTATTAATAAATTAAAAGAAATAGAACTACCTGTATCAAATCACATGTCAACCATTTCAACTGAAATGAAAACAAAGTTGGATCAAATTTTTCAGCCGAAATCGAAAGAACAATCATCAAAAAATCAGAATTCAAATAATCAGCAATCGAAACCAAAACACAATACAAATCAACAAAATAATCAAAAGCAAACGAAAAACAACCAACAAAATAATCAGCAAATAAAATCAGAACAACCAACACAGGAAGTTGAAAAACAGGAGCAAGAACAATTAAAACAAGCTGATAAGATAGTCTATTCTGGGTCATTAACTGTAAGTGAGCTGGCTCAAAAATTAAATAAACAAACTAATGAAATTATTAAAAAACTAATATCTCTTGGTGTGATGGCTACTAAGAATCAAGCTCTTGATCACGATGCGCTGGAGTCAATTTGTGGTGAATATGGTGTGGAAGTCGAACGTGAGGTTGAGGTTGATAAAGCAGATCTTGCAAATTATATAGATGAAGAAGATCCTGAGAAATTGAAAGAACGGCCAGCTGTTGTAACAATTATGGGGGGGCACGTAGACCATGGAAAGACGACATTATTAGATGCGATTCGTCATACTAAAGTTACAGAAGGCGAAGCTGGCGGTATTACACAGCATATTGGTGCTTATCAAGTTAGAGAAAATGATAAAAGAGTGACTTTTCTTGATACACCTGGTCACGCCGCATTTACAAGTATGCGTGCACGTGGTGCTCAAGTTACGGATATTGCAATTTTAGTTGTAGCAGCTGATGATGGTGTAATGCCACAAACTATTGAAGCTATTAATCATGCTAAAGCAGCGGAAGTTCCAATTATTGTTGCCGTTAATAAGATAGATGTGGAAGGTGCTAATCCCGATCGTGTAATGCAAGAATTAACAGAATATCAGTTAGTTCCAGAAGCATGGGGGGGGCGAGACGATTTTCGTGCAATTGTCAGCCTTAAAAGGTGAAGGTATTGATGATTTAATAGAAATGATTTTGCTTGTTGCTGAAGTTGAAGAACTAAAGGCAAATTCAGATCGTTTAGCTAATGGTACTGTAATTGAGGCGCAATTGGATAAAGGTCGTGGCCCTGTTGCATCATTATTGGTGCAGAATGGTACACTAAGAGTAGGCGATCCGATTGTTGTTGGACATACGTTTGGTCGTATTCGTGCTATGGTTAATGATTTAGGTAGACGTATTAAATCAGCAGGTCCTTCAACTCCTGTTGAAATTACAGGCTTAAACGAGGTACCACTAGCTGGTGATTCATTTGTTGTTTTTAAAGACGAAAAACAAGCTCGCCAAATAGGTGAGATGAGACAGCAAAAACAAATTGAAGAAAAGCGTGGAACACAATCGCGTGTTAGCTTAGATGATTTATTTGAACAAATTAAGCAGGGTGATATTAAAGATATCAATGTTATTCTAAAAGGAGACGTTCAAGGTTCTGTAGAAGCACTAGCTGCATCTTTAAAGAAAATAGATGTAGAAGGAGTTAAAGTTAATATCATTCATACTGGTGCTGGAGCTATCACAGAATCAGATGTTATTTTAGCATCTGCATCGAATGCAATTGTTATTGGATTCAATGTAAGACCAGATAATAACGCGAAAAAAGCAGCAGAATCCGAAAAAGTTGATATTCGTTTACATCGAATCATCTATAAAGCGATTGAAGAAGTAGAAGCAGCAATGAAAGGGATGCTAGATCCTGAATTTGAAGAGAAAGTAATCGGTCAGGTTGAAGTGAGAGAAATCTTTAAGGTTTCCAAAATTGGCACAATCGCAGGCGCATATGTAACAGAGGGTAAAGTATCAAGAGATGCAGGCATACGATTAATTCGAGATGGTGTTGTGATTTATGAAGGTGAAATTGATACACTAAAACGTTTTTAAAGACGATGTTAAAGAGGTTGCTCAAAACTATGAGTGTGGGATTACAATTAAAAATTATAATGATATTAAAGAAGGCGACGTAATTGAAGCCTATGTGATGCAGGAAATCGAAGTATAATGGTCACATATGCAGAAGTGGAAATCTTCTTGTATGAATGTCATTCATTAAAGGATAAACGGTCAATACTAAAAAGAATTAAAAATCGATTGCAAAAAGATTTAAATATTGCTCTTTCAGAATTAGACTTTCAAGATTTGTGGCAGCGCACAAAATTTGGAATCGTTACAGTTTCAGAATCGGCAGAAATAGGAGATCAAATTATCCAGCAGGCATTAGAATTGATCGATTTCTTTACTGAAGTAGAAAGAACAGTAACAAATGTCGAAATAAGATAGAGTTGGAAAGAGGTGATACAGATGAGTGAATTACGCTCAAATCGAGTCGCCGAACAAATGAAAAAAGAGCTTGGTGATATTATTTCTCGTAGAATCAAAGATCCACGAGTTGGGTTCGTTACAATTACAGACGTGGAAGTTACAGGAGATTTACAACAAGCAAAAGTATTTATTTCTGTTCTTGGTGATGAAAATAAAAAACAAGATACACTGATTGGTCTTGCTAAAGCAAAGGGATTTATCCGTTCTGAAATAGGTAAAAGAATTCGACTAAGAAAAACACCAGAATTAATGTTTGATTTTGATGATACGATAGAACGAGGAAATCGTATTGAGCATATTTTAAGGGAAATAAATGAATCAGAAGATAAATAGTACTAGAAACCCTTGTAAATACAAGGGTTTTCTGACTGAAATAATCAATAATTTTCAAGTTTTTTTAATGCGTTGGGGGGTTAACTAATGGACGGAATTTTACCATTATGGAAAGAAAAAGGCTTAACATCACATGACTGTGTGATGAAAGTAAGGAAAATTCTTCAAACCAAAAAGGTTGGACATACTGGTACACTTGATCCAGAAGTCGAAGGAGTTTTGCCATTATGTATTGGTGAAGCAACTAAAATTGTTCCGTACCTGCTTAATACTTCTAAAACATATCGGGCGACTGCTTTATTAGGCTATGCCACCGATACAGAGGATCATACAGGTATGAAAAAGGATATAAAAGAGGTAGCTTCAGCACTTCCCACTGAAAAGATTGAACAAGCATTGGCTAGTTTTGAGGGAGAGATTACGCAACAGGTTCCATTATATTCTGCTGTAAAAATCAATGGTAAAAGACTATATGAGTATGCAAGGAATGCGATCCCTGTAGAAAGGCCATATCGACAGATTTATATCCATAATATACGTTTTTTATCGACTACATATGATCATGTAAATAACGAACAGCAAATTGAATTTGATGTTACGTGTTCGAAAGGTACATATATTCGCACACTCTGCGTTGATCTTGGCAAAATGCTTGGTTTTCCTGCCCATATGTTACAATTAATAAGAATAGCTAGTGCCGACTTTTATAAGAGTGATACAATTACCTTAAATAAACTTCAATTATTAAAAAATGAGAATCAGAAAATACCTTTATTATCAATGGATAAAGGTTTAAAACATTTAGACAAATTAGAAGTTGATGAAGAAACGAAACGCAAAGTTCTTTATGGACAAAAGTTACCCAAACCTGACAAACTGCCAAAAACCGACTTTTTCAGGATGGTTTTTGATAATCAACTTTTAGCAATTTATCAATTTCATGATAATCATAAAGAAATAAAACCAGCTCGAGTATTTAGACTTGATGATAGAAAGTAGGTGACATGCAGATGGAAGTACACTCACTTGTGTATCCTCACCAATTAACGAAAGATGAACAACCAAATACTGTTGCAGCTTTTGGCTTTTTTGATGGTGTTCATCAAGGACATAGAACAGTTATCAAAAAGGCGATAACGATTGCTGCAGAATCAAATAAAAAATCAGCTGTTATTACCTTTGATCCTCATCCATCTGTTGTATTACAAAATACGAAGGAAACCATTCGCTATATTACACCGATAGAAGAGAAAATAAAGCAGATAGAATTATTGGGAGTAGACCGACTTTATATTATTCGCTTTGATAAAAACTTAGCAAAGTTATCACCAAAAGAGTTTTTAACACATTTTGCAGATGAATTACATATCACTCATATTGTGGCTGGCTTTGATTTTACATTCGGTCATAAGGGTGCAGGTAATATGGAAAATATTCATGATTTAGTCCATTTAAATACAGAAGTTACAACAATTGGTCGTTTAGATTTTCAAGGAGAGAAAATAAGCTCCACTAGAATTAGAGCCGATTTAAAACGTGGGAAGATGGAAGAAGTGGAAAGATTACTCGGAAGACCATACACGTTAGGTGGGGAAGTCATTCATGGAGATAAACGTGGCAGAACGATCGGTTATCCAACAGCTAATATAAAGATCGAAGACGATTATGTTTTGCCACGTATCGGAGTTTACGCAGTGGAAATAAAAATTGACAATGAAATTTATTCTGGAATGGCTAATATTGGTTATAATCCGACTTTTTAGATGATCGTGAGACGATTAAAATAGAGGTTCATATTTTTGATTTTGATGAAAATATATATGGTGAGAATGTAGTAGTTTATTGGAAAAAATATATCCGTGATGAAGAAAAATTTTCTGACGTGACAGAATTAATCGATAAATTAAAAGATGATGAAGTACAAGTTCGACAATTTTTTTCGATAAATTAAGGAAACCACTTGCATTTCAAGGTGAAAAGTTGTATTGTTTTATTTGGGAACCATCTGCTTGGCAATTTGATTTCTCCGTCGATTGCTAGGGGGATTGGTGTTTCAAGATATTTTTAGGAGGTGAATAGGATGGCTATCACACAAGAGCGTAAAAATGAAATTATTAGTGAATACAAAACACATGAGAACGATACTGGTTCACCAGAAGTTCAAATTGCTGTCCTTACAGAGGATATCAATAATTTGAATAATCACTTACGCATTCATAAAAAAGATCACCACTCACGTCGTGGTCTATTGAAAATGGTAGGTAACGTCGTAACTTGTTAAACTACTTGCGTAATAATGATGTTGCTCGTTATCGTACACTAATTCAACAATTAGGTTTACGTCGATAAACCAAGTTAAAAGCGGGAGTGATCCCGCTTTTTCTGTATGTAAAAATAAACTTGTGAGAATTTGCATCATGTTAAAGATATAATGTTGGTAAATATTCTAGAATTACGGATTAATTCCATTCAAATTAGAAAATACTAGTATTATTCAAATTTGCAGTTAAATAAATGGAACTAGTTACATATGAGGAAACAACGTGCTAAAATAAGTTATAGTGAAGGACAAGCATAGTTGTTTTGAGAGGAGTACTATAATGGTTGATGAAAAAAAAGTATTTACGACTGAAATCGCAGGTCATCCATTTCGTGTAGAGATTGGTGAATTGGCAAAGCAAGCAAACGGAGCATGTATGGTGCATTATGGTGATACAGCAGTATTAGCAACAGCAACAGCTTCTAAAGAACCAAAAGATTTACCATTTTTCCCATTAACGGTAAATTATGAAGAGCGTTTATATGCGGTTGGGAAAATTCCGGGTGGTTTTATTAAAAGAGAAGGAAGACCAAGCGAAAAAGCTATTTTAACATCGAGACTGATTGACAGACCAATTCGTCCATTATTTGCAGATGGCTTCCGTAACGAAGTACAAGTAATAAGCACGGTAATGAGTGTCGATCAAAACTTACCTTCTGAGATTGCGGCAATGATTGGATCGTCCATTGCATTATGTGTATCAGATATTCCATTTGATGGGCCAATAGCAGGTGTTGTAATAGGCCGCGTTGACGGGGAATTTGTTGTTAATCCTTCCTTAAAAGCGAGAGAAAAAAGTGATATTGATTTAACAGTAGCAGGGACTAAGGATGCCATAAATATGGTAGAAGCAGGTACTAATGAGGTACCTGAAGGTGTCATGCTTGAAGCAATCATGTTTGGTCATGAAGAAATTAAACGACTTATAGCTTTTCAAGAAGAGATTATTGATGCATTTGAAATTGAGAACATGGAAATTAAATTATTTGAACCTGCAGAAGAAATTGTAAAAGAAGTGGAAGATAGAGCTAAGGCTGATTTGGTCAAAGCTATCCAAGTGTTTGATAAAAGCGCAAGAGAAGAAGCTATTGAACAAGTAAAAAAAGATGTAATACATTCCTTTGAGGAAGAAGAAGCAGATGCTGACAAATTAAAACAGGTAAAAAATGTTTTAGATAAGATTATGAAAGAAGAAGTACGTCGTCTAATTACGAAAGAAAAGATACGTCCTGATGGAAGAAAAATTGATGAAATCAGACCCCTTTCTTCACGAATAGGCGTTTTACCACGAACACATGGTTCTGCGTTGTTTACACGTGGACAGACACAAGCATTAAGTATTTGTACACTGGGTGCACTTGGTGATGTACAGATTTTAGATGGAATTGATGCAGAGGAATCAAAACGATTTATGCATCATTATAATTTCCCACTTTTCAGTGTTGGAGAAACAGGTCCAATTAGAGGACCGGGACGTCGAGAAATCGGTCATGGTGCTTTAGGTGAGCGTGCTTTAGAAAAAGTGGTACCAGATGAAAAGGAATTCCCATATACGATTCGATTAGTATCAGAAGTTCTTGAATCAAATGGGTCTACATCACAAGCGAGTATCTGTGCAAGTACAATGGCAATGATGGATGCTGGTGTTCCAATTACATCTCCAGTAGCTGGGATTGCAATGGGCTTGGTTAAATCAGGTGAAGATTATACGATTTTAAGTGATATTCAAGGTATGGAAGATTTTCTGGGGGGATATGGACTTTAAGGTTGCAGGTACTGAAAAAGGTGTTACAGCTCTGCAAATGGATATTAAAATTGATGGTTTATCCCGTGAAATATTGGAAGAAGCTTTGACTCAGGCAAAAATAGGCCGTATGCATATTCTGTCACATATGTTAGAGACCATCCAATCTCCTAAAATTGAACTTTCAAACTACGCACCTAAAATTTTAACTATGGATATTAAGCCAGATAAGATCCGTGCTGTAATAGGACCGAGTGGTAAGCAAATCAATCAAATCATTGAGGAAACTGGAGTTAAGATTGATATTGAACAAGATGGACATGTGTTTATCTCCTCTATCGATAATGAAATGAACAAAAAAGCGCAGAAGTTAATTGAAGATATTGTTCGTGAAGTAGAAGTAGGTGAATTGTATCTTGGAACAGTTAAACGCGTCGAGAAGTTCGGAGCATTTGTAGAGTTATTTAAAGGCAAAGAAGGACTTGTGCACATATCAGAATTAGCAGAAGAAAGAATTGCCAAAGTGGAAGATGTTGTTTCGATTGGTGATCAAATTATGGTTAAAGTAAAAGAAATTGATCGTCAAGGCAGAGTGAATCTTTCTAGAAAAGCAGTTCTGGTTGATCAAAAAGAGAAAGAAGAAAAAAATAAGTAACAAAAAAAGAAGCTGGATAACCAGTTTCTTTTTATAATCTAAGAGTAAATATAGCGTTAATTCTGGAGAATTGACTGGGTTTATGGTTTTAACTGTATAGGAGGAGATATTGGTTTGTTATATCGTAAGGAATGTTCAAATGGTATGCGGATTGTATTAGAAGAGATTACAACTGTAAGATCTATCACTATTGGTATTTGGGTGAAGACAGGTTCCCGAAATGAAACATTAGAACAAAATGGCATATCTCATTTCATTGAACATATGTTATTTAAAGGAACTAAAAATCGAACCTCATTAGAAATTGCTGAAGCTTTCGACGGTATTGGAGGCGAAATCAATGCCTTTACTTCAAAAGAATACACTTGCTTTTATGCGAAAGTACTAGATACCCATAAAGAGCTAGCAATTGATATACTGTCGGATATGTTACTACATTCAACATTTGAAGAGACAGAAATAGAAAGAGAAAAGAAGGTAGTTTTAGAAGAAATAAATATGACGGAAGATACTCCTGATGACATTATTCATGACCTTTTAGCAGATGCAGTTTATAAATCCAATAGTTTGGCAAGGCCTATATTAGGTTCGAAATCCACCGTGACTAACTTGTCGCAACAAGATCTATTTAGGTGTTTTAATGAACAGTATCTTCCTTCTAATATGGTGATATCTATTGTAGGTAATGTAAAGCAGGATTTTATCGAAACCATTGAACATTACCTGTCAATGGATATAAAGGTGAACAGTCAAACTATAACACAACCTAGACCTGCATTTCATGCCAATCATATTAACCAAACGAAGGAAACAGAACAAGCACATATTTGTTTAGGTTATGAAGGGGGGGTAGGAATGGAAGATAAGCTAATCTATCCAATGATGATTGTTAATAATGTATTGGGAGGAAGCATGAGTTCTCGTCTTTTTCAAGAAATCAGAGAAAAAGATGGTATGGCTTATTCGATCTTTTCTTACCATAGCTCTTTTTTGGATTCTGGTTTACTAACTATTTATGCAGGTACATCTAAACATCAGTTAGATATGGTCCGAGAAAAAATAGATCAAGTTGTAGATCAGCTACATCATAATGGGTTAACAGAGAAAGAGTGGAAAAATAGTAAAGAACAATTAAAGGGACTTTATATGTTAAGTCTTGAGAGTACAAATAGCAAAATGAGCCGTAATGCAAGAAATGAATTGCTATTAGATGAGCATCCGTCATTAGATGATATTTTGCAGAAAATTGATAATGTTACTCAGGATGATATAAGTATAATATTAAATCAATTGAACTCAAGTAACGCTGCGTCAGCCATTATTGCACCTAATTAAAGACTGGAGGTGTTAGAATTGCGGTTTAATGATTTGAGTAGTAAAGAATTGATTGACTTAACTACAGGTTCTCGCTTAGGTGTATTAGGTCAAACTGATTTAGAAGTGGACGAGAAAACGGGTCAAATTCTTTCTTTTACAATTCCACAATATAGTATGTTTGGGTTAAGAAAAACAGAAACATATTCACGTATCGATTGGAAACAGATAAAAAAAATTGGAGATGACATGATCATCGTAGAGACAGATCAAATTTAGAACGAAGCATAAATAGCTTCGTTTTTTTATTTTAAAGCTTTCGATTAAAGATATGTTTAACCATGATAGTTGCCCCTTCACTTCTGTACCATGCTTACATATAATAGTCTAGAAAAAATAATATAGTTAGTGATTTTGTGAGGTGACAAAATGCAGAAAATGAAAAATATTGTCATTATTGGAGGCGATGCTCGTTATTTGCCTTTAATACAGACTCTGAATAAAAAGAGTGATATCCATATTCAAATCTTAGGTTTCGATTTAGTGGAACAAAGCTATACAGGGGTTATGCAATCTTCAATAGATAATTTAGATACATCTAATCTTGATGGAGTTGTTTTACCTATTACAGGCATTGATGACCAAGGATATATAGATACAATGTTTTCAAATCAAAGAATACAATTAACTAATAAGTGGTTTCAATCACTACCACAAAATTGTTTTGTTTTTACTGGGATTTCAAATAAGACCTTGGATGAATATACTTCATCAAGAGGTTTAACCTTAATTCGACTGATGGATAGAGACGATGTCGCTATTTATAATTCAATACCGACAGCAGAGGGCGCTATTATGTTAGCAATTAAGCATACAGATATCACCATTCATCATGCAAATGTGTTTATTTTAGGATTTGGACGTGTCGGAGAAACAACGGCAAATGCATTTGCGGGTTTGGGAGCAAACGTCTCTATCGTCTCCATTAATGAAGCTGATTTAGCTCGAATTTATGAAAGAAGTTGGCAGGGCTATTCATTTAAACAAATAGGAAACGTAATTGAAAAGTGTCAAATATTAATAAATACAGTTCCTTCTCAAGTAGTGAATAGATCCTTATTAGAAAAAATGAATAATCAGGCTATCATTATTGACTTGGCTTCCAAACCTGGTGGGGGTAGATTTTGATTTTGCTAAAAAGCGGGGGGGTATAGAAACTATTCATGCCTTAGGCCTA
Source organism: Gracilibacillus boraciitolerans JCM 21714 (assembly GCF_000521485.1). Classification (GTDB taxonomy): domain Bacteria; phylum Bacillota; class Bacilli; order Bacillales; family Amphibacillaceae; genus Gracilibacillus; species Gracilibacillus boraciitolerans. The sequence continues at coordinate 400,232 of NZ_BAVS01000001.1, read as the reverse complement.
CCAGGTATGGTGGCACCAAAAACCGCCGGAGAGATCATGGCAAATCGAATTGCTTCTTTAATACAGTCTTCTTGAAAGTAACAACAATATAAGCTAAGCATATAATGGGCATATAACTAGCATTAATGCTTAGGAGGTATTGTTGTGAAACTTGAAGGAAAAAAAATAGGTTTTGGCTTAACAGGCTCTCATTGTACGTATGCTGCAGTCTTTCCTCAAATGGAAAAATTAATAGAATTAGGTGCTGAATTGGTGCCAGTTGTTTCACATACTTTTAAAGATACAGATAGTAAATTTGGGGGGGAAGCTCAAGAACATATGAATCGGGTACGGCAAATAACTGGTCGTGAACCGATTTCATCTATAGTGGATGCTGAACCATTAGGACCTGCTGAGCCATTAGATTTGATGGTACTAGCGCCTTTAACTGGTAATTCTATGAGTCGTTTAGCAAATGCAATCACTGACGGACCAGTGTTAATGGCTGCAAAAGCAACGATTCGAAATGGGAATCCAATCGTAATTGGTGTATCCACCAATGATGCACTTGGGTTAAATGGTGTTAATTTAATGCGTTTAATGGCAACAAAGCTTATTTATTTTGTGCCATATGGTCAGGATGATCCATATAAAAAGCCTAATTCTTTAGTGTCTGATATGACATTAATTCCTGAAACAGTGAAGGAAGCACTGGAGTACAGACAGATTCAACCAGTTATAATTGAAAGAAATCGTTAATCACGACGAAATAATTAAAGAAATTTAATTTATATGTTATGATAATGTAGATAATTATAATAAACATTGAAACAAATGGAAGGGGACAAATAACATGACAACAACTCAACTTTATAATGTAGCAGTTTTAGGTGCTACAGGTGCCGTAGGAACAAAAATGCTAGAAACGCTGGATAAAAAGAACTTTCCAATAAAAGACTTACTATTATTATCATCAAAGCGTTCTGCAGGTGCAGAAATGGAATTTCAAGGGAAAAAATATACGGTGCAGGAGGCCACACCAGAAAGTTTTGAAAATATTGATATTGCTTTATTTTCAGCAGGTGGAGGTGTTTCGAAACAGTTAGCACCTGAAGCTGTAAAACGTGGTGCTGTAGTAGTGGATAATACTAGTGCCTATCGTATGGATCCAGAGGTGCCTTTAGTTGTACCCGAAGTCAATGAAGAAGATATCAAGAGTCATAATGGAATTATTGCTAATCCAAACTGTTCAACTATACAGATGGTTGCAGCATTAAAACCTATAAGAGATCTATTTGGAATGTCTAGAGTTATTGTATCAACCTATCAAGCAGTGTCTGGTGCAGGAAATGAGGCATTAGACGAATTACGTGCACAATCAGAGGCATTTTTACAAGGTGAAGATCTAAAAGCTGAATTACTACCTGTTACAGGAGAAAAGAAATATTATCCAATAGCGTTTAATGCATTACCGCAAATTGATGTATTTCAAGAGAATGGATACACATTTGAAGAAATGAAAATGATTAATGAAACGAAAAAAATCATGCATGACGATACGGTACAAGTAGCTGCAACATGTGTAAGATTACCATTTTTTACTTCTCATGCTGAAAGTGTCTATGTAGAAGTGGATAAAAGCGGTGTGACAGTAGAGCAGTTAAAAGAAGCAATTAGCAATGCTGAGGGTGTAGTACTAGAAGATGATCCAGAGAACCAAGTGTACCCTACTCCTCTTTCAGCGGCAGGAAAGCCTGATGTATTTGTTGGACGAATTCGTAAAGACTTAGATAACGACAAAGGATTTCATTTATGGGTTGTATCAGATAACTTATTAAAAGGTGCTGCATGGAATTCTGTTCAAATTGCAGAATCATTAATAAAAAATAACTGGCTACAAAAATAAATGAGGTGGGATCATGCGGGTTTTAGTTCAGAAGTTCGGTGGAACGTCTGTTAAAGATAAATCTTCAAGGCTACATGCAATTGGTCATATTAAGGAAGCACTTGCGGAAGGCTATAAATTAGTAGTTGTCGTTTCCGCAATGGGACGTTTTCCGGATCCTTATGCAACAGATTCTTTATTAGCTTTGATCAATGGAAATCAAACTGAACTAAGCAATAAGGAAAAAGATTTATTATTATCTTGTGGTGAGATCATTTCTGCCACAGTATTCTCGCATGATCTATTAGAAAAGCAGATTGAATCCGTCGCTATTTCAGGTGGAGAAGCCGGAATTATTACAACAGATAATTTCTCAAATGCTCAGATTAAAACGATTGATACAAAACACATATATGAACTGTTAAAAAAATATCAAGTTATAGTTGTAGCAGGTTTTCAAGGGAAAACGGATAATAATGAAATTACAACAATTGGCAGAGGTGGTAGTGATACCTCTGCTACAGCGTTAGCAGTTGCATTACGAGCTGAATATGTAGATATTTTTACGGATGTTAATGGCATTATGACAGCTGATCCAAGAGTAGTATCCAATGCAAAAAAGCTAGAGGCTATCTCATATACAGAAATTTGCAATTTAGCGTATCAAGGAGCAAAAGTCATACATCCAAGAGCTGTAGAAATTGCTATGCAAGCTAATGTACCCATTCGAGTTCGTTCTAATTTACTTAAAGACAAGGGAACACTGATAACAAATATTCCTGAGTCAGATTATTCCGAGAATATTCATGATCGACTAGTCACTGGAATAGCATATGTGAATCATATTACCCAAATTAAAATTCAAGAAACAATAGAACCTCAGCAATTACATGTGAAGGTATTTAAAGCGATGGCAGAATCTGGTATTTCTGTAGATTTTATAAATATCTCTCCCAATGGGGGTTGTTTACACAATTTTCGAACGAGATTACTTACTGGCTAGAAACGTTTTAAATGCTTTAAATGTTAGTCCTGTCTACACGAAGGATTGTGCTAAGGTATCACTAGTTGGAGCAGGCATGTCAGGCTTACCTGGTGTTACCTCTAAAATTGTTCAAACTTTAGCAAATAAGCAGATTCCTATCTTGCAGTCAGCGGATAGCCATCGTACGATTTGGGTATTGATCCAAAATGAGCATTTAGAAACTGCACTTAATGCTTTGCATGTAGCTTTTCAATTGGAGTAAAAATAAAATATATGTTTTTAATTCTATCCTTTTGTGGCCTAATCATATTTGCCATACTTTAATTTTACAACCATAATAAATACTGAAAAATACACAACCAATGTTTATCGTTCTAAAATAAGGTGAAGGAGATTGGAAAGGAGAGGGTGACATTATGGATTTTGGTAGACTATTAACAGCGATGGTTACACCATTTGATAAAAATAATCGAATTGATTTAAATATTACTTCGCAATTAGTGGAACACTTGTTGGCTAATGGATCTGAAGGTCTTGTGGTAGCAGGTACAACGGGGGGAGTCTCCCACGTTAAGTCATGAAGAAAAGATAACTTTATTTAAACATGTGGTAAAAGTAGTAGATGGTCGCGTTCCAATTATTGCTGGTACTGGTAATAATAATACGCAGGCTTCCATCGAATTAACAAAAGAAGCAGAACAAATAGGTGTGGATGCAGCCCTTATTGTTACGCCATTTTATAATAAGCCAAATCAGGAAGGGTTATATCAGCACTTTTCAGCGGTTGCTGAAGAAACAAAACTTCCTATCATGTTATATAATATTCCCTCGAGAGCAGTTGTTCGATTAAATGTGGAAACAGTTGTTGCTCTTTCGCAAGTAAATAATATTGTTTCTGTTAAAGACTCTACAGGAGACTTAGACAGTATTGCTTCTATATTAGAGCAAGTTGAAGAGGGATTTACTGTTTATAGTGGGGGGGATGATTCATTGACATTGCCAATTCATTCCATAGGTGGATCTGGTATTGTTTCTGTTTCTTCTCATATTATTGGTAATGAAATGAGAGAAATGATCAATTTATTTGAGGATGGAAAAGTTAGAGAAGCTGCTCAATTGCATCGCAGATTACTACCAATTATGCGAGCATTATTTATGGCGCCATCTCCTTCGCCAGTCAAATCGGCTTTGAAATATCAACAAATTGACGTAGGTTCTGTTCGATTACCTTTAGTACCTTTATCTCCATTTGAAGAACAAAATCTATTCCGCGTAATCGAATCCTTCCAATAAGCGACTACATACAAGTAGTCGCTTTATTTATATGTAAACAATCGTGGGTATCACTTTGTATATTTATAAAATAAGCTAAGTTGATGTATAAAAGGAAGATTATGCGACATAACTTTGATTTAATAAGCAGTCATTTTGAGATTTATATTAGGTGTAACAATCGCTTCAGCTGCTTAGCAGGAAAAAACAATTTCAAAATTGCCACAGGCGTTATGTCGCATAATCTTTCTATTGTGACCTATTTTTATTTGCAATTAATCGGATCAGGTTGGTTTAGCAATATTATTATGGTTTGTATGAATTTTTCATTGTAGTTCATACTAATTAATAATATTGCGTAAAGGGGGGGTTAGAGCTATGAACCAACAAAAAGAAGAAACGAAAGAAAATGAATCCCACTCATCATCATTAGTAGAAAAGATACAACAACTTGGTCAATCCACGATACCTAGTGCGCCAGATTCAAACATTCATGTCTTAACTATTATTGGTCAAGTGGAAGGACATGTGCAATTACCTCCCCATAACAAAACAACTAAATATGAACATCTCATACCACAAATTGTAGCAATTGAGCAAAATCCTAAAATTGAAGGCTTAGTAGTTATTTTAAATACAGTTGGTGGAGATGTGGAAGCAGGACTAGCTCTATCTGAAATGATTGCTTCCTTATCAAAACCTACTGTTTCTGTTGTATTAGGTGGAGGTCATTCCATTGGTGTACCTATAGCAGTGTCAACGGATTATTCATTTATTACGCCTTCTGCCACCATGACAATACATCCTATCCGTTTAACAGGACTTGTCATTGGTGTGCCACAGACTTTTGAATATATCGATAAAATGCAAGAAAGGGTCATTCAGTTTGTTACGGAACATTCAAAAATTACAGAAGATAAATTTAAAAAACTAATGTTTGAGAAAGGAAATCTTACTCGAGATATTGGAACAAATGTGATTGGTAAGGATGCTGTTGAATACGGCTTGATCAATGAAGAAGGCGGGATAAGTGGTGCAATGGTAAAATTAAATGAATTTATTGACACTCAAAAACATTCACAGGAGTTGATTCAATAATGCTTTATACACCGTTAAGTTATAATGATATACACGGCCTTGGAAATGAATATGAGCAATTTGAAGTAATGGAATATCAAAATAGACAATGTTCGGTTCAGCGACTGGAAAATGGTGATATAAAATTGATTCAATTGCTATCAACAGATCCGCAAGATTTTCTTTTAAATGATTTCGCACCAGGAACCATCATATCTAATCAAAGATTGCTTCGATAGAATATTCGTTCTATTTCATAAACTATGCTATAATAGAAGAAATGATCGCACCCTTGCTATAGAAGATGGCAAGGGTATTTCCTTCCTTTAATCATTTAAGAATATTGAATCTAATTAGTTGATAGTTTTGAGGAGTGACCTTTATGGCTAAAAAGAAAAATACAAGACGAAAAAAACAAACATTAAAATCCAATATAAAAGTAGAATTAGTAGGATTATTATTCATTTTTTTAGCAATATTCGGAAGTGGTGCCAGCATGATTAGTGAAGGTGCAGTTTCTTCCTTATTAGAGAATATCTTTCGGTTTTTCTTTGGATCGTGGTATTTCATAGTTCCTGTTCTTCTATTATTTTTAGGTGTTTTTCTAATGATTAAACGAAAATATCCTGTCATGAAAACAAGAAAATGGATCGGTATTTATCTTGTTTTATCTGGATTGCTTTTATGGACACATATTCGTACCTTTGAGTTAGCTTATATCTTCCCTGAACAATACCCATCTATTATAGGTCAGAGTTATTCTTTTTATATCGAGTATTTACAAGGTGCAAAGTCATCTGCATATCTTGGTGGGGGGGGCTTATATGCTGCTCTATTGTTTGCTGTTAGTAACTTTTTATTTTCCAATTATGGAGCAAAGATTTTAGCATTCTTTTTCGTTGTGATTGGAATAGTTGTTCTTAGTAATCTATCAATGGGTGACTTATTTTCCACACTTTTTCATAAAATAAAAGAAATGTTTAAAAATAGAAAACAGAGTTTAATAGATTGGAAAGCTCATAGAAATGAGAATAAGACTAATAAAGATGAAACAAAATTATTAGTGAAAGAGGAAATCAATCATAATGAGGAACAATTACCTGCGATAGCTTATGCGAATCAGGAAATAGATATAGTAGAGCCCGTAATAGAGGAAATGGCTGAAACATCAACAGATAATGTATCAGAGACTAATGAAAAAGGAAGTCATTCAGAAAAAGAATGGAAGACTGCTGAATCCGAGCAATTACCGACGACAGAGTTTGAAAATCGTGATTACAAACTTCCGCAAATAAATATATTAGAACTTCCTAAAAATCATGGAAAGCAACAAGATAAAACGCATATACAACGAATTGTAAGAAAATTAGAACAAACATTTCATAGTTTTGGTGTAAAAGCCCGTGTAACTAAAGTTCATGTTGGTCCTTCTGTAACAAAATATGAAGTTTATCCTGAAGCTGGAGTAAAGGTTAGTAAAATTGTAAGTCTCCATGATGATTTAGCTTTAGCCTTAGCAGCCAAAGATATTCGAATTGAAGCTCCGATTCCTGGAAAATCTGCAGTAGGTATTGAAGTTCCAAATGAGGAAACCGCTATGGTTACTTTAAGAGAAGTGTTAGAAACGAAAAAAACGCAAATACAAAATAAACTAGCCTTTGCGTTAGGGAAAGATATAGCCGGTGAAGCAGTTATTTCAGAACTGAATAAAATGCCTCACTTACTAGTTGCCGGGGGGGCAACCGGAAGCGGAAAAAGCGTATGTATTAACGGTATTATTACGAGTATTCTGATGCGAGCAAAACCGCATGAAGTGAAGATGATGATGATCGATCCTAAAAAGGTGGAACTTAATGTATATAATGGGATACCACACTTGTTATCACCAGTTGTAACAGATCCAAAGAAAGCTTCACGAGCATTAAAAAAAGTCGTAGCTGAAATGGAAAGAAGATATGATCTTTTTTCTGAAACAGCTACAAGAAATATTGAAGGATATAATGAATACATAAAGCGCCATAATAAAGATTCAGAAGATCAACAGCCACAGCTTCCCTTTATAGTGGTTATTGTAGATGAATTAGCAGATCTAATGATGGTTGCATCTAATGATGTAGAGGATGCCATTACACGTTTAGCTCAAATGGCGCGTGCTGCAGGAATTCATTTGATAATAGCTACGCAACGGCCTTCTGTAGACGTAATAACAGGGTGATTAAAGCCAATATTCCTTCTCGAATCGCTTTTAGTGTTTCTTCTCAAACTGATTCTCGTACCATTCTCGATTCAGGTGGTGCCGAAAAATTACTCGGAAGAGGGGGGGATATGCTGTTTATTCCAGTAGGATTATCTAAACCTGTTCGAATTCAGGGTGCTTTTCTTTCTGATGATGAAGTAGAGAGAGTTGTTGATCACTGTATTGAGCAGCAAAAAGCTCAATATCAGGATGAAATGATTCCAGAAGAAGAAACAGAAGTAGTTCAAGAGGTAGACGATGATATTTATGATGATGCTGTTCAATTGGTGCTGGAGATGCAAAGTGCCAGTGTTTCCATGTTACAGCGACGTTTTCGGATCGGCTATACCAGGGCAGCACGTTTGATAGATGCAATGGAGGCAAGAGGCATTGTTGGTCCATATGAAGGATCTAAACCCAGGACTGTTTTACAATCACAGTCTACAGATGACATGGCAACACATACTTCAAACTAAATTGATAAAAGATTCTTTATTATTCGAAATAAAAGTGTTATATTTGTTTGTAAATAATAAACTCTTATTGAATATAGATTGGTTGGGGGGGGAAAATTATGCGATCTAATTTAAATAATGACTCAGCAGTTTCTGTTGTTCAACAAATTAAAAACTTAATAGAGAATGGCTATTATAAAGAGAAAGAGAAATTACCAACAGAATATGAATTAGCTAAAGAGTTAGACGTTTCTAGAAAAGAGATTAACGACGCCTTCATGATACTGGAAGACGAGAAAATACTACTTCGAAGACCGGGTGTTGGTGTTTTTGTTCATGCTAAACCAATACTATCTTCAGGTATTGAACAGTTAGGCAGTGTTACAGAAATGATTCGGCAGTCAGGAAAAGTACCTGGTGTCCAATATATATCAGCTGAGATTTCAGAACCAACAGATGAAGATAAGAATCGTTTTGATCCCTTGGAAATTGAACAATTTGCACAGATGGAGCGCGTGAGAACAGCAGACGCGGAACCTGTGGTGTATTGTATTGATCGTGTAGATCACAGGCTCATGCCATTAGAGATCATTCATAGTCAGGAATCGATATTTGAGGCGCTGAAAACATATTCAAATAAAGAGATCGACTATGCAGTTGCATATATTGAGCCTATTGGTTATCATGAACGAATATCACCAATATTAAATTGTGAACCTGATCAGGCGTTGTTATTGTTGCGTCAGATGCATTATACAAAGGATCATGAACCAGTCCTATATTCGGCTAATTTTTTCAGGTCAGATGTTTTTAGTTTTTATGTATTGAGAAAAAGATTATAATAGCTTTGTAAAAAAGATCTGGTCAAACACCAGATCTTTTTAAAAATGACTATTGCTATCTCTTTCTTAACGTAGAAAGTCGTATTTGGTTTCAGTTTTTGTTAACGAGCATAATATTCTAGTTTTATTGATAGAATATAAGTAGATAACGAATTATATAAAAGGAGTAGTGGTTATGTCAGAAACATTAGATCGAATTATTCAGCAAGATGGTTATGATGTTCATTTTATACATACCAAAAAATTTAAAACAATTCATTTATCGTTGAAATTTATGGCGAAGCTGACAAGAGAGAATGTTACAAAAAGAGCACTATTGCCATATGTTCTGCAACAAGGAACTAAAAATTTCCCAACTGCAATTAAACTGAGACAACACCTGGATGAACTATATGGCACCGTACTGGCAATTGATAGCAGTAAAAAAGGCGAAAATCATATTTTGACGATTCGATTAGAATTACCTAATGAACAATATATTGCAGGTTCGCAAGATCTGTTAGATAAAGGAATTTCTTTCTTAAAAGAAGTGATTTATCAACCAAAAGTTGTCAAGCAGTCATTCGATCCTACAATTGTAGAACGTGAGAAACAAACGTTAAAAAATAAAATAGAAGCATTAAAAGAAGATAAAATGAACTTTGCGAATAACAGGTTGATTGAAGAAATGTGTAAAGATGAAGCATATCGCTTACGTGTTCATGGGTATGAAGAAGATTTGGAAGCGATCACTGCAGAAAACTTATATGCGTATTATGAAGAAATACTGAAAAATGATCATTTAGATGTATTTGTCTTAGGTGATATTAATGATTTGAATGTAGAGAAAAAAGTAACGGATCTAGTGAAAAGTAATAGAAAGCAGTCATCAATCAAAAAGAAATAGCTAAAGTGGAACCAGAAGAACAAACTATTGTAGAAGAAGATGACATCAATCAAGCGAAACTGCATTTTGGCTATCGAACTAATATAACTTACGATGATCCTGAGTATGCCGCCCTCCACGTGTTTAATGGATTGTATGGAGGGTTTCCTAGCTCTAAATTATTTATGAATGTAAGAGAGAAGCATAGTCTAGCTTATTATGCCGCATCCAGAATTGAAAGTCATAAGGGTCTTATGTTTGTCTTTAGTGGAATTGGTCCTGATCAATATCAGAAAGCAAAAGAGATTATTTTAGAGCAAATGGATCAAATGCGTGAAGGTAAATTTAGCGATAGCGAGTTGAAGGAAACAAAAGAAATGACAATTAATCAATTACGCGAAACATTAGATAATCCACAAGGAATGATTGAACTGCATTATCAAAGTATATTAGCACATTCGCAACTGTCGCCCAATCAATTACTGGAAAATATAAAACAAGTATCAAAAGAAGAAGTTGTCAAAGTAGCCAATCAAGTACAACTTGATACGATTTATTTATTGACTAGTAAGGAGGTCACACAAAATGAAGCATAATCATTACCAACAAATAGAGGAAAGTATATATTCAGATACACTGTCAAATGGATTACGTGTTTTTATTTTACCGAAACGGGAAATGGCCAAAACATTTGCCATCTTTACTACAAATTATGGTTCGATTGATCAAAGCTTTGTACCGCTTAATGAAGAGGCATTACAGACTGTTCCAGACGGAATTGCTCATTTCTTAGAACATAAACTATTTGAAAAAGAGGATCGAGATGTCTTTCAGGACTTCTCAAAACTAGGCGCTTCTGCCAATGCTTTTACTTCTTTCACCAAAACAGCATATCTGTTCTCTGCAACCTCAAAAATCAGAGAAAGTTTAAAAACGTTGATCGATTTCGTGCAAGATCCATACTTTTCTGAACAATCAGTTGAGAAAGAAAAAGGAATTATTGCTCAGGAGATTCGTATGTATGATGATCAGCCAGATTGGCGAGCCTTCTTTGGCACCATAAAAAGTCTGTATCATCATCATCCAGTTCAAATTGATATTGCTGGAACTGTTGAATCGATTGATGAGATTTCAAAAGATGACTTATACATCTGTTACCATACCTTTTACCATCCAAGTAATATGGTATTATTTGTGGCGGGAAATGTTGATCCAGAAGAAACTATGGCATTTATAAAAGAGAATCAAGAGCAAAAACAATTCGAAGCACCTAATCCAATCATAAGAAGCTTTCCAGATGAACCTAAAGATGTTGCTGAAAAAGAATTAACAATTAAAATGCCGGTATCTGTTCCTAAAGCATTAATCGGAGTCAAGGAGACAGATATTCCAAAAGACCCTAAAGAATTTATGTTAAAAGAATGGATGATGGACATTGTTACGGATCATCTATTTTCAAGAAGTGGTGTCGCATATGAAAGACTTTATGAGCTCGGACTCATTGATCAGTCCTTCAGTTGTGAATCAAATTTAGAACGTGATTTTGGTTTTAGTATCATTGGCGGTAACACAAAGGATCCACAGAAGTTAGCTCAACAGGTTAAGGAAGAATTGTTAAACATTCAATCATCACCAATTGATCAAGAAAGTTTTCTGCGTATAAAACGTAAAAAATTGGCCAATTGTTACGAGCTATGAATTCTCTTGAGTTTATTGCGAATCAATATACACATTATCAGCTTTTAGGGATTGATTTCTTTGAAAGTGTGCAATGGTTAGAACAGTTGACATACGAAGAAATCAAAGAATTTTCAAAAACTTGGATTACAGAGCAACAACTTTCCACTTGCTTCGTTACTAATGAGTAGAGAGTAGAGGTAAATGATGACACATAGAACCTTAATAACAGGTGCAAGTGGAGATATAGGTAAGGAAATCGCAATGCAATTTGCTAATCAGGGCCATTTATTGGTATTACATTACCATCATAACAGGTCAGCAATAGATGAAATTATCAGTAAAGTTCCGAAAGAACAAATACTGGATATTATTCAAGCTGATTTATCTGTTAAAGAAGGTCTTGATCAATTTCTTAAGTTACTACCAAGACAATTAGATCATTTTATTTTCACCAGTGGATTCACTTATTTTGGATTATTTCAAGATATGACTGATCAGCAAATGGATAATATGCTGCATCTACACTTGAAAGCCCCCCCATGGAAAATAGTGCAGCATCTTATACCAGATATGTTACACCAGCGTATTGGCAAAATCGTAATGATCACTTCTATCTGGGGGTGAAATTGGAGCTAGTTGTGAGGTTGCATACTCTACCGTTAAAGGTGGCCAGCATGTCTTCATTAAATCTTTAGCTAAGGAGCTGGGGCCAAGTAATATTTATGTCAATGGGGTAAGTCCCGGATTTATTGATACCAAAATGAATAATATGTTAACTGATGATGAAAAAAATGAGCTTGTTCAAGAAATTCCTTTACAGCGTGCAGGTACTGTTCAGGATGTGGCAGATGCTGTTCAATTTTTATGTGGTGATCATTCCTCCTATATTCAGGGCGAAATTATTCGCGTAAATGGTGCTTGGAGCTAATTGACTAATTCTGCTATTTGTTTGCATGCATATTTTCAGGAAATTATCGAAAAATAGTAATGTATGCTGATAAAGGAGGAATGAACATGTCTGTTATTGATAATTTTGAGTCATGGAAAGATTTTTTGGGTGACCGTTTAAATGAAGCTCAAAGTAATGGAATTAGTAATCAAGCTATTTCTGAACTTGCGTATGACATTGGTGATTATTTATCAACAGAAATTCAAGCTAAAAATGATCAAGAACAAATCTTGCGTGACTTATGGAATGCGGCAGATGCAAAAGAACAACATGCCATTGCAAATATAATGGTTAAACTTGTTCAAAACGAAGCATCGAAATAGTATTTAAAACCCTATAAAACATAACAAATTATGTTTTATAGGGTTTTATCATTTCTTCTATCTTTTTGTTAAAGTTATATTGCTGTTTTTTAATTTTTCTTGTTTTCTAACATAATTTCACTTTTCATTCGTTATATTTTAAGATATGATAAGGATATGTCATTTTAAATGAAACAAATTCTAATGATAAAACGTCATATATAATAGAAGAAATTAGCAACAAGATTGTTTGTTTAAATAGAATAAAGATTACTGATTGATGGATGGTGTTACTATGGGAATTGGAGAAAGATTAAAGCAAGAACGTGAACTTAAAAATATATCTTTAGATGAAGTTCAAAAAGTTACAAAGATACAAGCTAGGTATTTAGATGCCATTGAAAATGAACGATTCGAAGTTATGCCCGGATCGTTTTATGTACGGGCTTTTATTAAAGAATATGCAAATGCACTTGGATTAGATGCGGAAGAACTAATGGAAGAATATAAAAATGATTTACCTTTTGAAAAAGAGGAAAACATTGCGCTCTCCCGGGTGAAAAGTAGTAAGAAAAATAAAGCTGCTGTAAATACACCAGTTATTTTCTCGTTTTTACCAAGTATGATTGTTGTTTTGCTAATCGTTGGGATTATCGTATTGGTTTGGTTATTTAACCAAAATTACTTTGGAAATGGTAGTGATCCCTCGTCAGCAGATAATGGTGACGATACAGCAGGAGAATCTGTCCAGTTACCACCAAATCAAGAGTCAAATCCAAATCAGGAAGAAGAAGAAAAACCAACAGAAAATGAGAATGCAGTTGGAAAAGATGGAGAAGAGGCAGATGTTGAAGATTCTGAACCGACAACTGAAATTAGCTTAGACAGTTATGAAAATAATCAATCGTATTACACCGTAACAACAACCGAAGAAAAATTAACCATCACCTTAAATACAGTAAGTCAAAACTGGATACAAATGGAAAATCAAGGTGGAAATCGATTGTATTACGAGACCTTAACGACTGATAAAAGTCCAACAGAAATAGATATTTCAGAAGTAGAAGAGCTATATATAAGGTTTGCGATGCCGCAAGATATAAGTATTTCAATAAATGGCCAAGAGTTGCCATTATCGGATGAAATAGCTCCAACTGCCGTTCAAGATGCGTGGATTACCATCGTAAAACAGTAATAATCAGAGATAACCCCCTCTTTATTCATAGAAGAGGGTTTGTTTATATACAAACTTTTATCTGGATTAAAATTTATATTTAGGAAACGTTTTGTAGCTTGAGTAAAGGGAATAAAAATAATATTAATAGAATTTGTTTGTTAGAAAGAGGGAGTGTATTGGAATGAATGTACCAAATCGAATTACTATATCACGTATTATGTTGATACCTATTTTTATTTTATTATTATCCTATCCATTTGAATGGGGGAACATGGCAGGTCGCTGATCAGGCTATCCCGATTTCTCATTTGATCGCGATGATTATTTTCGCTGTTGCTTCTGCTACTGATTGGCTTGATGGATATTATGCAAGGAAGTATAATCTTGTAACTAATCTTGGTAAGTTTCTTGACCCAATGGCAGATAAGCTATTAGTTTCTGCTGCATTTATTTTATTAATTGCGTTAGAGATGGCTCCGGCATGGGTGGTCATTATTATTATCAGTCGTGAGTTTGCAGTTACCGGTCTACGTTTAGTTGCTGCAGGTGAAGGTATTGTTCTAGCTGCAGGTCAAATGGGAAAATTAAAAACTGTTTTGCAAATTTTGGCGATCATCGTAATGTTGTTACATAACGTGCCATTTTCAGCAATCGGGATACCTGTTGACATGATCTTACTATATGCGGCGCTCGTGCTTACGATCGTGTCTGGTGTAGAATACTTTGTTAAAAACTGGAATGTGATGGGAGCTTCTAAATAATGAAAGATATAAAAGCGGAAATAGTATCTGTTGGAACGGAACTTTTATTAGGCCAAATCGTGAATACCAATGCTACCTGGATATCTGAATGTTTAGCAGAACAAGGGATTTCCGTCTATTATCATACTGTAGTAGGAGATAATAAAAATCGACTTACTACTATTTTTAGTGACGCAGATAAACGATCTGACATTGTTTTTATAACGGGAGGTCTTGGTCCAACTGAAGATGATTTAACACGGGAGGCATTTCAAAAATTGTCGGGGCTGGAAATTATAGAAGATGAAGCCACTATCATTAAGATGGAGCAAATTTCTGCAAAAAATAATCGGACGATGACTCCAAATAATCGAAAACAATCACATACTTTTAAAGGTGCAATGGTACTAAAAAATTCAGTTGGAATTGCTCCAGGAATAATTGTTGACTATAATAATACGTTGTGGATTTTTATGCCTGGTGTACCCCCCCGTGAGATGAAGGCAATTATGATGGAGGAAGTGATTCCATATTTGACCAGGAAATTAAAGCTTGATGCTGTCATTCATTCGCGAATGCTGCGATTTATCGGCATAGGGGGGGAATCACAACTGGAACATGAACTGCAATCTTTAATTTCGAATCAAACAAATCCTACCATTGCTCCATTAGCTTCAGAAGGTGAAGTAGCACTGCGCTTAACCGCAAAAGCTAATAGTTTGAGAGAAGCAGATAAATTAATTGATGGTTTAGAAAACAAAATTACTGCTATAGTTGGTCAATATCTTTATGGCTATGATCAAGTGAATATTGGACAAAAAGTATTCGATCTTCTAAAAGAACAACAATTAACCATTGCTAGTGCAGAAAGCCTTACAGGTGGAGCTTTCGCAGCAAGTATTGTAGATCATCAAGGTGCATCTGAGGTTTTTAATGGTGCTGCGGTTGTCTATCAGTCTTTTTCGAAAGCAAAAGCCTTAAATATTGATGAAAAACTACTGGAAACACACGGGACAGTAAGTAAAGAATGTGCAGAAGCAATGTCATCACAAGTGAAATTAACCTATCAGTCTACTATTGGAATTAGCTTTACGGGTGTAGCTGGACCAGGTCAATTTGAAAATCAAGAGGAAGGCACTGTATTTATTTCTATTTGTGATCAGGATAACAGCTATAATACACAAAAATTTCAATTTCATGGTGATCGAAAGACTGTCAGAAATAGAGCCGTTAAAAAGGCTTATGAAATGGTGTATTATCAACTAAAAAGGGAATGAAAAGAATAAATAATTCAGCGCAAAAAGCATTTTTTCACCTATCATAAGGATTGAAAAGGTGCTTTTCCTCTGACTTTTTTTCAATTTTCATACGTAAATTAAGGAAAAACAAGGGAACATTTATTCGACTTTTTACTTGTGAAACGAGCAGAAAGGTTGTAAGATAGTATTAGGAATATGAAGGAGGAATAATTTTGAGCGATAGACAACAAGCCTTAGATATGGCGTTAAAACAAATTGAAAAACAGTTTGGTAAAGGTTCAATTATGAGATTAGGAGAACAAGGCTTACAAAAAATTGCCACTGTTTCCAGTGGATCAATCGCAGTTGATGTGGCATTAGGTGTAGGCGGTTATCCAAGAGGAAGAGTTGTTGAAATATATGGTCCAGAATCTTCAGGTAAAACTACTGTATCGCTTCATGCAATTGCAGAAGCACAAAGAGCTGGTGGACAAGCAGCCTTTATTGATGCTGAACATGCTTTAGATCCAGTATATGCAAAAAATTTGGGTGTAAACGTTGACGAGTTATTATTATCACAGCCTGATACTGGTGAACAAGCATTAGAAATAGCAGAAGCATTAGTTCGAAGTGGTGCGGTTGATATGGTTGTTATTGATTCTGTTGCAGCACTAGTACCTAAGGCTGAGATTGAAGGCGAAATGGGTGATGCCCATGTGGGTCTGCAAGCTCGATTAATGTCACAAGCATTACGTAAACTCTCTGGAGCTATTAATAAATCAAAGACGACAGCTATTTTCATTAACCAAATTCGTGAAAAAGTAGGTGTCATGTTTGGTAGTCCAGAAACAACTCCTGGGGGCCGAGCATTAAAATTTTATTCATCCATTCGTTTGGAAGTGAGACGTGCAGAAACTTTAAAAATCGGAAATGACATGGTCGGAAACCGAACACGTATTAAAGTGGTTAAAAACAAAGTAGCGCCTCCATTTAAACAAGCAGAAGTAGATATCATGTATGGGGGGGAAGGAATTTCTAGGCAAGGAGAATTACTGGATATTGGTTCGGATTTGGATATTGTACTTAAAAGTGGTGCATGGTATTCCTATAATGAGGAAAGACTTGGTCAAGGCCGAGAAAATGCCAAACAATTCCTTAAGGAAAATCCAGCAATGGCAGATGAAATTTATTTAGCGATTCGTGCTCACTATGAATTAGACGAGGTAACTGAAAATACAGATGAAACCGAAGATGTTCCTCAAAGTATACTCGAAGAATAATAACTAAGCTCCGCAACCACAGGTTACGGAGCTTTATTACATTAGAGAACGCCCATGTTGTTTGAATAAAAGAAAGATACTGTTCACTTACTGTTGAGAAGTATCCGTGGAAAGAGAAGCGGACAAGCCGAAACTTAATACCGTTTCATAATTGCTGCATAAGTTAATCTTTGTCTATTTATCTGTATTTTTATCATTTTTCTTATTAATCAACGATATTCTTACATTCCTTGACATCTTAGTAATTCACGATTAAAATTAAAATGTATAATTTAAAAATTATTATACATTAAAATTTAACAAAAAGTATTCATTGTACATGCCGACTTTAAAAGTTGTACAAGTTTATAGCAAGAGGAGGTGAAGGTGTGGAAATTCTAGGATTTATTGCCATCTCCATTTTGCTTACATTTGTCGGTATTGTTGTTGGTTATCTGATTCGCAAGACCGTTGCAGAGAAGAAAATATCAAGCGCAGAAGAATTAGCAAAACAAATTGTCGAAGAAGGTCATAAGAACGCTGATGTGGCTAAAAAAGAGGCTTTATTAGAAGCGAAAGATGAGAATCATAAAATTCGTCAACAAGCTGATGAAGAGCTAAGAGAACGTCGAGCAGAAATTCAAAAACTTGAAAGTCGTCTCATGCAAAAGGAAGAAAATCTAAACCGTAAGGATCAAACTTTAGACAAACGAGAATTATTACTTGAGAAAAAAGAAAGTTCGCTTACAGAAAAACAACAACAAATTGAAGAAATGGAAGGCAAAGTTGGAGCAATGTTAAGCGAGCAACAAGCAGAACTAGAACGGATTTCAGGATATACTACTGATCAGGCAAAACAAGTTATTTTACAACGTGTGGAAGAAGAAGTAACACATGAAACAGCCATGATAATTAAAGATGCAGAAAATCGAGCAAGAGAAGAAGCGGATAAAAAAGCTAAAGATATATTATCCCTTGCTATCCAGCGATGTGCAGCTGATCATGTTGCTGAAACCACTGTTTCCGTTGTCAATCTTCCGAATGATGAGATGAAAGGCCGAATTATTGGTCGTGAAGGTCGAAATATTCGAACTTTGGAAACATTAACTGGTATTGATTTAATCATTGATGATACGCCTGAAGCTGTTATCTTATCTGGTTTTGATCCGATACGACGAGAAATAGCTAGAATCGCATTAGAAAAACTAGTGCAGGATGGTCGTATTCACCCAGCAAGAATAGAAGAAATGGTGGATAAATCAAGACGAGAAGTCGACGAGTATATTCGTGAATTTGGAGAACAGACAACATTTGAAATTGGGGGGGTTCATGGTCTTCATCCTGATTTAGTGAAAATTTTAGGTCGATTAAAATATCGAACTAGCTATGGACAGAATGTTTTAAAACACTCTACAGAAGTAGCATACTTATCCGGATTACTAGCTGCGGAGCTCGGATTAGATCAAACACTTGCTAAACGTGCTGGTTTATTGCATGATATCGGAAAGGCTATTGATCACGAAGTGGAAGGTAGTCACGTTGAAATTGGTAAAGAACTAGCAACAAAATACAAAGAGAATGAAGTTGTGATAAATTCAATTGCTTCACACCATGGTGATGAAGAAGCAACCTCTATTATTTCTGTAATTGTTGCGGCAGCTGATGCTTTATCTGCTGCACGTCCAGGTGCGCGAAGTGAAACATTGGAAAATTATATTAAACGATTAGAGAAGTTAGAAGAGATTTCAGAGTCATTTGCAGGAGTAGAGAAATCTTTTGCTATTCAGGCTGGTAGAGAAGTTCGAATTATTGTGAAACCAGATGAAATAGATGATATTGAATCTACTAAGATTGCAAGAGATATTAGAAAGAGAATTGAAGATGAACTGGATTACCCTGGTCACATTAAAGTAACTGTAATTAGGGAAACCCGTTCTGTCGAATACGCAAAATAAAAAAAAGAGGCGCTAATGGCCTCTCTTTTTTATGAAAAACTATGGTTGCTATAATAGAAAGGTAGAAGTTTATGAAGATTTTATTTATTGGGGGATGTTGTTGGTTCACCTGGTAGAGATATGGTCCAAGAATATTTACCTAAGTTAAAGACGAAATACCAACCCCCCCATGTAACGATTATCAATGGCGAGAACTCAGCTGCGGGTAAAGGGATTAATGAAAAAATATATAAAAATTTTTTAGAGTGGGGTGCTCAGGCTGTTACGATGGGTAATCATACTTGGGATAAACAAGAAATTTTTAACTTTATTGATGATGCTACCTACATGGTGCGTCCAGGTAATTTACCTCCTAATATGCCTGGCAGGGACATTGTATACATTAAATCCAATGGTATAGAGATAGCCGTTATTAATTTACTTGGAAGGACATTTATGCAACCTGTTGATGACCCTTTTCGCAAGTTTGATGAACTATATAAGGAAGCAAAAAAACGTACCAATATTATTTTTGTCGATTTCCATGCGGAAGCAACGAGTGAAAAACAAGCGTTAGGTTGGTATACAGATGGGAAGGTTAGCGCAGTTATTGGAACACATACCCATGTTCAAACATCTGATAATCGTATTTTACCTAACCAGACTGCTTATATATCTGATGTAGGCATGACAGGTCCTTACGATGAAATTTTAGGTATGGAAAAACAAGCTGTTCTCAAAAAATTCTTAACCGGATTACCGGTTCGATTTGAGGTGCCAAAGTCAGGCAGAACTCAGTTGAGTGGTGTACTGATAGATATAGATGCAACGACTGGTAAGGCATCGAAAATCGAACGAATTCAAATCAATGATGATCATCCCTTCTTCTCATAAGTGAATATTTCTGTCAATTTATTTGAAATTTTCGCGTTTATCCTTCATAATTAAAAGGAATATCTTTCATAATCATGAATATAGTAAAAGTGGGATAACAATAGCATTTGAAGGAGGTACCAGGAATGGATATATTAAAAGTTTCAGCAAAATCAAATCCAAATTCAGTAGCAGGCGCACTTGCAAACGTATTACGAGAACGTGGTACAGCAGAAATTCAGGCAATAGGTGCTGGTGCACTTAATCAATCAGTGAAGGCCGTAGCGATCGCACGTGGTTTTGTTGCTCCAAGTGGAGTGGATCTCATTTGCATTCCAGCTTTTACAGATATTATGATTGATAATGAAGAACGTACGGCAATTAAGTTAATTGTAGAACCAAGATAATAAAGAATCATTAGTAACCTGTTTGTTTTTAAAACAAACAGGTTTTTGTGTGTAATGGAGGAGTGAATTCATGATTATTGATTGCCATTGTGATGCATTATTGAAAATGTGGGCTCATCAGGTTGATTTTAATAATGATTTGGTATTAGATGTTAATTATCAGAAATGGTTGTATAGTCCTGTCCAAATTCAATGCTTTGCTATATACGTACCAGAATATGTTCCAAATGAATCAAAATTTATCGTTGCTCTGCAAATGGTTGATCTCTTTCATGAGAAAATCATTAAATCCTATTCCAATATAAAATGGATAAAAGAAAAGGCAGATTTCGATAGGTTACAAGCAATTGAAAAAGGAGCGATTCTTACATTAGAAGGCTTGGACTGTATTGGAAGTGATTTGTTCAAATTACGATTGCTTATTCAACTAGGTGTCAGGATGATTGGTTTATCTTGGAATTATGCTAACCTTGCAGTTGATGGTATAGATGAAACGCGGAGAGCAGGTCTAACTCATTTTGGAATAGAGGTGATTGAGTTAGCTAACAAAGAACAAGTTTGGGTAGATTTAGCACATGTTTCCAGAGAAGGTTTTCAAGATGCTCTCCAGATCGCAAACCATGTTATTGTCTCTCATGCCAATAGTCGTTCGATTTGTCACCACAGACGAAATTTAGATGATGAACAGATAAAGCAATTAATTAAAAAAAATGGGTTAATTGGCATCACTTTTGTCGAAAAATTTGTTGTGAATCAAGGGAAGGCGACAATAGAGGATTTACTTCAACATATTGCATATATTATACATTTAGGTGGGGGGGAAGATCACCTTGTATTTGGCTCTGATTTTGACGGTACAGATCGTTTCATAGAAGACTTAGTTTTGATTGCTGATTATCAGAATCTAGATGTAGCAATTCATCAAAAATTTCATAGGAAACAATGTGAAAAAATGGAATATTTAAATTTTATTAGACATTTCCCTTCATAATTGATAGAAATCAGTAAATAGACTTTGTGTTTCAATGGTTAATCCCCCCCTATAATAGATGAAGTAGTTTTATCTTTGTTAGATTGATTTGGGGTAAGAAAGGAGAAAAATAAATGAATGAAAAGCAACGACTAGAAAGTCAACAAATCAACCAAAAGAATTCGGCGGACGTAAAATCCGATGCGAATGATAATTTGGACCGATTAAAGAACATGACAAGTGACGACTTGATTTCTAAATATTTTCAAACCACCTATGAACCACCGAACATGAAAAAGGCAAAAAAACGTTTGAAAAAAGATGTTGATATTCATTATGATTTTGATATTCCACTAGAGATGAGAGCAATAGGTAAAGGGAAAAAATTTCTTATCCGTACGTATGGTTGTCAAATGAATGAGCACGATACAGAAGTTATGGCAGGTATACTGTCCCAAATGGGTTATACAGCAACTGAAGAAACCAATGATGCTGACATTATTTTATTAAATACTTGTGCAATTCGTGAAAATGCGGAAAATAAAGTATTTGGTGAAATTGGACATTTAAAACCTCTTAAACTAGAAAATCCTGATGTAATTTTAGGTGTATGTGGCTGTATGTCTCAGGAAGAATCGGTGGTAAACCGGATCCTAAAAAAACATCCTTTTATTGATTTAATATTTGGTACACATAATATTCACCGTTTACCTCAATTAATTAATGAAGCCATGTTTGGCAAAGAAATGGTCGTAGAAGTATGGTCAAAAGAAGGGGGGGATATAATTGAAAACCTTCCGAAAGTCCGTAAAGGTAAAATTAAGGCATGGGTTAATATAATGTACGGTTGTGATAAATTCTGTACCTACTGCATCGTTCCATACACGCGAGGGAAAGAGCGTAGTCGTATGCCTGATGACATTATCAAGGAGGTCCGTCATTTAGCTGCACAAGGTTATAAAGAAGTTACCTTATTAGGCCAAAACGTCAATGCCTATGGTAAAGATTTAGAATTTGAATATGGCCTTGGTGACTTAATGGAGGAAATAAGTAAAATTGATATTCCACGTGTAAGATTTACTACTTCACATCCAAGAGATTTTGATGATCGCTTAATTGAAGTGTTAGCGAAAGGTGGTAATCTGTTAGATCATATCCACTTGCCAGTTCAATCGGGTAGCTCAGATATTTTACGTGTAATGGCACGTAGGTACACAAGAGAACAATATCTTGATTTAGTTAAAAAAATAAGACAAGCGATGCCAAATGCAACGTTAACTACTGATATTATAGTAGGTTTTCCAAACGAGACAGATGAACAGTTTGAAGAAACTATGTCACTAATGGAAGAAGTTGGATTTGAAAGTGCGTATACGTTTATTTATTCACCAAGAGAAGGTACACCTTCTGCACGATGGGAAGACAATACTCCAATGGAAGTGAAGAAAGAGCGTCTACAACGATTAAATGCTTTGGTAAATAAACAATCGGCAGATGCAATGGAGAAATACCTGGGTCAAACTGTGAAAGTATTAGTAGAAGGTGAAAGTAAAAAAGATCCTGATGTGCTATCCGGTTATACTGAGCGTAACAAATTAGTTAACTTTAGAGGTCCGAAATCTGTAATCGGTGAAATTGTAGAAGTGAAAATTACGAATACGAAGACATGGACACTTGATGGCGAAATGGTTGCATCAGCAGTTGAGGTGAATTAAATGGCAAAATATACGAGAGCAGAAGTGATTGAAGAAGCACAGAATTTAGCCAATAAAATGGCTAATATAGAAGAAATTGATCGCTTTAAACAGTTAGAAGCTAAATTGAATGAAAATAATAAAATTCAGAGTTTAATTAAAAAAATTAAAGCCTTACAAAAACAAGCAGTCAATTTTCAAGCGTATGGCAAACAAGAAGCATTGAAACGCGTGGAAGAAGAAATTGATCGTTTGCAAGCAGAAATCGATGAAATTCCTCTTGTGCAAGAATTCAAGGAATCACAGGTTGTCATAAATGGTATTTTACAGCTAGTGACAAATACAATTGCAAGAGAAATTACCAATGAAGTGATACGCTCAACAGGCGGCGATTTGTTAGCTGGCGAAACAGGTTCGAAAAAGGGACAAAGCCACTGTTAACTCAATTTTAAACACATGATCAACTACAAACAGTTGATCATGTGTTTTTTGTTAATTAACAAATTATATATTGGTAAGTATCCAGTTATTTTGCAAGCTAATAAATATTTTTTAAGATTGCACAGAATAAGAATTAGTTGATGAATAAAAGGAAGATGATGCGACATAACTTCGATTTAATGAGTAGTCATTTTGAAATTTATATTAGGTGTAACAACCGCTTCGGCTTGTTACGCAGTTATACCATATCAATATTATCTTATAAGTTACTGCGCGTAAACTTCCATATGTGCAGAATTTGTTTGTGAGCTGAAATTATACATATGAATATATTTTTATGAAGTACACTTTTCTAGGCTTCTGCATAGGATGAAGTAGAATCTATGGCCCAGCATTTTTTTATCATAATGATGGCACTATAGACGAATATCTCGCATATGATGGAATTGAAATAAGAGGGAGGTTATAATTCCATGTCTTTTCTAGATCAGCAATACCGAGAAATTATAACAAAAGCGGTTATTGGGAAAGGTAGAAAATTTAAGCAAGAAACGAACACCATCACACCACCACACAGGCCGTCAAGTATATTAGGTTGTTGGATTATCAATCATAACTACCATGCCAAACTAGTAAAAAAAGATACTGTAGAAATCAGTGGTCACTATGATGTCAATGTCTGGTATGCCTTTAACGATAATACTAAAACAGAAGTCGTAACAGAACGCGTAGAATATTGCGATTACATCCCGTTGTCTATTCGTGATAAACACCACATCGGCGACGATTGTGAAGTACTTGCAAAAGTCATTCAGCAACCAAACTGCTTGGAATGTAGTATTGAAACAAAAGGTAATAAAATCAAAGTAGATGTTGAAAGAGAATTTCTTGTAGAAGTGATTGGAGAAACTAAAATCTGTGTGAAAGTAGATCCGAAAGGAAAAGTATATGACAATGAGGATTGGGATCTTGCAATTTCAGATGATGAACTAGACGAAATCGATCCAGATTTTCTAGACGATGAGGAAGAAGAATAATATTTACAGTGTGGGGGGAAAGCTCACACTGTATTTTTTTGTGTAAAGTTGTATTATTTTTTACGGTTTAATCATATTGCAGTATACAATATGATTTAGAATAATAATAGCTTCATTGAAAATAATTATAATTCAACTCTAATCTTTATCTATGCTATACTTATACAAGATTGAAAGGATTTTGGAGGATACGAGTATGAGTTATACGCCGATGATGCAACAATATTTAAATATAAAAGCAGATTATCAGGACTGCTTTTTATTTTTTCGATTAGGAGATTTTTACGAGATGTTCTTTGAAGATGCCAAAAAGGCAGCCTTAGAACTAGAAATAACTTTAACTAGTCGTGATGGTGGTGGAATACCGATGTGTGGGGTACCCTATCATTCGGCAGAAAGTTATATAAAGACCTTGATCGACAAAGGTTATAAAGTAGCAATCTGTGAGCAAGTGGAAGATCCGAAGACAGCAAAGGGTGTTGTCAAACGGGAAGTAGTCCAGCTTATAACGCCTGGAACAGTTATGGAAGGTAACATGCTGGAGGATAAGGAAAACAATTATTTAGCAGCTATAACTGAAACAAATGAAAATCATTTTACGTTTTCCTATTCTGATATGTCGACAGGTGAAACGTTTGTAATGAATATTACACGCGGATGGGATGCCGTCTTAAGTGAGTTATACAACCGACCAATTAAAGAGATAGTAGTAGAGCAAGATTTATCCGTTGATTTCATTAGTGATTTAACTGATAAAATGAAGTTAACGGTATCCTTCGCTAAAGAGATCTCTCTTCCGGCGGATATGAAAATATTAGTGGAAGATGTGGAAAATGCTGATTTGCAACATAGTTGTGTTGTGTTATATAATTATTTATTTCATACCCAGAAGCGTGCTATAGAACATCTTAAAAAAGCACAAGTAATTGAATTAAATGAACATATGACGCTAGATATGTATTCTAAACGAAATTTAGAAATAACCTCCTCTTTAATGCGAAATGAAAAGTTCGGCAGTCTTATATGGGTGATAGATCGCACCGTTACAGCTATGGGTGCGAGAAAATTAAAAAAATGGTTAGAAAGGCCACTATTAACAAAATCGCTGATTGAGAATCGCCTCGAACTTGTTACTGGTTTTTATGATCAATTTTTTGAACGGGAAGCAATAAGGGAAGCATTACAATCGATTTATGATTTGGAACGTTTATCAGGAAGGGTTTCATTTGGAAATGTCAATGCACGTGATTTAATCCAATTAAAACGGTCGATAGCAAAAGTGCCTGCCATAAAAGAAAAATTAAAACAATTCGCCAATAAGTCTATTAAAAAAATGGCAAATAATATGGACAGTTTACCTGAATTGTTTCAACTGTTAGAGCAGAGTATTGCAGAAGATGCACCGATTTCCATTATGGATGGTAACATTTTGAAGGATGGATTTCACACCGATTTAGATCAATATCGTCATGCATCACGGAACGGAAAAAATTGGATTGCTGAGTTAGAGAGAAAAGAAAAGACAGAAACAAACATTAAATCATTAAAGATTGGATTTAATAAAGTCTTTGGATATTATATAGAAGTAACAAGAGCAAATCTTTCTTTTGTTCCAGAAGATCGATATCAACGGAAACAGACGCTATCAAATGCAGAACGTTTTATAACAGAGGAATTAAAAGAAAAAGAAAACGTTGATATTAGAAGCAGAGGAAAAAAGTGTAGAACTAGAATATCAACTTTTCCTGGAAATAAGAGAAAAGGTTAAAAATTTTATTCCGGAACTTCAACGCTTAGCAGAAGTTATTAGTGAAATTGATGTGGTTCAAAGCTTTGCAACAGTTAGTGAAGAAAATAACTACGTGAGACCCTCCTTCACTACAAATGGTCGTGTCTATTTAGAAGAAAGTCGGCATCCGGTTGTGGAGAAGGTAATGAAAGAAGAATTTGTCCCAAATACAATCGACTTATCAAATAATAAACATTTATTATTAATAACAGGGCCTAATATGTCTGGTAAAAGTACCTATATGCGCCAATTAGCATTAACCGTTATTTTGGCTCAAGTTGGTTGCTTTGTTCCTGCAAAAAGTGCAGAAATTTCCATTGTTGATCAAATTTTCACACGTATTGGTGCAGCGGATGATCTTGTATCTGGACAAAGTACTTTCATGGTGGAAATGTTAGAGGCAAATTATGCCGTCCAACATGCAACGAAAGACAGTTTAATTTTATTTGATGAAATTGGTCGTGGTACAAGTACCTATGATGGTATGGCTTTAGCACAAGCTATTATCGAGTATATTCACAGTCATATAAAAGCGAAGACCTTATTTTCGACGCATTATCATGAATTAACAGATCTGGAAGAAAACTTACCAGCATTGAAAAATATTCATGTTCGAGCAGAAGAAATAGAAGGGAAAGTAGTATTTCTTCATCAAATCCATGATGGGGGGGCAGCAGATGAGAGTTATGGTATTCATGTAGCGCAATTAGCTGGGTTACCAAACGAAGTAATTGATAGAGCAAAGGTGATCTTATCACAATTAGAAGGTGAGTCAAGTGAACAACTTCCATCTGTTCAGAAGAACGATAACAATGATTACTCAATGGAACAAATTTCTTTTTTCCAACAAGAACAACCTGCTAAACTGGTAGAAAACTCAGATAATAAAACAATTATCGAAATAATAAAAAAATGGAATGTACTTGATATGACTCCAATGGAAGCGATGAACGAGCTGTATCAATTACAGAAGAAAGTTCAAGAACAAAAGGGGGGGCGAAAATAGATGCAAATCAACGAACTTCCGGATTATTTAGCTAATAAAATAGCGGCAGGTGAGGTCGTTGAGCGTCCTTCATCTGTTGTAAAAGAACTTGTTGAAAATAGTGTGGATGCTAAAAGTACAACAATTAAAATTGACGTAAAAGAAGCAGGATTGCAGGAAATAAAAATAACCGATAACGGCATTGGTATTCCCCCATGATCAATGTAAGAAAGCTTTTTTAAGGCATGCTACAAGTAAAATTCGTAGTGAGGACGATCTTTTTCATGTCCGCACGTTAGGATTCCGGGGGGGAGAAGCGTTAGCAAGTATTGCTGCTGTAAGTCGACTCGAAATGAAAACTTCCACAGGTAAAGAAGCAGGCACTAAAATAGTTTTAGAAGGTGGGCATATTATAGAAGAGGCTCGAAGTGATGCTCGTAAGGGAACTGAAATTACGGTTAGGGATATCTTTTTTAATACACCGGCCAGATTGAAATATATGAAAACAATTCATACAGAATTAGGACATATTACTGATATTATTAACCGCATGTCGTTCTCACATCCTGAGATACGCTTTGAAGTAACACATAATGATAAGCGAATATTTCAAACCGCTGGTAAAGGAGATTTAAAACAAATTGCTGCCTCTGTTTATGGTATGTCTGTAGCAACCCAAATGATTCCTGTTCAAACCAGAACACTAGATTATGACATTAGTGGATTTATTGCAAAGCCTGAAATCAACCGTGCTTCCAGAAATTATATAACCACTATTGTTAACGGACGTTTTATTCGAAGCTTTGGACTAGCGAGGGCGATAACGAACGGTTATCACACCTTTTTACCAATTGGGAGGCAACCAATTGTTGTTTTGAATATAACAATGGATCCTTATTTAATTGATGTGAATGTCCATCCAACTAAATTGGAAGTCCGCTTTAGTAAGGAAAAGGAATTATTTCAAGCTGTGGAACAAATGGTTAAGAATACTTTGCATCAGCAAACTTTAATTCCCAGTGGGCAAAAAACAAGCATTAAAAAGGAAAAGTCTGATCAGCCACAATTTGAATTTGACCATACTATATTTGAAAGAGATACGTTTTCAGACGTGAAGCCAGAGATTAATAAAGGTCTGATTAATCCTGAGTATATAAGAGAAACAGATTCGACAGGCTCAAATATTGCTTTTGAAGAAGAGCAAACGTGGCTGAAGGATAAGACTAGCGATGAATTGCTGTCGATCAAAACAGAATCAAATACTGTAAATATCGATCGAGTTCCTAAAATGTATCCGATCGGACAACATCATGGTACATATATACTGGCACAGAATGATGTTGGACTATACATTATTGATCAACACGCAGCGCAGGAAAGAATAAAATATGAATTTTATCGAGATAAAATTGGAGAAGTCGAAAATCATCTTCAGAATTTATTAGTACCATTGACCTTTGAATTCACCCAACAGGAAGCCCTGTTAATCGAACAGTATAAAGATGAATTTGAAAAAGTAGGTTTATTTCTAGAAGCTTTTGGCCAAAATGCCTATATCGTTCGTTCTCATCCCTATTGGTTTCCGAGAGAAGAAGAGACAGAAATGATTCGTGCAATGGTAGATCAGCTGATTCATGATAAACAAGTGAATATCCACAAGCTGAGAGAACAAGTTGCTATTTTAATGTCGTGCAAACGCTCCATCAAAGCAAATCACTACTTAAATATTGAGGATATGCAACGATTACTTGATGACTTGCGGCAGTGTCAGGAACCTTTTACATGTCCACATGGAAGGCCGGTTATTATTCAATTTACGACGTATGAAATGGAAAAAATGTTTAAAAGAGTCATGTAAAAGATGAAGCTTGTTATAAATTATTGTATACTGAAATAAGAAAGTAATAGCATCTTTGGAAGTGATAACTTGAAAGAGAAATTAGTGGTAATTGTAGGACCTACTGCTGTAGGTAAAACAGCACTTGCTATTGAATTAGCTAAGACCTTTAATGGTGAAGTGATTAGCGGAGATTCGATGCAAATATACCAAGGGTTAGATATTGGTACTGCCAAAGTGACAAAAGAAGAGATGTCTGGTATCACCCACCATATGGTTGACATTATTGATCCTTCTCAGGATTTTTCTGTTGCAGATTTTCAAAGATGCGTTAAAGACGCTATTCAGACGATTATTGCTGATAATAAACGTCCAATTATTGCAGGTGGTACAGGATTATACATACAATCCGTATTATATAACTATCAATTGCTGATAATAAGCGGGATACTTACTATCAGAAAAAAATCGAAGAAGAAATAGAAAGAGTTGGAATCGGACAGGTTTATAATCGTTTAAAAAGGGTAGACCCTATACAAGCAGATAAAGTTCATCCCAATAATCTTCGCCGTGTTATTCGCGCTTTAGAGATATATGATCGCACAGGGAAAACGATGACCGATTATCAAAGAACTCAACAAAGCGATTCCAAGTATGATTTTCGTATTATCGGACTGGAAATGAATCGAAAGTTGTTATATGAACGTATTAACAAACGAGTAGATCAAATGATTGAAAATGGTTTAATAGAAGAAGTGAACCATTATTATCAGAAAGGCTTAGCTGATTCTCAAGCATTGAGAGGGATTGGTTATAAAGAAATCATCCCTTATTTACAAGGTGAACAATCGTTAGAGATGACAGTTGAGCTATTGAAACGAAATTCACGTAGATTTGCTAAACGGCAATATACATGGTTTAAAAATAAAATGCCTGTGGAATGGTATCCTATAACAGAAGATAACCAAGAGCAGGTTTTTCAAAATATTTTATTAGATTTAGAAGGATTCTATAAAGAAAGATAGAATAAATAAAGTATAGAGAAATTAGAGGAGGATCTACCATGTCTCAATCCGTAAATATTCAAGATCAGTATTTAAATCAAGTTCGAAAAGAACGTATTCCAGTGACTATATTTCTAACAAACGGCTTTCAATTAAGAGGTATAATGAAAGCATTTGATAATTTTACTGTATTACTTGAAACAGATGGTAAGCAACAATTGATTTTCAAGCATGCAATCTCTACTTTTGTTCCAGCAAAAAATATTACGCTTGAAAAGGAATAAATGATTGTTAGGAGGCGCTATAATAAAGTAGCGTCTTTTCTATGCATTAAAATAAAAATAATAAGAAAAGGTAAAAAGGTGATTATTATCGAAAAAGTACTGTTAGCAGCCGTTATGCATGAACGAACTAATGAGCAACAATTTTATTATTCTTTAAATGAACTAGAAGCTTTGGTGAAAACTGCGGAAGGCGAAGTTATAAAGACTATAATTCAAAAAAGACCAAGGCCACATCGCGCCTATTATGTAGGGGAAGGTAAACTAAAAGAAATAAAAGAGTTAATAAATGAGTTTGAAATAGAAATTGTCATTACGAATGAAGAGTTATCTGGTGGTCAAATTCGAAATCTGCAAGAACAACTAGAAGTTCGTGTGATTGATCGAAGTCAACTAATATTAGATATTTTCGCAGCCAGAGCACGAACAAAAGAAGGCAAGCTGCAAGTAGAATTAGCGCAATATACTTATATGTTACCAAGACTTCATGGTCAAGGTGCAGACTTATCCAGGTTAGGTGCTGGTATTGGTACAAGAGGACCAGGAGAAACGAAGTTAGAAACAGATCGTCGTCATATTAGAAGACGTATGGATGATATTAAGAAACGATTAGAACAAGTTGTAAATCAGCGAGAGCAATATCGGGGCAATCGTAAACGTCACCAATTATTTCAAGTCGCGGTTGTAGGTTATACGAATGCTGGCAAATCTACATTATTTAATAGTTTAACGAAAAGTGATACGTTGTATGAGGATAAACTTTTTGCAACACTCGATCCGTTAACTAGAAGAATGAAGTTACCTTCTAATCTGGAGGTTTTACTTACAGATACGGTGGGTTTTATTCAAGATTTGCCGACAGCTTTGGTTGCTGCTTTTCGATCTACTTTAGAAGAAGTGAAAGAAGCAGACCTTATCATCCACGTTATTGACGCAGCAGCGCCGAATAGAGATAACCATGAACAAACTGTTTATCAATTATTATCTGAGTTAGAGGCAGATAAGATTCCAATTTTAACGATATATAATAAAGAAGATTTAATAGATAAGACTGATTTTGTGCCAACAACCCATCCATATTTGCTAATCAGTGCGTTGGACGACAATCATATTAAACATGTCAAAAACAAGACAGAACGGCTTATTAAAGAACAATGGTCTCATTTTGCTTTACATGTGCCAGAAAGTGAATCAACCAAGTTATCAAAAATTCGTCAGTACACGATATTGGAAAAGGAAGAATATCAGGAGAAGCATTTTAGCTATTATTTAGAGGGATATGTTGATCCAAATCACGCGATAATGAGAGAAATAAAGGAGTTTAATCACGAATGAATTCGTCGCTTTTAATTAGGGAAATTGAAAAAAAAATCGAACCAATTTTTCAGAAAATACAGGAGATTGAATTAGAAAATCAACAAAAAGTTCTTGCAGCCTTCCAGAAACATCAAGTAAGCGATAGTGATTTTAATCCGACTACTGGTTATGGTTATGATGATTTTGGAAGGAATAAATTAGAGATGGTATATGCTTCTATTTTTGGATCGGAGGATGCACTTGTCAGACCACAAATAACCTCAGGCACACATGCCATTAGTACAGCGCTTTTTGGCATTCTAAGACCTGGAGACGAGTTATTATATATTACTGGAGCACCTTATGATACATTAAAAAAAGTGATCGGTCATCAAACACACGTGACTGGTTCGTTAGCTGATTTTGGTATCCTTTATCAGGATATCAGCTTAAAAGATGGAAAAATTGATATGGAAGCAGTGCGACATGCTATCACAAAAAAACAAAGGTCGTTGCTATTCAGCGATCAAAAGGATATGACGACCGTCCTTCGATAACAATAAGTGAAATGAAGGAAATAATAAAGGAGATTAAAAGCATAAATTACGATCTGATTATTTTTGTTGATAATTGTTATGGCGAGTTTGTAGAAACAGAGGAACCAACAGATATTGGAGCAGATTTGATAGCTGGTTCCCTTATAAAAAACCCTGGTGGCGGTATTGTAAGAATGGGTGGTTATATCGTTGGAAAAGAAAAGTATGTAGAAATGGCTGCCAATCGTTTAACAGCACCTGGAATTGGAAAAGAAGTAGGTGCCAGTATCGGTATGCTTCAAGAAATGTATCAAGGATTATTCTTAGCTCCGCATGTTGTAAGTGAGGCACTTAGAGGTGCTATTTTTACTTCTGCGTATTTAAAAGCATCAGGATATGATACCGCACCAGAATATTATGCGAAACGTACGGACCTTATTCAATCTGTCATTTTTCAAGATGCTGAAAAAATGGTAGCCTTTTGTCAAGCGATACAAACACAGTCGCCAGTTAATTCCCATGTTTCACCATATCCAGCACCGATGCCCGGATACGATGATGATGTCATTATGGCTGCTGGTACATTTATCCAGGGAGCCAGTCTAGAATTGACAGCTGATGGTCCACTTCGAGCTCCATACATAGCATTTGTACAAGGTGGTCTCACCTATAGTCATGTAAAATTAGCAGTAATCGAAGCTGTCAAAGTACTAAAATAATCAGCAATTATAAAGGAACTAAAATCATAAATAGAAATAATCATTTTCAAAAATATTTCATGTCAACTTTTCTAACATTTCTTGACATGAAAATTACATCATGTATAATATACTTATAGTAGGCAGATGGAAGGGGGGGTGAAGTAATGGGTGATTTTGATAGACGTTCCATGCCCTTATTTTCAATTGGAATTGTAAAGTCATTAACAGGGTTGACAGCTCGGCAAATTAGATATTATGAACAGCATCAATTGATATATCCATCTCGTACAGAAGGAAATCAAAGGTTGTTTTCTTTTAATGATGTAGATCGTCTACTGGAAATAAAAGAATTAATTGAAAAAGGACTAAACTTAGCAGGTATTAAGCAAGTGTTACTCCTGAAAGATCTGCCGAAAACAGGTAAGGAACTTTTAGACAAAAAAGCTTCAGAAATTTCGGAGAAAGATCTTCGTAAGATGTTACATAAAGAACTATTAGATGCTGGAAGAAATGGCAAAACATCGTTGAGACAGGGAGAATTATCACGATTCTTCCATTAAAATATAAAGGAGAGAGAGTAATCAATGGGATTAACTAAAGAAGAAATAAAACAAAAAATTAATGAGGAAAATGTTAAGTTTATTCGTTTACAATTTACTGATTTATTAGGAACAATAAAGAATGTGGAGATTCCGTTAGGCCAATTGGATAAAGCCTTAGATAACCAGATGGTTTTTGATGGTTCATCTATCGAGGGATTTGTACGTATTGAAGAATCCGATATGAAACTATATCCAGACCTTGATACCTTTGTGGTATTTCCATGGACTTCTGAAAAAGGAAAAGTAGCTCGTTTTATATGTGATATATATAATACGGACGGAACACCATTTGAAGGTTGTCCTCGTTATAACTTAAAGCGTAACATAAAAAGGGCGAAAGAACTTGGTTTCACAGCATTTAATATTGGTACAGAGCCTGAATTCTTCTTATTCAAATTGGATGAAAATGGAGATCCTTCTCTTGATTTAAACGATAAAGGTGGATATTTTGATCTTGCACCAACAGACTTAGGTGAGAACTGCGTCGTGATATCGTGCTTGAATTAGAAGAAATGGGTTTTGAAATTGAAGCATCTCACCATGAGGTTGCACCAGGTCAACATGAAATTGATTTCAAATATTCCGATGCTGTAAAACATGCAGACGATATTCAAACATTTAAACTAGTGGTTAAAACAATTGCACGTAAACATGGCTTACATGCAACATTCATGCCTAAACCATTGTTTGGTGTAAACGGTTCTGGTATGCACTGTAACATGTCATTATTTAAAGGAAACACCAATACGTTCCTAGATGAAAATGGTCCACTTGAATTAAGCGAGACCGCATATCAATTTATTGCAGGTATCATTAAGCACGCCTTATCCTTTACTGCAGTTACAAACCCAACAGTAAATTCATACAAGCGTTTAGTGCCTGGTTACGAAGCACCTTGTTATGTAGCATGGTCTGGATCAAACCGTAGTCCACTGATTCGTGTACCAGCTTCTCGTGGCCTCAGTACCCGTGTTGAAGTACGTAGTGTAGATCCGGCTGCAAACCCATACTTAGCATTAGCAGTATTATTAGCATCTGGCTTAGATGGTATTGAAAACAATCTGGACGCTCCAGAAGCTGTAGATCGTAACATCTATATCATGGATAAAGAGGAACGTGAAGCTAATGGAGTAAAAGACTTACCAGCGACTTTAGCGGATGCATTAAATGAATTGAAAAAAGATGAAATAATCATTGAAGCATTAGGTGAGCATTTATTTGAACACTTTATTGAATCAAAAGAAATTGAATGGGATATGTTCCGTACGCAAGTACACCCTTGGGAAAGAGAACAATATATGTCTAGCTATTAATACGAGGAACCTTGACACATTCGTGTTAGGGGGGGTTTTTATTTATTTTGATGGATATTTCTTCTAGGGCTTATCCAAAAGAAATGTCATAATTAAAAGTGGTAATGGTGTCAGAAAATCCCTTTAAAAAATCAGAAATACAAGAAGCTGGAAAAATATTAACAAGGATTAGCCGTTTCAAAAGGAATGGTTTTTTCTATGATGATTTAAAGGGGTGATTTTCAATGGCTAAAATATATATTGATCCAGGTCACGGCGGTATGGATCCAGGAGCCACAGGAAACGGTTTAAGAGAGAAGGATTTAACGTTAGCTATTTCACTAAAAATAAGAAAAAAGCTAAGTATGTATCAAGGTATTTCTTTTCGTATTAGCCGTACCCATGATAAAACATTATCACTTAGCGGCAGAACTAATGATGCCAATAGATGGGGGGGAGCAGATTATCTTATTAGCGTTCATATTAATGCAGGTGGAGGCACAGGTTATGAAGATTATATTTATAATCAGTTGTCTAATAGTTCGAGAACTGCTGAAATGCGTAACATCATGCATAAAGCAATTACTGCTGAAATTCAGATGCCAAACAGAGGGATGAAAAGAGCAGATTTCCATATGCTGCGCGAATCTCACATGCCAGCTATTTTAACGGAGAACGGATTTATTGATGCTGCTAATGATGCAATAAGATTAAAAAATGATTCTTTTCTGAATGACATTGCACAGGGGGGGCATGTGAATGGCTTGCTTAAGATATTTAGATTAAAAAAGAAAGTAAAAGCAAAGGATCCTAATGTGGTTAAGGCTAAGAAAAAAACTAAAGAAACTAACTTAAAAATAGATGGTTGGTGGGGAGAAAAAACCACAAAAGCATTGCAGAAATACTTAGGCACAGTGGTGGATAGTGTGATCAGTAACCAATTACGAAATGCTGTTACAGATAAAATTGTATCTGGTATTACTTTTATCGAAGGTGGAAGTCTTGTAGTAAAAGCATTACAAAGTAAAGTTGGTGCTAAGGTTGATGGTTATTTAGGACCTCAAACTATCCGTAAGTTGCAACAATATATAGGTACACCTGTGGATGGTGTGATAAGTGAACCATCTATGGTGATCAAAGAGTTACAAAAAAGATTGAACAATGGAACCTTTTAGTTAAACAAAAAAGAACCAAAATAAATTAAAATGTACCCTTAAAATAAAAATCTTAATAATCCGAACGACGTACACCCTGTGGAAAGAGAACAATATATGTCTAGCTATTAAGAATGAAGAAAGAGATGCATATATCATGCACCTCTTTCTTCATTCTTATAAACTTCTATATAAACCTACTACTTTACCTAGAATACTAACATTATCATAAATCAAGGCATCCATTGTGGCGTTTTCCGGTTGAAGACGGAAATGATCTTTCTCTTTGAAAAACCGTTTTACAGTGGCTTCACTTTCATCGGTCATCGCAACAACAATATCTCCATTCTGGGCCACGTTCTGTTGTTTGACAATAACTTTATCCCCCCCATTTAAAATTCCGGCTTCGATCATACTATCTCCTTCTATGATAAGCACAAATAATTGCTCATTAGAATTCATTTCATTGTATGGAATTGGAATGTACTCTTCAATATTTTCAACTGCTGTAATTGGTAAACCTGCAGTGACTTTACCGATTACAGGAGCAAATATTGCTTCTGTTTTTGGAATTTCAAATTCATTTTCCTGCTGAAGAATTTCGATTGCACGTGGTTTTGTAGGATCTCTTCTAATATATCCTTTTTTCTCAATTCTAGCTAAATGACCATGTACAGTAGAACTAGATGCAAGTCCGACCGCTTCGCCGATTTCTCTAACCGAAGGAGGATAACCTTTAAGCTCTACTTGCTTTTTTATATAAGCCAGTATCTCCTCTTGTCGTTTTGATAGATTTGTCATATTTAAATCTCCTTATACGTATTATTTATTAATCTGATTATAGCATAGCATAGGAAATAAAACAAACATTCGTTCGAAAAAAACAGTTGACATGAACATTCGTTCGTGTATAATGAAGTTACGAACAAAGGTTCTATGGAGGGTTGGAAATGTTAAAAAATTTATCGAAAGTAGATGTTTTCTATTTAGTTTCCTTTATAATAGCAATTGGTTTCTTTTATTTCTCAGCAATTACCAGTTTATAAGATGAAGGAGAAAGATAATGACGAAAGCTATTATATACTGTCGTGTCAGTACAGATAAACACACTCAGGAAACGTCCATTGTGAGACAACAAGAAGAATTGCAATCATTTGCCGATCGTTTCCAAATCGAAACAATTAAAGTTATTAAAGAGAAACAAAGCGGCTATGAGATAGAACGTCCTGGTGTCTTTGAAATGTTAGATGATTTTCAGAATGAGAAAGCAGATATCTTACTTTTACAGGATGAAACTAGATTGGGGGGGAGAGGGAATACCAAGATAGCTCTACTGCATCAATTAAGTAAATTGAATATCACAATTTATACATTGTCTCATAATGGTGAATTGCAGCTTTCAGAAGGAGACTCAATGGTATTACAAATTGTCTCAATCGTGGAAGAATATCAGAGAAAACTTCATAATGCGAAAATTAAAAGAGGGATGAAAAAGGCGATCACTAATGGTTATCAACCTGCTAATAATCTTTCAAATCAACATTTAGCACACGGTAGAGAGCGAAAAAAATTTCCGATAGATGAGGTTGTCAGACTTAAATCAAATAACTTAACATTTAAAGAAATTGCTTCCGTTCTGAAAGGAATGGGTTATGATGTTTCAAAGGCAACTGTTCATCGACGTTATCAAGAATTTCAATCACTTGAAAATTCCCAAAAAAATAATTAGAATAAAAACAGTATACAAAACAGGTATACTCTTTTTTATATTAGTGGTAAGAATTATACTCTAATAATTGATTTGTCAAATGAACAATAAATAATATTAAAGTAAAAGAGGTGTTTTTACTGTATGTTATCAAAAGAAAAAATTGCTCGTATTAATGAATTAGCGAATAAATCAAAAAAAGAAGACTTAAGTGAAGAAGAAAAGAACGAACAAAAGTCTCTACGCGAAGCATATTTAAAAAACGTAAGAAAATCATTTAAAAATCATATGAAAGGAATGACAATCGTCGACGCTGAGGGAAATGATGTCACTCCTGAAAAATTAAAAAAATTAAAATCAGAGAATAAGTGAAATAAATACTTATTCTCTGATTTTAAATCAAAAAAGTTAGAAAAAACTGAAAATTCTATAGAAAATAACTTCTTTTTTAGTTGATATACTTGTCTTTCATGTCGTTTCGTTATAGGATTATAAATGTGCGTACATATTTTGAATTTCGAAAGGGGAAAAATCATGTCAAACCAAACAGAACAATTGTCTATTAATACAATTCGTACATTGTCTATAGACGCAATTGAACAAGCAAATTCTGGACATCCAGGTTTGCCAATGGGTGCTGCTCCAATGGCATACACTCTTTGGACCAAACATATGAACATTAATCCAAAAAGCTCAAAATGGTTCAACCGAGATCGTTTTGTATTATCAGCTGGTCACGGTTCCATGTTACAGTATAGCTTATTACACTTAGCTGGCTTTAATGTAACAATTGATGATTTAAAAGGCTTCCGTCAATGGGATTCAAAAACACCAGGACACCCTGAAGTACATCATACCGATGGTGTAGAAGCAACAACAGGTCCATTAGGTCAAGGACTTGCAATGAGTGTCGGTATGGCAATGGCCGAAAAACACCTTGCAGCAAAATACAATAAAGACAACTATAACGTAGTGGATCATTACACATTTGCTATTGTAAGTGATGGTGACTTAATGGAAGGTATCTCTCATGAATCAGCTTCATTAGCAGGTCACTTAAAATTAGGAAAACTCATTGCACTATATGATTCCAATGATATTTCACTTGACGGTGATTTAAATAAATCATTTTCTGAAAATGTAGAAGATCGATTTAAAGCATATGGATGGCAAGTGATTCGTGTTAAAGACGGAAATGATACAGAAGCTATTTCAGATGCAATTTCAAAGGCAAAGGCCAATACGGATCAACCAACTTTAATTGAAGTGAAAACGGTTATCGGATACGGTTCTCCAAATAAATCAGCTTCAGCTGCATCACATGGTGCACCACTTGGAGAAGATGAAGTAAAACTAACTAAAGAATTTTATAAATGGGAACATGAAGCATTTCATGTACCGGACGAAGTTTATCAAGATTTCCAATCACAAATCGTTGAAAATGGAAAAGCAAAAGAGCAGGAATGGAATAAACGATTCGAAGATTATAAAAAAGCTTATCCTGAATTAGGACAAGAACTTGATGATGCACTTAATAATCGCTTACCTAAGGATTGGGATCAAGATCTCCCAACATACGTGGTTGGGAAAGATGATGCAGCGACACGTGCTACTTCCGGTGAAGTTTTAAATGCAATTGCTGATCGTGTACCTTCTTTATTTGGAGGTAGTGCCGATTTAGCAGGTTCTAATAAAACCAATCTAAATAATTCTGGTGATTTCTCAGCAGAAACACCTGAAGAACGCAATATTTGGTTTGGTGTACGCGAACATGCAATGGCAGCTGCGTTAAATGGAATGACTTTACACGGGGGGGGCTTAAAAGTATTTGGTGGTACTTTCTTCGTATTTAGTGATTACTTACGTCCATCTGTTCGTTTGTCGGCAATTCAAAACCTGCCGGTTACTTATGTTTTAACTCATGACTCAATTGCAGTAGGGGGGGAAGATGGCCCAACACATGAGCCTGTTGAACAATTAGCAGCGTTTAGAGCAATGCCAAATGTTTCTGTTATCCGTCCGGCAGATGGTAATGAAGTACAGGCCGCTTGGAGATTAGCGGTAGAAGCTACTTCACAACCAACATTGCTTGTTCTAACTCGTCAAAACTTACCAACGCTTGAGGGAACAGCTGAAAAACGCCTATGAAGGTGTGAAAAAAGGTGCTTATGTGGTAAGTCCAGCTACTAAAGCAACGCCTGATGCTATTTTAATTGCTACTGGCTCTGAAGTACAACTAGCAATTAAAGCACAAGCAGCATTAAAAGAAGAAGGAAAAGATGTTAGTGTTGTAAGCATTCCATCTTTTGATCGTTTTGACAAACAAGATGCGTCATATAAAGAATCCGTACTTCCGAAAGCTGTTAAAAACCGTGTAGGTATTGAGATGGCTTCATCCTTTGGCTGGGAACGCTATGTAGGTATCGAAGGCAAAACAATTGCAATCGATAGATTCGGTGCATCAGCTAACGGAAATAAAGTTATTGAAGAATATGGCTTCACAGTAGAAAACGTAGTAAAACACGTAAACGAATTATTCTAATTTAAATGGGACGAGGGGGGGAGGGGGGGTTCCTCGTCCCATTTTTATGTACATAACAACTGTAAAACATGGGCTTGTATTATCAAGTAAGTTTTACTATACTGTATTAGAGACAAGTTTAAGGAGGAAGACTGGAATGAATTTAATACTTGCAATCGTATTGATTGTGGTAGCACTCTTAGCAGGGGTTGCGCTAGGCTTTTTCATTGCGAGAAAGTACATGATGAATTACTTGAAGAAAAACCCACCGATTAATGAGCAAATGTTACGCACATTAATGATGCAGATGGGCCAAAAACCATCGCAAAAGAAAATTAAACAAATGATGCGTTCGATGAACAACCAGATGGATAACAAATAAAGACGTATTGTAACATAATTGTCGAATTAGAATCCTTGCTTATTAAGAGCAAGGGTTTTATTATATTTATAGGAATAAATATCTTATAAATTAGATGATATGGGGGTGACCCTTTTTGACAGAAGTGAATATTTTTATTGCATTTGGCGCGGGTTTTTTGTCTTTTATTTCGCCATGTGTATTACCACTTTATCCTGCTTTTCTTTCCTATATAACAGGGATGAGTGTAACTGATATAAAACAGGAAAGTGCCATGTTTAATTATAAAAGCATTTTACATACTTTATTTTTCCTGATAGGATTTTCAAGTATTTTTATTCTTCTAGGTTTTACAACAAGTTTTATTGGTGAGTTTTTAACCAGATGGGATGATCTGATTAGACAGGTTGGTGCGATCCTGATTATTTTTTTTGGACTCATTATTATCGGTGCTTTAAACTTTAATTTTTTAATGAAAGAGAAGAAACTACATTTTAAAAATCGCCCAGCAGGTACATTGGATCGTTTGTAATTGGAATGGCATTCTCGCTCGGATGGACTCCTTGTACCGGTCCAATTCTAATGGCTGTGATCTCACTTGCTGCAACAAATACGGAAACGGGTATTTTATTAATGACGGCATATTCTTTAGGATTTTCCATTCCCTTCTTTATTTTAGCTTTCTTTATTGGTAAAATGAATTGGATTAAACGAAATTCTCAAAAACTTGTGAAAATTGGCGGATATGTCATGATTTTTATGGGATTCTTCTTATTTTTTGACTTTATGACTAAATTAACATCATTTTTAGCTGGTATTTTTAATTTTCAAGGTTTTTGATTATTTTTAAAAGAAATATAGGTGATAGGAGAGATAATCAATGGTGAAAACAAATGATTTAATATTAAAAACAATGACAGTATTAATTTCTTTTATTTTATTTGGCTTTTCAGTCAATCTATTTTTAGCTGGTCATAATGCTCCAGGTGGAGGATTTATAGGTGGTTTAATGACATCTGCTGCCATTACTCTGATGTATATGGCTTATGGTGAGAAAGCGATCAATAAAATATTACCTATTAATTATCGAATACTACTTACAACCGGTTTACTCATCGCGATAGCAACAGGGGTTGGCTCTTTTATATTTGGAGAACCATTTCTAAGCCAAACATATGATTATTTTCACTTTCCAATTTTTGGTGAAATGGAATTAGCTACTGCTCTATTATTTGATCTTGGAGTGTACTTAACAGTCATTGGGGTTACCATGACAATTGTTTTAACGATTTCGAGTGATCGTTAGATGGTAGTAACTTAATGCTAAATAAAAACGCAGCAAGGCACGCTTTTTAATGGTTATTATTATGTGTCTTTGCTGCGTATTTTTTATTTTGATAATCTTCAGGTGAATATTTAAAATATTTTTCATATGGTGTAATATTAATTTTCTTTTCCCTTAATTTTTTTCTCAAAAACTTATGGTCTCTTTTCGGTGTAGCCATAATATATCCTTGAATAAGTGTTTCCTGACTAATAGATATATCGTTCCTCTCTAATGCTAACTGGCCAACTTTTCCGGCTATTTTCTGTCTCGCTACATCACGAAATAACTCAGGTACAGGAGCGACCAATTCTTCCAGAAAGTCTTTTTCTGAATCCTTCCAAAGATGTTTTGATTTTTCTATATAAAATTTTTCCCAATCTAAGTCTGATCTGCCATCCTCCTTTGGTAGACTTTTTTAAAAATTTTCGGAACATAAAATAGCCACCAATCACCATCAATCCTAATAAAATAAATGTCCACATGATAATGAACATCATAAAGTTAAAAGTCATCTTACGTAACACCTACCGTTTCTTTATCATCCTTAATAGTAGAAAGTATATTTTATTTTTAGGTAAAATATAGTAATATAACAATGAATCGTATATTCAGTCATCAAAATCCATTTTTCTCATATAATTTACAAGATCGATGCTATTATAGCATGAAATAACTCATTTATAAATCTAATATATATAAAGTTAGGGGGGGAGGAAAGCTTTGCAAAATTATGTCGATCAGTCAGAATGTACTAATGTTGAAGAAGGAGATTCTAATAATCTGTTACTTTCTGAATTACCAAAGGCTGTTATAAACAAAATAGAAATGCACGGCTTTGATCTTATATGTATAAGTGATGCCTCAGGTAAAATAGACTTTATCTCAGATTCTGTTAAAAAAATGCTAGGCTTTACTAAACAACAATTAACTGGTAAATCAGTCTTTCGTTATATTAGACGAGATGATCAAAAGTATATTAGAAACTATTTTGCTGTTAATAGTGAGGAAGAACAAAAGATTTATATACATATTCGTAATCATATTGGTCGGTATATAATATTTGAAACCATCGTTCAATTTATATATTGGAACGGCAATAAAAAGATTCTAGCTTTATCTAAAGATATTTCGGATAAAAAGCAGGCAGAGGAAATGTTAATTCGATCTGAAAAAATGTCGATTGCAGGTCAACTTGCTGCAGGTATAGCTCATGAAATTAGAAACCCTCTAACTTCTCTTAAGGGATTTGTTCAATTATTACAAGGAGGGATTGAAAGTAAGGAAGAATACTATAATATTATGATCGATGAGATTAATAAAATAAACACTATTACTTCAGAATTACTGTTCATTTCTAAACCAATGACAGATGATAAGAATAATGAGCAAATACACGAATTGCTTCAAGATGTAATAACATTACTACGCACTCAGGCTAACCTCTATGATATTGACCTCATTTTAGAAGTGATTGAAGAAATCACTATTCCTTGTGACCGCTCCCAGATCAAACAGGTTTTTATCAATTTAATAAAAAATGCCATTGAAGAGATGACAGAAGGTGGAAAAATTCATGTGAAGGTAAATTGCATCAATGAGGAATGTGTGATTGCTATTAAAGATGAGGGATCCGGTATACCGAAACATCTTATTCACAAACTAAAGGAACCTTTTTTTACCACTAAAAAAATGG
The DNA here is from genome assembly GCF_000521485.1 of Gracilibacillus boraciitolerans JCM 21714. Lineage (GTDB taxonomy): Bacteria > Bacillota > Bacilli > Bacillales > Amphibacillaceae > Gracilibacillus > Gracilibacillus boraciitolerans. Next base: position 356,848 of record NZ_BAVS01000001.1, on the reverse strand, counting down.
TACAGGGTTAGGTCTGATGATTTCAAATCAGATAATAGAAAGTCATCAAGGTCGGTTAGAAATTGAATCAGAGATTGGCGAAGGAAGCACTTTTTGTATATATCTACCCTTTAAAAAATAGCAATATGAAATTATAGATTGCACTATTTAAAAGTTTTATACGATTTGTTACTGTGAAATATTTTACTTATAAATTGATTTCATTTAAAATAGTAAGGTAAATACTATGAAACATAGTATTTAGAGATACGAGAGATCCTATTTCGGTTTGATAATTTTTAAGGGGGGGTAACTAGGCGAAATGACTAATCATAATCCATTTCAAGCAAAAAAGCAGTTCGATCTAAATGGTAAAACGTATAATTACTACCAGTTAAAAGCATTAGAAGAAGCTGGCTATGGTAATATTGACCGTTTACCTTTTTCGGTACGCGTATTACTAGAATCATTAATCCGTCAACATGATGGACATGTTATCAAAGACGAGCATGTAAAAAGTCTAGCAAATTGGGGGGAAAAGAAAAAGGAGAAGACGTGCCTTTTAAACCATCCGAGTAATTCTGCAAGACTTTACAGGGGGGGTACCAGCAGTCGTTGACCTTGCTTCATTAAGAAAAGCAATGGTTGATATGGGTGGTTCACCTGATAAAATCAATCCAGAAGTTCCAGTTGATCTTGTCATTGATCATTCAGTACAAGTAGATGAATATGGAACAAAGCAAGCACTTCAAGCTAACATGAAATTTGAATTCGAACGTAATGCAGAACGTTATGAATTCTTAAATTGGGCACAAAAAGTGTTTGATAACTATCGTGCAGTTCCACCTGCAACAGGTATCGTACACCAGGTAAACTTGGAATACATCGCAAATGTCGTTCATGAAGTTGAAAATGATAACGGAGAATTTAATGCATTTCCAGATACATTGGTAGGTACTGATTCACACACAACTATGATTAACGGTTTAGGTGTTCTTGGTTGGGGGGGTGTAGGTGGTATTGAAGCAGAAGCTGGTATGCTTGGACAACCTTCATACCTTCCAGCACCTGAAGTGATTGGTGTTAAATTTACTGGTAGCTTTCCAAATGGAACAACCGCTACTGACTTAGCTTTAAAAGTAACACAAGTTTTACGTGAGAAAAAAGTAGTAGGTAAGTTTGTGGAGTACTTTGGACCAGGTCTACAATATATGCCACTGGCTGATCGTGCAACGATTTCTAATATGGCACCTGAATATGGTGCAACTTGTGGGTTTTTCCCAGTAGATGAAGAAGCTCTAAATTATCTTCGGTTAACTGGACGTAGTGAAGAACAGATCGCATTAGTAGAAAAATATTGTAAAGAAAATAGTTTGTGGTATGCACCAGATCAAGCAGATGCTGATTTTACGGAATTAGTAGAAATCAATCTGTCTGAACTTGAGCCTAACCTGGCAGGTCCTAAACGTCCACAGGATTTAGTTCCATTGTCTGAGATGCAAAAATCATTTAATAAAGCTATTACCGCTCCAGTGGGTAACCAAGGATTTGGCTTGGATACGTCAGAATTTGATAAAGAAGTTAAAATTGATCATCCAAACGGTCAAAAATCTGTTATGAAAACAGGAGCTGTTGCTATTGCGGCAATTACCTCTTGTACGAATACATCTAATCCATATGTAATGCTTGGTGCAGGGCTTCTTGCTAAAAAAGCAGTAGAAAAAGGATTAGAAGTTCCGGCCTATGTAAAAACTTCTCTTGCACCTGGATCAAAAGTTGTGACAAGTTATCTTGAAAATTCAGGTTTAATGCAATACTTAGACAAACTTGGATTCAGCTTAGTAGGGTATGGTTGTACAACGTGTATCGGTAACTCAGGACCATTGAAAGAAGAAATTGAAAAAGCAATTATTGACAATGATTTAACCGTTTCTTCGGTATTATCTGGTAACCGAAATTTTGAAGGCCGTATTCATCCACTTGTAAAAGCTAACTACTTAGCATCACCACCATTAGTAGTGGCATATGCGTTAGCAGGTACGGTGGACGTTGATCTTCAAAATGAACCAATCGGTCAAGATCAAGACGGTAAAGATGTATTCTTTAGCGATTTATGGCCAACAATAGAAGAAGTACGTAATGAAGTAACAAAAGTGGTTACACCAGAAATCTTCCGTAAAGAATATGCCAATGTATTTCAATCTAATGAAAAATGGAATGCAATTGAAACAACAGATCAGCCTTTATATTCTTGGAATGATGATTCAACGTACATTCAAAATCCTCCTTTCTTTGAAGGATTATCAAAAGAACCTGGTAAAGTAGAGCCGTTAAATGGAATGCGCGTAATTGGTAAGTTTGGTGATTCAGTTACAACGGATCATATTTCACCAGCTGGTGCCATTGCGAAGGATATGCCTGCAGGTAAATATCTGCAATCAAAAGGTATATCACCTCGTAACTTTAACTCATATGGTTCCCGTCGTGGTAATCATGAAGTAATGATGCGTGGTACATTTGCTAACATTCGTATTAAAAATCAACTAGCTCCAGGTACAGAAGGTGGTTATACTACTTACTGGCCTACAGGAGACATTATGCCAATCTATGATGCAGCAATGAAATATCAACAAACTGGTACTGGTCTTGCTATATTAGCTGGTAATGATTATGGTATGGGAAGTTCTCGCGACTGGGCTGCGAAAGGGACTAGTTTATTAGGAATCAGAACAGTTATCGCAGAAAGTTATGAACGGATTCACCGTTCTAATTTAGTGATGATGGGCGTACTTCCACTTCAATTTACAGAGGGAGTAAGTGCAGACTCACTAGGTTTGACTGGTAGAGAAACATTTGATGTTCAAGTAGATGAATCTGTTAAACCACATGATATTGTTTCAGTAAAAGCTACTGATGAAGATGGTAAAGTAACAGAGTTTGAAGCTATTGCCCGTTTTGAAAGTGAAATGGAAGTAGATTATTATCGTCATGGTGGTATTCTTCAAATGGTATTACGTAATAAACTAGCATAATGAAATAGATTAAAAGGATAGCCGATTACATCATTGGCTATCCTTTTTTATGCTATGAAAATGGATATCATATCGATAATTAGACGACTAGGTGAAAATCTTATATAATTTACTATAGAGTTAAATCAAAGGATGTTTAATTATGTGGAAGAATACGTTCTCGCTAGCTGTTGTATTTATTTTAATAGTACTTGTTTTCGTCATGAATTTTACTCCTATTGGTGAAAAACAAGCAGAACCAAACATTATTGATGTTTCTGGTGATACATCTGTTGATGGTGTGGCCATTACCGCTCCTAATGTTAAGCAATTACAAGAAGGAGAAATTGCGCCAAATTTTATCTTATCTACTTTAAATGGTAAAAAAATAGAAGCATTAAACCAATCACAAGAGTATATTTTTTTAAACTTTTGGGCAACTTGGTGTCCACCATGTGTAGAAGAAATGCCGAACTTACAAACCTTTCAGGATAATCATCCGGAAAGAGTCAAAATACTTGCAGTAAATGTAACAGAAACGGAACCAACAATTAAAAAAATCCGTACCTTTGTTGATAATGGATCCTTTACATTTACCATTTTATTAGACAAAGACAATACTATTTATGAGCGATACTCAATCATCAATATGCCTACAAGTTTTATGATTAGAACAAGTGATAAAAAGGTTATGAAACGCATTAATGGCGCAGTTACACTCGAACAAATGGAACAATTATTAAAAGAATTCAATTCATAGTGATAGGGAAGGAGTATGTTTGTGTCACCAGAAGAATGGAAAGAGATTGATACGAAAATAAAAAGTTGGAATAATCTCGATGAAATTCCACCCTTTACTGAAATCGATATATTACGCATCCTTGATCAGATGGAACAAGCACCTTTTCCAATTCAGGCAGACTCCGAAGCTTTGCTATATAGTATGTTAACCTTCTTTCGGTTAAAGCGAAATGTAACAGATGATCACTTAAATAAACATTTAGAAGCGCTTAAGCAGCATACTAAACTTCCAATGGTGGAAGAAGTTCAATCATTGAAGCATTTTCTTTATGTATTTAATGTGTTACAGAATCTCGAATTAGTACTATACAATATACGAGAGACTGACTTTGATCCCGTTAAGCTGAAAAAAGCTAAAGCATTATTAGAAAAAATGCATCAGTTATTAAACTTAAAAAAACTCCACTCAGTGGCTCCAAATCATCTGAAGAAGGTGTATGATCAAATTTTCAATCAAATAGAAGAAATTGAAGATCTTTCTGAAGAAATGGTCTACATTCTAGAACAGAGAAAATCGAGCAAGGAAATCCAACCATATAATGATGCTATCGATAAGCTGAATTATTATATAACTATTTTTTATGATGCATTACCGCTATTTATCAAGGAAGAGCAAGTCTCAGATCCTTTAGAAGAATTGCAACAAATGATCGGATTAGATGAAGTTAAGAATTATATTAACCATTATTATCAGTATTTAAAATATCAACAAAAACGAAAAGAAGCTGGTTTCCAAATGATAGATGGTCAAGGGTTAAATATGGTTTTAACAGGAAACCCTGGTACCGGTAAAACTACAATAGCTCGTTTATTAGCTAATATTTATTATCGATTAGGACTGCTTGAAACAAATGAAGTAATAGAGGTAAATCGTTCACAATTAGTCGGATCATTCATGGGCCAAAGCGAAGAGAATACGTTAAATTATGTCAAAAAGGCATTAGGTGGTGTTCTCTTTATTGATGAAGCCTATAATTTAAAAAGAGAAGAACAAACTGGAAATGACTATGGCCAAGCTGTCATTGATACATTAGTTTCTAGTATGACAAGTAAGGAATACGCAAATAAATTCGCTGTAATTATGGCTGGATATCCTGAAGAAATGCAGCATTTTTTATGGTCCAATCAAGGTTTAAGAAGTCGCTTTTCAGAAGGGAATTTTATAAATCTACCTGATTTCACTAATGATGAATTGTTGATGATAGCAGAAGAAACAGCTTTGCAAAATGACTACTTTTTTACGGAAAAGGCAAAGTATCAATTCCAATCATTAATTGAAAAGTCCCGTGTTGATGAGTCATTTGGGAATGCTAGAACAGTAAAAGATTTAGTTTTGAAAGTAATTTTTCATATTGGGGCTCGTCACCAGCTGCCATTAGAAAACAATTGGATCGAACATATGCGTATTACTGAAGAAGATATTGCCACATTAGATGATGAAAGGAAATCATCAGAGCCAATGGATAAATTGGAAGAATTAATTGGTTTAGATAATGTGAAAGAGGAAGTGAAGAAGTTATCAGCATTTGTGCAAGTTCAGCAAAAGCGTAAAACACTTCACCTGCCAAACGTTCCGATCCAATTACATTCTGTTTTTTCTGGTAATCCCGGTACTGGCAAGACAACTGTTGCAAAACTATTTGCTCAAATTCTTAAGCAATGCGGTTTATTGAAGCGCGGACACTTAGTTGTAGCTTCAAGAAGTGACCTTGTGGCAGGATATGTGGGACAGACTGCTATAAAAACAAAGAATAAAATACGCGAAGCATTAGGTGGCGTACTGTTTATTGATGAAGCATATTCCTTGTATCGTGGAGAGAAAGACTTTGGGAAAGAGGCAATTGATACATTAGTAGATGAAATGACAAAACATAATGACAATATAGTAATAATATTAGCTGGTTATAAAAATGAGATGGATCAATTTATTGCGAGTAATCCAGGATTAGAGTCAAGGTTTAAAAAATATTTTGATTTCAAGGATTACACAAAAAATGAACTTCTGGAGATGGCTCATTTTCATGCAAAAGAATATCAATATAAGCTAAGTGAAGCTGTTGAAAGCTATTTAACGGATCAATTTGAAAACATTGCAGTAACGGGTAATGGCCGCTTTATTGTTAATCTAATGAATGAAGCAATTCAATATCAGGCATTAAGAATGAATATGGAAGAAACAGACTTAGATCAATTTCAACAACTAACTAAAAAAGATTTTGAATTAGCATGGAAGTCTATTAGGGGGGGGATTAAGACGCAATGAAAGTAATTACACCGATTAAAGTCCGCTACCAGGAAACAGATCAAATGGGTGTTGTTTATCATGCAAACTATTTAATCTGGTTTGAAATTGGAAGAACGGCATTTATAGAAGAGTTAGGCTTTAAATATCATGAAATGGAGAAAGAAGGAATTGTTTCGCCTATCATTGATGCGAATATCCAATTTAAGCATCCCATCCGTTATGGAGAGGATGCGTATGTAGAAACATGGGTTCAATCCTATAATGGTATTCGTACCACATATGGATATCATATATTGGACAAAGACCATAGAGTTGCCGTAGCTGGTGAAACGCAACATGTTATTGTAAATAAAGATAACTTTCGCCCATTATCCTTAAAAAAGAAATTTCCAAACTGGCATGAAGCATATCAAAAAGCTTTGGAAAGTCAGGATAAATAATGGCATTTGGAATTGATCGAAAAACATTAATGACATGGAAAAATGAAGTAAGTAATGGGAATATAGCAATTATTACCCATTATTGGCTAGATGATCGATTTCCAGGTTGTAAAACTGTTACTAAAGTGGGATGTTCAGATTACCAAAAGCTAATTAGGTGGGGGGGAAAGAAGTATGGATTAAGGAAAGAGTGGATACATCATAATCCAGATTTTCCGCACTTTGATTTATTTGGAGAAAAGCAAAAACAAATATTAGAACGGGAAGATGAATGGGAGCAGATTAACAAATTTAATTTATAAATGATTAATCGTTTCTAAATTATCTAATGCAGAGAAAAAGCCTGGTATGTAACCAGGCTTTAATACTCTGTTTTATCAATAGTTATTTTACGCTTTTTGTTATAGTTTCATCTTTTTATCCGGAACAGGGTCAAAGCCGCCAGGATGAAAAGGATGGCACTTTAAAATCCGTTTGATGGATAAATAGGTTGCTTTAAAGACATTAAAGCGTTGATAACATTCTAAGCTGTACTGTGAGCAAGTTGGTTGAAAGCGACAACTTGGTGGAAACATCGGACTAATAAAATATCGATAAAATCGAATAAATAAGATGAAAATTGTTCGCAATAATAGCACCTTCCTCAATTATGAAGGGATTTATCATATGAAATAGATGCAAAAGCATCATGTAAATGAATCGATTCTTCATTTTGGCAAGTTACTGTGAATTTTTGAACAAATGACAGTTCAAATAAATCAGCTGCCACTAATCGAACCATATCTTCAACAAAACGAGGATTTTCATAGGCTTGCTCTGTTACCATCTTTTCATCTGGTCGTTTCAATACAGGGTGAATTCGGGCACTGGCATTACTTTCAGCTGCTTCAAGAAGTGCTTGCTTCCAGTCTATTTGCTCTTCATCAAAATCTCCTGTTAGCTCTGCTTTCATAGTTACTAACCCACGCTGATTATGTGCACTATATTCACTAATTTCTTTAGAACACGGACATAAAGTAGTAATTGTTCCCTGCAAGGAAACCTCAAATCGATACCCCAAATTTCTATCATACATGACAGAGATTTCAGCATCGGCATGGTTCATACCCTTAATATCAGAAGCAGGACCACTTCGCTCAAAAAACCACGGAAAGGAGACCGTTATTTGATTGTTATCATGTTCAAGACGTTCCGCCATCTTTTGGGCGAATATTTTTAATTTAGAAACAGATATCTCGAAGGTATTATCTTTACTATACTCTTGCATCATTTCTGTGAATCGACTCATATTGGTTCCTTTAAGGTTTTTATTAATCGATGAAGTCATTTTAAATGTACCAATCGTTGTCTGTGTGGTGGGTTTTAGCTTTCCAGAAACCTGAATAGGGTGTTTGACGTTTACAATTCCAACCTGATTTATATCAAATAAAAAGTCTTTCTGAGTATTTTGCAGATCCGGCATTTTATCTTTTTCAGTAGGTTTTATTTTTTTGCCGGGTTCGACTGACCCAAATAATTTATGTCTCTCTTCTTTGTTCGGAAAGTTATTGGTGCTTACTTCTTTCATGATTATACCCCCCCTTTCATGTTTAACTATTTCAAAGTATACGCAATCTTTACCAGATATTCAATTTAAAAATCTTATAAAGCGCATGATTATAGTATATACTGTAAATCTAGTAATCCTTATAAAAAAAGATCCAACATATTGTCGGATCCTGTTACATCCATTTTATTTTAGGCTCAGTTTTGTTCCAGATGCGTTTTATATTAGCTTGATGTCGATAAATTATAAATGCAGTTAAAATGGAAAGAACTATTGTTAAATCGTAGTCTTTCTGCACTAGAGTAACAATAATAGTAATAATACCAGTTAACATAGATGCTAATGATACATATTTTGTTAGATAAAGAATACCTAAAAAACAGAAAATCATAATAATAAACAATAACGGGTTGACAGCTAATATTACACCTGATGAAGTGGCAACCGCTTTACCACCTTTAAATTTTGCGAAAATCGGATACATATGACCGATAACAGCAAATATGCCAACAATAAGTGGATACACTTCTGTAACTTGAAAAATAATAGGCAATGCTGCTGCCAGAGTACCTTTTAAAATATCAACCAAGGTGACAATGATACCAGCTTTAAAACCAAGTACACGAAAAGTGTTCGTTGCACCTAAGTTGCCGCTGCCATGTTCTCTTATATCTTTTTGGTAACCTACTTTTCCAACGATTAAACCAGTCGGAATGGAACCTAATAAATAGGCTAAAATGATAAAAATAATGTATTCCATCATCAAACTCCTTAAATATAATGTTATCATTGCTAAGATAGTTATTATTTTAGCATGTTCCGCTAAAAAAAAGTACACTGTTTATTTAATTTTTATTTAAACTGTGTTAATTATAAGGATAGCAGCTAACAATTAATGGTTATATTTATTGTTTCTCTACAAAGTACACTTGCGTGAAAGCATATTAAATGGTTTAATCAATAAAAATGAGGTGTTACAAAAATGGCTAGTATAAATGAACAACAACTTATGCAAGAAATGCTTACCAATACAAAAACGATTGCGGTTATAGGATTATCAGATAAACCTTATCGAACATCTTATCAAATTGCAAAAGCAATGCAGCATGAAGGGTATCGCATTATTCCGGTTAATCCGAACGTGAATGAAGTCTTAGGTGAAAAAGCATATGACACAATTCTTGAAGTCAAAGAACCATTTGAGTTAATAAATATATTTAGAAGATCTATTTATTTACGTGAATTATCAGAGAAGATTATTAAAACAGATGCTAACTATGTATGGATGCAGCAAGGTGTTGAGGATTTATCTGCATATGACTATCTAACAGAGAATGGCAAATTTGTCATCATGGATCGTTGTATTAAAGTAGCTCATTCTGTTTTAATGAGATAGCTTTACTTTTAGGAACGGATGTTCTATGATTTGTATATAAGTTGGTTGTGCAGGGAAGGAGTAGTTAGAAAGTAATGAGCAATAATAATATGATATATAGTGATGATTCGATTCAAGTATTGGAAGGTTTAGAAGCCGTTAGGAAAAGACCCGGGATGTACATTGGCAGTACGGATGCAAGAGGTTTACATCATTTGGTGTTTGAAATAGTTGATAATTCCGTTGATGAGGCATTATCTGGATTTGGCGACAAAATTAATGTAACGATACACAAGGATCAAAGTATTACGATTTCTGATCAGGGACGAGGTATGCCGACTGGTATGCATCAAACTGGAAGACCAACGCCGGAAGTTATCTTAACGGTTTTGCATGCAGGTGGTAAATTTGGCCAAGGTGGCTATAAAACAAGTGGTGGATTACACGGTGTTGGAGCCTCTGTAGTCAATGCTTTATCAGAATGGCTTGTAGTATCGATTCAGCGAGATGGTGCAGAGTTTCAACAGCGCTTTGAAAATGGTGGTAAACCAGTTACCACCCTCGAAAAAAAGGAAATACAAAGAAAACTGGTACTTCAATAACTTTTAAACCTGATCAATCTATTTTTTCTACAGATACTTTTCAGTTTGATATTTTAGCAGAGAGATTAAGAGAAGCTGCCTTCCTGTTAAAAGGAATCATTATTGAATTAATCGACGAAAGAAATGAAGTGAAAGTGGAAGAATCTTATCAATATCCAGATGGATTAAAAGCTTTTGTTTTATATTTGAACGAAGAGAAGGATCCGCTTCATGAAGTTGTCTCGTTTGAAGGGGGGGAACACCAGGGCATGGAATTGGATTTTGCCTTTCAGTTTAATGATGGTTATGCGGAGAACATGCTGTCCTTTGTGAATAATGTACGGACTAAGGATGGTGGGACACATGAATCTGGTGCTAAAACTGCGATCACAAGAGTGTTTAATGATTATGCCAGAAAAGTAAATATTTTAAAAGACAAAGATAAAAATCTTGATGGTAATGATATCCGCGAAGGATTTACTGCAGTTATTTCCGTCAGAATACCGGAAGAAAAACTTCAATTTGAAGGACAGACGAAAGGAAAGTTAGGTACAGCTGAAGCACGCTCTTCAGTAGATGCGATTGTAGCGGAGCATCTACTATACTTTCTTGAAGAAAATCCTGATATTGCTTCGATGTTAATTAAAAAATCAGTTCGTGCAAAAGAAGCTCGATTAGCTGCTCGTAAGGCAAGAGAAGAAGCCCGAAGTGGTAAGAAAAAACGACGTAAAGATACGTTATTAAGTGGAAAATTAACCCCAGCACAGTCTCGCAACGCAGAGAAGAATGAGCTGTACTTAGTGGAAGGTGATTCTGCTGGTGGTTCAGCGAAGCAAGGGCGAGATCGAAAATTTCAAGCTGTTTTACCTTTACGTGGAAAAGTAATTAACACAGAAAAATCAAAATTAGTCGATATTTTGAAAAATGAAGAAATTTCCACAATTATTCATACAATTGGTGCAGGAGTAGGCGTTGAATTTGCCTTAGAAGATGTACAATATAATAAAGTCGTTATCATGACGGATGCTGATACAGACGGCGCACATATCCAGGTATTATTACTTACTTTCTTTTATCGTTATATGAGACCATTAATTGAAGCAGGAAAAGTTTTTATTGCATTACCTCCTTTATATCAAATCTCAAGAGGAAAAGGAACGAAAGCACAAATTGAGTATTGTTGGACAGAAGATGAATTAGCAGACGTTACCAAAAAATTTAAAAATGGTTATCAATTACAGCGTTACAAAGGCCTTGGTGAAATGAATGCAGATCAATTATGGGAGACAACAATGAATCCTGAAACTCGTACACTCATCCGCGTTACCATTGATGATTTGGCTAGAGCTGAACGCAGGTCAGTACATTGATGGGTGATAAGGTGGAACCTCGTCGTAAATGGATTGAAGCTAACGTTCAATTTAGTCTGGAAGAAAATGAAAATATTATAGATAATGAAAATATACAAAATTAATGCATTTTAGGAGGAATATCGTTGGCAGCAGAAGAGAAGTATTTAGATCTCCCGCTAGAGGACGTGATGGGAGATCGATTCGGACGTTATAGTAAATATATTATTCAGGATCGTGCGTTGCCAGATGCACGAGATGGGCTAAAGCCCGTACAACGCCGTATCCTATTTGCGATGCATGAAGAGAAAAACACCCATGATAAAGGATTTCGTAAATCTGCTAAGACAGTTGGTACAGTAATAGGTAATTATCATCCGCATGGGGGGGATTCGTCTGTGTATGAAGCGATGGTGCGCTTAAGTCAGACATGGAACTTCGCAATGTATTAGTTGAAATGCATGGTAATAATGGTAGTGTGGATGGTGATCCGCCTGCAGCGATGCGTTACACAGAAGCGAGACTCTCTGCTATTGCATCCGAATTAATTCGTGATATTGATAAAGAAACTGTAGATTATATTCCTAATTTCGATGACACGAATGAGGAACCTGTGGTATTACCTGCAAGAATTCCCAACCTTTTAATTAATGGTTCTACGGGGGGGATTTCTGCAGGTTATGCGACAGAAATACCTCCTCATAACTTAGCAGAAGTGATCGATGCTATTATCAAGCGAATGGATAAACCAACCGTAACCGTTGAAGAGTTACTTGAAATTGTTAAAGGACCAGATTTTCCTACAGGTGGTATTATTCAGGGCTATGATGGATTGAAAAAAGCTTACGAGACTGGAAAGGGCAAAGTAGTGTACGTGGCAGAGCAAACATTGAACCTCTGAAGGGTAATCGCGATATGATTGTTATCGATGAGATACCCTATGAAGTCAATAAAGCGGTGCTCGTGAAGCGCATGGATGAATTACGTTTAGATCGCAAAGTAGAAGGAATTGCGGAAGTGCGTGACGAGACGGATCGAACCGGTTTGCGTGTTGTAGTAGAATTAAAAAAAGAAGCAGATAGTCAAGGAGTATTAAACTATTTGTATAAAAATACAGATCTACAAATTACTTATCACTTTAATATGGTAGCGATTAAAGATAAAACGCCACAATTACTCGGATTAACACAAATGATTGATGCCTATATAGGTCATCAGAAAGAAGTCGTTACTCGCCAAACACGTTTTGATTTAAATAAAGCTGAGAAAAGAGCACATATTGTCGAAGGTCTCATCAAGGCAGTCTCGATTCTTGATGAGTTAATTAAAACGATTAGGGCATCAAACGACAAACAAGATGCAAAGAAAAACATTATAAATGCTTATGGGTTTACAGAAACACAGGCTGAAGCGATTGTAAATCTGCAATTATATCGTCTTACAAATACAGATATTACGTCTTTAGAAAAAGAAGCTTCAGAATTGCAAAAAGCGATCGAAGGCTATCAGGCAATTTTAGCAGACGAAAATAAACTATTAACGGTTATCAAAAAAGATTTAAAACAGATGAAAAAGCTTTATGCAGAGAACCGTCGTACCAAAATTGAAGAAAAAATTGAAGAATTAAAATTTAACGTGGAAGTCACAATTGCTAGTGAGGAAGTGATTACCTCTGTAACAGAACAAGGATACGTTAAACGCACGAGTATAAGATCGTATACAGCATCAACGAATGATGACTTTACCATGAAAGATAATGACCATTTAATTTCATTATTTGAATTAAATACGACGGATCATCTTCTTTTGTTTACAAGTAAAGGAAGATACATCCCTATACCTGTGCATCAGATGCCAGACATACGTTGGAAAGATCTTGGTCAACATTTGTCTAATATCGCTTCGATTGATAAAGAGGAAAAAATCATTAAAACAATAGCAATTCGAGAGTTTTCAAAAGATCAATATCTCGTTTTTTTCACAAAGCTTGGTATGGTAAAGAAAAGTACGTTAGATTTGTATTATTCACAGCGTTATGCAAAACCACTGATTGCATTGAATCTAAAAAAGAAGATCAGTTAGTTAATGTGTTACTGTCGGATGGAAATCAGGATGTATTTATTACCACCAATAAAGGATACGGTCTATGGTATCATGAATCTGAAATATCTGTAATCGGACAAAGAGCAGCTGGTGTGAAGGCGATTCAGCTAAAAACAGATGAATATGTTGTAAATGGAATTTTAATGGATGAATTACAAGAGAAGCGTCAAATATTTATAACCACACAACGTGGTGCGTGTAAACGTATGTCGATCGATCGTTTTGAGAAATCATCTCGGGCTAAGAAAGGATTAGTCATGCTGCGAGAGCTAAAATCAAAGCCACATCGTATTGTTGGAATGGAGCTAGTTGAGACAAATGATGTCTTTGAATTAATGACGACAAAAGGAGAACACCATCACGTAAAACCGATGGAACTTCCTCTAAGTGATCGATATAGTAATGGATCCTATGTGATTGATACGGATCTTACAGGTGATGTTATTAATATCCACAAAAAACCAAGTCTTAGAAAAGTATTTGAGCAAACCACATAGGAATACGTGATAATGTAGTTCTTTTTTGTTGTGCAAAGCAACTTTTGTACTCTTAATCGAACTACATTTTTCTTAATTAACGTATCTTTATCACCATTTGGTTCCTATACATATAGCAATATTAGCTAAAAATAAGTATAATAAAATTATAGAATAATCCATTCAAGGAGTTTAAATGATGTTAACAACGAGTAATAAAGCTATAGATAAACAGCAATTAGCAGACTTATACCATTTTTATAAAGATAAAAACGAAGAAAAATATCTGACTCAGATTTTAGATTATTATGCTAAATTAAAGCAAGATATGATTCATATTTGTTTTAGCGGTCATTTCTCTGCAGGTAAATCAACGTTAATTAACCATTTGATGAAAGAGAATCTTCTTCCGCAAAGCCCGATTCCAACCAGTGCCAACATTGTTGAAATAAAACAAGGGATAGAACAAGTCCTCGTTCATTTTAATCATCAGGAAGCAATTAAAATGAAGACTCTTCCGCCCTTGGAACAACTACATCAATTGTGCAGAGATGGAGACCAGGTTAAAAAAATCGAAATCTATAAGAACATGGAGGATTTACCTGCTGGTGTCACACTTATGGACACGCCTGGAATTGATGCAGTAAATGATGCGGATCGGTTAATAACGGAATCCGCTCTGCATCAAGTTGATGTTTTATTTTATGTCATGGATTATAATCATGTTCAGTCTGAAGTTAATGCTACATTTTTAAAAGAAATTGATTCGATGCACAAGCCATACTATGTGATTATTAATCAAATGGATAAGCATGATGAATCCGAAATATCTTTTACAGCATTTCAAGAAAGTTTAGAAACGGTATTTCGACAATGGAATATTCAGCCTAAGCGTGTATTTTATACATCTATGTTGATGAGTCGAATGGAATTAATGAATTTACTGCTTTTCAAGCGTGTGTGAATAAGTTGGTAAAAGAAGCCCACTCTTCTATATTACAAGAAACGTTGGTAGAAGGAATAAATTTCACAGTACAGTCTAGTATTCAGGAGGAGCAAAAGTATTTCGATGAAGCAATAGAGGAGTTAGAAGAAAAAATAGATGATATTGAATTGCCGAACGATTCGTATGAGGTCGTCCAAAATCGATATGATTTATTGATACATGAGCGTGACAGTATCGAGCAGGAATACATGTATATTGTCGAACAAACTGCAAAAAATGCTCAGCTTGTACCTTTTGAAATTCGTGAAAAAGCTGAAGTTTTATTAGAATCCTATCAACCAAAATTTAAAGTAGGATTATTTCGTAATGTCAAAAAAATAAATGATGAACGTCATCAGCGATTACTAGATTTTTATGCGACTTTAAAAGAAAAAGTGGAGTCTAGTCTGGAGTGGAAGTTGCGGGATAAAGTTACGGAATTTTTAAGCTCCTATTTAGCTGTTAATTTGACAGATGCTGTCTTTGAACAAAACTTCAAGCCAGAGGATTTTCTTTCATTAATGGAAGATGGTGCTACTGTCAACGGAGAATATCTATTAGTGTACACGGATCAAGTAGCCGCTTCTGTTAAAAAGTTATATCGTCAATATTACAAAAATAAATGGCAGGAAGTACAAAATAATGTACTAAACCCAATAGAAGAAAAAATCAAAGAAAACAAATTATACGTAGCGCGTTATCAACGTTTTAACGAAATACAAATCGAAATAAAGAAATACAAAAATAAGTTTATCGATTATAAAAATGAGCTAGAAGCTATAAATAATAGAGAATCTATTGGTAATGAACAAGCAATAAGCTTAATTGATAAGAAGTTAGAGGAACGAAAAGTAGATCGGATGATTGATGTAAGTGCGATTATAGTAAATAATAATATAGAAAAAAAAGAAATAGTAAATAAAAAGGAAGAAGCGTCGACCACATCCTTGTTATCGTATAAACAAACGTTAATGGATGCTAATAAAGCTCAACAACTTATTGAACCAATTACGAGCTTGGATTCGATAAGACAGGAAATCGGTCAAAAAAAAGAAAGATTAACAGATCGTCATTTTACAATTGCATTATTTGGTGCCTTTAGTGCAGGAAAATCCTCGTTTGCTAACGCACTTATCGGAGAAAAAATATTACCTGTTTCACCTAATCCAACTACAGCAGCTATCAATAAAATAAGTCCGGTAAGGACCGGCTATCGCCATAAGGAAGTACTAGTTATTTTTAAACAGGAACAAGAATTGTTAGCGGATATCAACGATATTACTGAAAAAGATTTTCAATTCTTAAATGATGCCTACAGCTGGATTAAGAAAACAAAATTAGCAAAATTAGATATTCCGGATCAGCATAGGTCTTTTCTTGCAGCATTATATCAAGGGTATTCAGAAATGAAGGAAAGCATCGGCTTATCTTATGTGGTTGGTTTTGAGGATTTTCAACGATACATCCGTGATGAAACGATTGCTTGTTTTGTCAAAGAAATGGAGCTTTTCTATGATTGTCCGTTGACCAAAAATCATATTACCTTAGTGGATACACCTGGCGCTGACTCTGTAAATGCTAGACATACAGATTTAGCTTTTTCTTATATTAAAGATGCAGACGCCATATTATTTGTGACCTATTTTAACCATCCATTTTCTAAGCCGGATCAGCAGTTTTTAGAACGGCTAGGCAGTGTCAAAGATGCGTTTGAATTAGATAAAATGTTCTTCATGATAAATGCGATTGACTTAGCTAAAAATGAACAGGAAGAGACTATGGTTGTCGATTATGTTCGTTCTGAATTACAACGATTTGATATTAAAGATCCTCAAATATTCCCTGTGTCTAGTAAGCAGGCGGTAGAACATAAGGATGAGCATACCGGACTTCCCCAATTCGAGGAAAACTTTTATCGTTTTGTAAAGGAAGAGTTAGCCCAAATGTCAATGCGCTCGATTTATATTGATTTAGCTCGCGCCAATAGTTTAGTATCGAGCTGGTTATCCATGATAAATAGTGACCAACAAGAAAAAGAGCGTCTCATCGAAAAAAATAAACAAAATAAGCTAGAAATAGAAACTAAAATTGAACAAAGAAAGAATAAAATTTATTTTGATATGGTGGCTCAAAAATTAACCAAACAAAGTTTTTATGCGAAACAGCGTTTCATGATTCAGTTTACAGATCTTTGGAAAGACCATATTCATCCTGGTGCGATTCAATCTAGTGGAAAAAATGGAAAAAAACAATTAGAAAATGCCCTTGATAAGTTGTTTAAAACGATTTCTGTTCGCTCAAAGCATGAATATGAAGCAATCGTTATACGAATAGAACAAAGTTGGAATCAAGCGATGCAGACAATGAAGACGGATATGGATCGTCAGCTAAAAGAGATTGATACTGTTTTTTCTTTGTCACAGTATGAGGATATTCAATTTATGCCACCGGAAATTGATTTACAAGAAATACATGCTGATCAGTCCCTGGTATCAAAGTGGACGCAGACTTATAAAGATACGAAATCTTTTTTTGCTGATAATGTTAGAAAGCAGTTAGAAGAACAGGTATCTGATTATCTAATTGCCAGATGGCAGGAGCTAATCAGTCAAATGGAACAAGATTTAATGAAATTTTATCAATCACAATGGCATGATTATGAGCAAAAAGTATGGGATAATTACTTAGTTGAGGTTGATAACTATTACAGACAGGTAATTGATGGAATAGCGGATCAGGAAAAAAACAAAGACCAGTTAGAAAATATACATCACTATTTAGAAGAGGTCTTAGCGGATAAAAAAATAGGCTAAGCGATACACACAAAAACCCGACATGATAACCCGATTTGAAATATATCCTTAGTAGATATAAACTGCGAACAAGTGATAATTTTGAAAGTTTGATAAATGCTAGGCAAAAGCTCAGTCCATTTACTTCGCAGTTTAGTTTAATTACAATTGATTATTGTGCTTGAAAAATTTATTTATGATGTCGAATCCTCTTGCGATGGTTTTGGATTCGTGGCTATCTGATCCGGGTTTAAGAGGGATTCCTTTTGCAATTGCTTGTTTGACAATATCTTCAGGAGGATAAAGCATCTGACAATCCTCTTTGTAAAGACCTGCCGTGTTAATATCTAACTCGAACTGATGCTGCTGGATCAGATTAAGTATGTAATCAATAGTTGCGTGATAGCTTAGGTCGACAGCATATTTTCTTTGGAATTTTTGAATTAATGTTAAATGACCGATTCGTTTTGGTTTATATGGACCGAGGTCAGCTAATATAGCATTTTCTAATGTTTGATAATATTTATCGTAAACAGCTTCCACACTATCAAATTGTTGAATGATATTTGAAAATTCCTCACTGCTGTAGTCAATACATACATACTGATTGACAGGATTTTTTAGCATGTGAACGGACAATATAGCGTCATCTATAGATGGCCCATATTCATTAAGAAAAGTAGTGGTGCTTTCTTGATATCCTTCGATATAATCAACTTCAAATCCTAGATTGATAGTAATTTTGGATTGATATGTTTTTTTGCAGCGTTAATTGTATCTATATAGTTATCGATGTCTTTCCAATTCATAGCACTATCTTGATGTGGTGTTGGGTCGATAAAGTTAACTGGCAGTGGAGCATGTTCTGTAAAAGTAATTTCGGTTAATCCTTTTTTTATTGCTTCTTCAATATAATTTTGAACCGCATCAGCTGAACCATGTGGACAAAAAGGTGTATGGACGTGATAATCTCCTTTGATTAACATAAGAAAAACTCCTTCTAAGCTATTTTTTAATCACAACAGTTTATTCTATTGTAAACCGTCGTGATTAAATTGCAAAGTATGGATTGACAGATAAATATGTTTTATGATAGGGTTAATACATAAATAAACGCTTTACCACGGTAGAGTGGTAAATTAATAAAGTGAAATAGGACGTGAATTATATGTTTTTACCAGCTGGAAGTCAAGATGAAACAGGTATACAAATCTCTAATCGCTTGCGAGCGTCAGAGATTTTTCGAATAGTAACAAAAAAGCGAAACTTCAAAACAATCTCGACGCCAGTCGTTGAATATGCGAGTACATTTACCAATGAAATGGCTGGAATGGATTTATGTTCGATGCTGAAATGGTTTAACGGTGAAGGAGAAATCGAAGTATTACGTCCGGACTGGACAGCAGCTATAGCCCGTGCGATTTCTGGACAACATCCTTCTGAACAGAAATGGTCTTACCAAGGAAGTGTATTTCGTTTTGATAAAGATGAAACAGAAAGTAGACAGGCAGGAATAGAGATCGTTCATGCTGATCGTTTTTTAAGTGAAGCAGAAAGCCTGCTTACTGCAATAGCTTATCTTAAAAACTTAAATATTAAAGCATATGTGATCGAATTAGGTCATACTGGAATTTTTGATGCGCTTATTGCAACTTATCATTTTGATAAACAATCAGAATTAGCTTTATTAAATGCGATGCATGATAAGCGATCCGATCTTGTCAAATCAATTGTCGAAAAAGCAGGTCATCGAGAACTAGCTGAACCATTAGTAGCGCTTATTGATGCCTATGGATCGAGAGAAATGATTGACATGTACCGTGAACGCTGGTCAGACCGGCAGGATTTGTTAGAAATCTTATGTCATATCGAGGAATTAATCGATTTATTAGAGTCAGCAGGTGTTTCCGAAGTGATTGTTGATTTGGGTCGTGTTAAGAATTTACCATATTATGATGGAATCATGTTTAGAGGATTTTTAACAAATGATGGTTCCACATGTTTCTCAGGGGGGCAGATATGATCGCTTATATGAGCAATTTGACCAAAATACTTCAGCAGTTGGTTTAGCATTTGATGTTGATACTTTAGCAAAACATATGGTAGCAGAACCAGAGCCAGAAAAAATATGTATTCTTGCCACACCTGCCACACATGCGGTTGCAGAACAATTCAGAACGGAAATTGATGAACAAGTGGTAGATATCCAATACGAGTTACGAAATAAATCAGTCTATCAGAAAATCTATCAAGTCGTGGAAGAGAACAGTCAGTATAAGGTGGTTGAGAAATGAAACCAGTAATAGCACTTACTAAAGGACGTTTAGAAAAACAATTTTTGAACTTTTTTGAAGGCCTAGGTTATGAGGTAGAACATTGCTGGACAAAGGAAGAAAGTTGCAAATTGAAACTAAAGATTTTTTCTTTTTCTTTGCGAAAGGACCTGATGTAACAACATATGTAGAGAATGGTATTGCAGATATTGGGGTCGTTGGTGGAGATATTATTATTGAACATCAACCAGATGTGTATAATCTATTCCCGCTTCCATTCGGTCAATGTCGCATGGCTTTAGCAACCAAAAAGGATTATCAATGGCCAGATCAAAAGAAACGAATTGCCAGTACGTTTACTAATATTACAAAAACGTATTTTAAAGAAAAAGGAGAATCGGTTGATATTATTAAACTAGAAGGTTCTGTTGAATTAGCACCTATTCTAGGATTAGCAGATGCGATTGTTGATATTGTTGAAACAGGAAATACGTTGAAGGAGAATGGACTTGTGATCGAAGATGAATTTTTGGCTTTTAGTGCACGACTGATTGCTAACCGATCTTCTTTAAAAATTAAACGAGAACAATTAGTTCCTGTGATAGAACGATTCAAGGAAGGAGCAAAACAACGATGATTTCTTTATTATCGATGGAGGAGTTTCTAACAAAAGCTGCTCCCGGAAAAACAAATAATCAGGAACAGCAACAGTATTTACAAGCTGCCAGTGAAATTATTGCAGAGGTGCAAGCTAAAGGGATAAGGCTGTTAATAAGTATATTGAAAAGTTTGATGGTAAAGCACCTGCCTCATTTATTGTCTCAGAAGAAGAGCGGAAGGCTGCCTGGGACAAAGTCGATAATGAAGTAATACGTTCGTTGCAGCGTGCAGCAGATAACATCCGCGATTTTCACCGTAAACAATTAAGTGCTTCGCGAATGATGCAGGCTGATAATCATATCATTTCTGGGCAATTATTTCGTCCAATAGAGCGAGTAGGTATTTATGTGCCAGGCGGAACCGCTGTTTATCCTTCATCCGTATTGATGAATGCTATTCCTGCAGTGCTTGCAGGTGTGGAAGAAGTATATATGACAACTCCTGTTAAAGATGGGGGGGAAGAACTTGCACCTATCCTGCTGTCGCAGCAGATATTGCTGGTGTTACAGCTATTTACCGTGTTGGCGGCGTGCAGGCTATTGCTGCATTAGCGTATGGTACAGAGTCCATTCCTAAGGTTGATAAAATCGTTGGACCAGGTAATGCTTATGTGGCAGCAGCTAAGAAATTAGTCTATGGAGATGTCGGAATTGATATGATCGCAGGCCCAAGTGAAGTAGCAATTATTGCGGATGATTCTGCTAATTCTATTTACATTGCAGCAGATCTAATTGCACAAGCGGAACATGGGGGAAACCGCACGTTCCTTTTTAATTACAACTTCTAATAAACTTGCTAAGGCAGTTGATGAGGAGCTTGAAAAACAATGTGCTGTTCTTCCTCGAAAAGAGATCGCAGCAGCATCTCTTAAAGAAAAAGGTGCTAGTGTTGTTGTGGACACGTTAGATGAAGCATTTGTTCTGTCTAATAAAATTGCCCCCTGAGCATTTAGAAATCCAGGTTACTGATCCATTAAGTTATTTAGGTAAAGTAAGAAATGCAGGCTCCGTCTTTTTAGGTCATTATACACCAGAAGCACTGGGAGATTATTATGCAGGACCCAACCATGTATTGCCAACATCTGGAACCGCACGTTTTTCATCCGGATTATCTGTTGATGATTTTGTCAAGAAAACTACTTATCTATATTATTCCGAGTCAGCGCTAACTGAGGCTGGACAGGATGTAATCAATATTGCTAATCAAGAACAATTGGAAGGTCATGGCCTGGCGATAAGTAAACGTTTGGAGGAGAAATAATGAGAACTGCGACTAAAAAGAGAGAAACGTTAGAGACGAAAATTGAGGTAGCTGTTAATTTAGATGATCCGAGTCAGGTAAGCATTGATACAGGTGTTGGCTTTTTTGATCATATGCTAAATGCATTTGCTCGTCACGGTCGTATTGGCTTAACAGTTCAAGCAGAAGGTGATTTGCACATCGATAGTCACCATACCGTCGAGGATGTTGGAATTGTACTTGGTCAGTTAGTGCGGGAAGCATTAGGGGACAAAAAGTCAATCAATCGTTACGGAACGGCTTACGTACCAATGGACGAAGCGTTAGGATTTGTCTCGTTAGATATAAGTGGTAGACCATTTTTTGTATTTGATGCCGTATTTTCTAATGAAAAATTAGGTAATTTTGATACAGAATTAGTACAGGAGTTTCTACAAGCTTTTGCTTTTCAATCAGCGATTACGCTTCATGCCAAAGTATTATATGGGGGGGATAACACACACCATAAAATTGAGGCCATTTTTAAAGCGTTAGGCCGCGCTTTAGGTGAAGCAGTCCGAGTTAATCCTGATATTGAAGAGGTTATCTCTACAAAGGGGGGGTTAATCGAATGATAGCAATTGTAGATTATGGTATGGGTAATGTCGCAAGTGTGAGAACGGCTTTCTTACGTTTAGGGTATGAAGTGGAAATCACAGACTCAATGGAGCGTTTAGAACAAGCAACACATATTATTTTACCTGGTGTTGGATCTTTTCAGGCAGCGGTGGAAGAAATAAATCAACGAAATCTATTAAAGCCACTTCGCCGGTTGGCAAAACAAAAGCCTTTTTTAGGAATTTGCTTAGGAATGCAGTTATTATTTGAAAAAGGCTACGAGAATGGTATTTCTGATGGATTAGGTCTAATTCCTGGAGAAGTTGATAAAATCGAAACGGAATATATTTTGCCACATATTGGCTGGAATCAATTACAGATTGAAAACAACAATCAACCATTTGCATCGTTTCAAGATAAGCATGTCTATTTTGTACACTCGTTTCAAGCTCGTACTGATCAAAAATATATAGTGGCTACTGCTGATTATGGGTCAACGGTTCCAGGCATTGTCCAAAATGGTCAGATATATGGGATGCAATTTCATCCTGAAAAAAGTGGCGAGGTTGGCGTCGATTTGTTAAAAGTATTTATGGAAGAAACGAAAGTGGATAGGGGGCAATACGCATGATTGCCAAACGAATTATACCCTGCCTTGATGTAAAAGAAGGAAAAGTGGTAAAAGGCACTAATTTTGTTGGATTACGTGAATTAGGTGATCCAGTTGACATGGCATCGAATTATTCCCGAGATGGCGCAGATGAGATCATTTTTCTAGATATTTCCGCGACAAATGAAGGTAGACAAACAATGATTGATATTGTAAAACGCACGGCTCAAGAGGTTTTTGTCCCTTTTACAGTGGGGGGGCGGCGTACGTACCATTGAGGATGTCGATCGTCTATTAAAAGCTGGAGCAGACAAAGTTGGTATGAATTCAGCTGCAGTGACCAATCCGTCACTTATAACGGAAGCATCGGATCGCTTTGGTGCACAATGTATCGTAGTAGCGATTGACGCAAAACACGTTTGTGATACATGGCATGTAATGACCCACGGTGGCAGTAAGGATACAGAAATAGATGCAATAGAATGGGCAAAAGAAGCTGAAAAAAGAGGAGCAGGAGAAATCTTGCTCACTAGTGTTGATACAGACGGCGTAAAAAATGGGTTTGATCTTAAACTTACAGAGACCGTTGTGAATGCAGTGAGAATACCTGTCATCGCCTCAGGTGGAGTTGGTAAACCAGAACATTTCCCAGAAGTCTTTAAACAAACAGATGTCTCGGCGGGGTTAGCTGCATCTATTTTTCATGAAAATACGTTTTCGATAAAACAAGTAAAAGATCAATGCAAACTACAAGGAGTGAATATTCGTGAAACCTGATTTTTCAAAAGGATTAGTACCAGCAGTTGTAACCGATTATTATACAAAAGAAGTGTTAATGCTAGCATATGTAAATGAAGAAGCCTATCAGAAAACATTAGAAACAAAACAAACATGGTTCTATTCAAGATCAAGAGAAGAATTATGGAACAAAGGTGCCACATCTGGTAATACACAAGAGGTCCAGTCAATCGATTTAGATTGTGATCAGGATACACTGCTCATTCAGGTAATCCCAGCAGGTCCGGCTTGTCATACGGGGGGGGAAACTTCATGCTTTTTTAATAGAGTGGCAGAAAGAGAATCTAATTTTGACGCTTCGATTATAGAACATGTGATGAAAGAAATAGAGGGACGTAAAACAGAACGTGTAGAAAATTCCTATACGAACTATTTATATGACAAAGGTGTCGATAAAATTGGTAAGAAAGTGATCGAAGAAGCCGGTGAAGTAGTAATCGCCGCTAAAAATGATGATAAAGAAGAACTAACAAACGAAGTAAGTGATTTGCTTTACCATACCTTTGTCATGATGGCCAATCAGGGTGTATCCTTAGAGAATGTTAAGCAAGAACTGTCTAATCGCTTTGCGAAAAAAGGGAACAGTAAAGGCGATCGTGAGGAAATTAAAAAGTGGTAATAACCGCAAAAAACACTCAGTTGCTCTGGGTGTTTTTTGTTTATATAAAAAAATTTAGATTTTTTAAAATCGGTCTGGTTTATTTTATAGCACACAACCATTTTACCTTTTTTATTGTCATCAAAAATCCTCCTCATATCTTAATGCATTGGTAAAGACTTCTTTTAAACGTTTGATTTCCAAATGAATGAGCTGTTTTCCTAGTGGAGTGATTTCATAGATTGTTTTGCGCTTTTCATCAGCATAGATAGTAATGATCTGATCTCGCTGCATTTTTGTTAATGTTCCATAAATTGTACCTGATCCGAGCTTTAACCGGCCATTTGTCATTTCTTCCACACGCTTAATAATGCCATAACCGTGCCTCGGTTCTGTGAGCGAAAGTAGGATATAAAATGCTGTTTCGGTCATAGGAAGGTATTTTTTTATCACTTTTTCCAAGTTATTCACTCCTAATATGCCGTATCGTGATATATATCATATTACGACTGTATCATATCGTTACATATATCATGTTATGACTATATCATGCCATGACATAGAAGGTCAATAAAATAAGTATGCCTCCATTTCGGCATACTAATTAATCTTTGGCAATTTATCTTTTACTTACTATTAAAAATATCAGCAACTACTTTTGAGGGAACTACAAAGACTCCCAATATCTCTCAATAAATTCGTCTCTGCCGGATTGTTCTCGATCTAATGTATATTCCTTTTCATTTTTCTTATAAAATTCTTGATGATATGTCTCTGCAGGATAAAAGGTATCTGCAGGTAAAATTTCTGTAACAATCTCTTTTTGGAATCTATTTGTATCTTCTAATGCCTCTTTGGAATCTATCGCAAGTTCTTTTTGTTTTTCATTATGATAAAAGATTGCTGTCCGGTATTGAGCCCCCCCTCTATCATGAAATTGCCCGCCATCATCCGTTGGATCGATTTGTGGCCAATATAAATCCAATATTTGTTGGTAACTGATTTTTTCTGGCTCATACGTAATCTGAATAGCTTCATAATGTCCTGTTGTTCCTTTTTTAACCTCTTCATAAACAGGATTTTCGACATGTCCTCCAGTGTAACCTGAAATAACACTTTCTACACCATCCCATTGATCAAACGGCTTCACCATACACCAGAAACATCCCCCAGCAAATGTTGCTTTTTCTAATCTTTTCTTCATCAATCTTTCTCCTTTATATTGCAAAATCTTAGTTAAGCATTTATTATACTAATTACGTATAAAGAAGTGAATTAATAAAACTTAGAAGGTGACTGGAATGACAAATAAATCACAGGTTTTAATTATAGATGGGATGGCATTGTTATTTAGGGGATTTTTCGCAACGTCTTTTACTGGTAATTTCATGATTAATAGTAAAGGAATACCCAGAAACGGATTATTTGGATTTTTAAATTATTTTTGCAATGCCATCGAAACATTTCAGCCTACACATGTTATTTGTTGCTGGGACATGGGAAGTAAGACTTTTCGAAATGATATGTACAAAGGTTATAAATCAAACCGGGATGCACCACCAGAGGAGTTAATTCCACAGTTTGACTTAGCAAAAGACATTGTTTCTGCCTTTCAAGTTCCTAATGTAGGTGTTGTAGGGTATGAAGCAGATGACTGTATCGGTACACTGGCTAAACAACTGCAGGCAGATCATGAAGTGACAGTGGTAACTGGTGATCAGGATATGTTACAGCTTGTGGATGAACAAATCAATATTGCTATTATGAGAAAAGGCCAAGGCAATTACGAAGTGTTTGATATCGATAATTTCTATGAAAAAAGAGGACTGACGCCCAGACAAATTATTGAGTTGAAAGGTTTGATGGGTGATTCCTCTGACAATTATCCTGGAATTAAAGGAGTAGGTGAAAAGACAGCATTAAAACTTCTTCAACAATATCAAACGATCGATAACATGTTAGAAGACAGGGCTAGTCTTACGAAAGGGATGCAAAATAAATTGGTTCAGTATGCAGAGGATCTTGCAATCTCTCGCAAACTAGCAGAAATATTTACAGAAGTACCATTAACGTTTTCGATCGAAGATGCTTTATGGAATGCGGATCACTGTATGGTCCATAGCTTTTTATTAGACGAATTAGAATTTAAAAATCCTGAACGATGGCTAAGTAAGTTGCAAAAATCCAAAGTAAGTGAATAAGACATGCTTGTGAACAATCATAAAGAGGAACTAACCTATTCGTTAGTTCCTCTTTCTTTCGTTTATTGAAATCTTTGTAAAATCGAAAAGAATTCTTTAATAAACTCGTAGAAAACTTGTTCTGATGGTGCAAGTTTTCGGTTTTTTGGAATGATAATTCCTACGGTGCGTTTTAACTCTGGATTTTGGATCGCAACCTTTGCACTGTAATATGGATTTAAATCATTAAAAGCACTTTCCGGCAATAATGTGATACCAATACCTGCTGCGACTAACCCCTTAATCGCATCTAAATCTTCCCCCCCTTGTGACGATACTCGTGGCGAAAAGCTGCCTGTTTACAACCATCTATCACCAATTGATGCAAGACATATCCCTCGGGAAATAAAACAAAAGTTTCTTCGTGTAAGTCTCTTAAGTTCACGCTGCTCTGTTCTGCTAATGGATGTGAATTGGGAACGAGTGCATAAAAATTTTCTGTAAATAGAATGTCACCTATTATATCCGGATGTTCTGTTGGCACAGGACCTAAAAAGGCGAGATCAATTTCCCGATTTTCAACCGATTCAATTAAGAAGTTATAAGAACCTTGGCGTAATTGATATCCAATTTTTGGATGTTTTTTTTTGAATTCAGAAACAACAGTCGGTAATAAGTTACTTGCTAAACTGGTAGGAAAGCCAATTTTAATTGATCCACGTTCCGGATCAATATATTCATCTATTTGTTTTTTAGCATGATCAATTGCTTTTAATGCTGATTTGGTATGTGTCAAAAATATTTTTCCAATATGAGTCAAACGTACATTTCTTCCTTCTCTTTCAAAGAGCTGGACACCAAGCTCTGCTTCTAAATTGGCTATTTGTCTACTAATAGCAGATTGCGCAACATGTAACTCGGCAGCTGCATCTGATACATGTTCACGTTCTGCTACTTCTACAAAATAGCGTAATTGACGTAACTCCAACGGCTTCACCTCATAATATATATATATATATCATAATTAGATCAATTTCATATTTATTATATATTGTTTAGATTAATGATAGGACTTACAATGATATTAGACACCTTAAAAGTATATATTGAATGGGGGCGACATATATGACATATCAAGATTTGCCTAGTGCCCAAGGGTTATACCATCCAGATTTTGAACATGATGCTTGCGGTATTGGCTTATATGCGCATATTAAAGGAAAACAAACACATGAAATCGTAAAAAAGGGCTTGGACATGTTATGCAAATTAGAACATCGCGGTGGACAAGGCAGTGATCCACTTACAGGCGACGGTTCTGGACTCATGGTACAAATACCTGATTCTTATTTTAGAAGAGAATGTAAAGACTTTCAACTACCAGCTGTAGGAAGATACGGTGTGGGTATGTTGTTCTTATCTCAAAATAAAGAGGAACAAAGAGAAGCGATCGATAAAATTAATCAGCTGATTAAACAAGAAGGACAACAATTACTCGGCTGGAGAGATGTACCGGTTGACCCAGCGAACATTGGTAAAGGTGCGATTGATACGTTACCAAATGTTCGACAAGTATTTATTGAGGCAGCTAATGAAATAAAAGATGAACTTGCATTCGAGAGAAAATTATATATCATTCGAAAACAAGCAGAACATTGGGCAAATGAAAGAGGGTTTCGTTTTTATTTCCCAAGTTTATCAACAAGAACGATCGTTTATAAAGGTTTATTAACTCCTGACCAGGTAGATAAATTTTATCTTGATTTACAAGATGAAGCTTTTGTATCTGCATTCTCGCTTGTCCATTCACGTTTTAGTACCAACACGTTTCCTTCATGGGAACGAGCACATCCTAATCGTTATTTAATACACAACGGTGAAATTAACACGATGCGTGGAAATGTGAATTGGATGCAGGCTAGAGAACAACAATTTGTTTCTGAAGTATTTGGAGATGATTTAGATAAAGTATTACCAATCATTAACGGTGGAGGCAGTGATTCGGCTACATTGGATAATGCATTAGAATTTTTCACATTAGCAGGACGCAAGCCTGCTCATGCAGCGATGATGCTGATTCCAGAACCATGGGAAAATAATCCTCATATGAATGCCCAAAAGCGTGCATTTTATCAATATCATAGCATGATGATGGAACCTTGGGACGGACCAACGTCTATTACTTTTACTAATGGTAAACAAATAGGTGCTATATTGGATCGTAATGGGTTACGTCCTGCTCGTTATTATGTGACAAAAGATGATTATATTATTTACTCATCTGAAGTCGGTGTAATTGATTATGAGGAAGAAAATATATTATTAAAAGAACGTTTAAGTCCGGGTAAAATGCTGTTACTTGATATTGAAGAAGGACGTATTATTTCTGATAAAGAAATTAAAGATGAGATTGCAAATGCTCACCCATATGAAGAATGGCTAGAGGAACAGATAGTGCCATTAGAAGTAAAAGCAGAAAATGAGCATTATTTAGATCCACAACTTTTACAAAAACAGAAGGCGTTTGGATATACAACGGAAGATATTGAAAAATACTTAGTGCCGTTAATTGAGGGTGGAAAAGACCCGATAGGAGCAATGGGGAATGATGTGCCTTTAGCGGTTCTATCGGAGCGACCACAGAGTCTATTTAATTACTTTAAACAACTATTCGCTCAAGTCACCAATCCTGCGTTAGATGCTTACCGTGAGAAATTAGTAACATCGATGCTGACAT
This sequence comes from Gracilibacillus boraciitolerans JCM 21714, assembly GCF_000521485.1. GTDB lineage: Bacteria > Bacillota > Bacilli > Bacillales > Amphibacillaceae > Gracilibacillus > Gracilibacillus boraciitolerans. The sequence continues at coordinate 327,473 of NZ_BAVS01000001.1, read as the reverse complement.
GGATAGGTGGAGAGGGAGATATCCTTCATCCTGCGAACACTCATGCCAGACGCATTCGATTAGAATCACCAATTCTATCTAATTCTCAACTGGATAAATTAGAAAGAAACCAAATAGAAGATTTTCAGACTGAAGTTATCGAAACATTATTTACAAATGATATGAAAAAATCTCTGGAAGAAGTTTTTGTGAAAGCAAAAGCAGCTATTAAAACAGGTAGTAATATCATCGTCTTGAGTGACAGAGAGATGGATGCAAATCAAAAGGCGATTCCGATCCTTTTAGCTGTAAGTGGCTTGCATCAATATTTAGTTCGTGAAGGGCTTCGTACAAAGGTAAGCATTATCGCCCAAACAGGTGAAGCAAGAGAAGTTCACCATTTTGCATCAATGTTAGGTTATGGCGTCGATGCGATTCATCCCTACCTCGTCTATCAAACTTACAATCAAGCTATTTTAAATCATGAGTTAGAAATGACATTAGCGCAAGTGCAGGAGAAATTTATCTATGTGGCAACTGAAGGTATTATCAAGGTAATGTCTAAAATTGGTATTTCCACCGTCCAAAGCTATCGAGGAGCTCAAATCTTTGAAGCAGTGGGTATTAGCAAAAAAGTAATCGAAACACATTTTACTGGTACTGCTTCCCAAATTGATGGAATTGGATTAGATGTTATTCAGGAAGAAACAGAGAAACGTCATCATGAAGGATACAAAAAAGCGATCGAGCAGTCTCTGGAATCAGGAAGTGACTTCCAATGGCGTCAGATCGGGGAACATCATGCCTATAATCCAACAACGATTCATACGTTACAATGGGCATGTCGAAGAGGCGATTATAATTTATTTAAAAAATTCTCTAAAACTTCTAATGAAGAACGTATTTGCTTTTTACGCAATTTATTTAATTTTAAAAGTGCAAGCAGTATTCCTATCGAAGAGGTAGAGTCAGTAGATTCGATCGTAAAACGATTTAAAACAGGTGCCATGTCCTTTGGTTCCATAAGTAAAGAAGCTCATGAAGCACTTGCTATTGCAATGAACCGTTTAGGTGGAAAGAGTAATAGTGGGGGGGAAGGTGGCGAAGACGCTGCTCGTTTTACAAAAGATGCCAATGGTGATTTACGTTCCAGTTCGATTAAGCAGGTAGCATCTGGACGTTTTGGTGTTAACAGTCATTATCTTGTGAATGCACAAGAGTTACAGATTAAAATTGCGCAAGGAGCTAAACCGGGTGAGGGTGGTCAATTACCAGGAATGAAAGTATATCCATGGGTTGCAGATGTTCGTAGTTCCACACCAGGTGTAGACTTAATTTCACCACCACCACATCATGATATTTATTCTATTGAAGACTTGGCACAATTAATTCATGATTTAAAAAATGCTAATAGAGATGCACGAATAAGTGTAAAACTAGTTGCAAAATCAGGTGTAGGTACTATCGCTGCAGGTGTGGCAAAAGGAAATGCTGATGTCATCTCTGTTGTCGGTTATGACGGAGGTACAGGTGCTTCACCAAAAACAAGTATAAAACATGCTGGATTACCTTGGGAATTAGGGCTAGCAGAAGCGCATCAAACTTTAATGTTAAATGGCTTACGAGATAGAGTAGTTTTAGAAACAGATGGAAAATTATTAACAGGTAAGGATGTCGTAATGGCTGCATTACTTGGGGCAGAGGAATATGGGTTTGCGACGGCACCGTTAGTAGTGATCGGATGTGTTATGATGCGAGTCTGCCATAATGATACGTGCCCAGTAGGGGGGGTTGCAACACAAAATCCTGAGTTACGCAAGAAATTCACAGGTAATCCGGATCATGTTGTCAATTATATGAAATTCATTGCTGAGGAAGTTCGCGAAATAATGGCAGAGCTTGGTTTCAGAACAATAGAAGAAATGATTGGCAGAACAGATGTATTAGAAGTATCTGAACGTGCAAAGACACACTGGAAAGCAAAGCATCTGGATTTATCAACGTTATTGTATCAAGTAGAAGGTACACGTACTAATACTACAAAACAAGATCATAAATTGGAACATTCACTAGATTTAAAATATATTTTACCTGCTGTTCAGCACGCGATCGATACAGGAGAAGCTTTAGAAGCATCTTTCTCAATTAGAAATACGGATCGAGTGGTTGGTACTATAGTCGGAAGTGAAATCTCAAAAAAATATGGTGATAAAGGATTACCCGAAGATACAATTAATCTACATTTCAGAGGCTCAGCAGGACAAAGTTTTGGTGCTTTTATTCCTTCAGGTATGACATTGACTGTAACAGGGGATGCAAATGATTATGTGGGTAAAGGATTATCTGGTGGAAAAGTAATTATCCGTGCTTCTGAAAAAACAACGATTGATCCTGGCAACAATGTGATCGCTGGCAATGTTTCCTTCTATGGTGCTACAAGTGGGGGAAGCATATATTCAGGGTTACGCTGGGGGAACGTTTTGCAGTGCGTAATAGTGGTGCCAGTATTGTTGTGGAAGGTGTAGGAGATCATGGTTGTGAATATATGACTGGTGGTCGTGTCGTGATTTTAGGGAATGTAGGCAAAAACTTTGCAGCAGGTATGTCGGGTGGAGTTGCCTATGTTAAGACAGATAATAAAGAAAGATTTATTCGTCTTTGTAATGATGAATTAGTACAATTTGAATCGTTAACAGATCAAAAGGAAATAGAAGAAGTAAAAGATTTAATTATCAATCATCATGAATATACCAATAGTGATAAGGCGGCAATAACCTTACAAAATTGGGAAGAGGAAGTAGCTAAATTTGTTAAGGTAATTCCAACTGATTATAAATTAATGCTTCAACAAATCGAATGGTTTAAATCGCAAGGTTTGTCAGTGGACGACGCTCGATTTGAAGCATTTATGGCTAAAAAAGATAACAAGATGACAGTACAAGTAAATCAACAACAGATGGTGACAAAATAGAAAGGAGACAGATGGTATGGGGGGGAAAGCAACAGGTTTTATGGATTATGAAAGACAGACGGCAAATGAGCGTGATCCGTTAACAAGGATTCAAGATTGGAAAGAGTACTCTGCTCCTTTCTCAGACGAAGTAGCAAAAACACAAGGAGCACGTTGTATGGATTGTGGTACGCCTTTTTGCCATATTGGCATGGATATAGAAGGGGGGGTAACTTCAGGTTGTCCCGTCTATAATTTAATTCCTGAGTGGAATGACTTGGTATACAAAGGGAAATGGAAAGAAGCATTAGAGCGTTTATTAAAAACAAATAACTTTCCCGAATTTACTGGCAGAGTCTGTCCGGCACCATGTGAAGGTTCTTGTACGGTAGCGATTAATGATCCAGCGGTAACCATTAAAAACATAGAGCAAAAAATTATTGATAAAGGATTTGAAGAAGGGTGGATACAGCCGCGTGTTCCATCATTCAAGACTGATAAATCAGTAGCGATTATAGGATCAGGACCAGCTGGGTTAGCGGCAGCGGATCAATTAAATCGTGCAGGACATCACGTAACAGTATATGAACGTGCAGATCGTGCAGGCGGCTTATTAACATATGGTATTCCCAATATGAAATTAGATAAAGATGTGGTAGAACGTCGCGTGCAGTTACTACGCGATGAAGGAGTTACATTTGTATTAAATACAGAAGTCGGTAAAGACATTTCAGCAGCAGAAATTAAAGATCAATTTGATTCGGTTATTCTATGTACAGGTGCACAGAAACACCGTGATCTGCCTATTGAAGGACGTGAAGGTAAGGGTGTTCGTTTCGCAATGGATTATTTAACACGATCAACAGAACATTTATTAGATAATAGTGTACAGGTTGAAGCGGAACTAGATGCAAGTGGTAAGGATGTTATCATTATTGGCGGTGGGGACACTGGTGCAGATTGTATCGCAACTGCTCTTCGTCAAGGTGCTAAGAGCATCGTTCAATTTGGAAAACACCCACAATTACCAATCAAACGGTCAGAAGAAAATCTATGGCCTGCCTATCCACAAGTCTATAGCTTAGAATATGCACATAAGGAAGCCAAAAAGAAATTTGGTGAGGATATTCGGGAATATACGATTCAGACTAAGAAATTTGTTAATGACGAAAATGGGAAGTTAAAAGAATTGCATACGATTCAAATGAAAAAAACACGGGATGAAAATGGGCTGTTTGTTTTTGAAGAAATTCCAGGAACAGAAAAAGTATGGCCAGCACAACTTGTATTAATCGCGATTGGTTTTGAAGGAGCGGAACAACCCGTATTAGAAGCATTTAATGTAAAGACAGAAAGAAATCGTGTCAAAGCTGCATATAGTGATTTTCGTACCAATGTGGAGCATGTTTTTGCAGCAGGTGACGCTAGACGTGGTCAGAGTCTCATTGTTTGGGCGATTAACGAAGGAAGAGAAGTAGCTCACCATGTTGACACATATTTGATGGGTGAAACTGCATTACCATCCGTAGCAAATATGTAAGAAAACTGAGGGATATAAATCACATGTTGATTTATATCCTTAAATTCGCAAAAAAAAGTATCCCAAATATTCATGTATGTCTTAATAATGGAAATGAATAGTTCTTCAGACGAATCAGATCCCAGGAAGAGATAATGCCAACAGGTAACTCTGCTTCACTGCCTGTTTCTGTAATAATAATTGCTTCTAATTTTTGATTTTTCTCTACGTACTTTCTGAATAGACTTTCAATGTCCACGACACTCGACTTTACCGCTGTAATGATGGTATCGTCTTTTTTTTCAATCTTAAATATATCCCCCCCAATTGTAGCTTCAGATGATAAACTAGAAGTATCCAGGTTTGTGGCAAACCAATTTGCTATATCACCATCCGTCAGGAGCCCGATAAACTTCTGCTTATGGTATACTGGATATTGAGAATAACCTTTTTCTTTTATACAATCCATCACTTTTATAACTGGTGTATCCAGATAGAAGAATTCTACAGGTTGGGATGCAATAGACACTGCAGATGGTGGTTCGGCTAAAAGTTTAGCTAGGGTTTCTAACTCCTTTACAATTTCTTCGTGAGGTTCTGCAATATAGAAATCTTCTTTTACTTTTCTGTGAATCAAAGCATTTCGTAATTTACTGCACTGCTTTAGAAGATCATAATATTGATCGATGCCCTGATGTTTGAATTTTGCTTTAGTTAATACTTCTGTAAAGGAAGCGTAATTATTATCTTCCTGAGCATAATCACATAATTTTTCATGTATTTGATTAAATGCTGCTTCAAATCGTGTCGATAATTCATATGCCATAGTATAATGCCCCCCCTTTAATTGTTTGAAAATCTTTCAAAAATAACGGTTGTCAGAGATACTCGTTTAGTAATAAAATAGAAGTTACACGTTATTATTTTGCCAATAATGTATAGAATTCATACAAATAAGGAGTCTTTTTATGTCAGAGTACACAATTACGTATATTAAGAACGAACAACCAAAAGAAAAGCCTCAGTCAGACCAGCTTTCTTTCGGAAAATATTTTACAGACCATATGTTTATTCAAGATTATAATCCAGAGAAGGGTTGGCATAATCCACGTATCGTACCATATCAAGCCCTTGAGTTGGATCCTGCTGCGATGGTTTTTCACTATGGACAAACAGTATTTGAAGGGTTAAAAGCATATCGTACAGAAAGAGATAAAATTCAATTATTCCGTCCAAATAAAAATATGGAACGGCTAAATCGGTCGAATGAAAGAATGTGCATCCCGGCAATTGATGAAGAGTTTGCGATCGATGCAATAAAACATCTCGTTCATATTGAACAAGATTGGGTACCGAATGCACCTGGAACATCTCTATACATAAGACCATTTATTATCTCTACTGAGCCATATTTAGGGGGTGTCTCCTTCAGCTACATATCAATTCATCGTGATTTTATCACCAGTTGGTGCGTATTATGAAGAAGGTATAAACCCTGTAAAAATTGCTGTTGAAAATCATTTTGTTCGTGCTGTTAAAGGCGGAACAGGCGAGGCAAAAACTGCGGGGAACTATGCTTCAAGCTTAAAAGCCCAGGAACAAGTTGCTGGCGAAGGTTATGCCCAGGTATTATGGTTAGATGGTGTCGAGAAAAAGTATATTGAAGAAGTAGGAAGTATGAATGTCTTCTTTAAAATTAAAGGAGAAATTGTGACCCCCCCTGCATTAAACGGCAGTATTTTAGAAGGGGTTACCAGAAATTCTGTTATTGAATTATTGAAGCATTGGAATATACCTGTAACCGAACGTAAAATTACAATGGAAGAATTGTATGAGCATTATCAAAACGGCGAATTAGAAGAAGCATTTGGTTCCGGTACTGCAGCTGTTATTTCACCAGTTGGGGAACTTACCTGGGAAGGTAAAAAGATGTATATCAATAATGGCGAAACAGGAGAGATTGCAAAAAAATTGTATGATACGTTAACAGGTATTCAATATGGTGTAGAGAAGGATCCATTTAACTGGATTGTAAAAGTTAAGTATTAAGAGTAAGAAAAACTTGAGATTCGTGTCACTATTTTCTATAATAACAATAGAATAAATAAAAGTAATGACGAGAACCAGTAGTTTGTGAAATGGTGAGAAGAGATTGGAACTCAAAGGCTGAGAAGTTCCAGCACCCTATACACGAATGAACCTATTCTAAGAGCTGTTAAGATAAACTTAATCGTTACTCTGCGTTAAAGAGTTAAGGGGGGGATCACAACAGATGATGTGATCAACATAAGGTGGTACCGCGGAAAGACTCTTTTCGTCCTTTATCAGAAGGATGAGAAGGTCTTTTTTTATACGAATAAATTGAAGGCGTGAATGAGATGGCAAAACAGCGAATCGTCGTAAAAATAGGAAGCAGTTCGTTAACTAATAGAAATGGTGGTTTAGATTTGCTGCAGTTACAAGAACATGCAGCAGCTATCGCCGCATTAAAAAAACTGAATTATGAGGTAATTCTAATATCCTCAGGTGCTGTAGCTGCTGGTTTTTTTGATTTAGGATATCCGATAAGCCAATTACTGTCTCTGGGAAACAAGCGGCAGCAGCAGTAGGTCAGGGATTACTTGTACAGGCATATACAGATGCTTTTCGGAAATATGGTATGACGACAGCTCAGCTTCTTTTAACTAAGGATGTCTTCAGTAATGAAATACAATACAGTAATGTATACTCAACACTAACAGAATTGTTAAAAAGAGACGCACTGCCAATTATTAATGAAAATGATACGGTATCTATTGATGAGTTAACATTTGGTGATAATGACATGTTATCTGCTTTGGTAAGTGGTTTAGTACATGCAGACTTTTTGATCATGCTAACAGATATTAATGGATTATATGATAAAAATCCAAAAACAGATTCAACAGCCCAAAAATATGATCGGTTACCTGCATTAACAGCGGAAATTTTACAGCAAACCAAGCATGAATCAGGTTCTAAGTTTGGAACTGGTGGGATGAAGTCAAAATTACTAGCAGCTAAAACAGCTCTATCACTAGGTGTGCGTGTGTTTGTCGGGACTGGTGAAGGGGGAAGACAAGCTCGTTAAAATTATGGAAAACCAAGGGGATGGCACATATATTGGTGAAGAACTTACCAATATGTATCATAAACAGAAACAATGGATTGCCTTTCATTCGGAAGTTTCTGGTAAGCTCCACGTTGATAAAGGTGCGTGTGATGCTATTTTGTATCATGGTAAAAGTCTTTTACCAGCTGGAATCAAGTGGGTAGATGGCGATTTTCAAATAGGTGCGGTGGTGGATGTCGTATATAACGATCAAATCATTGCTAAAGGACAAGTGAACTATTCTTCAGAAGAGTTAATCAAGTCTAAAGGCGAGTTTAGTGAGATTGCAATGAGTCATTCAGAGAGTAAAAGACCTGAGGCAATTCATCGTGATCGGCTTGTTTTATCAATTAAGGAGGCGTTTAAGTATGAGTGATTTATTACAAAAAGCGAAACTGGTACATGCAACAACAACTGCTTTAGCGACAACATCAACGTTGCAAAAGAACGGAGCACTGAAACTATTATCGGATGAGTTAAGAAAGCAAAAACGTTATATCATGGAGGAAAATCAACGTGATATTGAACAAGGTAGACAAAAAGGGTTACATGAATCATTAATAGATCGCTTAATTTTAAATGGGCAACGGATCGATGATATGGCAGATGCATTATTGCAATTAATCGACTTAAACGATCCAATTGGTGATATTTTAGAAGAATGGACACGACCAAATGGCTTAAAAATTCAAAAGATTCGTGTACCGATTGGTGTTGTCGGCATGATTTATGAAGCACGTCCAAATGTTACGATAGATGCAGCAAGTCTTTGTTTAAAAACTGGCAATGCGGTGCTTTTAAGAGGAAGTTCTTCCGCTATCTATTCGAATACAGCACTGGTTAAAGTAATTCATGATGCCTTGAAACAGTCCGATTTACCAGATGATGCGGTCCAATTAATCGAAGATACAAGTCGTGAAACAGCATCTGAAATGTTTAAATTGAACAAATATTTAGACGTATTAATTCCACGAGGTGGCAAGAATTTGATAGATGCTGTTGTTGCAAATGCGTCTGTTCCCGTCCTTGAAACAGGTGCTGGTAATTGCCACTTGTTTATTGATGAAACTGCCAATAAAGAAATGGCAATTGAGATTGCAATAAATGCAAAAACCCAACGTCCATCGGTATGTAATGCTATTGAAACGATTCTTGTAGACAAGCGTTGGGCAGAAAAGCACTTATCTGATTTAATTTCCTCCTTGCAAAATGCAAATGTGGAAATACATGGAGATAACTTCACTGCTTCCAAAGGGGGGGATCAGATAATTGAAGCAACGAACGAAGACTATGAAACGGAATATTTGGATCATATTATTGCAATAAAAGTGGTTAATACGCTTCAGGAAGCAGTTGATCATATTAATAGCTATGGTACCCATCATTCTGAGTCGATTATTTCAGAGAATGAGGATCATGTTATCGCATTTATGAATGAAGTCGATGCAGCTGCTGTTTACCATAATGCGTCAACTCGGTTCACAGATGGGTTCGAATTTGGATTTGGAGCTGAAATCGGAATAAGCACACAAAAAACTTCATGCACGGGGACCAATGGGTCTTGAAGCATTAACATCCACTAAATATCTGTTACATGGAAACGGACAAATTAAGTAATTTATTTTTATTTTAAATCAATTCCTGTATAATGGGATTGAAATATATATATGGTAATAAGAGGAGTATGAATTATGGCAAACACATTAATTTTTGGACACAAAAATCCTGATACGGATACGATTTGCTCTGCTATCGCTTATGCAGAGTTAAAACGTGCTTTAGGGGGGGAAGACGTCGAAGCGGTTCGTTTAGGTGAGGTAAACAATGAAACACAATATGCTTTGGATCAGTTTAATCAATCTGCTCCACGGATGGTTGAGAATGTATCTGACGAAGTGGACCAGGTGATTTTAGTAGATCATAACGAGCGTCAGCAAAGTGCAGAAGATCTTGATCGAGTGAAAGTTTTAGAAGTTATTGATCATCACCGCATTGCTAATTTTGAAACAGCTGAACCATTATTTTATCGTGCAGAGCCAGTTGGTTGTACGGCCACTATTTTAAACAAACTATATAAGGAACATAAAGTGGAGATTAAAAAGGAAATCGCAGGTCTTATGTTATCAGGAGTAATTTCTGACACTTTATTATTCAAGTCTCCAACATGTACTGACCAAGATGTCGAAGCTGCTAAAGAATTAGCAGAAATTGCTGACGTAGACAGCGAAAAATATGGTTTAGAAATGTTGAAATCTGGTGCAGATCTAAGTGATAAATCTGCAAAAGAATTAATTACGATTGATGCAAAAGAATTCGATATGAATGGTAATAAAGTAGAAATAGCACAAGTAAACACAGTGGATATTGATGATGTATTAGCACTTCGTAATGAAATTGAACCAGTGATCGAAAAAACAGTCGAAGAAAAAGGTCTTAAATTATTCGTGTTATTAATTACAGATATCTTAAATAATGATTCGGTTGTTCTTGCTGTCGGAGAAGCAGAAGAAAAAGTAGCAAAAGCCTTCGATGTAACATTGGATAATAAAACTGCTACTTTAAAAGGTGTTGTATCACGTAAGAAACAAGTAATTCCTAATTTGCAAAAGGTATTTTAATATATCAAAAAACTCCCGGGGAAATAAATTTCCACGGGAGTTTTTGTTGAATATGATAGCGGATTCATATAAGATATATTTGTTATTTAATAAATATAATTTAGTAAGTGAGGAGTGTATTTAATGGTTAAACAAATAAATGAAGTAATGCCTCACATCGCATTTGGTGGCGATTACAATCCGGAACAATGGAATGAACAAGTCTGGATAGAAGATGCCAAATTGATGCAGGAAGCAGGAGTTAACCTTGTTTCTGTCGCAATCTTTAGCTGGTCTGTATTAGAATTAGAAGAAGGAAAATTTGACTTTAACTGGTTAGATAAAGTTTTAGATATATTACATAGTCATGGGATTGGCGTAGCTTTAGCTACTGCAACAGCTTCTCCACCTGCCTGGTTATCGAAGCGATATCCAGAAGTACTAGCTGTTAAAGAAAATGGTGTACCATATCAAGTAGGATCACGACAGCATTATTCACCAAACAGTAAGCGTTATCGTTATGCAGTAAAGCAATTAGTTAAAGAAATGGCCAGTCGCTATCAAGATCATCCAGCGTTAAAAATGTGGCATATCAATAATGAATATGGCTGTCATTTAGCAGAATGTTATAGTAGTGAGAGTTTAGAAGCATTCAGGGAATGGTTAAAGCAACGTTATGCGACGGTGGATAATTTAAACGATAAATGGGGGGGTACCAATTTTTGGAGTCAGCGCTACAATGACTGGGATGAAATTCAATTTCCTGCAAATTTACCGACTTTTTATAATCCAAGTCAAAAGCTTGATTACAAACGTTTTATGAATAATTCCATTTTTGAGCTTTATAAGATAGAAAAAGAGATTTTGCGTGAGGTTACACCAGATGTTCCTGTATTTACTAATTTCATGTATGAATTTAAACCGCTCAATTACTTTGAATGGGCAAAAGACATGGATCTAGTAACATGGGATTCCTATCCTGATCCAAGAGAAGATAAGCCATTTCGACATGCGATGCATCACGATCTGATGAGAAGCTTGAAAAATGGCCAACCGTTCTATTTAATGGAGCAGGTAACATCACATGTTAACTGGAGAGATATTAATCTTACCAAGAAGCCGGGTGAAATGAGGCTTTGGAGTTATTCCACGGTTGCTCGCGGCGGTGATGGCGTCATGTATTTTCAATGGCGTCAAGGCAGAGCAGGAGCGGAAAAGTTTCATGGTGCAATGGTGCCACATTCCAGTAATACGAATAATCGTACCTACCAGGAAGTAAAACAATTAGGTAATGAATTAAAACAACTGGATGGTGTTGTAGGTTCTAGTTCTAAGGCAAAAGTTGCGATTGTTTTTGATTGGGAAAATTGGTGGGCGGTTGAGTTAGAAGGTAAACCACATAATAAGTTATCTTATTTAGACCAAGTTTATAAGTATTACCAGGTATTTTATGAAAAAAATATCGCGGTTGATTTTGTTGAACCAACTGGTGATCTATCAAATTATCAATTGGTAGTAGCACCAATGTTATATATGATCAAAAATGGGCAAGAAAAGTATTTAGAAGATTTCGCGAAACAAGGTGGCACATTAGTTGTTAGTTTCTTTAGCGGAATTTCAGATGAACAGGATCATATCCACCTTGGAGGTTATCCTGCTCCATTACGTTCATTACTAGGATTAACTGTTGAAGAGTTCGCTCCGATGGCTGATGAGGAAAAAAATACGATTGTAGCAAATGGAGAAAAATATCAGGTCGATACATGGGCAGATATCATCAAGTTAGAAGGTGCTAAGGCGATAGCTACCTATAAAGAAAACTGGTATGAAAATTCCCCTGCTGTGACCATTCACCGTTACGGGAAAGGTAGTACTATTTATATCGGCACAAACCCATCCAACGATTATCTGGACCAGCTTTTCAATGGTATTCTCCAACAAGTGGAAATTGAATCACCATTAAAAGCTCCAAAAAATGTAGAAATAGTCGAACGGATAAAGGAGGATAAAACGTATGTATTTATTTTAAATCATAACAATGATCCAGTAATAATTGATTTAAAAGAAGGCATCACGTATCAAGATTGTCTCAACAATCGGCAAATGACAGAACAAATTACAGTGAAAAATACGGATGTCGCAATTTTAGCCTATGAAAATTGAGTAAAAAATATTTTCTATTCTACTTCTTTATGTTAGTATAAATCTAATAATTGAAGTAGGAAGGGTTCATAATATGAGTACAAAAGTTAATCCAATTCAAGTTAGAGATATTATCATAGCTAATCAAGTTTTAAAAGATGTAGTGGTTAAAACGCCACTGCAAAGAGATCCTATTTTATCAGAAAAATATGATTGTAATGTATATTTAAAAAGAGAAGATTTACAAGTTGTACGCTCTTTTAAAATTCGTGGAGCATATAACTTAATGCAAGGTTTGACGCAAGAAGAACTGACTAATGGAGTCGTTTGTGCCAGTGCAGGCAATCATGCACAGGGCGTAGCTTATTCCTGTAAAGCGTTAGGGGTAAAAGGTGTAATATTTATGCCTAGTACAACACCTCGTCAAAAAGTAAATCGTGTTGAATTTTTTGGTGGACCTTTTGTTGAAATCCGTTTAATCGGAGATACATATGATGATTCATTTGAACAGGCAATGGAATACTGCAACGAACGTCAAGCATCATTTATCCATCCATTCAATGATACCAGAACGATTACCGGACAAGGAACAATTGGTCTCGAGATATTAGATGCCATGGAAGAACCAATCTCACATGTTTTTATGTCTGTCGGTGGCGGAGGCTTAATTTCCGGTGTTGGCTCATACATTAATAGTATTAGTCCTGATACAAAGATTATCGGGGGGGTAGAACCACAAGGAGCAGCTTCCATGAAAGCTTCCTTAGATAAAGACGAAGTCGTGAAATTAGATAAAATTGATAAATTCGTAGATGGTGCCAGTGTCAAAAGAGTAGGGGGGGATATTTCGTTTGATATTGCAAAACAATTCATTGATGATATCATAACTGTGCCGGAAGGTAAGCTATGTACAACGTTATTAAAATTATATAATGAAAATGCGATTGTTGCTGAACCAGCTGGTGCTTTGCCTGTTGCAGCACTTGACGATTATCGAGATGAAATTAAGGGGGGGAAAACTATTGTATGTATTATAAGTGGTGGAAATAATGATATTGACCGGATGCAAGAATTCAAAGAACGCTCTTTAATCTATGAAGGATTTAAGCATTACTTTATTGTTAATTTTCCACAACGTGCCGGAGCTTTGAGAGAATTTATAGATGAAGTACTAGGTAAAAATGATGATATAACCCGTTTTGAGTATACAAAGAAAAATAATCGGGATAAAGGACCGGTTCTTGTCGGTATTGAACTACAAAAGGCGGAAGATTATCATCAAATTATAGCTCGAATGAATGAAAAAAGATTCACCTATATCGAAATCAATAAAGATGAACAACTATTTCAACTATTAATCTAAAAATGGGTGTGTAGTGTGTGGATGCTATCTTACATGAGAAGTTATTGGAGGAAACCGAGGAAGAACGTGCTATTTTAGAAGGAGATCAGGCAATTAATAAGAAGATATATACGAATCGTACATCTGATTTTGTCATCCAGAGTGATAAATTTCTGAAAGATGATTTGATCATGATACGGAAGCATCCTCGATATATAAACTTTCCGAAGCATTCGCATGATTATATTGAAATGAATTATGTATTTCACGGCACTTTTCATCAAAAAGTGGCAAAACAGCCGATTCATTTAAAAAAGGGCGATATTCTTTTACTAAACCAGTATATTGAACATGAGTTATCTGCCTGCAGTGAAGAAGATATTGTCATTAACTTTATTATCCATCCAGCTTTTTTTGATTATATACTATCAAATCTATCAACTGGTTTTATCCAAAGTCAAATGCTACAGTTTTTAATGAATAGTATGTTTGACTACAATCAAACAGGACAATTTCTTTATTATCCAGTAGCCAATTCCAAAAGAATCCAAGCCATTATGAATGATTTATTAAAAGAAATGATGTTCGATTCCATTTTATCGCAGTCTAAAATTAAATTTCAAATGGGCTTATTAATACTGGAATTAATCGAAGAACAAAATCTAACACAAGAGGATACACTTCAAACCAGTCAGCATGCCTTTTTAACAGAAGTATTTCGTTACATAGAAGAACATTATCAAGATGCTAATTTACAATCGTTAGCAAAACAATGTCATCAAACGGCATACTGGATTAGTAAGCAAATTAAAGCATTAACGAAGCAAAATTTTAAAGATCTTGTTCAGGAGAAAAGACTACTGGTAGCTAAAAATCTGCTAATCTACAGTGATCTGTCCATGCGTGCCATTGCTGAAGAAGTTGGATATGAAAATATTAGTTACTTTTACCGTTTATTCAAACAAAAATATGGTAATACACCTAAGGCCTATAAAAAACAGCTAATCGAATCCTAACGATTAGCTGTTTTTTAATCTCGAAAGATTGTAATGATGATGGATAGTTCATATATTTAAAATACTAACTTCGCAAAAAAGGACAATAAAAAGATAATTTTCGATATTATCTATTTGCATATCCTCTTGTATAGTTAATATATAAATCGCTTTCAATAAGGAGTGAAGGATTTGCAAAAATGTAACCTAGCTGTTGATATCGGAGCATCCAGTGGTCGAGTGATTGCAGGATATCTGGAGAATAACCGATTAATACTCGATGAAATACATCGTTTTGAAAACAAAATGGAAGAAAAGAATGGTCACCTGTGCTGGGACATTGATGGACTATTTCAGGAAATTAAGCATGGTATTCAAAAAAGTACAGAGAAATATCAACCGGAAACCATAGGAATCGATACATGGGCAGTAGATTTCGTTTTGCTTGATCAACAGAAAAATAGACTGACAGATGCTGTTGCCTATCGTGATCACCGAACAGAAAGGGTGATGGAGG
This sequence comes from Gracilibacillus boraciitolerans JCM 21714, assembly GCF_000521485.1. GTDB lineage: Bacteria > Bacillota > Bacilli > Bacillales > Amphibacillaceae > Gracilibacillus > Gracilibacillus boraciitolerans. The sequence goes on along the minus strand of NZ_BAVS01000001.1, from coordinate 312,302 downwards.
AAGTCTTTCAAAAAATTGATCAAAAGGAAATCTATGCAGAAACCGGCATTCAATTTCAGCCGTTTAATACGATTTATCAATTTGTGGCGCTTCAAAAAGAACAGCCTGAACTCGTACAAAAGGCTGAATATTTTCTCATGATTCCTGATTATCTGCATTACCTTTTGACAGGGAAAATCACCAATGAATATACCAATGCGACAACAACGCAATTATTGCATGCGAAAACAATACAGTGGAAACATGATTTTCTCGAAAAGCTGAATATTCCTTTTCATATTTTTCAAGAACCTGTTAATCCAATGCAATCGATCGGTAAATTAACCGATGAGTTACAAAATGAATTAGGTGTAAATCTTGATGTTGTGCTTCCAGGGACACACGATACCGCTTCAGCAGTCATGGCAGTTCCTGCACAAGATACCATCTATATTAGTTCTGGAACATGGTCACTCATGGGTGTGGAGCACGTTCAGCCAATTAGTACAGCAAAAGCATTTGAATACAATTTCACGAACGAAGGTGGCGCTAATAAAAACATACGTTTTCTGAAGAATATAATGGGACTTTGGATAATTCAGGAAGTGAAGCGTGAGTGGGAAAATGAATATGACTTCCCGGATTTTGTTGATCTGGCTTATCAGGAACAGAACTTCTCTTCCACTGTTAACGTTAATGATAACCGTTTTCTCAGTCCTAAGAGCATGAAGCACGAGATACAGGCTTATTGTCAGGAAACCAATCAACAAGTGCCAGAGTCGGCAGGCGAATTCGCCAAATGTATTTTTGATAGCTTAGTAGCGAGCTACTTTCAAACAGCAAAAGAGATTGAAGAATTATCAGGTAAGCACTATCCATCTATCCATATTATTGGTGGAGGTAGTAAAAATAATTATATGAATGAGAAACTAGCAGCAGTGTCAGGAAAGGAAATTTATACAGGTCCAAGTGAGGCAACAGCAATTGGAAATCTGTTAGCACAAATGATTGCGTCCGGACAGATTGAATCATTAGAACAATCAAAGCAAATTATCAATCAATCCTTTGATATTCAAAAATTTTCATAATGAGGTGAAGAAGATGAGTGTAAAAGAAAACTTTGAAAATGCAAAAGCACAGTATGAAAAATGGGGGGGTGTGTCGGTAGAAGATGTCTTTCAAAAACTAAAACAAGTTCCAATTTCGATCCACTGTTGGCAAGGCGATGATATTGGTGGATTTGAAGAAACTGATCAGGAACTTTCAGGTGGAATCGAAGTAACCGGTAATTATCCTGGCAAGGCAACAACTCCAGAAGAGTTAAGAAGTGATTTAGAAAAAGCACTATCATTGATTCCTGGAAAGCATAAAATAAACTTACATGCTATCTATGCAGAAACCGATGGGAAATTTGTGGATCGTAATGAATTAGAACCGCAGCACTTTGAAAAATGGGTGAATTGGGCGAAAGAACATGGGTTAGGACTTGATTTTAACCCAACCTTATTTTCGCATCCAAAAGCAAAGGATGGATTTACTTTAGCACATCCAGATAAAGAAGTACGTGATTTCTGGATTCAGCATTGCATCCAGTCAAGAAAAATCGGAGCATATTTTGGAGAAGAGCTTGGCCAACCTGCCTTAACTAATATTTGGATTCCGGACGGGTATAAAGATATACCAAGTGATCGCTTAACACCACGAAAACGTTTAAAAGAATCTTTAGATGAAATTTTTGCTGCTGATGTCGATGAAACATTAAATGTTGATGCAGTAGAAAGTAAATTATTTGGTATCGGCTCTGAAGCTTATGTCGTAGGCTCTCATGAGTTTTATATGGGGTATGCTTTAAAAAATAATAAATTATGCTTATTAGATACAGGACACTATCATCCAACTGAAATGGTTTCTAACAAAATCTCTGCTATGCTTTTATTTAATGATCGCATTGCTCTGCATGTGTCACGTCCAGTTCGCTGGGATAGTGATCATGTGATTATTTTGGACGATGAATTACGTGAGATTGGACTGGAAATTGTACGTAATGACGCACTTGATAAAGTTATGATCGGATTAGACTTCTTTGATGCCAGCATTAACCGAGTCGCAGCATGGACAATTGGTACGAGAAACATGATTAAGTCATTGCTCTATGCATTGCTGATGCCAAATGATCATTTGAAAAAACTACAAGAAGAAGGTAATTTCACAGATCGCTTAGCATTATTAGAAGAGTTTAAAACCTATCCATTTGGAGCAATTTGGGACTATTATTGCGAACAGATGGGAGTTCCTGTTCAGGAAAAATGGCTGGATGAGGTAAAGGAATATGAAAGAAATGTATTATCTAAACGTAATAGCTAATAACATATAAAAATAAAAATATGTAAATACATTTGTTTATGTTGATTTATTTTTGTTTTATTGTATAATTAAAACAGAAACAACCAAATAAATAAAACTAAACAAATATTAAGAGGAGGAATTTCATTGGTTCAAAACAAATGGAATGATAGTCAAATTACAGAAAATGATGGATTAGAATCTTTGGTATACCGTTCAAATTTACTAGGAACTGATCGATCTGTCGTAAATATTGGTGGAGGAAATACCTCATCCAAAACAATGGAGAAAGATTTTAAAGGTGACAATATTGAAGTTATGTGGGTGAAGGGTAGTGGTTCTGATTTAGCTACGATGAAATCTCAAAACTTTACAGGTTTAAAATTAGATGATATACGTCCGCTTCTAGAACGTGATGATATGTCCGATGAAGATATGGTAGATTATTTATCACATTGTATGATTAGCGCAAAACATCCGCGTTCATCAATCGAAACACTTTTACACGCCTTTTTGCCTTTTAAACAAGTAGACCATACCCACCCGGATGCAATTATCAGTATTGCATGCGCGGATAATGGAAAAGAAATCGCAAAAGAGATTTATGGTGATCGTTTTGTATGGGTACCATATATCCGACCAGGTTTTAAACTGTCTAAAATGATTGCAGAAGGTGTTCAAAATAATCCCAATGCTGAATTAGTAATCATGGAAAAACACGGTCTGGTAACATGGGGAGAAACTTCTAAAGAAAGCTATAATAAGACGATAGAGATTATTAATGAAGCAGAAGACTATATTAATAATAAATCTGAAGGACAAGTTCTTTTCGGTGGAGCTAAGTATCAAGCATTATCATCAGACAAAAGAGAGAACATTTTAGCAGAAGTGTTACCAATTATTCGTGGACAAGTAAGCCAAGAGAAAAAGATGTTAACAACATATAATGATAATGATAGTGTACTAGAATTTGTGAATAGTAAAGATGCACAGTCCTTATCACAGGTTGGTGCAGCATGTCCCGATCATCTAGTACACACCAAACGTGTTCCACTTTTCATTGACTGGGATCCACAATCCGGTGATGTTGATGCACTTAAGGAAAAAGTAAAAGAAGGTATTTCTACTTATAAAGAAGAATATGTAGCATACTTTGAAAGAAATAAAAGTGATGGCGATCAGATTGTAGAAACAGCTCCAAGAATTATACTAATTCCAGGTTTAGGTATGGTGAATACAGGTAAAGACTGGAAATCAGCAAATGTCAGTGAACAGTTATATCATCGAGCAATTGCTGTAATGAGTGGTGCTACAGTTCTAGGAAACTTTATATCTTTAAATGAAGAAGAATCCTATTTAATTGAATATTGGCCATTAGAGCTTTATAAATTAAGCCTAGCTCCGCCAGAATCTGAATTTTCACGTCAAATTGCATTGGTAACAGGTGGTGCTGGTGGTATTGGTACAGCTACAACTTATCGCCTTTTAGATGATGGGGGGGCACATGTAGTAATTGCTGATATCAATAAAGAAGGTGCTGACGATTTAGCGAATCAAGTAAATGAAAAATATGGTGCGAATCGTGCTTTTGCTATAAAAATGGACGTTACTAAAGAAGACGAAGTTCGTGGAGCAATTCAGGAAGCGATCAAACAATATGGTGGTATTGATATTTTAGTTAACAACGCTGGTCTTGCCAGTTCAAGTCCATATGAAGAAACAACACTTGAACAGTGGAATCTGAACATCAATGTACTTGTAACAGGTTTCTTCCTTGTATCTCGTGAAATCTTTAAAGTTATGAAGGAACAAGCAATTGGTGGTAATATGGTATTCATTGGCTCCAAAAACTCCATTTATGCAGGTAAAAACGCTGCGGCATATAGCACAGCAAAAGCTGCAGAAGTTCATTTAGCTCGTACCGTTGCTGCGGATGGTGGGGGGGAATATGGTATTCGTGTAAATTCCGTTTTGCCTGATGCAGTTATTCGCGGTTCGAAAATCTGGGATTCTTCTTGGAAAAAAGAACGGGCAGCTGCTTACGGTATTGGAACAGATGAGTTAGAAGATCATTATCGCAAACGTACGATTCTAAATGTGAATATATTACCAGAGGATATTGCGGAATCAATTGCTTTTCTAGCATCTTCAAAATCAGCCAAAACAACTGGTTGTATGGTTACTGTAGATGGTGGGGGGGTAGCAGCAGCCTTTACACGATAGGAACAAAAGCGCAGAGCGCCGTTAAAAAACGTAGCGACTGGAGCGAATCAACTGAGATAAAGGAATCACGGTGAGTTTACGAACCGATGATGACTTATCGTAGGGCGATTCGTGAAGTTGCATAGTTTTTGGCGCTCGGAGCTGGACGTGGCTAAACAAAGTAATCCGAATAATCCACAGTAGAACATTTTATAATTTCCTAAGCAAGAACAAAAAATGGATAAACCTTTCAATCTGAAGGGTTTATCCATTCTACTATCTATAGAAAACATGATAAAATAAAAGAATAGTAGTGACGTGTTCCTAAAAGGGGGGGAGTAAACAAAAATGAAGGTATCATTTTTTATCACATGTATCGGGGGGGATATGTTTTATGTAAATGCAGGCAAAGCAGCGGTGGAATTGTTAGAACGTTTAGGTTGTGAAGTGGATTTCCCGAAGGCACAAACCTGCTGTGGTCAACCTGCATATAACAGTGGCTACCAAAAAGAGACAGTAGAAGTAGCGAAACATTTAATTGAAACATTTGAACATGCTGAGAAAGTAGTCGGTATTTCAGGGTCATGTGTTTACATGATTCATGAATATGTTCATTTATTTGAAGAAGGATCAGAGTGGCAAAGAAGAGCGATCGCTTTAAAAGAGAAAACGTATGAATTGACCCAATTTATTGTGGATGTGTTAGGTGTTGAAGATGTTGGTGCAGCATATCAAGGGGTTGCAACCTATCATTCATCCTGTCATATGACGCGCTTATTAGGTGTCAAAGAAGCGCCATTTCGTTTGTTAGGAAATGTAAAGGGATTGAAATTAATAGATTTACCAAATCGTCATGATTGTTGTGGATTTGGTGGTACATTCTCCGTTAAAATGAGTAATATTTCAGAACAAATGGTAGATGAGAAAGTAGAGCATATTGAAGAAACAAACGCGGAGATTTTAGTTGGTGCAGATGGCAGTTGTTTAATGAATATCGGGGGGCGTTTATCAAGAAACGGAAGCCCAGTAAAAGTGAAACATATTGCCGAAATTTTAAATAGCAGAGGTGATGTATAATGCCGATGCATATTGGAGATAAAGATTTTAAAAAAAGAGTAACCAAAGGGATTGAAGATGACTTTATGCGTGGTGCTGTTCGGTCTGCTCAAGGCAGATTGCAGGATAAACGCGCAACAGCGGCGGATGAATTAGGAGATTGGGAAGAATGGCGTACGCTCGGTTCAGAAATTCGTCGTCATACGATCGAACATCTTGATTATTATCTACACCAGTTAAGTGAAAAAGTAGCGGAATTAGGCGGTCATGTCTTTTTTGCCGAAACAGGCGCAGAAGCAAATGAATATATTCAAAAGGTAGCTAAAGAAAAAGATGCTAAAAAATCGCAAAATCCAAGTCAATGGTAACGGAAGAGATTTCCATGAATGAAGCGCTTGAAGAAATTGGTTGTGAAGTAATTGAAACAGACCTGGGTGAATACATTTTACAACTTGATGATCATGATCCACCATCGCATATTGTCGCACCAGCATTGCATAAAAATAAAGAACAAATAAGAGATGTATTTCATGAAAAATTAGGCTATTTAAAATCTGAAAAACCAGAGGAACTAGCACTATTTGCGCGTGAAAAATTAAGAGAAGAATTTCTTTCTGCTGATTTAGGTATTACCGGCTGTAATTTTGCTGTGGCAGAATCAGGTTCTTTTGCATTGGTTACTAATGAAGGAAATGCACGTATGGTTTCTGCTTTACCTAAAACGCAAATTACTGTGATGGGAATGGAGCGGATTGTCCCTGGTTGGGAAGAGTTAGATATTGTGGTAAGTTTACTAACTCGCGCGGCAGTTGGTCAAAAGTTAACAAGTTATATAACTGCTCTTTCAGGTCCTAAACAACTAGATGAAGCAGATGGACCGGAAGAATTTCATTTAGTAATTGTCGATAATGGTCGTTCAAAAATATTAGGCACGGAATTTCAGGAGGCATTACACTGTATACGATGTGCAGCATGTATTAATGTATGTCCTGTCTATCGTCATGTTGGCGGACACGCCTATGGATCGATATATCCAGGACCAATTGGCGCAGTGCTTTCACCGCTTTTATCTGATTATGATGAATACAAAGAATTACCATATGCTTCTTCCTTGTGTGGTGCATGTACAGAAGTTTGTCCAGTGAAAATTCCGTTACACGAACAGCTGATTATGCACAGACGTAAAATAGTTGAGGATGAGAAAAGATCCTCCTTATCTGAAAGAGTTACGATGCGTGGGTTTGAACAACTCATGAACTCGGCCAATCTCTATCGTGTAGCAACAAAGATGGCGCCCATTATGTCGACTCCATTCGCAAAAAAACAAATGATTACAAAAGGTCCAGGACCGCTAAGGCATTGGACACATGCACGGGATTTTCCAAAACCAGAAAATGAACGTTTTCGTGATTGGTTTAAAAATCGCGTGAAACGAGGTGAAGAAAATGCCAAAAGGTAATATTATCAATAGAGAAAGCTTTTTAACGAATATTAGAGAAAAGATTGGCGGCATCGCTGCTGATAAGCCTGTACAGAAACCATCTTGGTCAGTAAGTCCACAACGTAACGTATTAGCTGGTTATGACCGAGAACAATTGATTACGGTTTTAAAAGAACAATGTCAAAATATTCATACTGATTTTTTTCAGACAGATTTGTCGCAGTTAACCTCGACTATTGAGTCTGTTATGGAACAATATCAATCCAAAACAGTTGTCTATTCTGACGATAACAGATTTGATAAAGCGAACATTTCAAATTTTTTAGCACAAGTAGATTCATTTAAATGGGATCGACATGATCGTGATGCCTCTGTAGAATTTGCAGAGCGTGCAGATATTGGGATTACTTTTAGTGATATTACCTTGGCTGAATCTGGCACTGTTGTTTTGTTGAATGATAAAGGTCAAGGACGATCAGTCAGTTTATTACCAGCCAATTATATCGCAATTATACCAAAATCGACCATAGTCAAACGTATGACACAGGCTACAGATTACATTCATCAGCAGGTAGTAGCAGGCGAAGATATTGCCTCATGTATAAACTTTATTACTGGTCCAAGTAATAGTGCAGATATTGAAATGAATCTGGTAGTAGGCGTCCATGGTCCAATTAAAGCAGCATATATCGTGGTGAACGATTTATAAACACACCAAAAACACTTAAGGATTATATAGAATCCTTAAGTGTTTTTTACTGCTTAATAATCATAATATTGTGTTCATAAGCAGGATCGTTGGATTTATTGTTGATTCCTTGATAAGATGACAATAATAGTACTAGGAAGGGGGGGTATACAGATGAAGATTTATCAAAATATAACAGAACTAATTGGAAATACACCCATAGTAAAATTAAACAGAATCGTCCCAGAGGATGCTGCTGATATCTATGTTAAACTTGAGATGTTTAATCCTTCGAAAAGTGTGAAGGATCGTGCTGCATACAATATGATTGTTGAGGCTGAAAAAGCAGGTATATTAAATGATGATACTACTATTATCGAACCAACCAGTGGTAACACAGGAATTGGTTTAGCAATGACTGCAGCAGCCAAAGGCTATAAAGCCATTTTAGTTATGCCTGACAATATGACGAAAGAAAGAATCAATATTCTAAAAGCATATGGTGCCAAAGTGGTTTTAACTCCAAGTGATGAAAAAATGCCAGGAGCAATTAACAAAGCTAAGGAACTGGTAGAAGAAATTCCAAACAGCTATATGCCACAACAATTTGAAAATAAAGCGAATCCAGACATTCATCGCACAACAACGGCATTAGAAATATTAGAACAGATGGATTCACAAGTAGATGGTTTTGTAGCAACTTCTGGCACTGGTGGCACCATTACAGGCACTGGTGAAACATTAAGAGAAAAATTACCGAACATACACATAGCCGTGGTAGAACCTGCTGGCTCGCCGGTATTATCAGGTGGTAAACCTGGTAAGCATAAATTAGTAGGAACAAGTCCTGGATTTATCCCAGATATCTTAAATACCTCGGTGTATGATGAAATCATCCAAATTGGGGGGATGAGGATGCCGTGAACACATTTAAACGTCTGGCATCTGAAGAAGGAATTTTTGTTGGACCTTCAGCGGGAGCAGCTGTATTCGCATCGATACAAGTAGCTAAAAAGCTTGGTAAAGGTAAAAATGTCGTGTGCATTGCACCTGATACTGGTGAACGTTATTTAAGCATGCATTTATTTTAATTAAACAGAAAGAAGAAGTGCTCAAATCATTAGTATTTGAGCACTTCTTCTTTACTTAAGACTAAAACGGTCCAAAATATGGTCCTGGTCCATATGGTCCCGGACCTGGTCCTGGCGGGAATGGTGGACCATAAGGTGGATAGTTATAATAAGGTGGATATGGCGGATATGGATATGGTCCTGGAGGTCTGTCAATTAATTCTCCCCCCCCTAAAAACCCTAAGCCAAATCCTAATAAACCTGCACCTAGCGGGCCAAAGCCCAATGGTCCAAGAAAACGCTCCTGTGGATAGTGTGATTGTCTGAAATGTTGAGGTGCCATTGGTTGATAATGCATGATGAATTCTCCTTCCTGCATATAACTTTCATCACTTGATAATAGCCTATGCAGGGACATCCGCTTGGGATAGGGTATTCACCTAGAATTAGATGAAAAAATAATCTTTTATACTTAACTTCAGTCAAATGAAATCGATAATATGCTATAATATTAAATTGAAAACGTTTAAATCTATTACTTTAATGCCAAAAATTAATAAAAGGGGGGGCTTTCATTGTTCATTTTAGATAAATCTGAAGTAAGTTGGGAATCGGAAGCATTGCATCAAAGTTGTCCAAGTATTACTCCTTATTTATTGGCTGATCAACCAGATGCACCATTAGTTTTAGTAATACCTGGAGGTGGTTATCAGAATCGCGCCTATCACGAGGGAGAGCCTGTTGCGCTTTGGCTAAACAAGCATGGTTATCATAGTTGTGTGTTAAGATATACCGTTGCTTCGATCGAGGATCAAATATCCATTCATCAGGGACAAGATGCGATCCGAATGATTCGATCTAATTTACAGGAATGGGGGTTTACTGGAAAACATTAAGGTAGGAGTTCTTGGTTTTTCAGCTGGTGGTCATTTAGCAGCTACCATTAGTAATTATTTTATTGAGGAAGATCCTACAGTAAATGAGAAAAAAAATGAGAAAAATTTTCATTACTCATCCAGACCTGATTTTCAAATTTTATGTTATCCTGTAATCACCATGGAACAGCATACACATCAGGGAAGTAAACAGAATTTATTAGGTGAAAATCCCAGTCTGGAACTAATAGAGAAGTATTCTTGTGAAAGAATGGTGCATCAAGATACACCGCCCGCTTTTATTTGGACGACAGCTAATGATCAGGCAGTTCCAGCATTCAACAGTTTAAAATATGCTGAAGCACTGCAAGGAAATCATGTCCCATATGAAATACATATCTATCAAGATGGCCGGCATGGATTGGGTCTCGCTGAAGAGCATCCATATACCAATGCATGGAAGAATGCTTGCCTGCATTGGTTAAATGGCTATATCAATTAAGGAGAGGTAAGCAATGATCAAAGTGAAAATGTTAGTACAATCCACTTATAACAAAGAATTATTACGAGCTGGTAAAGTCTATGAAGTGAATGAGGAAACAGCAAAACGCTGGCAAGTAAGCAGAATTGCTGAAATTGTGCAGGAAGATTTGGATAAAAATTAAATGTCATCTAATAGCTTTCGTAATTTGATACGAAAGCTATCTCTCTGTTCCTCGCTAAATTTTTTTGGACCTTTTGTCCGTAATCCAGCCTTTCTTGCCTGTGCATTTATGTGTCGTTCTTCCAGCATTTGATCCATTTTTTCTTTTGTATAGCGAAAGCCCTTATGGTGCAGGACGATACAGTCTTTTTCTAAACATAAGGAGGCTAATCCATAATCTTGTGTGATTACAAGATCTTTCTTACCTGCCAACTGGACAATGCGATAATCTGCAGCATCTGCGCCATCATCCACATATTTGATGGAAACATGTTCTGGATACTCTTGCATCGAAAAATGATTATAATTTTTTACTAATGTCACATTTATATTCTTTTTGTTAGCTTCTGCGACGATAATGTCAACTACCGGACATGCATCCGCATCTACAAAATTTGCATCTGAATATCTCCTTTTCTAATAATATAAGGTATGATTAGTATAGCAAAAACATCCAATCTATAGTATGATTTTCTTAATATACAAAGAAAGTAAGGGACACAATATAATGAAAACTTATTTACAAAACCATCAGGAACAAATGCTGCAGTTGTTAGAAAAATTGGTTAATATCGATAGTGGATCACATGATAAAGCTGGTGTGGACCACGTCGGAACAGTTATGAAAACTTTATATCAGGAAATTGGTTTTGACATAAAGGAAGTTAAACAAGAAGAGTTTGGCAATCATCTAATTATACAAAAAAACATACAGATGAGACGAAACCTACTATTTTAATTCTGACACATATGGATACCGTATTTGAAAAAGGAACGGCTAAGGAAAGAGCCTTTCGAATTGATGGAAAGCGAGCATATGGCCCAGGTGTCATTGATATGAAAGCCAGTCTTGTTTCCGTTTATTTTGCTATGAAAGCTCTAATTGAAACCGGACAAAATTCAGCTTTCCAAGTAGAAATCCTGCTTACGAGTGACGAAGAGGTTGGTTCTCTTACTTCTCGGGAATTAATCGAAAGGTATGCAGAAGGAAAGAAATATGCTTTAGTTATGGAACCGGCACGTAAGAATGGAGCCATCGTTCTGCACGTAGAGGCAAAGGCCATTATACGGTTGAAGTAGTTGGAAAGGCTGCTCATTCTGGTATTGAGCCGGAAAAGGGCAGAAGCGCCATTGAAGAATTAGCACATAAAATCATTCAATTATATGAGATTACCGATGAAGAAGAAGGGATTCATGTTAACGTGGGTCTGATCGAAGGTGGGACTTCCGTCAATACGATTTCAGATCATGCAACAGCACAAGTCGATGTTCGCTTTCGTACACAAGATCAAGTTACTGAAATTAAAGAACAAATTGCCACGATTATCAAAAATATAGATGTAGATGGAACCAAGGTCAAGATAGAAGGCGATATTAATCGACCGCCAATGGAGAAAAACGAACAAACGGAGAAATTGTTACGTATTATCAAAAAAGTCGGAGATGAACTTGATATTTTTATTAAGGATACGGAAACCGGTGGTGGCTCAGATGCTTCCTTCACCTCAGCATTAGGAATTCCTACTGTTGATGGTCTCGGACCTGTTGGTGGACGAGCACACCGCGAGAGCGAATATTTAGACATAGAATCTTTAGTTCCGAGGACACTATTGCTTGCTTCTGTAATAGACGATTTGGCAAAAAGGAAAGACTAATTGTAATCATTCATTATTTTAAGTAATTAAAAACACAGATGCTATGAAAATCTGCGTGATTTTGTATTATTATGTTTAACATGCATTATAATTTTTCTGAATAAAGTGCAATTCGTGTTGTAACAATGCCATTTCATGTTCATTTAGTGGGACTAATGGAAGTCTGACATTTCCTACATCGATACCTGTCATCGCTAAAGCTGCTTTAACTGGGGGGGTTGGACTTGGCGCCATAAATAATGATTGCATAATAGGTAACAAATAGTGATGTAATTCCTGGGCACGATGATAATTACCATGTTGACAAGCTGCAATCATTTCATTCATTTCATTACCAATAATATGAGAGGAAACAGACACAATGCCTTTCGCACCAATGGCTACTGACGGAAGTGTCAGACTATCATCACCACAATATAAGGAGAAGCTTGAATCTGTTTCGCGAATAATTGTTGTCATTGCATCAAGATTACCACTAGCTTCTTTTACCGAAACGATATTATCGATGTTAGCTAAATCTATAATGGTTGACGGTTCGATATTTACACTTGTTCTACCAGGAATATTATAAATCATAACCGGTAAAGTTGTTGTTTCGGCAATCACACTGAAATGCTGAAATAATCCTTCTTGGCTTGGTTTATTATAGTAGGGAGCCACAAGCAAGATGGCATCCACCCCCCCAATTGTTTCTGCTTTTTTTGTTAGTTCTATTGATTCGCGTGTATTATTAGAGCCGGTTCCCGCTATTACAGGTACACGATGCTTTACTGTTTTAACCACAAATTTAAATAAAGAGAGTTTTTCTTCTTTTGATAAAGTAGGAGACTCACCTGTGGTTCCTGCCACAACCAATGCATCCGTTCCATTCTGTAGTAAATAATTTATTAAACGTTCTGTTTTTTCATAATTAATTTCTCCATTTACGTCAAATGGAGTTACCATTGCCGTAATTACACGTCCAAAGTTCATGATACAGCCACCTCTATTCATAGATTTAAAACAATTTAGACTTTCTATTGAATAGCAGGTATCTCATTACCATATAAAATTAAAAAGATGCAACAATGAGGGTATCATTGTTGCATCTTGGATTTAACATGGTTTAGATGCGTGAGATAGCCCTCCATATAGCACAACACTATATGACAGCCCGACATTTTTTCAATGATGGACCAGTGATAAAATCGAAGGTAATCTTTTATCACTTCGGCAAATTCCCCTTTCCATAAACATCACAGGTTCCTTCGACCTCTGAATATGTACTAATGGTTTTTGCACCTCTATTCTCACTTCAATTAAAATTGAAGCAAAATTATATGAAATTGTTTTATGTTGGTTTCTACTATAACAAAAAAAAGTTTTATATGCAAGGATATACTGAAAAAGAAAGCTGGAAGAATAATAGTTTTTAAATATTATTCTTGACAAACTGGGAAATTTTGATATGATAAGTTGGAATAAAATAATAAAGCGAGAAACCACTAGGGGTGTCTTCATAAAGACTGAGATTAAAGTATTACTTTAAGACCCTTAGAACCTGATCTGGTTTATACCAGCGTAGGGAAGTGGCAAGAAGTGATACTTTTATTTATAAGTATAACCACTATCTTTACGTCTGCGTATAGATAGTGGTTTTTTGCGTATTTAGGAGGAATTTTTTCATGAAATTTTCTACGTTAATCAGACAAGAAGCAGATCCAATTTGGCAAGCTAGCTTAGCACATCCATTTGTTCAAGGCATTGGGGGGGATGGAACCTTGCCGATTGAAAAATTCAAGTATTATGTGCTACAGGATTCATATTATCTATCCCACTTTGCACGTGTTCAATCTCTTGGAGCTGCTAAAGCAGAATCATTAGAAGTAACGAAGAGCATGGCAGCACATGCCCAGGGAACGTATGAAGCAGAACTATCCTTACATCGTACATTTACTGATATGCTTGGAATCACGAAGGAAGAGAAGCGTAAATTTAATCCGTCACCGACTGCATATGCATATACCTCACATATGTATCGTGCAGCATACCAAGGACATTTAGGAGATATAATTGCTGTCATCTTACCTTGTTATTGGGTTTATTATGAAGTCGGGAAACAATTAAAGCATTGTCATCCTGCTCATCCGGTGTATCAAAAATGGATAGAAGCATATGGAGAGGATTGGTTTAAAACACTTGTAGAAGAACAAATCAATCGACTAGACGAAATAGCAGAACAAGTCAACGACAAAGATAAAGATCGAATGAAAGAGCATTTTCTTATCAGTAGTCATTACGAGTTCATGTTCTGGGAAATGGCATACAGACAGGAAGATTGGTATTCACTTGCTACAATGGCGAAGGAGACGAAATAATGAAGAAAAAACTTACGTTAACTGATATTTTAGTCACCATTGTCATTGCGTTGATATTTAGTGTCATCTATAAAGTATGGGGTCCATTGTATAACATTTTGTCGGTATTTGGACTTCATGTGGACCAGTTAATTTATGGCATGTGGTTTATGGCAGCGACAATTGCTTTTCTGATTATTAGAAAACCAGGTGTAGCATTAATTGCAGAGCTTGCTGCCGCTCAAGGGGGGGAGTTTTTATTTGGTGGACAATGGGGGGGAATTTCCTTATTACTATATGGTTTCGTGCAAGGAATTGGATGTGAAGTCGTTTTCGCATTATTTAAGTATAAAAGCTATCACTTGTTTATAGCATGTTTAGCGGCAATAGGAGCGACAATTGGTTCTTTATTTCTAGACGTATTCTATGGTTATATTGATCAACTAGCACTTTGGAATTTAACCTTATTAATTGTAGCTCGTTTGATTGGTGCTATTGTCATTACAGGAGTTTTTGCCTTTTATATTGTGAAAGCTTTAGAAAAAACAGGAGTAACAAAAATAATCCGTCCGTTATCTGCCGACGATTATCAATCTTTAGAAGAAGAAATAAGGTGAGAATATGTTAGAAGTTGAGAAGTTACGAGTCAAATTTCCTGACAGTGATCACTTCCTGTTCAAAGATTTGTCACTATCGATTCCATTTGGACAAAAAGTATTGATTGTTGGTCCATCTGGATCAGGAAAGTCAACATTACTTCAGATATTAGCAGGGCTTATACCTAATATTATTGAAGTTCCGTTAAAAGCTGAGAAACTGCAGATTACGTCCAATTATGGTATTGTTTTTCAAGACCCTGACTCTCAATTTTGTATGCCATATGTAGATGAAGAACTAGCTTTTGTTCTTGAAAATAACCAAGTGCCTGCAGTGGAAATGACTGAAATTATTTATGATTTACTAGCAAAGGTAAATGTAAGGTTTGAAAATATTCATACACCCATTCATCAGTTGTCTGGCGGAATGAAACAGCGACTGGCTATCGCCAGTGCCTTAGCATTACAGCCACAGGTGTTATTTTTAGATGAACCGACTGCTTTATTAGATGTAGAAGGGTCCAAGCAGGTATGGGATACGATTACGTCGATTCAGGGTGAGCAAACCATTGTGATTATTGAACATAAAATGGAGTTTGTCAGTGATATCGTGGATCGAGTGATCATGCTGGATGATCAAGGTAAAATCGTAGCTGATAACTCACCATCATACGTCTTTCAACATTATAAGCAAGACTTTGATCAATATGGGATTTGGCATCCGACCTCATGGTCAGATTATCTCGCTTCCAAATCATTCAAAGCAATTCAGACTAACAGATCAAATCAAAAATTGATTGAATTAGAATCGGTCAGCGGTTATTATCAAAAAACCAGAAGAATATTTGTGGAAAATATTGTAATTAATAAAGGCGATTGGATAGCAATAACTGGAGCTAATGGCTCTGGAAAAAGTACCCTGGTTCAGACGATCATGCAATTAATCAAAACAAAAGGAACCATACATTATCATTTTGCTGACGGTAGACTCCCTATTTATCAAAAAATTGCCTTTGTATTTCAAAATCCTGAACTACAATTTGTAACGAATAGTGTGTATCATGAATTAGCTTTTTCATTGAAAAATAAAGGGAATAGTAACCATACTATAATCGAAAACCATTTAATGAGATATCGATTAGCGCACGTACGTGAACTTCATCCGTATCAATTGTCGATGGGTCAAAAACGCAGACTTAGTGTAGCGACAGCAACCATTATGGCAGAAGATATTATCATCTTGGACGAACCTACCTTTGGGCAGGATGCTATTAACACATTTATGATGTTAGATTGTTTAGAAGAACTTCGCCAACAGGGTATTACGATTGTGATGGTGACACATGATCAGCAAATTGTTGATCATCTAGCAACGAAGGAATGGATCATTGAGCAAGGCCAGTTAGCCGAAGAAAGATATCCATGTTCATTTTTATCGAAAGAGGTAGGTGACAGTACACATGCACTTTGAATTAACCTATCGACAAACATGGCTGCATGCTCTTCATCCGGTCTTTAAATTTGTCATGGTGATTGTTCTGTTTGTTGCTATATTGTTCATCCATAATCCAAATTTCTTATTTTATATGCTGATAGGATTTGGTTTCTTATATATCGGATGGACTGGTCATTCCTTTAAATTGATCAGCATTTTGTCGAGTCCATTTTTAATTATATTTGTTTCCTCTGCGACATCCATGATGTTCTTTGGTGATGGCACTAACACTTGGTATAAAATCGGATTGATTCATATTACAGAGGAAAGTTTTTATCGTGGTGTTCATTTAGGGCTAAGAGGAATATTGTTTGGTTTATTAGGATTACTTTTTGCATTAACAACGAGACCAGTATTATTATTCTATTCAGCAATGCAAACACTAAAGTTAAAACCAAAATATGCCTATGCCTTTATGGCTGCTATCAATCTTTTACCTATTATGGTAAGTGAGTTTCAAACCTTACGTAATGCTTTAAAAGTCAGAGGTGTTACGTATAACAGCGGGATAAAGGGTGTTTATCAACGAATACAATATTTTTCGATTCCACTACTAGCCCAAAGTATTCGCAGAGCACATCGCACGGCAATTGCAATGGAAGCTAAACAATTTTCTAATGATAGAACATACTATTACCAAGTGTCATACTCGCTTAAGGATCTGTATTTCACCTTTTTAATTTTGGCAATTATGGCTACTTCGTTCTGGGTAAGCACGATCTATTCAGTATTTCCAATTGATAATGTAAGAATGCGTTAAAAGCTGCCACTCAAGTGGTGGCTTTTTTGTTATAATAGGAAAAGCAACGATAGAATATTAATTTTATAAATTAGGAGAATAGAGAATGTGTTATATGGACTATCAGGAAGTCATCGATAAATGCCAGCAATTAAATGAGAAATACCAAATAGAAGAAGAAAAATTTTATACAGTAATCGATCAGTTGGCAAATACAGATTTGACAACAGATCAAAAGTTAGTTGCCAGTTATCAGCAATTATTGCAAGTAGTTAGTAATGAAATTATCGTGATGGAAGAAATGGTAGATTTACAGCCAACGTGTCAGATGGGGGGGTGTGCCTTTTGCTGTTATTTCCCAATAGTTATCAATGAGATGGAAGCAAAAATGATGAAAGCAGCAATGAATCAGTTCCCAGAAGAACGTAAACATGCATTACAGAAACATTTTGATAGCTATTATAAAACCTATAAAGAGCAATTATCAGAGTTAGACACTGTTGAGGATGTTAATGATGATTTTAAATATAGCTATAAAAAGAAAATGCTACCTTGTGTCATGTTAGATACCGAGGAAAATAAATGTTTGGCGTATGAAATTAGACCGATGCCTTGCAGAACTTACGTCAATTATATAACTCCGAAAGTTTGTGAAGAAAATGTGATGCCCAAAGAAACAATAAGTTATGAATTTCTTTATCAGGAATATATGGGCGCACTTAATGAATTTTTACAATATTTATATGAAGAAGAGGATACAGGCATGGTGACTTATCCCGATGATTTATATCGTGAAGATTTGCTAATTAATTGGATGAAGGGTGTTCAGCTTAGGTGAGAGCTTAATAAAATTTATTAATAAAAATAATGCTTACCTGAATAGTAAGCATTATTTTGTGAGATAGGCTTCTGTATAAAATGGTTGTGCCTGTTGATTAAATGCTACTCCAACTGACATTAAACGAAAATCATTGTGCAGGATATTGTCTCGATGTCCTTTGGAATTCATTAAACCTTGATGAGCAAAAATGCTGCTAGGCTGTCCTGTAGCTAAATTCTCTCCTGCCATACGAAAATCAATATTGTCGTTCTCCAGACGGTCGAAAGGTGATTGACCTTCCAAGTTAGTATGTCCGAAATAATTTTCATCCGCCATATCCTGACTATGCTCTTGTGCAGTAGTTCTTGATGGTTCGTGCCAATCTAATAACGGTTTTTCAAACTTAGCTCTAGCAGCATTTGTTAAGTCAAACAACTGATATTCTAAACCTTCTGCTAAGCCATCACTTGCGCTAGCAAAATATTCTTTTTTCTTATTTTCTAAATTCTTCGTAATAATCTGGATAGCTGCAACCGTGTTATTTTGATGAACATCATAAAAAATCGTTACATAATTATCTTCAAGTAAATACGTATCCTGTTCCTGATTATCATTAATTTGATAGTTAACAAATCCTTTTTTTATGGCAGTGAGTGGTTCACCAAGTTGCTGATTCACTACACTTTTTTCAGTTCCTAAGCTAATATCATTGGTGGAACTAATTAAATCTTGATTGGTAAACAAACCAATTACATGATTATCATCGTTATAAGCAACCATTACGAAATTTCGATATTGTTCATGATACGTATGCCATTCCACTCCATATTCGTTAAGGGTAGAACGATTGGCATCACCAAGTTGTGACTCAACTGTCGACTTTGTATCCATTATTTCGATATTATGGATCGAAAAGGTCTGTTCTTCAGGTTGATCTAATTTTGGTGATTCCACTTGAGGTAGTTTTGTATTTTCCGTATGATCTTCTGCAAAACCTCTAATTTGTCTATATAAACGTTTGAGCTCAACACGAGCAGTTTCCATCGCATTGCTCACAATAGGACTATTCTTTACCGTTTGTACGTCACTTCGCATCTCCTGCCAAACATTTCCTACGCCAGACTGTTGATAGTCATCACCGTAACGAAACCAAACAAGGCCAGCAATAAGTAACAAAAAGAGAATGCTTCTTAGTTTGGGCAAATCCTCACTCCTGACTTCCAATAATCTATTATTTCATTATATCATGTTTTGCTATAAATATAAGCATAGCGCCTTTGAACTTTGAAGCATACTAAGATAAATCAAGTAAGACAAAAATTTTTTAAAAAAGTGTAGTACTTTTATAATTCATTTCGTCTATAAAAGTGGGAGATTAGTGAAAGGGGGGGAGAGTGCTATTTATGATGAACAATTAATCAAAATGATTAAATCAGGAAATAACCAAGCGTTAAGAATACTAATCGAAAGATATAAACATCATGTATTTAAAGTAACGTTAAGTGTGGTACATAATCAGCAGGATGCAGAAGATCTTGCACAAGAGACATTTATAAAGATGATCGATGCACTCTCTACCTATCAATCACAAGGCTTCAAAACACTGTTAGAGAATGAGAAAATAAAGCGGGTACGGAATTCGATTGAACAAATACCAGACAAGTTACGATTGGTTGTACATTATTACTATTTGGGGGGGTCCGTCAGGAAACTGTTAATCCAAATGGAATATCAGCAATATATACCAACCGATTAAAATTAAGGAAATCGCAAAAGAAAAGAATTGTACTTCTTCACAATTGGCCATAGCATGGACCATAGCAAATATTGCAGGTCATTCAAATATCCATACTACGTTGACTTATACTAATCCATCTAGGTAAAAAATGATGGATAAATTGAATCAGTTGTAGGATAAACAATGATACGCCTTACGGATATTTCTTTTTCAACTGAGGGTTGTATTTGTAAAATAATGTCTTGTGACATGAAAAAGAACGAATCGTTGCCGTACCCCCCCAACTACGGTTCCTAGATACCCATTCTTTGGTAGGGGCTGGAATGTTGTCATGTTTTGCAAATTATCTACTTTACATAATATAAATTATAGGAATCTATAATAAAACGCAACTCATTATCTCAAATAGTAAGTATACTTAAGATAATGAGACGGAATTTAAATTTTATAATCAATTTTTTTTAAATCTTTTGTTGCTGGACCTTCGATTACTTTTCCATCGTATGAAAATCTTGATCCATGACATGGACAATCCCAACTTAGTTCTACTTGATTCCAATTACATTCACAGCCTAAATGTGTACATGTGGTATCAACTGCATGGATATGATTGTTATTATCTTTAAATACTCCAATTGTTTGACCATCTATTTTTGTTTTTGTTGCTTTATTTGGTTCTAGTTGTTCATGAGATTTATTCGCTATTTTTCCTTTGATAAATTCTTTTGCTACGTTTGTATTATTACTTATAAATTTCTTTAAATCAGGATCAGCATGAAATCTTTGTGGTTGATATAATTGTTGAAATGGATTGTGCGTCTTAGTAATGATATCAGTTAATAATTGTGCAGCAACTATACTGTTTGTCATTCCCCATTTTCGATAGCCTGTAGCTACATAAATATTCGGATGTTTATTATTTAAAACACCTATATAAGGAACTTTATCTAAGGTTGTAAAATCCTGTGCAGACCATTGATATTGCCATTCCTTTATAGAGAAATACCTGGAACCATATTTCATTAAGCTGCTATAAGGATCATCATCTTCTTTATGGTATTGGCCTGTTTTGTGTGATTCTCCACCTAATAGCCATACATCTTCCCCCCCATTATGTTTTGCATATCGAATCGAGTGTTTAGGTTGGTCTATATCTAAATACATTCCACCAGGATAAGTATTCTTTGAAGTAAAACCTAAGACATAGGAACGTGATGGATACATCCTTGTACTATAGAATGCCTGACCTTCATAAAATGGGAACTGACTAGCAACGATTACATTTTTACAGATAACATTATAACCTTTTGCTGTTCTAACAATAGTATTTTCGTTATTATCAATATCAATAGCTGTTGTATTTTCAAAAATTTTTACATTGTTTTTCAACAATTGATCAATGATAACCTTTGTAAATGCAAGGGGGGGATTGAATTGCGCCTGATTCTCCATTACTAATGCTTTTTTCATAGGAATAGGGAAAGGAATGGATTCCACTAAATGCCCCCCCTTTATGCCTAACATTTGATAGGCTTCCGCTTCTAGTACTAACTTCTTTTCTTTTGCATCTTCATTCGTATATAAAATTGCTTGCTGCGATTCAAAATTACAATCGATGTTATATTTTTCTATTAGTTGTTTCATAATATCCATGGCTTCTTGTTGACTATAATAATATTTTTGAGCATTTTTCAGTTCCGAAATGTTCTATTAATTCGTGATAGAGTAACCCGTGTTGTGCTGTTACTTTTCCCGTTGTATGACCAGTGGTGCCATTTGCTAGAATATTTTTTTCTAATAAAATTACCTTCCTTCCTGTTTCACTTAAAAAATAGGCTGCAAGTATACCTGTTATACCTCCCCCCCTACAATGGTTATATCCGTTGTAATGCTCCCGCTTAATGTATCAAATGATGGAAGTGAGATAGTTTCTAACCAGATTGGTTTTTTCATTTTTAATATTCATCCTTTTCAGATAAGTTACATTTAGTTTCACCTAAGAGGTTAAGAATATTTGTTAAATAGCACATTTCTTTTAAATTTTTGAAATGGAATATAATTAATGATAGTATTTCTGATAAGAGGTGATGGAATTGAGACATATTCATATTGTTGTTGCAGGCAGAGTACAAGGCGTTGGATTTCGTGCTTTTACACAACAGGTGGCGGTAGAAAATGATATAGTTGGTTGGGTGCGAAACCATAAGAATGGCTCAGTTGAAATTGAAGCAGCTGGAAACGATCTACAAATTGATCAATTCTCGAGAAAGTAAAAAAAGGGCCATCTTTCTTTGCAAAAGTTAAAAATATAGAAATAACCGAAGTGGATTCAGAAAAAGATTATCGTAATTTTGAAATTAAGTATTAAAAAACCGCTAGAATATAGCGGTTTTTTAATACTTTTATTTTTCTTCAAAGAATTTATGATTTAATGCTATATACTCATTCTCATTATCCGGTACTTCATCTTCCATATAGATTGCTTCTACAGGACATACTGCTTCACATGCTCCACAATCAATACAAATATCCGGATCGATATAGAACATATCTTTTCCTTCCTCTATACAATCTACAGGACAAACTTCAACGCATTCCCCCTGCTTTTTCTTCTTTACAAGGTGATGTAATGACAAATGCCAAGATTGATCCCCTCCTTCAACGATTAATCGTTATGTATCTCTATACATATATATTCTATCATATTTTAAAAACTTCGAATACCATTATATCTTAATTCATGAAATAGCACTAACTATAAAAGATCTTGTTTCTGATTTTCTTCCCAGATTCGTTCTGAAATGTATTCTCCACCAATTCGTTCAATTAAAAACACATCCGGCTTGGTAAGTGTTTTCCACTCATGAAATCCAAACTCGACATTAAATTTCTTAAGCATTAATGCAAGTAAATTACCATGGGTAACAATAATAATATTCTCATTTAATTCGTCATTGATACATTCTTTTAACAGTTCTTCTGCACGCTTATATGCGTCGCTTGAAGATTCACCTCCAGGAAGTTTAAAATAGAAGTTTTGAAAAGACTCTTCTAAGATATCGATCCAGTCATCTATTGGTTGTTCACTCAATAAACGTTCTTTTAGGCGATCGTCTGTTTCTATCGTTATATTTTGGCGAATAGCAAAAGGCTTAATGCTATCTTTCGTTCGCAGAAATGGACTCGTAATGATACGATGGATAGGAAAGCTTAAACGTTCTAACTTTCTTGACAGTTCATATGCCTGTTGATTCCCTCTTTTAGATAAAGGCGAATCACTATGTTGGCCTAACGCATGACAATGACGAATTATTAGAATTCTTTTCATTTTATCAGCTCCCATGGAGAATCTTTGAAAAGTAAGTTTATTTTACATTCAATGTTTATTAACTATTTATTCCCAATCATTCTAATATATAAACAGTGGTTAAATAAGTTCAAAATAATCCTTTTTAAAACCAGCAATGCGATTTGTATTATCAATCAAGAAATAAAACTCTTCTGTTTCATTCTTTACATCATATGTTTTTCCCTCGGTTAAAACAGAATTCACTTTAAATTTTTTAGCATTGGTGTGTAAACATTTTACTTTTTTAATGGTTTTATTATTTTCCCAATTTTGATGTATCATTTATTGTCCCTCCTTACCAATATCATAAACATTATTGGACGATTATACAAGAATTTCTATAAAGTTTACATAATAAAATTACTGTTAACTTTATTTGGAGATACTATAATAATATGAAAGGCAAATACGTTTATAAGTTCAAATAAAAAACTTCCCACTACTAATGGGAAGTTATTCGAATAATGTTAGATATTGTTCAAGGTCTTCATCTTTTAATTTATTTTTCGGAATAAAACGTAAGGCTGCTGAATTAATGCAGTATCTCATTCCACCTTTATCCTTTGGTCCATCATCAAAAATATGCCCCCCCAGGTGAGAATCTGCCTTCTCACTCCTCACTTCAACACGACGCATACCGTGAGATGTATCTAAATTTTCTTCTACCGAATTTTTATTCATTGGTTGAGTAAAGCTTGGCCAACCACAGCCAGCATCATATTGATCTTTTGTTGTAAATAAGGGTTCTCCACTTACGATATCCACGTAAATCCCATCTTGTTGATTATTCCAATACTCATTCTCAAATGGTCTTTCTGTTCCATTTTCCTGTGTTACATGATATTGAATAGGTGATAACTTTTCCTTAAGCTCTTCTTTCGTAAAGGAATTTCGCCAATTTTTCTTAATAAAATCGGCTCTGCCAGATCCTTTTTTGTACATTTTATAATGAAAATGTTGCTTTTTATAATAATCTTGATGTTTTTCCTCCGCTTCATAAAAGGTTTTAGCTGGTAAAATATCAGTTACGATGGGCTGATTAAATTTTTTACTTTTTTGTAATTTTTGCTTAGATGCTTCAGCTAATAGTTGTTGTCTTTCATTCGTAAAATAAATAGCTGTTTTATAGGATTCACCACGATCATGAAATTGTCCACCTGGATCTGTCGGATCTATCTGTTGCCAATAGAGATCCAGTAATTTTTCATATGGGAATATATCAGGATTAAAGGTAATTTCAACAGCTTCACGATGTCCGGTAGTGTTTGTGCATACTTCCTCATAGGTTGGATTTGGTTTATCTCCACCAGTATATCCCGATACAACTTTTTCGATACCTGGCTGTTGATCAAATGGCTCTACCATACACCAAAAACATCCACCTGCAAATATTGCCTTTTCTAACGCTCTCTTTGTCATAGAAAACCCTCCTAATTCAATGATACTTTTATTGTGCTCTTCACTATGAAAAAATGCAAGTGGTCTGTTCAGGAGATCTATTAAATAAAAAGTTTTGGCTGTGATCCGCTAGTTTTTATCTTATTAGAAGCCGGTTTTTTTTTCGGATTGCTGGTTTGGAAAGAAGTTTCCTCATCCTCTGAAATAGTAATTTCCTCTTCCTCTGTGTCCGATTTATCTTCTTCATTATTTATATCCTTTAATGCCTTCATCATATTAATCAATTGTGGAGCATTTTTAAGCATGGGACCATATTCTTTTATTAATGGTGTAGCCTGTTGAGCTACTTTTAATACTTGTTGGACATTGTTCAAAGTACCCATTAAATTGGATCCTCCTCCAGTAGCAGTTGAAGCAACATTTACAGCCTGAGAAGGAAAAATTCTTTGTAATATTCCTTGAAGTCCTTTAGGATTTATCGCTTGATTTGGTAAAAATGATCGCTGTGGAAATCCATTTGGAAAACCATTTTGAAACCCATTAAAAAACGATTGGGTTGGAGGTTGTTGTTGAAAAAAATTAGGCATTTGGTTTGGTGGACGAAACATCAAAATTCTCCTTTCTATATACGTATTGCTATAGTCTATGAAAGCAGACTAATAAATGTATAGGCATTCAATCAAATACGGAAAATAAATATTTCCTGGGTAAGCGCATGATCTGACAGTATGATAGAAAACGATGTTGGATTTTGTAATCTTTTGTTTTAATTAGGTAACGATATCTGGGTTTATATAGAATTCTTGCCGTATGACCTCTCTTGCTACAGTTGCCATTTTCACCATATGTTTATACTCTTTATTGATATCTTTCATTTGTAATTCTAAATCGCTGATTCGTTGAATTGTTCCTACCAACTGCTCGGTTTGTACGTTAATAATTTGTTGTTTTGTTATTAACTCATCTTTTTTTTGAAGAATAGCTTGTATATCATTCTTCCAGGCGTTCGTTAATTGATCTCCTCCTATGGTTGTATTGCGTAACAATTGAGAGAAAAGCAGATTTTTCTTGTCGTTGCTTATCCTTATGTGACTTAATATTTTTTCCATTTCCTTCGTTTCTTCATCCAAAGTCGTAAGCTTTTTCATTTCTTTTTCTATTATCGCTTCAGATGGTGTTTGTTCTTGATAACTTTCTAGGTGTGAATGATAAAGTGATCCACATACAGGACAAGCTTTTCCTTCTGTTATTACTGCTAGCTGGCTTAGTACATGACTCTCTCTTTCTTGTTTTAATCGATCACATTTCTTTTTTTGCATATCTCTTTCTATGTGCAGTTTATGGACGACGTTTTTATACTGTTCATAGTCTTTTTTTAAAATGTTTAAAGTCTGATATTCTTCTTCTAATTCATTTAGTTTCGTTTGATGGTATTTATCTTTTAGGATGGTAAATTGCCTAGAAACCTTTTCTAGATGAGAGGATAGTTTTATCTTTTGCTCGGTAAGTTTGGTAAGTTGATCTTCCAATTGTGCTTTTATCTCGTTATCAGTATGTTCATCAAGACAATCTATTGATGAATTCTTGTTTTCTTGATTCCACTGCCCTTCTAATGTCTTCCTTTTTTCTTTCAATGTTTTTATATTATCCTTAATAGCGGTCGTCTTATTTTTATAAAAATAAGTATCAAATATTTTCTGCAAAATTTCTTCGCGTTCTGTGCTGCTTCTAGAAATGAGTTGTTGAAATTCATCTGGGGGGGCTCAAAATCATTCTTTTAAATTGATGATAATTGAGACCAATCATTTTTTCAATTGCTTCATTCACATCTTTTATATTGGAATGAAGCAAATTCCATTCGTCTTTTTGATTCCAACATTGTAAATTAGCACTTGCCGCTACTTCTGTATATCTTTCTACTGTAGCAATTAGTTTTTTTCGCTTAGGTCTACGCGTGACAAGGTATTTCTGTTGATGTAACCAAAAGGTATAAGTAATCTCACTATTTTTAAGTAAATGAACGATATGATCTTGAAGTGGCGCTTTTCCGTATAAACTAAAGCAAATAGCATCAATCAATGTTATTTTATGAGCCGCTTTTGGTTCTGTAATAAAAAAATAGGCTTTTTCATCTACATGAGAAAAATCAATTCTCTGTTTGTCTTGACGAGATCCAAATGTCTGAACTTTCAGCTCTACGGCACGCAAGTTATCTCACCCTTTCTACATTTATAGCTACTATATCTTCGTGATAAAACTAAGTGAGCAAATAAATTCCAAGCTCTTGTATGAAAAATCCTCATGAAGTGATCACCATCCTTTCGATATTTTCACTAGTTATTATACACGAACAAACGATCTATGTCTATTGAAAAAGAACATACGTTTGTGTATAATGGGATGAGGGGGTGATGTGTATGGTACATGATCGTGGAAAAATAAAATGGACGTCACTGATGCTGCCAGAACATGTTACAATGTTACAGAATTTCTTTATGGAAACTACGCCTATTGAAAAACCTAACATGAGTGAGGATTATTTATTGGAAATGGACTACATCTTGCAAAAGGCTCTCCAAACGAAGCAACATATTACATTAGAACTTTATCAGGAAGGTTATATATTCCAATATATTGGAATTATCGATAAATTCAAAGTGGATCAAAGGCAATTAGTTCTGCAGCTCGACAAACAACAAGAGAAAAAAATAATTAGGCTTAAAGATATCATTGCTGCTTATTTATCTGAAGATTAGAAAAAGCCATAAGCTCTGTGCTCATGGCTTTACCTCTTCTATATATTGTTCCCATAATTGATCAAATGTTATAACAGCTTCTGAAAATGGAATATGCCATTCTAAATAATTGCTGATTACATCATAATCCTTCGCATGCTTTGGAAAATCATGATCGTAAAACATCCAATCTGCCAATTTTCTGGCGTTATCTAACTGCTTATTCCCTCTAAATTGCATCATAAACTGATAAAAAGATTTCATTATAGCCATACATTCCTTTTTTATTGATTTTCCATAAATTCATGATGATTTTTATTCTTTTTTCGATAAACCATTCGTGAAAGCAAAATGCTAATTTCATATAAAATAATTAGTGGAATCGCAACAACAATCTGTAAAATAAAATCAGGAGGTGAGATCATTGTACCGATAATAATCAAAATAAAGTAGCCATATTTTCTTGTTTTGCTTAAGAATTGAGGTGTTACAATTCCCAGACTAGTTAAAAACATCGTGACAACTGGTACCTCGAAGAAAATAGCAAAAGGTAAGGTAACACGAAATATGAATCTAAAATAATTTTCCACTGTAAACATCGTATTAAACATACCATCGTTAAGTGATAATACAAATGGTAAAATAAGCTGAATGAAAATATAATAACCAAATGTTAATCCGAACAAGAATAACAAAAACACAACAGGAATATATGCTAAGGATACACGCCGTTCTTTTTTAGTAAGCCCTGGCTTAACGAAAAACCATAATTGTATGCATAAAAATGGTAATGTTGCAGCAAATGCCACAACAAATGCAATCATAAAAATGATCCATATAATTTCCTCAGGAGAGATTAGATTTAACGTAATATCAATATCATTTAAAAAGAAATCCCTTATATCTTCAACAAAATAGAGACCACCGGCAAAGAAAATAATAAATACTAAGGCTGTCCATAGTAATCGATTTCTTAATTCAGCGAAATGGTCTAGATATCCCATTTCTTTTTCATTTGGTAACGACTTATCTTGCTCCATATGTAACGTCCCTTCATATCAGACAAAAATACATAACTTCTGTTCATGAAAAAGATGTAAAAGAACAATCTTTTACATCTTTAACTATTATTTACTTGATTCATCTTTATTATCATTCATCATATCGTTGGTTGCTTTCTTAAATTCGCGTAATGAACTGCCAACCGCTTTACCAATCTCCGGAAGTTTAGAAGGTCCAAAAATCACCAGTGCTGTAATTAAAATTAATATTAAGCCTGGAAAGCCAATACTAGATAACATCAACATCACCCCATTTTACGTTTATACACCACTCATTATCCGTGAGAACCTCCGCTGTTGAAAGTCTCACTATATTTAACGACGATTTACATTTCTTGTTTTTGATCTTTCTCCGCTGTATCATCTTCTGCTAGATCACGTGCAGATTTTTTAAATTCACGCAATGTATCACCAGTTGCTTTACCTATTTCCGGCAATTTCTTTGGTCCAAAAATAACTAAGGCAATCACTAATATTAAAATTAACCCCCCCGGAATACCAATTGCAGATAACATATTTAATAGCCCCTTTAATAAAAAAGTTAATCATTTATTACCTTCATCTTATCATGAATTACAAAACTTGTCTTTAAAAACGATCAAATTATTGTGACTTTATTCGATCATACTGTATAAAATAATGATCATATTTATTTTTTTCATCTATTGTTCCCTTGTTTTTAGAAGTTATTTTCCAATCATACTCATTAAAATTCGGAAAAAATGTATCTCCTTCAAAGACTTCATCAATATATGTCATATACATACGGTCAGCAAATGATAAGACTTGTTTAAAAATTTCTTCCCCCCCACCTATTACAAACCATTCTTTTTCAGGTGTGTCATTGTTCAGTTCTTTAATCTTGTCAATGGAATGGATGATCGTAGTATGTTCATGATTAAAATCCATCTTTGAGGTTAACACAATATTATCTCGATTTGATAAAGGGCCGTTCATCGATTCAAATGTTTTGCGTCCCATAATAATAGATTGACCTGTTGTGAGTTTTTTAAAAAATTTCAAATCACTTGGTAAATGCCAAGGTAATCTATTATCCTTACCTATAACTCGATTTTTATCCATAGCAAAAAGTAATGAAATCATACTTATTTTTCCTCCTCTTAAACGGCTACTGGTGCTTTAATAGCAGGATGTGGATGATAATTTTCTAATACGATATCCTTGATATCAACGTCGAAAATAGAAACATGATTCTTAATAGATACGGTCGGTAATGATCTTGGCTCTCGATGTAATTGAGTTTCTACTTGTTCAATATGGTTTAAATAAATGTGTGCATCCCCTAAAGCATGTACAAATTCACCCGGTTTCAGTCCACATTCATTGGCGATAAGATGAGTTAATAATGCATAACTAGCAATATTAAAAGGCACACCTAAAAAATATCAGCACTGCGTTGATATAATTGACAGCTTAATTTACCATTTGCAACATAAAACTGAAACATGGTATGACATGGTGGTAAAGCCATGGTGGGCACATCCTCTGGATTCCAGGCAGAAACAATGTGTCTTCTTGAATTAGGATTATGCTTAATGGACTCTATTACCTCTTTTAATTGATCGATTGTTTCGTTTTGTGTTGTTTTCCATCTGCGCCATTGGGAACCATAAACATTGCCTAGATCTCCAAATTTTTCTGCAAAAGCAGTATCTTCTAAAATTCTCTTTTTGAATAGATCCATTTGTTGATCATATTCTTTCATAAATTCTGGATCATCAAGAGATCGGTGGCTAAAGTCATTCATATCTGGACCTTGATATTCTTCACTATCCACCCAGTTTTTAAATGCCCATTCATTCCATATATTATTATTATGCTCCAATAAATAGCGAATATTGGTATCTCCTTTAATAAACCATAATAATTCACTTACAATCAAACGAAATGGAATTTTTTTAGTGGTTAATAAAGGAAATCCTTCTGCTAAATCGAAGCGCATTTGATGACCGAATATAGAAAAAGTTCCCCGTATTTGTTCTATCGTCTTTTTTTGTACCTTCCGCTAATATTTTCTTACATACATCCAAATATTGAGCTTCACTTGTTAACATGCTTTTCTTCCTTCCTGCTTCTTAATTATTACAAATTCGTAACAAACGTCACGATAGTTCATATTTGTATCATTTTAACATAAATTTGTCGTGAGGAATAATATTTGTAAGGGGGGGTGGTTTTATGATGTTACAAGAGCAATTATCACAAGTAGTAAAACATTCCGTCGCTTACAGTTTTGCGTTTAGTCAACCATTTTCTTTTTATGTTGATGCGTATCCAATGATGCAGAATCAAATTCTAGAGCAATCGAATATTCTTAAATATGGTATGCAGCATGAATCGATTCGAATGCTACAACATAAATTGCAAAGATTGTCCTACTATGATTCATCCATTGATGGAGAGTTCGGAGCTTTAACGGAATACGCATTAAAAAAGTTCCAGCAGGATCATTTATTGGAGCAAACTGGAAAGGCCGATCAAAAAACAATAAAGCAGATCATTGAAAAGGAGGAAAATTATTATCTCCAGCAGTTAGAGGAAATTGGTTTAGATTTTGTAATAGGTGACAAAGGTGATCAGGTCGAGCTATTACAAGAGGCGTTACTTTATTTTGGTTACTATCGTGCAAATGTTGATGGTGTTTTTGGTGACAAATCTGATCAAGCATTAAAAGCATATAAACAAGATAAAGGTTTGGAAATCCATCATATTAAAACAGAAATAAAAGAAGAAAAAGTTGTTGTTCCAAAAATTGCTGCTGTTCAAGTAGTTGTAAAGAAAAACATTCCTAATGAGAAAGATGGTTCCACAGAAGAAACTAAAAAGAAAGAAGATAAACAGAAGGAAATACTTGAAGCAGATATGCCAATTCAAGATGAAATAAAAACAGCTTCAGCTCCTGGACTTGTGGCAAATGCAAAAGCCTTTATTGGTACACCTTACCTTTGGGGGGGTGGAACTACAACAGCTGGTTTTGACTGTAGCGGCTATTTGCAATATGTATTTCAACAGATAGGTGTATCATTACCGCGAACGGTTAGTGATATGTGGAATGCAACTAAACCAGTCAATCAGCCATCTGTTGGAGATCTTGTTTTTTTTGAAACGTATAAACCAGGGCCATCCCATGCTGGAATTTATTTAGGTAATGGACAATTTATACATGCCGGAGAATCAAAAGGCGTTGAAATTACCAACATGGATAATAGTTATTGGTCACCACGTTATTTAGGAGCAAAACGTATCGCCTTACCATAAATCAAACAATTCAATTTGTTTAGGGTGTAATCCTTTATACTTAATATCTAATAAATCTATTAGCTGTTTGGCATTATCAGCAGCATCACCACCTGAGTTATTATTAAATAGAACGGTAATCGATTTTGCTTGCTGATGTAAGGCTTTAATACGATTGGCCCACTCTATTAATTCATTTTGATTATATCGGTATAAAAACCGTACCTCTCTCCAATTTTCCTGGCCATAATTGTTCCAACCGTTGACATTTCGACCATGAAAGCGTATTAAAACCCTCTCATTAGTAAGCTCTGAAATAATTGGAATAGAACCTTCTCCAGCCTGGGGTTCGTCACAAACAACATGTGTTACTTCTAATTCTCTTAAAAGCGATATCGTTTCATCTATATTATTTTTAAACCAAGTTCTATTTCGGAATTCGATGGATATTGGAATGTCCCCCCCATCCATTGCTTTAGTTTTTTAAGCCTTTGAATATTCTGTTTCTTCATGGAAAACCACGGCGGAAACTGAAATAACACCGTGTTTAATTTATCGGCCTTTATTACAGGGGTAATCGATGCAATAAACTCATCAACTAATTGTTTAACTTCACGATTTGTCAACACCTTCCGATCGTGTCCTGTAAGTGTTTGAAAGGCTTTAATCACAAAGGAAAAGTTAGCAGGGGGGGTTTCATTTATCCACTTATTGTAGTTTTCTTTCGATTGAATAGCATAAAAAGAACTATCGATTTCCACCACTGGAAAGTGAGAACTATAGGCAAGTAACTTATGTTGTCTGTCCTGGGTATTTTTATATAGGGAGGAATGGTCTCCCCAACCGGTTAATCCAATTAGAATTGTCACAGAACCCACCTCATTCATATATCACTACTCTTTAAGATACCATTTTTCACTTGTTATGAGAAGGGTTTAAGCCTTATAGATAAAGGACTTTTCCTGTATAGGTTTATGACTATTTTGACAAAATAAGTTTTATTAGTAACAAACAAAGAAATTGTAATGAGTTCATTATTATAAGGTAGCTTCTAACATAGAAGTAAATGAAAAAACGAGGCGATGATTACATTCATCGCCTTTTATAATGCCGAAAAAAGATATAGTTTAAATAGATAACATCTTTTTATTTACATTTTTACTCGATTTGTGGTAATTTTATTTATTGACTAAGGATACATATTGTAATGGAAGGAAGGAAAACAAATTGGGAAATGAACTATTATGCTTGTATTTGCCGTTATTAATTTTGCACTTCTTATTTTAATGTACCGATTATTCGGAAAAGCAGGTTTATTTGTGTGGATCGGCATGTCTACGGTACTTGCGAACATACAAGTATTAAAAACAGTGGAAATGGTAGGTCTTGTAGCAACTCTGGGAAATATCACATATGGCACCGTGTTTTTAGCTACTGATATCCTGAACGAAAACCACGGCAAGAAAGAAGCGAAAAAAGCAGTTTGGATGGGGTTCTCTTCTCTATTAATTATGACCATTGTCATGCAGATAGCACTTAGGTTTACCCCCCCGCATGCAGACGACTTTGCTCAAGAGTCCTTGGAGACGATCTTTGATTTAATTCCTAATATTGCGATTGGCAGCATGCTTGCTTATTTAGTAAGCCAGTATATTGATGTCTGGATTTATGGAAAGCTCAAACAGCTACTACCCTCTCAAAAGCATTTATGGATTCGAAACAATGGCAGTACAATGATCAGTCAATTTGTAGATACGCTTATCTTTTGTTCAATTGCTTTTTATAATGTCCATGACTTCGAGGTATGGCTTAGTATTTTATTTACTACTTATGTGATTAAATTTGTAGTATCAGTGCTGGACACACCTTTTCTATATATTGCAAAAAACATGAATTCGAAACTTAAAGAAGATCTCTAATCGTTCAAGAGTATCGCTATGTTTTGTTTTTCTGTTAGGAGGAAGAAAAGAATGATTGAAGTCTATACAGATGGAGCAAGTAAAGGGAATCCAGGTCCTAGTGGTATTGGTATCTATATAAAGCAAGGTGAAAATCAAATAGAGGAATATCATTATATAGGAGTGTATACTAATCATGAAGCTGAATTTTTGGCGGTAATAAAAGCACTGGAATATTGTGGGGGGGAGCACTTTCCAACTGAGATTATTTCATGTCGTTCAGATGCGAAATTAGTGGTCGATGCGATAGAAAAGAATTATGTAAAAAATCAAATATTTATTAGTTACCTTAACCAGATCAATTCTTTAATTAATATTTTCCCGCACTTTTTTATAAAATGGATACCTCAAAAACAAAATAAGCGTGCAGATTCTTTAGCACGAAAAGCTATCATAAATAAAAATTAAGCCATCAAGCCATTTTCTTTTAACAGTGAAATGGCTTGATTTTTATTTGCAATTTTATTTTTTGCGAATATTTCTAATAAACTAATATAAAAACTTCTGTCAAATGTCATTTGTAATGACAGCGTGAATTGTAATGCTAATTTGGCATGACTGACTGATGTATTGGTGTATTTCTGACCAAAGTAAATAAAGCGAACTTCTTCATCTGTCAGCTTAAATCCCTTCGACCATAAATTTTCCAAAAAATAAGCCAATTCTTCACTATCCTTCACTGTATATCCCTCATCCTTATACAACTATCTATCCCAAAATTAAAATAATTCCTAAGGATAGTATAGATTTTTTCATAAAAGAAGTCTAGCTCTATCCTTAGGAAATGATCTTATATTTTCTAAAATACTGGTACAAATTTAAATTTCTACCTTGTAATGTTATTATCTGGTCTTTTACCAAAATACTGATAATAGTCTGTTTTAATAAATGCATTGAACAGTTTTCGTTTCTTTGAAGCTTTTTGACCAAATATAGCTTCAAAATTTTCATTGGCTGTTAAGATGTAAATACTCCATGTAGGATAGTTTTTTAGAACAGCGCCTAGATTCCGATAAATTGTCTCTACTTCTTGTTTATCGCCTATCCTCTCTCCATATGGGGGGGGTTACTTACAATATATCCTCCCTCTTGCCTGGAATGAAAATCAGCTGCCTCCATTTGCTTCCAACCCACTAAATCTGCTAAACCCGCTTCAATTGCATTATTTTTAGCAATTTCAACTACTTTTGGATCAAGATCAGATCCGTAAATAGCAAGGGGGGGCTGGTCGTAATTAGCTAAATCTTCTGCTTCTTCTAAGGCCTTTTCCCAAACAGAAGAGGAAATGAATTCCCACTGTTCTGCAGCGAAAGATCGATTAAATCCTGGAGCGATATTCTGTCCAATCAAAGCGGCCTCAATTGGTATTGTTCCTGAACCACAAAAAAGATCATAGAACGGTTCATCGACTCTCCAGTTCGTTAATTGCACTAGTGCAGCTGCTAATGTTTCTTTCAGTGGGGGGGCATCCCCCCTGTCCAATCCGGTAACCACGTTTGTGCAAACCTGCACCAGAAGTATCCAATGTAAGCAGGACATTGTCTTTCAATAAAGCTACTTCAATTTTATACTCAGCACCAGTTTCCTCTAACCAATTGGCAATACCATGTTTTTGTTTTAACTTTTCGACGATTGCTTTTTTTACAATGGACTGACAGTCTGGAACACTAAATAATTTGGATTTATGAGATTTTCCGGTAACTGGGAATTTTCCGTCCTCAGTAATATAGCGCTCCCATGGCAATGCTTTTGTTTCTTCAAAAAGCTCATCATAGGTTGTTGCCTGGAACTCACCCACTACTAATTTAATACGATCAGCCGTACGTAACCATAGATTACATCTTGCAATCGCATGATGATCCGCTTCAAAAATGACTTTTCCGTTCTCAACAACTGTATCTTCATAACCGAGCTGACGTACTTCTTTTGCTACTAAAGCTTCCAATCCCATGGCTGCTGTAGCGATTAACTTTACTTTTGTATTCATATCAGCATTCCTTTCACTTCTATTCTTCAAATTAGTGTTTACAATTTTATGTATAACAAAACCCCCCCTTTCACAAGAGAAAAGGGGTTAAAGATTGTTTTATGACCGGATGAATGTCCGTAAGCCATGTTCTGTTCTTTCGTACTGCAAACGGTGGTCAGCCTCGTACCAAAGGTGTAATCATCTGTCTACAAGTAAGTTTATCACATTACTTGTCCTTCATTCGGTTCTTTGTTACCTAATAGAAGATGCCCCTACCAATATTTGGGTTGCTCACTCGAGGGGGGGTTTACCGCGTTCCACCTAAATAGTTTCCTATTTAGCTACGTCACTGTGGCACTTTCAAGGTAGTAATACCATATCAAAAGACTTAGGTATTTTCCCTGCCGTTAACCTAATGGTTACCTTGACTTATGATTTCGTCAAGCACGAACACTACAAGCATCACAGCTTGTGTGAGCATGGACTTTCCTCTACACATGAATATGTGCAGCGATTACTTCACATTCAGTCCTTCAATTGTTAAGCCTACATTATTGTAACATGGATCTATAATTAGTCAATGGAAAAATCCCCCCCATTATCATTCTTTGTTATTCTTCGAATTTTTTTCCAAATACTGCTTTTTCTAAATTGGACAGTCGTTTTAAAATATCATAATTCACTTGATGATTAGAAGTATTTGGACGAACACGCGTATGATCTGATTGCTTTCGTAAACGGTCATTCTCTTGCTGTAATCTAACAATTTCTTGCTGAAAGTATTCATAATCCTGGATAATAGCATCTAAATATTCATCGACTTCTTCCTGATTGTACCCTCTCATTGATGTTTTGAAATTTTTCTCTAAGATATCTTTCCCAGTTAATTGATTTGACATTAGTTCCACCTCATTTAATCATTACTTTTTATTTTTTCAAAAAAGATATAAGTTGTCAATTTTAATCTAATTCCATTTGATTATTTTCTTGTTTCTCCCTGACGATTTCTTCCAAATCTTCAGGTGTAATATATATTATCATGTAGTTACTTTTATCTTGCTCTTTTTTTATTTTGTCCAATAAATATCCTACGGTGCCTGGATACTCTTCATCAACAAGCAGTAAACATCCATCAGATTTCTCGATCAACCAGTAATCTTTATTAATAAATTGATACGGTGCCTTATAATTTTCATTGTATAAAGGTTGATAAAAATCTGCCTGTTCGATTACTTTTAGGAATGATTCCTGATAAATCTCTGGCCATCTAGATTCATATTCAAGAAATGGAGGAAATATTCCTAATTTGATGGAGTATAAATCTTTTAATTCTATTATTACCTGTGCTGCCCATAACTCTACACCCATTTGTCCCGACATGATTACCCATTCTAATCCATCTTCAATTAGTGCAATTAATCTTCTTTTGAATGCTATTTTAACAAATTTAATTCGCGGATCATTTTCATTCTTAATATTTAATTCCATTGGTTTATTACCTGCGATTGTAATCACGTTCATTGTTATACACTACTTTCATCAATTAAAGAAACATTATGTATTAGTATAAAACATATGTCCAATATATTCTAGTGCACACATCCAATTCAATTTCTTATAATAACAAAAAAACAAATCTACATCTTCCCTCGCCTTTACACGAATACGTCAATCAAAATAGACACAAACTGCAAACTAGTGAAAACTTTATGAATAGTTATTCTTAAAGTATATTGATGAGCTTAAAACCAACGCTGCGGAAAAACACTCCCTTTCCTAGCGGTGCGGCTTCAGCTAACTTTGAAAAGAAAGGCACTTTCCAACGTGGATCTTCAGCTCGCACTGATCCCTCAGGAGTGTCGCATTTTTCCTCCGCTTTGGATAGATCTCGGTTTAAGCGAGAAGTAATAAGCTTTCATATCAAAATACTATTTCTCACGAACGTTGTAGCTCACTCACCAAAATCTCAAAATAAACTGTTACTTCACAGTTTAGTTATATTACGTAAGTAAAGGTTAGTTTAAAATAAAAAAAACTGCTATGAATTTGCATAGCAGTTTTGATATTAAGCTAACCGAGGTAAAGAATCTTGTTATATAGTCTTGGTTAACGCATCATATTGTTTTGTGAGTTCCATTGACCTGGTTGGTTAAATCCTCCCATTGCACCTGGCATGGATCTACCATAAACATTTACTTGATCTACAGTATTTTGATAAGAAGTGGTATGCGGGAAGAAATGAGCATTCTTTATTAAGTGATGATTCACACAAGTAGTGTGCGATGGATGAATATGGTTTACTTGACTTTCAGTACATGTGTTTACTTGGTTACATTTTGTTGGATGGACAATTGTTTGAACTGGCATTCCACAGCCAAAAGGTCTTCGATGTCTCATAAATAGTCACCTCACTAATTATTATTCCATACTAGCGTATGTCACGATAGTGAGATTGTCTATGGCATCAACCTATAAGCCACATATTTTTTAATTTTTATTGAGGTCATTTTTTAATAAGTCAAAAACATATAATACAGATTGATGTAATTCCATATATCTTTTCTTACGAACATCAATGTAATAACTGTGAAGAAGTAATAATTTAATATTTTCTTCAGTCGATTCTACTTGTTGTGGATGGACTTGGACCTCGCGATTTTTTACAAAAGCTAAAGCCTCTTCATGCCATTTATCTACGATGTCAAAGACAGGCTCAGTTTGTTCTTTAACATAAGCAAAGAACTCTGGATCTCTTTTATGCTCAGGCTTTTCATGGGAAAGATAATACCCTTTTAAAGTCTTTAGTTCCTCTTCTAGTTCGTTCATGTAGGTTAACAGTAACAATGTTTTACCACCTTCCTGTTCCGATTGTAACTCACATTACTGTAACACGATTAAAAAGAAAAAAATACTATTAAGCACCTTCTTTTTTGTTCCAATAAGAATATTCTAAATCATGGGAGATTTTTATTTCAAACGTATATTCAATCTCTTCCACCATCGCAATTAAATAATCTAATTTTGTTTCACAGGTTTCTTTTGTATATATAACAAGCTCTTTTTTCATTAAATATCACTCCACCTTTTTTATATATTATTCGCTTTCGAAGTTTGAATTACCTTGTTCGTGACAAAACTAGAAATAACTTGACATAAACTAAGCAAAATACGTATTTTTTAAACAAATATAGTCAAACTATATAATAAAGGAGGGATTTATTTTGCGAGTCAATAAAAAACCGAAGCTCAATAATCGTCGTGAGAAGGAACAAAACAAAGAAATTCCAACACAAAATGATAAAAAACTGAATGGGCCGAATCGTCCATCAACTTAGATCAAAAGTCGACATTACAATTGGTAATGTCGACTTTTATCGAAAAAAATTAACTTTTTAATTACCCCCCCCTGATAATTGTTACGATTTATCGAATATTAATGTTAGGATATTCCTGTTATCACAAGCTTTAACATCTATTTTAATTGAAGATTCTTACGGTATATCGTATGATGTATCTATCCATGGTGAAAACTTGCGATGGATGGTTGGTGACGTAGGGGGGAGTTTTATGCAATATCCAAATGGTAAAAAGTCATCATCTCTAACAAAAAGGGCACATCTAAATCAAACAGATTACAGTAACCGCGGCATGTCACTAGAAGATGATATAAATGATACAAATACGTATTACATGGCACATAATTTAGCAATCATTCATAAGAAGCCTACACCGGTGCAAATTGTACATGTGGATTATCCAAAACGAAGTGCAGCAGTAATCAAAGAAGCCTATTTTAAGCAAGCATCTACAACAGATTATAACGGCGTCTATAAAGGGAACTATATCGATTTTGAAGCAAAGGAAACGAAGAGTAAACATTCTTTTCCCTTTCGAAATATACATCAGCATCAAATTGATCATATGAAGCAAGTTATCTTCCAAAAAGGCATTTGTTTTCTAATTATCCGGTTTAGCATGTATCAAGAGACATATCTCTTCCCTGCTGATAAGCTGTTTTATTATTGGGATCAACAGATTAGAAACGGCAAAAAATCAATTCGTTATGAAACTGTGAAAAAGCAAGGATATATAATACCAGTTCGTTATCAGGCAAAGGTTGACTACTTGACTGTTATTGAACAGTGTTATATGGAGAACGGAGGAACTACTAATGGCAGATAAAAGCCAATCGAGAATAGCAAGAAGAGAACAATTAAAGAAAACTAAATCTCAAAAAAAACCCATTTGGAAAAAAGTAATCAAGTATGCATTAATTGCGATTCTACTAATCGGATTAGGGATAGGTGGACTATTCATCTATTATATTAGTACTGCTCCAGAGCTTGATGCCGAATTACTATCTGACCCTGGATCAACAAATCTTTATGATATTAATGAAGAAGTTTTTGCAAAATTAGGTGCAGAAAAACGAACGAAAATTCAACATGGAGATTTACCAAAATTGTTAGAAGATGCTATTCTGGCAACCGAAGATGTTCGTTTCTATGATCATATGGGAATTGATTTAAAACGTATTGGTGGGGGGGCAATTATTGCAAACTTCAGGGATGGCTTTGGATCTCAGGGTGCCAGTACAATTACCCAGCAGGTTGTGAAGGGTTCATTTTATCCAATGATAAAAAACTAAAACGTAAAGTACAAGAACAATGGTTAGCTCTAAAATTAGATAGAGAATATAGTAAAGAAGAAATTATGGAAATGTATGTAAATAAAATCTATTATGGTGCTGGAGCATATGGCGTTGCCATGGCAGCAGAAGTCTACTTTGGAAAAACTGATTTAAATGAACTTACATTAGCTGAAGCAGCTATCTTAGCAGGTCTGCCCCCCCAACGTCCTGCTGCCTATGATCCCTTTGTAAATCCAGACTTGACTAAAGAAAGAATGAGCACTGTGCTAAACTTAATGGTACAGCACAATAAAATTAGTCAAGAAGAAGCTGAGGAAGCCAAAAATGTAACTATTAAAGATTTGTTGACGAAGAAAAAACCAGAGTTTGTAAAATTCGAAGGCTTTATCCAGCAAGTACGTAATGAAGTGCAAGAGAAAACAGGAGCCGATATTTATAAAGACAGCTTAGACGTTTATACTACATTAGATCCGGAGGCACAGGAACATGTGGAATTTCTTTTAAGTGAGCGAGAGGATAATCCAATAGACTACAGTGAAGATGAACAGATGCAAGTTGGTCTTAGCGTGCTTGATACTAAGTCAGGTGCTATCCGAGCTATTGGGGGGGCAGGCAGAAATCGTGAAAGTGATGGATGGAATTATGCGATTGATGGTGATGGCCGTCAGGGTGGTTCTGCCATGAAACCGATTGTTGCTTATGGACCTGCAATTGAAGAGCTAAAATGGTCAACTTATCATCAAATCAATGATGATAAACCATTTCCAATTGCTGGTACTGACAGTTCGATCCGAAATTGGAATCGTAATTATCAAGGGTGGATGTCGATCAGGTATGCTCTTCAACAATCGCTAAATGTTCCGGCAGTTAAAACGTTAGAAGAAGTAGGCAACAGTGCAGCGAAGGAATTTGCAGAAGGAATTGGAATGGATTTTGAAGATGATTTTACCATTACTGATGCGATAGGTGGAACAGGTTCAGGTGTTACTCCAGTAGAAATGGCTGGTGCCTATGCAGCATTTGGCAATCAAGGAGAATATAATGAACCTTTCTCGGTTATCAGAGTGGATTATGGTAATAGACGTTCAGAGGATTTACAATCGACTTCAAAAATTGCTATGTCTGACTATACAGCTTATATGATAACAGATATGTTAAAATCTGTGATAAGAGAAGGAACAGGTACGAGAGCAAATGTCTCAGGTCTGCCTCTTGCTGGTAAAACCGGCACAACCAATCTTTCGGATGAAGAAGGCGGAGGAAGTCCTGATTCCTGGTTTAGTGGCTATACTACCGATTATACGGTCGCTGTTTGGACAGGATATGACAAAGAACGTAAAGCACTAAATAACACAAAAATTGCCCTGGATTTATTTAGGGAAACGATGAATTTTATTTCGCAAGGAATCGATACAGCTGATTTTGTAAAGCCGGATTCTGTAGTGGAAGTGCAAGTGGAAAAAGGCTCTAATCCTGCTAAGCGTCCAAGTGAGTATACCCCTAGCTCTGCAATTGTTACCGAGTTATTTGTCAAGGGAACAGAGCCTGATGCAGTATCCGAAAGATTTGAAGAATTAGAAACGGTTACCGATCTGACAGCGTCCTATGATGAAGAACAGGAGATAATTACCGCACAATGGGATCATGTCGATGAGGAAGTGCAGTTCAAAGTCTCAGCTGGAGCGAATGGATCGCTTAATGAATTAACGACAACAGAAGATCGTCAAGTAGAAATATCAGAAGTTGAAAAAGGTACCACCTATACCCTTGAAGTTATTGCCATAAGCGATGATATGGAAAGTGATCCTGTAACTGTTACCGTCGAAATACCTGATGACGAACCAGAACAACTTCCCGAGGTTAGCCAACTACAGCAAACTTTTGATCCTGTAAATCGTTCTGCTTTAATTAGTTGGGCATATAACGAAAATGGACCAATTGAATTTGAAATTACTGTTCAAGATGGTGGACAAACAATTGATCAGTTTAATACAAATAAAAAATCGGTAAATATCACACAATTGCAACCGAATAAAACGTATACGATTAACGTAACACCATTCATGAAAAATAATGACGTGAGAGGTCCAACATCAACAATTCAGGTCTCCACACAAGGAATAGAAGATGAGCAAGAAGATCCTGCAGAACAAGAGGAAGAACTTGAAGAACTTGAAGAACCTGAAGAACCTGAAGAACCTGAACAGCCTGAACAACCAGAGCAGCCAGAGCAGCCGGCTGATGAAGGCGATAATCAAGAGCAGCCAGAACAAGGAAATCAAGGCCAAAATGATCAAGATGAATAAAAAAGCAGCAAGGTATTACACCTTGCTGTTTTTTTCATCCTTTTCTGTCCTTCTCGACACAGATCTAATAATGGACATATATCACATTGTGGACTTTTTGCTTTACAATGATATCTGCCAAAAAAGATTAAGCGATGATGAGTATTACTCCACTCCTCTTTTGGAACTTTTTTCATTAACGTGTTTTCTACTTCGATAACACTATCTTTCCATCGGCAGATACCCAACCGTTTCGAGACGCGTTCCACGTGAGTATCAACAGCGATCGCTGGTTCACCAAAGGCTACTGATGCAACAACGTTAGCTGTCTTACGACCAACACCTGCTAACTTCTCAAGTTCTACTTTAGAATGAGGAACAACCCCATCATAGTCTTCTATGAGAGTTGCTGATAACTTTCGAATACTTTTAGATTTATTTCGATATAAGCCAATTGATCGAATATCCTGTTGTAACTCTTCTATTGGTACGCTGAGATAATCTTCAGGAGCTTTATACTTCTGAAACAGTTCTTTAGTTACTTTATTAACTAAATTATCTGTACACTGTGCTGATAAAACAACTGCAATTAATAATTCAAATGGATTGTCATGCACTAATTCACATTCTGCATTTGGAAACATTTCTTCTATTCTTTCCAGAACGGTATTTATCTGTTTTACTGTTAACATTATGCTCCCCCTACTCTTCTAACCAATTATAATATAAGGATTTATCATACGGATGTTCCTTTTTCTCTGAATTAATAGGTTGATTATTATGGTGGAAATCCTTGCTGGTTTGCTGTGCTTGTTGCACGGACTTTATCCCTTTCCGCTGCCATTCTATTAATATTCGGTCAATGTATTTGAAATTGACTTTTGACATTAAGACCGCTTCTCTTAATGCTGCATAAATTAATGAAAGATCGTGTTGATCTTCGTCTAACCAGTTATTAATCATCTCGATTTCAAAAGGAGATAATGGTCGACCAAATTCTCTTTCAAATTTTTGAAAAGCTTCCCCGATATGTGGATCCTTTTGTTTTACTGCAACTTTTTCAGTATATAATCTTTGCCATAATCGTTCTAATGAATAAGCTTCTTTAATGATGTGATTATCCTTATCTTCTTCAATTAACAGAAAATCCTTTTGAATCAGTTGTCGTAGCATAGTGGAACATTCTTCGTTAGAAATCGTTAAATGTTCAGCGATTTCTTCAGGTGTAGGAAATAAATTCCCCTTTTGTCTTGCAACATGAATTTGTAAAATGATTGCTAGTTGACTTTCTGTTATTCCCAGTGTCGCATGTTTTTCAATCAATTGCATGGGAATATTAATCTGATCTTGTAAAATATGCTGAAACATTTGGTTCATCTTATGAAACCACCTTTTGTTAAATACAATAACTATCCTAAAATAGTATAATCCTTTACAACGGATTGCAAAGGATTATACATAGGTCTATTCTTATGGATATAGCCGGTTGAGTAATCGTGGAAATGGAATCGTTTCTCTTACATGCTCTACCCCACTAATCCATGCTACTGTTCGTTCTAGACCTAAACCAAAACCAGCATGTGGGACACTTCCATATTTACGTAAATCAAGATACCAGCCATATGCTTCTTCAGATAACTGATGCTCCTGGTATCGTTGTTCCAATAATGCTAAATCATCAATGCGTGCAGATCCCCCAATAATTTCACCGTATCCTTCCGGAGC
The DNA here is from genome assembly GCF_000521485.1 of Gracilibacillus boraciitolerans JCM 21714. GTDB lineage: Bacteria > Bacillota > Bacilli > Bacillales > Amphibacillaceae > Gracilibacillus > Gracilibacillus boraciitolerans. The sequence continues at coordinate 268,177 of NZ_BAVS01000001.1, read as the reverse complement.
AATTAAATCTGCACATAACACGACATCGTCACGTTCAGGGTCTGGTTTCATATAAAATGCTTTAATATTCTTTGGATAATGTGTTATAAATACTGGCTGATCAAAATTTTCTGCTATCGCTGTTTCATGTGGAGCACCAAAGTCTTCTCCCCCCCATTGTAAATCCTCTAATCCCTTTTCTTTCAGCATTTCAACAGCCTTGTCATAAGTGATACGTGGAAAGGGTGCTTTGATTTTTTTTAGTGTTTGGATATCTCGATTAAGCGTATTTAATTCTAATTCACAATGCTCTATAACAGATTCGATAATAAATTGCACATAATTTTCCTGAATTTCAAGGCTTTCCTCATGAGTCACAAAAGCCATTTCTGGTTCGATCATCCAGAATTCAATTAAATGTCTTCTTGTCTTAGATTTTTCTGCTCTAAACGTTGGCCCAAATGAGAATACACGTCCTAGTGCCATCGCAGCAGCTTCCATATATAATTGTCCACTTTGAGAGAGATATGCTTCTTCCTCAAAATATTTCGTGTGAAATAATTCAGTTGTTCCTTCGGCAGCGGACCCCCCCGTCAAAATGGGTGGGTCTATTTTCATAAAACCTTCTTGTTTAAAAAATTGATACGTTGCTGTATGATTTGATTTCTGATTTTCATAATAGCATGTTGTTTTTTTGAGCGTAGCCATAAATGACGATGGTCCATTAAAAATTCAGTTCCATGCTCTTTGGGCGTAATCGGATAATCTAAAGATTTGTGAATTAATTCAATATTCTCTACCTGTATCTCATAACCAAACGGTGACCGTGTATCTTCTACTATGGTACCTCTTACATATAAAGAGGATTCCTGACTCACGAATTTTGCTAATTGAAATATTTCATCACTGACATTTTTTTTCACGACGATTCCTTGAATAAAACCAGTACCATCACGTAATTGCAGAAATGCAATTTTTCCACTTGATCTTTTATTAGCAAGCCACACACCTAATGTTACTTCCTGATTAAGGTATTTAGCTGCTTGGTTAATTGTTGTTTTCATTTAAAATACCTCCACTATCGATCTTACTGATGATTCTCGACAAAGCGTTTGATACGATTTGCTGCGTCTTCTAGTTGTTCAAGTGAAATAGCGTAGGAAAGTCTGACATTATCAGGTGCACCAAAACCAGACCCTGGAACAAGTGCTACTTTCTCTTCTTCAAGTAGTGCTGTAACCCAATCATCAACAGACTCAAAACCGTTCATCTCTGCTGCCTTTTTCACATTTGGAAATAAATAAAATGCTCCTTTAGGTTTTACGCATTCTATACCTGGAATCGCTGTTATCCAGTTATATAATTTCTCTAATCGTTCACTGAATGCTTCGCGCATCTCTTCAACAGGCTTTTGCGAGCCATTATATGCAGCTTCTGCAGCAACCTGTGAAATTGAAGTAGGATTAGATGTGGAATGTGATGCCAAATTGGTCATGGCTTTTATAATTTGCTTATTTCCAACAGCATACCCAATTCTCCAGCCTGTCATGGAATGTGATTTAGACACACCATTTATTATAACTGTTTGTTCCTGGAGCTCTCGTGATAGTTCTGCAACTGAATAATGCTTCGTGGCAGTGTAAGTCAATTTTTCATATATTTCGTCTGATACAATCAAAATGTTGTGTTTTAAGCATATATCTCCTAAAGCTTTTAGTTCTTCTTTTTCATACATTACACCAGTTGGATTACTGGGAGAGTTAATAATTACAGCTCTGGTTTTATCAGTGATCGCTTCTTCTAATTGTTCTGGTGTTAATTTAAATTCATTCTCTTCCTGTGCCTCAACAAAAACAGGTTTTCCTTCCGCTAATTTAATTTGTTCAGGATAGCTTACCCAATACGGGGCGGGAACAATCACTTCATCTCCCTTGTTTAACAATACTTGAAAAAGCGTGTATAAAGCGTGTTTAGCACCAATTGTAACAATAATTTGGTCCAAATCATAACCAAGTCCTTGATCCTCTTTCAATTTTTTTTGAATAGCTTGTTTTAAATCTATCGTTCCACCAGAAGGTGTATATTTTGTAAAGCCATCATACATTGCTTTGGACGCTGCTTCTAAAATATGTTCTGGTGTATTAAAATCTGGTTCACCTGCACCTAAGCCAATTACGTTATGTCCTGCTTGTTTTAATTCCTTTGCTTTTGCAGTAATCGCTAATGTGGAGGAAGGAGTTAATGTTTGCACTCTGTTTGCTAATTCCATCGTTTATCACCTTTCTATTATTGAAATGTGGGAGTTAATGTTAATCGATAGTGCGATTTATCCTCTAATAAAATATGCTCATACACAAGTCTGTCACTATCATCTAAATATTTAATTTCTAAAACTGGTACACCGTTATCCAAACCGATGGATGAACCTAAATATTCACAACTATTACATCGACTTTGCCATTCTGATCGTAAGATATCTTCCTGGTAGAGGGATTCTTGCTCAAATAATTTCAAATCAAAATTTCCTTCCGTTTGATATACGAAGGCATAATAAGCTTTGTTTTCTTTTGTCTCGCCATCGATTACATAATATAATTGATCACCATGATAGCGTTCAATGCTATGTATCACACTGAGATTTGAATTAGCGCGTGTGAACTCTTCGACATCTGCAAACCCAGCTCTTTTACTTGTCATTACATCCTGATAAATCGAAAAGAAATAATAACCAAAACCAATTAAAACAAGAAAACTTAAACCGATGATTAGAAATATTTTATTAGGTTCTGTAAATGGTAAAAATAGCTTTTTCATTCTTATCCTCACTTAATGTTAACCCAAACATTAGGTTATCTTCTTTTAGAGTCCGATTTAAACTATCCACTATTTTATATAACTCTTCAGAGTAGTCTAACTGTACGGTAGATAATGTTGTTATTTTTGAGTGGTTTATTTGGAACACCTCCATATATTATAAAACAAATATCACTCTATATTTTGATAGACTTTCGACATTTTTTCAACTAAAAACATGTGATATTTTTAAATATAGCAACGCAAATATGTTTTTGCTATACTGACAGAACGGTTTTCTGTTAATATTTCATAATCATCCTTACTTAAGCGCACATATACTGTGCCAGTTTGTTTTAGAAAGTAAACATCAATCCATGTAGCATTTAGTCGTTCAATCAAGGATTCATTGATTTTATGCGTGTTACTCGGAAAAATTATACTCATGTATGGATCAATATGCTCCAGAAATTGCTGTGATGGCGAATGGCCACTTCCAAACTCAGCCACTTTAAGAATATCGACATCTAATATTTGAGTATATAGCTTCTGTTCCATTGCTATTTCTTTATCATTTAAAAATAAGATCGATTGACTTCCATATTGGAGCAGGAAAGATATATGACCACCATCTGTTCCAGCAAGGGTTTTAATATAAAAATCTTCCCATAACGCAAAAATATCATCAGACTTCCAATTTGCTACTTCAATATCCTCTAAGAAATCAAGTTTCATTTTATTTGGTATAATAATTTTTTTAACATGATAATGCTTTAAAAAGTATAATAAATTACCGATATACTCTTCCGATTGATTCGTAATAATGATGGTATCGATTTGATTCACATGTAGTTCCTCTAATTGTTTTTGCAAGCTTTTTTGACTACGTTTGCTAGCTGTATTAATTAGTATGTGCTCTCCTTTATGATTTGATATTAAACTCGCTTCACCGTTAGGAACATTTAAAAAAACCACGTCTAATTGATCGGATTGCAAATCTGGAATCGATATCATTGCACCTGCTTTCTGAAAGCAGACTAAACAGCTTAATAGTATAACAAAAGTTATTAAATTTAATTTATACATCTTGGAAACCTGCCTTTTCTTTCATGATACTATGTAGGTTTACACAAAATGAGTTACATTATCAATGTCTTTTTTCCAGATGTATTAACAAGTTATCCATCGTATCGTATTCGATAGGTATTGTCGGAATCGAATTGATAAATGATTTTCCATATCGTTTAGTCATAATTCTATCGTCAAAGACAAATATAGAGCCGTAATCACTTTCTTTGCGAATCAAACGTCCAAATCCCTGCTTGAATTGTAAAATAGCTTGAGGTAGGGCTAATTCCATAAATGGATTGATTCCCTTATCTTTAAAATAATCTGATTTCTTCACAAAAACCGGATCCTGTGGTGATCGAAAAGGTAACTTCACAATAATTAAACATGTTAAATCATTGCCGGGGGGGATATCAATCCCTTCCCAGTATGCATTTGTACCTAAGAGAATCGATTGATCAAATCCCTGAAACTGTTTAATTAATCGATTGCGACTACCGGAGGAAACGCCTTGACCAATAATCAGATAATCAGATAACAGATCTGTTTCCTTAAGAAGATAAAAACTTTTACGTAACATATCATATGACGTAAAAAGTACTAGAATCTTACCTTTTGTTCGTTCTGTTATCGATATAATAGCTTCATTTACAGCATATATAAAAGCATCATTATCAGGGTATTGAATAGTTGGCAGATCATTAGGAATTAATAATTGAACATTTTTTTGATAATCAAAGTGATGGTTCACTATATAGTCATTTGATGATAACGCATAAATTCCTAACTTTTCCTTTATATAATCAAACGATTGGTTTATGGTAAGAGTTGCACTTATTAAAATAATTGATTCCCTTATTTGAAATAAATGATCATTTAATTCTTTTTGTATTGAAAATGGTTCACGATGAATAAATACTGCATTTTCAGCACCTTGCTGATCAATTTCCAACCAAGTAACAGCTGCTGAATCGGAATTAATTAAGAGTTTCCGAATTAGTTGCTGCAATTGCTGGAACTGTTCTTGTTCATGTGGAGCAGTTTGACTTAATAATAAGGACAGTTGTTTTAACATTAGAATCGTTCGATCCAAGATATCCTTGATTACTTGTTCGTTATCTATCTCCCAGACTGCTTTTAATCGCCCCCCCACATCTGTCACTGCTTTTGACTGTTGATTCTTCCTTTTAACAAATTGAAATAAATTTCGAAAAAGATGATCAAGCTCATATTTCACCAGTTCTAATTGTTCTTGAAATAAAGGATTATTGGCATAATTTTTTTCTAATTGTTGAAAATAGGCTATAAGTTCAAAGTAACTGACAGATGCACCAAAGTAATTTGTTGCAATTTGTTCTAACTGGTGGGCTTCATCAATAATTAAGCGTTGATAATCAGGCAGAATTCGTTGTTCAGTCATCATATCTATAGCCAATAAGGCATGATTGGTAACGATAATCGAAGATTGCCTTGCCATCTTTAACATGCGTTGATAAAAACACCAATCCTTCCAATTCTCATGGACTCGTTCATTACCAACCACAATTTGATGAAAAATCGGATGCTTTTCGATAGGAAATTGAATTTCATCTAAATCTCCTGAAGTTGTTTCTGTTAACCAAACTAATATCATTGCTTTTAATAAAGTATCCTGATAGGACCGGTAACTTGTGTCATGAAAATAATGTTCAAATTTTTGTAAGCTTAGATAATGACTTTTCCCTTTGATAATAGTACTGGAGATCGGTAGCTGTAATTTTTCCAAGTCCTGATCTATTAGCTGGGTCTGCAAATTGGTATTACTGGTACTAATTACTACCTTGTTATTATTTGTTAATGCTTCATAGACTGCTGGAATCAAATATGCAATTGTTTTTCCTATACCTGTTTCAGCTTCTATAAGAGCATGTTCTTTTTTTTGAAAATGATCATAAATCGTTTCACTAATGAAAACCTGCCCTTTCCTTTCTTCATAAAAAGGAAAAACTTGCGCTAACTGTCCATCATTCTTATACATTTTCTCTAAAAATGTATTGAAATCACTCTCTATTGTTTCGTTATTAACTAGATGATCCAATGTTCTTTTTAATGAAAATCCTCTGTATACCTCTATATCATTTCGATTCGTAGTGTTTTCGCTTAATTTACACACAAGCGAAAAGTCTGTTCTTAATGGAGAAGAAATCGTTAACAATTGTTCTATTACATTTTTGGGTAATGCTTGTATCTTATTTAAAAGTAAAATTAACAAATCTCCTGTAACTAATGCATCAGATATTGCCCGATGAGGATTTTCATGGGTAATAAGTAAAAATTCAGCAAGCTCATTAAGTTTATAACTAGGTGCTTTAGGGAACAGGATTCTTGACAATTCTACTGTATCTAACACAAATGGGTTAATTTTATTTTTTCCAATCCGACTTAATTCTCCATTTAAAAACGTTAGATCGAAAGGCACATTATGTGCTACGAGCACTGCATCTTCAAAAAAATCCATAAAGTCATCTACTACCTCTGCAAAACTCGGCTGTGTTATTACATCATCATCTGTAATAGAAGTCAATTGTGAGATAAAGGGAGGGATTGGTTTACCTGGATTAATAAGTTGGTTGTATTGTTTGGTAATTTGATTATTTTCAATCATAACAAGCGCTATTTCTATCATTCGATCCCCCCCTTTAGCCACGGATTGTCCGGTTGTTTCTACATCTATAACAACAAACTTTTGCAAACAATCATCCCCCCCGATTCTTTCATATTACTATTTACTATTTATATATGTATGAAAACACGAATTAGATAATGAGAATAACTAAAATGATGTCATACAGCTAAATTTTGAAAAATTATTATAAAAGAAACTCTTATCAGGAGAGGATAAGAGTTTGGTAATTAAAGACTGGAAAGTGGTGGTTCTTGCTCTAAAATTTGCTTGACATTATTATCTTTATCCATCACTGCAACTTTAGGTTTGAACGTTGTCAACTCATCCGCTGAAAATAACCCATATGATACTACAATGATAATATCATTTGGTTGTACAAGTCTTGCAGCAGCACCATTTAAACAAAATACTTTACTCCCGCGTTTACCAGCAATCACATAGGTCTCCAACCGTGCTCCATTATTGTTGTTGACAATTTGAACTTTTTCATGAGGTAAAATACCCACCATTTCTATGATCTCTTCATCAATCGTAATACTTCCTATATAATTTAAATTTGCTTCTGTTACACGAGCGCGATGAATTTTTGATTTCATCATAGTTCGAAACATATTCGATCCCCCCCTAAACAACCTCATGAGGTACTGTTCCATCTGTATTCATTATTATATTATCAATTAGTCTGGCCTTCTTAAATTGAACAGCAATGGCAATAATAATTGGCTGATCTATCACCTCAACAGTAGAAAGAGTTGGGAAAGATAATAAGTCAACATAATCTATTGTACCGTTAGTATGTTCCACAATATATTTTTTAACTTTCTCTATTATCATATCAGGATTTTTTTCGCCGTCAATCATTAATTTTTGTCCTTCTAATAAGGCCTTAGATAGGAAAGCAGCTTCATGTCTTTCATTTTTAGTTAGATAGATATTACGGCTACTTTTAGCCAGACCATCATCTTCTCTAACCGTTGCAACAGCTATAAGTTTTACAGAAAAATTAAAGTCATCAATAAGTCCTTTAACAATTGCCACCTGTTGTGCGTCCTTTAATCCAAAAAATGCAAAATCTGCTTGGGTTAAATGAAATAATTTAGTTAATACGGTTGCAACACCATCAAAATGATTTGGTCGACTTTTGCCACAGAGGACATCGGTGCGATCTTTAACATTAATGGTTACAATCTCTTTACCGGAATACATTTCTTTTACAGTAGGGATAAATAAATAGTCTACCTCATGCTTTTCAGCAATCGCTTGATCCCTTTGTTCATCTCGCGGATAACGATCGAAATCTTCATTTGGCCCAAACTGGAGTGGATTCACAAAAATACTTACAATTAGAATATCTGCATATTTTTTACTTTCTTCCATTAATCGCGTATGACCTTCATGTAAATATCCCATTGTAGGTACAAAACCAATTGTCTTCTGTTCCAATTTCAGTTGCTGATAACAGATATTAACTCATTTACTGTTCGTATGATCTCCACGTTTATTCCTCCAAATTTAGTTCATTGACTAAATCCTTATCCATAGCAAATGTATAGGAAGAACTTGGGAACTCTTTATTTTTAACTTCATAATGGTACTGTTGAATGGCTTTTTTAATATCACTGCCAATTTCTTGATACACTTTTACAAAGGATGGTTTATAATCTACACCGTATTGTAATATATCGTGATAGACTAATACTTGCCCATCACAATCACGGCCTGCACCAATACCAATCGTAGGAATGGTAAGTTGTTTACTGATGTATTTCGCAAGTTGATCTGGGACACATTCCAATACCACACTGAATGCACCACTCTCTTCCAAATGCTTCGCGTCTGTGATTAATTTTTCTGCAGCTTGTTTGTTTTTACCCTGGACACGATATCCTCCTAAAACATGGACAGATTGTGGTGTTAAGCCGATATGTCCAACAACAGGTACACCTGCATCTGTAAGTCGTTGAATTAAGTATAATATTTCTTTTGTTGCACCTTCCACTTTTAACGCTTGTGCATTCGTTTGCTGTATGATTTTTTGGGCATTTTCCATGGCCTTTTCTAATGAAAGATGATACGACATAAAAGGCATATCGACTATTTTAAAAGTATTTGGTGCACCTCTTGTAACTGATTTCCCATGATGAATCATGTCGTCAACGGTTACTTCAATTGTTGAATCATAGCCTAATACGACCATTCCCAATGAATCTCCAACTAAAATCATATCAATTTTCGCTTCTTCCGCAATCTTTGCAGAGGGAAAATCATAGGCAGTTACCATGGTTATTTTTTCTTTTTCTTGTTTCATTTTTTGAAATAAAAAGGTGTTTTTCACATGTATAACTCCTTACCAATATATTTCGGCACTATAAATCACTCGATCCTGTTTTTGTTCATCACATACCATTAAAGCACCATCATCTGTAATCCCTTTAATGGTAGCATAAAAAGCCTCTTGACCTGTTTTAATAAAAATAGAATCATTGAATTTATAAGCATGCTTTAACCATTTTTGTTTAATCGGTTCAAAACCAGTGCGAAGATAGTTTTGATAAGCTCCTTCAAAGTCTTGTAAAATGAATTGGATAAGCTCTGTCCGGTTCCATTCCTGACTTGAAACTATTTTTAAAGAAGTTGATTTGTGACGAATATCTTCTGAAAAGTTGTTGATATTTTGATTTACATTAATTCCAAAACCAATAATCAAATATTGAATTGCTTCTAATTCAGCTTGCATTTCAGTTAAAATACCAGCTAATTTCTTCCCATTAATAAAGAGATCATTAGGCCATTTTATTTGGATGGTTTGATCTGTTAATCGTTCTAAAGTATCAACTAATGTCACGGCAACGAATAATGTCATCTGAGAAGCTTGATGTGGAGGAATCGTCGGTCTGAGTACCATACTCAACCAAATACCACCATTATCATCTGACAGCCAGCGCTTTTCCATGCGACCTCGTCCAGCTAGTTGACGATTTGCAATAATAACGGTGCCATGTTTTTCTCCCTTTCTGGCTAATTCATGCGCTAAATCTTGTGTAGAACCTATTTGTTCCTTAAATATAATGGTTTGACCTAACCAATTTGTATCAAGTCCCCATTTTATTGAACTTTCATTAAGCTGATTTGGTTTAGCTAATAAGCGATAACCTTTTTTAGGAACGGATTCAAATTGATACCCGTCTTTTTTTAACTCATTCATATGTTTCCAGATCGCAGTACGAGAAATTTGTAGTTGTTCTGATAACATTTGACCTGAGATAAACTGTTGTTCTTGCTTCGCTAGTATAGCAATGATTTCATTTCTCTTATTATTGGTCATCATGTAACCACTCTCTTATTGCCTTTTTAGAATTTTCTAATCTTCCTGTCACAACTGCTTTTTCGATACGAAGAAGTAATTCGTGAATCCAAGCACCTTTCTCTCGTTCCGGGAAGAAAGCAACGATATCAGATCCGTTGATTATAAGTTTATTTCTATTTTTAATGGGAAGCGATCTCTTTATCATCTTCAGCTGTGATAGTGAAAAAGACGTATCTGTACATAGTATCAACACTAAATAAAAATCTTCCATTAATTGCTCTGGCAAATTATAAACAACCCAAGCAATCTCTTCTTTATGATAGTCCTGAAGCAGATGCACAAGTAGTTTACTCTCTTTTTTTAGTTGATTTGATAATTTCCATTGTTGCGTCCAATCTGAAATTAAGATGTCATTTACCTTGATATGCATATAGGCAATAAAGGCAGAGAAACTTGGGAATGATATCATTGTATTTTTCAGTATCTTCACTACTTGATGATTTGATATAATCGGTAAAAAACGATATAAACCAGTTTCAATTAAGGTCTGTTTCGCTATATGAAAATGGTCTCCTTTTATCATCTTTTCCCATTCTGTTGCAATTCGCTCGATCGAAATATTACGCATTAGCGGACTGTTTTTTTCGATTGAAACAAGTGCAGAACGATCTATTTCAAATCCTAATTGACTTTGGAAACGGATGGCCCGCATCATTCTCAAAGCATCTTCCCTAAAACGATCGTTCGCATCACCTACAGTACGTATTAATTTATTATCAATATCCTGTTGTCCAGCAAATGGATCGATTAAACACTTCGAATGATCCATCGCAATGGCATTCATCGTGAAATCTCTTCTGGCTAGATCCTCTATAAGATTTGATACAAATTTCACCTGATCAGGCCGTCTCGAGTCACTATAGGCAGACTCTGTTCGAAACGTCGTCACTTCAAAGGATACACTTTGATATCGAACCATCACTGTGCCATGTTGGATACCAGTTGGGATTACTTTTGGAAATATATTTTGAACTTCATCTGGAAAGGCAGAAGTGGCAATATCGATGTCACCAACTGACCGTTGTAACAGTGAGTCTCTAACAGCCCCTCCAACAATATACGCTTGATAGCCATGGATTTCTAACTTCTGTATGACTTCTTTTGCTAATGAAAAGAGCTTGTTATCCATTCGTTTTTCCTAATACTTCATCGTATATTGCTTCATATTCTTCTCGAATTCTCTCTGAAGAAAATTTTTCTAACACACTTTTCTTAGCATTGGCAGAAAAACGTTCCCATTTAACACGATCATCTAATAACTCCTGAGTTCGGGCAGCAAAAGCCTCAATGTCTCCTAATTCCTCAATATACCTGTTACCCCCATCTTCGATTACTTCAGGGATACCTCCAACATTAGAGCCTATACATGGTACACCACATGCCATAGCTTCTAATAAAACGACACCGAAACTTTCTTTCTCAGATAAGAGAAGCTTAATATCTGCAATGGATAGAAGTTCAGGGATATTTTTTTGATTTCCTAAAAAATGAACACATTTATCTAAATCTAAATCTTTTACCAGTTCATGAATTCTGCCATATTCCGGGCCATCACCAATAAGTAATAACCGTGCTGGCTTATTTTTATTAATTAAATGAAAGGTGTGAATAATATCTTCTAACCGTTTCACTTTACGGAAATTTGAAATGTGAACAAGTACTTTTTCATCAGATTTGATCCCGTATCTTTGTTTTAAGTTTACTTTTTGTCGTTGATATTCTGTTTCATTAACAAAATTATAGACGACACGGATAGGACAATCTACTTGTATCATATCTTGTGTTTGCTTGACAAGACTTTTTGATACTGCGGTGACAGCATCTGATTGTTCGATTCCAAAACGAATCAGTTTCTTTAAGCTTAAATCAATTCCTAGAACAGTTATATCTGTTCCATGTAGAGTTGTAACGATTTTCACCTGATGATGTGCCATTTGCTTAGCTAGTATGGCACAGATAGCATGCGGCAAGGCATAATGAGCATGGATAATATCTAATTGCTCTGTATCAATTACCTCTGCCACCTTAGTTGCCAGTGCTAAATCATAAGGTGGATATTGAAATACCGGATAATGATTTACCTCTACTTCATGAAAATAAATATTTGGGTCAAAAGAATTCAATCGATATGGCACGCTTGACGTAATAAAATGGATTTCATGACCTTTTTTTGCGAGCATTTTTCCTAATTCTGTCGCAATAATACCAGATCCACCAACAGATGGATAACAAATAATCCCAATTTTTAACATGATAGCTACCCACCTACATTTAAAATATACTTATTTATGTCCTTACAGTGTCCATAATCAACATAAAAAGATTCTAAACTATTGTAAATTTCGCCAATCAAAAAAGCCTGCATCCAGAGCTCTAACCATAACTTCTGCCCCACCCAAGTTGGTTACAAGCGGTATTTGATAGACGTCACATAAACGCATTAGGGCACTAATATCTGGTTCATGTGGCTGAGCGGTTAACGGATCTCGAAAAAAGATAAGTAAATCCATATCATTGGTGGCGACTTTAGCACCGATTTGTTGATCCCCCGCCAAGTGGACCAGACTGAAAGCGTTCAATTGGAAGTCCTGTTGCTTCTTGTATCCTTTTCCCTGTTGTACCGGTTGCATATAGAGTATGCTTTTCTAAAATAGATGTATATGCAACCATAAAATTCACCATATCTTTTTTCTTCTTATCGTGTGCAATTAAAGCAATGTTCATGTCAATCACTCCTATTCCATAATATTTTCTAAACCATATACTAATATATCTAATTTCATTACATTATCAATTGCTAATTTAACACCTGTCATGAAAGATTCACGATGAAAGGAATCATGCTTAATTGTGAGGTTCTCACCAGTCGAACCAAATACAACTTCTTGATGTGCAACAAGTCCTGGTAATCGCATACTGTGAATTTTCATTCCATCAATATCTGCCCCCCTCTGGCACAAGGAATGGTTTCTTTTTCATCTGGATGTCCTTGCAGTTTCGACTGGCGCACTTCTTTAATTAATGCTGCTGTTTTTAAAGCAGTTCCAGAAGGTGCATCTAATTTGTTATCATGATGTTTCTCGATAATCTCCACATCAGGGAAGTACTTTGCTGCCCATTTAGCAAATTGCATCATTAAAACAGCACCCAAAGCAAAGTTTGGTGCGATAATAACACCTATACCTTTCTCCTCTGCTAAGTCTGTCACTTCCTGGAGTTGTTCTTCTGTAAAACCAGTGGTGCCAACTACCGGTCGGATACCATAGTTTATGGCCGTTTTTGTATGTAAGTAACCAAATTCAGGTGTTGTTAAATCTACCAACACATCTGCCTCAACAGACTGAAAGCAGCTTTCTATATCCGTATAAATCTTCGCATCTAAATTGGGAAGGTTCTCAAATTCCTTAATGCTCATTCCATCGAATTTATGATCCAAACATGCCACTAGTTCTAAATCATCATTTTTTTCTATCATGCGCAATGCTTCACTTCCCATCTTTCCTCTGGGACCAGCGATTATTACTTTCACTTTACTCATTCTTCTGCCTCCTTGTCTTCCCATCTTGTCCAACGATCTTTGTCACGTGTTTTGATTTTTTTCATTGTTTTTTCAAATGCTTCACTAAGACTAAGACCTTGTGAATTAGCAAAACAAATCATAACAAATAATAGATCGCCTAATTCAGCTTCCATACTGTTTTCTGCTTCAGAATTCTTTTTTGGCTTTTCTCCATATAGATGATTCACTTCTCTAGCTAATTCTCCAACTTCTTCGGTGAATCGTGCTAACATACTTAACGGAGAAAAATACCCCTCTTTAAATTGTGAAATGTACTGATCTACTCTTTCTTGCATATCTTGAATACTTTCTTTATTATACATGGCACATCCTCCTTTGACAAAATAAAAAGACAGATAGATACCCATCTGCCTTTTATCATATTTAATATTAATCATCATTTGCAAGGAAAAACATTGATGCAAAGCAAATTAATTCAGCTACTGTTACGAGTGTTGCCGTAACATAGGTTGAAGCTGCTTCATTGAAAACCTTTTTTTCTTATTTAAAAGATTCTTGAGTATACAATAACAATATGATTCATTACACACAAAGATTAGTCAAATTATGTTGACAGATCAATTTATTTATCCGGTTGTTTCTGCTTTGTATTTTGCCCATGCGACATAAGATAAACTAAGAAAAATAAATCCCATAACTATGAATATGAGCCAATGTGTATAATGTGCGTTTGCTTTACTCCATGTATCTATATTTAATTGAGAAATTTGAGCAAACGTTTCTTCAATTTCTATTTCATTATAATTATTATGATCTTTTGATAATAAATATATAGATTGCTGGTATGATTTAAATTGATCATCATCCAAATGCAATTGAGCAACAGGGGGGGATAAAACAGTAACGTAATAAGCGATCTCCGTTAAGTCACTTGAATCGACTTCTTCCTGGGCCAAAAGCTATCCATTTTACTCTCTAGTTCTTGTTTCCATGTCATCCAAAGTGGTGCATTTTCGTAAACAATAGCGTCCCATAGAATAATAGTCTGTTTGGTAGCAATTGTTTTCTCAGTTGGTGTTTTTGTGTCACTTTGCAAAATAGTAATGTTATCTTCCATATATTGTTTCAGAAGTAATGCACTTTTATCATTAATACCGGCAGCACTTTTAACAAGCTGTTTTTTATTCTTTTCCAATAATTGTGCAGCAATATCATAGCGCTGCTCTTCAACAAGTCTTTCAAATGATTTTATATAGTAGGTATCTGTTTCCGTTTTTGCCATAAGATTAGAGGAAGCAAAAGCTTGTATTATAAGTAAAGAAAATAAAACTGCTGTAAATAATCGAATGCACACACATACCCCCCCTTCTTCCGTTTATTACGATATCATTCTTTGGTAAGACAGATGCTTATAAAAAGCCTTACTTTACACAAATATATGAAAAGGAATAAGTAGTTATGCATTCAAGTAGATAATTGAACCATTTTAATCGCTCGTTACGACATGTTTTTTATTTGTTTTTTTACAGATATTTGATAAACCACAATAATAACGACGATAGATAACCAGAAAGTAAAATAACCTATTTGATTTTGATAATTCGATAAACTTCCATAGGTTGGCATCATATCAAAAATATAATCTATTATTTCATTATGTAATAGCCATATTGCCGCAATCGTTAAATGTGATATTTTAATTTTATATAGTGGTGCGTAAAGGAAGGCTTGAATAGCCATTGCTCCATGGGAGCGATCAGCATATAGCTTTGCCAACTTAGACTTCCATTAACTAATAATGTTAACATGTTCATTACTACAGCCCATAATCCATATTTCACCAAAGTAGTAAATGCCAATGCTTCTATTAAGGGTATATTTTTCCCTTTTAAAATAAAAAACAAAAAAATCGTAAAAAATAAGCTGGCGGTTGGGCTATCTGGAACAAAAGGAAGGAAATAGATCGGAGTATTACTTAATTGATTTCCATACCATAGATAACCATAAATAGTTCCAAATAAATTAATTATTAATAAAATGACAATAAATTGAGGGTGAAACAATATATTTTTAATCATTAAAGTATCTTCCACTCCTATAAACTAGATAAAAACCCTCGCTCATTTTGTGATGAGCGAGGGTGAGAAAAAACTTATTCTTCTGTAGCTTGTTCATTTACTGAAACGATAAATTCTGCAAGTTGTTGCAGTTCTTCATCCGTACCTTCGAATTGACCTGCTGGCATTGTATCAATACCATTAACTGCGATATCTTTAATTTCATCGACACTTTTATCAATTCCTATTAAAGAAGGAGCAGCAGCTCCGCCATTTAAGTCACCACCATGACATTGAATGCAACTATTAGCTTCATAAATGGCGTAACCTGGGTCAGATTCATCTATCTCAACTGCATTTTCTTCAGGCAAGACAGGTTTATTGTTTTCTGCCTTTGCCTTCCAATCAACATGACCTGCAGCTTCATATGTTAACCAAAAAACAGCAATAAAAGCTAACAGCATCAGTCCTGTTGTAATGGGTCGCTTATGTGGCCGACGTTCTTTTCCTCTATCAAGGAAAGGAGCTAACAGTAACGCTCCAAATGCCAAACCAGGAATAATGATTGCACCCATTACGAAGAAAGCACCACTTGCAAACTTATATTTCAATAATTGATATAAAAATAAGAAATACCAGTCTGGTAACGGTAAATACGCAGTATCAGTTGGATCAGCCATTTTTTCTAACGGCGCCGGATGAGCAACAGTTAGACATAAAAATCCGACTAAGAATACAGCTCCCACTAACCATTCCTTCAAAAGAAAGTTTGGCCAAAATGCTTCCGTTCTACCAGGATATTCTGAATAGTCTTTTGGAATAAATTTTTGTTTATTGGCAGGTATACGTGAATCACCAACAAACGTCATTCCTTTACCTCTCTTCACAGATTTACCTCCTTCTTAGCTACATTCTATAGTGGACCAGAAATTCCTTGTTTACGAATCATAATAAAGTGAACAGCCATCAAGACAAAAAGTGCAGCTGGTAAAAAGAACACATGAATCGCAAAGAACCTAGCTAATGTTTGGGCACCTACTATATTTGGATCACCATTTAATAGTGTTTTTGCCATTTCACCGATTACTGGTATACCTTCTGCAATTTGAAGTGTAACCACTGTTGCAAAGTATGCTTTATTATCCCATGGTAACAAGTAACCTGTTAGACCTAATGCAAGCATTACAAAAAAGATCAGTACCCCAACCATCCAGTTTAGCTCACGCGGTTTCTTATAAGCACCTTGGAAGAAAACACGTAAAGTATGTAAAAATAACATGACAATTACAACACTTGCTCCCCAGTGATGCATTCCTCTTACGATTTGTCCGTGTGCAACTTGTGTTTGTAAATAATAAACAGATCGCCAAGCATTTTCAATATCAGGAACATAATACATCGTTAAAAACATTCCAGATAAGATTTGTATGACTGTAACAAAAAAAGTTAAGCCACCAAAGCAATAAACAAATGCTGAAAAATGATGTGCAGGATTTACATGCTCTGGAACTTCGTGATCTGCAATATCACGCCAGAGTGGAGTAATATCTACACGTTCATCAATCCAATCATACATTTTTTGTAACATTTATGATGCCCCCCCTCCTTCCGTTACAGGGTTTGGCATTGCGCTCCAAGATATAATGTACCATCTTTTACTTCCTTTTGAAAAAGATCCAATGCCGCATTTGGTGGAGTGTTTGGTACATTTAAACCATTCTTATAATAGCGTCCTCCGTGACATGGACAGTAAAACTCGTTCGGATATTCTTCATTAGATGCCCAACTTACCGCACATCCTAAGTGCTTACATATTGGTGACAAAGCAATTATTTCGTCTTTTTCGTTTTTATATATCCAAGCACTATGGATTACATCCGATGTGTACCAAGCATCAACTTGTTTAATTGTCCAATCAAAGCGTTGTGGTTCTGTAGTAATTTCTGATACCTCGACTACTGCATGCATATCTTCAGTACCAGATGCTTGTAACACTGGGTCAATTGCAAAACGAACCATTGGTGCAAGCATTCCTGCAGCCATAAAACCACCAACACCTGTTAATGTATAATTTAAAAATTGCCGACGGGACACTTGTGCTTTTTCTCTGACATTGTTTACCCCCCCTCTACACATATTCCGACTTCATGGATTATAAACTCTTATGTTACTAGGACATTACTATGATAGCTTAAACTAAAGCTGTGGTCAATAAATTCTATTCTTTTAAGATGTTTTTCTATAAATATTTCTATTTACCAATAGCTTCTAATAAGTGCACTGATTTGAATGGATTGTTCCTGCACCCACTTTTTTGTTTGTTGTGATTGATAATCTTCTATTATTGGTGCAGTTAGCCAGATTAAATTACCATCCATATCTTGCTCAAATCTTTTCCAATTGACGTCATATGTCAAATAAAAGATATATGTGAAATGATCACTTGATAAAGAGCTTGTCCAATTATTAAGACGATTAATTTCCTGTCGATCATTATTTCCTGAAATATATGTATAACTAGGACTTAAAAATATTCTCCCCCCCTTAAAGTTTCTTTCTAATTCGTCTGCTATTATTTGTAAGGATTTTTGTTGATCTGCTTTTTTTGCAGTCTCTGGCTGATTATTTAAAGTGATTGGAATAAGCGGAATACAAAGTGTGTCAATATATTCTTCAGATTGAAAGTATGACGCAATGTCTTTAGGTTGCCATTTCATTTTTACACCTCCTGATCCATGCTCCTAATTTAACATAAAAAGAAACGGAATGCACCATACTTGTTGGCTCTCCCGTTACTCTTTTTACTCACTTTTTATAATAAATGAACTTTCCAATTCCTTTAATTGATCTGAATAATAGTTAAATAATTGATGATCTTTTTGATCTAGTGCTTCATTTATTTTACTAATTAAGACTTCTTTTTGATACTCATATAATGAATATTCCAACCATTCATCTGCCATTTTTTTATCACTCTTAGTAAGAAAATAGTCGTCCGGGATAAATGGATTATCCTCCAACACTTTTATATATGGAATACTCTGATTCGAATTCTTGAAATTTAATTGAACATATATTGGTTCCTTAGCATGTAAACGAATATCATGGAACGATTTATCTGCATCTGTTGTTACAATATGCTTCTTATAAAAACGAAAAGCTATTTCTTTAGAACAATGAGTAGAAATTATCATTGCTCTTGGACAAAAGCGGGCCTCCAATACAAAATGAACTTGTTCTAGGAGCAACTCATGATTCAATAAGTAATTTAAAATCCACACACTTTCTCGTTTTTTTAATTGATAATGACTTAAAAACCATTGAATAAATATTTTTTTATCTTCAACCCGAATAGTAGTTTCCAAGTTATCTTTCCCCTCCATCTATAAGAGAGTATCATTATTTTGTTCATTTAAACGCTGGACATAATGTTGTATATCAGAATCTGATGGTTCTATTGTCATATATTTCTCAAATATTTTAACTGCTTTTTCGATCCTCCCTTCTTCTATTAAAAAGTATCCATAATCTTTTAAGAAGTCCGTATCATCCTTCATTTTATTGTATGCGTTTTGATAAGCATTTAATGCCTGTTTAAAGTCTTCTTCCTCATTATATGCTTTTGCAAGCTCCCAATAAAATATTCCATCAAGATGTTCAATATCTACGGTATCACTAAGGAGGGCGATAACTTCCTTATGATTATCCCGGTTTTTATGCGCTTCTATCAGGAATAACAATGCTTCCTGGTATTCACTATCCAAAGAAATTGCTTTATTGGCAAATTCGATTGCTTTATCTGTTTCACCGTCTTTTAATGCTAATCTTCCTGCAGTAAACCATATTTCTTTATTAAATGGATCCATATCAACTCCTTGAGTGGCTGTTTCGATAGCTTCTTGGATAAGACCCTCTTCCTCGTAGGCATTTGCTAAATATAAATAAACGGAGGGATATTCCAATTCCTCTTCCAGCAATTTTTCCCATGCTTGAATCGCGATTTCAAAACGTTCAGATTTATATGCTAAAAAACCATAGCGAAATAGTGTCTCTGGATCATTAGTTTCAATTGTTTGATAATACTGAAAGGATTCTTCGAATTCTCCATTGAATGCGTAAGCTTCGGCTAATCTGCCAGCTATGTTTACTCCTGCAAATTCTTTTGCTATTTTATATAATTTCTCATAATAGATAATGGATTTATGATAGTCACCTGATGAAAAAGTTAATTCTCCCAAAGCAAAGTCAATTATAGGCTCTTCCGGAGCTATGTTTTTTGCAATTAACAATTTTCTTTCAGCTACTTCAAATAACCCTTGCGCTTGATACAAATCAGCTAATTGTATTAATGCCTGGAGATAGTTAGGATCTTCCTCTTTCACTTCATTTAGGATTTCAATTGCTTGCTCATCGTGGTTATCATCGATCATAATGTCCGCATACATTAGTTTCGCATCGCTATTTTCTGGTTCTTGTTGTATAATTTCTTCCAATATTGTTTCTGCAAGATCCTGGTTTCCTAATTCGATAAAAAGCTGAGCAATTTCAATTTTTGTATTAATATCAGCATTATTCGCTGCTTCTTGTAAAAGTGTTAATGCTTCTTTTATTTCACCAATATGAATCATTTCAATAGCTTGTTCAATAGTATTATCCAAAGATTTCAACCTTTCTATTTATCACTTATTCAACTTCACTTATATTCATAGTAACGAAATAAAATAATACGAGCAACTATGAGAGCTTTATAAATGAAAAAGATCCAATAATAGAAATCAGGATTTCTATTATTGGATCTTTTAGATATAAATTAATAGTTTTCAATTAATTTATCCAAGTCTTCAAAAAAAGTTGGATAGGAAATAGCGATGCATTCATCGTTATGTAATTCTATAGGATCATTTGTAATTAGCGATGCAATGGCTATCATCATACCGATTCGATGATCACCATGCGATTCTGCAACAGCACCGTGAAGTAAAGTGTTTCCTTCAATGATCATTCCATCTTTTGTACCTGTTAGCTTGGCACCAAACTTTGTAAGGGTGGTCACAACGGAGGCGATTCGATCTGTTTCCTTGAATCGTAATTCCTCTGCGTCTCGGATAATAGTTTGACCATCTGCTTGCGTAGCTAATAAAGCAATAATAGGTATTTCATCAATAATACGTGGAATAATGTCTCCTTCTATTATTACACCTTTTGGATTAGAGGTAATAACCGTTATATCACCTATTGATTCCCCCACCTATGGTACGTTTTTCCACAACTTCAATGGTAACACCCATTAATTTTAATACATCAATTATACCTGTACGTGTACTGTTCAACCCAACATTTTCTATAGTTATATTACTATTTTTTGTTAACGCTGCTGCAACTAAAAAGAATGCTGCAGAGGAAATATCTCCAGGCACTTCTATATCACAAGCATAAAGTTTTTGGTTGCCTTTAATTCTAACCGTATTTCCTTCTATATCTATTTGTGCTCCAAAAGCTTTTAACATATTTTCCGTATGATCACGTGTTTTCGTCTCTTCTTCGACTGTTGTCACACCGTCACTGCTAAGAAGACCAGCTAATAATACACCTGATTTCACCTGTGCACTTTTAACAGGAGGCTTAAAGTGAATCGATGATAATTCTCCACCTCTTACTGACATGGGTAATAATCGTCCATGATCGCGACCATCAATTATTGCTCCCATTTCTCGTAAAGGATTTGCAATTCGATCCATAGGCCGCTTTGATAATGATTCATCACCAAATAGCGTAAAGTGATAAGGTAAACCAGCTAATATTCCTAATAATAATCGCGCCGTTGTACCAGAGTTACCCAAATTTATTGGTTGTATTGGTTCCTTAAGTCCATCAATACCTTCAGAATCAATACAAACCGTATTTTCATTTCGCTTAATGGAAACCCCCATTGCTTCGAATGCTCCAATAGTGGAAAGACAATCTTCACCAGCTAAAAAATTACTAATATTCGTTTGTCCTTTTGCTAAAGAGCCAAACATGACAGCTCTGTGTGAAATCGATTTATCTCCAGGAACACTAATTTTACCTGAAAGCGCCGGTTGATTATAGCTTAAAATTTTACTTGTCAAGATAGTCCTCTCCTATTCTTCAATCACTGTATCATAATGATTTTTCTTTAAAATTGCTTGACTAAATTCTTGATCGTTCTTATTTTGGAAGCTTAATCGTAATACGCCTGTAATTCCCTCTCTTAATTCGAGAATTTCAATATTATTAATACTAATATCATGACTGGATAATAATTCAATTACTTTTAGTATTGCACCAGGTTGATCAAATATATCAACATAGATATCATAATAGGATGGAATCGCCCCTTGTTTTCTGCTATCAAGACCATCTCGATATTCTCTTGCCTGTTCCAGGTATTCTTGGATTTGAGATTTTTCTCCTGTATCTATAAGGGTTTTTAAATGAATCATCTCTTCAATCCAATCTCCGAGTAACCGACTCATTTTTGGTCTGTTTTGAAAGAAAATATCTCGCCACATTAATGGATTACTTGATGCAATCCGGGTTATGTCACGGAAACCACCAGCAGCTAATTTTGGTATGTATGGATGAGTTTTTTGCCAACTACGCGCCTGATGAACAAGTGAAGATGCAATCAAGTGTGGAAAGTGGGAAATAACACTTGTCATTTCATCGTGTTCTTCTGGTTCTAAGATCAGAAATTTACTTTTCGTTGGGGTTAATAATGCTTGTAATTGTTCTAAATCTTTGTTCGAACTACTAGTGGTTGGAGATAAAACATAGATAGCATTTTCGAACAGGTTTTTTTTCGCTGCCTGTATTCCCTTTTTATGAGAGCCTGCCATAGGATGCCCGCCAATAAAGGAAATCATTTCAGAATTAATTTGATTTGCCGCATCAATAATTGGACCTTTAACAGAACCTACATCCGTTATAATAATCGGTTTCGTTAATGGTAATTTACTAAGTTGATGAATCATTTCTATCGTAACTGAAACCGGAGCAGCCAATATACAGATATCTGATTGTAAAATAGCTTCCTTAAAATCACTATAGACTTCATCTACCATTTTATTCATCTTGGCATACTCTAGCGTACTATAATTTGAGTCAAAACCAATAAGATGAATATCTTCTGTTTCTCTTATGCTTAAAGCAAGCGAGCCTCCGATTAGACCGAGACCCGCTATTAAAACGGTCTTTTTCACAATTTATACTCCTTTATTAAATGCTAAAAATTCCTTTATATTCGTTTCTAGTTCTAACATTTGCTCTTTGGAACCAATTGTTATTCTTACTCCATTAGGATGACCTAAAGCTTCACCAGAACGCACAATAAAACCTTTCGTTAACAAATATTCAAACAATTCATCACCGGTTGTTGGTAGTTTAACAAAAAGAAAATTGGCTTCTGATTCGTAATATTCTAAATTCATATTGTCACAAGCAGTCATAAATGCTTTTTTGTTTTCTAAATTTCTGGAATGCGTTTTTTGTAAAAATTCCGTATCATGTAAAGCGGTTAGGCTGATAATTGCGAAACAGAAGTAGTGTTGAAAGGCCCACGTGTGATATTTAAATAGGTGGCAATTTCTTCAGACGCAATACCATAACCAACTCGTAAATTCGCTAAACCATAAGCTTTGGAAAAGGTGCGTAAAATAACTAAATTGTTATATGTTTCTAATAAGCTAATACTATTAGGATTTTTTCTTTGTTCAATATATTCAAAATATGCTTCATCTAAAACAACCATTGTATCTGATGGACATTTATTTAAAAAAGAGACGAGTTCTTCTTTATTAATTAATGTACCTGTTGGATTGTTAGGTGAGCATAACCAGATGACTCGTGTATCTTTATTGATGGCTTTAAGCATATTCGGCAAATCATGATAGCCATTTACTAAGGGCACTTCTACTATATCCGCACCCTGAATTAATGCATTATGTTTATACTGTGGAAATGTCGGAGTAGCCATGATTGTGTTTGTTCCGTTCTCTAAATAAGTTCTACAAATAATATCTACCACTTCATCTGATCCACAACCAAAGATTAGTTGCTTTTCTCCAACACCTAATTTACTTGCAAGTGCTGCTCTAAGCTGTGTTGCATAACCATCTGGATAAATTTCTAAATGATCAAGCATATTTGGAATAGCTTGTTTTACCTGTTCGGAGTATCCAAATGGATTTTCATTTGATGCTAATTTAACAATTTTAGATAGACCGTATTCTTTCTTTACTTCTTCTATCTGTTTACCTGGGGGGTATATGGAGCCATATTTTGAAATACACGTTTTACCTGCACTTAGAAAACTCCCTTCGCGTCACTATTACTATTCTTGTACTAAATCAGGTCTTAATTTTTTGGCTTCATTTAAATAAATATGTTCCATTTGGTTTTGTGCTGCTGTAGTGTTAACTGTCATCATGACTCGAATACAAAATGGTAAACTCCCGGGAACACTAATTTCAGGCATGCACATAACTGGGACATATTTCCACCCTTCTATGAGCGTAAAGCTTTAGCAGGAAAAGCAGCATTAAGATCAGGTGTAACAGAAATCATCACAGAAGCGATTAATTCAGGATCAACATCATTTTGTTGAGCCATCTGTTCTATCATTTTTTTAGTTTCTGCCACAATTTCATCGGCATTATTGTTCGTTACTGTAGTTGCTCCACGTATTCCTCTAATCATTCTGAACCCAACTTTCCTAAAAAGTTATCTAGAAGATTGGTTAAATCTTGATCTGATATAGTTTCTGTTACAGGGCTTCCAACTTCTTTTAACAATACCATTTGTACCATTGCATTTTCTGATTTTTTATCTTTTTTCATACGATTTATTAAGTTCTGTACAGAAAGTGGTGGTAAGGATAACGGATACTGATTTGCTGATAGCCAATGATAATAGGCTTGATATGGTAACGATATTCGATAAGTTGCTTCACTAACTTCGATAGCAAATAACATGCCGATAGCTACTGCTTCACCATGAGTAATATTTCCATAACCGAGTTCAGATTCAATAGCATGACCTAATGTATGGCCAAAATTCAGAAATTTCCGAATATTCGCTTCCTTTTCATCCTTCTCTACAATATCAGCCTTTACTGCAATTCCCTTCTGCAAATGGTCATTCAGTTTCATAGGAGGAATATCGGTCGTTATATCTGTTTCCAAAACATCTTCTAAAAAAGCTTCGTTACTTATAAAACCATGTTTGATCACTTCAGCATAACCAGATCGTTTTTCGATATTTGGTAAAGTTTTTAATGTATCCGTATCAAATATGACAGCTTGCGGCGGATAAAAATTCCCGATTAAATTTTTACCTTCAGGATGGTTGATTGCTACTTTTCCTCCTACACTGCTATCATGAGCTAGAATAGTAGTTGGCACTTGTACGAAATCAATTCCTCGCATATATGTTGCTGCAACAAAACCTGCCAAATCTCCAATTACTCCTCCTCCAAGAGCAACAATAAGAGATTTTCGATCTAAATTATTTTTAATCGCTTCTGTTAATAGATGATAATATTGTTCAATGCTTTTGGAATTTTCTCCTGCAGGCACTACGCTAACTGATACTTGAGCTGATTGCGGTAGATATTTCCTTACATCTTCAGTATATAATTCATGCACAATAGAATCAGTGATAATCATAATATTTTGATATTCTTTCGGTAGATAATCTGCTAAATTTTCGATTATTCCATTTCCAACGAACACGTTATACTGGTTAGTACTAGTCGTTATTAACTGTTTATGCATTAGAAACACCTAATTTCCTCTCGATATTGATCCATTGCATTTTTTAGCTTAGAAAATTGGTCATTAGGAAATTGTTCTAAGATCGCTGTAGCTATTTCAAATGCTACAACATGTTCCATAACCACAGCTGCTGCTGGAACAGCACATGAATCCGATCTTTCGATACTCGCGTTAAAAGGTTCTTTTGATTCAATATCTACACTTTGTAATGGCTTATATAAGGTAGGTATCGGCTTCATAACACCTTTCACAATTACAGGCATACCTGTTGTCATACCGCCTTCAAAGCCACCAAGGCGATTTGTACGACGATAATAACCTCTCTCTTCCGACCAGAGAATTTCATCATGTACTTGGCTCCCATTCTTGCGTGCAGCTTCAAACCCGATTCCGAATTCTACACCTTTGAAAGCATTGATACTTTGGACAGCACCTGCAATACGACCATCCAGTTTCCGATCATAATGCACAAATGATCCTATACCGGCTGGTAATCCTTCTATTGTAACTTCACAAATGCCACCAATAGAATCACCATCTTTTTTTGCTTTATCAATCGCATCCATCATTTGTTTGCCTGCTTCCTCATTCAAACAGCGAACTGGGGGGGATTCTTCTGAAATACGAATCTTATCTTCTATGGATAACTCAAGATTTTCTTCCGCTTTAATACCAGCTATTTCATTCACATAACCGACGATTTTAATATCAAGGTTTTTTAATAGCGTTTTTGCAACAGCTCCTGCCGCTACACGTGCTGTTGTTTCACGTGCTGAAGATCGTTCTAAAATATTTCTCATATCTCGATGTCCATACTTTAAGGCACCGTTTAAATCAGCGTGACCTGGTCGTGGACGAGTTACCACTCTACGAATGTCCTGATCTTCTGATAAGGGATCCTCACCCATAACATCGATCCAGTGTTTAAAATCATCATTATGAACCACTAGTGCTATTGGTGATCCTAAGGTATAGCCATGTCTAATTCCACCTACAATGTCTACTAAATCCTTTTCAATCTGCATTCTTTTTCCACGTCCATGCCCTTTTTGGCGTCGTAGCAGTGAATCATTAATATCATCTTTTGTAATAGGCATTCCCGCGGGTAAACCTTCAACAATAGTCGTCTGTTGTTTACCATGCGACTCTCCCGCTGTTAAATAGCGCATTTATTATCCCCCCCCTGAAATATTTTTTTATTACTATAACATAGCTAACAAAAAATGTGTGTGCAAATTTTCTGATTTTTATGTGTTGTAATTTTTCCGATAAAAAAAAGTATCCAACACTTCAAATCCATATTTTTCAGGACTGAATTTGTTCTGTACTTCCGACAAAAAATATACCATCATCATCCAATGCTTCATTAAAGTTATGATAGATTTTCGTTTTAGCTTCTTCTGTAAAATATATCAATACATTTCGGCAAACAATTAAATTTACATCTGCAGGATATTTATCTGCTAGTAAATTATGCTTCTTGAAACTGATGGCTTTCTTTAATCTTTCATTCACCTTGAAAGTAGCACCTTCTTGATGAAAGTATTTATCCTTAATTGCTATTGGAACTTCTTGTAATGCTCGCTCATTATAAATACCTTGCTTAGCCCTTGCTAATACATTAGGATCAATATCAGTAGCAATAATCTCGATATCTTTCAAATCCCAAAATTGATTCGCTATGATAGCAAGTGTATATGGTTCTTCACCTGTGGAGCAAGCTGCACTCCAAATTTTAATTTTTTTCATTTGTTTTTTAAAAGATGGAAAAATAGTATCTTCTAATACTTTCCATCTTGTTGGATTACGATAAAATTCAGAAACATTGATGGTAACTTTGTCTAAAAATTCTTGTAATAATTGTTGATCTGCATTAATAGCCTTGAAGTAATCTTGAAAAGACTCATATCCACGTTTATCACGTAATGATGTAAGCCGTCTTTTCATTTGAACTTCCTTATATAAGGAAAGGTCCAGGCCTGTTTTTTTGTAAATTTGTCCAATAAACGCTTGATACTCTGACATGTCTTTTCTCCTTGTTCTAGATGCGAATAAATTATGATAGCCAATTATCTATATTTTTGTTATATTGCTGAAGTTCGGCATGGTCAAAAAATAAATTAATTTCTCTATCAGCGCTTTCCGATGAGTCTGAACCATGAATAATGTTTCGGTGCATCACGACACCATAATCTCCTCTAATTGTACCTATTTCTGCTTCTTGTGGATTTGTTTTCCCCCCCATCATCTTTCTTGACATATCGATCACGTTTTCACCTTCCCAGACCATTGCGAAGACTGGACCTGACGTAATAAAGGATACAAGATCATTAAAGAAAGGTTTCCCATCGTGTTCCGCATAATGTGTTTTAGCAAGATGTTCCGTAATTGTCATCAATTTTGATGCGATTAACTTATATCCTTTTTGTTCAAACCGAGACACAATCATTCCAATTAGATTACGTTGCACGCCGTCTGGTTTAATCATTAGAAATGTTTTTTCCATTTTTTATTCACCTCATTATATTTGTCGATTGCCAATATAGTTAGCAATGTTTTCTAACGCTTCTTTTGCTTGATTATTTGGTAATACCTGAAGAGAATCATATGCTTTTTGTAAATACATATCACTTACTTTCCGAGCTCTTTTGATAGCATCTGAAGAGCTAATTTTAGCTATTATTGGTAGTAAGGTTTCACCTTTTATGTGGGCAGGATTTCTGAATAAAGTAGATAGCTCTTTATGCAGAGCAGGATCTTCTATTGCAAATAATACTGGTAAAGTAATATTACCTTGAAGCAAATCACTTCCTGCTGGCTTTCCTAATTCTTTCTCAGAAGCCGTGAAGTCTAATATATCATCAATAATTTGATAAGACATTCCCATATAGTATCCATATCGATACAGAGCTGTTTCTGTTTTTTTATCTGTATTTGCTACAATCGCACCTAATTGGCAGCTTGAAGATATTAATAGAGCAGTTTTTCGTTTAATTCTTCTTAAATAAGTCCGAAAGTTTTGCTCTATATTAAATTTATCTTTTATTTGTTCTATTTCACCCATTGTAAGTTCAATCATAGTATCTGATAGTATTTGATGAGCTCTTGGTTGCTGGATCTCAGTAAATTGCTGCAAAGCTTTCGCAAATATATAATCACCGGTTAACATTGCGACTTGGTTATCCCACTTTGCCTTTACCGTTGGTTTACCCCTTCGCATATTTGAATTGTCAATTACGTCATCGTGTACCAATGAAGCCATATGGATTAATTCTAATGAACTGGCGACATTTTTAATATAACTAAGGTTGTATTCACCAAACTTAGATGCGAGTAATACAAATATTGGTCTTAACCTTTTTCCGCCAGCTTTCAGCAACTGTACAGACGCTTCGTGTAGTACTGGTTGATTAGCATAAACGGTTTCTTCTAACGCGTCTTCTATTACGGATAGATCTTTTTTTAGAAATGCATATGTTTTAGCAAGCTTCATTTGACGTCACCTTTACTTTTACACTTGTTTTTCACCTAGATGCATGGCAGCTACTCCACCAGTATAGCTTTTATATTGAATATTAATAAATCCAGCATCTTGAAACAATTGCTTTAATTCATCTTTACCAGGAAAATCTTTTGCAGATTCATGTAACCATACATATTCTTGATAGCTTTTAGCAAATATTTTACCAAATAATGGCATAATATTTTTAAAATAAAAATAATATAATTTTCTAAATATAATACCAGTTGGCTGAGAAGTTTCCAAACAAACCACCATACCACCTGGTTTAACGACCCGATACATTTCTTTTAATACTTGCAAGTAATCAGGAACATTTCGCAAACCAAAACCAACCGTTACATAATCAAAATAGTTATCTTGAAATGGTAAATCCATAGCATTACCATGAATAAACTGCACATTGTGAAATGGATGTTCCTTCAATCTTTCGTTAGCAACTGACAACATATTTTGACTGAAATCTAAACCGATTACTTCTCCACCCTCACCAATTTCTTGTGATAGTGAGAAAGACCAATCACCTGTTCCACAACAGACATCAAGTGCTTTTGATTTTTTTTCTACCTGCATTCTTTTCATAACATCATTGCGCCATTTTTTATGCCGCTGAAAAGAAATGACAGAATTCATAAAGTCATAATTATTATATATCTTTTCAAATACCTGATGGACTTTTTCTTCCTTTGAGTGCTTATTCATTGAGATAATCCTTCTTCCAACATGATCTTCCAATTTTTTTGTTTGTCATGAATAGGATATATATCCAAATCTTTATCTAATATATCCATCCATTTATCGCTTTTTAATTTTAAAAGCTCATTCTCTAAAATTTCTAAACATAATATTAATGAATTTTCTATTTGATTACTATCATGAATGTTTTGGACCGTTTCTTTTAATAATTGATGAAAGAACGTATGATGATTCTTAGATAATTGCACTAGTTCAAATTCTATTCTTTTGTACATTAACCATTTACTTATATAAGGACTAGCATCATCTTTGTTCACGAAATTAGCAATTTTTATAACTAACTTTGATTCAATTTTTTCAAAGTCATCTAGAAAGCTTTTAATTGTATGATAATCGTTATAATATACATGCATTTTTTCTTGAGTCATCTCATTAATTCCATCGGCCAAGACACTTATAAGACTTAAATCATTACTATTAGCTAATAAATGATAATAAATTCCTGAATAATAATCTCCTGCTAATACAGTTAACTGCTGTTGGGTTGAATTAATATTGTCCTCGTACTGAGTCGATATTTGATCGTGAGTATTTAGAGCAATTTGCACTAACATGGTGGTTAACACAAGATTCTCATGATTCTTAGTAGTCTGGGCTAACAAATGCAACGCAACAATTTTATGTTCTTCAATCTGAGGTTGTTCCAGATGTTGTTGAAGATAGACTTGCTTAATTGATTCTTTTATTTGATCGTTATAATGATTGATCACTTCTATGTATTTCATCAGACTCACCACAATTCTTCAAAATCCTATTCTATATTAACATAGTATAGCATAAGTTTACATCTTACAGGTTAGATAATCATTGCTTTTTTGGAAAGAAACTTTCAGTGGATTACGATTTATTGAGGAAATAAAAAAGGATGCATTGAATGCACCCTTTTTGCCCATATGTAAATACCATACTATTTTACGATATCTTTAAGGGCTTTACCTGGTTTAAAAGCAGGTACTTTACTTGCTGGAATTTCAATCTCATCTCCAGTTTGTGGATTGCGCCCTTTACGTGCAGCACGTTCACGCACCTCAAAATTACCAAAACCAATTAATTGTACTTTTTCGCCATCTTTAAGTGAATCCATGATAGATTCAAAAACTGCGTCAACAGCCTTTGTTGCATCTTTTTTAGAAAGTTCACTTTTCTCTGCAACTGCATTAATTAGATCTGTCTTGTTCATGATATTCACCTCCTCCCACTACAAGCTATCTATTTCTTAACAAAGAAATATAAATAACTATTGTCATCTGTCAAAGGATGACAAGGCTTATAATAACTGAGAATCAAAGATAATTCAACAATTATTCGCGTTTCTGTAAAAAAAATTATATTTCGGTTAAGTAATTTCCAAGATAACAAGATGTTATCATATGTCATTTGTCTATGCAAGTGTTTTCAAACCTTGTTATAAAAGCAATCTCGTAGATGTAGGATGTTCGCATCTATTTATTACCTATTATTACCACAAAATTATTATTTAAACATAAAAAAGCGCAATGCTATAGCATCAACGCTTTTGTCACTTTGACTATAAAATAATCGCAATTAATCCTCCAGATCCTTCGTTAATGATCCGTTCTAAGGTCTCCTTCAACTTGAATCTAGCGTTCTCAGGCATTAGGGATAACTTAGCTTGTATTCCCTCTCTTACTATTGAACTTAAGGATCTACCAAAAATATCGGATTGCCAGATAGATAATGGGTCCTCTTCAAAGTCTTGCATTAAATATCGTACTAATTCCTCACTTTGCTTTTCGGTTCCAATAATAGGTGCAAATTCGGATTCTACTTCAACTTTAATCATATGAATAGATGGAGCAACTGCTTTTAATCGAACGCCAAATCTAGACCCTTGTCTAATAATCTCTGGTTCTTCCAATACCATATCTGAGATAGCAGGAGCAGCTACACCATAGCCTGTTTGTTTTACCATCTTCAGAGCATCTGCAATTTGATCATATTCTTTTTTCGCATTTGTAAACTCTTGCATAAGTTGTAACAGATGATCTTTACCTCTAATTTCCTCACCAACTATTTCCTTTAACACTTGATCATATAATTCATCAGGTGCATGAAGATCTATATCTGCAACACCTTCACCCATTTCAATACCCGCTAGGATGCTTGATGAATGTAGTCAAATTGATCAAATTGACCGATAACATGATCAACATCTCGGAGTCTTTTAATATCTTTTACAGTCTCTTCAATTGCATGTTGATAGTTTTTTCTTAACCAGTGTTGATCATCTAGTACTAATACCCAACTAGGTAAATTAACATTAACTTCTAAGACAGGGAATTCATAAAGTACTTCTCTAAGAACATTATTCACATCATGTTCTGTCATACTTTCTACACTCATTGATAATACCGGAATATCATATTTATCTATTAAATTTTGACGTAGCAATTCCGTTTCCTGATTGTAAGGTTGTACCGAATTAAGGATCATAATAAAAGGTTTGCCAACTTCTTTCAGCTCTTCAACAATTCTTGCTTCTGGTTCTTCATAGTCTTCTCTTGGAATTTCTCCAATACTACCATCTGTCGTAACGACAATCCCCATTGTAGAATGCTCTTGAATGACTTTTCTCGTTCCTATTTCTGCTGCGTCATGAAAGGGAATAGGTTCTTCATACCATGGAGTATGAATCATGCGCGGGCCATTTTCATCTTCAAAACCTTGTGCACCTTTCACTGTATATCCGACACAATCAACTAATCTGACGTTTACTTCTAAACCGTCTTCTACTGTTAAAGAAACAGCTTGGTTTGGAATGAATTTTGGTTCTGTGGTCATAATTGTTCTTCCTGCTGCACTCTGTGGTAATTCGTCTTGCGCTCTTAAACGGTCACTTTCATTTTTAATGTTGGGTAATACTGTTTTTTCCATAAATTTTTTAATGAATGTTGACTTTCCAGTTCTAACTGCTCCAACAACACCCAAATAAATATCACCATTTGTTCGTTTAGAAATATCCTTAAAAATATCTACCCTTTCCAAGTGATCCCCTCCCGATCTATTCGACCTCATCATCCTACTAATCTTTGACAATTCTATTCTATGATGTTGTCCTATTAAATTATGCTAATAATTCGTATATTAAATAAACTTTCATATTTTTTTAAAATAACGAATGATAAAGCTCTATCACAAGCATATGAAAAAAGGGATATTGATATGTCAATTTAAAATAAAAATACCACATCACGCATAAGGAAGAATATGCGCAGTAACTGATAAGATAATTATAACTGCGTAACAAGCCGCTCCGGCTTGTCCGCTTCCCTTTCCATGGGGTTTTCTTTTCAGCTAACTTTCTCAATCAAAGATCGCTTGGTAAAGTGGATCTTCAAAGAAAACATTCCCACAGGAGTGGAAGCGGACGCCTTCGCTCTTGATTTGCTCTACAACGATTATGAGAAATATCTTTTTGACCTTTCTAAAAGGATGATAACTATAAATGGAGATTGAAAGGCCGAAATTACTACTCATTAAATCGAGGTTATGTCACATCATCTTCCTTTTATGCAGTAGATTTTTTATCATTATGGTTAATTTTACATAAAAAGGAACTCGTTCTAGTGTAGAATGAGTTCCTCTCTTATCATATGGTAGTTATATCTTTTACCATTCTTCTTCTATATCTGGTGCGAAGACTGGTTCATTGTCTTTGATTGTAAATGGTATACTGTATGCGGGTACTACCGGGTGATCTTTAAATAAAATAGGTCTGATATCATCACCATTTTCATACTGATGATCTAGTTCCTTTAATTTTTTGTACAGCTCAATTCGATAGTCAATTAATAACTCACCATTTGTATCAATATATACCGGTAATTTATTTTCTGAGTATGGACTATTTACTTGAGGCGGTCCTTCTAAATTGAGCTCTTCAATATCTAGTTCAAAAATATTTTTCTCCACTTGTTCACCAAAAGGTGGATAAGTATGTTCACTTCTATATATGGAAAGACGCTGTTGGATTGATCTAATTTCATCAGATAAATGTAAATCAATTACTTTAACCGTTGGATTCTCTTCTACGTCCACAAGGACATACTGATAACTACCACCATTTTCAAATGCAGTCCCGGGTACAGCCTGTATTAAACCTTGTTGTTTCAATAAACTAAAATCAATTAAATACTTCTGATATAGGGGTGTATCGCTTTCTTTCGTTAAAATAGGTAATAATCCATTCTTCTGCTCCTGGTATTGATCTATTGCCAGTTGTACCATTTGTAACTGAGCATCATTAGAAATTTGATTTTGGCTTAGATTTTCAGAAGGATACATACATCCTGTAAGATAGAAAATACTAAGTAAGATAATGATTCGTTTATGTACCATTCCAATCCTTAACTCCTTCATATTAAGATGATGGTCCACTAATTACTATAAAAGCAATAATTAATCCACCAACAATTAAACATATATATGCGATAAAAGCAACAATTCCTGAGATAATTCCTTTCAATTTATATCTGCTAAGCAGTATCAATACCATTGATAGAATAAGGGCGCCCATACCACCAAAAGAAATCCACATTTTCATTAAAGCATCTGACACGAGTTGTTCATCCTTTCATATGAAATCTCAATCATCATAATTATAACATATTATTCCGATAATATTCTTACACAAATAGGTACATCCATCTTGATAAAAATGAAATTGTAAATTAAATATATATTCAGAAACATCAAAAAACCGAAGTAGAAGGGGCAAATCTACTTCGATTATGACTAAATAAGTACCCAGAATCACCCTGAAAGTGAATGCTTGTGCGATTTATTTTATGCGAAGCAATAATATCTTGCATCCTCATGTGCCTAATAATGTTAATTTTTAAATAATTTACTTAGCGAATTCATATCTTTTGGCATTTTATTATTTGTAATCGCCTTTACAATTTTATCTTCTTTTTGTTTAGAAACTGTTTTACCAGAGATATTTGCTAACTGTTTTACCAATTGCCTTACCGTTTTTTCATCAGAAAAATCGGCATTTTGTACGGATTGTGCTACTTTAAAAATATCATCTGGTTTAACATTTGATTTTTTTTGAATCTGATCAAACATATTTTGTTTAAAATCACTCAAAATAACTCCTCCTAACTACTATAGTCACATTCTATAGTATGCATAAAGGAGTAGAACAGTTAATCCATATTCCTTTTTAATAATAATGAAATATCATCAATTTCATTTGTTCGATTACGTGTCATTAAGTCATCTACTACTTCTTTTGGTGTTTTTCTTTGAAAAATAACATCATAGATCCCTGCTGTTATTGGCATGGAAACATTGTATGTTTGGGCCATTTGATTGACTGCTTCGGTTGTACTAATACCCTCAACAATCATTCCCATTTGGTCCAATACATCATCTATTGCTTGGCCCTGACCTAACAAATTACCTGCGCGCCAATTTCGACTGTGTACACTTGTACAGGTCACAATTAAATCTCCTACACCAGAAAGGCCGATAAATGTTAACGGATTTGCTCCTTTTATCGCAGCGAGGCGAGTTATTTCAGCTAATCCCCCCCGGGTTATTAATGCTGCCTTCGCATTATCGCCATAACCTAAACCATCAGAAATTCCAGCACCTAATGCAATTATATTTTTTAGGGCACCACCTAACTCGACACCAATAATATCAGAACTTGTATATACCCGAAAATAATCATTCATAAATAGATCCTGAGTATAAATGGCGGAGTGATTATTTAAAGATGCTGCTGTAACTGTTGTTGGATGTTTGACACTGACTTCTTCCGCATGACTTGGACCCGATAAGACTACTACATCATCACATAACTCAGAGAACATTTCTTCTTTAATCATTTCTGAAATGCGGAAGTGAGTAGAAGGTTCAATTCCTTTACTCCCATGGACAATAATAACTTTTTGCTTTAGTACTTTATTTAACTTTTGACAAGTTTCTCTTATTGCTTTTGTCGGAACAACTATAACAATAGACTCAACCTCATCTATTGCTAAAGCTAAATCATCATAAATACGTAATGTTTCAGGTAGTGTAACATTGGGCAAGTATTTTGAGTTTTTTCCATCTATTTCCATTCTTGCTTTTTGTTCAGAATTATGAGTCCACAAGCGTACATCGTGGTGATTGTCAGATAAAACCATCGCAAGCGCTGTACCCCCCCAGCTTCCTGCACCTAATACTGCTACTTTTGACATATGAATCACCTCTAACTTCTTCTTCGGGCATAGATTTTTATTGGGCTTCCTTCAAAACCAAAGGCTTCCCGTATTTGATTTTCCAAAAAGCGCTCATAAGAAAAATGCATTAATTCGGGATCGTTAACGAAAACAACAAATGTTGGCGGTTTTACAGCTACTTGTGTTGCATATAATATTTTTAACTTTTTCCCATGTCTAGAGGGAGTTGGATTAATGGCAAGCGCATCCATGATCACATCATTTAATACATTTGTTTCGACTCGTTTGGTATGATTCTCGCTTGCTTCAATAACTTTTGGTAAAAGGGTATGAAGACGTCTTTTAGTTATGGCAGAGAGATATACAATTGGCGCATAATCTAAAAATTGAAAATGTGCTCTTACATTCTTTTCGAATTCTTTTATCGCTTGATCATGCTGAGAGATCGTATCCCATTTATTAACGACAATAACAACTGCTTTCCCTGCTTCGTGTGCATAACCTGCTATTTTTTTATCTTGTTCAATAATCCCTGTATCAGCATCAATTAGTGTTAATACGACATCTGACCGTTCAATCGCCTTTAGGGCTCTCAATATACTGTATTTTTCAGTAGATTCATAGATTTTTCCTCTTTTCCTCATGCCCGCTGTATCAATAATAACGAAATCTTGATCATCTTTCGTGAAATTGGTGTCAATTGCATCTCTTGTTGTACCAGCAATCTCACTTACGATTACACGTTCTTCATTTAATAATGCATTAACCAACGATGATTTTCCTACATTGGGTCTGCCGATTAAACTAAAATAAATTACGTCTTCTTCTATATTTTCATTTTCTCTTTCAGGAAATAACTTTACTACTTGATCCAATAAATCTCCAAGCCCTAATCCATGAGTTCCTGATATAGGATAAGGTTCACCAAAACCTAACGCATAAAATTCGTAAATCTGTTCTCTCATTTCAAGATTATCAATTTTGTTTACAGCAAGAACAACAGGTTTATTCGATTTATATAATATTTTAGAGACTTCTTCATCTGCAGCTGTGATTCCTTCTCTGCCATTTACTAAAAAAATGATGACATCTGCTTCACGAATAGCAATCTCTGCTTGTTCTCTCATTTGAATTAATAATGGTTCATCACCTATTTCAATTCCACCAGTATCAATTAAGCGGAAATTTGTATTTAACCATTCAGCTTTTGCATATATTCGGTCTCTTGTTACACCTGGGATATCCTCTACTATTGAAATCCGTTCACCAACTAATCGATTGAATATCGTTGATTTCCCTACATTTGGCCTTCCAACTATTGCAACTACAGAACTTCTCATGAAGGCACATCCTTCCTAAATAAATTTACTTCAAAGTTGTCCCTTTATAGTTTCCCTTTACTAAATTACCACAACTAAGCTACGAAAGACAAGTTAATTCGAATTTACTTTACATAATTATATTATTGTTAATTACTAATGTTTAACAATAATATATATTTCATCACTTAACGCATGACTAATACCATCTAAAATAGCTTCAAGATTAGCAGCTACTTTATCCATTTCTTCTTTACTCTCACAAATAAATATAGAAGTACCAGCTGTTACCTTACTTGCATTAGTAGTTATCGTTGCCAAAATCGCTTTTTCCAAAACCAACATTTATCACTCCTTGTTTTGCGCCTTTGATTCAGATGGCATTCGAATAGCATTTTCTAAAACGGGTACAGAACTAATTACTTTTATTGCCTTTTTTACATCTTTGTCTTGAGGTAAAACGAATACTCCGATTCGGCCATCATCCAGATCACGTTTAATTAAGGGAACTAAAGCAGGAGTACCTGAATCACGTATTACTCCTAAAGAAATAGAGACATCATGTAAAATTGCTTGTCGTTGACCAAGATTAGCAATCGTTGAACGAACATCAAAGTTTTTAGGAGTTAAGACAAAGCCCATCCCATATTTCATAATATCAGCTTGTCTTGCTGGTAGACCAATATTCATTATGTAAATA
The DNA here is from genome assembly GCF_000521485.1 of Gracilibacillus boraciitolerans JCM 21714. Lineage (GTDB taxonomy): Bacteria > Bacillota > Bacilli > Bacillales > Amphibacillaceae > Gracilibacillus > Gracilibacillus boraciitolerans. The sequence goes on along the minus strand of NZ_BAVS01000001.1, from coordinate 230,442 downwards.
TTGTCCACATATAATCCAGCACCATCAAAAGAAACAGTCGCTTCTTTAATCGACACAATATCACCGAGCGTTGATCCACTCATATATTTCTTTATTAACAGAAAACAAATAATTGTAACAAAAATAGCAAAATAAACGTTCCATATTAAATAAGCCATTGTAACAAAAAGGGCAGTGAAAATAACCAAGTAATTTCGACTTTCAAATGCAACTGCGATCCCTTCTATATAAGTATTTCCTCTAGGTACTAATTCATAACCATCCATTTCAGTTAGGGTGCCTCGTTCCATATTTCTTACTTCTCTGAATTGTGAAGCAGCTATTGTTAAGAACGTAACAGCGGTGAATTCTTTTTCCATAATAGCTGGAACTGCTACTGCTCCTAGACTAGCAGCTATAAATCCCAATGCAATATGTATAATCTTACCATGTAGATAAGTAGGATATTGTCTGTAATCTGTTTTCAGTATTATGATCCTTGCAAGGGTCCCTATCGTTACCCCCCCAAAAAGTATCGGATATGTATACTCGTTCATGAATTCCACCTCTTTTTAAATTCGATGATTGTCACTCTGTTTTCTATTTTTACAATTAAGAATTCCCAACTATGCTGAATGGAAAGGAGTAAAAGAACGAAAAGTAAAATTAAAAAGTAATAGTGATAATTTATGGTTTGCTGTAAATTATAGCTATTGAAAATAACATCTAACAATACTTGTCCATAGGAGAGGCCGGCAATTAAGATTAGAATTTGTACATTCATTTTTTTTGCGGAAAATTTGATTATAAAAAATACAAACACTACAGCTATTAAAATGAAAGTGAAATCATTCAATATGGGGGCTCGTCAGTCTCCAAAGAAAATAAATAACATACAAATAAATTATAAAAAGTATAAAAAAGAGTTTTTTTAATGGTAGTCTGGAATAAATAATTCCTATACTAACTGAGAATACTATAACTAAAAAGCTGAGATTGACAGGAAGATCTACAATAGATATTTGATAGGGAAGTAAAATCAAACAGAAGAGCAATCCAATTGCATAAATTATTCTAATCTTCGTTTTTTGAAGAAAGAATGTTGCAAAACACCATAATAACCAGCATAACCATACAATAATAATTTGATACATTGTCATCACCTTTAACAGTATGTACTGAATTATTATTTTTTAACCATTAAAATTAAATGACAAAGTATCAGAACTAAAGTAGATAACACTTTCTATTCTTTTTCAAAAGGAAGATTATGTGCACTAACTGATGAGGTAATTATGACTTGACTTTACTGTTTAACAAGCCGCAGCGGTGTTACACCTAATATAAATCTCATAATGGCTACAAGTATGTCGCATTGTCTTCCTTATGTGCAATACGTTAATAATTAATATTAAAAAAGTGAAAGTATTTTATGTGGAAAGTTATAATAATCGACACGATAGGATTATTAAAGCATAAAAAAGCACGCTACTTTAAAGTAGCGTGCTTTTTTAAATTAGTTATTTTTGAATTTATCCAGTTTATTACCAATCATATCTCCTAATTGGAAACCTGATTGCTCATCATTGCTTTCATACTTTTTAATTTCCTTTTGATTTTGCTCTTCTTCGATTTCTTTAATGCTTAATGAAATCCGTTTATCTGACTCATTTACATCTAAAACTTTCACATTAACCTTTTGTCCCACTTCTAAAACTTCCCCGGGTGTTCCAATATGTTCTGTCGAAATTTGAGAAATATGAACTAGCCCTTCAACTCCAGGAAGTACTTCTACAAATGCCCCAAAATTAACTAAGCGTTTCACTGTTCCTTCTACAATATGATTGACGGAAATTTTTTCCTCAATATTATCCCACGGTCCAGGTTGAGTTGCCTTATGTGATAGAGAAACTTTTTCATTTTCTTTATCGATAGATAGTACTTTCACTTGTAAAGTATCTCCCTCTGAAACAAGATCGGAAGCTTTTTCTACGTGTGCATGTGCCAATTGTGAGATATGTACTAGTCCATCTAATCCACCAATATCTACAAACACACCGAAGTTAGTAATACGTTGAACAGTTCCATCTAATACTTGTCCTTCTTCAAGAGAGTCTAGCAACATTTTCTTTTTCTCTTTTGTTTCTTGCTCAATAACTGCGCGATGAGATAAAATTATTCGGTTTTGTTCTTTATCTAATTCTACAATTTTTAAAGCTAATGATTGATCTTGATAGTCCGCAAAATCTTCAACGTAGTGTGTTTCCACTAGAGAAGCAGGTATAAACCCTCTAATACCGACGTCTACGACAAGTCCACCTTTTACAACGTCACGGACTGTAGCTTCGATTATTTCATTATTTTCGAATTTCTCTTTTAATACTTCCCAAGCTTTTTCAGCAATAATTGCCTTTTTTGATAGTACAATTTCTTCATCTTCTAGTTTTTTGACTTGAAGTTCCAATTCATCTCCTTCATTCACAACATCACTGGCAGTATCGATACGCAATGCTGAAAGTTCACTGATTGGAACAATTCCTTCAACCTTATATCCGATATCTACAAGTACGTGTTTTTCTTCAACCTTAACCACTTTTCCTCGTACGATATCTCCTACTGAAAGCTCCTTAATTTCAGAAATTTCTTGATTCATTTCTTCCATGACAAAGACCTCCTTCGATTTCCTACACAAAAAACAAAAATGTGCTTTTTTCTAACTTCTAACATTTAGCATGAATTGTCAAGTTATATATCTATAAATCTAAATGTTTTTCTTGGATTTTTTTAATTTCATTCATAATTACATCTGTCACTTCTTGCGCAGAAGCTTTGTTCTTTCTTAGGGATTCCATTTCAACTGGTGAACCATAAACGACTAAAAGTGGTTCTTTACTTTTATACTGTCCTATAATTGCACAGGGTACAATAGTGGCTTGAGATCTTAAAGCAAAAAAACCTGCACCTGCCAGACCTTTCTTAATTTCACCAGTTTTACTTCTTGTTCCCTCAGGGAATAGTCCCAAAACATTCCCATCTTTTAATACCTCTAATCCTTGACGCAATGCATTTCTATCTGTCATTCCCCCCCGTTTTATAGGAAATGCATGAACATTTCTTAAAATAAATCCGAACAGCTTATTTTCAAACAGCTCTTCTTTGGCCATAAAATAAATGTCGCGAGGACAAGTCATACCAACTATTGGTGGGTCATAATTGGAGATATGATTGGAACAGATAATAACCGGCCCCCCCGTTTTCGGAATATTTTCTAGTCCCATCTCTTTCACTTTATATTTAGGTTTCAAAACAATTTTAACTACATTTTTGGCAAATTGGTAAAAACTCATAGCTAATCCCCCCCTTAATTAGAAATTGCTAAATCTAAAATCTTTTCTGCTACTTGATCAATGGATAAGTGGGTTGTATCGATCTCAATGGCATCTTCTGCCTTTTTTAATGGGGAAACTTCTCTTTCTGAATCCATTTTATCTCTTTTTTCAATCTCATTTTTAATTTGATGCAAATTAGACGGAAAACCTTTCTGTGTATTTTCTTCATGTCTTCGTTTAGCCCGTTCGCTGACACTGGCAATTAAAAACACTTTTATTTCTGCATCTGGAATGACATGGGTACCAATATCTCTGCCATCCATGACTACCGCTCTTTTATTTGCTAATTTTTGTTGTCTCTGCACCATTTCTTTTCGGACATCAGCAATACTGGCAATTATTGACACATTATTTGTCACTTGTTCTGAACGAATAGCATCCGTAACATTCTCATTATTGACAAAAACTTGTTGCTCTTTATTAATATCAATAGAAAGATTATGTAAGTGTCGAACCACTTCTTCTTTATTTTGAATATCTATATGATGATGGAGAACAGAATAGGTTAATGATCGATACATTGCTCCAGTATCAATATAAATATATCCTAATTTTTTTGCGACAATTTTTGCTACTGTACTTTTCCCTGCTGCTGCTGGTCCATCAATTGCGATTGCTATTTTTTTTTCTTTCATATGGCTTTTCTTCCTCCCAATATCCTTTTAAAGTCCTTTGCGACGTTCTTTTAATTGTTGTAAAAAACAATAGCGGACAATCAACTGTTGATCTCGCGGTTCAATGTCTTCAAACTTAATCGACAGAATATTTTTATCTTCTTTACGATCAATTATTCTGATCGCTTTACCGATGATATGTAAATACTCTAATTTATCGTCTAGAGATAATACTAACATAATATCTAAAGATTCTCCTTCCATCACTTTAAGATCTGAGTTAACTAGCACTGCCATCCCTCCACCACTAATATCATGGGTAACAGTTGTAAAAGATTCAAACGTTTGTTCTAAACTATGCACAGATACGTCTAGTAAAACACTAATACGCACAAATTCTCTTCGTTGAATTTTCTTTAAATTATCAGATTCAAATGACAACATTAAGGTTGGTATATTTTTTACTTTTCCTTTACCTATAATTTCACTGTTAAAACTGTAAATTGAATTATTATCAATAAAACTTACAACAAAATGAGTACCAACAGGAAAAATATCAGTACGATTAGTCCGTTCATTTATTGGATAATCGATAAATATTTTTTTGTTTTTGGTTTCGATTACTCGACATTTATAAGTTGTGCTCTCTTCATTAAGTTGTTCAAGTTGTAAGAAGTTGCCGATTTTTATCAAGGTTCATCCTCTTTCTGTGCTATGAATTTTGTCTTATAAAATAGATAATTTTTGGATAACGCATCTATATTATCTCAAAAAAAGAAAGAAGGAAAAGTCCTTCTTTCATACTTTTTAATATTTTATTTCAGCTTGTTTCAATTTATCTACACGTATTTCGTCTCCATTAGAAGCATCAATAAATATTTTATAAGTATCCCGATTTAGCGTACCTAAGAAAACATAGGCCATTACTTCCTCACCTATATCATTTTCGATAATAGCTAAATGATGTTCTTCTATTTTTAGATTAGAATTAACCTTTTCTCTTGCTTCTTCTTCTGTAATCCCAGATTGAGGAATCTTTCTTTCGTGGTAATTTTCTAAATAGTCTTTTGAAACAAAACCTAATACTTCAGCATTATCCAAGGCCACTTTAACTTGTATAGCATCAGGATAAATCCAGACATTTTCGTATTTTGGCACAAACTGAAACACACCGACATTATCATATTGATTACTTTCCATCATAGCTAAATCAGCCGTGAAGTCTAATTCTGATAAATATTTCTCAGCTGCTTTCATCGCTTCATGCAAACTTTTATTCGATTCAGATACCTCACGATTTATCATTAAAGTAAGCGGATATCCACCTTGTTGTGTTATATCAATATATCCTGATTTATTGTCTTGTTTAAAAGATCCGCTGAATAAAGGTAAATTTGCTCCCTTTCCTGTACCAGCAATCGTTAACTCTGTTTCATTATCTATTTGAAGTAATGTACGCATCTTCTTCTTTGCGTCTTCTTCCGATATTTTTTCTTTACCTAACATCTTAAAACCATCTTTTTTGCTGGATGTTCCCATTAAACTTGCATTTAATTTCCCTTCCGAATAGCCCTCTACGTTTTTTTCTACTGTTTTAAATCCGTCTATAATCGTATTATCAGCTTGTTGATCATTATTTACTAAAGCTAACTGAACATCCATCCATCGTAAATTTTCTTTTAAAGCTATATTTTGGACTTTTCTAAGTTCTGACTCAATATCTCCTGACATTTCATATAACGACTCTAATGTATTTATTTCGTCTTCTGATAAAGGTTCTTTATCCAGATCTCTTATTGCTACTCGATAACTAAAATCACCCATTTGTGATAAAAATTCTTCTGTTTTATTAAATGGAATTAGTATTAATGGCAGTTGACCAACATCATTATGTGCCATGGAGGTTAATCGCCATATTTCTGCTAGTTGAGGAGACAATTGTTTTCTTGAGTTCATTGCTAAGGTTGAGCCAATTTTATCATGTAACAAATCTAAATTATAAGTAAGCTCATGGAAAGATCTTTGATAATTATTTTCTGCTTGAATTAGAATTGCATTTTTTTCCTGGTGCTCTTGATAACCCCAAACTGAAACACCAATTATTCCAATACTTAATACTGTAATAAATATCCAACGAAACATATTTCCACCTCCAATTATTACATACAGAATATGTGTTTCCCAATTCTTTTAATTTGTGGACGGGACCAAATCCATCCAGATGTTGCGGTATTAGGATTAAAATAATAGACTGCTTCACCTGTAGGATCCCAGCCGTTAATTGCATCTAATACTGCTCTCTTTGCGGAGTCATTGGGAGTTAAATAAATTTGACCATCCGCTACTGCTGTAAATGCGCGTGGTTCAAAAATGACACCTGAAACCGTATTAGGAAAAGTTGGACTTTCTACTCTATTTAGAATAACCGCCGCTACTGCTACTTGCCCTTCAAAGGGTTCACCCCCCCTTGCTTCTCCGTAGACAGCATTTGCCATTATCTGTATATCGTTTTGAGAAAAACCTTGTGGTATATTTACAGCTGTTGGTTGTAAATCTGCCTCTGCAGTTTTGTTTGGTTGCTGCTCTTGTTGTGGTTTATTACCTGTTGAGCCTTGGTTCAAATTAGATTGATTTGAGTCCGTTTGCTTCTGCTTATCAACTCCACCATAATGAGAGAATTTCTTCCCTTGTTGAATTTGCTGATGTACAAATTTTTTATCAAATTCACTTGCCTTTTCCAGTTTTTGTTTTGTTGTTTGTCCTGCCATTCCATCTATCTCCAGACCAAATTCGTATTGAAAATTACGCAATGCCCAATACGTACCCCAACCGAAAACTCCATCAATTTTTCCATTATAGTAGCCTAAGTATTGTAACCTCGCTTGTAACTCAATTACATCATCACCAGTTGCTCCTTGTTGAATAATCTGATTGGAGAAACCCTTCACTTTATTATCGTCTTCTATATTAACGATAAAGATTGAAAATATGATAAAGAATAGGGTACATACCGTTATCTTTTTTAACATGAAAGCTAACCTCCATCTAATAGTCTAAGTGATTTCTATTTATGGTTAGCTTTTAATAAATAAAGAAAATTATTCATCATAATTTTTAAATAACAAGTAAAAACTGTCGATTTATATTATAGTCACTACCCAACATAAAGAAGCTCTAATGAGCTTCTTTTTTTATGTTGGGTAGTGACTAAATTCATTTGCTATTTTGACTTTACGTAAGCATAATACCCATAGCAAAATCATAAAAGGAACTAATCCATATATCCACTTTTGCTGTATACTCTCAATAATAAAGTCATAGAATCCATGTAGAAGAGTAGGTAATAATAATGATAATAGCAAGTACATTACGCCTTTACCTTTTGCGAACTTAGCTCTGCCAATATAGTAACCCATTATTACTCCAAATAAAGCATGCGATGAGACAGGAAAAATTGCTCTGCTAACTGCAAATTCAATTCCATTAGCAAATAAATATAATATATTTTCAACCGTTGCAAAACCTAAGCTTATGGAAACACCATAGACAATACCATCATATACCGTATCAAATTTAGAATATTTATATGTTGTGAAGAGGAAGATAAACCATTTAAAAAACTCTTCAAAAAGACCGTACACAAAAAAAGGACTGCAAAAAGACCGTTTGTGCGATTCCCTCTTCATTAAAGGTATATTGAATAAACATGATTGGAAATACTAACAATGCACCATATAAAAAGGTACGAAAAATAGAAAAAATCGGTTCTAATTCATATTCATCTTTTAAATAAAAAAAGGAAAGTAATGCAAAGGCAGGCGCAATGGAAACAGAGATAAGCGCAAACAAGTAATTCACCTACTTTCTATCTTTAACGAAATATGGGATACTAACTTTAAACATTATTTAATGTCATACTAAAAACAAAGAAAGTTGGATATTTATGAGCAAGATTTTAGTAGTTCATACAGGTGGTACTATTTCAATGAAAGAAAATCAGGATGGAAGTGTCATGGAGACAGATATACATCCATTATCTAAAATGGATCTTTTAAATGATTATCCAATGGATGAGATACATTTATTTAATCTGCCTTCACCACATATTACCCCCCCAAATCATATGCTTCAACTAACTCAATTTTTGAATGAGAAGATCAACACTAAACAGTATAAAGGTATCGTCATTACTCATGGAACAGATACATTAGAAGAAACAGCTTACTTTATCGATTTAACCATAAAAACAAAAATACCAATTGTTTTTACTGGTGCCATGCGTTCAAGCAATGAAATTGGTTCTGATGGTCTCTATAATTTTATTTCTGCATTAAGGGTAGCATCAGATTCTAAAGCAAGTGATCGTGGAGTATTAGTTGTTATGAATGATGAAATACATACTGCACAATATGTTACAAAAACAGCAACGAGTAATGTAGCAACATTTCAAAGCCCACAGTTTGGTCCCGTGGGAATGGTAACGAAACAAGATATTTACTTCTATCAAAAAATCTATAATGAAGAAATAATTTCTGTTTCTTCACTAACAAAAAAAGTCCTGTTATTAAAGGCTTATGCAGGAATGGAAAAGGAATTAATTGACTCTATATCCTTAACTAACATAGATGGTCTGATAATTGAAGCGTTAGGAGCAGGTAACATTCCACCTCTATTGTACCAGGCTTAACCAACTTAATAAATAACGGTCTAACTGTATTATTTGTATCGCGCTGCTATAAAGGAATCGTCCAGCCCACCTATCAATATAAAGGGGGGGCGGACGTACATTACTTGATAAAGGAGTAATTTTTGCCAACCACTTAAATGGACAGAAGGCACGATTAAAATTAATGTTATTACTAGAAAAGGGTGCTTCCAATGATGACATTATATTGGCATTTAAAGATTAAGCAACAAGCTCGATAACTAGAAATAAAGGAACTGGCATATAACATATTATATTTCCAGATCCTTTTTTAATAACCTCTATTAACCATTCATTCTTTTCTAAGATATAACGAAAGAACTTTTAAAAAATTAACTTTTTTATTTATTGTTCTCTCTTTTGAATTTCTTCAGCAATTAAACCACCGTGAAATCTTCCGTTTTCGATAAAAATTTCGTTATTATCATAGCCTGCAGCAATTACTCCAGCTATGAATATATCTTTAACATTTGTCTCCATTGTTTCCACTTTAAATTCAGGTCTGCCTGTTTCATAATCAATGGAAATCCCAACTTTTTTCAAAAATTCTTGATCAGGTTGATACCCAGTCATTGCAAAGACATAATCGTTATTAATCCTTTTTCTTTCATTGTTAACACGATAGACTAATTCATGTTCTTTTATTTCTTCAACAGCTGCCTGAAATTCCATTTTGATTTTTCCATGGTTTACTAATGAAGCAAATTCGGGTAAAATCCATGGTTTAACACTCGTCGAATACTCACTTCCACGGTATAATACCGTAACATTTGCACCAGCTTTATGTAATTCAATTGTAGCATCCACGGCAGAATTTTTCCCGCCTATTACGACTACATCCTGTTGATAAAAAGGGTGTGCTTCTTTAAAGTAGTGAAAAACTTTATTTAATTTCTCTCCTTTAATCCCCATATAATTAGGTTGGCCGTAATACCCTGTAGCAATTATACAATAGGTACATTGATATGTATGATTTTCATTTTGCGGATTAACGGTTTCTAGTATGAACTGATTATTTTCTTTTTCTAGCTTTGTCACTTCTTCAAAATTATTTATCCTAAGTTTCTTTCTTGTAGCAACTTCGCGATAATAAGCAAGCGCTTGATTTCGTACCGGTTTATTTCTTTCATTTACAAAAGCAACTTCCCCCCCAATTTCTAATTTATCGCTTGAACTGAAAAAAGTTTGATGTGTAGGATACTTATAAATGGAATCCACAATATTTCCTTTTTCAATTATTAGCGGTTCTATTCCAATTTTTTGTAATTCAATTGCTGCAGACATCCCGCAAGGACCTGCTCCAATAACAATGGCTTTTTCTTGTTGCATGAAAATCAAACACTCCTTTTACTTGCTAATATCATTTTTTTATTAGATCCAACCTCTAAAACGAATGGCTTCTGCTTGTTTTTTTAAGCCAACCATATAACTAGCCATATACATATTAACATTTTTATTTTGAGAAATGTAGCGAACTTGTCTGATCGCATTACTAATTATTTCGTGCAATTTTGTTTCTATTTCTTCTTCTGTGTATTTTATTCCCCGCTTGTATTCCTGCCATTCTAAATATGAATATATGATTCCACCTGTTGTGGTTAACACTTCAGGTATGACAGATATATTTTTATCCATCAGTATTTTTTAAAGCAGATTTCTCAACGGAATGTGTTACCGTCTCTAAAATAGTATGAGCGTTTATTTGCTCTGCTATTATCGTTTTTATTTGCTCACCTTTAGCTGTTAAAACCAACATATCACATTCTTTTTGCATAAATTCATCAAGAGCTATACTATTAGGAATAGATTTTGTAACAAGACCAAAGCTGTCCTTTTTTCTTAATATATTTGGAATATCCAAACCTGATGAATTATAAATCGCTCCCTGTGGATCAGATACACCAATAATTTTGTAACCTAGCCGATACAATTCTGACGCCAGATAGCTACCTACCTGTCCAATTCCATGAATCATGATACCCTGACTTTCCTGATGATTGGAATAAGGTATTAATGATTGAATAGTAGAAAGAATTCCTTTCTCAATAGCTATTTCTTTATTTTTTATTCCTCCTAAAACGTAGGGTTTACCAGCTATAAAATTAGGATCTGTATGGGGGATTTAATTGACTGTATTCATCCATCATCCACGCTATCAATTGTGGATCCATAGAAGCATCTGAAGATAAAATATCAATTTCAGGTCCAATTACTTGATGAATAGCTCGAATATAGCCACGGCAGATTCTTTCCAATTCATGAAAGGATAATTCTCTAATATCGCAGACTACCCCCCCGCCACTACTTCCTCCTAGAGGTATCTGCAAATTGCTTGTTTTTACACTTCTTAAAATGGCTAATTGTGACACTTCTTCTTCTGTTAAATCAGGTCTAAAATGAACATTTCCTTGAGTAATGCCAAATACATCATGATGTTTCGTTCGGTAACCGGTAAATATCCTGACAGTATCGTCATCCATTCTGACAGGGATTCTTACCTTTATAGACATAGTTGGTTCTTTCAAAAATTGGTATACTTCATTAGGATATCCTAATTTTTTTAATATTTCTAACATCATTTCTTGTAAATGTGTATATGCCTTTTGCATTCATGTCACTCCCTAACATAGCACAATAGAATAAGTATACAATGAACCGGATATAAAGTGAAATTAATTTACTATTGTTGTAATAGGACATGTTATCTACCCATAAAATGAAATTGAAGCAGACTTTTTTAAAATAATATGACGAAAGGAGATCATCATCATGACGTATACACTAGTTAAATGCTATTCGCCATATATTAGTAAAATGGACCCTTGTCCACCAATGCTGAAAAAATGTTTTTCTACTCCACCAAATTTATATATACCATTTCAGCCCTATAACAGTGAACAATTTCCTACCGCAAGAGAAGCACTTTATAAGGGAACTTTATGGACCTGTTTGTATGATCCATATCCATTGAAAAGGGAGGAAAATCTCGAATGACACATCAGAAAACATTGCCTGACAGCTATTATCAATTGATGGAACAGATTCAGCAGGTTGATTTTGTTTTAGTGGAACTCACTTTATATCTTGATACACATCCTGATGACTTGGATGCTATCAATCAATTTAACCAAGCTGCATACGAGAGTCGCCAATTGAAGAATACCTTTGAAAAACAATTTGGTCCTTTAATGCAATTTGGCCAAAGCTTTTCAAATTATCCTTGGGATTGGAAAGAAGCTCCATGGCCATGGCAAGTATAGAGAGGAGGGAAAATATACATGTGGTATTATGAAAAAAAATTGCAGTATCCCGTAAAAGTCAGTCAATGTAATCCAAGATTAGCAAAATATTTAATTGAACAATACGGTGGAGCGGATGGGGAGCTTTCTGCAGCATTACGTTATTTAAATCAGCGATATACCATACCTGATAAAGTTGTCGGCTTATTAAATGACATTGGTACGGAAGAATTTGCGCACTTGGAAATGATTGCAACTATGATCTATAAATTAACAAAAGATGCAACACCTGAACAACTGGTAGAAGCAGGAATGGGAGCTCATTTTGTTAATCATGACCATGCATTATTTTACCATAATGCCGCAGGAGCGCCATGGACGGCTACTTATATACAAGCAAAGGGTGATCCGATAGCAGATCTATATGAAGACATTGCCGCGGAGGAGAAAGCAAGAGCCACTTATCAATGGATTATTGATGTATCAGATGATCCGTTTATAAATGATTCATTAAAATTTCTTAGAGAAAGAGAAATTGTCCATTCGCAACGTTTTCATGAAGCAGTAGAGATCTTAAAAGAAGAACGCGACCGCAAAAAAGTATTTTAAATAATACCCCCCTCGATTTATAAATTGAGGGGGGGTATTATTTAAAAAAGAACTGCTATCAATCAGTAATCGTAGGAATTATGATTTTTTCACCGACGATGATCGTTTTATTTTGTATTTGATTAGCATCTATTATCGCTTTCACATAATCCTCCGTACCATAATATTCTTTAGAAATAGAAAATAAAGTATCCATTCGTTCTACTTCATGCATCGTTATTTCATTTTTCGTTGAAACAGTACTAATTTTCGAAGTAGTCGATTGATTAAATTTCACAAAGACTTGCTCTACTTCGTGATTTACCTTTTCAGTTTCTGCTGAGGATAAATATTCTCCCCCCCAAAACTTAATCGTTAATAATAATAGAATAATGACAATAAATAATAGTAAAATAAAGCGAATGAATGGAAAAGATAACTTCCATTTTATTTTTTTCTTGATAGATTGGTGTATTTCACTTCTTGGTGGTAATGGAGCTTTTTCCTGACGATTTTCCAATTGATTACGTAGTGATGATGCTTGATCATCTCTTGTATCATGTTGCATCACGAATTCCCCCCTGTCCTAATCATAATTGCTAATGTAACATTTATTAAGAAATGTAACATTATTACTACTGGCAGACTGTTGGTCCAATGATATACCAGTCCTAACCAAAAACTTAATGCAACAACTGCCGTAAAAAGAAGAAGCTTAGAAAGATATCTTACATGAATGATAGCAAATATACTACTTGCTATCATTATACCAAAATTTGTTTGAATAACACCTCTAAATAACCATTCTTCACTGATAGCAACTACAACACACAATAGTATTATTTCAAAATAAGAACCTTCCTGAAATAATTTTTGATTAATTCCTCCATCATCCCACCAATTCTTAGGGAATACTCTCATCATTAAGATATCCAGAAATACAATCACGACAGCCGAACCCACTCCAAAAATAAGAAAATCTGATAGTGTTAACTGAAATAATGATAAAAATACATTCCAATTATCAAAAAAGATGATCGACAAGATAATGGCTATGATAATCATCAATAATTGCGAAAGCCATACCTGTTGTTTCAATTGTTTATTTGATAAATGCTTTATTATTTCAGCTTGTTTCATTTTTTTCGATATCTCCTTGATATAATATATCCTTTAATACTGCTTGCCAATTTTGTTTAGATTTCACAGTAAGTTGTGACGGAGGAGACCATTTATTCCATTCAAAATCACAATGATCACAACACATATAGTCTGGTGTTTGAAAACTATCTTGAAAGTGTTTAAATAATTCAAATCTTCTACAATTTTTTGTAAAGACCCACTGAAGCATTTCTTGTCGTTTTCTTTGTTTATATGCGATTCTCTTTTTAATTGTTGTCTGAATTGTCGATAATGCCTCTGTAAATCGAAGCGTATCTGTAACTATTAGATTTTGTCGCAAAATGCCTATTTTCTCTAATTGATAGCGAAAAAAGCGCCAATGTGCTTCTATTCCATTTGTTTGAACCATAAAGTCTTCTTTTAATTGTTCAATAGGTATCTTATTTTCATATATTAATTTTAAGTAATATTCGATTAAGGATGATTGAGGTAATTCGGTTTCCAATAAGCGTAATGAAATAAATGTATCTCTGTCATGATAAAGTGTAACACTGACACATTCCTGTCCCTCTCTTCCTGCTCTGCCAATTTCCTGAATAAATGATTCAATTTGAGACGGTATATGGTAATGGATAATAAGTTGAATATCTTTTTTATTAATACCCATACCAAATGCATTGGTACAACAAATAACATCTAATTGGTGATTCATGAATTGTTGTTGAATTAACAGACGATCCTGCTTGTCTAATCCTCCATGGTAATAAGCAATATTCCGCTTGGGAAACTTAGATTGAAGAGAGATGGCAATCTTTGTAGCCTCATCACGACTTGAAAAATAAATTAGTGTGGGAACATGATAGTTTTGGACAAGATCGATTACTTTATGTTGTTTTTCTTCCATATGCTCTACATGCTCTACTACAAATGAAATGTTTGGCTTATCCATAGGATAAATGATTTTTTTAGCATCATGTAACTGTAATGCTGTTACGATATCCTTTTGAACATCTGGTGTCGCTGTAGCCGTTAATGCTAAGATCGTAGGTGAATTCAAGCGGATATGTGCTTTTTTAATTCTTAAGTAATCAGGTCTGAACTCATGTCCCCCCCACTGTGAAATACAATGGGCTTCATCAATGACAAATAAATGGATTGAAAGCTGCGATAAACTCTGCAAGATACGTTCACTTTGTAACATCTCAGGTGACAAATAAATTAATTGATAGCTATCTAAATTTTTAATAGTGTTTTCTTTTTCCTTCCAGGAAATCATACTATTTAATGCCGCTACTTTTTTAAAACCTGTTGCTCTTAATTGCTTCACCTGATCCGTCATTAGTGACAATAGCGGTGAAATAACAATTACCATCCCTGAATTCATTATAGCAGGAAGCTGGTAACAAATTGATTTGCCTGAACCTGTTGGCAGGATAGCAAATACGTTTTTATCATTTAATACAGCTTCTATGATTTCACGTTGCCCCTTACGAAACGATTTGTAACCAAAATAAAAATACAAAGAATCTTCAATAGAATAATTAGTCATATGCAGTCTCTCCGTTTTGCTCCAGTGCCATCACGAGCTTGATTTGAAAATACGAAATTGATTCAGGTAATTGTTCTTTAATGTCTTTTAACTTTTTTGTTGAAAGTGTATTTATTTTTTCTGTAATTATATCGTATTCTTGTTTCGTTATATATCGTTTCCACTCTAATGTTTTGTTTATATAGGCAATTTCCACAATATGATCTTTAATGGTATTTTCTTTCAGATGACGTTTAGCAGCTATTTTCTCAAGAACAAAGCCTTCATTCAGATAGTATAACGTTTTTCTGGCAGAATCACTAAGTATTCTATACTTGGCCTGATTCGGATAAAGATTGGCTAAAAATTGAAATGCTTCGCCATCTTCTATTTTAAAGCATATATAATGTATGGTATTCATAAAGAATAAATAGCAATCGTGAGGATTTATATTATATTTAGTAGATAATTGATACTTGCTTAACCCAATTTGTTTAGAAGTCGTTAATTGATCAACAAACAAAGCACTATAAACATCAGGAAAAAATTGTAAAACTTTATCCAAATCTCGATAGATTAATGTTAACAGAGTAGTAGAGTTATTTTTATGTACGCTCCATACTTTTTTAACAAATTGTTGAATGCTGCGATCTTCAATAATTGGGATAAAGTTCGTCTTCTTAACATGGATATGTGTGATAATTTGAATAAACAATATTAAATGCTTTGAAAATGGATAGGATACTTCATAGAACCGCATCCCATCGAAAGCAAAGTATGGTGCTAATTTTCCATGTAGTTCTATTAACATGTTCTCTCCATGACTTGTTATAAATAAGTGCTGATTTTCATCATTTTTAATTAATTGTTCTTTAGCTAAATCATTGACAAATTGATTATATTCCTCTCTAGGTAAAGACTTATAAATCCCATAATATCGTGTTAGTCCGAATAAATTACTGTCCTGAACGGTTTGTATCGATTTTTTAGCTGTTAACAAATGATAAATATTATACATGGTTCGTTGACCATTTAGTTGTTTTACGCATTCTAATATAATGTATGTAAACATCGTTTCACCCCCCCGAATCTATCTCTTTTCTATTTTAGCAAGTATTGTTTAAAATTAATACACCTTCATTGTCAGATTTACTTTGATTTGATACTCTTTTAGTTAGACTAATTAAAGGATGTGGCTTCGATGCCATATATAACTTGTATAGATAAGGAAACTTGTATTGCATGTGGTGTATGTGGTGCAACAGCACCGGATTTGTTTGATTACGATGAGGAAGGGATTGCTTACGCAAAACGCGACAGGAACAAGGGAGAAGAAATGGTTCCAGTGCATCTGGAAGAAGATTTATTAGATGCAGAAGAAGGCTGCCCCCCCACAGGATCTGTGAGAGTTTTCAGAAGATGATCGACTAAAGCTCCTTTTTATAAAAATAGATGGTTTATATCTATTATTTTTCACAACAAAGCGAATGTTATAATAAATTAAGATCCACATGAGAAAGATAATGTGCACTAACTGATGAGGTAATTATGACTTGACTGTTTTGCTTAACAAGCCGCTCCGGCTTGTCCGCTTCCCTTTCCACGGATTTTTCTCTCAGCTAACTTTGGCAAGCCAAAGTGGATCTTCGGAAAAAAACATCCCGTAGGAGTGAAAGCGGACGCCTACGCTATTGGAATGCTCTACAACGGTTATGACCGGGTATCTTTTTGCTATGCAACTAAAATATCCGAACGATAACAAATTCTCGTTGCAGAATTCGCTTTATCGTTCGGATTTACTTATATCAATTTACTTTTGTCTCAGTCTTTTTATTATCATCAGAAGTTTGAAATTAAGATCATAATGCTACGTTTATTTAAAATTTTAACTAGCAGCTTCATTTAGGTCCACTATATTTATCTGATTAGTCGTATCTATTGGAGCCGTTAGGTCATACTTCCCTATTTGATCCAGACCAATATCCAACGTTACTTGTTGAAAACCATACGTATACGCAGTTGCTAGAATTGATTCCACCATTGATACCGTTAATTGATTATCTCCTATTTGTTTTGAAGAAATCGAAACAAATACGTGGTTTTCAGCTAAATTCTCTACAGCAATATTGGCATCATTTGGTATAGTGGCCCACACTAGGAAAGTCTGTTCATTATTTTTCATTTCTTCTAATGCTGAATTTAGTGTCTTATATTGATTGTTTGTAATCGGAACAAGCCATTCAGAGGAACCAGTGTTGTCTGCCTGATACAATTTATATGGTGTTTGCTTCGTCTCTAATAATGAATAGGGATTTTCAATTGCCCCTAATTCTTCCGCTATTGAATGATTATTTTCAAAGCTTATTTCACTTATGTCTAAGGGTTGAAACATATATGCCAGTATCCATTCAAAATTCGAAATATTGCTACCACTTGCAATGACATCAAACGTATTATTAAAGCGGGCACGCACTATGCTTCTTCTATTGTGAATTCCATATCTTTTATTCCAATATCATACAAGCCATTCTGGTCTAAATTGATCTGTCCATCTATTTGTTCAATATAGTTAGAATAGGTCTCTTCCTTACTATTTAATAGAGTGACAGGAACAATATGCTGCGCCTGCTCTGTTATAAAGGCAGTATATACTGCTGATTCATTTTTAATGTTTATCATATAGTTATACATTTGATCTAATTTCTGACTACTTTCCTCTTCAACTGCTTCAGTATCCTGACTGTTATTTATGCTTTTACTTTCATCTTGATCCTCTGCTATTGAGGATTCACCAGTCTGATCAGAGTTTTCTAATTTTGCGGATTCCATCGAAGAATCTTCTGCACTATTAGATGAGGATTGGTCAGATTGATTAGAAAAATTTTGAGTTTGAATGATTATGAAAAGTAATATAATAGAACAAATGGATGCAAGTGTTGGAATCCATACGGCTACTCTTTTTTTAGATAAAACAGATTGGTTATGATTTAATTTTCTCTGAATCTTTTGATATAGTTGTTCTTTTGACTGTTGATCTTCTATTTTTGGCATGTTTTTTAGCTGGTTTATTAAATATTCTTTATCATTATGGTTTGTCATCATCATCCTCCTCTCTTTTCGTTGACTGAACACACTGTTGCAGGATTTTTAATGCGCGATGTTGCGTTGTCTTAACCTTACTAATCGACCATCCCAATATTTCAGCCGATTCTTGAATCGTAAACTCTTGGATATATCGTAAAATAAGTATTTGCTTCTGATCAATCGAACAATGTTCCATACAATGATATATGTGCTTCATTTGATCATTGAGTAATACGGATTGTTCGGGTTCAGCGAGAGTAGATTTTAGTTGCTCTCCCTCTTCACCCCCCCAATTAAAAAATTCTAAAAATCTATTTCTTTTACGCTTTAGTTTCCTAAAATAATCAAATGTTTCATGCCTTGCAATAGAAAATAACCATGTTTTCTCTGTACTCTCTCCTTTAAAACTTTCGTAAGATTTAAGTACTTTAATATAGACATCCTGCACAATATCTTCTGTTTGTTCCTTATCCTTCACCATATAAAAAATAAACTGGAATAAATCCTGATGATATTTATCATAAAAGTGCTCAAAAGTGGTCTTCACCTTCAGACCCCCCTTACCCTATTATATTGGTCGATTCTGATTAAAGAAAGTTACAAAAATAGATAAAATGAATTAATGGGTACCTACACACTAAAATACCACAGTATTATATACTGTGGTAGTGGTAATTAAATTTCAGATATAGTATTTCTCTTGTTTTTTTAATAATTTAGTTAGGATTGGATACAATACCAGCATAAAACCTACATTCCCTATAGCATGCATGGAATCAAATGGAATACCCGCTAAATAATAAGCTATGAAATTACCTGCATACGTAAAGGTGCCTAAATTCACAATTAATCCATAAATATATGCCGCCAAAAAAGAAAAAACCGTGAAGAGAATTATGCTCCTATTGTTTATTTGTCTTTTTCCTAATAATCCTGATAATAGTGCAATGAATGACCAACCAATCATTTGCCATATTGTCCAAATCCCCCATTCCCAAAAATAGATTTGTAAGATAGGTACTAATGATAGCTATACTAATTCCAGGAAAAACACCAAGCATTGCACTAGTAATAATAATAATTGTAGTAACTGGTTGAATATTCGGTAAAAATTGAAAGCCGATTCTCCCAATGACACATATAGCAGCCAGCAAAGAGATTAATGTGAGTTTGTAGATATTCGACACTTTACTCAGTAGCTTCAAGATCAAAGGTGATATGATCTTGATCCTTTATCAGATAATCCGAAATTCCTACACTCGCCATCTCACCATTTACTTCATACAACCAATATACTCCCTTTTCCACCTCTTGCTTATGACCTTCAATGGCGGTTAGAAAACCATCTTCTGATACTTCTACCTCATAATTATCTTCTAATACAGTTAGGAGATTGGTATCTGCCTGTACCGTGAAGTTTTCATCACTTATGGTGCTATCACTTGTTTGATCAGTTATAGTGACATGAACATTTACTTCTTCACTTGTTGATTGTTTTTCTTCATTACCGCAGGCTCCTAAAAATATTGCTATGACAATGACAGATAAGAATTGTATTATTTTTTTCATTTATTATTCTCCTCAATTTATTATAGTTGAGGATAAAAGCCATGTTATTAGTATGTATTTCCTGATACAACTAGTTCACATGCTTAATCCCCCCCGAAGCATGAATTTCGATGTTTAATGGCAGGTCTCCTGACTTGTGCTTTATATCTACTATAGCGTCTTCCCATATGCAATCATACATACAGTGACATCAGCTAGTTCGTCTGCACTTACAGTTGCGAGGACAGTTCTGGAATTTAACCAGATTCCCTATTAAGTATTTCACCATTTAACATACACTAATTCCTTATGTTTATGTTATTTCAAACTTATATCCAACA
The DNA here is from genome assembly GCF_000521485.1 of Gracilibacillus boraciitolerans JCM 21714. Taxonomy (GTDB): domain Bacteria; phylum Bacillota; class Bacilli; order Bacillales; family Amphibacillaceae; genus Gracilibacillus; species Gracilibacillus boraciitolerans. The sequence continues at coordinate 210,305 of NZ_BAVS01000001.1, read as the reverse complement.
CCCCCCAAACCGTTACAATCATCTTTGCTGCATTTTCAGATACCTTATTTAACTTCTCTCTTAATCGTTTAACATGGGTATCAACTGTTCTTAAATCACCGAAAAACTCATATTTCCATACTTCTTTTAATAATTCTTCTCTTTCAAAAACTTTATCAGGTGATTTGGCTAAAAACATTAATAATTCATATTCTTTTGGCGTTAAACTTACTTCTTTATTATCAGCTAAAACGCGGTGTGCATCATTATCGATAACTAAATGTGGGAATTCTATCATATCTTTAGAACGATTGGAAGCATTCATTACACTCATGCTGCTAGACCTTCTTAATAGTGCTTTTACCCTAAGAACTACTTCTCTAGGACTAAATGGTTTCACGATATAATCATCGGTACCAGCTTCAAATCCATGGATACGATTTAATTCCTCACCTTTTGCGGTAAGCATGATGACTGGAGTTGATTTTTTTGTTCGTAATTCTTTACACACTTCTAAGCCATCTTTTCCTGGCATCATCAAATCTAATAAAATAACTTCGTAATCTTCAGATAAAGCCATCTGCAGAGCTTGTTCTCCATCTTCTGCCTCATCAATCTGATAGCCTTCACGTTCTAGGTACATTTTTAACAAACGTCTAATTCTTTCTTCGTCATCCACAACTAGTATTTTTTGAATTTCATCCTCCATCATTATCCCCCCCCTACCTTTTTCTTAAGTATATATGTAAAAAGCACAAGAGACAATTATCGCTTGTACTTTTTTACAGAAAATTATATTGTATTATTCATAATGCAATCTTTCTTACAATTTACGCATACGAATGTAAACCAGCTAATACTAAGTTAACCACAATTAAATTAAACATGATAATTGCAAATCCTACCACTGCTAACCAAGCTGATTTTTCTCCATGCCAACCGCGGGACAAACGCAAGTGCAGGAACACAGCATAAAATAGCCAAGTTATTAAAGCCCACACTTCCTTAGGATCCCATCCCCCAATAGCGTTGCCAAGCCTCTTGTGCCCAAATGGAAGCGAAAATCAGACCCCCCCAATGTGAATACCGGGAAGCCAATCGTCACCGCTCGGTAGCATACTTCATCTAACAATTCAGGATTCACCTTCTTCACCAGTGGTTGAATAGCTGCTGCAACGCGTTTTCGTAATATTAATCTAGTTATTAAGTAAAAGAATAAACCAATTATTAGAGACCATACTAATGTATTTAATTTACGTGGAGCCTCTGCCCCCCCATGCAGCCAGTCTGGTGCAATAATGATAGCATCCATTCTATCTGTGGTTAGTAATTCTCCATTTTCCGGACCAAATATGGCAGGCAATTTATAATCTAGAGTTGATTCCTTGCCATCAATATTATAAGAAAAAGAGGCATTATAGTCCATTGAAGAGAATATACTTGTAATAACGATAAAACCTATTGTGGCAAATAAAGAATACATAATAATTTCTAACCATTTGGTTTTTGCTGTTGATTTTACCTGATCAATTTGACGAATCAGATAAATAAGCCCCCGCAATAAAACTAACAGCCAGAATAGCTTCACCTAAAGCAACTGTTGTCACATGAATATATAACCAGTGACTCTTTAAAGATGGTACTAATGGTGATAATTCTTTAGGATACATACTCGCATAAGCAATAACCAATAAAGCTATCGGCAGTGCAAACAAACCTAATAATTCAATGCGGTAGATAAAATACAAAATGATAAACGCTAATATAAGCATCATGCCGAAAAATGTAACAAATTCAAACATGTTACTGACGGGAGCATGCCCGCTAGCTATCCATCTCGTTATAAAATAACCTAATTGAGCAAAAAAACCTAAAATTGTAAATCCTATAGCAAGTTTATTGACAATAGTATATTGCTTTTTTTCCTAGCATCTTTGATAGTTGCAGCAAAAAAGACAATGGCGATTAAATAAATAATAAAAGCTGTATATAATAATCCCCCCCCACTTAATGCAGTAAAATCCACTATTTATTCCTCCTTTCATTACCTAATCGGGCAAATTACAAGTCATTCTTTCTTTCTTGATCTTCTACCATTGAAAACGAAGTACCATCAATTACTTTTTCGAATTCTTTTGATAGGCCAAACCAGTTTTTATTGGTATGACATGCAATTAATAGTTTGCCATCCCCCCCTGGATGTATCCAAATTCTACGATGCTGCCAATACATACCCTGGATAACGCCAATCATAAAAATAAATGCACCAATACCTAAAATAGGTAATGTTAAATCCTTGCGAACTGTTAACCCACTAACATCCCGAACGCTAAAATCAGTTAAGCCGATTTTATATTGATTATTACCAGAAGGTATGTTTTGCCCGATTGCTAAGAAGCTTGCTTCTCTATCTTCTATATCTGGGCCATAAACAAAGAATACGAATCCTGGATTTCTTGGATAATTTGATACAGAACTGGGTTGTCCATCATTTAATTCATAGTCTGGATAATATTTACCTAGTTCAATCCGGTAACCATTATCAAATTGATATTCACTATTTGGTTCGGTTAAATCTACTGTAAATTCTGCAATTGCTTCTTCTTGCTGATCTGAAGCCATATGTAGCTTAAATGACATACTCTTAAATTCATTTAATTGATAACCATCCTGATAAAGTGCTAATCCATTTACTTTCAATGGTTCATTTACGATTATGCCTCCACGCTTCACTTCTTCTAATTTTGGTTCTGCACCTATGACATCTTCAGAAACATCCCGATATATCACCGCTTTAGTTTCAAAATGCTTAGGTACTGGTGCATTATTATTTTGAAGGGCTTTTTCAAAAATAGCATCTTCTTTGTCCTCACCATAGGTTTCGAAAATAAATTCTTCACTTTTTACATAAAATTCTTGATTCGTACTTGGAATGACAGCTGTTTCACCCTCACGCACCCATAAATACTCATCCACATACATAAATGGCACAAACCGAAAAAGTGTACCTAATAAGAAGATAATCAGTCCTACGTGATTTATATACGGACCCCCCCAACGTGAAAACCTTCCTTTTTCTGCTAAAATATGGCCGTCCTGTTCGGAAATCTTATATCGATGTTTTTTCAGATTTTTAATGAATCGATCTTTATCATCAGCTGAATAGTCATGAATTTCCGAAAAGAGTTTTTGTCTTTTTAAAAAGTTAGGATGTCGTTTAATTGCTTGGTTTTTCAGTGCTCTGTATAATGGCACGCCACGGTCGATACTAACGATAAAAATCGAAATGCCAATCATGGCAATTAAAATCATATACCACCATGAACTATATAACTCATGAAGTCCTAGTTGATAATAGATTTGTCCCGTTATACCATATTGATCACGATAATGTTCTGCAGGGTTTACCGTTGTTGGTATGTACATCTTCTGAGGATATATAGTACCTAACGCAGAAACAACTAATGCAATCGTGATTAATGTAACGCCTATTTTAACAGAGGAGAAAAAATTCCACGTTTTATCAACAATGGAGCGGTTTTTCGTTTTGGAACGGATCGCACTGCCATCGTAACGCATATTTAATAATTTATTTTTATGGTCATTATCTAATGGTTTTCCACATTTTTCGCAAATGGTGGTGCCTTCTTTATTAGGATGACCACATGTACTGCATGTTTTTGTGTTCATTCAAACCCCCCCTCACCATCAATTCGGTTCTATCTGTTTCAAATAACCTTCTAATTTTTCCAGACTTAATTCTCCCAATACTCGTTCTACCACAATGCCATTTTCATCAATAAAATAGGTTGTAGGCAATGGTCTAATACCATAAGCGTCCAAGACTTGACTATTTTTATCGTGAAGTATTGGAAAAGTTAAGTCATATTCTTCGACAAAATTAGTAATAACTAATTCCGTAGCATCAACACTTACAGCAAGAATTTCTATCCCTTTTTCTTTATATTCGGGATATAATTTTTCCATATAAGGCATTTCTTTTTTACATGGTCCACAATATGTCGCCCAAAAATTTAACATGACACCTTTACCTCTTAAATCAGATAATTTTATTATATTATCATTAGTTGTAACGACTTGTTTTAGTTGAAAATCTTTTGCATGATCACCTATAGCTACGTTTGCGTCTTCTTTTGCTGTTAAATTTGACACGACTGCAAATACTAATGCTGCAAATAAGATTATTAAAATAGAAAAGCGAAATACTAAGCGATTTCTCTTTTTATTTTGCTTTTTTTATTCGCCTTTTCAGTATGATCCATAAACCTCACTCCCTTCGATCATTTTAACATTAACATTGATCAAATATTGTGACAGTTATTCAACAATTATTTTGCTAATTTTTTCAATTCAGCGATTTCTTTTGGAGTAAGCTCACGATGTTCCCCCCCAGCTGTTAATCCATCTAGTGTTAGAAAACCAAACTTTTCTCTCTTTAATTTTAAAACAGGTGTTCCAATCGCTTCAAACATTCTGCGGATTTGTCTATTTTTCCCCCCCTGGTGTAAAACAATTTTAATGATCGCTGTATTCTTTTTTGGATCAACAGATAACGTTTTTACATAGTTAGCTTTTAACAAATCTCCTTCAGACCGTATTCCTTTTTTAAAAAGCTGTAAGTTTTCCTTTGAAGGAATTCCTGCTGTTTTCATCACATATTCTTTATTAATCTGAGAACTGGGATGTAATAATAAGTTGGTGAAATCTCCATCATTTGTCATGATTAACAACCCGGAAGTTTCATAATCCAGTCGTCCTACAGGATAAATTCTCTCGGGATATTCTTCGAAATAATCAATGACAGTTTTTCTGTCTTTATCATCACCAACACTTGTTATCACACCACGTGGCTTATAAAATAAAAAATAGATAAGCTTTTCTTTTTCGATTGGTACCCCCCCTTCTACTTTTACTTCATCCTGATTCGACACTTTAGTGCCTAATTCTGTTACTACTTTCCCATTAACCTCTACCAAACCATTCTCTATCATTGTTTCTGCTTTTCGTCTGGAAGTTATCCCACTTTTTGCAATTACCTTCTGTAACCGTTCCATCTTTTCACACTTTCTTTCTGTAATTTATATTTATATTTATATTGTCGTCCAATTCGATGATAACATATACATGAAAAGGAGTAGCGATTCATTTAGAACGCTACTACAAAAATAACCACGTAACAATTATTACAGAGACCATTATACCAATAAAATCAGCAATCAGTCCAACTTTTAGGGCGTCTCCCATTTTTTTATGCCTATTGCACCGAAATAAACGGTTAAAATATAAAGCGTGGTGTCCGTACTTCCCTGCATGGTCGAAGCTAGTCTGCCTAGAAATGAGTCTGGACCATATGTTTGTATGATTTCTGAAGTTACACTTAAAGCAGCCGTTCCACTAATTGGCCGTAAGATAGCTAGTGGCGCAACTTCCGCCGGGAATCCTATGGACGATAACAGTGGTTGTATAAATGAGATAAAAGCTTCTAACGCACCTGAACTCCTGAGTATTGCAATGGCAACTAACATTCCTAATAAAAAAGGAAGAAGAGAAACAGACATTTTTAAGCCTTCTTTCCCTCCTTCTACAAACACCTCATATGCTGGTACTTTTTTTATAATGGCGGTTAACAAGACCATCATCACTGTTATTGGTACCAGCCAAATACTGATTGTCGTCATCCATTCTATCATTTCAAGAGACTCCTTCCCTCAAAGATCATCGATTAACGATCTCTGATTTTTCTAAAGATGCGGTCAATAATGATACCTGAAATTGTGGCTATCATCGTTGCTAAGATAGTACTTGCTACTATTTCAGTTGGTGCTGCAGATTGATATTGCATTCTTATTGCGATAACGGTTGTAGGTATAAGCGTAATACTTGATGTATTAATAACAAGAAAAGTAATCATAGAATTGCTGGCTCGATCAGATTGGCTTAATTTTTTCATTTCTTCCATTGCTTTGATTCCCATTGGCGTAGCCGCATTACCAAGTCCGAATAAATTAGCTGAGAAATTAGCCAGAATATATCCCATTGCTGGATGATCTTGAGGTATTTCTGGAAACAATCGTTTTACTAAAGGTCGTGACATTTTTGCAAACTGTCTTAAGATCCCAGCCTCTTCTGCAACTCTCATTATACCTACCCAAAAAACTAAGACACTTGTCAAGCTTAGCACAAGAGTTACTGCTTCATTTGCACCTTTGAATAAAGCCTCATTTACTTGTTCCATCGTGCCATTAAACATAGCGAAAACAATTCCAATAATCGCCATCATTGCCCAAATAATATTAATCACTATTCATACCTGAAATCCGTTTAAGCTGCTGTCCTACCTTATTCCAAAAAGATTCGTCCTGGTTTTCATCTGCCGATATTTGATATATCGTGGTATCTGTAATCAATTTACCATCTAAATAATAGCCACGTTTTCCTATTTGTTGATATGTCCCGGGCTCCTCTAGCATATAGTTTTTTTTCTGTACGTTCTGTATCTCTTCGTCCGCTAAGGGATAAAATACTTCATCTGTAATATTAGCAATAATAATATTTTCCTGATTAACTGCTGATATCAATGGGAAGGTAGTTGGTTCTTGTAATTTACGAAGTGGGAATTTCTCAAATCCCCCCCATTCTAATAATTGAATATGATCTTGCCAATCATTTGGCGCATTTATCGTTACAGCAATTAAAGTTTGTCCATTTTTTTCTGCGGTTGAAACAAGCGTCCTTCCAGCTGCTCTGGTAAAGCCAGTTTTCCCACCGGTACTATATTCATATAAATGGGTCAGTAATTTATTCTTATTTAACCACGGATAATCTCTTGCGTTTGCCTTATAGGATGTAGTTGCAAAAATTTCTTTGTATAAGGGATTATTCATTGCATATTTAGTTAAAAGAGCCATGTCATATGCACTAGAAAAATGAGTATCGGAATCAAGACCATGTGGATTATCAAAATGAGAATGGTTCATCCCAATCCATCTTGCTTTTTCATTCATTAAAAAAGCAAAACCTTCCAAACTACCTCCGACATGCTCACTAATTGCGACAGCGGCATCATTCCCTGATCGTAACATTAAACCATAAACAAGATCTTTCAGGTTCATTTCATCCTCTTTTTTCAAATAAATGGAGGACCCTTCTGTTAAAATGGCATTATCACTTATTTTTACCTTTTCATTTAATTTTCCAGACTCAATTGCGATGATTGCTGTCATAATTTTAGTAATACTTGCTATCAAGGTTGGATTCTCTGCATTCTTTTCATAAAGTACTCTACCTGTTGTCTGATCCATTAGAATCGCTCTTTCTGCTGAAACAGATACACTTGCTTGTATGGTAGGGACAAAAGTTAAAAAACTTAACACGACACAAATGCTGCAAATTACTTTTCGCATAATACACCTCTTCTCGCAATACAATAACGTTTGTATCATTCTATGCAGACAAGCAATGCTTATGCACAAAAGATTAACCCTGCAGCAAAAGGCCTGCAGGGTTAATTATTAAGGTCCTGTAATCGATCAAAAAACAAATCAGCTTCTTCCTCGACATCAATTGCATGGATATCTTCTGGTAAGGGTGGCAATCCTTCAATTGAACTTAAACCGAAATAGGTCAGAAATTCAATAGTGGTTCCAAATAGAATTGGTCTTCCCACGCCTTCTTTTCTACCGACTTCTTCAATTAATGCTCGAGAAATAAGTGTTTGCAATGGTCTTTCACTCTTAACACCTCGAATTTGCTCGATTTCTACTCTGGTAATTGGTTGTAGATATGCAATGATCGCTAAGGTTTCTAATGCTGCCTGAGAAAGCTTAGTGTGAACTTTGGCTTCCTTGAATTTTGAAAAATATTCGCTATGCTCTGGCTTTGTCGTTAAAAAAAGTACTTGCTGCGATTCCATTAACATAATACCTCTTTTGGTATGCTCATATTCAAATTTCAACTCTTCTAAAAGATGGTTCGCCATCTCTTTATCCAAATCTAAGACTTTTCGTATATCTCTTTTATGAATACCTTCATCCCCCCCAGCAGCAAATATTAACCCTTCGATAATTGCCTTAATATCATTTATATCCAAATTATAAGCCTCCAATAATATTATGCTTGGTAACGATAAATAAACAGTTCATCTAAATTGCTTTCTTGTTTACAATTAATCTTTTTTTGTTTCATTAATTCTAATATTGCAATAAACGTTGCCACAATATATGTACGTGTTTTATTTGAAAATAATTCATAAAACGAGATTGGTTGATCGATAGTATCTATTTTTTTCATAATTTCATCCATACGCTGATCAATGGGAATTTCCTGTCTTTGAACAGAGGTTTCCATCGGTCTATTCCACTTTCTTCTTTCCATCACTTTACTTATTGCTTCTATCATATCATAAATATTAGCAGCACCTTCTGGTAATATTGGTTTCTCGTTAGTACTAAAAGGAGCAGGTGGCCGAGTGTGGATCTGACTTTGTTCGATCTCTCTTTGTTGGAGATGCTCAGCAGCTTCTTTGTATTTGCGATATTCTATAAGTCTGCTCATTAATTCTTCACGAGGATCCTCTTCATATTCCTCTTCCATTTCAACCGTTGGATTAGGTAATAACAGCTTACTCTTTATTTCAAGTAAAGTTGCCGCCATCACTAAATACTCACTTGCTATATTTAGTTCAAGTTGTTGCATGGTATGTATATAATTCATATATTGTAAAGTAATCTCCGAAACTGGGATATCATAAATATCAATTTCGTACTTGTTTATCAAGTGTAACAACAGATCTAGCGGTCCTTCGAATGTTTCTAATTTAACTTGATAATGATTTAACATGCCAGTTCCTCCAACTAAAATATTATAAAAATAGGCATAGTCATTATAGATGCCTATACGTTTTACAGGCTGAAGCATACATTAATCTTGAAAGATCAATAATCGATTATATTTAAATCAATAGGAGGTTTTAAAATGGGATATTCTTATGGCGGCGGCTTCGCGTTAATCGTTGTGTTGTTTATTTTATTAATCATTGTTGGTGCAGCTTGTCTCTAAACAATGCATGCTTATCGTCTCCGGGCGATAAGCAATTTTTTATGAGCAATAATAACTTATATAATGAATCACAGCAAGATAATATTCAATTACTGAATTGGTAATTATGAAATGATAATACAGAGTAAGAACCGCTTCGGCTTGTCCGCTTCCCTTTCCACGGGTTTTTCTCCTCAGCTAACTTTGGCAAGCCAAAGCGGTTGTTAGAACTAATTTAAATTTCAAAATGACTACTTATTAAATCGAAGTTATGACGCATAATCGTTCTTATATTCACAAAATTTAGTTTAATAGTTAAGATGATTGGATGAGTTTTTACTGGTTTATTTATATCTATTTTATGTAAAAGAACCTCTGCTAGTTGTGATTAGCAAAGGCTCTTTTTTTATTCACTCGTCTTTCCCAAACATTTGTGTAAAAACTTATCTGTCAATTCATTTGGAATCACTTCATACGATAAACCATAATGTTCTTTTAAAGCATGAACCATTTCTTTTCCGATTCCCATATTTCTATGAGAAGGATTTACCGTGATATGCTGCACGACTGCTGTTTCAGATTCAGAATCTAAATATACACCAATAGCTCCGAGGACATCTTCTTCCGGTTTCCAAAGGAAAAGCTGCCATTTATCATTGGTTTCGTACTCATTTATCGTATCTTGTAATTTTTTCACTTCTTTTTCATCAGGCATTAAAGAAAGTAATCCCATTGCTATCTTTTCAAATCTTTTTTTAAAGCGAATTAACATATTGAACCCCCCCTCATTATTCATAACAATATATATAGATATGTTATGTTTTCATCCGAAAGTCGTTACTATTTATATATTATTCCCTAAATCTAGCGAGATAATACAATTTCGAACCAATAATAACAGCCCCCCCATAAAATAGCCAAAACCATTAAAACAACAAATAATAAAATATTTTTTTTACGCATTACTATCGTCCTTCAATTTCTTAAGACATACTTGTATTTAACAATAATATATTACTTTAGTGATGTCAATTTTTATTTAAGGCAATTTCACTTCCGGTTTATTACAGTTCAGTGACGCGTACCGATTTCATCGTATCTCCTTGACGTATACGTAGAACTGTATCCAATCCTTCGGTAACTTGACCAAACACCGTATGCACTCCATCAAGATGGGGGGGTTGTGGCTCATGTACTAAGAAAAATTGACTTCCCCCCCCAGTATCTTTTCCAGCATGTGCCATTGATAATGAACCCGCTACATGTTTATGTGGATTTCCCTCTGTCTCACATTTAATGGTATAACCAGGTCCGCCCATTCCAGTTCCAGTTGGATCTCCTCCTTGGGCAACAAAACCAGGGATTACACGATGAAAAATAACACCATCATAGAACTTGTCATTAGCTAGTTTTTCGAAATTAGCTACCGTATTCGGAGCTGCTTCATCAAATAATTCAATCTCTATCTTTTCACCATTTTCAAATTCAATTACTGCTTGCTTCATTATTTTTTCCTCCTAATTCATATGACAGGTCATTTTGGACCATATCTTCAAAAGATTCTCGTTTAATCACTAATTGATCTTGTCCATTTTCAATAAACACCACTGCTGCCTTTGGAAAGCGATTATAGTGATTAGACATAGAATAACCATAAGCACCAGTAGAAAAAACAGCCAATAGATCATTTTCTTCTACTTTAGGTAATTCTATATCCAATATTAACATATCACCAGATTCACAGCACTTTCCTGCAATTGACACTTCTTCTTTATGCGCACCATAAACATTATTAGCAATTACTGCCTCATATTTTGCCTGATATAGCGCAGGTCTTATATTATCTGTCATTCCTCCGTCGACTGATACATACTTTCTGACATTTGGAATATCTTTAACTGCGCCTAACTTATATATGGTTAAGCCCGCATCTCCTACAATAGAACGACCTGGCTCAATCCAGATTTCAGGGAAAGACATATAACATGATTGCGTACTTTCTTCTACAGTATTCACTAATGCCTTTACATAATGAGATAGAGGTAAGGGATCATCTTCTTTGGTATAACGAATACCAAATCCACCCCCCAAATTCAAAACCTCTGATTCAAATTGATAACGATCTTTCCAATCTTTTAGCTTTTGGAATAAGCGTTCAACAGCCATTGTGAAACCGTTCGTTTCAAAAATTTGGGAACCAATATGACAATGTAAACCCATGACATGAATGGAGTCTATTTTTAATAGCCTTTGTAAAGCTTCTTCTGCTTGTCCATTTGATAAATCGAATCCAAATTTTGAATCTTCATTACCTGTTAAAATATAATCGTGTGTATGTGCTTCAATGCCAGGCGTAACTCTAATTAGAACATTCATTCTTTGATTATAATCGATTAATGTCTGTTCTAAAAGATCAATCTCATGAAAATTATCTACTACAATACAACCGATATGGTTTTTAACAGCCATTGAAATTTCCTCACGGCTTTTATTATTTCCGTGCATATGTATTCTTTCCACAGGAAATTCCGCTTTTAACGCAGTGTATAACTCTCCCTGAGAAACAACATCTAAACTTAAGTTTTCTTGTTTTGCAATTTGAATCATTGCTATAGAAGAAAATGCCTTACTTGCGTAGGCCACTTGAGCTCTTACACCTAACTCTCTAAAAGTATCTACAAACGCTCTCGCATTATTTCTTATTCTATTTACATCGTAAACAAATAAGGGCGTGCCATATTTGTTTGCTAAATAAACGGAATCAATGCCACCAATAGTTAAGTGACCATTATCGCTTACATCAAATGGGTGAAACATTACATTACCTCGCCTTCTACCATTAACATATTTATTATCATTGATATTTCAAATAAAATAAGAAATTAGGACAATTAGAAATCCCTTATCCTCACCTTTACATTGAAAGCGGGGGGGACAAGGGATAAAATTATTCCCATTCCATATCTGATAACAAAGTATAACGTTAATTTATCACAGCCACTCTAGTAGTTCAAGTGTTTATATTCAAAGTTAAGCCTGGTTCTTATTATTTTTCGGTCGTACAATACTTGGCCTTGTCTTAGACATTGGCATGGAAACGCGGAATAAGATTTGCCATAATGCTTTATCATTAAAAGGAATAAATGGCCATAAATATGGTGTCTGAAGTGATCTGGTTGATATCAAAAGCAATAAAAATAATGTGAATCCAATAACCAGACCTTTCACTTGGAAAGCAAAGGTCACAAGGACTAATAAGATTCTTGCCATTTTATTTGCTACGCTTAATTCATAACTAGGTGTTGCGAACGTACCAATTGCACTTATAGCAACATATAAAATAACTTCTGCACTAAATAATCCTACTTCTATAGCTATTTCACCAATTAAGACAGCTGCAATTAAACCCATTGCAGTTGATAGCGGCGTTGGTGTATGAATAGCAGCCATTCTTAGAAATTCGATTCCTATATCAGCTAATATTATTTGTATTACGATAGGAATGTTTCCTGTTTCATTAGGACCAATAAATTGAAGATTTTCAGGTAATAATGAAGGGTCTAAAACAAGTAATAACCATAATGGCAATAAAAATAAAGATGCTGCAATTCCACAGAAACGAACCCAGCGAATGAATGTACCCACTGCTGGTGACTCGCGATATTCTTCGGCATGTTGTACATGATGAAAATAGGTAGTGGGCATTATGATCATACTTGGTGACGTATCCACCATAATTAGAATATGGCCCTCTAAAAGATGTGTCGATGCTACATCCGGCCGTTCGGTATATCGTACCATTGGATATGGATTTAATCCCTGCTTTACTAAATATTCTTCAACCGTTTTATCTGCCATGGATAGTCCATCAACATCTATGTGGTTTAATTCAGCTTTAATTACTTCTAAAAGTCCCTGATCCGCCACATCCTGAAGGTATGAAATACATATATCGGTTTTCGAACGTTCGCCAACTTGTATGATTTCGTGTCTTAAACGATCATCTCTAATTCTTCTTCTTGTTAAAGCTGTATTTTCAATAATATTCTCTGTATATCCATCTCTAGATCCTCGAACTACCTTCTCTGTGTCCGGCTCTTGTGGAGCTCTGCCTGGATAATGGCGTACATCAATGATAAAACATTCCGATTCCCCATCCATAAAAATGATAAGAAGTCCAGACAACATTTGATCAATCGCTTCATCCATGGTTTTCGCCTTAGAAATTTGTTGATGCATGATCCTATTATTTAATTCTTCAAGTAAATTACTTTGAACATTCTCAACATCATTAATGGAAATTAATTTTTTCATTATTTCTATGATATAGGACGTATCCACCAATCCTGTTACGTAATACAGTTGAATTGTTTTCTTAAGTACAACTAATTCGCGAAAACCTACATCGAAGGAAACTCCTATTCCAAGCTTTGATTTAAGAAACTCTTGATTCTTTTCGATCGATGAATCGATTTGTGTAGTATTTTTATTTTTAACCATAATAAACTCCTTCCACTAGATGATATCTACAAAAATGATCCAATGAAACAGTGACCCAACTATTTTCCCAATAACAATTGCCATTAACAGCCATAAAAGCTCTTTGTCAATTCCCAACCTTCTCATTAACAAAGGAAATACGTTGAGAACTTCAGTTAAAGCAGCTGCCAACATACCAATAAAAACTCCATGTAAAATCCCCCCAAAAAGCTAACAAATAATAAGGTAAATCAAACGTGTAATCAGTAAAAGTAAGATACGTTCCAAGTAAGGCACCTATAATGACGCTTGCTTGATATAAGTCCAGCGATTTAAAGGACTTACTTAACTGTACAAGGCGGGGGGGTATAATCCCTAAAACTGTTAAAAAAGCGACAAATCCTGAGCCAACTATTAAACCTGAGCCAAAACCAATAATAATTTGGACTACAACATAAGTTGTATTAAGTATCATGCTGTTTATTCAAAGAATTTTCGTGGTAAATTAAATAATTATCCAAATCTTGTTGATAATTAAACATTTCAACTTCTAGTGGGCTCGGTTCTTCATTGAATCTTTTCTTGAAAATGTGATTAAAAAATAATATCATACCTAAACCTAATCCAATCGAGTAAGGAATTTGAATCCAAAGCGGTTTTTCTATCTTTTCTCCTGTTAATAAATAATATAGTCCTTGATGCACTTCTTTCATACTAACATCATAATGAAAATTAATAATAGCCATTGCAGACCCAATACATAGCAATAACCATACTAATAAAATGATAAAAATATTTGCCTTTTTGTTATTTTTCTTAATTTCAATAATAACTTGGGTAGCACCCAGTAATTCCACCGTAAGAAATGGATATTGATGAACTAAGGTTTTTAATAAGTGAAAACCGTCGATAATGGATACATTTTTATCCTCTTCTGTAATTTGATAAATTTTCAAGTTTTCCACTTGTGGTAAATAGCTAATATTTCCTGTTATATAGGAAATATCACGGAGCCTTATTAATTGAGTAGAAGCAACTGCTATTTTCTTTTTTAGACGAATGTAAACCTTTTCCTCTTCCATTATTAATCATCCTTTTTAGGAAAAGCGCTATCTTAAAAGTGGTTGAGTTAAATATGTATTACTAGTATGAGATGTTTTTTAGTTAATCATGCATGGCAAACAATTCTTTATTACATCACAAAAAAATTAAGACTAATCATATCGATAGTCTTAATTTAATATTTCCTCTTTAATTTTCTCCAATATTTTCTTCTCAATCCGTGAAACTTGAACTTGTGAAATTCCTAGTCGATGTGCTACTTCTGTCTGTGTTTTATCTTTATAATATCTCAAATAAACAATCAAACGTTCGCGTTGATCTAAATCATTAATAATCTGTTCCATTGTCAGTTTATCGAACCAATTATCATTTACATCTGCAATTTGATCCAATAACGTAATTGGATCACCATCATTCTCATAAACTGTTTCATGTATCGATTGAGGCTTTTTCGTTGCCTCTTGTGCATGGACAATATCTTCTGGAGCTATATCTAACTTATCAGCAATTTCATTGATAGTTGGTGCTCTGGCTAACTCTTTCGTTAAATCATCTGTCACTCGTCTGACTTTATTTCCTATTTCTTTTAAAGACCTGCTTACCTTTACCGTTCCATCGTCACGAATAAATCTCTGAATTTCTCCAATAATCATTGGGACGGCATAAGTGGAAAATTTAACATCATAACTCAAATCAAACTTATCGATTGATTTTAATAATCCAATGCACCCTATTTGAAATAAGTCGTCTTGATCGTAACCTCTATTCATAAACCTTTGAACAACTGACCATACTAATCGAATGTTTTTTTCCACTAATAATGATCTTGCTACCTGATCTCCTTGTTGACTTAATTCAAGATATTTTTTGACTTCTTTATCTTCCAACGGTGCTGCATTCGACATTTTTGTTTTCATGGAGGTCACCTAATTACACATACTTTTCGAAGTCTCGAAATCTTTTGTCATCTTCACTATTGTTCCTTCACCTGGATGCGATATAATTTCAACTTTATCCATAAAGTTTTCCATAATAGTAAATCCCATTCCTGAACGTTCTAATTCCGGCTTCGAAGTGTATAACGGTTCCTTTGCTAAATCGATGTTATCTATTCCTATACCTTCATCTTCAATCACAATGGATAAACTATTATCAGTTAATGTACAAGAAATGTAAATAAATTGAGTAGGATCTTCTTCATATCCATGAATAATTGAATTTGTGACAGCTTCTGATACAACCGTTTTAATCTCTGTTAACTCATCCATATTTGGATCAATTTGCGATAGAAAAGCTGCTACAGAAACACGTGCAAAGGCTTCGTTTGCGCTAATGCTTTTAAATTTCAATTCCATCGAATTATTCATGACGCTACCCCCCCCAAGCTGGTCAATGCGAAACTTTCATCTGACTCCAACCGGACAATTTTGAATAATCCAGACATATCAAATAGTCGCTTTACCGCTGGGTTAATCGAACAAACAATCATTTCTCCACCTAATTGCTTTACTTCCTTGTAGCGTCCTAACACCACACCTAAACCAGAACTATCCATAAAATGTAATTCACTTAAATTTAAAACCACATGTTTGATTCCTTTTTTGTTCAATTGACTTTGCCAGTCTATTTTTAATCGAGCGGCAGAGTGATGATCTAATTCTCCATTTAACCTGACAATTAATACATTTTCTACCGTATTAAATTGTGTAAACAATTGCATCTGAAACCCTCCCATTACTGTTCTATATTTATAGTTTCTCTATCTATTTATTAAAATCCTGCCAGATGACAAAAGTAGAACGGAATCGTCAAAAATTTACCTCTTATCATAATATTGTCGAATCAATCTCTTTTAGAAGAATGACTGAAATGTCCGTTTGAATAACTGAAAAACATTAGCATGGTTGATATCGTCATGTACCACTAAATCTGTCTCGCTAATCAGCTTATCATCATCCAAAACCTGAAGTTTCCCCACCATCGTACCTTTTTCCAATGGAAGATCAATATTTTGATTGATGGTAATTTTAGTATCTATCTTGCTTAAATCAGTTCCTTTCTCAAATAATACAGAAACAGAATCACTTGTAACCACATCTACTTTCTGCTTGTCTGCTTTCAACCATTCAAAAGAAGTCACCGTTTGATTCTTTTCATAAAGCTGCTTCGTTTCGTATTTGGAAAAGGCGTAATCTAGAAGTTGACTAACGTCACTATTGCGCTCTTTCGTGCTATTGGCCCCCCCCAATACTACTGCGATTGTACGCATACCATTTTTTTCTGCAGTAGCTGTTAAACAATATTTAGCTTCACGGGTATATCCTGTTTTTAGTCCATCTACCCCCCCTTCGTAGAAACGTACCAGTTTATTTGTATTAACTAACCAGAACTCATTATCTTTACCCTTTCGCAAATAATCCTCATATATACTAGTGTACTTCGTAATATCTTCATATTTTAAAAGCGCTTGTGCCATGATCGCCATATCGTGTGCGGTACTATAGTGATCCTCAGCAGGTAAACCTGTAGCATTTTGAAATTTAGTAGATTTTAAACCTAATTGATCTACTTTATTATTCATCATCTCTACAAATGCTTGTTCACTTCCGGCAATTCGTTCTGCCATCGCCACGCTTGCATCGTTTCCAGATGCAACAGCAATTCCTTTTAAAATATCCTCAGCCAACATTTCCTCTCCAGCTTCTAAAAAGATTTGCGAACCACCCATTGATGCAGCCTTTTCACTAACTCTTATTGTTTCATCAAGTGATAATTGACCTTTTTCGAGAGCTTCCATAATCAATAACAGCGTCATAATTTTTGTCATGCTTGCAGGTGGTAGTTTTTCTTCTGCATTTTTATCAAATAGGATATTTCCAGTATCGCGTTCTATTAATATTGCTGATTTCGAATGATTAGCCAGATCAAGAGATTGATTCTCATTAACTTCTATTGATACATGTGCGTCACTATGATGTGCAAGTACATTTCCGCTTGTAAAAAGCAAAATACTCAATATTACTAAAGTCATTGTAAAAATTATTTTTTTCAACATTTGTCACCTCCGCTTAATACTAATTCTATTTTTTCCAAAAATACTAAAAAGTATAACTGGTTTTACAAGAATCTTATTTATTTATGTTCTTAGATCTTAAAAATAGTTAACGGAAACCAGACAACAAAAAAGCTCAGAATATCATCTGAGCTCTTTTCCTGTGTTATTTAATTACTTCGTATATCATCTTCCGTTTGTTTGCTTTTTCTTCTTTGATCGTATAAGCATCTTTTACGATAGATGCAATCTCATCGACCTGTTGTTGGTCACTATTTAAAATAGCAATCGTATCTCCTGCATTTACAAAATCTCCAATTTTCTTTTTGAGAGTAATGCCAACACCATGATTTATTTTATCTTCTTTCGTTGCGCGGCCAGCACCTAGATGCATAGCAGCAATTCCAATTTGATCAGCTTCCATTTCATGAATGTAACCTTGTTGTTCTGCTTTTACTGGGATTTTATATTGAGAGGTTGGAAGTTTTGTTAAATCTTCTATTACAGACACGTCTCCATTCTGCGCCTTGACAAAATTCTTAAAGCATTTTAATGCCTCCCCCCCATTATCGATTAATTCATTTAATGAACTAGTCGCCTCTACATAATCAGAATAGACCCCCCCAGCAACAATTGTCATATGTGCTGCCAGTTCGATTGCCAATTCTCTTAAATCATCAATTCTCTTTCCTTGTAAGATTTCTACTGCTTCCTTCACTTCACTTGCATTTCCGATTTCAAAACCGAGAGGTTGATTCATATCACTAATCACAGCAATAGTGTTACGATTTAATTGCTTACCAATTGTAACCATTTCTTCAGCCAGTTTTTTTGAGTTTTCCAACGTTTTCATAAAAGCACCAGAACCTGTTTTTACATCTAAAATTATACTATCAGCTCCGGAGGCAATCTTTTTGCTCATAATAGAACTGGCAATAAGCGGTAAAGAGTCAACCGTCGCTGTAACATCTCTTAAAGCGTATAATTTTTTATCAGCCGGTGCAAGATTGCCTGTTTGTCCGACAACTGCTAATTTATAAGTATTCACATTATCAATAAATTGTTGATTAGATAATTCAACTCTAAATCCAGGAATAGATTCTAATTTATCAATGGTTCCCCCCCCAGTATGACCTAAACCTCGTCCAGACATCTTGGCAACAGGAAGTCCAGCCGCTGCTACTAATGGTCCTACAATAAACGTGGTTTTATCTCCTACGCCACCTGTTGAATGTTTGTCCACTTTATGACCTTTAATTGGAGATAAGTCTATTATATCCCTGACGCGACCATGTGTTTCGTTAAATATGCAGTCTCCTCTTGTGACATACCTTGATAATAAATAGCCATCATTAAAGCGGATACCTGATAATCTGGAATTACTCCTGCCATATAATTTTCTATAAAAAAGCTATTTCTTTTTCATCCAAAGATTCACCATTTCTTTTTTTTGCAATAATATCTACCATTCTCATGATAATGACCTCCAATATTTCTTACTGAATTTCACATTTAATATTATTAAATAGTACTTCTTATAAATTTTGCTACTAATTTTCTATACCCTGTCCATCTATATAATATGCCTACATTTCTTTATTTTATAATACCAGAAAAACGTCACGAATTAATTCGTGACGTTTTCAGGCTCTTGGATGATGTGTCTTATAGATGTCCTTTAATCGTGATTTGGAAACATGTGTATATATTTGCGTAGTAGAAATATCAGCATGTCCAAGCATTTCTTGGACAGCCCTTAAATCAGCTCCATTTTCCAACAAATGCGTTGCAAATGAATGCCGCAATGTGTGAGGTGATAAATTCTTCTCTATCCCTGCCGTTGCTGCGATATCTTTAATAATCTTCCAAAAGCCTTGTCGTGATAAGGGATTACCATGATGATTAACAAAAACTGTATCAGTAGCCTTTTGTTTGACGAATTGTGATCTAGCTTTATTTAAATAGATTTCTAAAGCATCATTTGCAATATCTCCCAATGGAACAATTCGTTCCTTTGATCCTTTGCCGAAACAACGAACAAATCCCATCGTTAAATGCAAATCCTCCATTTTTAAATTGATTAATTCAGACACACGTAATCCTGTTGCATACAAGGTTTCTAACATGCTTTATTGCGTATGGAATATCTATCTGTATCAGGTATATCAAGTAATTTATCAATGTCTTTAGGTGATAATACTTTCGGTAACTTACGGTTTGCTTTAGGAGTTTCAATATGTAAGCTTGGATCTACCTTCAATTGATACTCCCTTATTAAGAACTGATGAAATAATCGTAAAGTAGATAGCATTCTTGCACATGTGGCAGCAGATTTACCCTGGTCATTTAACATATAAATAAATTTCAGTACATCATGTCGCCCAACTTCTTGCCAGCTGGTTATCTTCTGTTTCTCTTTTATATATTCATAATAGTGTGATAGATCACGTTTATACGCTTGAATAGTATTGTTAGATAAACCTCTCTCAATCCGCACAAAGTGAAAAAACTCTTCTATGGGATATTGCATCTCACTCATATTTTATTCACCCAATCGAAAAAAAATACTTAAACGCTCCCAAACATTCTGGTCTTCCTGCTGAAATACTTTAACAGCATTCCCTTGAGGATATTCATAACGATCTAATTTTTCATATTCACTGTGTACTGCCTTTATAACATAAAAAAATAAGAGCGTACATAGCACAAAAATAATAAAAAACTTAATCATTTCCATCGATATCTTGATAAAAGACGACATAGTACATTCTCCTAATAGAATTTATATACTCTATTAGAATTTATACCGAGATTATTGAAAATTATACCTGTTTTGTTGCTAATTTTTTGGCCTCGCAATTTTTACATATTCGATCCTGACACTTTTGACAAATCCCGTGAAATGTTAATCGATGATCCTTCACCAAAAATCCCCCCCAATCTGATTGTACAATTTCTTCTACATCATCTAACAGGTCATCCATGATCTCTTCTACCGATCCGCATTCCGTGCACACTAAATGATGATGAAAGTGTTTAGCACCCTCTTTACGAAGATCAAAACGAGATACTCCATCACCAAAATTTATTTTATCTACAATTTTTAATTCAGTAAGCAATTCCAAGGTTCTGTATACGGTAGCTAAACCAATCTCAGGTGATTTATCTTTAACTAATAAATACACATCTTCTGCACTGAGATGATCTTCTTCTCTTTCTAATAAAACACGTACTGTAGCTTCACGTTGTGGAGTTAATTTATAACTTTGTGCATGCAATTCCTTTTTTATACGGTCTAAACGGTGTTCCATCTCGAAGACCTCCTTACAAAGCTAATTATAAAGAGACATATGTAAGGTGTCAATTAAAATAATTATAAAATAGGCTATTTTTTATTATTATTTAATAACTATTATTATTTAATAATTCGATCTGAAATCATCTTCATCGCTTCAAATGAAATGAAGGATTCTAATAATGCTGCTAGGCTAATTACTATTACCAGGGAGATAAACAGACCAATATAACGAGAAAATAATTGTAAAATAGGTTGCTTATATCTTTTAGAAAACATGCTTTGCAATAGTGTTAATGAGAAGATCATGGCAAAGCTACTTGCAATTATATAAATCGGTATGATAATCAAATTTTGTGGCGCAATAGCTGAAAACGAAAATAATAGACCTTCTAATAAACCTAACTGATTCACAAAAAAGCCAACTGTAAATCCTATCGCTACACCTTTTATAAATAACAGGATCCAGATAATTGGCAATCCAATAACTGCTAAGCCTAAAAAAAATAGTAAGGACAGAAATTGCATATGGTAAAGAAACGAATTTTTAAATAAACTTTGTTTTGCAATAGGATCCTCTTGTAAAAAGCTCAGAAAGAAACGCTCTAAATAAAAAAATAAATCTTGTTTTTGGACAAACGTCATACTATTTACAATAATAGCACCAAAGATAATACCGGTAATAAAAAGAATTACCGTAAATATATAGATGGTATGATATTTAGTGAAATGTGTTGTCAAAGGTTTTCTATTTTTTGCTAGTTTCAAACTTTCCACATCCTTCAATTAAGTTCTTTCTTCAATCTATGAAATACTAGATAGAAATAGAACTGATCAAAGTATGCTATTTAGACAAACAAATTACTCTCATTCATTTCTTATCTTTCCGTATTTTCCGCCACCACCTTCTGTTAAATTGATCCTCCCTTGTCGCAGATTAATAATTAATTGGGTAAGTTTTTCTCCCACTATCTCTATTAAAGCTTGCTCAGGAACATAGTGGATGACATTCATTTCGGTACCAAAATGTTGTAATAAACGATCCAGTGTTTTTGGTCCCAAACCTGGTAAGTATTCAAGCGGAACCTGATAAATATAGTCAGGTCTAACAGGAGGATCGCTCTGCTGTGAAGATAACTCTTGAATTCGATCTGCTACCCCCCCTTTAATATACTTAGTTGATCCACATTCTGAACATTTTCCTTCTTCAGATGTTCGTGATAAACATTGAGAACAAACCGTTGCATAATATTTACCTAAGCGAGGATTCATACCAAAATTTTGTTTGATCCTTCGATTATTTTGTGTCAATAAAGCCGCTTTTAATTCAAGGAAGGTTGGATTTTCCAGATACATCTGCTGATACTCTCTCGCTATTTTACCTAATGAATGCGCGTCAGAATTAGTTACAAAAGAGAATCTGTGTAATTCTGCTATTTGATCTGCCATGAAACTGTCAGAGCTTAAACCAAGTTCTATTGCATCAATTAAATTGGGATCAAATATCTCCTCTAAAGTGCTAGACACCCCCCCTTTTCCAAATAAACTCTTAAAAGGGGTGAATACATGTGCAGGAATAAAGATACCCTGAAGTTCTTTTGTCTTCTTCTGCAGATCGATCGCACTGCCATAATATCGTTGCGAACTAAGCTCAATATTTTTCATATGCTGAGAAAGCCAGTTAGAAAATTGCTGCATATTATCTAAGTAAGGGAAATAACAAAGCACGTGAATGGGACCGTTACAGTTCTCATCGTACACTTCAATCTCGGAGCCTAAAATTAAGGTAGTATTCGAATAACGAATTCCTCCCTCTTCCAATTCAAACGCATTATCCATTGCTATAGATTCTTCTATTTCTGTTAGAACAGTCGGTGCATGACAATCTATCACACCCACTATATCTATCCCTTTCCTTTGACTTGCTTCTTCCATAATATTTGTAATGGTAAGATTTTTAGAGGCCGTAATCTTTACTGGTTTTCCTTTATAATTGCGGCCAACATGAATATGTAAATCAACAAAAAAGTCATGTAACATTCTATTTCATACCTTTGGATTTCAGATATAGAATTGCATATATCGTTTTTATATCATGAATTTCTTGAGTAGCAATTAATTTTTCTGCCTCATCTATCGATAATTCGATTAATTCGACAAATTCATCCTCATCCAGTTCTTTTAGCTCTGTTAATTTTTCTAAGGAATTGGTTTCATATAGATAAATGATCTCATCTGCAAAGCCTGGAGACGTATAAAAGGAAGAGACATAATTCATATTTTTAGTAGTAAATCCTGTTTCCTCTTCTAATTCCCTTAATGCTGTTATTTCCGGTGATTCTCCCTCTTCTAGTTTTCCTGCTGGTATTTCTACTAATACTTTTTCTAATGGCTTACGATATTGTTTAACAAAGATTATTTTATTATTCTTAGAGACTGGAATAATTGCTACTGCACCAGGATGTTTTACAATTTCACGCTTCGAGGTTTTTCCATTTGGTAACATCACATCATCTACTTGTACATCTATTATTCTTCCGTTAAAAACAGTTTCTGATTTTATTGTTTTTTCTTCAAATTGATTCATTTTTTTCATCCCTTCTATATTAGAACAATCCCTTTTATTGTATTTCTTTCTTTATATTTGTACAATGAATTTATAAAAAAACTTATGGAAAGGTTGAATAATATGGATAAAATTCAATTAGGATCATCAGATTTACGTGTTTCACCAATCTCGCTAGGCTGTATGTCACTAGGAACCGATTTAACTAAAGCATCAAACATAATTGATGAAGCATTAGATCTTGGCATAAATTATTTGGATACGGCTGATTTATACGACAGTGGACAAAATGAAGAAATTATCGGTCAGACCATCAAAAATAAACGCGATCAATTTATCTTAGCCACTAAAGTTGGCAACCATCTAAAATATGACGGAAGCTGGTTTTGGGATCCTCGTAAAGCTTATATTAAAGAACAAGTAAAAGAAAGCTTAAGAAGATTGCAAGTCGATTATATTGATTTATATCAATTACACGGAGGGACAATTGAAGATCCGATTGAGCAAACAATTGAAGCATTTGATGAACTAGTAAGTGAAGGAACCATCCGATACTATGGTATTTCTTCCATTAGACCTAATGTGATCCGGGAATATGTAATGAAATCTAAAATAGTCAGTGTAATGATGCAATATAGCATTTTAGATCGCCGCCCCGAAGAGGAAATGTTAGATCTATTGCATCAAAATCACATTAGTGTCGTTACAAGAGGCTCACTGGCTAAAGGCATATTAAGTAAAAAAGGTGTTGAAATAGCTAAGCAAAAAGGTCAGAAAGGTTATTTAGACTATCAGCCTGACCATTTAATTGAAGTAGTAAATAAATTAAATGAAATACTCAATAAAGGGCAGACATTAACAGGCCTTGCTTTACAGTATGTTGCACAGAATGACGCTGTTTCATCCATTGTTTCTGGTGCAAGTTCCATGGATCAAATAAAAGAAAATGTGAATGCACTGGAACAAAATTTTGATCAAAAGCAATTCGATCAAGTAAAAGAGATAACACGTGCTAACACATATCAACAACATCGTTAATCAAAATAACTTACGACACAAAAGGAAGATGACTATAAATCGAGATTGAAAGGTCGAAATTCTACTGCTTGCGTTCATTGTAGATATTATACAGCGCAGGCGTCCACTTCGACTCCTGGGGGATCAGCGTGATCTGAAGATCCACTTTGTAAAGTGATCTTCTTTTCAAAGTTAGCTAAAGAGCATCGCCCCCCCGGAAAGCGAAGTGGGCAAGCCGGAGTTGTTGTTACAGCTAATATACATTTCAAAATAACTACTTAGTAAATCGAAGTTATTTTACATTATCTTTCTTATGCTTTAATCAGTACAGAGTTAGTGTGAATAAAGGGATTCAACATTTCATTTGGACTTGTTAGACGAAAAGTTGCTCCATTATAATCCAGAGTTATTTTTCTGCGAAAAAAACCGATTCCATTTTATCTACAACAACTTCCCGGTCCTTGCACATCACGTCGATATGATTTCTTTGCTTTTTTGTAATAAGAGCAAAGGTTGGCATACCATTAACGCCACAGCCGCAACCCTCTGTATCGTATGTGAGCGCTAAAATCATCAAACGGCTACTATCCAGTTCAGTTAACTTATCGAGAGCTTGATTTGTTATCATTAATTCCATTTTATCTCTCCTTATTTTCTCTTAAATGCAGGCTTTAACAATTGCTCCATAATTCTTGGGAAATTCTGATAAAATCTACTACCTATGTGCATCCAATAAGGTAAATTAATCTCCCGTTTTTTTGTAAACAAGTATTTCACGATACTTTTTGCAACATCGTCTGGATCTAGCATATATTTTGAGATACTTTTTTGATAACTGCCGCTGGGATCTGCTTGATCAAAAAAAGCCGTTCTTACCGGACCAATATTTACAGATGTCACAAATACTTCGGGCTCTAATTCCATTCTTAAAGCATTAGAAAAATTTATTACACCAGCTTTAGTCGCACTGTACACAGCAGATTTTGGTGTAGCTATTTTACCTGCTTGTGATCCAATATTCACAATATGTGCTGGTGAATGCAATTTCATGTTTGGTAAAAGCTTGTATGTGGTGAAATAAAGGGATTCAAGATTAAGGCGCAGCATTGAATTAACATAATCCCATTCCATCTTTTCAAAAGACTCAAAATAACCAATACCCGCATTATTGATCAGAACATCTATTGGATGAACAGCTAATTGTATTTCCTGCAATATAGCTCCCCCATCTTTCCTGATCCGTAATATCAACAGCATAATATAGTGCTTTTATTTGATATTCTTGTTCGATTTTCTTAGAAATAGAAACGAGTTTTTCTTCTGATCTAGCAATTAAAATTGGGATTGCTTGATGTGCTGCGACTTGAAAAGATAATGATTTCCCAATTCCACTTGAAGCTCCTGTTATCAATACAAATTTTCCTTTTAACTTACTCATCACATCAACTCCACAAATTAAGGATAACATATTACTAATTTTACTGATAATGAACATGCTTCATGTTAAAAGATTGTAATTTTTCAAAAAAATAATACCTCAGTCGTTGACTTTTTTGTATTTTTTTATGACAATCAGTGAGAAGTACATTCCTTACGAGGGGGGGGAGAAAATGTCTATCATTATATATGCGCACCGTGGAGCTAGTAAACAAGCTCCGGAGAATACGATGGCTGCCTTTGATCTTGCTTATGATCAGGGGGCAAATGGTATTGAAACAGATGTACAACTCACTAAAGACGGCATACCCGTCTTAATTCATGATGAAACAGCAGATAGAACAACAAACGGAACTGGTTACATAAAAGATTTGACATATCAGGAATTACAAAGCTTAGATGCAGGTAGTTGGAAATCACCGGTCTATTCCGATTCAAAAATTCCTGCATTAGACGAATTACTTGCTTGGAATAAGGATAAAGATTTAAAATTAAATATAGAATTGAAAAATAATTTGATATCCTATCCAGATATCGAAGAAATTGTTTGCGAGAAATTGCAACAACATAAGATGGTGGAACACACAGTTATTTCTAGCTTTAATCATACTAGTATTGCTAAACTGGATAAAATGAAAACTACTATTGACTATGCATTATTAACTAGTAAGCAGATGAAAAATCTGATTCCTTTCAGCAAAGAAATTAACGCCAAAGGAATCCATATTCGATATCGCCTCTTGTCCTATCGATTAGTTGAAAATGCAACGAAAAACAATTTATACGTAGCAGTTTACACTGTTAATCATCCGATATTGATCGCTAAAGTATTACGATTAGGATGTCACGCATTAATAACCGATGTGCCAAACCTTGCAGTAAAGTTAAAGCAACAAACAAAATAAAAGAAAGGAATTTAAATATGAAAGTAACATTTTTAGGAACTGGGGGGGCTGGTTTACCGAGTAAAAACAGAAATGTAACATCAATTATTTTAGATCTTTTACAGGAAACCAATAATATGTGGATGTTTGACTGCGGGGAATCAACACAACATCAAATTTTATATACCTCAATTAAACCCAGAAAAATTAATAAAATTTTTATAACCCATCTTCATGGTGATCATATTTATGGACTTCCGGGATTTTTAAGCAGTCGTTCCTTTCAGGGTGGCGTCGATCCAGTTACAATCTTTGGTCCTGCAGGGATAAAGTCATTTATTAATACGTCGTTATCTGTTAATAAATCAAAACCTTCTTATCCAATTGACATCATAGAAATTAAAGAAGGAATTATATATGAAGATGACCAATTTATCGTTAAAGCTAAGAGGCTGGAACATGTGATTGAGTCCTTTGGTTTTCGCATTGATGAAAAAGAGTCGAAGGGATCTCTTCTGGTTGATAAGTTAAAAGCCGACGGGATTTATCCTGGTCCAATATATCAATTATTTAAAAGTCAGGATACTGTAAAATTAACTGATGGTACCGTGGTTCCATCATCAAACTATATCGGCGATCCTAAACAAGGAAAGAGTGTTGCGATTCTTGGTGATACAAGGGCAAAGACGGATGTCATTCCGTTTGTAGCTAATGTAGATCTATTAGTGCATGAAGCAACGTTCGCTAAAGGACAGGAGCAATTAGCTTATGATTATTTTCACTCCACAACTGATCAAGCTGCAACAATTGCTGCGAGAGCTCAAGTTAAAAAAATAATTCTCACTCATATATCTTCTCGTTTTCAAAAGGATGACACAGTCCAATTGGAAACAGAAGCAAAACAACAATTTGAAAATGCAACGATAGCAGAAGATTTCTATACCTATCCCTTATAAGAGCTAGTTTGAACTGATTACGAAGACCTTATATTAGCAAAAGAGTAACTAACGACACATCAGAAAGTTAAAGTTCACTAAGAGTAATTATGAAACGAAAGTATCGCTTAACAACCGATCCGGCTTGCCCGCTTTCCCTTCCTGAGGGCATGCCAGAGCGGAAATAACGCATATTAGTTCTTTCATAACCACCACTATTGTCCTTTTATTCAATTATGTTCTAGTTTTTGTTTTATTGCTCCTCTAAATATCGAAATAAATCGAGTTGATAGGTTAAGTCGTTTTTGGGCAGAGCATTTTGAATTGTTATTCCCAATAGTCGGATCGGTTCGCCATTCCAATGTTCCTCCAGAAGTAGTTCACTATAATATAAAACATCTGAAGCTTTTTCAATAAATTGAGATAGTTTCATTCTTCTCGTGATCGTTTTCCTATCACTGTATCGAATTATAATTTGAACAGTATCCCCACTGCTGATTTTCTTGCCAGCCGTTTTTCTACAGTTTCTGACAGCTTCCTTAATTGATCTATTAAAATGTCAAATTGAGTAATATCACTCGGAAAAGTTTGGGAACTGCCGATGCTTTTAAAACTAGCTGCATTTTCTGGATCTACTATTCTAGGATCTTCTCCTAATGCTCTGGCTTTTAATTTTTCTCCATTTACTCCCAATATGCCTTTTAATAACATCGTATCGGTTTTAACTAAGTCCTCTATCGTCTCTATTTGATATATTTTTAATTTATCCTTCGTTTTTTTACCGATTCCATACATTTCTTCAATGGGAAGAGGCCACAACTTAGTAGCAACATCCCTTTTTCTTAAAATTGTTATACCATTTGGTTTTTTCATATCTGATGCCATTTTCGCCAAAAATTTATTTGGTGCAACACCCACACTGCAAGGAAGAGATAGTTGCTCCATTAGTTGATTTTGAATATCTATTGCAATCTCAATGGGTGTGCCATACTCATAACTATCCGTAATATCCATAAACGCTTCATCTATTGATACTGGTTCTACGATAGGTGTGTATTCTTCTAACAAGCGAAATATGTGATGAGATACTTCTCGATAGCGCTCAAAATTAGGTCTTAAAACAATTAAATTTGGACATAGCTTGCGAGCTTGCCAAAGCGACATCGTTGTTTTTACACCTTTGTTTCTTGCTTCATAACTACTTGTCACAATAATACCTTTTCTTTCATCAGGATTACCGGCAATTGCTACTGGTTTTCCTTTAAGAGCAGGGTCGTCAGCTATTTCAACAGATGCATAAAAACTGTTCATATCTACATGCAAGATCACTCGTCCACTTTTCGGATACCATTGCTTCATATCATCACTCTCATTTAGTTGATTCTTTTATTATTTCATACAGTAAAACTGGAACCTCTAATAGATGAGAAATACTTATCCGTTCATTTTTAGTATGAATATTTTCATACCCCCCCATTGCCAAATTAACGGTAGGAATTCCTTTTCCGGATAAATGATTGGCATCACTGCCACCCCCCCCACTTACCTTTAGGAGAGGTTCTTTTCCTAAGGCACGAATCGCATTACTCACTACTTGAACAACTTGATCAGATTTATCAAAATGATAACTAGGATACATATACTTTAACTCTATGTCAACGTCACCACCCATTTGAGAAGTAGTTTCTCGGAGTGCACTGCACATTTTGTCTATCTGTTTGTCTAATTTAGTTTTTGATAATGAGCGTGCTTCTGCAATTAAAAGCACCTGATCACATACAACATTGGTTGGACCTTTCCCTTCAAAACTTCCAATATTAGCTGTAGTTTCTTCGTCAATTCTTCCTAATGGCATTTTAGTAATCGCCTTTGCAGTCATACTTATAGCTGATATTCCCTTTTCCGGACTAAGACCTGCATGGGATGCTTTTCCTTTAATCGTTGTAAATAATTTTATTTGCGACGGTGCTGCTGTGATAATCGTACCCACTTCACCATCACTATCCAGTGCATAACCATACTTGACTGGTAACGAAGAAATATCAAAATGCTGAGAACCGACTAAACCTGATTCTTCACCACTCATAATAGCGAAATATAGATCACCATGATGAATTGGATTTTCATGAATTAGATGAATTAATTCTAAGATAGCAGAAATTCCTGCTTTATCATCAGCACCTAAGATCGTCGATCCGTCAGAATGAATCACACCATTATGAATTTCTGGCCTAATATTTTTTCCGGGAACAACCGTATCCATATGTGCTGTAAAGTAAAGAGCTGGAAGTTGAGGATTAGTTCCTTCTAACCTTGCAATAATATTACCCGCTTCATGCCCATTTTCTTGATGGGAGCTATCTTCAAATACTACTAAATCCATAACTTTAAAACGGTCGATTAAATAATTTGCTATGTTTCTTTCATTCTTTGTTTCAGAATCTATTTGAACTAATTTTAAAAATTGCTGGATAACTCTTTCTTTATTTATCACACTTTAATCTCCTTTTAACTATAATTTACTTGTCCTATGAATAGAGAAGTTGTAAAATGGATATATGTATTGTGCTGATAAAGGAGGAATTACAATGGCATCAAAACGAGAGAAAAGAATTAAATTAATTGTGTATATTATGATTCTTGCAATGGTTTTATCAACATTTACAGCAGGCTTAGCAATGATTGCAAATTAAAATATATCATTTATATTTTTAAAACTTTACAAGAATACAAGAAGACATCCACTTGCTGGATGTCTTCTTCTTTCACCTATAGTTCGTCACAATATTCATCAAATAATTCTTGCAGTTTATTAACAACTTCCACTGGACTATGGCCTTCAATTTCATGTCTTTCGACCATTTTTTGAATTTTCCCGTCCTTTAATAATGCGAATGATGGAGAAGACGGCTGATATCCTTCAAAATATTGACGTGCCAATTCAGTTGCTTCTCGGTCTTGACCAGCAAATACAGTGACTAATTGATCTGGGCGTTTATCATAGTGAATAGCACTCGCTGCTGCAGGACGAGCAACCCCCCCTCCAGCACAACCGCATGTAGAGTTTACCATCACTAATGTAGTACCTTCTTTTTCTAATGCCGTTCTTACCTCTTCAGTAGTCTTTAATTCATCATAACCAGCTTGGGAAATTTCATTTCTCGCTGATTGTACAATATCATCCATAAATAGATTAAATTCCATTTTACATCGCCCCCCCTCACATTTAAATACCTTTCTTAAAGAATAACAACATCTATTATTTTTTTCAATTCTCAAAGCTTCAAATTGTGCGAATTTAATTTAGAGGTAATACAATTTTAAATGTAGTACCAGATTGATCACTTGAATATAATATAATTTTACCTTGATGATTTTTAATAATGCGACATACCACATTTAGACCCAAACCCGTTCCATTTGATTTCGAAGTAGAAAATGGTTCAAACAGTGTTTGTTTGATGGAACTAGGAATACCAGACCCTGTATCAGAAAAATAAATAATATATTTTTCTCCTTCCACTTCAGAAACGATGGTTATTTCTCCATTCTGTTCTATTGCATCTTTACTATTGCGAATTAAATTTAAAAACACCTGTTTTATTTGTTTTTGATCAGCAAATAAATATTGTTCCGTTAAATTGGTCTTTATTTTTATATTTTTTGCCTCTAATGTGTTGTTCATTAATGGTAATAAATCCTCTAATAAATTAGACAATTTTATCACAACTTTTTCTGGCTTTTGATGATTGGACATTAATAACATTTGCTCCACAATCGAATATAACCTTTCTATTTCCTTCATCATTAATTCAATATTATATTTTTGAATTTCCTGTTTTGTTAAGGATTCTTTTAAAAGCGTTAGAAAGCCATGAATTACAGTTAATGGATTACGTATTTCATGTGCTGAACTAGCTGCCATTTCACCTACTAAAGCTAACTTTTCGGACTGAATCATCCTGTTTTCTAATTTTGCCGATTCTGTTATATCAATAAAATAAAGAATTTTTCCTGTCGTTATTTTAGAATGGTCTTTTAATATACTCTGAGATACTAGCAGGTCATATTGTTTCTCTTTAATCGTTAATTTAAATTTACTGTTTTGAAACGACTGGTCAGATAAAAGCTTTTGGAGAAATGGAAATTGTTTTTGTTTTTCGATAATATCATTGTCATTAATTAATTCTTGATTCAAATCCAAGAGATCTCTTGCATAAGAATTTGCTAAATATTTTTTTGCTTTCATATCATATGTAATAATACCAACAGGTAATGAATTTAAAGTTTGTTCGTGTTTCCGTTTGTCAAAAATGATTTGCTGAAAGGATTGTTGCAAACTAATAGACATTTGATTAATCGAATTTGCTAAACTTTGAAACTCCAATTGTGTAGAACTGGATATTGTTTCACCATAATTACCATTGGCAATTTTATTAACTTTCTCTATCATTGTCTCGATAGGCTTTGTAATATTTCTACTCATTTTAAATGAAAAACACATAGAAATGAAGAAACCTGCAACTGTAATAATCAACAAGAAATAAAGGGATTGTTCGATAATTTTTGGATAGGAACCTGTATTGTTCTGGAGCGCATTAAATTCTGCATTACGCTTTGTAACTATCGTTTCTGTTAAAGTTTCTAACTTAGGTAAATATTCCGTTTCGATTACGTTTTTCGCAGCATCTTTTTCCTGATATTCTAATAAACCAAACACCTTATTTCTTATTGTAAAGTCCAAAGCCATTATTTGATTTTGTATAGACTTTAATTCTTCTGGAATATGCACCTCTTTCTGCAGAACTGCTGTATTATGGACGGTATCATAATTGTTGAAATCAGATTGGAAATCATTTTCGAAATTTATTTCAACCTGCTTGATAACTAATTGCTTTTTAATTTTCAGTTCTTTTTCCCATTGACTATACCACACCAAAGCTGGTATATTATCTCTTTTAATAGAGTGGGTTACTGTATTCACATCATCTATTGATTGAATTAATAAAAGAGAAAATCCACTAAAAATTATCATCACAAACAGGAGCATGCTCAATATTTTATTTCTTAATGAGAATTTATTAAAAAAAGATAACATATGACATAGCTCCTAACCTCTATCTACTTACTATTGATTCAATTGTTTTTTTGAGTTATTTAAAAAGGTAATTTCCTCTTGAGTGAACATAGGACCAAATGGTGCTAAACCATAAACACCATCATTTGAATCCAGTATTCTTTTCTCAGATATCATATTAGTATCCTTAAGATGATCCTTTAAAATAGTCTTATAAACATATGGAATATTATTTAATACGCTCGTTAATATTGCATTTTCAGCCATATACGATTGATCCTCCAGATAACCGATCAGATAGACCCCCCCTTTTTCTTTAGCGAAGTTAATCACTTCTTGATTATAGCTATTTCCTCTAGTGTAAATGACATCAATTCCATTATCGATCATATTGGATGTTACATGCTTAGCAGCTGACTTGTCTGTCCTTTCAGGGACTACTTCATATATAAGCTCGATGTTTGTATCTATCTTTTTAATACCCTGAGGAAACCCCCCCCAGTCTGAATAATCATTATCATGTGTGTCAATAATCCCTATTTTATTAGTTTTTGTTTTAAGAGCTGCTGCCATCCCTGCAACTACTTCTATTTCCCTTTGATTAAACGTGTATACTGCTAGATTTTTATCTACATATTCTCCATGTAAGGTCACAAATTGTGTGTGTTTGAATTGATTGGCAATTCGATAGAATGGTTCAGAAAATTCTCGGCCATGCCCAATAATCAGTTGATAATTATTCTCCACGTACTCTTTAACAATAGGGGTAAGGTCATTACTGAGATTGACATCGCCTATAACTTCTACTTCTGCATTTAATTCCTCCTCTACAAGGAGTTTTCCTTTATAGGCTAAGCTTCCCCCCCAGCTTTGATCATTTAAAGTATCACCAGATAAAATTAATACCTTGACTGGTTTTGTTTGTGAGACTTCCATATTATCAATGATTTGATTAGATTTCACAATTAAAAACACAACAAATAGAGTTGAAATAAGCAAAGCCATTCCTAATATGAATTTTAAATGATTATTAGTCTCCATAGACTTTCTCCTTCATTGTTAATAACAGTTTCATAATACCTAATTAGACATAATTTGCACATATATTTTAAATCTCCAAATATTTTCGACAAAATACGCAAAAAAAAATAATCGTAATATATAAAAGGAAGACAAGCATATAATGTGAAAGAATCATCTTTTATAATTTTTACATATCAAAAAATGATGCAAAGGAGAATATAAAATGCCTATCATATTAACTACGCCTTTTGTTGATTTTGATTTAATCAGTTTATTACAGATTATTTCTATTGATATCGTTCTCTCAGGAGATAATGCCTTAGTTATTGCCATGGCAACCAAAAGTTTAGATAAGAGACTACAAACAAAAGCTATTTTAATCGGTGTTGCAGGCGCCATTATATTGCGCATTTTATTTGCCAGTGGTATTATTTTTTTATTAAAGTTTCCCTTGATCTATTTAATAGGTGGAATATTACTCATTTGGATCAGCTATAAAATTTTAATTAAAGAAGAAGAAACAGAAAAAATCGCATCACATCAATCTTTGTTAAAAGCTATTCTAACCATCATCATGGCAGATGTAATAATGAGTCTGGATAATGTCGTAGCAATTGCTGGCGCTTCGAAGGGAAGTGTTTCTTTATTAGCAATTGGCGTAATGGTCAGTATACCACTAATGATTTTTGGAGCTAAATTTATCGTCCATTTATTACAACGTTATGGCTACTTAATGTACTTAGGGTCTGCGATATTAGTTTACACAGGTGTTGATATGCTTGTACACGAACCATTTATTTATCGTTTCTTTCAATTACAAACAGGTATGCTTACCGTACTAATTAGTATCATTATAACTTTAGCAGTTATCATTTCCGGTTATATTTCTAACAAGCAAATAGAAGAACAGAATATTATGAATGGATAGTTCTTTTATTTGCTTGCTTTTTATGAACAATCGGTACATTCCATTTCCATATTACAGCAAGTATTCGAATCGTCAGGGTGATGATAAGACATATATACAAACTTACCGTTGGGGGGGATATTAATTCATACGTACTAATTAGTGCGATGGATCCGGCAATTGAAGCAATACCATAGATTTCTTTACGAAATACCAGTGGAACTTCTCGTACAAATACATCTCTTAGTACACCACCGCCAATACCAGTTACTAATCCCATCGCAACAATTAAAAATGGTTGAGAATAATCTAAGTTTAGCGCTGCATTGGCTCCAACCGCTGTAAAAACTCCAAGGCCAATAGCATCGGAGAATATAATGCCATGTTTAAATCGATTAATTCTTTCATAAAATATAATTGTTGCAATACTAGCCAATAAGCTAACAAAAAAATATTTTGGATCTGCCAGATTTGTAGGTGGAATATTACCAATCATTAGATCTCTTATGACTCCACCAGCCAGAGCCGTCGTTAATCCCAATAATAAAACACCAAAAACATCTAAATTTTTTTTAATCGCAACTAAAGAACCAGAAATAGCAAATGCAATTGTCCCGATGTAAACAAACATTTCTATTAAAAACATGATTAGCCCCCACTTCTTAATGATGACAAAAATTTCTTGCGATCCCGCCATAATACTT
Organism: Gracilibacillus boraciitolerans JCM 21714; assembly: GCF_000521485.1. GTDB lineage: Bacteria > Bacillota > Bacilli > Bacillales > Amphibacillaceae > Gracilibacillus > Gracilibacillus boraciitolerans. The sequence continues at coordinate 174,831 of NZ_BAVS01000001.1, read as the reverse complement.
CCAATTTATCAAATAACCATTGTAATACTAAACCTTGAATAATTACACCCAAGATAGAGGAAATTGTTAATAATAAAATACTTGGGAAGTGATTAATCGTTTCTAAACTATTCGCAAAAATAAATAGAGTAGTCGAACAATGCGAGCTACTTGAAAAAATTGATCAAACGGTATAACAGCAAGTAGTAAAAATGGATTTTTCTTTATAAACTCCCATTTGCGTGGGGGGGATAGCACAATGCGTATCATATAATCAATCAAAAAAATCAACCAAACTATAACATTGATTGTTGAATTAACAGTATGATCTACCCAAAGAGTTAATATCGTGAGCATTACTAAGAATATCATGAATACGTCATAAAAAATTCTCGCTTTATTTTGCATATTTATCACACCACATCTATATACAAGTAAAGGGAAACCTCATAATTTAATTGTCGGTTTCCCTTACCTTACATAGTATACTGTTTTTGATCATAAAATGAAACAGTTAGTTTTATTTATTGCAACGCTAATTTCACGTCTCATTTAATTAGTAAATAGGCGTTGTGTCACTTGAAATGTTCTCCAGGATTGCTTTTACATGTGACATAAATGCTCCGCAGATTACTCCATCTAAAACTCGATGATCCAAAGATAAACATAGATTGACCATGTCCCGAGCAGCGAACATGTTATCGATAATAACTGGTCTTTTGACAATGGATTCTACTTGTAAAATTGCTGATTGCGGATAATTTATCACACCCATCGATTCTACTGAACCAAATGAACCAGTATTATTGACAGTAAAAGTTCCGTCTTCCATATCCTCTTTTGCTAGTGTTCCAGTACGTGCTTTTTTAGAAAGTTGTGCTATTTCTTTAGCTATTCCTTTTATACTTTTTTCGTCGACATTTTTTATAACAGGAACATATAATTCATGTTCATGTGCAACAGCAATAGATAAGTTAATTTCGTTACGTTGGATAATTTTATCGCCTGCCCAGCAACTATTTAATTCTGGAAATTTTTTCAATGCCTTTGCAACTGCATTTAAGAAAAATGCAAAATAAGATAAATTGTAACCTTCATTTTCTCTAAAGTTATTCTTTTCATCATTTCGGTAGGCAACTAAATTAGTAACATCCACTTCAATCATCATCCATGCATGCGGAATTTCTGTCTTTGATCGCACCATATTTTGTGCAATGGTACGTCGCAAACCTGTGACAGGAATCTCACGATCACCTGGTTTTGCCTTTACCGGCTTTCGACGAATAATAGGTGGTGTGAATTCTTCAATCTCTTCTACAGCATCAGACCCATGTTGTTCCATATCCTCTGTAGGATTTTCTTGAATCTCAGCTTCATTGGTATGGTGCTGATTATTAATATATTTCTCAATATCCTTTCTTGTGATCCGCCCGCTCTTTCCGGTTCCATTTACTGTTTGTAGTTCGATATTATGTTCCTGTGCTAAGCGCATAACTACTGGTGAATAACGAGTTTTCATATTTTGACTGTCCAGTTTTTCTTCTTTTGCCGGCGTTTCAGATACTGTAGTAACTGGTTCCCTTAATTGTCCTTCTACTTCTATGTAACACATTAGTTGTCCGACTTCAATCGTTTCTCCTTCGTCTGCAATTAGATCTTTAATAACACCAGAATAGGAAGAAGGAACCTCAGCATTGACTTTATCTGTCATTACTTCTGCTATCGCATCATATTTTTCTACATAATCTCCGACTTTAACTAACCAATTACTAACCGTCCCCCCCTCAGTCACACTTTCCCCCCCAAGCTGTGGCATGTTAATTCGCTGTAGTGTCATCCATTTCACTCCCATCTTAAAATTCTGCTAATTCACGGATTGCTTGTTCAATTTTATCAGCATTCATCATAAATTCTTTTTCTAATGGTGGGGCATATGGCATTGCTGGAACATCTGGCCCCGCTAATCTCTTAATAGGCGCATCTAAATCAAACATACAATGTTCACTAATGATCGCCGCCACTTCACCAATAATACTTCCCTCTTTATTATCTTCTGTCACTAATAAAACCTTGCCTGTTTTCGATGCCGCAGCTTTGATGGTTTCCTGATCAAGGGGGGGATAAACCGTTCTTAAATCTACTATTTCAGTACTAATCCCTTCCTGTTCTAACTTTTCAGCGGCTTGTTTTGCAAAATGCACACATAATCCATAGGTTATAACCGTTACATCTTCTCCAACTCGTTTTATATCCGCTTTACCAATAGGAACCGTATAATCTTCCTCAGGCACTTCTTCTTTAAGAAGCCGGTAAGCTCGCTTGTGTTCTAAGAATAAAACCGGATCATCATCTGATTGCTGCCTTCAGTAACCCTTTTACATCATAGGGACTAGATGGCATAACAACTTTTAATCCTGGTTGATTAGCAAAGACGGCCTCTATCGATTGTGAATGATATAAAGCTCCGTGAACACCTCCACCATATGGTGCTCTGATGGTTATGGGACAATTCCAATCATTGTTAGAACGATATCGGATTTTGGCTGCTTCTGAGATAATCTGATTGACAGCAGGCATAATAAAATCTGCAAATTGCATTTCTGGAACAGGACGCATTCCATACATTGCAGCTCCGACACCTACCCCCCCAACTATCGCAGATTCTGCTAGAGGTGTATCGATTACTCTTTGTTCACCGAATCTATCGAAAAGCCCTTCAGTAGCTAAAAAAACTCCGCCTTTTTTCCCTACATCCTCCCCCCCTAATATGAACACTTTATTATCACGTTCCATTTCTTCTTTTAATGCTTGGTTAACTGCTTGAATATAGGTTAAAACGGCCATTAGAAGTCCTCCTTCTCTGCGTATACATATTTTGTTAAAGTGGAAGCATCCGCATATGGAGCATTTTCTGCATATTCTGTTGCATCATTTAATTCATTTTTTATTTCAACTTCAAGCTTCTCAATAGATTTTTCTGTTAAAAAACCTTGTTCTAATAAATATTCTTTAAATTTAGCTACACCATCATTAGATTTTTGAGTGGTGACTTCATCTTTTGATCGGTAGGTCGAATCATCGTCATCACTGGAATGAGGAGTTAAACGATAGGATACAGCCTCAATCAGTGTAGGACCATCTCCATTTAATGCACGATCATGCGCTTCTTTAACTGCATCATAAACGGCAAAAGTATCATTGCCATCTACTTTAATTCCTTTGATTCCATATCCGATAGCACGATCTGAAATGTTTTCACAAGCGACTTGTTTATTATACGGAACACTTATTGCATATTGGTTATTTTCTACCATAAAGATAACAGGTAACTTATGAACAGCTGCAAAGTTAATTCCTTCGTGAAAGTCTCCTTGATTTGTCGAGCCTTCCCCCCATAGTTACAAATGAAACGGATGGTTTATTTTCCATCTTTGCTGCCAATGCAAATCCTGTCGCATGTGGAACTTGAGTAGTAACTGGTGATGAACCTGTTACAAGTTTATTTTTCTTTTGACCAAAATGACCAGGCATCTGCCTTCCACCTGAATTTGGATCTTCCGCTTTGGCATATGCTTGAAGGAAAACCTCTCTTGTCGTCATACCAAAGTGAAGCACGACACCTAAGTCTCGATAATATGGAAAAATATAATCATGCTCTTTATTACACGCAAAAGAAGCAGCAATTTGCATAACTTCCTGTCCTTGACAGGATACAACAAATGGAATATTACCTGAGCGGTTTAATAACCACATTCTTTCATCAATTCTTCTAGCTAATAACATTTCGTAATACATTTTTAGTAACGTTTCATTGTCTGTTGCTAATGAATAAGTTTGGTTAACCATGAATTTTCCTCCCCCCCTCAGCTGCTAAAGCAGCTTCTCCAATAATTTCACTTAATGATGGATGTGGATAGCTCACCTCTGATAACTCTAATGCAGAACTATCAAAATATTTTGCAGTACTTGCCTGTCCAATTAACTCTGTTACCTGACTGCCAATCATATGAATACCTAAAATGTCCTCCGTATTTTTATCTATGATGATTTTGATGAATCCATCTGTTTGACCATTTACATGCGCCTTTCCAATCGCTTTAAAAGACGTTATAGTTGTTTGATAATCAAAACCGTGGTGCTGTACTTCCGTTTCTGTAAGCCCAATCATAGCTATTTCCGGATTACCATATACACATGAAGGAATCTCATTTTCACTTAGCGAACTCATAGTAATATCTGCAATATGCTCTACAGCCTTCTTACCTTCATATGTAGCAACATGGGCTAACTGTTTACCACCATTTACATCTCCAATCGCATAAATATGACTTTCTTTCGTTTGAAAATGCTCATTTACCGAAATAAATCCTTTATCGTTAATAACTATTTCTGTGTTTTCCAACCCGATATTTCTGGTATTCGCTTTTCTTCCTACTGATAACAATAGTTTCTCAGCAGATAATGAATGTGTCTGATTGTTTAATTTATATGTAAGTTGTATTTTATTATCTGTTGTAATGGAATCAATATCAAGATTTGCATTCTCAATAATCGTAATACCTTTTTTAACTAAATTTTTCCTCATTGTATTAATAATATCCTTATCAAATGATGGTAAAATCGATTCCTGTGCTTCTATTATGGTCACTTTCACTCCAACATCATGTAAAAAAGAAGCCCATTCAATACCGATAACTCCTCCTCCAACTATGATAATAGATTGTGGCAATTCAGATATTTCTACTAAGTCATCCGATGTGACAATATGCTGATGATCTACATTCACTCCTGGTAATATACTTGGAAACGTTCCTGTAGCAATAATAACATTTTTCGGTATTAGTATATCATTTTCTTTCTCACTGTCATACTCTACTGAAATCGAGCCAGCCATTGGTGAGAAGATAGATGGACCTAATATCCTGCCAAACCCGTGATAAACATCAATATTATGAGATTTTATGAGGTGATTTACCCCCCCTTCATATAAGGAATCTACTATTTTGTTTTTACGTTCGATAGCTTTTGTTATTTGAAAGAGCGGTTTTTCCACCTCTACTCCATATCTATCTGCTTCTTTCACTAACTGAAAAACAGAAGCACTTTTTAATAAAGCTTTGGTGGGAATACATCCTTTATGAAGACAGGTTCCCCCCCCTAGTTTTTCCTTTTCTACCACAGCAGTTTTTAAGCCTAATTGCGCTGCACGGATCGCAGTGACATAGCCACCTGTTCCACCGCCAAGCACAACAAGGTCATAATTTAAAGCCATTTTTTCACCATTCCTTCATTCATAAAATTTTACTTCTTCCATTCCCTGCAGGACTCTTAACGTACCTTGCGCTAAGGCTAGCATGACATTTTCACCGGGAAATACATAGGTATCAGCAATCCAGCTTACCTGTTGGATGATTTGCTGATTTAAATAGTCATATGTAGCTAAATCTCCCGTTATTGCGATAGCATTAACATTTCCTGATAACACAGTACTCATTTTGCCAATTTCTTTGGCAACCTGATAACCAACTATATCAAATACTTTTTTTACTTCATCTGATTTTGTTCGCCAAAGCAGATCTAATTCAACTCTTCTTTCAATATTTAAATATGCTTTTATACCACTTTGATAAATTGTTTCTGTTTGCAGTTGTTCTTTGCTTTTACATCCGTTAAAGCAGAGTTCTATCAAGTCTTTATTTGGCAGGCTTCCTGCCCGTTCAAAGGAAAGGGGGGGTCCATCACCATCAAATCCATTATTCACATCAATGACTCGTCCATATTGATGAGCTCCAACAGTTAGGCCTCCACCCATATGGGCAATCACTAAACAGAGATCATGATAATTAGCATTTAATGAAGCTGCTAGAGATCTTCCAACCGCTTTCTGATTAAGTGCATGGAAAATACTTTTGCGTTCTATTGAAGGTATTCCTGTTTTTTTTGCAATATCTAACATCTCATCAACAACTACTGGATCTACAATATAGGCATCCACATTCCAATCTTCCGCAATAGCATTGGCTAGTAAAGCACCTAAATTAGAAACATGTTTACCATTTTTTTCTTCCCGCAAATCATCTACCATTTTTTGATTGATCAGATACGTACCACCTTCAATTGGTTGCAACAGTCCACCTCTTCCACATATCGCATTTACCGATATTATGTCTATTCCAATTGATAGAATTGTATCAACGATTATAGACTTTCTGTTATTAACTTGTGAAAGTAAGTCTGTGTTTATAATAATATTTTCTAGAGGGAGTAACTTTTCGAATAAACAGTGATTATTTTCAAATAACGCAATATGGGTTCCGTCCACTAGTGGATTAATAACTAAAATTCGAAAATCTTTATTCAATTTAGGTTACACCCCCCCGCTCTATTTTATATTTATCCATTTTATAATAAAGATTTCGAACAGATACTCCCAGTGCTTTTGCGGTTTTGGTTTTATTATACTGATGTTTCTCTAATGCATTAAATAAATATTCTCTTTCAAATTGATCCAGCGCCATTTGTAAAGATAGTCCATCGTCATCTTTCTCTAAATAAGTGTTTGGATTTTTCGGGAGATTTTTAACAGTGTCTATCCCAACAGTTTCAGTAAATGAAGAAATATTTTTTGCGATTTGCTCGATCTTATCTTCCAACTCCATAATATTACCAGGCCAATTCATTGTTTTCCAGCAGTCCATAAGATCTTCTTCTATCTTTCTGATTTGTGTATCATATTTTTGATTATAATGATTAACAAAATGATCTATTAAGAGTGGCAAATCATTAATGCGTTGTTTTAGTGCTGGTAAAACAATTTGATACCTTTGTAACTCATCCAAAAATGCCGAATGCCATTCTGCTAATTGGCTTGGTTCCTTTACACCAAAGACAAAACGAATAGATGGTTGATTTTCCATTAAGGATAACAATTTATTCTGCAGCAAAATGGAGGGTTCTTCATTAAAATAAATATAAACGGTCCCATTTTTCCCCCCCCTTTTGCTTATAGATACAAATGCTTCTTTTAAATCTGCAGCAGAAATAAAAAATGAGCTGTTTACTCTGATAAAAGGATAGTATTTACGATTACTAGTCATATGCATGATTCTGGCTAACATTGCCTTACCTGTTCCTTTTTCACCGCGGAGAAGTACAGGAGCACTGGTTTCTGCATATATTTTTGCCTGTTCACGCGCAATATTTATTTCTGGTGAATTACCAATAATATCTTCGATTTGATATGTCTTTTCTAACTTTCTAAGCATTTGTGCCGTTATTTTTAATTGTTGTTTTAAAGCACTATTTTCCTCTTTTTTTAAAAACTGAATACAGCCACTTAACATTCCTTCTCGTTTTATAGGTTTCGTTATAATATCAACAGCATTCATTGCAGTCGATTCAACTTGATAACGATCGCTTCTTTCTCTTCTGGCCGTAAGTGTTTTCATGGCAAGTTGATCAACCCAGTCTACAAAATATGGATTATCATCATTCATTTCTGATTTCCAAAGCTCACTGGAAAACAACTCTATTCCATCAGTCTGTAAAATTCGAAATGCAATTAGATCTGTTTTTAATAATTCCTGGAGAATCTGATGATAAAAATCCGCTTCCGTGAGAGCACTTACTTTTTGCTTAAAATTATCCAGCGACTCCATTACTAACAGAACACCATCTAAAGTGTCACTATTACTTAGAAATGGTGTATATGTTGTAACAACATGCTGATTGGTTTCTTTTATAGTATCCTTTTTTTCAACCTGAAGATGTAACTGCTTTACTTGCTCATATGACGGGTTTTTTAGTATGGTTTGAATTTCCCTGCCTATTAGATGATCAGCTTCAGAGGATATGATCTCTCCAGCAGTCTGATTAATTAAAGTAATATTATCTTGTTTATTAATCAATATTATACCAACCGGAAGTTTATGAAATAAATCTTCATACATATTAAAGTTATTTGAATTTATTTTCATCACACCTTGCACTTTTTTTCATACTAATATCATAGAATTATGCGCAATAAATTGCAAGGAATTGTTATTTTCTTTTCGTAATATTTTTTGCTATAATATTATTATTTCCATTGCAATAGGAGGAAGTCATTTGAGAATTATTGCATTATTAATTTTAGTATTTCCTGCTGTTTTTGCTACATATGGCATAAAGTTAATGAGAGATGCTTTTTTTGGCGAGTTAACAGCTATTTTCATGCATATCGTAGTTCAATTTATAATTGGTCTATTACTCTTTTTAGGTGGCCTTTATTTCATTGGTGGTTTCATCGTTCACAGAGATCGTAAGCGTCAATTAAATAAAGGTGACAAAAATAACAGGTATTCCAATTAGGAATACCTGTTATTTATTTTAAATTATCCAAAAAAGATTTCGTATAAAGATTTTACTGCGTCATTTACTTTATCAGATTTAATACCGAACATCATAGAGACTTCAGACGAACCTTGGTTCATCATTTCGATGTTTACTTGTGCTTTATTAAAAGCATGCGTAGCTTTGTCAGCCAGACCAAGAGTGCTATCCATACCTTCTCCAACTACCATGATTAAGGCAAGGTCGCGTTCCACACTTACATAATCAGGGTCCAATTCCTCTTTGATACGTGCAATGATTCGTTCTTCTTTTTCTTTTGTTAGACTGGATTCACGGATAATCACTGAAATATCATCAATTCCTGATGGTGTATGCTCAAAAGAAATACCTTCATTTTCTAGAATCGTTAATAATTTTCTTCCGAAACCTAATTCTCTGTTCATTAAATATTTACTAACATAAATACTAATAAATCCAGTATCACTAGCAATGCCAACTACAGGATTTAATTGTGGTTCTTTTTTGGAAACAATAATGGTTCCAATTCCAGTTGGATTATTTGTATTTTTAATACAAACCGGGATGTTTGCCTTAAATGCTGGAATAAGAGCCTCATCATGAAACACAGAGAAACCTGCATAGGATAATTCCCGCATTTCTTTATACGTTAGTGTAGTTATTTCTTTTGGATTATCAACGATCGTTGGGTTCACACAAAAAACGGAATCTACATCTGTAAAGTTTTCATACAAATCAGCTTTTACGCCAGCTGCAACAATCGAACCGGTAATGTCAGATCCTCCACGTGAAAATGTGATTAATTTCCCAGACTTGGAATAACCAAAGAAACCTGGAATTACGACAATTTCTTCACGATCTCTTAATTTATAAAGATTTTTATAGCTTTCCTCTAATATTTGTGCACTTCCAGGTGTGTCGCTAACAACAATACCAGCATCTCTGGGATTAAGGTATGTAGCATTAAATCCTAAAGATTGTAAATAAGCATTCAATACTTTAGCTAATGAATCTTCGCCGGTTGCTTTTAAAGCATCCATTTTTAATTCGTTACTATCATTAGAAGCAAATATTGCATCGACACCAGCTCTAATTTCATCAATAACGTAATCGGATAACTCTAGTTTTGTCGTAATTTCCCGAAAACGATCTAAAATAGTTTCTAACTTTCCTTCGATAGGTTGCTTTTGGAAGTATGACTCCCCCTAGTTCAATCAATAAATCCGTAACTTTTACATCATCTGAAAATCTTTTTCCAGGCGCGGATACTACAATCACTTTTCGCTCCTTGTCATCTTTAATTATTTGTGCTACTTTCTGTAATTGTTCAGCATTCGCTACTGAACTTCCTCCAAATTTAGCTACTTTCATCTTTTAACCTCTCCAATAATTATTTTTATTCCATTAAAAATAGTATCATACTTTAAAGGAAATTGTTAAAGAAAAGTAACGTCTAAAGTTAAAAATACAGAAGAATTTAATCGCTTATCTTTATGGGATGTTTGATAACATAAAATTCTAAGATAAATCGATGCATATAAGGAGATAAGGTGTTTTTAATTTAATTTTCTACTTTAAGATAAACATTTGTGTCCAATAGTTCCCGTTTTCAACATACCCTACACCAATATGCGTTTAATTTTCATTTAATATATTTGCTCGATGTCCACTGGAATTCATCCAAGCTGGTACAACACTATACGACGTTTGTTGTCCTTTCGCAATGTTTTCTGCTGCAGATCGATAAGTAATTCCAAAGTCTCTCATCATATTAAATGGGGATCCAAATGTAGGACTTTAGTGACTAAAGTAATTATTGCTATTCATATCCTGAGATTTATATCTGGCTACACGTGACAATTGCCAGTCAGGTTTTAAAGGAGCCAGGCCATACTTTTCTCTTTCCTGGTTCGTATACTGGATCACCTGATGTTCAACTTTTTTAATTTCATCAATTGTTGGAATGGCCATCTTTTGGTTTGGATAAATTAAATCTGGGTTTTTAATTTGTTCATTTACTTCAATAATTTCTGATAAACCTACTTGATATTTTTTTGATATTCTCCAAAGACTTTCTCCTGGACGTACCGTATGTGTTGCAGCAAGTACAGAATCATTCACGGCGAGAAATAAAAAAAGTGATAAACAGCCTATTATTATTCTTTTCTAATGAAACACTTCTCTTTTCTTTTTATATAGATTTTGTTATTCACCCAAAATTATTCATGATAAATAGTTGGAAATAAAATAATATCGTGATAAAGTATCTATATAATTAAGAGGTTGGAGGTCTACCATTTGAATTGGAGATTTTGGGAGAGCATTACATACGAAGAGTATATACATATGGCCATAAGCTTAGGCATTATTTTATTTGCTTTTCTTTTTCGCAAACTATTTATTAAATACATATTTTACTTATTTTTAAGGCTGTCTAATAGTGGCAAAACAGAATTCTTGAATCATGCCTTAAAAGCCTTTGAGCAACCGTTAAGAGTATTATTTATGATCATAGGGATATACATTGCTGCAGGATATTTCCCATATATTAGTCAGGAAAATTCGCTATTCAAAAGTTTGATTCGCGTATCAGTCATTATAGTAATCACATGGTGGCTTTACAACTTGTCATCTAAAACATCCATTCTTTTTATGAAGATCAGTAAAAAAATCAATATTGATGTGGATCAAATATTAATTCCTTTCCTTTCGAAAGCAGTACGTGTCATTATTGTGGCGATTAGTTTAAGTATTATTGCACAAGAATTTAATTATAATGTTGGAGGCTTTGTAGCAGGTTTAGGATTAGGAGGACTAGCATTTGCCCTTGCTGCGCAGGAAGTTATTAAAAATCTTTTTGGTGGTGTAGTAATTATTACAGAAAAGCCCTTTTCAATAGGAAATTGGATTCAATCCCCCCCTAGTATAGAAGGTATCGTGGAAGATATAAATTTTCGCAGCACGATCATTCGTACTTTTGAAGATTCACTTGTCACTATACCGAATGCTACTTTATCTAATGAACCTATTATTAACTGGAGTGAAATGGGAAAACGCAGAATTTCCTTTACGCTCGGTGTAGAATATAACACAACAAAAAAACAATTAGAAATGGTGATAGATCAAATAAGAGAATATTTGAAAAGTAACCCTGATATTCATCCTGATATAATATTTGTCCGTTTTTCAGAATATAATGATAGCAGTTTAGATATTATGGTCTACTTTTTCACTAATACAACTATTTGGGAAGAGTATTTAGCAGTAAAAGAACAAGTAAATTTTAAGATAATGGAAATTCTTGATGAAGCAGATGTTTCTGTAGCATACCCATCCCGTTCCTTGTATATTGATCATGAGAAGCATGAATTAAAGAATGAAATTGATGAAAGTAAATAGTATGTAAACAATGCTTGCAAAATAAAAAACACATTTGCTTAAACAAATGTGTTTTTATTTAGCTTGCCCTATGTTCCAATCGTAATCTGTCAGCAACCATTGCAATAAACTCAGAATTTGTTGGTTTTGCTTTTGATACACTTACGGTATAACCAAATAATGAAGAGATCGAATCAATATTTCCTCTGCTCCATGCCACTTCAATGGCATGACGAATTGCTCGTTCAACTCTGGATGCCGTTGTATTAAATTTTGTAGCAATATCAGGATATAGAACCTTTGTAATGGAACCTAATAATTCTATATCGTTATACACCATTGTAATTGCTTCCCGTAAATACATATAACCCTTAATATGTGCAGGAACACCAATTTCATGAATAATATGTGTAATATTCGCTTCTAAATCGAGCTTCCTATTGTTATTGCTATTTGATCTTCTATCATTATGTACAGCAGTTTGAATACCGTGCACTTGTCTGATTTGTTCTGCAAGATGTTCTAAATCAAATGGTTTTAATATAAAATAAGACGCCCCCCTAAATCAACGGCTTTTTTTGTAACCTCCTCCTGTCCAAAAGCTGTCAACATAATAATATTGATATGCTTCGTCTTATCATTTTGTTTTAATTTAGATAACACAGCCAAACCATCTATATGAGGCATGATAATATCTAATACAATAACATCTGGAGCTAATTCCTCAACATTATCCATACATTCTTTTCCATTATATGCAATCCCTACTACTTCTATATCTTTTTGTTCTAATAGGTATTCTTCCATCAAATTAACCAGTTCACGATTATCATCTACCAATAATACTTCGTCTTCTCCACAAAAATTTCCTCCTTCAAATCAAGTGTTCACAATTTTGTTCTTACCTAACATTTTCGACAAAAGCATGAGAAATCCTTCTTTTTTACATCAAATATTTTATTTTTCTTTTAAAATTTGGAAATGTCGAATAATTTTTAATGTATTGTAACAAGATATGCTAATAACTGCAATTGGGAGTTTTTATTTTCTTTGCAAAGTTAGCTAAAGAGTATCGCTCCCCCCCGGAAAGCGAAATGAGCAAGCAGGAGCGGTTGTTACATGAAAGAATCCTTTCACATTGATTACTTTGATCCTTAATATGCCTCATGAGTTGCTGCGCAGTACCCACCTATCATATGTAAATAAAAAATCCGATCGATAAGAAAATTCGTAGCAGAATTCGAATCATCGTTCGGATTTCAATTTTTTTTAAAAATAAGAATTAACTAGCCTTTTTATTTTCCTGTTTATAAATATCAATTCCAGCTTCATCCAACATCCATTCAATATGAACCCCCCCGTAGCCACTTGTAGGGTCGTTTACGAATACATGTGTCACTGCACCAATAATTTTATCATTTTGTATGATTGGACTGCCACTCATACCTTGCACAATGCCACCAGTTTCTTCTAACAGTCGTTGATCTGTTATTTCTAATATAATCCCTTTAGTTGCTGGTGCAGATTGATTGATGCTGTTAACGATCTTCACATCGAAGGCTTCTATTTCTTCACCATTAATTACAGTTAAGATTTGTGCTGGACCTTCTTTTACTTGGCTGGGAAGAGCAATTGGCATTGGTTTTGACCATTTACCATTGCCCTTAACTAAGGCTTCTTTTAAAGTACCAAATATACCAAAAGGAGAATTTTTTGTAATGTCTCCTAATTGGACATCATCAATTATAAAGTCAGCTTTTTTCTCACCTGGAAGGCCATGCTCACCTTTCTTAATATCTGTAATCTGAGAACGTACAATTGAGCCATTATTAATTTCTACGGGTTTCCTTGTATCCATATCAGAAATAATATGACCTAACGCACCATATTTCTTAGTATTAGGATCAAAGAAAGTCATCGTACCAATTCCTGCTGCTGAGTCGCGAATATACAGACCGATCCGATAATCTTTTTCTTTAATATCATATGCTGGTTGTAATTGTGTAGAAATTTCTTCATTTCCTCTTTTTATTTTTACTTCTAATGGATCTTGGTTCTTGCCTGCTTCTATAACTAGTGGAGCAACTTCCTCCATTTTTGTAATTGCAGTATCATTAATGGACAAGATATTATCTCCAATTTGGATATTGGCTTCTTCACCTGGGGGGGAAATGGTCCCCCTCATCAGTTGACACTAGATGGTGTCCTACTACTAAGACCCCCCCTTGTGTGTGTAAATTTATTCCTATAGATTGACCACCTGATTATTCGGAAATCATCATATACTTCCAAATTCACTTTCTTGACAGGAAAATTTGCAACAGTATATGTCAGTTCATCATTACCGCTTTCCTCAAGAGAGTATTCCGATAAATCAGTTGCATGTTGAATTTTTCCTTGTTTCATCGAAGTAACTGCAATATCATCACTTAACTTTGGTAAATCAACGGTATCTGATTGTGAAAATGTCTTTATCTCTGATGGAATGGAAAGGTATATTTGAAATGGTGAATACCATGGTAGTACAAATAATGTGACAAGGAGTATTAATCCTATCGCTTTTCTAAAAAAACTTTCTTTCACTAACATCACCCTCCTTGTAATACAGACTGTTTTTTATCTGTATCATTAATTTGACCTTAAGGAGGGCTTTTTAAACCCGTTAAACTTAACAAAAACGGGCGAACTTTACCACTTTTAAAAATGAATAAATAAAATCCTATCTTTTTTTATGATTCATCTCGATTAATTCTTTGGCATGCGTCCTGGATGTGTCGGTTAATTCTGCACCAGTAATCATCTTACCGATCTCATCAATACGCTCTTCAAATGACAATTCTTTAATCGTTGTATGTGTGCGCTCTTTTTTTATGACTTTTTCAATTCTTAAATGAGTATCAGCTATGGATGCAACTTGTGGTAAATGCGTAATACATAACACCTGAGAACCAAAGGATATATTATATATCTTCTCAGCCATGGATTGAGCGACACGCCCACTAACACCAGTATCGACTTCATCAAAAATAACGCTCGTAATTCCTTGATGCTTTGAAAATATATTCTTCAAAGCCAGCATTATACGAGACATTTCTCCTCCTGAAGCAATTTTACCCAGTTCCTTTACAGGTTCACCCGGATTTGTAGAAATAAGGAATTTCACTTGATTAATACCATTTTTATGTGGTGAAACTTTAAATCCATCTAAAGATATCCCTTTTTCTGATTTAACATAATTAATATCTACCCGAAACTTGGTTTTTTCCAAATACAAATCGTTCAATTCTGATAAAACCGCTTTTTCTAATTTTTTTGCAGCTTTATTTCTAATGGTATGCAATTCTTTTGCTTCTATTAAAAGATCATTCGCCAAAGCGTTTAATGTAGCTGCTAAGTTTGACAAATGCTGATCACGGTTTTTTATTTCCTCTAATTCTTCTTCAATTTTAGCACTATAGGTCATTATTTCTTCAACGGATGTACCATACTTGCGTTTTAACTGATCAATTTCATTTAGTCTGGATTCGATAATTTCTATACGTGCTGGTTCATAATCCATTTGATCAAGATGGTGACGGATTTGATAGGATAACTCTTCTATAAGAAAATAGTGATTAACAAATTGTTCGTGCATACTTTGAATTTCTTTATTATGCTCTCCTGCCTCTTCTAAATTATTGGAAGCATGTGATAACCAATCTAACCCTTTTTGTTCTCCATGTAAAGCATTATAAGCATCATTAAGATTTTGATGTATGGTATGAAAATGATTTAATTCATTACGCTCATTTGTTAATAATACATCCTCTAGAGGTTGTAAATCGGCATTTTGAATTTCCTTTAATTGAAATTCAAATAAATCGATGCGCTGAGCCAGCTCTTGTTCATTTTTATTATTTGCTTCATACTTATTCTTTAATTGAAGCCACTGAGAATATAGTTTTTGATAATCTTTTTTAAAAGATGGATGTGTGGTTTCATGAAAATAATCCAATAATTCTATATGTTTTTCTTTATCCAATAAAGTTTGGGTTTCATGCTGACTATGTATATCCATAATGCTTTGGCCAATTTCTTTTAAAATGCCCAATGTAATCAGCTTTCCATTTAGACGACATATACTTTTTCCTGTATGAGAAATTGTTCGGTGTAACACAAGCATATGGTCTTCCATAATTTCTATTCCTAATTCCTCTGTTTTTTGATATATAGGATGTGTGGTATCGTCGATAATAAATAATCCTTCAAGTTCTGCTTTCTTTTCACCATGTCGAACAAACTCGACTGATCCTCTGCCGCCAATTAGTAATCCTAGTGCATCAATAATAATTGACTTTCCTGCACCAGTTTCCCCCCCAGTAAGTACTGTTAAGCCTTTTTGAAAATGGATGGATAGTTCATCAATAATTGCAAAATTTTTGATTGAGAATTCCGTTAGCATATGTAGCTCACCACCTTGTTAAAGCATCTTAAGAAATTTTTCTTTAATAGCTTCTGCTTCTTCTGTTGTTTTACAAATGATAAGAATTGTATCATCTCCACAAATACTTCCAACTATTTCTTCCCATCCGAGATTATCGATTAAAGCGCCCATTGCTTGCGCATTACCTGGCAAGGTTTTCATAACAATAAAGTGTGTTGCTATATCAATACTTATAAAAGCATCCATAATAAATCGACGTAATTTACTTAAAGGATTAAACTTCTGATCAGCAGGCAAGCTGTATTTATATCTGCCATCAGCTGTCGGAACTTTAACCAGATGTAATTCCTTTATGTCCCGTGATATCGTCGCCTGCGTGATACCATAACCTTGACTTCTTAGCTCCTCGACTAACTCATCTTGCGTTTCAATTTCGCTTTCTGTGATCAGTTCGCGAATTTTTATATGTCGTTGCGCTTTATTCATCGGACCTTCCTCCAGCAATTCTTTTTCATAGCAAAATGGACTACTATACATGTAGCCCAATCCTATGATTGATTTAATTCCTGATGTGACTCGTTTACGACTTCTTGAGCTAAATCATTGATGTTTAGTGGTTTACTGCTAATTTTGCCTTTGGTTAGCAGTGCTAAATACTCAATATTACCGTCTCCACCAGTTATTGGTGAAAACGTTAGATCGTTTATTTGAAATCCAATACTTTCTGAAAAGATTAAGATTTGATGTAATACATGTAAATGGACATTAGGATCACGGACGATACCTTTTTTTCCTACTTGATCTTTCCCAGCTTCAAATTGAGGTTTTATTAAGATAACAACTTGGCTGTTTTCACCTAATAAATCAAATAGAGGTGGCAAGATTAATTTTAAAGAAATAAACGAAACGTCTACACTTGCAAAATTAGGTATTTCCTTTGTTAACATATCAGGAGTTACGTAACGAAAATTAGTTCTCTCCATTACGACCACTCTTGGATCATTGCGTAGCTTCCAAGCCAGCTGATTATAACCTACATCTATCGCATAACTCATTTTCACACCATTTTGAAGGGCACAGTCTGTAAATCCTCCTGTAGAAGAACCTACATCAACCATTACTTTACCGCTTATATCCAGACGGAAATAATTTAGAGCTTTTTCTAACTTTAAACCACCACGCCCAACATAAGGCATAGCTTTTCCTTTTATATCTATTGTTATATCATTGTTTACTTTTGTACCAGGCTTATCTAATCTCTGCCCATCAGAAAAAACCAAGCCAGCCATAATGGTCCTTTTTGCTTTTTCGCGAGATTCACTTAATCCCCCCCTGTCAAAAATAAGTTGATCCAATCTGATTTTCTTACCCATCTCTATCATGCCCTTTTTTGCTTATCATTACTTGAAAGTAGTAGTTGATTTATTTCTGTGATAATTTGATCTTTTGTTAAATTTATTTCTTCTAATAATTGATCTACTTCACCTTGTTCGATATAACGGTCCGGAATACCCATTCTTTTAATATATGGGTGATAATTGTTTTCTTCTGCAAATTCTAATACAGCACTCCCAAAACCGCCTTTTAGGACTGCTTCCTCTAAAGTAAGTATAGGAATATTTTTCTGCATTCTTTCGTGCAAAATTGTCTCATCCAATGGTTTTATGAAACGTGCATTGATCACTTCTACATGGATTCCTTGTTTCTGTAAATTTTCACTTGCAGCAAGTGCCATTTCGATTGTCGTACCAAAAGTTAAAATTACTGCGTCGGCACCTTTTTTAAGGACCTCCCATTTTCCAATAGGAATAGTCGATAAAGAAGCATCCATCGGAACACCAAGTCCATTTCCTCTGGGAAATCTTACAGCAATTGGACCACTATCATAGTTAGTCGCGGTGTAAACCATATGTTGACATTCATTTTCATCCTTTGGCATCATGATAACCATATTTGGTAAATGCCGTAAAAAGGCAATGTCAAAAACACCTTGGTGTGTCTCCCCCCCATCAGCTCCTACCAGACCAGCGCGATCAATACCAAATGCAACATTCAGATTTTGACGACATACATCATGTACAAGTTGATCATATGCACGCTGTAAAAATGTAGAATAAATCACTAAAAATGGTTTCATACCCTGTGTTGCAAGACCGGCAGACATGGTTGTTGCGTGTTGCTCAGCAATCCCCACATCAAACAGACGTTCCGGAAATCTTTCTTGAAATTTTTCTAATTTAGATCCGAGAATCATAGCTGGTGTAATAACCGCTAATCGATCGTCAGTCGCGGCAATTGTTTCGAGAGTATCACTAACAACTTGGCTCCAGGCCGGAGCAGTATTGACTGGTTTTATTTTCTCCCCCCAGAATCAATTTTATACGGACCAACACCATGCCATTTATCTTTTTCATCCATTTCAGCTGGTTTGTATCCTTTTCCTTTCTGCGTGATAACATGAATAAGAACAGGTCCTTCTGTTTTTTTAGCATATGCAATATGTTTTTCTAAATCTCTGAAGTCATGTCCATCCACTGGTCCAAAGTAAGTGAACCCAAATTCCTCGAATAGCATACCAGGTACCATAAAATATTTCATGCTATCCTTAACACGTTCTGCCGTTTGAGCAATTTTACCACCTACAGCAGGAATTCGTTTCAATAATACTTCAAGCTCGTCTTTTACTCGATTATATTTTCCAGCACTTCTCATTCTGCCTAATGCATTATGTAAAGCACCTACATTTCCAGCAATCGACATCTCATTATCATTCAAAATAACAGTTAAATTCTTTTTTTCATGTCCAATATGGTTTAAGGCTTCCAGAGCCATTCCACCAGTAAGGGCTCCATCTCCAATAATTGGTACGACGAAATTTTTTTCCTTCTTCATATCTCGTGCTATAGCCATTCCCATTGCAGCAGATAACGAAGTTGAACTATGGCCTGTTTCCCATACATCGTGTTCACTTTCGTTCATTTTAGGAAACCCACAAAGTCCTTTAAATTGTCTTAATGTATCAAATTGATCTGTTCGCCCTGTTAACATTTTGTGAATATAAGATTGATGTCCTACATCAAAAATCAATTTGTCCTTAGGGCTGTTAAATTGTTTGTGTAAAGCAAGAGTCAATTCAACTACACCTAAGTTCGCTCCTAAATGTCCGCCTGTTACGGAAAGCTTATTAATTAAAAATTGACGGATCTCAGCTGCTAATATTTCTAATTCTTCTGTATTTAATTCTTTTAAAAATTTTGGATTTTTCATCTTGGTTAGATCCATAAAGGAATCCTCCCTATCTATTTTAAAGATTCTATTTATTTGATAATACTTTTATTTTAAATTTTCTTTCTAAAAATGCAATTATTTTACCGACCATAAAGATAATTTTTGTGGAGGAGCGAATTGCTATGAACTTTCCAAATGCTTTCCCACCGACTGTTATCGCCGCAACTAAACTGGTTAAAATAACAGCTAGTGTTATATGAAAGGTAGTCCCATCTTCATATCCAAATCCTGTTGCAATTTGTAATACAACAATCGCGGAAGCAGTTCCACTTATTATACCAGAAATATCGCCGATTACGTCATTACAAAAGCTGGCAAAACGATCAGCATTTCTAATAATTAAAATCGCCTGTTTGGAACCGCTTACCTTCTCTGCTGCCATTGCATGAAACGGTACTTCATCAGCAGCTGTTGCAGCTATTCCTAACATATCAAAAAATACCCCGATTAGGACAATGATAAACACGATGAATAAACCTATAATCGGTAATACTCCGCTTAATATGGAAGAAGATACTATTGAAAAAATAGCCGCTAACACAAACGTGATAACGGCAATGCTTAAACTAAATTTTATCGACTTTTGTAATTGTTGTTTATTCATCCTTGGCAACCTCGTTACTTCATCACATTATGTATAGTAGCTGGAATGGTCACTTAAAAGGTTAAAACTACGGCTTAGGTCCAGTAGGTTTTCCCAATCAGATACCAACTGTTGCCAGATTGGCGGTTACCCTTTAAATCTGACTTAGTGCAGTCACCTGACACTAGACTGGATTACCACTTAGTCCGTACTATAATCCCTTTCAAATGTCACATAGGAACAGTCTAGGAGATTTCCTCAACAATCTTAAACCGTTTCTTAGCCTCTTTTGCAGTACGAATTTCATATAGAAAAAAATATTCGATCAAGTGGCCATCAAGTTCGAACACTCTCTTACCTATAATCCCTTCGTACCACTCAAGGCAGGCTACGCTACGAATAAGGATCCCCCCCTCCTTATTACGCAGGTTCATACCCCAGTCCATGCTCAATCCTTGGCTAAGTATTGAACACAGAGATGGGCCTCCGCGGAAAGAGGGTCTACGCCCACATGCCTTTGCGGATCGCCCTCAAACCTTAACTCCCAGCATCAACCCAAGGCTGGGCGCCTCAAGCCAACACAAGGAACTTCATCGATATGCCCTTTGGCGGATTTTTAGCCCCGCCTTCAGAAACGGGGGGGGACTGACTAGAATACTGCACCATTCCATTTACTTACATTAAATATAACATATTTATTATATTTTCTCAATCATTATTGATTGCGTTCACTTAAGTATCGAGTTATATCTGCTAATACAGTATTTTTTAAACCAACAATCTCTATACATTTCATTGCTTCTTCTAAATATTTTTCCTTATAAATTTTTGCTCCTTCAAGCCCAAGAATACTTGGATAGGTACTTTTATCATTTTCTGAATCACTTCCCACTTTTTTACCGATAACTTCTTCGTCTCCTTCCACATCAAGAATATCATCTTGAATTTGAAATATTATACCTAAATACTCTCCTAGACTTTTTAAAGTTTGCAGTTTGTTTGAAGGTAAGCCAGCTATATAACCACCTATTTCCACAGCAAAAGAGATTAATCGCCCCCCCGTTTTTAAATGATGGATATGTTCTAATTCAAGAATAGAAATCGATTTCTTTTCTGCTTCCATGTCTAGTAGTTGTCCAGCAACCATTCCTTCTAATCCACTAGCAGTTGTTAGTTTTGAGATAATATGTACCTTTTCTTCAGCTGAATATAAAGGTGAAGTACTGATGGCATGAAAACTATTAGTTAATAATCCATCTCCTGCCAATATAGCAGTCGCTTCTCCAAATTTTTTATGATTTGTTAGTTTGCCTCGACGATATGAATCATCATCCATTGCAGGCAAATCATCATGTATTAAGGAATAAGTATGTATCATTTCAAGTGCTATAGCTGCTGGATAAACATGTTCTTCATTTCCTCCAAGTTCTGCACACGTCAACCTCATTAAAAGCGGACGCAGTCTTTTCCCCCCCTGCATTTATCGAATAGAGTACAGCTTCCTTTAAATAAGCTGGCATATTTAACTGCTGTAGATATTCTTTTAGTACTTTATCAAATGCAGCTTGTTCTTTTTTTAGTAATATTTGAAATGAATCCTTCATTTATTTATCCTCCTGGATTTCAAAACTTTCCTGTTTATTCTCATCTGTAAGAATTGTTTTTATTTGTTTATCAGCTTTGGCCAGTTTATCATGGCATATTTTAGATAATTTAGAACCTTTCGCATAATACTCCATTGCTTTTTCTAAAGGAACTTCGCCTTCTTCCATTTTATTCACAATTTCCTCTAACTGTTCAAGTGCCTCTTCAAAAGATAACTCATTTTTCTTTTCATTCATTTGGATCTTCCTCTCTAATTTGATCAATTGTGCATTCTAAACTTCCATCTGATAACCTGACTATTATTGATGAATCTATTTTGGTATCCTTCACACTTTTCAATATCGATTTATTTTCTTGATAAGTAATCGAATAACCTCTACTCATTATTCTTGTAGGATTTAATAGATCAAGTTGAGAGAGCATTTTAGTGAATTCCTTTCTTTTATTATTCATTTGCTGTATATTAGCTCTCCCCAATCGCTTCATCAATTGGTAAATCTCCTCTTCATTTTTTTCTATCTGATTCATCGGATTAAAGTGGTGGAAATGTTGATGAAGGAAGCTATACTGTTCTTTTTTAGTGGTGATTATATATTGCATCTGTTTGGATAACTTATCTAGTACCCCCCCATCAAATCGTTGTTCTTTCTCTTCCACTAAACGTTCTGGATATTTAAACACATACGAATTTTCGAGAGAAATCAGCTTTTCACGTGCTCGTTCCATTCGATACAGAAGTCGATTCGATAAGAATTTATCCAACTTTTGAATGGTTTCCAGCAATTCAATTTTAGATGGTACAGCTAACTCTGCAGCTGCTGTTGGAGTTGGTGCTCTTAGATCTGACACCATATCACTAATAGTAATATCTGTTTCGTGTCCTACAGCTGAAATAATCGGTATTTCTGATTTAAAAATAGCTCTTGCTACTGCTTCTTCATTAAAACTCCAAAGTTCTTCTAACGATCCGCCGCCACGCCCCAAAATAATTAAATCGATGGATTTCATCTGATTTGCTTTTGATATGCCATCGACGATAGAATTAATCGCCTGTTTACCTTGCACAAGTACTGGAATAATTAGAATCTCAACGATCGAATACCTTCTTTCTATCGTCGAGATAATATCACGAATTGCCGCACCTGTTGGAGAAGTTAAAACAGCAATTTTATTAGGGTATTTTGGTATGCTTTTTTTATATTCCTGATCAAAAAGACCTTCTAAAGATAATTTTTCTTTTAATTGCTCAAATGCTAAATGTAATGCACCAACACCATCGGGTTGCATTTCTTGTATATACAGTTGATATTGACCTTGTGATTCAAAGACACTTATATTACCTGATAATAATATTTTCATACCATTTTCAGGACGAAAGCGAAGAGATTGATTTTGACTTTGAAACATTACCGCGCGAATACTTGCGTTATTATCTTTTATGGTCATATACATATGACCTCTCGAATGATGTTTAAAATTCGAAATTTCACCTTTGAGCCATATCTGATTTAAATGTTGATCCACATCAAATTTCTTCTTAATATATTTGGTTAAAGCAGTTACAGATAAATATTTATCTTCCACAAAACCATCCTTTCTCAGTTATAGCTCGTTCATGCATCTATCAATTCTGATTTCTATATAAAAGGTCATTCTGATGAAAAAGAATGACCTTTAAATTCTATCTTATATAATTTATAAATATTCCTCAAGTTGAAATGGTTTATTTAGGCTAAACCATTGATTTTCTTAGCAGACTTGATCGTATTATGCATCAGCATCGTAATCGTCATTGGTCCTACTCCCTTTGGAACAGGAGTGATATAACTTGCTTTTTCTTTTGCAGAATCAAAATCTACATCGCCTGTTAATGATCCATCTTCAATTCGATTGACACCTACGTCGATGACGATTGCTCCTTCTTTAATATGATCCCCCCCATTGATAAAATTCGCTTTTCCAACAGCAACAATTAATATATCAGCAGATTCTATGTATTTTTCCATTTCCTTCGTTCTTGAATGACAATAAGTTACCGTAGCATTCTCATTTAGCAATAGTTGACCTACAGGTTTCCCAACAATATTACTTCTGCCAATTATTACAGCGTGTTTGCCTTCTAACGAAATATTTTTAGACTTCATCATTTGGATAATCCCATACGGTGTGCATGGAAAAAACGTATCCTTTCCAGTCATCATTCGACCAATATTAATAGGATGAAAACCATCTACATCTTTTTCTGGAGAGATTGCTTCAATGACAACTTGCTCTTCGATATGACTTGGTAAGGGTAATTGAACCAAAATTCCATGCACAGATTCTTTTTCATTAAGTTCATTTATTAGAGATAATAATTGGGCTTGTGTGGTGGTATCCGGTAATTCAATTAATTCTGAATCTACACCCACATAATCTGATGCTTTCTGTTTACCTTTCACATACGATTTAGAAGCGGGATCATCACCTATTAATACGACTGTTAATCCGGGTATTATTCCTTTATTTCGAAGTTCCGTTACTTCCTTTTTCATTTCATCTCGTAATGATTGGGCTAGCTCATTTCCATAAATAACTTCTGCTGACACAAAAACTCCCCCTTTATTTAACCATTTTTGATAATACACCATTAATAAATTTACCTGATTTCTCGTCCCCAAAAACATGGGCAATTTCTATAGCTTCATTTATTATTACACTTTCAGGTGCATCTTTTAAATAAAATAATTCATACGCAGCAATTCTAAGTAAGGTTTTTTCCACAATGGCAAGTCTTGCCATTGACCACTTTTCTAAATTACTTGCTATCTTTTCATCGATATGTTGTTGATTTTCAGCAACACCTTTTACAATCTTTAATAAGAATGTATCGCGCTCTTCCCCGTTCAATGTGTGCTCTAAAGTTGTTTCAATATTATATTCTTCCGTATCTAGAGAAAATAAAATCTGTAATGCTTTCTCACGTGCAATTCTTCTTTTCATTAACTTTTCCTACTCCTTATCACGATCATATTGTTCATCTTCACATAATATCATGTTATAAAAATTATTACCATAAAATCATATAATCTTACATCGGAAAATCATGAGAAGAGGAACAATGTTATATATTCTCAAGTTAAATAAACGTAAAAAGCCCATGCAGTTTTTTTACTGCAGGACTTTAATTCCAAATTTATGCTGTTTTTTTTATAAAAATTTTATTCCATTTTCTCATCAGTTGAATGCTCCATTTGCACACCAACTATATGGATATTAATCTCTTTTATCTGGATCGCTGTCATATTTTCGATTGCTTGCCTAACATTGAACTGGATTTTTTCCGCTAATCTTGGAACTGAGTGACCATAATCAACAACAATATAAATATCAATAAAAACAGCTTCTTCACTTAATTCCACTTTTATTCCCTTACCGTGCGACGCTTTCTTTCCAAAACGTTCAGCAACGTCTGACGCAAAGTTTCCTCTCATACTATATACACCAGGGATTTCTGCTGTAGCAATACCAGCGATAACTTCTAATACATCTGGCGCTATTTCCACTTTTCCTAAGGATGTAGATTCTCCTACGTTAAGTAGTTGGTTTTCAGCCATGATGAAGCCCCCCCTTTAATTATGATAATCTTACTCTTTATCCATTATACTATACTTTTCTAAAAATCCCGTATTAAAATCACCTTCAACAAAAACTGGGTGGATCATCATACGTTGATGAAAAGGAATTGTCGTATAAATGCCTTCTATAATATACTCGTCAAGTGCTCGTTTCATTCGATCTACTGCTTCTTTTCTTGTCTTACCATATGTGATTAATTTTGCAATCATGGAATCATAATAAGGTGGTATTTGATATCCTGGATATACTGCTGAGTCAAGTCTTACACCTAAGCCGCCTGGTGGAAGATACATTTCTATTTTACCTGGTGATGGCATAAAGTCTTTGCTAGGATTCTCAGCATTAATACGACACTCCATTGCCCATCCTTTAAAAGAGATATCTTCTTGTTTATATCTTAGCTTTTCATTATTTGCGATATAAAGTTGTTCTTTAACTATATCCACCCCCCCGGTTACCATCTCCGTAACTGGATGTTCTACTTGAATACGCGTATTCATCTCCATAAAATAAAATGTATTTTCCTGTTTATCAAAAATGAATTCGATTGTGCCTGCTCCAGAGTAATTAACTGCTTTTGCTGCTTTTACCGCAGCTTCACCCATTTTCGCTCTCATATCCTCAGTAATAGCTGGTGACGGCGTTTCTTCTATTAATTTTTGAAGTCTTCGTTGAATCGTGCAGTCACGCTCACCAAGGTGAATGGTATTGCCGTGATTGTCCGCTAAGACTTGTATTTCAACATGACGAAAATCTTCAATAAATTTCTCTAAGTATACACCTGGATTACCAAAGGCTTTTTCTGCTTCATTTTGAGTAACTCGAATACCTTTCTTTAATTCTTGTTCAGACCTGGCCACGCGAATACCTTTTCCACCACCACCAGCTGTAGCCTTAATAATGACCGGAAATCCGATTTCCTTTGCTACCTTCAGTCCTTCTTCTTCATCTTTAATAATGCCATTCGAACCTGGAACAACAGGAACACCTGCTTGTTTCATCGTTTCTCTTGCAACATCTTTAGTACCCATTTTTTGAATAGCATAAGCACTTGGACCAACGAACGTAATGTTACATGCAACACATATTTCTGCAAAATCAGCATTTTCTGAAAGGAATCCATATCCAGGATGTATCGCATCAGATTCAGTCAAAGTTGCTACACTCATTATATTAGTAAAATTTAAATAGCTATCTGAACTCAATTTAGGCCCTATACAATATGCTTCGTCTGCTAACTGAACATGTAAGGCTTCACTATCTGCTTCTGAGTATACTGCGACCGTTTCAATTCCCATTTCTTTAGCAGATCGGATAATTCGAACTGCAATTTCTCCACGGTTAGCAATTAAAAGTTTCTTAATCACAATGTCATCCCCCCCTTATGCCTTCTTAATTCGAAATAATGGTTGGCCATATTCTACTAATTCACCATTTTCCGCTAGTATTTCGGTTATTGTCCCTTTTACATCTGCTTCTATTTCATTAAATAGTTTCATTGCTTCCACGATACATACAACGGAATCTTCATTCACTTGATCTCCTACATGTACAAAAACAGGTTGATCAGGTGATGACGAGCTGTAAAATGTTCCAACCATCGGTGAAACGATCTCATAATCATAGTTTGCTTTCGTTTCCGTTTCTTGTTGTGTTGCTGTTTCCTCTTTTTCAGCGCTTTGTTTTGGAACAGATTCCATAACTGGTTGAGGCGTATTTTGGATATTAGATTGTAATGCTGTGGATGTAGATACTACCCCCCCATTATTTTTCTTTAGTTTAATTTTTGCTCCTTTTTCTTCATACATAAATTCATCAATGGATGATTGATCAATTTTTTCGATTAATTGATTGATTTCTTCTACTGTTAGCATTTCTGCACCCCCCTTCATCTTTTGTTACATTTAATAACAGGTACTAATAACTCCTTCTAATATTTTACGCAATACTAAAAAAAACTGCAACCCTTGTCTATAGGAATGATTAGATTTTCCACAACTTTAGCTTCCCTTTTCAAAATAAACTGAAGAATCTTCGCAATTTAACTAATAAAAGCCAAACCACCAAATACTCCATATTATTGTACATAGGAAAGATGATGCGACATAACTTCGATTTAATGAGTAGTCATTTTGAAATTTATATTAGGTGTAACAACCGCTTCGGCTTGCCCACTTCGCTTTCCGGGGGGGCGTGTCTTCAGCTAACTTTGTAAAGAAAGACACTTTACAAAGTGGATCTTCAGATCACGCTGATCCCCCAGGAGTCGAAGTGGACGCCTGCGCTAAATAATATTCTACAATAACAGCAAGTGGTAAAATTGTGACTCTCCTATCTCGATTTATAGGTATTATCCTTTTGGAAAGTCAAAATGATATTGGTCTTAATCGTTGTAGAGCAAATTAATAGCGAAGGCGCCCGCTTTCACTCCTGTGGGAATGTTTTCTTTGAAGATCCACTTTTTCAAGCGATCTTTGCTTGGAAAAGTTAGCTGAGAAGAAAACCCCCCACGGAAAGGGAAGTGGGCAGCCGGAGCGGCTGCTTAGCAGGAAAATACAAGTTCAAAATTGTCACAAGAGTTATGTCGTATAATCTTCCTTATGTGCAAGAAAGTACAACTTGTTTTAAAAGGTTGTTAATGCAATGAACAGTAGAGTTATATCTAATTTTGAACTATAAAAATGCTGACAGTCTGGACTGTCAGCAAAGCTTTGGAAAAAATACTAACTTGCTTGGTATACAACATCGATTTTAATTTCACCGAATTCGTCTTTAGCGTGTTGAATGATTTCATTAGCTTCTGTAGCAGAAAGCGAATCGGTTTGCACCGTTACCACAACATTATTATCGGACACATTTCGCACCAGCACCTGCTCATATCCATTTAAAACCTTTATCGTTTCTTCCAAAATACTTTCTTTTTCATTAAGCATTTCGATTTCTTTCATAGCTTCATATGCTTCATTTACTTCTTCTGAACTGCTTTCACTTGATGCAGTAATACCTTCAAGTCTTTCTTTCTCTATACTTCGCTTATTCGTTATTTCCATACGAACAGCCGTGAAATACTCATTAGAATTGATGGAAGAAGTATCTAATTCTTCAACATTACCTTCTTCTGTTACGTTTTTCATTTCATCTGTAACTAATTCATCCATTTGTTCAACCGCAGAAGATGAGGCAGTTTGATTTTGCTGTTCTTCAGAGTCAACAAAAGCTAAATCACCTTCATTTGGAGCATTCAAATAATACACACTTAAAACAATCATTAAACTTAACATTGTTAACAACCATACCGTTTGTTTTTTTAACATTCTTTTCCCCCCCTCCTAGAAACTATGTGTTTTTCGGCATAACCGAAATTCGATGAGCTGGTACATCTAATACTTTTGATACGGCATCCATTACCCACTTTTTCACTTCAAGATTATCCACACCCTTTGCAACAATTAGAACCCCCCCTCTAACTTCTGGCTTTTTTGTTTGTACTAGAAGCGGCACTTCTTCTTCACCTTGTCGAATAATGACAACAGTCTGTTCTCTTGTCTCATCATCAATCTTTCGATTACCACCACTTTGATCGGTTTCATTAGTTATTTGTGATCCTATTACTAAATTCTTCTGATACACTTGCTCATTTGTTGCATCTAAATTAACCATTACTTCTACATCTGCAACACCTGTTATTTTTTCTAATAACAGAATTAAATCTTTTTCATATACAGCTTCTACATCTGCTATTTTTGAACTTGCTGTTGTTCCTTCTGATTGTTTCCATGTTTCTTGTTCGTTTTCATCTTCAGAGGCCTCCATTAAAACAGGAGGATTAGTTAGTTGATTATCACTTTCTTTTTCACCAAACAAATTACTTACCATTAAGATAAAAACTGCTAGTAGAATGAGTAATGCGATATATTGAAGTTTTGATGGTTTTTTATCTCTAACTTTTAAGCTCGACATAATCTTATCCATCCATTCAGGCACCTTATTCCTCCTTCCATGCTATATGAATAATATCCTCTTCAATGTCCCATCTTTCTCCTAAAAATAATTTAATATCTGCCTCATCTTTTGGAATTTTTGACGTTGGAGGATCTGTCTCACCGATTTGAATATACACCTTTTCTACCTTATTTTCTTGGTCATCACTGGGAATAAGCTGGACATCCACCCGTTCCAGTTCCTTACTATCTGTTGCTGCAGAATTGATCCAATTTGCTTCTACATTAACAATTTGATAACCGTATGTTTCCTGTAACTCCTCCTCTACTAAATTTTCCATTTGGACAACCATTTCATCTAATATATATGCAGCTTGTATCTGTTCTATTTCACTTTTTTGTTTATTCATTTGATTTTCTATATTTGCTTCAACTGTTGGATCAGTATTCGTACGTATTAACTGATCTACCATTTGATGAACATCCACTTTAAATATGGAGAGTATTGGTTGTAATATGATTAAAATGAGTAGTAAACCTACAACTAATTTGACATATTGCTTTAAGTTGGAATTAGGTAAAATCAAATCAACAAGCATGGCTAATATCATATATATAATAATTTGAAGAATCCAATTGGATAAGTATTCAATGATTTTGCCCCCCCCTATCTCACCATCATGGTAATATTACTTGATATAATTAAAATTACTATCGTAAAGAAAAACATAAATGTTACTAATAACAGTGCAGCAAATAAATAAAGAATATGTCTGCCAATGATATCGAGACATTCAATTACAGGTCCATCTCCAACCGGTTGTAAAATTGCTGTTGCTACTTTATACATTAAAGATATAGCAAAAATTTTAATAGCTGGGAATAAAACAATACCTATTAAAATTACTACGCCTACCATACCAATCCCATTTTTAATTAATATCGTTGCGCTGAGAACTGTATCTGTTGCATCAGTAAAAATTCTTCCGATCACGGGAATAAAATTACCTGTCACAAATTTAGCCGTCTTCATTGCAATTCCATCTTGAATCGCACTGGCAGCTCCCTGCACAGAGATAACTCCTAAAAACACAGTTAACAAAATCCCCCATCAGACTAATAGCGATATTTTTTATTAAATTTGCTAACTTGGTGGCTTTATATTCAGGACTTATCGTACTTACGATTTGTAATATTGCTGAAATTAAAAATAGTGGCAGAACAATCTTTGAAATAATAAATACACTGGCATGTATTAAAAAGATTATGATCGGATGAAAAAAAGAAATGGTTACAAGATGTCCTAGTGAAGCGAGCAGGCCTAAAAGTAATGGTAATAAAGCAATCAAGAAATTTTTAGCCATTTCTACTGTTTCTAATACATAGCTACTGGCTAACTGAAAGCTTTTTAATGCAATGATAATCAACATCACGTATACGATCGCATATGCTACTTTACTTACCACCTGATTTTCAAAAGCATTTTGAATCGTCTGTAATAATAAACAAAATAATGTAAGTAACATTAAAGTAGCTAATAATTTACCGTTTTCTACAATTTCATATAAAAAATACCGAAGAAATCCTTTCAACCATGACTGAAGTGTAACTTCGCCTTCCCCCCTTGATCATATTCCATAAGCTCTCTTTTGATAGTTCCGGCAGTGCGTCCTGATACTCATCCCCCAAGTAATCCCAATATGCTTCTAATTCCGTTCCTTCGATCAGGTTATGGTATTCCTCTTTCTGATTGGTTACTTCCGCTGAAACTTCTATTGGAATGATAGAGATCACCATAAATAGTAAAATAATTTTCTTTACATGCTTCATAAGAATCCTTCCTTGTCAGGAGACTGGGAAAATATTAATAATTGTTTCTATCAGAGACTTAAATATGGGAATGGCTAAAATAAGAATGAATACTTTCCCAATCATTTCAATTTTTACAGCAATTGACTCTAATCCTGCATCTTTAACAATATTGGCTCCAATTTCTGTGATATAAGAGATACCAATTATTTGAAGTATCGTTTTTATATACACATCATTAATATTAGCCCTCTCACCTAAATACGTAATCAATTGAAGTATTTCCTGAACATACTGAATGACATAAATAAAAAAGTATAATACAGTAAGAACAACAATAAGAAACGCAATACTAGGCTGCTTGTCCTTCAAAAGCAAAAAGAAAACAGTGGCAATAATTCCAATACTTATTACACCGATTATCTCCATATATATTTATCCTTTAAGAAAGAAGACAGCTCTTATTTGTTGGAACAAATCAGAAATACTGTTCAATACAAATAATAAAACAATAATAAATCCAACTAAACTAACGAATTGAGCGTATTCTTCTTTTCCCATTTGTTTTAATATGGTGTGAATCATCGCAACAATAATTCCAATTCCTGCAATTTGAAATAATACACTAGTGTCACCGATCACGCGATAACTCCTCTCTATAACAAGAGTAAAACGATTAACATCCCTGTTAAAAAGCCTATACTTCTTGACATATTTCCGTAACGTTGATGTTTTTCTTCTGCTTCTACGAGATTTCTTTCCAGATGAGTAATAGTTAACCTTACATATTTTTGTTGCTGGTAGATATCGTACTGGCCTAATGTTCTTCCAAATTGATTAAGGATCTCTGCATCATCTTTTTGTATCGATGAATTCTTATGAAAATCTTCCATATGTTTTTCCCATATTGGAAACAATTCTTCCTTTTCCTGTTGAATATCTTTCGCAATATGTAGAAACAGGTTAGATATCGGCTCTGGAGTTTGTTTTGTAACAGAAATTAGCGCTTCTCGTATCGTGGCATGACTATATACAATTTCTGCTTCAAGAATTTGTAATGCTGTTTTAAATAACCTAATTAGTTTGGGTCGATTAGCTAAATTCTTGGCATACTCATGACCTAGCAAAGTTAATGAGAATATAAGTACAATTGATGCAATCCATTTCATTTGATCATCACTCTTGAACGATAGAGAGACTGTCCTTCCTCGTCTAATATTTCTATGACTTCTCCCACAGTTGTTTGATTTGATAACACCATAAAACGTTGAAAAATTTTATTCTTTATAATATTTTTTATCGTCGGTCTTTCACTAATTTCTGCAAATGATCGTCCATGAACCGTACAGACAAGCTGTACACCAGCATGTATCACCTCATCAATAGCCTCGACATCTTTTTGACTACCAATCTCATCTACTATAATTAATTCAGGAGACATCGAACGAATAAACATCATCATACCTTCTGCTTTAGGACATCTGTCAAGTACATCAATACGAGATCCTAATAGATGTTGCGGTACTCCATTAATTGATGCACAAATTTCTGACCGTTCATCTACTATAGCTGTTTTATAACTGCTTCTTGTTGAGGTGCTAGTTGCACAATAATTAGCTAAATCACGTAGCAATGTAGTTTTACCTGATTGTGGGGGCCCAATAATTAAGGTGTTTTGAATCTTATCAGTTAAGATGTAGGACAAATAAGGTTGAATCATACCAAATTGCGGTTTTGCTATTCTAATGTTAAAGGAACTCACATGATGAATTGCCTTCACTTTACTATTTTCAACAATTACAGAGCCTGAAATACCGATTCGATGCCTCCTGCTATTGTTATAAATCCATTTCTTAACTCTTCTTCTAAGCGGTACAAAGAAAATTCACTTATCTTGTTAAGAAATAGCGTAGCATCTGAGGCTGAAAAAAATGATTCTTTAACCAAAATACATGCTTACCATCATTAATTTCGATAGGTTGATTGACTCGAAGTCTAATCTCTTGAATATCAATCTGTTCTCGATCCATATATTTCTTAATACAGTTAGAAATATCGCTAGGAAGGATTTGTAAGACTTGTTCCATAATTATTTTCCTCTTTTCCTTGATCTATTTCTATAAATATTCTATGCGAGAAAATAGTAGATATAACCTTTTTAAAATGGAACACCTTCAATTTTCATATGAATTAGATCCGAGGAAATAGATATCATAACTCTTTAAAAAGAAGTATAAAAACATGACTTTATTAAAAATTGATCCTTTTTTTGACAAAAAAACTACTAAGTAAGCTACTTAGTAGTTTTCTATTTATGCTCGAGAAACGTATTTTCCATCAGCTGTAGAGATTATTAGGCGATCTCCCTGATTGACAAAGAATGGTACCTGTACGGTAAGTCCTGTTTCCAATGTAGCAGGTTTTGTACCACCACTTGCTGTATCCCCCCCCTTGACACCAGGTTCTGTTTCCGTAACTTCCAATTCAACGTTATTAGGCAAGTCGATACCGATCGTTTCGCTCCATATGTCAATATATTTACTTCCATATTTTCTTTAATGAACTGTAACTCTCTTTCGAGTTGGCTAGCAGGTAATTCCACTTGGTCATATGTATTAGTATCCATAAACATATGCGTATCTCCATTCGCATATAAATATTGCATCTTATTATTTTCAATATGCGCTCTGTTTACTTTTTCCCCACCGCGAAATGTCTTTTCTTGTATATTACCATTACGTAAATTACGTAATTTAGACCGAACAAATGCCGCACCTTTACCTGGTTTAACATGTTGAAATTCTAATACTTGCCATATTCCACCATCTACTTCAATGGTCAGACCTGTTTTAAATTCATTTACTGAAATCATCAAATTCCTCCTCTATATTCCCTTATTATACTGGTAATTGAATTAATTCTTTTGGTGAATTCGTTAAACGTTCACAACCATTGTCATAAATTAAAATATCATCTTCAATACGACAACCACCAACATTTGGCACATAAATACCTGGCTCCACTGTTACAACCATACCTGCTTTTAATGTTTCCGAAGAACGGAATGATAATCCCGGTTTTTCATGAACATCTAACCCTAATCCATGTCCTGTCGCATGACCAAAATAGCTACCAAATCCCTTTTGTGCAATATGGTCTCGAGTAAGTGCATCAGCATCTTTGGCTGTAATACCAGCTTTTAATCCCTCCACACCTTTTAATTGCGCTTCTAAAACCGTTTGATAAATAGTTTGCAATTCAGAAGATATCATTCCTACAGCAACCGTTCTAGTTATATCGGAACTATAGCCTTTATATAAAGCGCCAAAGTCTAACGTCACTAATTCGCCAATTTCTATTTGTTTTGATGATGCAACACCATGAGGTAAAGCAGATCTGAAACCGGAAGCTACAATAATATCAAAGCTTGAAGAAGTAGCTCCTTGCTTGCGCATATAAAACTCTAGTTCATTTGCAACATCAATTTCTTTAACTCCTGGTTTTATATAGCTCAAAATATGATCAAAAGCATTATCTGCAATTTTACAAGCTTCTTTTATTATATTAATCTCATCTTGGTCTTTAATCAAGCGTAATTTTTCAACTACTTCGTTGGTTGGTATAAATTCAACATTGATTACTTTTTTATATTGTTCATACAATGCATAAGTTAGATCATTCTTCTCGAAACCAATATTACGCAATTTTAATGACGTTACCATATCCGCAATCGTCTCTTGAATTGGTCCCTTGTGCTCGATAATCTCAAACCCTGTAACTTGTTCATTTGCTTGCTCAGTATATCGGAAATCTGTAATAAAATATGCTTCATTGGATGTGATAAGCGCAACTCCAGCTGTTCCAGTAAAACCTGTTATGTATCTTCTATTTACTGCACTTGTTATCAATAAACCATCTATATGCTCTTCTTTAATTAAAATTCTTAGTTTCTCTAACCGCTTCATTCAAAAAATCCTTTCTACATTATTCTAATTTTCTATAAAATACTTTGCAGCCAAGAAATAACCTTTCGTTCCTAATCCTACTATCTGACCTTCACATACGGGTGCCAGCATGGATGTATGACGAAATGCTTCACGTTGATGTACATTAGAAATATGGACCTCAATTACAGGAACGGTTACAGAACTAATAGCATCACGAATAGCTACACTGGTATGTGTATAACCTCCCGGATTAAAAATAATTCCATCATAACTTCCTTCCGACTCTTGAATCCAATCAATAAGTTGTCCTTCATGATTAGACTGTTTCGCATCAATTTGATATTCAAAAGGTTCCACAGCAGCAGAAAGCTCTTTCTCTACATCTGAAAGTGTCTTACTCCCATAAATACCTGGTTCTCTTTTACCGAGACGATTAAGATTTGGACCGTTTAACAATAATAATTTCCCCCCCATATTTTCACTCCATCCAGATTCTTTCTATATCATAATAACATAAATGTTTACTGTTTTTTATCAATATGCTGAAGGTAAGCAAAAGAAATAGAGTAACTGATAAATACACTATATAGTATGAATAAACATATTGTTGTAACAATTGTATTTCCATCTAAACGATAAAACTCAGGAATATTTGGAAATATCGGCTCCATTAACCAGAATAAAATAAACCATATAATAATCCCTACTATAATTCCTGGCATGACTCCGTCATATTTTTTTAATAAAAGATAATATAAACAGGCAATGCCAATAGATAATAAACTGATTACCAGTATTGAAAGGATCTGTCCCATCCATCGATCCGACCATTCTGTATGCAACCAGGATCGTAATACAAAACTTTTTGGTGTAATGGTTGTAAAATTAAAATATCCTGTAATCGCTCCAGCTATACTCCATAACAGGCCACCAAAAAACCGATGCTAATTACTTTCGGGATTAGAGAAGTTTTTTTCTCTAGATTTTCTTCTTGTTTTATACGTCTCAAAGTGATCACCTCAGTTTATAGCGTAACCACAAATGTTTTTTTTCATGCTTACCTCATGTTCAGAAACTGTCAATATCTAAATAAAAATTCTTGTAAGTATCATTATTTTTCAATTAATATGATATTCTTGTATAAAAACTAACTAATAAAGGGTATAACTATAGAAAGAACCTAAATTCCCATATCATGAATTGTAAAGGAGGAATGCTTGCATGAAAAAGACCATTACATCTGCTCTGGTGTATTTTCTGATAGGCTTAGCAATATTAGGTTTTGTCACAGCATTAATCACCAACGCACTTGGCTTCCTTACTTCTCTCTTATTATCGCTAACTATTGGTGCAGTTATTTTTGGTTTAGTTTATTTCTTCCTGATTAGAAAACGGCAGCCAAATGATATACGAAAATACCGAAAAGCTGTTAAACAGTCAAAACAGAAATATAACTATCGTAATAATTATAGTAAAATGCAGCCTACCCCAATCAAACAAAATACATCGCACAAAAAGATTAATCATTCATTGAAACAAAACCGAAAAAACATTCCACAACTTCGCGTGATAAATGGTAATAAACAGAAAAAGAAGAACAGAGCCTCTTTATAGGTTCTGTTCTTCTTTTATCTGCTCCATTTTAATAAATACTGAATTGTTCGTTTGTAACCTAAATCAATGAGCTTTTCTTTCTTTTCCTTTGAAAGATTAAAGTCCGTTGCGTTAACATCATTAATTGGAAAAAACAATATATCCTTTGCTATATTTTCTGAAATATACTTGGTATCATAAGCGTTTCGCATTGTGCCCATTAAAGCTAATAACATCTCAATAGCGTTAGAGATTTTTGCATGATGATAAAATTGCTTTTGATCTGTTAATTGCATACCTAATATGGGACGGACACGAGCTGCATCTTCTCTATCAAATAGCCATAATGGGAAGTTGCTAAGAATCATACCATCTACCAGATAACTTTTTTGCCTGGTTAATGGATTCATTATTTTAGAAGGGCGAAAGAAATATGGAATTGAAATACTACTGCGGACAGCTTTCGCTATTTTAAAATAGGATGGTTCTATATGATAATTTCTCTTCAGATCATCTGGAAAAATAACAACTTGATTTAATGTTAAATCTGCTGCAACAATTTTTAATTTATCAAATGGTAAATCAGTAAAATGGATAATTCCCTTATCAGATAGTTTTTCCTGTAACCATAATTCAAAGTTATTGCCACGATATAAACCCATTGTTTGAAATAAGGTTAACCATTTAATAAACGGAAAGAAACTACTCAGCTTTGACTGATCTAAAAAACTATCCAGAGGTAGATCTAAAAATATATCCTTCATTTCTTTCGCAGTATAACCAGCTGCAATAAATGTTGCGAATAATGCACCGGCTGAAGTTCCTGCCACTCTTTCAAACTGAATGTTTTTTTCTTCTAAAGCCTGTAGTGCACCTAAGAAGGTATAAGCTTTTACACCACCTCCAGAAAAAACACCATCAATTTTCATCTTATCACCCTAACTAACTGGTATATTATATATATATATATAAATTTACCAGTAGATAGAACAATACGATTTAATCATCTTTTGGTTGTAAGGCTTTCAATACTTCCGCATGCTCTGGATCTTCGAGAAATTGTACAACATCACCAATTCTATCAATCGAGTTCCAACTTAGATGATGTTCAATTCCTTCCACATCAGTATAAATATTCTCCTCCTTCACTCCGATGATTCGTAGAAATCTTTCTAAAAGTTCGTGTCGGTAAACTAATCTTTCACCAATTTTTTTTCCTTTGGAGGTTAAAATAAGACCTTGATACTTTTCATAATTGAGGTATTCATCTCTATCTAACTTTTGAACCATTTTCGTTACAGATGATGGTTGTACTTGAAGTGCTTCAGCAATAGCTGAAACCCGTGCATATCCTTTTGTTTCCATCAGTATGTATATTTGTTCTATATAATCTTCCATAGTTGGTGTAGGCATAACAATCCTCCAATAATAAGTTTATTATGTAAATAAAAGCATACAATAGTTTTATCACTGAAACAAGCCATCTAATATAATTAACTCTATCGAAGTTTTTTGCTTTATTTGATACTATTAAATGGTATAATCCTTGTTAGAGGTAAGAAAAGAAATTTAATGGGGGATGCAAATTGACAGAACTATACATTTTAATCGGGATTTTGGTAATATTCATTATCTTTACCGTCTATCGCTACTTTAAACAAAAGAAAATCCTTAATAGTTTATCAGAGAGTGAATTTCGCGAAGGATATCGAAAAGCTCAATTGATTGATGTTAGAGAACCAAAAGAATACGATGGTGGTCATATATTGGGAGCAAGAAACATTCCCATGACACAGTTAAAGCAAAGACTAACTGAATTAAGAAAAGACCAACCTATTTATTTATATTGTCAAAATGGTTCAAGATCCATGAGAGCAGCATTAATTTTAGACAAAAAGGGATACAAGGATTTGTATCAATTGCAAGGCGGCTATAAAAAATGGTCCGGAAAAATTAAAAAAACAAAAAAGTTAGATTACTAAACCGAGTGAAACCACTCGGTTTTTCTTTATAAAAAAAACAAGCGCATAAATCAAAGTATAAACGTATTTCACCCTCTGAGTAATTAGTTTAAAATTTAATTTCTATATTTCTCAAACTAAGTTGATGAATAAAAGAAAGATAATGCGCCATAACGCCTGTGGCAATTTTGAAAGATTTTTACTGCTAAACAGCCGCTCCGGCTGTTCGCTTCCCTTTCCATGGGGTTTTCTTTTCAGCTAACTTTATTTTTATCATAAATAAAGAATGTAGTTAAGAACTCTTACGTATAACTTTATCTTATCAGGCTACAATAAAGAGAAATTGGACTACGATAGGATGGCTTTTGATGCATAATATACCAGTAATCAGAGATAATGCGTTTGTAGAAAATTATACTGAAGCAATAAAAAACCCAGCTCTATTAGCAGACTGGAAACTATTTAAGCAGGCATATCAAATTGCAGATACCATGAAAATAACAAGCTTTAATGAATTGGCAGCACCTAAATTCTTGCCACACATGGAGTTCTTGCCACACCAATTAGAATCTGCGAAAAACGCTATTCAAAAAATGAATGGCAGAGCATTACTGGCAGATGAAGTTGGATTAGGAAAAACAATTGAAGCTGGACTTATATTAAAAGAATATTTATTAAGAAATCTCGTCCAAAAAGTACTTATATTAGTGCCTGCTTCACTAGTTAATCAATGGGCGGTTGAATTAAATCAAAAATTTTTAATACCTGCTCTTACTGCTAGTAAACGTGTAAATTGGCAAGACACAGCTATTTTAATCACCACACTGGATACGGCAAAGTTAGCAAAGCATCGTCAAGCAATATTAGCACAAAATTATGATATGGTAATTGTCGATGAAGCGCACAAATTGAAGAACCACAAAACAAAAAACTTTCAATTTGTACAACAGCTATCAAAAAAGTATTGTTTACTTCTAACTGCAACCCCCAGTCCAAAATCAATTGACAGACATCTTTAATTTAATTAGTTTGCTAAAGCCCGGCTATCTCGGTACTTATGAAGACTTTATCCAGACTTACCGTGAACAAAACCGTAATATTGATGAGGATCCCTATTTAAAACAATTAATTAGTAAAATCATGATAAGAAACCGAAGAATAGATACTGGAATACATTGGACGGTCAGAAAAATTGAGACCATTTGGATTTCATTTTCTGAAGAAGAATTAAATATCTATAAAAAAATGGAACAATTTTTAAGGGAATTTAAATCGATCTCCTCTATCACCTACTTAAGAGAATTTTGCAGTTCTCGTGAGGCTTGTTATTTATCTTTGAAAAAATGGCTGCATGAATATACTGAAAATCAATTACCGGAAGCTTTTACTATTTTATCCATGATTGAACAACTTCCACACCATGCAAAAGCTTTAAAACTTATAGAACTTATCAATCAATCAAACGAAAAATTTATAGTATTTACTGAATATCGTGCTACTCAAATTTACTTACAGTGGCTGCTCCACAAAGAAAACATCCCAACTGTTATTTATCGTGGTGGTTTTAAAAAGGGAAAGAAAGATTGGATGAGGCAACTTTTCCAAAATCAAGCACAAGTAATGATTGCAACAGAA
This sequence comes from Gracilibacillus boraciitolerans JCM 21714, assembly GCF_000521485.1. GTDB lineage: Bacteria > Bacillota > Bacilli > Bacillales > Amphibacillaceae > Gracilibacillus > Gracilibacillus boraciitolerans. The sequence continues at coordinate 134,722 of NZ_BAVS01000001.1, read as the reverse complement.
GCAGCTGGTGAAGGGATTAACCTTCAGTTTTGCCATCATCTTATTAATTATGATTTACCTTGGAATCCAATGAGACTCGAACAAAGAATTGGCCGTATCCATCGCTATGGTCAAGAACAAAATGTTATGATCTATAATTTTGCCATTAAAAGTACAATGGAAGAACATGTCATGAATTTACTGTATAATAAAATTCAATTATTCGAAAATGTAATCGGACAGCTTGATCATATTCTGTCTGATTTAAATGTCACAAATTTAGAAAAAGAAGTAGAACAGATATTTCAAGAATCAAAATCAGACGGAGAAACAAAAATCAAACTAGAGAATCTCACGTCAGTTATCCAGTCCTATCAAAGCGATCCTCCAAATAAGGAGCAAATGTTATGATAACAGATTTACACAACTTTCTAGAACAATATTTTACAAGTCACGAGTGCGTTGTTGTGACTGAAAATGGAACTGAAATGACTATACATTTAACAAGAGAATTAGATCAAGTTTTAATGAATCGACCTTTTTACTGGCATTATATGGATAAAACAGGGCGTCAGGGAGAACCGATGTCCATACAATTGGATACTAGTACAGCGAAACCAGAAAATAATAAAGAGTGGATTCATTTCGGTAGTCCACGGTTACAACAAATATTTAACCATATCAAACAGAAAGCTCGCTATACAATGTTATATGAAGAGACAAATATTCAAGTCCAAACTGCACTGTTACCATGGTTAATTGCTAATGTAGCAGTACATTACATTGGAAGTCAAAAAAAGCAGGAAGTCTATTCTATCGGTTTACATTTATTAAATGGATCGATTACAACAAATATGATGGAACATATTGATTCATTTGTCTTACAACGGACTATGAGTGACTATAGTTATACGATTTCACCTATCATAAAACCAATCAGTGGATTTAATCGAATCTTTCAATTTATTGAACAGCAGTTGTTGGATGCGAATATACAATGGGCCAGAGAATCGAAAGATTTGTTACAAGAGGAATTACAATTAGTACATTACTTTTTTGATAAGCAAGAAGAGAATCGAGACATTCTTGAAAAAGAGAATGAAAGATTACATGAACGTCTGGAACCAAAAATTGAAATTAACTTGATTAATGCAGGATTATTTTACTTAACCGAAAGTTCCACCCAATTCATTTTGAAAAAATAATAAATGACAGAACAAAAGCACAGAGCGCCGGTTAAAAACGTAGCGACTGGAGCGAATCAACTGAGATAAAGGAATCACGGAGAGCATGCGAACCGATGATGACTTATCGTAAGATGATTCGTGAAGTCGCCTAGTTTTTGGCGCTCGGAGCTGGACGTGGCTACTCGCGTTTACTTTATCCACAGGGCTTAATTCTATAATTTCCTAGACAAAAATAAAAACCTGTTTCTTTATAGAAACAGGTTTAAAAGATTTTATGGAGATAAAAACTTAATGCTTTCTTTTTTGAATAAGCAATCGAAAGGCAAATGGTAATACACCAAACCACTTATTTGAAACTGGTATATTTTCTTGCTTTCGCTGTTCTTTCCAGTTTTTCCGTTCATCTTTTGGTGTATCCATATACTTGACGATTCTTTGGGTCATATATTTGACATAATCATTGTTGGGCAATAGAATCACACCTTTGTAATTTTACCTATATTATGTCCAACAATATGTAATACTATGCATCTAATTTAGAGACGATTTCTTCTGCAATTGCTTCGATTGCTTTACCATCTGTTTTAATAATAAAATTCGCTACTTCGCGATATACCGGTAACCGCCTTGCTAATAATTGTTTTTTATCTCTATTTTGGTTATTCCAAATTGGTCGTAATTCGTCATCCACTAAGCGACGATTAATTTCTTCCCAGGATGTATCTAAAAAGAAGACATTTCTATGTTTTTTAAGCCAGTTACAATTTTCTTCTTTTTCAATAATTCCCCCACCCCGTTGCAACAATGGTATCTTCGTTATCTGTTTGTTTTAAACCGCAGTCTCATATTCTCGGAAAACTCTTTCCCCCCCTTTTTCTTCGAATATACGGGGAATCACCATTTCATATTGATCTTCAATCATTTTATCTGTATCTTGTAGTTTACAATTTAATTTTTGCTGTAACATTTCTGCGATACTTGTTTTTCCGCTTCCCATAAAACCAATAAGATATATACTTTCCATTTTAAAGTCCTCCATCTTTTTTTATTTTTTTGAAGGAATAAAGAGATTGATGTCGAATATATGTATTGTACCATGATAAAAATAGGAGGTGAACTTTTAATTGAATAAAGCCTCGGTAATCTCCAACCAAATACTGCAGGCTGCCATTAAAGACTATGCATCAGATATCCACTTCATTCCTCACGAGCGTAACATACTTGTATATTTTCGTTGCAACGGTACAAGAATCTTTCATACTTCCCTTACTATACCACAGTATTCGATAATTATTTCTTATTACAAATTTGCCGGGAAGATGGATATTGGAGAAAATCGTTTACCACAGCAAGGCTCCATTAACTATCAATTCCAAAATCAAATGTATTCTCTACGTTTATCGACATTACCTGCTAACCATTTAGAAAGTTTGGCTATTCGCATATTGCCCCAGCACCAAGTACATTCCCTGCATCAACTATTTTTATTTCCCAATCAACTAACAACTATAAAAAACTGGCTTAATTACAAAACTGGTTTAATTTTATTAACCGGTGCCACTGGTACAGGTAAAACTACCACCTTATATGCAATTATTAAAGCTTTCATGGCAGATAATAAGTTTCAAACGATTACATTGGAGGATCCAATCGAAAAACCGTTAGAAAATGTATTACAAGTACAGATAAACGAAAAGGCAGGTATGACATATGATGTAGGTTTAAAAGCAGCTCTAAGACATGATCCGGATATTATTATGGTAGGAGAAATACGCGATCAGGCAACAGCAAAATTTGCTTTTCGTGCTTCGAACACAGGACATCTTGTTTTGTCGACTTTACATGCCAATAATGCAAAAGGAACAATTCATCGGCTACTTGAAATGGGAATAAAAAAATCGATTTAGAACACAATTTAGTTGCAGTTGCATCGATACAGCTCCTTTCATTAAATCTCACCAAGTATAAGGATCAGCGGGCAGCAATCTTGGAAATATTAGACTCAAAAGATATTGAGCAGATTTTACAATATCATGATTACAAATCTCGATCATCTTTCCATAACCTAAGGAGAAAAGCCTATGCATATGGTTATATTATGGATCCATAATACACGTCACAATAATTTATCACTAAACGATCAATATCATATTTTACATCGCTTTGAACAATTACTAAACAATGGCTATAGTCTTAATGATGTATTAGATATTCTAAAATGGGAAAAGCATTTAAGACCTCTCCTTCAGGAAATGGAAAATTTATTATATGGTGGAGAATCATTTGTTAATACATTAGAAAGAGTCCATTTCAATAGTGAAGTTATTCATTTTCTTAAAATAGCTGTGCAACATGGTAATTTAACCAATGGATTACAGCAGTGTTGTCGGCTTTTGCAACAGCGCATGCAATTTATTGAAAAGTTGAAAAAATTATCGCGTTATCCACTTTTTCTATTTGTATTTTTCTTCATCATTCTCTATTTTATGAAAACATCGATTTTTCCTTCCTTTACACAATTAATCGGAACCAATAACAATGTTACAAGTGTATTTCATACAGCAGAGTTTGTTATCAATATTATTTTTTATGGAACCATTTTTAGTGTACTTGGTGGAATATCGATATTCATCAGCAGCTTATTATTTAAAAACTTACTAAACATTGATGCGAAAATAACCTTTTTTCTTTACATTCCTATCTATAAAAACTACAAGCGCATGCAAACTACCTATCTAATGGCCAATCATTTAGCAAGTCTATTTAATAGCGGCTTAACGATGAAAGATAGCTTGCAAATACTTAAATCAGAAAAGCAACAGAATATTGTAAATTATTACAGCACCATAATTAGTGATCACTTGGCCCAGGGATATAGCTATGCCACCATTTTGCCACAATGCAGACTACTAGAAGATCAGTTAGCCAAAATCTTGATAAAAGATCGAAACCAAACTCAAATACAACAGGAATTAGCACTATATGCTGATCATTTAATTGCTCAGATAGAAGCATATTTAAAAAAGTGGATAACCATTCTTCAGCCAATTTTGTTAAGTGTTTTAGCGTTATTTATCGTTTTTGTCTATTTATCATTAATGTTACCGATGTTTGACTATATTAAAACTATGTAAATAAAGGAGAATTTCTATGAAAAATCAAAAAGGGTTTACCTTAATTGAAATGTTAATTGTACTAGCTGTCATTAGTATTCTGTTAATTTTAATTGTTCCTAATTTAGCTGATAAAAGTGATACGATTCAAGATAAAGGGTGTGAAGCACTACTTCAAATGGTAGAAAATCAAGTCATTGCTTACGAAATTGATAATGGTGAAAAGCCTGATGATCTTACTGTTTTGGAAGGTGATTATGTAGATTCCCTAACATGTGATAACGATACTAGAATTGTTTCAGTCATTACAGCAGAACCATATAAATTAGGGTTAACTGATAATTGAAGCTGATGACTAATCAATCCGGATTTACACTGATCGAAATGCTTATTGCTCTTTCATTAACCACTATCATTCTAGCGATAAGTTTTAGTATTTCACTAAAAACTTATGATACTTTTCAGTATCAAGCATTTATCGAACAATTTGATAAGGATTTATTGTATTTGCAACAACTGGCCATGACAAAACATGAAAATTACTATCTTCATTTTGAACGTCAACAAAATCGCTATCAAATTCGAAAAGGTGGATTAGGAACAAATATCATTGAACGAAGTTATCCGCCTAAATGGGAGATAGAGCCTGTTACACTAAAGCTGCCAATCCAATTTTCGCCTAAAGGAAACCTCCACAAACCAGGTACTCTAAAAATTAAAACTGACTATAGTGTTTATTTTATAATATGTCCTTTTGGCAAAGGAAGATGTTATGATTATAAAACATAATCAAAAGGGGGTTTTACTTGCTAGAAACACTAATTTCAGTTGCACTGTTTTTCACCATTTGTTTAACATTATTACCCATTCAATACCAATTGCTACTGGAAAAGAAAATAACAAATGATGAAGAAATAGTCATGTATTTTCTTTCTGAAGAATTGCACAAAACAATGGTATCACCAATTGTTGAGGATACAATCATATACAATGACATACTTAGTACGCCAGTCACCCTCAGATATACTACAACCACTAATTTAATTAAAGGATGTGTTAGTTGGAGAAATGCAAAGCAACGATTACAAACGAAATGCTTATATGGGAAGCCCATATGAAAAAGGATATATAATGGTAGAAGCCTTACTATCCATTCTCCTTTTGCTAATATTGATGTCCTGGCTATCACATGTTTATCTTTTATGGAGGCACCAAGATCAAGAAGAACTTTTAATGGTTAGCCATTTTCATCATGTTTTGGAATTAGAAGTTCAATGGTCACAAAAAATATACGTTCATCTTAATCAAGTATATTTCTTGCAAAACACAGGAGATGAGGTGATAGTCTCTTTTCATAATAATAAGATTCGAAGGCAAGTTAATGGAAAAGGCCATGAAGAATTATTACGAAATATTAATCAGTTTACTGCCGTAGAATATTCTGACGAGATTGTAATATCAATTCTAACTAATAGTGGTGAGCAATTTGAAAAAGTTTTTCTTAAAACAATGGAAAAATGAAGACGGCTATATATTTCCGTTAACCAGTTTTATTTTACTAATAGCTTTACTACTAACATTTCATCAAATAGAACAGTTTCATCACCAGCAAAGACTAAATGAATTAAGTGAAGAACAATACTTTTTAGAAATGCTTTATCAAAAAGCTATTATCTCCCTTAAACAGGAGAAAAATCCCCCACCTTATGACTATGTTTTTCCAGATGGAAGTGTTCATATCACCTTATTAGCTGAGGAAGATCTGAATAATGTATTTCAAATGAATTTAGAAACAATTAAGGGTAGTTCACGAACGATAAATTTGAAATACCCTGAATGATGTATAAAATATCATTAATGTAGCCATATTATGAACAATTCTAATACAAGATAAAATCCTTGTATTAGAATAATTTACATTTTTGATTTACTCGTTTATAATATGATTGATACATAGTGATTTTAAGGAGGTGGGGGAACAATGGATCGAGTTTTCCGTATGCTCGCTTTTTGGACAGGAATATTTACAGTAATGTTTTATGTTGGTGATATGATAAATATGGCATATTTGTTTTTAGCACAAACTATCTTTTTTCTAGGTGTTGGATTCTTAAAATTATCTGAAAGAATGTATATGTATTTATTTGGTGCTTATTGTACTGTATTCTTTATTGGTTTTACTTTCTATACCAACTTTATTCTTGTTCCTGGTTTCGGACATTAAAGATTAAGGCGCTTTGATCCAGTAAAGATCTGAGCGCCTTTCTCTAATTTTAGATCGATCAAAAAATCTTGTTTATGTATAGATTATCTTTATTAATTATAATAGACAAAAGAATCTTTTTGTTTTAAAATATATATGGATCTTCTCTATACATATTAAATTGATAAATGTTCAAACTGGAATGGATACACTCTCACATGTGAGGAGGATAAAAAATGGAATTAGGATTTATAATTCTTTTAGTAACGATTCTATGTGTAGTTGCTATTGTACGTGAATTTAAGGCACATAACATGTTCGGAGTTGCCTTTGCAGGTATAGCTGCGCTCGTTTTTGGATTCTTTTCTATTGGAACTTTATATTGGGAATTAATACGTCCACTATTTCAAAACTAAAAGAATGGTACAAAACTAATCGAATAACACTAAAATCCGAGCGATAATGCGAATTCTGCAATGAGAATTTATTATCGTTCGGATTTTTTATTGCATAATATTGAACTTAACTTAACTAACTGATGTAGCCATTGCAAGTTATAAAAAGTACAGGAGGCCTTTCCTACCTTATAAAAAAGAGATGAACATTAATATGTTCATCTCTTTTTTATTACTCATCAGCGAAATCATAAAATCTTAATAGATCTCCAAAAATGATTTTATCGGAATAATTTAATTCCTTTTGAACTTTTTCTACATAAGGCTGGCAAGCAGATTGTTCTTCACCATCTGTTTCAATGGTATTTTCAATTACTTCACCTGTTTGACGATCATAGCATGAATCATTTGAATATATATATTCTTCGGTTATAAAACTACCATCTCTTAGCGCTATAAAGTCTTTTCGTTCATCTCCAAATAAATCAGTACCAAAGGACAAGTCATTACTGTCATCAATACCTAATAAATTTAAAATGGTAGGTTTCACGTCAATTTGACCAGATATCTTTGAAATTACTTCTCCTTCTTGACCAGGAATATGAAGATAGAATGGTACTTTTTGTAATTGAACATGTAAATAATCGTTATATTCTTTATCTAAATATTGGCTCATTGCTTTCTTATGAAAGTCGCTAATACCATAATGATCTCCCATTATAATGAATACAGAATCTTCATATAAACCAATATCTTTCATATATTGGAAAAATTCTTCGATTGCTTCATCTGTATATCTAACTGTTTGAAAATAGTTATTCAATGTTTTTGAATTAGAATCATACTTTTCAAGCGTAGCATCTTCTGGGTCTAATTCAAATGGATAATGATTAGTTAAAGTTATAAATTTTGAATAAAATGGTTGTTCCATTTTTTCAATATATTTTAAAGATTGCTTAAAAAATTCTTTATCTTTTAAACCCCAACCAACTGAATTCTGATCTGTAACTTCATAAGAATCAATATCATACAATTGATCATATTCTATATTTTCGTACATAACATCTCTGTTCCAAAAACTGTTATCATTAGCATGAAAAACAGATGAAGTATAACCATTATTACCGATGATTTCAGGCAAAGAATGATAATCATTTTGTGCATGTGTAAAATAAACAGCGCCTCTTGGTGATGGGTATAAGGAATTTTCAATTAAAAATTCTGAATCTGATGTCTTCCCTTGTGCTGTTTGATGATAGAAATTCTCAAAATAGTAGCTATCATCAATTAAATCATTTAAAAATGGTGTAACTTCTTCACCATGAAGTGTATTATTTATCACAAAGGATTGCAGAGATTCAATCTCTAAAAAGATAATATTTTTATCTTTTGCTATACCAAACATTTCTTTACTACCATCAGTAGTAGTTTCATCTTTGATATAGTCGCTTATCTCTTTTAATTCATTGCCATCAGCAAAAACTCTTTGTGCTTGAGATTTTGATTGAAGTACAGCATCGTAAATAAGATAATTAAATACCCCCCCAATATTTTTCACTAAATATTCACGATCAAAAGTTCTTTGTAATAATTGTGGTCTTTCCATTTCAGCAAGCCCATAATTGACAACTAACAATACAACAGACGTTGTCAAAACTAATCGTTTATATCGTTTAGTGAAAGTACCTGTAATTTGAGTCCCGTACTTCTTAGCTACTGTCCAGACAATAACTACATCAGCGAACAATACAATGTCCCAATATTTTATTAAGCCAAGAACACTGCTCCCTAAATCTGCAGCATTACTTCCCTGAAATAATAAAGGTATAGTAATGAAATCTGAGAAATTTCGATAAAATACTATATTGAAATATAAAATAATCGATCCAATTAGAATACCATACTTTATAAACTTAATCTGTCTTCTTTGATTAAAAAACAAACTTAACATAAAGAAAAACAGAGCACCAATAAATGGATTTATAAACAAAATCAATTCTTGCATCATATTATCTAATGAAATATTAAACACAAATCTATAAATTATATATGTTTTTAGCCCAAATAATAGCGTTGCAAATAAATATAAGGGCATTTGTAGCTTTTTATTAAACATTTGATTATCCTCCTCAAAATGATAGAACCTATTTTCTATTTTTCTCTCTTTATTTATTATAGACGAACAACATCACACAAAAGTTTCAACAATCTTAAAAAAAGTTACAATTAGTTTACAAGCCTTATTAATTTGAGTTAATTATTTTGTAATACTAAGTATGCTCCACCGTAAACACCGGCATCATTTCCTAAAGCAGCTAATACAAATTCGCAAGCTTCATTTGTCCGAGGCAGTGTATACGTTTCAAATGCGCGTTTAACTGGTAATAATAAAGCATCCCCTGCTTTTGATACACCGCCACCGATCACAATTTTAGCAGGATTAATTATAACTGCTATATTTGCAAGCGAAAAACCTAATATATCAAAAGTACGATCTAATAAATGCATCGCATCCTGATCACCATCTGCTGCAGCTTCAAATATCTCTTTTGTTGTGATTCTATTAATTTGATTTTTTTTCTCTTTTAACTTTAGGCTTTACCTTCAGCTAATAATTCCTCAGCTTGTCGAACAATACCAGTAGCTGAAGCAACTGTTTCCAGACAACCCTTTCTACCACAATTACATGAAGCACCATTTTTTTCAACGGTAATATGACCTATTTCAGCTCCCGTACCATTAGCTCCACTAATTACCTGGCCATTAGCTATGATTCCTCCTCCGACACCAGTTCCTAAGGTAACAGCTAACATATTGTTTACTTGGTTTCCTGCCCCTTTCCAATTTTCACCGAGTGCAGCTATATTGGCATCATTGTCCACATATACTTGTAAACCTGATAAATCTCTTAATATATCTTTTAAAGCAAAATCTTTCCATCCAATATTTACAGCTATAGCAACTTTACCCGTTCCTGGCTCAATAAAACCTGGCGCGCCTACACCCATCCCTAAACATCGGTCTTTACTTATACTTAATTCAGATAATTTTTTTCAATGGAATTCCAGATATCTTGTGGGACGCTTTTTCCACCGTTCTTAAGTACGGTTGGAATTTCCCATTTATCGATCATTTCCCCTTGTATTGAAATAATGGCATTTTTAACAGTTGTTCCTCCAATATCTACCCCAATTAGTATATCTTTATCCATTTATTCTCACCCTTTATTTAATTTTTTCCTTTTCTCTTATTAAAAGTAGACTTCCTTGTATAAATTCTTCGTTTGATATCATTTTCATTTGATAAAGCTCATTTAATTCTTCTTCCATGAGTTCTAAATCAGCTAAACGATCACCTATATAGATGATCGTTCCGAATTTTAATAATAGTTTTCGTAAATCGTAAATACTTTCCATTTCATATCACCTAGGATATTATAACAAATGCGATTGTAAAAGGAAATAAAAAACTTTTCTAACGATCAGGATCTTGAGGGTTTAAAAATGACGGACGATTCTTATCATGTGGTATTGGTTGGCGTATCAATACGTTCATGAAAGCTTTCGCATCAAATGGAATGAAAGGCCAGAAATATCCTATATAAAAGGTTTTTAAGTTAGTTAAATATAATATATAACAGGTAAAACCTATCACAAATCCCTTCACACCTAATAGCGCTGTAATGATTAATAACATAATTCGGGTGACACGATTAGCAAGACTTAATTCATAACTAGGGGGGGTTGCAAATGTACCCATTACTACAACAGCAAGATATAATACAACTTCATTGGAAAACAAACCAACTTCCACTGCAATTTGTCCGATAATAATGGCTGATACCAGTCCTAGGGCGGTCGCTAATGATGAAGGTGTATGAATAGCAGCCATTCTTAATACATCTATCCCAACCTCCGCTATTAGAAATTGGACGATTAGTGGAAGCAGGCCTATCTCTTTTGGTCCTATAAACGCTAATTCCTCAGGTAATATTCCCATCTCAGTCGATAATAGATAATAAAAAGGTAGTAAAAATAAAGAGGCAAACACCGCCAAAAAACGAACCATTCGTAAATATACTCCAATAAATGGTTTTTGACGATACTCTTCTGCATGTTGTAAATGATGCCAATATGTTGCAGGGGTTATCATCACACTAGGAGAACCATCAATAATAATAAGGATATGTCCTTCATATATGTGTTCTGAAGCAGTATCAGGTCTTTCAGTGTAGCGTATTGTTGGATACGGATTCCATGTTTTACCACTCAGAAATTCTTCGATCGTTTTCTCTGCCATTGGTAAACCATCCGTATCTATTTTATCTAAATGTTGCTTCAACATTTCTACTTTATCAGAATCAGCAATATCTGCTAAATAGCAAATACAAATATCTGTTTTTGACCTTCTGCCGATTGAAGTATATTCCATTCTCAACGTCTTATCACGTATTTTTCTTCTAATGAGTGCTGTATTAAAAATGATGGTCTCAACAAATCCATCTCTTGAACCTCTAACCACTCGTTCCAAATCAGGCTCTTCAGGACCTCTAACAGGATATGTCCGTGCATCAATCATGATTATCTTGTCAAGACCTTCTACCAATAATGCTGTTGGTCCTGCTAAAACTAACTCTGCAGCCTTGTTTAAGTCTTGTTCCACATCAATTTCAACGTATGGAATATTCCTCTTAATTAACTTATCCAAAGCATTTTCTTCTAAATCACCATCTTTTAATTCAGCTAAAAATCTCATTAAATAATGTAGAATATCATCTTTCACCAAACCATCAATTAAAAATAGTGCCATCTTTTTACCGGCATACTGAACATCTAGATGAATAAGGTCAAAACTCTTGTCTACTGATAAATAATCGTGTATATATTGAACATTTTTATCATAGTTATGGTACAAACGTTTCTCTTGCTCCATTAGCATCCCTACTTTCTTAGCTTCTGGCATTAGTTTACTCCATATCTAAAGATTAATGCGGAATGTTAATGGACAAGTTGAAATATCCAAATGAGGGATATTTGATGATAAAAACAAGAAAAGCACAGATTATAACCTGTATATGTATGATGATAGTACTGCTATTACTATTACTATCCCAACGTCCAGTCGAAGAAATGATAAAATATTTTCCATTAGATGAATCTATTTCTTTTGACTCAGCCACAACAGAATTACGCTTATTACATGAAACGGGAAATGATCAATACCTAATTAAATGGACATCAAAAAGTACCCTTCATGACGTAATCTACTTAAGGCAAGATGTCTCTTTACTATATATGGATGGTCGATTAAAAGGTATGAAAGGTTTATGGAAGGAACAGGAAAAGGATATTAAGCTCGAATTGACTTTCGAGGAAAGCGATAGCAGTCACTTTCAGGCGCTCAGCTTTCATCATGGGGGGGAAGCACACTATCCAAACGATGAAATCAAAAGCATACAACAGATGTCCAGTGATCATCTCTACGTCATTGATTCACCTTACAGTGCTCTGGAATCATTTAGAGAACCCTCTTCATCATCACAAGAAGAATGGAGGGAAACAATTGAAAAGACTACAAATCAGCAGCTTCAATTTACATGGAAAGAATGGTTGACAGCATCCAATATCCAAGCGGATGACTATATTTTAATTCCTTTCATCGATATTGTGCAATTTCAAGAACAGCCCATTAGTCAGCTTTCGCAAGAACAAACAGATAAAATTATTGGACAACTATGGGAAGGAATATATAAAGAATATATTTTACCAATTTCTAACCAAACTAAAACAAAAAATCAAATGATGCCATTGATATTAATTGATAAAGACCTTGATCATTTAATCGTTCTATTTAGCAACGAACAAAACCAACTAGAAACACTATATCAAAAAATATCACTTAGTCATTAAATAATCTATTATTTGTAAATAAAAACAGCATTTTATGGCATCTTTTCTTAGATTTCTTTGTATAAATCTTGATATACTTCTTTTTCGGGATTAAGTAATAATAACTGCTTAATTGCTGCCAATGCTTTGGTATAATTCTCGTTTTGTTGATATATTAATGCCAAGTTATACCATGCTTCCTCAAAATTTGGCTTTTGTTGGACAGCGGCTTCCAAATCTTCTTGAGCTTTATCGTATAATTCTAAATGGACATTGGCAAGTGAGCGATAAAATAATATTCTGCAGAAAGTCATTTGCAAATGGCAATGTTTGATCTGAAATATCGATAACTTTCTCATATTTTTCTTCTTGTAAAAGATCTTGTATTCGTTGGATCTGCATTCTTTCATTAAATTGTACTTCATCATTTGAGATTCCATAAGTCAGCATAGAAAATATGCAGAAAGCATAAACAGCTAAAGCGATAAGCTGCTGAATATAGACATTGTTTTTTGGAAACATTACCATCCAGGAAGCAATAAAGCCACCAATTAAACCTCCGATATGTGCAGCATTATCAACTTGTTGGACAGCAAATCCAAAAACTATATTTAGAATAACAACAAATATGACGTTTGTACCCATTGTTTTAAAGAATACTTTTGGAAACTTAATACCAAAAAATAATAGGGCACCAAACAAACCGAATAAAGCACCCGAAGCACCTGCGGCTATGCTTGGATTTAAAGCAAAACTTGCTATTCCGCCAGCAATACCAGCTAAAAAGTAGATAAGCAGAAAACGAGTATTACCATAAATACGTTCCACCAATGTTCCGACAAAATATAATGCAAGCATATTTAAGGCAAGGTGTAAAACTCCTATGTGCAGAAACATGGAAGTGATTATTCTCCACCACTCCCCCCCTTCCATCATAGCGATATTATATTTAGCTCCATATTCTATTAGAACTTCGGGATTAGTGGAGCCCCCCCTGCATACTCAAGAAAAAGAAAAACCAATATATTAATAGCTAATAAAACATACGAATAGCGCGGTTTACCTTTACTAAACATTGCTAAGATTTCCTTCTCAGCTTCTTTATGTAATTGCGTGATCCGCTGTTTCAGTAATTCTATTTGATATTCTAGCTCTAACAAATTTTCCGGAACAGAGAAAAGAAACGAACTGCTTACGTTGCTTTGTTGATAAAAACGATCTATCTCTTCTTTATCTTTTCCATATATATAAATATATGATTGGTCTATTTTATTGGCACGACCTGAAGATGAAATTAATTCCTCCCAATCATCAACAGGTTGATTCTCACATATAAACATATGATGAAAGCTGATTCGTTCTTGTAAGAATGGAAGTCTCAATTGTTGAACCGCTCGTTTCTCAAAGGTTTCAACAGATGAAGCTAAGTCTCTCTTCCAGTCATATTGGTTTAAAGAGACTCTAACAATATCTGTCTTTCTTTTTTCTTTTTTCCACAATAAATATTCTTCCCGCGTATTAGAGAACGATAACAATTCAAATTCTTCTTTTTCCATTAAATGAAGTACTAATTTTTTTTGAATAAGTTGATTTTTAATATACATAGTAACACCTGCCTTATTACTATTCTAATCATACCACGAATCTTTTAGATGAGAATAACAATAAGGATTTGTCACAGTTATTTAAATATGGAACCAATCATTTTATTTCGAATGAAAGGTATTTTCATCGCTAACCGCACACCTAACTTCCGCAAGAATGAAATTTTAGCTAATCCGTTTATAATCGCATGACGAAAAACAAAAACAATGGTTATACTAGCAGTTATAAGCAGCATTACTTTAGATAATCTCAATTTTGACACTCCCTCAAGTTATTATCTAAAGTATTTCACCATTTTAATATTTTTATGTGTGACTACAATAAATAGTGCCAAAATCTGTAACGATTATGTCAACTGGGATGTCGTACTTTTCCTTACTAATCGTTGACTTGATTTGAAAACTTGCTGCCAAGGAAAGTTTTTGACCCTGATATTCTCTTAAATAACGATCATAAAAGCCACCCCCATAGCCAATTCTATACCCTTTAGTGTCAAAAACGATGCCAGGAATAATAATGAGGTCATGTTCATTTTTTTTCACTAGTTTTGCACAATTTGCTAATGGCTCCTTTATTTTCATCCTCGTGATTCCAAGCTATCTCCATGTTGATAGTGATAAAATTGCATCGTCGAATATGCGAAATCAGTCCGTGGAATAGTAATTATCTTGTTTTCTTGCCATGCCTGATTAATAAGAACATTTGTATTCCACTCTGATTCTTTAGAATATGTGATTCCAATAATATTAGCCTTCTGCCAAATCTCAAGTCGAAATAACCGAGTATACATCGCATGCTCAATCTCCTCTTTATTGCTGATCCTATTCCATGCAGCTAGAGTATCCTGTCTAATATGTTTTTTATTCATCTCCTTATTCATCCTATCCTATTTATATATCTAAAAAACTCTTACCATTAATAAAATGGTAAGAGTTTTTTTGTAATTATTTTGTTTCACGATGTAACGTATGTTTTTTCAAACGTGGGCTATATTTTTTCAGCTCTAAACGTTCAGGATGTTGACGTTTATTTTTAGTTGTAATATAATTACGATCACCTGTTTCTGTACAAGCTAAAGTAATATTAACGCGCATGGTTTTCCCTCCAAACTAAATCATACATCTACTTTTTTATCAAATCTTTCCTAAAAGTATAATAGCAAAAAAATAAGTGAATTTCAAGTATATGTTTTATTGTATTCTCAAATATGATATAACTATATATGTGGAAGTTGGTTTTAATTAGGAGGAACAACATGTTATTTACTTTAGGTACGATTATTATTATAGCCGTTATTCTATGGATAGTATCATTCTTTATGCAAGATAAATTCAAACAACTAGAGGATCAATTTGAACAATTTTCGATTTCATCATTACAGGAGACCTATCAATTAAAGAAAAAAATCAATGTATTAGAGGAAGAATTGTTAATAGACGATTTATCTGTCGAACAATCGATGCATCCAAGTTCACCTCACCAAACACCTGTGATGAGAAAAGTAAAAGAATTATATAATCAAGGTCATGATACAGATTACATAGCAAAACAAATAAATATGAATGAGTATGATGTTATTTCTATTATTAAACAATTTTAAACGATCAACTGAGAATGGGGGATTATGTTGAAGCAATTTATTAGAGCCTTTTCTTCTGGATTGTTAGTAGCTGCTGTTATATTAGGTGGAGTATTCTTATTAGAAAACCCATCTGCAAGCTCTGATAATCTTTCTACAGATGAAAAAATCGATCAACTTCAAAAGGATGGCTATTTTGTCTATCAGCAAAATATGGAGGAAAAGTTATCAAATATAGAACAAGAGGTTATGGAACTGAAAAAACATTCCTTAGACAGTAAGGAAGAGAATGGTCAGTCAACACTTGAAGAAACTCCAGTCATAGCTACCATCACGATCGAATCAGGTATGTCGATCACCGATATTGTTGACCTATTAGTAGACCAGAGTATTATATCGGATCGTGACGCATTTATTTCATACCTAAAGGAAAATGAATTAAGCAGATCCATTCAAATCGGTCAATTTACACTTCATGATCAAATGAATAATGAGGAAATCGCAAATATGTTAACAAAACAATAAGAGGATGATCTATTAATAGTTCATCCTCTTATTGTTTACCTATTCATTTAAATCCGCAGATTCACCTTTTACTAGATACATCACATCTTCTCCAACATTTGTAGCATGGTCACCTATTCTCTCTACATAACGGCCACTAAAAGCCATTTGCATTATATGTTGAATTTTTTGAGGGTCTGTTGCTGTTTCTTCTAATAATTCACGTAACATAGATGAATACATGGCATCGATCAAATCATCCATCTCTGCTAATTTTCTAGCTAATGTAATATCTTCATTTTCATACGCCTTAATTGCTAAATCAATCATTTTTTCAGCAATTTCTTCCATTTCTCTGATAGAATGATGTATTTTAATACCATGATCTTTACCTAAATGTATGGTAGATTTAGCAATATTTTTAGCATTATCTGCCATTCTTTCTAAATCTGATGATATACGAATCGCTACAACTAATCTTCTCAGGTCTGTTGCAACAGGTTGTTGTCTTGCTATTAACAATATAGCTGCTTCATTTATTTGAAAATCTAGTTTATCTAATTCTTTATCAGCTTTAATTAATTGTTCAGCCAGTTCTATGTCACTATTATATAAAGCATCTACAGCCTGATGTAATTGATCCTTTGATTTCTTTGCTAATAAAATGATAAGTTCTTCTACCTTCTTAACTTCTGTTTGAAACATTTCTCTTCCTGCCATTTGACACGTCCTCTCTCTGCATTTCGCTACTCAATGATGCTTAACCAAATCGACCGGTAATATAATCTTCCGTGCGTTTATCTTTAGGATTAGAGAATATTTGATCCGTATCAGAAAATTCTACTAATTCTCCATTTAACATAAATGCTGTTTTATCAGAAATTCTTGCGGCTTGTTGCATGTTATGCGTAACAATAATAATCGTATAATCTTTTTTTAATTCTTTGATTAACTCTTCAATCTTTAAAGTGGAAATTGGATCTAATGCTGACGTTGGTTCGTCCATTAAAATTACATCTGGTTCAATTGCCAAACATCTAGCAATACAAATACGCTGCTGTTGTCCACCTGATAATCCGTAAGCATTTTGATTTAAACGATCTTTTACTTCATCCCAAATTGCCGCACCGCGTAAACTTTTTTCTACAATTTCATCTAATACATTCTTCTTTTTAATTCCATGAATTTTTGGACCATATGCTACATTTTCATAAATCGATTTCGGAAATGGATTTGGTTTTTGAAATACCATGCCCACGTGCGTTCTCAACTCTTCAACCATTTGTTTTTTTTCAAAGATGTTATTATCATTATATTTTATAATTCCAGAAGTATTCACAATTGGAATTGTTTCTATCATTCTATTTAATGTTTTTAATAAAGTTGACTTTCCACAACCAGATGGTCCAATTACTGCTGTTATTTCTTTTCTTGGAACTGCCATATTAATGTGATACAAAGCTTGATCGTTTCCATACCATAAATTGAAATCTTCTATACTAAATACGTTTGCTGCTGTCATCAATAGCCCTTCTTTCTTAATATCTTTTTTGAAATTTATTACGAATCCAAACCGCGACTGCGTTCATACATAGTAAAATTGCTAACAATACTATAATTCCAGCTGCTGCGACAAATTGCCATTCCTCCTGTGGACGAGCTGTCCAACTATAAATTTGAATCGGCATAACGGTATACTTGGACAAGAAGGAATCTGGTATAGTATAAATAGCGGCAGCGGCACCCACAATAATTAAAGGGGGGGCGGTTTCGCCAATTGCTCTCGATAATGCTAAGATGGCTCCGGTAATTATACCAGGAATTGATGCAGGCAGTACGATTCGCCAAATGGTTTGCCATTTTGTAGCACCCATAGCAATCGATGCTTCTCTTATTTCTTTAGGTACAGACCGAATTGCTTCTTGTGAGGCTACAACAATAACTGGAAGAACGAGTAGACTCATTGTTAGAGCACCAGCAATTAATGTATATCCCATTGCTAATAAATAGACAAATAACGTTAAACCCAATAAACCAAAAACAATCGAGGGTATTCCGGCTAAATTTTGCACATTTACCTGGATAAAACGAGTGAATCTATTTTGTGTCGCATATTCTTCTAGGTATAGAGCAGTTGAAACTCCCAATATAATAGACACTGGAGCAGTGATACACATCATAAAAACAGAACCCATTAATCCAGCAAATATTCCTGCTTCTTCTATATATGGCGCTGGATAATTCTTTAAAAAATCTATACTTAAATAGCCAAGACCCTGACTTAATATTCGATATAAAAGTGTTGCTAATGCCAGCATAGCCAAACTGATAGCCAGAATAAAAATTCCTTTATATATTTTATTACGCGTAACTCGGCCTTTTATTTGGCTTATATTTATTTGTTGTGTCATTAATAATCCTCCTTAAATCGACGAGAGATATATTGTGACAGAATATTCATAATCAAAGTGAAAATAAATAATGTAAATCCTACGGCGTAAATACTCTTATAAATAATAGAATGAAAAGAGGTATCACCTGTAGCACCCTGTACTATAAATGCAGTCAAGGTTTGAATTGATTCAGTCGGATTAAATGTTAAATTAGGTGTTGCACCTGCAGCAATCGTCACGATCATCGTTTCACCTACCGCTCGTGAAAGTGCTAAAACAATTGAAGCTATAATACCAGATAAGGCAGCAGGTAACACAACTTTTATCGCAACTTCAAAACGTGTGGCTCCCAATCCAAGTGCCCCCCCATCTCGTAAACTATGAGGTACAGCACTCATTGCATCCTCAGATAAAGAAGCAATCATAGGTATAATCATAATACCAACAACTATACCAGCACTTAGTGCATTAAAAATTCTCATTTCAGAAAATATATTTCCTAATAATGGCGAAACAAATGTTAATGCAAAAAAACCATAAACAACTGTAGGGATCCCTGCCAGCACTTCTAAAATTGGCTTAATCACCTTTCTTGTTCTTTCAGTTGCATATTCACTCAAATAAATTGCTGATGCCAATCCGATTGGTACGGCTACACATATCGCAATAAATGAAATCAATAATGTACCTGCAATAAGTGGTGCAACCCCCCCGAAATGATCTGTCCATGGAGACCAATGTGTCCCGAAATAAAAGTCAACTAAAGAAACATCAGAAAAAAATGAAAATGTCTCTCGTAATAAAGTAAATAAAATACCAATAGTAGTTAATACAGAAACAATTGCACACAACAATAAAAATATTGGTACAAATTTTTCAATGCCGTTACCTATATTTTTCTTTTTTTTGTTTTGTTTAATCATGTCCTGAACGGAAATGTTCGCAGTAGATTGTTTGTTCACCATGATAATCCCCTTTTCTTTACCTTGCAAAATGGATGGGACAGACCACTCAATATATAGTGATCCTGTCCCACTTTATATTATATCTTATTTACCTGCTAATTCTTTAATTTCATCTAATTGTTCTTGGTATTTTTCTTCAGGAAGCGCCACATATCCTACTGATTCTGCAGCTGCACCAGCATTTTCGATAGTGAATTTAGCAAAATCATAAACTTGTGGTTTTTCTTTTAAAGAATCAACATTAACATATGTGAATAACGGACGAGATAAAGGTGAATACGAATTATCCTGAATCGTTTCTCCACTTGGTTTAATTGGATTACCATCGCCATTATCAATTGCTAATGCTTTTAAAGTATTTTCATTTTCAATGTAATAAGCATAACCAAAGTAACCAATCGCATATGGATCACTTTTGACTCCAGTAACTAACGTGTTGTCGTCTTCCGATAATGTTGTATTTTCTCCTTCGCGCATTGGATTTTCTTCTAATATAACTTCATTCCAGTAATCGAACGTACCTGAATCATGACCAGGGCTGTAAATGATGATGTCTTCTTCTGGCCAGTCAGGATTAAGATCTGACCATTTTGTTGCGGAACCATCGGCTAAGAAAATTTGTTTTAACTGATCTACAGTAAGAGATTCAACAAAATCATTTTCCTGACTTACTACTACAGAGAGGCCATCATAAGCTACTTCTATTTCATGAAGTGTGATGCCATTTTCTTCCGCTTGAGCCTTTTCTTCGTCTTTAATTGGTCGAGAAGAATTACTAAAATCAATTTCTCCAACAGTTGATTTTTTGAATCCACCACCAGAACCAGATGAGTTTAGAACTGCTTCCACTTCTGGATGTGCTTGATTGTATTCATAAGTTACGTATTCCATAATTGGTAAAACGGTAGAGGAACCATCAATACTTACTGGACCAGATAATTCTGTTTCCTCAGAAGTTTCTTCACTTGCATTTGCTTCATTTTTTGTTTCTTTTTCTTCATTTTCAGTTTCATTTGGTGCATTACCGCATGCTGCTAAAACTCCCATTGTTAATACCGCTAATGCAACTAACATGATTAACTTCCACTTATTCATTTGCTTTTCCCCCTATGGAATCTAGATAATTTTTAATAGCTTTCTTCTGAAAGCTTCTATTACATCGTAACGTACAAGTATTAACCTACTATTAATTAAATGTAAAGACATTGTAAATTCGACAATTTAATATAAAAAAGAAACTAGTTAAACTAGTTTCTTTAGTATTACTCATCACTATAATTTTATTCTTTTGATTTATCTGTTTTATTTTTAAACTCGTAATATGTTTCAATGATCCGTTTACCAATCGCATGATGAACTTGATGCCTATTATCTCCCGTACCATTCTCAGGAACTATAACAGCGAAGGCTACTTCTGGTTCTTCTAGAGGACTATATCCAACAAGCGACAAGTTTTCTGTATAAGCTACTTGCTTACCATCTTCATATTTTGGCTTTTCTGCTGTACCTGTTTTAGCAGCAACTTCATAGGGAAAACCACTCCATTGCCCGGAAGCAGTACCACTTGTAACTACACGTCTAAAACCAGTCTGTACTCGTTCGATATATTTATCATCCATATCAACTCTATTTAAGACTTCAGGATTAATAGACCGAATTAATTCCCCTGGAGTTCCATCACCACCACCAGGTTCTCTTATTTCCTTCACTAAGCGAGGTTTCATACGATATCCATCATTTGCTATTGTAGAAACGTATTGAGCCAATTGTAAAGTAGTATATGTGTCATATTGTCCAATAGCCATATAGAGCAACTTCCCTTGGTCAGGATTTATTCCGGTAAGCCCAGTTGCCTCAAATGGTAAATCGACCCCCCCTGTTTTAACACCTAAACCAAATTGACTAAAATAATTTCTCATTAAATCAAATGCCGCATAATCAAAATTATGAAGAATTTCCCCCCCTTCACGATATGTAGCTCCAGCTATTTTTATAGCAATCCTACCCATATAGACGTTTGAGGATTTTTGAAGTGCTTCTAGATCAGAATTACTTCGACCTAAATAGGAATAAGAAGCAAATCTCGGAGTTGATTTTATTTTTATAGCACTTTCGTCTAATATCGTGCCAATATCGATAACACCCTCCTGATAACCAGCCAACACTGTAGCTCCTTTAATAGAAGAACCTGGCTCATGGGAATCATATATCGTTCGGTATGCTTGATTTAAATATTCTTGTTCCTCTTTATCATATCGAAATCCTGATAATGCTAATATATCCCCCCCTGTTTGAGGATCCATGACTACAGCTAATGCATCTTGCAAATAGCCATTGTTACTACCAGGATTGTTGATCGCTTTTCTCAGTTCCTCTTTAACTATTTTATCAACTTCTGCTTGATATTCCATATCGATCGTTAATATAAGGTCCTTACCACGTTGTCCTTCTACTACCACATCAGAATTAATAACATCTCCATTGGTTGTAGTTGTATATTGAACTTTTTCTTTTCTGCCTCTTAAGACATGTTCATATTCTTGTTCCAAACCACTTGTGCCAACACGGTCATTCCATGTATATCCGTTTGTTAAATAAAATTCACTATTTTCTCGTGGAATTCCCTCATCTGAACTGGTTAAATTACCAAAGAAAGAACTTAATGTTTCGTCATACAATTTTTGGCGTTCCCAATCAATTACTGCATTAATACCCTGAAGCTCATATAAATGTTCTGCAACCTGCGCATATTCTTCATCTGTTAGTCCCTCATTCACAATAACGTGTGGAGATAATTCGAACGCTGAATCCAATTCTTTCTTGATTGCAATCATATTGAGTAATTCTGGTGTCCATTCTATTTGTTCTAGGTCTTCTTCTGTAATTTTATCAAGCTCAACTTGATATTTATCTCCCGAATCAAGCGTTTTTTCTTCATCTGTCAAACGTTCAGCTATCATGTCCGGATTTTGCAAATACCAATACTCTTTTTTATCTCGTTCCCGAATTTTTTTTCTAATTCATTTTCATCTTTAATAATGGTTACGTATTTTGCTAATTTTTCTGCAAGTTTTAATCTGTCCTTTGCATTATCTCCGTTTTTAGGTGGTGTATATGTAATTGATTTGACAGCTTCGTTATCTAATATTAAATCTAAATTACTGTCATACATTTTCCCTCTCGGAACAGGCTTTTCTGATGGTGTATTCTCTGTTTGATTGATTTGGCGTTGTGCTTCTTCCCCCCCGTTTAGGATTTGAACAATTCCCAGCTGCACAATAAGCAAGGAAAATATAAGAAAAACGGTAACAAACAATATATTTAAACGAAATGGTAGTTGTGACTTTTTCTTTTTCAATTTTTTCTTTTTCTTTTTTAATTCAGAATGTTGATTCATACTCATTACCCCCCCCTATCATAACTCCGTCATTATTATAACACGAATAAGGTATGATTTTCTATTTGTGTGAAGAATAGATCAACAAATTTGTTTTACGCACAAAATAATATGCAAGTAAATTACCGCCACCAATAGTTAGTAATAAAATGGGTATTATCTTTACGGGATCAATTCTACTAACCGCTATGATAAAAATTAGAATTGCGGTAACTCTGCCTATATTAATAAACCATTCACGAATTATAATATATTCGATTCTAAGATTTTTTGCATCTGTAGCCTTTCCGATTATATCGTAGGTTAAAGAAATAAACGGCACATTGAATAAAGGATAAGCAAATCCAATCACTACTCCATATGCAAGCAGCATCCAATAGCTTGTTTGGAATACAAAAATTAATACACCAGTATATAATAACAAGCCACCTAAAAAGATTGCTTTCTTTCTATTCTCAACTTTTATTATTTTGGAAACTATATAATAACCAATAAATGAACATAATGAAAAAGTTAAATTAAATGCACCTAATGCAAATTCACTATTCGTGGCAATATAGACCCAAATGGCGATTATAAAAATAAACAGACCTTCTCTTAATCCTTGAAATAGATGGGCATATAAAATATTTCTCCAATCGTGATTTTTTTTTCGCTCATATACTACTTTGCTAAATAAGAATTTATCAGTTGCTTTTCGTTTACTAAGAAAGAAGGAATAAATGATAGCGACTAAAAATAAAAAAAGGATATAAAGAAAATAATACTATATCCTTGAAAATTATCTAACTTAGAAATAATATACCCGGCAAAAAACGGGCCTACCATACCCCCAAATGATTGCAGAGTACCGAGAATACCATTAAAATAAACACGCGATTCAGGTTCAGTCACCTCAAATGTTAACACGTTAAAAGCAAGCCAATAAAACCCATAGCCAATTCCTAAAATCGAGCCCAATAAATATGGAAACTGTGATGCCTTGTCCCCCCCAGCGATTAATACTGTCACATAAAAAACAGATAAAAAAGATATACCTATTCTAATGATGAGGGTGCGATCGACTTTTTTTGCAAATTTACCTGCTATTACAAACGCTATAGGCTGGAGTATATAAATAAATAAATTGTATATAGCAATATCAATATATTCACCAGATTGTTTCCATAAAAAAATATTAACAAACGTATTCGATGATAATGTTGCTAATGCATAAAGTCCTCCAATGGTTAATAGCAATTTTAAATCTTTTAAATTCGGCATCACTGGTTTATTTTTGTTTTTTATTTTGCCCATCTTATACACCTCACTGCAATCTAACCTTTATTTTGGTCTAGAAAGCATGAGATATACATTTTTAATAAGAACTTTTATGCTTTATCCAAATTTTTAATTTTAACCAAAAGAAAGAGACTACATTAATTGTAGTCTCTTTCTTGACAATTTGTTATTTAGCTTCATTATATAAACTTGAAACTTTATTCCAATCCACTACATTCCAAAATGCTGAAATGTAATCTGGACGTTTATTTTGATATTTTAAATAATACGCATGTTCCCATACGTCTAAACCTAATATAGGTGTTTTGCCTTCAGAAATAGGAGTATCCTGATTAGGAGTACTGGTGATTTCAAGAGTACCATTATTAACTACTAACCATGCCCAGCCAGATCCAAATTGACCTGCTGCAGCTGCAGCAAAATTTTCTTTGAATTTATCAAAGCTACCAAATACAGAATTAATTTGATCAGCTAACTCGCCTGATGCTGTCCGCCGCCATTTGGAGATAATAATGTCCAAAAGAGACTATGATTTGCGTGTCCACCACCATGATTCTAACTGCTGTACGAATATTTTCTGGAACCGCGTCAAGATTTGCTAGAATGTCTTCGATTGATTTATTTGCCAAATCATCGTGACCTTCTAATGCAGCATTTAACTTCTCAACATATGTGTTGTGGTGTTTAGTGTGATGAATGTTCATTGTTTCCTTATCAATATGTGGCTCAAGCGCATCATATGCATAAGGTAATTCAGGTAATGTAAAGTTTGCCATGTTATTCATTCCTCCTATTAGAAATTATAGAAAGTGTTTATCCCTTTCTATATTAAATGGTATCAAAACTTTGAAATGAATTGCAACTATTTAGCATGGGCACTGTAAATTTTTTTATACTTTTAAAATCCTCACAAAAGACTTGTCATAAATATTATTATTTTATTGCATAAAAAAACAAGCATCTAAATTGCTTGTTAAGTGGTGGCTCGGGACGGAATCGAACCGCCGACACACGGATTTTCAGTCCGTTGCTCTACCGACTGAGCTACCGAGCCAAATATTATTTTTTTCTTGTCAAAACATTATGTATGGAGGAGGAAGAGGGATTCGAACCCCCCCGCGGCTTTGACACCCCCCCTGTCGGTTTTCAAGACCGATCCCTTCAGCCAGACTTGGGTATTCCTCCGTAATATATAAAGTTTGGTGGACCCTGCAGGATTCGAACCTGCGACCGATCGGTTATGAGCCGATAGCTCTAACCAACTGAGCTAAGGTCCTTTCTTATAATTTAATGGGGGCGACCGGTGGGGATTGAACCCACGCATGTCGGAACCACAATCCGATGTGTTAACCACTTCACCACGACCGCCATCAAATTTGGTAGCGGCGGAGGGGATCGAACCCCCCCCGACCTTACGGGTATGAACCGTACGCTCTAGCCAGCTGAGCTACACCGCCATGGCTCCACAGGTAGGATTCGAACCTACGACCGATCGGTTAACAGCCGATTGCTCTACCACTGAGCTACTGTGGAATAATAATATGTATTTACTGAAGCGACATTTAATAATTTACCATAGGTTTAAAACTTCGTCAATAGTTTTAATGGAATTTCTCCATTTTTTTTGAAGCTATGTTTAAATCAATGTGTAGGAAGCAGTCAATAAGACTACTTCCGCATCTATTCTTAATGTGTTTGTCTTTCTCCTAATACTTCATCAGCAATGTTAACGGCATGATCACCTACGCGCTCTAAATTACTAATAATATCTGCAAATACTATACCAGCAGTACCACTACATACTCCTTCATTTAAACGAATAATATGTTTTTTTCGATAATTTCTCTCCATTTTATCAATTTCATTTTCTTTTTGTATCACACTAAGAGCTGCTTCTCTATCCATTTCATCTAATGCTCTTATCGCTTCTTTTACAGTACTGATCGTTAAATCAAACATATTGTTTAAATCAATCATGCCTTGTTCTGTAATATCAACTTTATTTGAAATTTTATAATTAACCAGTTCCACAATATTTTCAAAGTGATCCCCCCCTATTCTTTCAATATCACGGACCGAATTAATTAATGTCGAATGATTATTGCGCTCATTTTCAGAAAAATGTTTTCCAGATAATTCTACTAAATATGAAGTAATCTCTCGATCAAGATTATTCAGAGCTCCTTCTAATTGCAAAGCCATATCTGCATTTTTTTGACTATTATTATTCAAATACATACTAGTTTCTTCTAGTCCTTTTATCGCATATTCACCCATATGAACTACCTCAGATTTTGCTTGATCTAAAGCAATAGAAGGAGATTGATTTATAAAAATCGGATCCAAATGCTGTGGTTTATATTTTACTGTTGCATCTTCACCGGGTACAAGTTTTGTTACAAGTAATGCTAAAAATCCAATGAAAGGAAACTGAATTAAAGTATTTAAAACGTTAAAGATACCATGTGCAAAAGCAATAGTCATGGCTGGATTTAAGTCCAGCCAAGTTTGGATGTTACTAATCAATATTGTATAAAATCCTAAGAAACTTACCACAATCACCGTACCAATAACATTAAAAATAACATGTGTTAATGCTGCACGACGAGCTGCTACTGTTGCCCCAATCGAGGCAATCACGGCAGTTATTGTTGTACCAATATTATCACCAAATAAAACTGGTAAGGCTGCTTTTAGTTCAATCGCACCCTCTGCCATCAAACTTTGTAAAATTCCAATAGTCGCACTTGAACTTTGCACTATTACCGTGAATAAAGTACCAATAGCAACACCTAGGAGAGGTACATCTGACATGCTAACTGTCAACTCGTGGAACATCTGTATATCTCTTAATGGTTTAAGTCCTGAACTCATTAAATCAAGACCGAAAAACAATGAACCAAAACCAAAAATAGTTAATCCTATATTAGTTAGCCTGTTACTTTTTAAGAAAAATAGCATAAGTGCTCCGACTGCTAGAATTGGCAAGGCATATTCTTTTATCTCTATACCAATAATAAAAGCAGTCATTGTTGTACCAATATTTGCCCCCCATGATAACACCAATTGATTGTCTTAATGTCATAAATCCTGCATTTACTAAACCGATGGTAAGTACGGTTGTTCCTGTACTCGTCTGTAATAAAATGGTAACAAAAATACCAGCCAGAACTCCCATAAAAGGATTACTAGTTGTCTTATCCAAGATACTTTGCAAGCGATCCCCAGCAGTTTTTTGAAGACCTTCTCCTAAGTATTTTATTCCTAAAAGAAATATACCTAAACCTCCAACGAATTCAAATATCATAGCTTGTAAATTTACATCCAACAGTGTTCATCCCTTCTCACAAACTTTTCTTTATGTAGTATCCCCAAAGTGATAAAAGTATTGTCAAATTTTATCTTTACCTTTTATTTATCTTACTATCTGCGACAAAATTAGACATTCCTTTCATTCACCCAATCCATTATTAATGATTATTGAATGTTTTGTAAAGACATTTATATAAAATTTACAAAACCTTTACAAACAATTTTATTATAACAACTATTGGACAAAATGATAGACTTTTTTCCAAATATATATATTATTATATAAAATCATACAAAATCTACATTATCATACGACTGAAGTCTGGTCATAAAAAAAAAAACAGCCAGCAATTATTCTGCTGATTGTTTTCTTAGTTCTTTCACCAATATTCTGGTTCCATCTACTTGATCCACCACAATGTTGGTATTCTTTTCTATCCATCTTCCTTGAGTTATGGCACTATATAATTTATCATCAACTAATATCGTACCAATTGGTCGCATATCTGTAGTGGTGACCCCCCCTGTTTTCCTAATAATTCTTTGTATGTTTGATTGATACTTGAATAACCAGCATCATCTGTTAATTGATCAAACAATGTCATCTTCGTCCACATTTGTCTCTTCTTAAAGACTTTTAAAAAGACAAAAGAAGCCATTGCACCAAGGAGAATTCCGATAACCGCATATAACCCCGCAGTCCAATTCGGTGCTGCAAATCCAACAGAGGCAATCATACAAACCAGACCAATTATCGCCAATGTTCCATCATTAATTATTTTTCCGTCAATAATCATTAACAAAATGCCTACAAAGTAGATAATAATCATGATAAAAAACATTCCCGGTTCTAGAAAAGAGGAAAAATAAATGGTAATAAATCCGATTCCTAAAATACTAAAAATTCCTTTTGCATTTACTAATAATTCCCCCCCGATCAAAAAAAGTGTTGCAAATCCTACTATTACAAAACTCATCCAATCTGCAGTTATTGTAAACATCTCTTCACCCCCCCACATGGTTATTCTATTTCTATCATAACATACGCATGAACGAACTAAATAGTTTCATTTAACTTTTTTATTGAAAGTGTAAGGGAAGATACTTCTCTTTTCTTTCTCTAGCCTTTATAATGAAATATGGAACATCATGTAATATAAGAAGGATTCGAGTTCTTTCTATAATGATGTGGAATTAGAAATAAAGGAGCGATTTTATATATGGCCTTAATCCAGCGAAAAGATACGCGACCTGTTAGAGTTGGCAATGTGATTGTAGGTGGAAAAGACGAAGTAATTATTCAATCAATGACAACTACAAAAACACATGATGTCGAAGCAACAGTTAAAGAAATCAAACGCTTAGAAGAAGCAGGTTGTCAAATTGTTCGCGTTGCATGCCCAGACGAACGTGCGGCAGATGCTATACCTGAAATTAAAAAAAGAATTAATATCCCATTAGTAGTAGATATACATTTTAATTATAAGTTAGCTCTGAAAGCCATTGAAGGTGGCGCAGACAAAATTAGAATTAATCCGGGTAATATTGGAAAACGTGATAAAGTGGAAGCTGTCGTCAATGCTGCAAAAGCAAAAGGCATTCCTATTCGTATTGGAGTAAATGCTGGTTCTCTTGAGCGACATATTCTAGAAAAATACGGTTATCCTACTGCAGATGGTATGGTTGAAAGTGCACTGCATCATATTAAAATATTAGAGGATTTAGACTTTCACGATATTGTCGTTTCATTAAAAGCATCTGATGTTAAATTAGCGATCGAAGCTTATGAAAAAGCTGCTGAAGTAATTCCTTATCCTCTACATTTGGGTATTACGGAATCAGGTACTTTATTTGCTGGAAGCATTAAAAGTGCTGCAGGTATGGGTGCCATTTTAAGCAAGGGCATTGGAAATACGATGCGCATTTCGTTAAGTGCTGATCCTGTTGAAGAAGTTAAAGTTGCAAAGGAATTATTAAAAACATTTGGCCTGGCATCGAATGCTGCTACACTTATTTCCTGTCCCACTTGTGGTCGTATTGAAATTGATTTAATTAAGATCGCTAACGAGGTAGAGGAATATATTTCTTCGATCAAAGCTCCAATTAAAGTAGCTGTGCTTGGCTGTGCTGTTAATGGCCCTGGAGAAGCCAGAGAAGCAGATATAGGAATTGCTGGTGCACGTGGAGAAGGATTATTATTCCGCCACGGTGAAATCATTCGAAAAGTACCTGAAGAAACAATGGTCGAAGAATTAAAGATTGAAATAGATAAAATTGCAGAAGAAATGATTGAAAAACAAAAGAAAGAAGCTCAAGAAGTATAAAAGAGATACGACTCATTTAACTATCACAAAAGCAAGCCAAATGGCTTGCCTTTTGTGATATTCTGACCTTTAGAATGGCATAAAAATCAATGATAGTAAAATCGAAACAACCGCTGTGACAATAGCAGCATTTCCAAGTGTATCCGCACCCTGTTTTTTAGAAATGAATCCTAAAATAATACCACCTATTGCCATTATAAGCGGCCATATAAAGAAGGAAGCTAGTGCTAACACTAAACCTGTCCAACCCCATGCAGTGTTAACGCTTGTCTGCATTTCAGTCTCTTGGTCATCTGCTTCAATGGGCCGATTAAAATCATTTGCGGAAAGTTCTGCAGATGTCTCTGCTTCCCTTTTATATGCCTCATCTACTGCATATAATTCATCAGTAGTTACAAATTGCTCAGTATCTGGAGACTCATCAATACGACCATTATCAATTTTTGGCGCATTTTCTACATGATGCTCTTTCTGATGATCTGGCATAGCTTATTCCCTCCCTTTCTAATTAGAGGTACAAGCATAGTATGTCTCAGAATTACGTAATCTTACGTGGTAATATTTACTTTCCACTAATTAGCAAGCGCAACAAACTCCTTATATTTTTGAGCGTTTGTTTGAATTTTATTAGCATAAACACTGTCCGCATTTCCATTTTTTAATTTATACTGTTCTAACCCAGTCATCCCTCGGTTATAAGCAGTTAAAGTTTCATCCCAGTTATCATACTGATTATATAAATAATCTAAATAGACTATAGATAATTTTATTGAATAATATGGATCATATAAAAGATTTTCTTTATAAGGCATGTCTGCCATGTCTGCAATCCATGGAGCTGTATTTGTCATGAATTGTGCCATTCCATATGCATGACCGTATTTTGTTTCTGGACCTACCAAATTAGGATTAAAAGTGTTTCCGGTTTCGACTTTTAATAATTCATACACAATAAAAGGATCAATCCTATACTCTTCAGCTTCTTTTACCAAATATATAGCCCAAGGTCTTAAAAATTTACCATCACTTTCTTTGACCATAACTTCAGCTACATCAAAATATTGTGGCCACGTTTCATGTGTTAGATCAATTTCTGCGTGGTTAGATTGATTTAAAATATACATTGCTTGAGATTCGATGGTTTCAATCTCTTTTGTTAATTCTATTTTTTCTTTTTTTAGTGCTTGCATTTCTTTTTGATATGAATTTATTTGATAATAGCTTACTCCCGCAATCACTAAAACCAATACAATGCTAATCCATTGCATCTTTTTCATCACAACTACACACTCCTTTTTTTGTCAATGGTATACATCTGACAATGTAGTTTACCTACAGCGCTATATGCTAGCGAAAAATATCGCTTATTGCAAATAATACATCTTATCTTCTTATAACCTATATGCACCAAAACGAAACATAAGTGCATAAAATAATGTATTATTATATAAAGGAGTTTGTTTAATGAATGAATTCACAAAACGTATCATGATGAATAAACTAAAAGAATTGACAGCAAAAGAAGTGTTAGAGTACTCACAAAAGTTCCATTTAACAATTTCCAAAACACAGGCACAAGCTATTACTAACCATTTAAAAAATAGCAAATTTGATCCCACTATTTCTGAGGATAGAGTAAAAATGTTTAAAAAATTAGCAAAGATTACCGATATGGAAACAGCAAATGCTTGTCAGCAACTTTTCCAAAAGTTAATAAAAGAATACCGCATCGAACACTATTTTCATTAGAATAAATCAATCCCTGTTTCATGATATGAAACAGGGATTGATTTATTGATTTATAATTTTTTCTTTTAAATCTGGAATAAATAAGCCATTTTTTAGCATCTCAATTTCAAATTTATATGGTGGTTTTTTATTCTTTTTATCTTCTCCGACATAAGGTGTTTCTAATATCTTAGGCAGTTCAGCAAGTTGTTTATGATGGACAATCTTATGAATGGTATCAAAGCCGATGTGACCAAAACCGATATTTTCATGACGGTCTTTCCCAGCTCCTTGCACATTTTTACTATCATTGATGTGCACTACTTTTAATCGGTCTAATCCGATTATTTTATCAAATTCATTTAACACTCCATCAATATCATCAACGATTGGATAGCCTGCATCATGAATGTGGCATGTATCTAAACAAATAGAAAGCTTTTCGTTATGAGTCACACCATCAATAATTTTTGCAAGTTCATCAAATGTTCTACCGATTTCTGTACCTTTTCCTGCCATCGTCTCCAAAGCAATTTGTACGTCTTGTTTTGGATCTAAAACTTCATTCAATCCTTCAATTATCTTTGCTATTCCTATGTCAACACCTTCACCTACGTGCGCACCTGGATGCAAGACAATTTGTTTTGCACCAATCGCTTCCGTCCGATCTATTTCACTTTTCAAGAAAGAGGTTCCAAGTTCAAATGTTTCTTTCTTTTTTGCGTTACCAATATTAATAATGTATGGCGCATGTACGACAATATCAATAATACCATTTTCTTTCATATGCTTTTGACCTTCATCAATATTGAGTTCGTCTATTGCTTTTCTTCTCGTATTTTGAGGTGCTCCAGTATAAATCATTAAAGCTGTTGCACCATAAGATGCCGCTTCTTCACTTGATCCTAATAACATCTGTTTACCGCTCATAGAAACATGTGAGCCAATCTTTAACATAATATCTCGACATCTCCTCTACTTCTTATAGTTATTGCGTTGAATTTTCCTTTTTGCCTTTTCTTGTTGGAATTTCATTTTTTTCTTATAACCAGGTTTCACTTTTTTAGGTTTTTTCACTTGTTGCCAGGCCTTGCTTTCTGCATCATCTTCTTGTTTCTGACGTTTTTGTCTGACGTTCCATGCCTTTGCTTCTCGCCATTCTCCTTTAAACACATCATAAAAGGTAAAGGTTAATCCTTTTTTCTCTAATTTTTGGACTAAATGAATATCATCCTCATTATAGAGACTAATAGCTGTACCTTCCATGCCTGCTCTCGCAGTCCTGCCAACCCGATGGATATAGAAAGACTCCTCTTTTGGTAATTGAGCATTTATAACATGGCTAACACCTTTAATATCAATTCCTCTTGCTGCCAAATCCGTTGCAACAATATACTGATATTTTAATTGTTGAATCTCCTTCAGTACTCTTTTTCTTTCGCGTTGATTTAGCCCACCATGAATTAAGCCTACATTAAGACCTTTAGTCTGAAGTTGTTCGACTAATTTATTAGCATTTTCTTTTCCATTAGTAAAGATAATCGCTAAATATGGATGGATCAATTGATATATCAAAATAACGTCAGCTGCTTCGCGGTGTTTTAATGCGACCAAGCGATGTTCTAGTTTCTCAGGAGCTAAGCGATCGTCTAACTTAATATATACTGGGGAATGTAAATATTTTTTTAGAAATGGTTGTAATTTTTCAGGAATGGTAGCAGAAAAAACCATCACTTGTATGTTAGACTCTGCATTAGTTAAAATACGATCAATATCCTCAATTAATCCTAGTTCTAGCATGAGATCAGTTTCATCCATAACAAAAGATCGTGCAGAATATATATTTAAGACATTCTCTTGCAGCAAGTCCAATATTCTGCCCGGCGTACCTACTACAATGTGTGGTGGTTCTTTCATTTTTTCTATCATTCGTTTTTTATCTGTACCACCTATAATCAATTTCGCACGCCATACATCTTCATTTTTAGATAATTGCATAATTTTCTTCACTTCATCATATATTTGTATCGCTAACTCTCTTGTAGGTGCTGTCAGGACGATTTGTGTCTCTGACTTTTCAGGATCCAATTGATTTAATAATGGAATCAAAAAAGCATGTGTTTTTCCCGAACCCGTCTCAGATTGCCCGATGATATCCTTTCCTTTTAACACTTCTGGAATAACTTTCGTCTGAATTGGTGTAGGTTTAGAAAATTTTAATTCTTCAATAACATCGTTCATCCAATCATTTAATGCGTATTGTCTAAATAAATTTTTATTCATATTAATCTCCTTCTAACTAGCAAATATCTTTGTCAATTAGGCCAAATACCATTATAATATAAGTATTGGACAAATTTGAGTCCACTATTTCTTATTTTACTTGATCTCTAATAGAAAGTACAGAGGGGGGGGAACGAGAATGGAAGTAATTAAAATAGCGCCCAGGGGCTATTGCTATGGTGTCGTTGATGCAATGGTTATCGCTGCAAACGCAGTAAAAGATCCCAATCTACCTCGTCCCATATATATTCTTGGTATGATTGTTCATAATTCACACGTTACAAATGCCTTCGAGGAGCAAGGTGTTTATACATTAGATGGTAAAAATCGTGAAGAATTATTAGAAGAAATAACTAGTGGCACGGTGATTTTTACTGCACACGGTGTTTCACCGATGGTAAAAGAAAGAGCAGAAGAAAAAGGATTGACCGTGTTAGATGCTACTTGTCCAGATGTCACTCGGACACATGATTTAATCAGAAAAAAAGTAAATGAAAATTATGAAATTGTCTATATCGGAAAAAAAGGCCACCCAGAGCCTGAGGGTGCTGTCGGAGTTGCACCTGGTCATGTGCACCTGATTCAAAACCAGAAAGATGTTGAGGCACTTGAATTATCCGCTGATAAGATTTTAGTAACAAATCAAACCACAATGAGTCAGTGGGACGTTTATGACGTGATGCTAAAAGTACAGGAAAAATATCCTCAAACAGAAATGGAACAAGAAATATGTATGGCTACGCAAGTACGACAAGAGGCTGTGGCTGAACAGGCAAAAGACGCTGATTTGACTTTAGTTGTTGGTGATCCAAGAAGTAATAATTCGAATAGATTAGCTCAGGTTTCAAAAGAAAAAGCTGAAACACAAGCATATCGGATAGCCGATGTTTCAGAAATAAAACTGGAGTGGTTAGAAGGCATTAATAAGGTGGCAGTTACTGCTGGTGCATCAACTCCGACACCTATCGCAAAAGAAGTGATTAAATTTATCGAACAGTATGATCCAAATAATCCCCCCCAAACATGGGATATAACGTCTAAAGTAAAAAAAGATAAAATACTGCCAAAAGTCAAAGCGAAATAATATGATACAAAAGAAAGATAATTCGCATAACTGATGAGAAAATTTTGAAATGGTATGATTGCTTTGCATTAATAAATCATTCAAAATGGCCACAGAGGTTATCGCGAAGTGTCTTTCTTATATATAATAATCGGTATCGGTAAGAATCGATTTATCTATATCTAAATGGATCTGTGGAGAGGCCCGATGCGATGATATCTATCTTATCCGGTAAAGCATTCAAATGATCCATAAAATATTTTTTGACACCCTCTTTCATTATTTCTTCCACATGATGGCCAGGATCAATTAAGCATAGACCAGCTTCTTCAGCCTCCTGCGCCTCATGAAACGTTAAATCCCCAGTAATATATAAATCTGCACCAGCATCCATAGCGGCAGTTATATATTCTTTCCCACTACCTCCTAGTATTGCTACGTTCTCAATCATTTTATCTGGTTTTCCTACATAGCGTAGAGAGGAAATTTGAAGTTTTTCTTTCACCAAATCACAATACTCCTGCAAAGTCATCGGATGTGCTAGCTTTCCAATTCGCCCTAAACCTTGTACTTCTCCTTTAATTGCTAACGGAAATAAATCATAGGCCATCTCCTCATAAGGATGTGCGCTTATTGCTGCTTGTAGCACAGTGGAAAGTTGAGACTCTTTAACGATCGTTTCCAATTTGTATTCTTCTACTCGTTCGATTTCTCCTTGCGTTCCAATAAAAGGGTTCGTACCCTCTAAAGGTTTAAAAGCACCGGTTCCTATAGATTGAAAACTGCAGTGACTATAATTTCCGATATGTCCAGCTCCTGCTTCACCAATCGCAGCTGTTATTTCTTTGATATGACTACTTGGCACATATACAATAAACTTATATAATTTTTCTTCTACAGTAGGTATTAAAACACTCGTATTTTTAATTTCTATTGCTTCTGATAGCAAATCATTTATACCACCATTCACAACATCTAAATTCGTATGGGCCGCATAAACAGCAATATTATGTTTGAGTAATTTTTGAACGATATGTCCTTTAGGTTCTAGCGTATCTATTATTTTTAATCCTTTAAATAACAATGGATGATGAGCAATAATTAAATCTACATCTTTTTTAATCGCTTCTTCCACTACTAAATCTACTACATCCAAACTAATCAACAGTTTTTTTACTTCTTGTTTTTTATTCCCTACTTGTAATCCAACATTGTCCCAGGATTCAGCATAATGCTTTGGTACCCATTTCTCAAAAAGTGTTATCACATCTTCAACAGTTGTCATCTTTCAAAACCTCCTCTATCCAGTTTATCTCTTTTACCAATTGTTCAATTTTTTCTTGCGGTGGTAATGAAGCTCGTTGCATCTGACTTAAAAGACTAAGTCGTTTTATTTTTTTCACTCAGCCATTTCTGTTGAAAAACGTCTGTTTTTTCTTCTAACAGAAAAGGACCGAATAATAATTGCTGATTATTTAATTTTTGTTGTTTTGTATAAAAGTCACATACAATTATTTCATATACATAGCCTTCTTCTAAAATAATCGCTTCCGCAGTAATACGATAGCTATTGTCTATTACCCACTTGCGCACAAGATGGGCATCAATATTAGGTTGAAGTATTAATCGCTGCACACCAGACAGTTTATTTTTCCCATTATTTAGTATCGAACAAATTAATTTCCCACCCATACCCGCTATGGTTATTTGATTCACTTCTCCTGGGCTAATAACTTCGAGTCCATTTCCTTTACGTACATCTATTTGTGCTGCTAAATGTTGATCTAATACTGTTTGCTTAGCTCTTTGATATGGACCCTCATTTAATTCGCCTGCAATGGCTTTGGCTTTTGGATGTTGAACACAGACATAGCAAGGCAAATAAGCATGATCAGAACCTATATCGGCAAAGCAAATTGGATCCTCTAAATAATTAGCAAGCTGTTGCAATCGATTCGAAAGCATACTATTCTTCCTTTCTATTTTTAAAATACGATGAAAAAAGCTTTCTGTGTTATACAGAAAGCTCTTGTTTTGATATTATTTTTTCTCCGCTAACCATTTGGATAAAATCTCTGCTTCCTCATTTGGTACAACTCCGCTGGGCATACCAGTTCCTTCAATTCCATTTACGATGATTTCATAAATCTCTTCTTGGTTATACTTACTACCAATGTTCTGCAAGCTTGGACCAGTAGCACCTTCCAGATCGCCACCATGACAGCCGATACAGCTTTGGACAATAGCTTCAGGATCTTCTCTTATCGTGCTTTCTTCGCTGCTTTCTTCACCGTCACTCGCAATTTTATCTTGTTCATTAAGACCAATTACCGAAAAGATAATCATCGCCAAAATCCCGAGTACGGCAATAAGTGCAAAAGGTATAATTGGATTCTTTTTCATTTCATTTCCTCCTTCATTTCCCATTCCTGATGATAATATTAATCCAACAATTCCAACTATTATGTATCATAGAAACATCTTTATTTTACTTCAAATTATCCAATTAGAAAAGAGATTGTCTTTATAATTCACGAAATCGTCTAAAAAATTTGAAAACCATATAGGATTGCGATAATAATTAACATAAAAATACCTGCTACTTGCAAGAAAAATTGTCTTTTAAGTTTCCCAAAGACAATCCAAGATAAGCTGTTAACTAGCATCCAAGGATAAATAATCCACCAAATTTGAATATAATCATTTAATAATAATGTGGTAGAAAATAAAAACACGGCAAAAAATATCATAACTGCATACGAGTTTTGTAATTTTGTGTGATGAATAAATACCCTCATCATTCCCACTGCTAAAAATAAAATGGCTATAATACCTATGATTTGTAAAATGATTTGATTGCTAAATTGGAACAACAATACAGGAAGAAGTAATATTATTGTATCAAAAAAATAATAGAACAAATAATAAGATGTTTGTTTTTTCTCTTGCTTTTCATCAATTATGCCTTCACCTTCTGTGTAAAGGGCTAATAAAAAATTACAATAATGAGTTGGCAATAGTTGATGTGACTTCCAATAATTTATTTCATTTATAATAATTTTCTTGCGTTCTTCCTCCATATTACCATCTCCAAGTCTTCCGCACTTTACCTTATATATCGGATAGCACGTGAAACTTTTAAAGATATTTCAGAAGAATTTAGGAATTATTCCAAGAAATCCTTTAGACGTTTACTTCGACTTGGATGACGCAATTTGCGTAATGCTTTTGCTTCAATTTGACGAATTCGTTCGCGTGTAACACCAAACACTTTACCGACTTCTTCCAAAGTTCTGGTTCTGCCGTCAT
The DNA here is from genome assembly GCF_000521485.1 of Gracilibacillus boraciitolerans JCM 21714. Lineage (GTDB taxonomy): Bacteria > Bacillota > Bacilli > Bacillales > Amphibacillaceae > Gracilibacillus > Gracilibacillus boraciitolerans. The sequence goes on along the minus strand of NZ_BAVS01000001.1, from coordinate 96,214 downwards.
CAAGACCAAATCGTAAACGTAGTACATTCTCTTCTCTGTCTGTTAGAGTATCTAAAACATCCTCTAATTGTTCTTTTAATAATTCATATGCTGCATGATCTGAGGGCGAAGTTGCTTCTTGATCTTCAATAAAATCACCTAAATGTGAATCATCTTCTTCCCCCCCAATAGGTGTTTCAAGAGAAACTGGTTCTTGAGCAATTTTTAAAATTTCTCTTACTTTATCAGGTGTTAATTCCATATCTTTCGCAATTTCTTCTGGAGTTGGTTCACGACCTAAATCTTGCAGTAACTGACGTTGCACACGAATTAATTTATTAATGGTTTCTACCATGTGAACTGGAATACGAATGGTCCTTGCCTGGTCAGCAATTGCTCTTGTGATCGCTTGACGAATCCACCATGTTGCATACGTACTAAATTTAAAACCTTTACGAAAGTCAAACTTTTCTACCGCTTTAATTAGTCCCATATTACCTTCTTGAATAAGTCTAGAAATAACATACCGCGACCAACATAACGCTTTGCAATACTTACAACAAGACGAAGATTGGCTTCAGCCAAGCGTTTCTTAGAATATTCATCGCCTTCTTCTATTTTTTTTGCTAACTCTATTTCTTCAGAAGCAGATAATAAATCTACACGACCAATTTCTTTTAAATACATCCGCACTGGATCATTAATTTTAATACCTAAAGGAACACTTAAGTCATTTAAATCAAATTCTTCTTCTTTTGAAAGTTGCTGCATCGTTGGATCATTATCTGAATCCCCTATTACTTCTACACCTTGTTCGTTAAGATACTCATAAAATTCATCTATCTGATCTGATTCTAATTCAAAATTCGACAATCTTTCTGCTACTTCCTCATATGCTAAGACACCACGCTTTTTTCCTATTTCTAACAATTGGTCTTTTTGCCTGATCAACTGTTAACTCTGTTTCTTTAGAACGTGATGGTTTATTTTCTGCCATGAGTGCCCCCCCTCCTTCCAAAAACTAAACTCAATTTTTCGATTGCTGTTTTATCTTTATAATTTCCATTGCTACTTTAGCTGCTTCTTGTGGATCAGTTTTCTCTAATTGTTTCATCTTTTGTTGCATTTCTGTTATTTTCACACGATTAACTTGGTGAGATTGAATAATATGAATATAATCTTCCAGCTCTTTTTCAGTCATTTCCCATGAGTTATCTAACATCGACAATTCAACAACCGTTTGCTGAAGATCGGCATCGTTTAGATAGGTGATAAAATGACTTGAATCTGCCCCATTACCTTCTTCATAGAAACCATATAAATGTGTTGCAATAATTTGATATTGTTCACTGTTAAATTTAGATCCAATTGTTTCTTTAACTTTTTCTGCAATATTGACGTTTTGGAGCATATATGCCAATAGCTGCCGTTCTGCATTTTTATAAGCTGGCGGCAACTGCTTTTTCTTATTTACTGGATAATTCTGCTGATTACCACCCTTAGTATTACCAAACCTTTGTTGGTTATCATCATTTTTTTGAACATTTCGCATTTGAGACATTAATTCTTGTGTTAAGGCATCATACGATAGTTTGAATTCGTCTGCCAATTCACGAAGATAATAATCTCGTTCAACTGAACTATGCAGGAGTGCTATCTCCTCTATTACTTTTTCTACATAATGAAGCCGATCTCCTTCAAGATTTAAATTAAAATCTTTTTTTAAGAATTTCATTATAAATGACATCTCAGTATTTGCTACTTCAATTACTTGTGTTCTAAATTTAACTTCTCCAAATTCCTGGATAAATTGGTCTGGATCATATTTATAAGGTAAAGCCGCAACTTTAATCGTACATCCTACTTTTTTTAATAACTTTATGGCTTTATATGTTGCGGAAAGCCCTGCATTATCCGCATCATAACAAACTAATACCGTATCAACATATCTTCTCAAAAGCGAGGCATGTGTTTCTGTTAAAGATGTTCCTAAAGATGCAACACCATTTAGCACGCCAGCCTGATGTGCAGCAATTACATCCGCATAACCTTCAAAAAGAATTGCTTCACCCTTTTTCCGAATTTCAGATCTCGCAATATCAAAGTTATACAGTAAATTGCTTTTTCTAAATAAAGAGGATTCAGGGCTGTTAAGATACTTAGGTTCTTGATCAGTTATTGTTCTACCACCAAATCCAATCGTTTTCCCAATGGGATTTCTGATCGGAAAAATTACCCTTCCTTGAAAACGATCAAAATATTCACCGTTCCCATTGGTAGTAAGTAATCCAGCATTAACCATCACTTGTTTGTGGAAGCCTTTCTTTTCTAGGAATTGCGCAACAAAATCCCTAGAGAGTGGTGAAAAGCCAATTTGGAAGAGGTTGATAACTTCATCTGAGAATCCTCTATCATGTAAATATGCTAAGGCTTGTTTTCCATCTTTGGTATGTCTTAATAAATGATGATAGAGCTTCGTCAACCATTGATGGGCTTCTAAAATGGCTTGTTCTTCACTACTCGGAGTCTTGTGATCAGATTGTTTTAAGTCTGGTACGATTTGACCGGATTTTTCAGCTAAATAATGGAGAGTTTGTTGAAAGGTAAAACCCTCCATTTCCATAATAAAAGTGAATATATTACCACCTTTTCCACAACCAAAACAATGATAAATTTGTTTATCCTGATTTACAGAAAATGATGGTGTATTTTCCGAATGAAAAGGACATAGTCCGAAATAATTTCGACCCTGTTTTTTTAACTGTACATAATCTCCAACAACGTCCACCACATCGTTAGCTTGACGAATAGATTCAATTATTTCATCTGACACGTGATTGGTCATTTGTGATCACCATATCTTCCTATTACCAAAGAAATTTTCGACATTTTTCTCGAAATTCCCAATAAAAAATAGCTTTATAATAACTAACTTGTTAATAATGTAATACCCTCCATTGGAATTGCTATAAACACAATATATACAAAATTTATGATCAAAAGTTAACATATTGTCGAATACTATAAGTATTCACTATTAATAATTCTACAAAAATAGGCAATATCCTGCTTCATTCTATTATTTATTAATGAAATTGATAATATATTAATTAGTAATTCACCAATTATTGCTATTATAAACACTTTTCTGCAAATATTTATTATAATATAGTTTTAACTTAAATGCCAACATCTTTACTCGTGTTTATGATCTATCCGATCAAGATTCCAATATGGCTGATTTATCATTTGCATAATAATATTAGCGGTTTCTTCAACGGCTTTATGAGAAACATCAATTACAGGACATCCTAATTGCAGGATAAGGTCATCAAAAAAAGCTAATTCCGTTTCAATTCGTTCCATATTTGCGTAGATTGCATGATCAGCTAGACCTAAGCTCTTTAATCTTTCTCTTCTAATTCCATTTAGTTTTTCAGAACTTATTTTTAAACCAATACACTTATTGGTAGGTATTTCAAATAAGGTTGATGGTGGTTCGACCTCAGGCACTATAGGTACATTTGCAACTTTTAATTGTTTATGTGCTAAATACTGGGAAAGTGGAGTTTTCGATGTCCGTGACACACCAATTAATACGATATCTGCTTGTAAAACACCTCTTGGATCGCGACCATCATCATACCTTACTGCAAATTCTATCGCTTCAATTCTTCTAAAATAATCTTCATCTAATTTATGAATAAGTCCGGGCTCTTCTTTTGGCTTTCTTCCAAACTTACGCTCCATTGCTTGTAGCATTGGACCCATAATATCAACACATTCCACATGCTTGTCTGCAGATTCATATTTTAGAAATTGACTATATTCCGGATTGACCAATGTGAAACCAATCATCGCTCCTAATTGTTGAGCGTGATAGACTGCACCACGCAAAACTTCGAGATTTTCAACATATGAAATGCGATATAAATCATATTCTTTTTCATTCATAAATTGACTGAGAGCTGCCTTTATGACAAATTCTGCGGTTTCACCGACAGAATCTGAAACCACATAAATAATCGCTTTTTCCATGTGCGTAGTATCCTCCTCAGTCCTAAGCTTTAGACTGTTTCCACTGGACTTTGGTTAAATCCGCATATTTTTTTACATCCTCAGCAATCAGTTGCAGTAGTGCTAATCGATTATGACGAATTTTCTCATCCTTATCCATAACCATGGTGTGATCAAAGAAGCGATGAATGGGATCAACCAAAGGAGTTAATATCTCAATTGCTGCTGCATCTTTATTAGTTATCGCCTCGTTATATTTATTTTTAACTTGTAAATATGCTTGATTTAAACTTGCTTCTTCCTCATTTATAAAAAGTGACACATCTACTTTCTGACTATCTTTTGCTTTTGCTGCTAAATTAAGAACACGTACATATCCTTCTTGTTTTTCTTTGAAATTACTATCAGCCTTTTTCTGTTTTAAAGTTTTTGCTTTTTCGAATATAAAAGAAAAATCTGTTAGTGTATTAACCAATACTGCTTCAATAATATCAGATTCAATGTTCGCTTCTTTCATAATATATGCTGCACGTTGTTTAAAAAATGATTCTAATTGTTCTAATACTTCAGATTTTTCAGCAGTGGGAATATTATTTTTTTCAAATATTAAAAACACTTTTTGAGTGATGTCCATAACATTTATATCTAATTGGTGATGCTGAATAATCTGTAAAATACCAAGCGTTTGTCTTCTTAATGCATATGGATCTTGAGAACCGCTAGGAATTAGTGCAACAGAAAAACATCCAACAATTGTGTCTATTTTGTCTGCAATACTGACGATGGATCCCACGATACTGTGAGGCATCTCATCATGCGCATTTCTCGGCATATAATGTTCTTCAATTGCTTGTGCAACGATGTCGTCTTCCCCAAATATTTCAGCGTATTTTCGCCCCATCACACCTTGAAGTTCAGTAAACTCATTTACCATATTTGTCACAAGATCAAATTTACTTATAGTAGCAGCTCGCTCAACTTGTGCCTGTTCCTGATTCGAAATGTTTAATTCTGAACTGATAATAGATGCAATAGCTACAACTCTTTTTACTTTGTCTGCAATAGTTCCTAGTTTCTCTTGAAATACCATGCGATCTAATTGCTCGAGATTATGTCCAATCGTTTGTTTTTGATCTTCTTCAAAGAAAAATTGTGCATCCTGTAATCGTGCCCGCAATACCTTTTCATTGCCTCTTGAAACCGTATCAATATGCTCTGCAGTGCCATTTCTAACGCCAATAAAATAAGGTAATAAGTCACCTTTTCCTGACTGGACTGGAAAATATCGTTGGTGTTCTTTCATGGATGTGATCAAAACTTGTTGTGGTATATCCAAAAATTCTTTGCTAAATGAACCACTAAACACAGTAGGATATTCCACAAGATTTGTAACTTCTTCTAATAAGTCTCTCTCAACTGGTATGATCCAATCATTTTTTTGTTCCAACGCTTTAATACCATTTACTATTAATTGTTCACGCTGGTTCGTATCAACAATCACATATTGTGCTTCTAAAAGTTTCGCATAATCTAAAGGATTATTTATAACAAATTTTTCACCTAAGAAACGATGACCATAACTGACATTACTTGTTACCACCCCCCCTGCAATCTCAAACGGTATCAGAGTATTATCCTTTAAAGCAACTAACCATTTAATAGGTCGAACATAACGCAGATTTTGTTCAGCCCACCGCATATTCTTTGGAAAATTTAAACTTAATATAATATCTTTGAATTGAGGTAATAATTGATCTTGCGTTTTACCTTCAATATACTTATTTATAAACAAATATTCTGTTCCGTTCATTTCTTTTATGTAAATGTCGTCAACGGATTTACCTTGTCCTTTAGCAAAGCCAATGGCAGCCTTTGTCCAATTACCATCTTCATCTATTGCGATTTTTTTAGCTGGTCCTTTTGCTTCTTCTTCCTGATCCACTTGTTTTTCAGTTAATCCTTCAATAATAACCGCAAATCTTCTTGGTGTAATAAAAGTGGAAACATGCTTATAAGCCAAACGAATTTCTTTTAACCATTCGATTGTTTTATGCTTAAGCTGTTTTTTAGTGTCGTTCATGAAACGCGCTGGCATTTCTTCTAAACCAACTTCAAACAAAACATTAGATGTTTTCATGACTAGTCTTTTCTCCTTTCAACATTGGGTATCCAAGTCTTTCTCTCTCAGCTACATATAGTTTGGCAATTTCTCTAGCCAAATTGCGGACTCTACCGATGTAACCTGTTCGTTCCGTAACAGAAATAACCCCCTTTTGCATCTAACAAATTAAAAGTATGAGAGCATTTGAGCACATAATCATATGCAGGAAAGACAAGGCCTTTTTCCATTGTTCGTTTTGCTTCTTGTTCATACGTAGTAAATAAGTCAAATAACATCTCAGTATTTGATGTCTCAAAGGTATACGTAGAATGCTCATATTCAGGTTGATAGAAAATATCACCAACAGTAACCCCCCCTGTCGTCCATTCTAATTCAAATACATTCTCTTTATCCTGAATATAAGATGCTAATCGTTCAATACCATAAGTAATTTCTACTGCAACCGGTTTTGCTTCTAAGCCTCCTATTTGCTGAAAATAGGTAAACTGTGTAATTTCCATCCCATCTAACCATACTTCCCATCCAAGTCCAGCGGCACCTAACGTAGGATTTTCCCAGTTGTCTTCAACAAATCGGATGTCATGATATGTCGGATCAATTCCTAATTTCTTTAATGACTCTAAATATAATTCCTGGATATTATCTGGTGATGGTTTCATAATTACTTGAAATTGGTGATGCTGATAAAGCCGATTAGGATTTTGACCATAGCGTCCATCAGCTGGACGTCTTGATGGTTCTACATATGCCACGTTCCATGGTTCAGGTCCCAAACTTCTCAACAATGTCATTGGTGACATGGTTCCTGCACCTTTTTCAACATCATACGCCTGCATCAAAATACAATTTTGATCAGACCAATGCTTTTGTAATGTTAATATCATTTCTTGAATATTCATCCATCATCCTCCTCTATATATACATCGTTTACCATTACAGCAATGAAATTATGTTACCAGTGATCATAATTATAGACAAAAGAAAACCCGTCCCTATGCCTTATCGATTAGATAAAGCATAGGGACGGGTTTATCCCGCGGTTCCACCCTATTTGTCATCATCAACCATAATGACCACTTTTATAGACCATATTGCTCCAGAGTGCCTTCCTAATAGCATACTTGTTCAGCTCTCACCATCCTGAACTCGCTTTTAGTTTGTGACTATTAGTACTACTCTCTTTCCACGCAATGCATATCCTATTCATTTCTAAATGATACGAAAGATTGCAACACTTGTCAATTAAAATTTATCGTTTAACAGATCCATTTGTTTTAAAAAACGTTTCGATTTCAAATAATAGCCACCATATTCTTCATAATATTGGTCCATAATTCGTTGTAATATTAGTTTATTTTCCGGTTTTACTGAAATATTCCCAATACGATCTACTTCTACCCAGCAAATAACGCCATCAGTTTAGCAACTTTTTCGGGAATAGCTATTTTATTTTCATCTATATGCAGACAGTTTCTGCATAACATTCCACCGTTAGCGATCGAAAAGGCCTTCAAATCCTGCCGATTACCACATGAAACACAATGTGTAACGACAGGTGCAAAACCTGCTTCTTTGTACATTTTCCATTCATAAATCAGCGTGAGAATTTCCGCATCTCTATCCTCATTAATTAATTCTACAGTATGTATTAATTGCTGATAAATAAATGGATTATATTTCTTTTGATCAATCAGCTTGTCTGTTAATTCTGCTATATAACTTGTGTAAGCTGTTTTAAAAATATCCTCTCTATCTTCCGAAAAGACGTGAGAACTTCACCTTGTTGAATCGTAGCTAAGCTGTTACCAGGTTGAATTAAAAAAGAACCATGAATAAATGGCTGCGTAATAGCAGCCATTCTACTTTTTGTTTTTTTTGCACCTCTGGCTATTGCACCAATTTTACCCATAGTTGGCGTCAGCATCGTAACAATTTTATGTGTCTCTCCATAATCCTGTGACCTTAAAATGAAGCCTTCCACTTTTTCAAACACCAGCTTCACCGTTCCTTTTCAATTTTAAAAATGTGTATCTTCTATTAAATTTTCCTCTATATCAACTTCGAATTCTTGATCTTCCCCTATTTCTACTTCTTTCATCCATAGGTATGCTTCAATATTACCAGTTTGACTAAATATTTTCCATGGCACGTCGATCACAATAAACCTCACCTTTCTATGTGGTAATCTTTCATTGTGTTCTATAATAGATTTTCCCGAAACGAAAATTCAATTAGTAATAATATTTACCATGTATCAAATGAACATTACAGTAACATATACATAGGTAGAGATATACTTAATTAGCTATTAATATTCATCTTGATTAAAACCAAATTCCTGTAATTGATGGGGGGGTTTATTTCGCCAATTTTCTTGAACCTTTACCCATAATTCTAAATATACCTTAGAACCTAATAATCGTTCAATATCCATTCTTGCTCTTTTACCAATTTCTTTAAGCATTTTCCCTTGTTTACCAATTATAATCCCTTTTTGAGACTTTCTTTCGATTATGATTGTAGCTTGAATTAATACTTTTTCATCTTCATTTTGATTGTCAATCTTATCGATCACAACAGCAACAGAGTGCGGTACTTCTTCTCTAGTTAATTGAAGAGCTTTCTCTCTGATAAGTTCACTAATAATAAAGCGTTCTGGATGATCTGTTACCTGATCTTCTGGATAATATTGAGGCCCTTCTGGTAAATGCTCTGTAATCAATTCCATTAATCGATTGACATTATTTCCTTCAAGTGCAGAGATTGGCACGATTTCCTCAAATGGATACTTGTCTTTATATTGAGTAATTAGCGGAAGTAACTGATCTGGATGTACAAGATCGATCTTATTTATAACTAAAAAAACTGGCTTGTGAATCGATTGTAAACGATCCATTATATATTGATCACCCCCCCTGCCATATCCCTCATCCGCATTTATCATAAACAATATCGTATCCACTTCATTTAATGTGTTTTCAGCTATTTTCACCATAAAATCGCCAAGTTTATGTTTTGGTTTATGAATACCAGGCGTATCAATGAAAACAATTTGCTTATTCTGATCCGTAAAAACACCTTGAATTTTATTTCGAGTGGTTTGAGCTTTATCACTCATTATTGCAATTTTTTGACCTATAACATGATTCATGAATGTCGATTTACCTACATTTGGACGTCCAATAATTGCTACGAATCCTGATTTGAAATTGTTATGCATAACTTTTCCTCCGCTATTTATCCTGTTGTTATTGTATATTAATAATACTATATATTCAGCAATAATTCATATTTTCGACAAAACTAGTGATATTCTTTAAAAACTGCTTTTACCATTCTTTATGCCAACAGTTTAGGTAAAAAAACAAACACGCTATCACCATAGCTATTATAGCTGTGACAAGCACTGCTCCAGCAGATATGTCTTTAGCAATTCCAACAGCAGGTTGATGTTTTGGCTCTACATAGTCTAACGCTCGTTCAAGTGCCGTATTCATCATTTCCATACTTATTACTGCACCGATTGCTAAACATAATATCGCCCATTCGAGATTTGTCAATCCAACGATAAAGCCCATAATACAGACTATTGTCATTGCGATAAAATGAATTTTGATATTACGCTCTGTTAAAATTGCTACTTTTAATCCGCTAAGCGCATAACGAAAACCAAAGTGCAGCTTATTCTTCCCGCGATAATCCGAAGCCATTTAGAATCTCCTCTTGTCTTCCAAACATCTTTTTTTCATCCTCTTTTTCCATGTGATCATAACCTAACAAATGTAGAAATCCATGTAGTGCTAAAAATCCTAATTCTCTGGTGAAGGAATGATTATATTCCTCAGCTTGTTCTTCTGCTTTATCGACAGAAATAATAACATCACCCAATATCAGCGGTAAATCTATACCACTAATCTCTATTTCTCCATCTACATCTTCTTCCAAAGCAAATGACAAAACATCTGTTGGTCGATCAATATTTCTATATTGATTATTTAATTTTTGAATTTCTTTATTATCTACAAATATTATAGAAAGCTCAGCATGAGAAGCAACCAACTCTTTTTCTGCTGTGTAATTCAACAAATCATTAATTAATGTTAAATGGGCGGATGTTACTCGTTTTGTTTCATCTTGAAAATCGATTTCCATTTATTTCGCCTCTTTCATATTATTATCTTTAGGATACTGGATTCGTGTATGATAGATGCCTTTTAATGTTTCACAAATCACCAAACGCATTTGCTCTAATTCTTTAAATGTCAAGGTGCTGTCATTCAATTGACCATCAAGCAGTCGATCTTCGAAAATGGATGAGACAATTTTTTCTATTTCCTGCTGATTAGGATTCGTCAATGAACGGATGGCTGCTTCGATAGAATCACATAAGGAAACAACCGCAGCTTCTTTGGTACGAGGTTTCGGACCGATATAGCGAAAATCTTCTTCTTTAACATTATCTTTGTGCTCTTTCGCTTTAAAATAAAAATACTTTAACAAAGTAGTACCATGATGTTGTAATGAAATATCAATTATTTCATTAGGTAACTTTTCCTTTCTTAATAAGATAGCACTATCTGTTGGATGTTGCAAAATTATTTCTGCACTCTGATAGGGGTCTATAAAATCATGAGGGTTTTTCATTCCCATTTGGTTTTCTATAAAATAATGGGGCCTGATTGTTTTTCCCAAATCATGATAATACGCAGCAACGCGTGCTAAAAGTCCGTTTGCACCAATTGCCTCACAGGAAGCTTCACTTAAATTTGCTACCATTATACTATGATGATAAGTTCCTGGCGCTTCGATTAACAGTTTACGTAATAATGGACGATTTGGACTGGATAGCGCTAATAATTTGATATCAGACAAAATCCCAAGTCCTGTTTCGAACAAGGGAAGCATTCCCAGTGTTAAAACAGTTGCGATGATGGCAGATAAAAACCCATACCCGCCATACATTAAGTAATCGAATAAGGTATATTTTTCAAAGGATAAGAATAAAAATAAACATATCGTTGCAATATTAATTCCAGATGTAGCTAAGCCGCTTTTTATTATCGATCCTTTATCTTTGACTGTAGCCATGAAGAAAATACTTGCAAGTTGTGAAAATATGATAAATATTCCTGCCTCCATATTTAGTAATCCTGGGATATTAGCATTAAATATGACACTGCCAATGACACCGTAAAAAATGGACAACACAATAGTAAATCTTTCATTCACCAATATTTTCAGTAACATAGAAACAGCAGCTACTGGTGTCACTAAGTATAACGGATTAACCGTTGTGCTATAAAAACTCACTACTTTCATTAAGACTACCATTAGCACACTGAGAACGGTAATGGCTATCAGTTTTCGAAAATGAAAGTCTGATTTTTTCGCTTGAAACTGTAATTCAATAAACAAAAATAAACCTATTAAACAGACCAATATCAAAAGACCTACTATCGGATAAAAATTACGTTCTTCATTTAATAATCCTGTTAATTCCATTTCTTCATAAATTTCATTTGTAATTAACTGTCCCTCTTCAACAATGACTTCGCCAGCTCTAATCATCACCGGTTCTACGCTGTTACGAGCCCTTTGTTGTGCTTCATTAGTCTGATCAGCTGAAAAGAATGCATTTGGCTTCACACTAAAAGCAATCAGGGGATGTAACGACTGAACAAAAGAATAATCCAGTGTGGAATAAGCTAATTTTTGTTGTAACGATTTAATGGTTTGATCGACTTCTTCCACCTTAACTCCACTGTTATACGAAGCATAAAGTGCAGTTGTAATCAGCTCTTTTGCTAACACTCTTTCATCTCTTTTAACTTGAAATAATGATTTGAATGTATCACTATTTACTTCCATAAGAATATCATCATGCACTATCTCTTCAAGATACTTCGTTTTATCTGTGATAGAAACTAACTTTTCCGCATTAGAATCAAGCTCAATTTTGCCTGTTTCAATTTGCTCTATAGCTTCAAAAACTTCAGTAATATATGTAATTTGCTCTTCAGCAACCTCTTCAGATATTTCAAAATGATCCTCTACAGACTGGACTACATTTCTTATTCTTCGTTCTGTTTCCTTTACATTCTCAATTGTGATTGGGGGAACGGATGGTCTGATTCGCTGCCGAGAATTTCTCGATCTCATATGTCTCCGTAGAAACATTTTGAAAGCTAACCAAAAAGAAAACAATCATTATGACGATACATGCTGTTATAAGCTGAACAATACGATGATTATAATATGTGATAAAATGTTTTAATGACCATTTACTATTTTTCATACCCTATCCCCCCCACCCATCAGAAAATATTCTTTTATTCGAAGAAAACTTGGCCAATTAATAGCCAAGTTTCCGTTAGTTTCCTGCTGTTTATTTAATTGTCATATGCTTCAATAATTTTTTGTACAATTGGATGTCTCACAACATCTGACTGTGCTAATTGAACAATTCCAATACCCTTCATATTTGCCAATTTATCTTTAGCCACAGTTAGACCTGATTTTACGCCACCTGGTAAGTCTATTTGAGTAATATCACCAGTAATTACCATTTTAGAACCGAAGCCTAAGCGCGTTAAAAACATTTTCATCTGAGCATTTGTGGTATTTTGTGCTTCATCTAATATTACAAAAGCATCATCTAATGTACGTCCTCGCATATATGCTAATGGTGCAATTTCAATGGTACCTCTTTCGATTAGACGCATGGTATGCTCTGTACCTAGGACATCGTGTAATGCATCATATAATGGTCGTAAATATGGATCTACCTTTTCTTTTAAATCTCCTGGAAGAAAACCCAAGCTCTCCCCCCCTGCTTCTACTGCAGTCTAGTTAAAATGATTTTTTTAATTTTTCCATTTTTCAAAGAATGCACAGCCATTACAACTGCTAAGTAGGTTTTCCCTGTCCCAGCTGGACCAATACCAAATACAAGATCATTTTGCTTCATAGTCTGTAAATATTGACGCTGCCCTAATGTTTTAACACGAATTGATTTACCTTTCGCGTTTTTTAGTTATTTCGTCTTCAAATAGTGCCTCTAAATGATTTATTTTTCCCCCCCTTTTTGAGAGATCTATGGCATAAATAACGTCTCTCTCAGTGATTGTTATTCCTTTACGAATAACGGTTAATAAACCATGTAAGACTTCCTGTATAACGGTAACGTCTACATCACTTCCTGATACACTAATCTGTTCACCGCGTGATGTTATCGAGACTTGCAGCTGTTCTTCTAACTGCTTTAAGTGACGATCTTCCGTTCCAAAAAGACTTAATGCTTCATTTGAATTTTCTAATTGTAAATCAATCATTTTCAGATCTTCTGTCATAATCAATCTCCTTGACTAAGTGGATGTTTCTTAGCAATATTTTCTAGCACAGTATAATATAAAGTTAATTTAACTTTACCACTCTCTTCACTTTCGTGCAAAACTTTTTTCTTCTGTAATTTTTGCATTTATCGGTAATTCTCTCAGTAATTCCCGTCTTGCCTGTTCTAATGCTATTTGCCTTGCTTTTTGTTTTGTCAGTTTTTCTGTGATTTCATCTACCTTATAAATAGTTTGTTCCAGATAACTTATCGGTAATTTCCACTTTAAAAAATAATAATTTTTTTCTTCTGTTTCTAATTGATATTGGCGATATTCCGGATTTCTAAAATTCCAGATTGGTAATAAGAAATTAGAAAAATGTAAATAATGCTTTTGCTGTGCTTCTCCAGTTAATACCTGATATTTATTTCTCACAGGAACTGTAATTTCTGTTTTATACCAGACTTCAGCGATTACTTCTCCCTCTGCAGCTAGAGGTTTTTTGTTATCATGTTCTTGCTCCTCCTCTTCCTTGTGATTTAAGAAGGCTGACACTAAAATATCTCCTTTATATACGACATCATTTGGTTGTACTAGGGGGGGTTGTCCCTTTGAAACATATAGATCAACCACAACTCCCTCTTTTGCTGCAATTAAATGCCCTGGTTCACTCTCTTTCTGTTTTTCAACCGTAGTTTTTCTACTCCTTTTAAGTGAAAGGCAGATCCATTCTTCTTTACACCAATCCATAATAATTCTGGTATATCTTCCAATATTTTTTTTTGCAATGTTGCTGGTGACTCCACATTCCATTGAAAATTGCCTTTCTCTAACCCATATTCTTCGACCTGATTTAATACCTTAAGTTTTATTTCCCGATCCAACCCGGCAACGTCAATTCGCCAGATTATATTGGACAACATGAAAATTATAATAAAAGCTATCGTAATACCTATTAGTAACGGCTTTTGTGCAACTAACTTTTTTATGACAAAAGGTAGTCCTGATCTTCCTGAAAAATAAATTTTATGAATGCTCTTTTTTTTGACTTTTCTTAGCTTTGACAAATCGGATAATTTTATTTTTCCTATTGCTACTGTCGAACTTTTTTTTATAATATCCCACGAAGGAACTTGATACCTAGCGCACAAATCGAAAAAACGTTCTGGATAAGGCCCAATTACTTTAATTGTAACATAACCTGTTAACCAATTTTTTTTATAGAAGAACATATAGCTTTCCCTCCGATTACGCCGTTACTCTTGTTCAAATCTCACGACTTTAATGTTTCCCTCTAATAAAATATTTTTATCAATCATCATTTTTAAAACAAATTTATCACCATTTATACGAACTCTTCCTTGATGTACTTTTAATAACAATTCAGAATCAGTAAAAATGAGCAAACCTTGATGATTCTCGATATAGGCATGGATGGCTCCGATCATTGTTATTCGTGGAAGTTGTAGTGTTACTTCTGAAGGAAGATCAAATGTGCGTGTGAAAGCAGTTAGCAATTTCTCTCTAAATTTGTTCACTAATCCTATGCCTCCCTTCAAATTTATTGTATGAAAATCTGAGGAAATAAGAACAATCATTCATAGAAAAAGCGAATGGATCCATTCGGCTTTTTTCTATGATCTATATCTTCTGTAAATTTTTCTTTTTTGATAAGCACGAGGAGGGCCTAACACTTCAGACATAATCAACCCTTGTACTACTCCTTTTGGTGTTAAATTATTTTTAACAGATATCAATACTGCTTTTTTATCATTTTTTTGATAATAATTTGGCATTGAACCATCTTTTATTGCATCATGTATACCCATTTCCTGATCATGAGTTTTCTCACGTATAGCCTCAGCTCGTTGAATTTTCTCTTCCAGATTCTTCATTTGTTTCTGTTTTTGCTGTGAGAAAGTTGGTTGATTAGGATCTGTCATTGTCTCCATTGGCTGATAATCAGCTGTTTGTGTCGTGGTTGAGGCAGTCTCTCCCACAGTGATAGTTCTTTGCTGAGTTGGCTGCTGGATGATTGTTGTTTATTTTCTTCCTCATTTGTTTTCTTAAGTCCGAATAGCCAAAAAACCACCGCAAGTATTGGAATGATAAAACCAAACAGATCTTGCATCTACATCTTCCTTTCTAGCTTATCACTTTCATAGAGATAAACTTATAGGATTATTACTAATTATTGTCTTCATCATTATCTGTATCTGTAAGTTTTCCAATCGAATCACGCATATCTGTATCTGCGTTAATATTTTTATAATTCATATAATCCATAACACCCATTTTACCAGAGCGTAATGCTTCAGCCAATGCTAGTGGAACCTCTGCTTCCGCTTCGACAACTTTTGCGCGCATTTCTTGTACTTTGGCAACCATTTCCTGTTCTTGGGCGACAGCATCGCTCGACGTTCTTCCGCTTTTGCTTGCGCGATATTTTTATCTGCTTCTGCCTGGTCCGTTTGCAGGATTGCACCAATGTTTTTACCGATGTCTACATCTGCAATATCAATTGAGAGAATTTCAAATGCAGTACCCGCGTCTAATCCACGATTTAATACATTGTGTGAAATCGAATCTGGATTTTCTAAAACTTCTTTATGATTTTTAGCACTACCAATTGTACTGACAACACCTTCACCAACACGTGCGATTACTGTTTCTTCACCAGCACCACCGACTAATCGGTCAATATTCGCTCTAACCGTAATTCGTGCTTTCGCTTTCACTTCGATACCATCCATAGAAATACCTGCAATAAAAGGTGTTTCAATAACTTTAGGATTAACACTCATTTGCACTGCTTCCAATACATCACGACCTGCCAAGTCGATGGCAGCGGCGCGTTCAAAACTCAATTCAATATTAGCTCTTTGGGCCGCTATTAAAGCGTTCACCACTCGGTCTACGTTACCACCAGCTAAGAAATGACTCTCTAACTGGTTAGTAGTAACGTCTACACCAGCTTTATGTGCTTTAATTAACGGGTTAATCACACGTGAAGGTGCAACCCTTCTCAATCGCATTCCGACAAGTGTAAAAATACCTACCTTAACCCCTGCAGCTAGTGCACTTATCCATAACATAACAGGAATAAAAGTAAAAAGAATTGCAACGACAATTACTATAAGTCCGATTATAATAATCGGAAAAATAATATCTAATTCTTGTGACATAATTCATCCTCCTAAATACTAATTATATTTTTCTTACTACTATACGTGAGCCTTCGACTTTTATTATTTTAATCGGACTGGTCACGTCCACAAACGCACCTTCCGTTACAACGTCGAGTCGCTCATCTGCAAATTCTGCAGTGCCTGCTGGTCTTAATGGTGTAACTGCTACTCCTTCTTGGCCAATTAGTTCTAATCGATTAACTGTCGAGACATATCCTAGATCTGTTCGTGTAGAATCCTCTAGTATAAAATGTCGAAAGGCACCTTTCTCAAGACCAATTGTTTTAAACAAAAAGATGGCCACAATAATACTTGAAATTAGTGCGATAGCAATACTTAAGGTCATATGACCAACGTTCTCTGTTGACATATATAATGCAGCTACTATCGCACCTAATCCAATGAAGCCAAGTATCCCTCCAGGGGGCAAAAATCTCTATAATGATTAGTACAATTCCAATCAATAATAATACAATCGTTTCATATCCAGCAAGTCCTGCTACAATATGACCATAAAAATATAGAACTAACGAAATTAAGCCGATTGAGCCTGGAATTCCAAAACCTGGAGAGAATATTTCAACGATTAAACCAATACTTGCCAAAGATAACAAGATAGGAACTACCACTGGATCAGTTAAAAATCTAGCTATTCCTTCCGCTGCAGTTGGCTCAGTTTCCACTATTTTAGCTTCTGATAAGGAAAGCTCATTTAATAACTCTGTTCGGTGATTAACAATGCCTGCCGCATAATCAACTTCTATTGCGTAATTGCCATCAAGCGTTAAAAATTCTCCTTCTGGAGCACCATATTCAGGTAAATCAAGTTTAGCATTTGCCATAGCTTCCGCATACAAAGGATCTCGTCCTTTTGAACTAGCTGCCCCTCTCATACTTGCAATCCATGCTGACTGAGCCTTCTTCGCAGCAGCTGTGCCATCTGCGTTAATCACACCGCTAGCTCCCATACTTGCTTGAGGTTTCATGTAGATATTATCAGTATTTAAGGCAATATATGAGCCTGCTGACAAAGCCTTTACCGTGATAAAGGATGTTGTTTCAATTTTTAAGTCTTGTAAGATTTCAGCAATATTTTCGGCTGCATCTACTCTTCCACCTGGTGTATTAATTTCAAAAACAATGTGATCGGCATTTTCTTCTGTCGCTTCTGAAGTTGTCCTTTTTAGAAACGCTTCCAATCCTCTCTCCACATTATTTTCAATTGGGATGATATAAACCAGTTTTCTTTCCCCCCCATTAGTATCTGCCTTTGCCTGATCAACAAACGTCATAGAACAGAATATTAACGCAGAGGAAAATAATAGAAACCATGTGAAGATTCGTTTCAATTCACGACCTCCCTTCTATATGAAAAAAAGTACATCTAGTTCTTCATACGTATATTATGTATAAAAGGTTTCAAATTTACTACAATAATTCTCTTATTAACGAATACAGTGTATCACATTAACAGACTGTAAAGATAGCCAAAAATATAAACGAATGAGTAAAATATAAAGAAGTTTGATTTTAGACTAAAAAAAAGGCCCTCAGCTATTGCTAGCTAAGTGCCTTCCTTCTTTGAATGATATCATTTTGTTCTGATTATGATAAATTCTTTTGAACCAATTGATTCACTCGTGAGCCTTCTGCTTTACCTTTTACTTTTGGCATAAGCGCACTCATTACTTTTCCCATATCTTTTTTAGATTGAGCTTGAACTTCCCCGATCGTCTCAACAACTATTTGCTCTAATTCCTGATCAGATAGTTGTTCAGGCATATAAGCTTGTATTATTTTAATTTCATCTTCTAATTGGCTTACAAGGTCTTCGCGTCCAGCTTCTTTAAATTCATGGAGGGAATCTCTTCTTTGTTTTAGCTCTCTAGCTAAAATCGTTAATTCTTCTTCTTCAGACAATGCATCTTTTTTTAAATTAATGGCTTCATTTTGCATCGAGGCTTTGACCATGCGAATTACGCCTAATTTTAATTTATTTTTGTTCTTCATCGCCTGCTTCATATCTTGGTTCAAAAGTTCAACGATTGCCATTAGTTTATTACACCCTCTTTAAAATTTACGCTTTCTAGCTGCCTCCGATTTTTTCTTACGGCGAACACTAGGTTTCTCATAAAATTCACGCTTACGATATTCAGATAATGTACCAGATTTTGATACACTACGTTTAAAGCGACGAAGAGCATCTTCAAGTGACTCGTTTTTACGAACGCGAGTTGTGTTAGACATGCAATTTCCCTCCCTCCGAAGCATACAAAAAAATAATCTGACATATACAATGATGGATATGTCTCTTTGCAATTATAATATAACGGCCAATATAGGTCAACCGTTTTAGAAATAAAAATAGACTAGATTTTTCCCAAAACAATTAAACGGATAATGCTGCATCACTCATTACACGGACAAATTGTCCCTCATTATACGGATAACCAGCTTTCGTAATTTTTACACGAACAATTTGACCAATCATATCTTTGGTTCCCTCAAATTTGACCTTTAAATAATTTTCAGAATAACCAACTAACATGTTAGGGTGATGTTCATCGAAAGTTTCTTCAGGAATTACTTCAACTACTTGATCTTGATATTGCTTTGCGTACGCCAATGCTTGTTGATCAGATTGTTTGATTAGGGTTTGCACACGTTCATTTTTCACTTCATCATCAACTTGATCATTCATCCGTGCAGCTGGTGTACCGGTTCTTCTTGAGAAGGGAAAGACATGTAATTCAGAATAACCAATCTCGTTAACAAAATCTAAGGTTTCTTGAAATTCTTCTTCCGTCTCTCCTGGAAAACCAACAATAACATCTGAAGTAATTGCCAAATTTGGCAGTGCTTTTTGAATTTTCTCTACACGTTTTTTATAAAATTCTTTTGAGTATTTACGGCGCATTCTTTCTAAAACTGAATCAGATCCAGATTGTAATGGAATATGAAGATGTGGAACCACCTTTTCAGATGCATCTAATACTTCAATCACTTCATCCGTTATTTGACTTGCTTCAATTGAAGAAATACGAATTCGTTTTAATCCTTCTACTTTTGTTTCCAGATCGCGTAACAGTTGGGAAAAATTATAATCTTTCATGTCTTCTCCATATCCGGCAGTATGGATACCTGTTAATACAATTTCTTTATAACCTGCATTGACTAACTGATTTGCTTGTTTCAAAACATTTTCCGGTTCTCTTGAACGTAAAAGTCCTCTTGACCATGGAATAATGCAGAATGTGCAAAAATTATTACAGCCTTCTTGAATTTTTAACGATGCACGTGTGCGATCAGTGAACTGTGGAACATCCATTTCTTCAAATACACGATTTTTCATAATATTGGAGACACCGTTGATTGGTTGACGGTGTTCTTGATGTTCTTCAATATATGTAAGCATTTTTCCACGGTCTTGTGTCCCGACTACAATATCAACACCGGGAATTTCCATTATTTCTCCAGGTGATGTCTGTGCATAACAACCTGTTACACAAACTACTGCATCTGGGTTACTTCGAATGGCACGACGAATAACCTGACGACTTTTTTATCTCCTGTATTCGTAACGGTACATGTATTAATGACATAGACATCTGCATGATGATCGAATTCAACACGATCGTATCCAGCAGATTGAAACTTTTGCCAGATACCTTCTGTTTCATAATGATTAACTTTACATCCTAATGTATGAAAAGCCACTAAAGGCATTTCATCACCTCATTTCTTCAAAGTAAAAAGATAAATTAGCTAGCACATATAGAGGTGCTGTTTCTGTTCTTAATATTCTAGGACCAAGTCGGATTGCATCAAATCCTGCGTGTTTTAATTGCGAGGCTTCGTTCTCACTAAAGCCCCCTTCAGGTCCTATACAAACCAGTACCGACTGACCTTTATTTACTTTAGATATATAATCATAAAGCTTAGATGCATGATACGCACGTGTGGTTTCTTCATATGCGAAGAATTTCCAATCATAATCACAGCTGGCATTGATTATATCAGTGATAGAAAGAACAGAGTCAACAGTGGGTACTTTCGTTCGATGAGCTTGTTCACTAGCTTCTTTAACAATCTTTTGCCATCTCGGTAATTTATTTTTCAATTTTTTCGAATCCCATTTTACAACACTACGGCTAGATTGAAAAGGAATAAAATGTTTAGCTCCCAATTCTGTTCCTTTTTGAAGAATAAATTCCCATTTATCTCCTTTAGGTAACCCTTGTGCAATAGTAATAGAAATAGGTAATTCTGTCGTTTCTGTTAGCCATTCTATCACGATAGCTTCCACTGCATCATCTGAAATAGCAATTATTTTACAAACAGCAGACTGACCATCATAGCGATTGCCAATAAACTGATCATCAATTGTCATTCTCATGACATGAACGATATGATGATAGTCATCTTCTAAAACCTGAAGTGAGTGGTCCTGCCAGTTATCTTTACTGATAAAGTATCGTTGCATATGATTATCTATCCTCTTCAGGCTTTTGTGCGATTATCGAGATCCAATCTTCCATTTGATTCACTTCCAATATATGAAAACCAGCATTTTCCAAACCTTGTTTTACAGCATCTTTTTTCTTTTGAATGATACCTGAAGTAATAAAATAACCGCCTGGCGTTAATAACTTGAAGGCATCGTGCTCAAAACGCAAAATAATTTCAGCTAAGATGTTTGCCACAATAACATTCGCTTCTTCTTCTACATTTTCCAACAAATTATTTTGTTTAACAACAACTTGTTGATTAACTTTATTTACCTTCACATTAAGTTTAGTGCTTTGAATAGCTACTTCATCTAAATCATAGGCTAATACTTATTTGCACCTAGTAATATCGATGCAATACTTAATACACCAGATCCACAACCAACATCCATAACTATTTGACCCTTTTCTATGAATCGTTCTAATGCTTGAATACTAAGAACGGTGGTTGGATGTGTTCCAGTACCAAACGCCATTCCCGGATCCAATTCAATAATAAGTTCATCTGTGGAAACAGGCTGATAATCTTCCCAGGTCGGTGTGATCGTAATACGTTCAGAGATTTTCACTGGTTTATAATATTTCTTCCAAGCTGTTGCCCATTCTTCTTCATTTACTTCACTTAGCGTAATGCGATTCGCACCAATATCAATATCATAAATTAATAAATTATTAATCGCTTGTTTAATTTCAGATACCGTTTCACCTAAAAAACTATTCACAGGAAGATACGCTTTTAACCGAACGCCTTCTTCGGAATAATTTTCTGGATTGAGATCATAGATTTCACCATATGGTGTGTCTCTATCTTTCTCTAGCTCTTGCCGATCTTCAATGACTACTCCACCAGCACCTGCTTCATGAATAATATTAGATATAGGTTCAATTGCTTCATTTGTTGTAAAGATACTTAGCTCTGTCCACTTCAACCAGATCAACTCACTTTGTTATAGATTTAAATTATGGACTACTCACCTTTAAAGGCTCTTTTAACTCGTTGAAAGAATGAATTTTCATGTTCATCTGTAGGTTGGTTTCCACTAATATCATTAAATTCTCTAAGCAGCTCTTTTTGACGATCATTCAGGCTCGTTGGTGTAATCACTCGGATTTTAATATGCTGGTCTCCTTGACCATATCCTCGAACATTTGGAGCGCCTTTACCTTTCAGTCGGAATGTTTTCCCGGTTTGCGTACCTGCTGGTACTTTCAATTTAACTTTTCCGTGTAAAGTCGGCACTTCAATTTCATCACCTAATGCAGCTTGTGTAAAGGTGATTGGCATCTCACAAAATATATGATCACCCTCACGTTCATAGAACTCGTGAGATTTAACTTGAATGACCACATATAAATCACCTGCTGGTCCACCATTCGCACCTGGCTCACCTTGTCCAGCTACTCGTATCTGTTGACCGTTATCAATACCTGCCGGGATACTAACGTGAATTTTCTTGCGTGACTGTACTTTTCCTTGTCCACCACAAGTAGTACATTTATCTTTTATTATTTTACCTGTTCCCTGACAATAATGACATACTCTTCGATTTACCACTCTGCCAAATGGGGGGGTATTTTGCTCAACGTTTAATTGACCACTACCTTTACAATGGCTACATGTTTCAGGTGATGTGCCCGGCTTTGCTCCTGAACCATTACATGTAGAACATTCTTCTTCTTTAGGAATTTGAATGTCTGTTTCTTTACCAAAAACAGCATCTTCAAAATCCAATGTCATCGTATATTGTAGATCATTACCCTGACGAGGGGGCATTTGGATCTCTTCGACGTCCACCACCAAAGAACATATCGAAAATATCTCCAAATCCTCCAAAATCTTCTGCTCCGCCGAATCCACCCTGACCCTGTGGATTTGCATGACCAAATTGATCGTATTGGGATCTTTTCTGTTCATTTCCTAATACTTCATAAGCTTCTTTTACTTCTTTAAATTTTTGATCTGTACCTTCTTCTTTATTCACATCTGGATGATACTTTCTGGCTAGTTTTCGATAAGCTTTTTTTATCTCATCTTTTGATGCATCTTTCGATATCCCAAGAATTTCATAATAGTCTCTTTTACTCACTGAATATACACACTCCCGCTCGTTTATTGCATAACATTTATCATAACATTGTTCATTAAAGATAAGCAAACATTATAAATGGTTAACACCACATGGACAAAACATCTAAACTGCGAAGTAATTCACAGTTCGTGTCCCTTGTTCAATGTATGATGATTGTAATAGTTCGTTATTCATGGAAAAAGCCAAAGCCATTTGGTTCTGACTTTGACTTTTTCTTTTGCCTATCTAACTCTTACTATTTCTTATCTTCGTCTTTCTTGTCTTCATCATCAACTTCTTCGTAATCAGCATCAACTACGTCGTCATCACCTTGTTGAGCTTCTGAACCAGCTGCTTCACCTTCAGCTTGTGCTTGTTGTTGAGCCTGTTCATAAAGCTTCACTGATAATGCCTGAACTTGTTCTTCTAATGCTTCTTTCTTCGCTTTAATTTGTTCTTGATCATTATCTTCTAGTGCTTTTTTCAAATCTTCTTTTGCTGCCTCTGCTTTTTGTTTTTCTTCATCTGTTACTTTATCACCGAGGTCTTTCAAGGTTTTATCTGTTTGGAAGACAAGTTGATCTGCTTCATTACGAAGTTCAATTTCTTCTCGGCGTTTTTTATCTTCTTCAGCATTTTCTTCTGCGTCTTTTACCATTTTTTCAACTTCCTCATCAGATAAACCAGAAGAAGACTTAATGGTAATCGATTGTTCTTTATTAGTACCAAGATCCTTCGCACGAACATTTACGATACCATTCGCATCAATATCAAAAGATACTTCAATTTGTGGAATACCTCTTGGTGCAGATGGAATATCTGTTAATTGGAAACGACCAAGTGTTTTGTTGTCTTGTGCCATTTCCCGCTCTCCTTGCAACACATGAATATCCACTGCTGTCTGATTGTCGGCAGCGGTTGAAAACACTTGCTGAGCACTTGTTGGAATTGTTGTGTTACGTTCAATAAGTTTAGTTGTTACGCCACCCATTGTTTCAATACCTAATGAAAGTGGTGTAACATCTAATAATACAACATCTTTCACATCACCCTGAAGTACCCCACCTTGGATCGCTGCACCTAAAGCTACAACTTCATCAGGTTTACACCTTTCGAAGGTTCTTTACCAATTTCTTTTTTAATTGCTTCTTGTACGGCCGGAATACGGGTAGACCCACCAACAAGTATTACTTTATCAATATCACTTGCACTTAGATCAGCATCTTTTAATGCCTGGCGAGTAGGTCCCATTGTTTTTTCTACAAGACCTGCAGATAATTCATCAAATTTAGCGCGAGTGATATTCATCTCTAAGTGTAATGGACCTGCATCTCCTGCTGTAATAAATGGAAGAGATACTTGAGTTTGTGTTACACCTGATAAGTCTTTTTTCGCCTTTTCAGCTGCGTCTTTGAGACGTTGAAGCGCCATTTTATCTTTAGAAAGATCAATACCATTTTCTTTTTTGAATTCAGCTACCATGTGGTCGATTAATACTTCATCAAAGTCATCACCACCAAGGCGATTATCACCAGCCGTTGCAACTACTTCAAATGTACCTTCACCGATATCCAGGATCGATACGTCAAAAGTACCACCACCAAGGTCATAAACAAGAATTGTTTGATCTTGATCAGCTTTATCAATTCCATAAGCAAGCGCTGCTGCTGTTGGTTCATTGATAATACGATCTACTTCAAGGCCTGCAATCTTACCTGCATCCTTTGTCGCCTGACGTTCTGCATCATTAAAATAGGCAGGAACAGTGATAACGGCCTTTTCTACTTTTTCCCCTAAATAATCTTCAGCATAAGCTTTTAAGTGCTGTAAAATAATTGCAGAAATTTCCTGAGGTGTGTGTTCCTTACCTTCAATATCCACTTTGTAATCTGTTCCCATATGACGTTTGATTGATTGGATGGTATTTGGATTGGTTATTGCTTGACGCTTTGCAACTTCACCAATTTGACGTTCACCATTTTTAAATGAAACCACAGAAGGTGTTGTACGATTCCCTTCAGGATTCGGAATTACTTTTGCTTCGCCACCTTCCATTACGGCTACACAAGAATTTGTTGTACCTAAGTCAATACCTATAATTTTACCCATTATAACTTCCTCCTTCTTAACATATGTAATTATTGATTTACTTTTACCATTGCTGGTCTAATTACTCGACCTTTTAATTGATAACCTTTTTGCATTGTTTCAACAATTTGATTTGATTCATAACCTTCTTCTTCTACTTGAATAACAGCTTGGTGTAAAGTTGGATCAAAGATTTGACCATCTGTCTCAATTGCCTCGACACCTTCACTTTCAAGCACAGTTTTTAACTGACGGTAAACTATCTCTAATCCTTCTACAACACCTTTGGCAGCCTTATCTTCAATTTCTACTTGAAGAGCACGCTCAAAGTTATCTAAAACCGGCAATAGTTCTGTTACAATCGATTGTGATTTATATTTTAAATCTGCTTCTTTTTCTTTTTTTGTTCTTTTTCTAAAGTTGTCATATTCCGCTTGCACTCGTAGCAAACGATTTTGCAATTCATCATTTTCATCTTTTAATTGTTGTACTTCCTTGTTATCTGATTGTTGTTCTTCCTTCTCTTCTTCTGTGACAAGTTCTTGTTCTGCATCATTTACAATTTCTTCAGTTATTTCCTCTTGCTCATTTTTTTCTAAGTCTTTTTCTTCCATTCCTGTCACCCCCCCCTATTAACATGCTTATAAACCTATTTAATGGCAGTAAAACCAATGTATAGCTAAACATACTTTCTATAAAAGATCAAATGTTATACAACTAAAAGGATAGAAGTTATGCGATTTAACGCCACGAATGAAACGTATCTGTTAATCGTTGTGATAAAATGTTTAATAAAGTTACAACTTTAGAATACTCCATGCGTGTTGGACCAAGAAGAGCAATGGTACCTAATTGTTTTTCCCCCCCCAACGTATAAGTCGCTGTAATTAAACTGCAATCCTGCATTTCATCTAATTCGTTTTCCTGTCCAATTGATACTTTGATACCTTTACCAGAAGTTCTCAATATATTGGCCATCTTATCTTCTTTTTCCATCACAGTATAGAGAGATTGAATTTTATGAATATCATTAAACTCTGGTTGTAACATGATATTTGTTTTGCCATCCATATAGAGCTTTACAGGTTGCTTATCTAACAAAGCATCTTTCAGAAAAGAATAGGTTGTTTGAAAATCTGAACTGTATCGTTGTAACAGTTGAGAAACTTCTCCATACAGCTTTTGTTGCAATTGAACAATAGGCACTCCAACTAATCGATCATTCAAGATATTAATTAACTTCTCCAAATCTGACGTCTGCATCGTTGGTGGCACATTGAAGTGTCGATGTTCAACATGTCCTGTGCTTGTAACTAAAATAGCTACAGCGGTATGATCACTCAAACTAATAATTTGAATTTGTTTAAGCGTCGTTTCAAACACTTCAGGTCCTAAAATAATCGAGGTATAGTTCGTTATATCTGACAGAACTCTGGCAGATTTTTGCACCAATAACTCGAACTCAATCATTTCCTTTTGAAACGTTTGTTGAATGGTCAACATATCCTGCTTTGATAATCGGAATGGAGACATTAAATGATCCACATAAAAACGATAGCCTTTTTCAGATGGTACTCGACCTGAAGAAGTATGTGTTTTTTCAATATATCCTAACTCTTCTAAATCTGCCATTTCATTACGAATCGTAGCAGGACTAAATGTAATTTCTGCCTTTTTCGCAATGGCTCTTGATCCAATCGGTTGTGCCGTTTGAATGAATTCATCAATTATAACTACCAACACTAATATTTGTCTTTCTGTAAGCATCGATGATCACCTCTGTTAGCACTCTGGGATCTTGAGTGCTAAATCTAATAATAAATTATCAAATAGATAAGAAAATGTCAACAAAGAAACATAGAAATTTATAATTTTGTCTGTAGCATATTTACCAATTAATGTTCAGTAAAATTTATAGGTCATGATCAAGTAAGAAGGATTGGAATACTTCATTACCGAATGGTTTACCCGCTTCTGTAAGCCTGACGAATCGCTGATCATATTCAATCCAGCCACGTTGTGCTAGATTTCGTAGTTCCTCTTTATATAATTTCTTAAGCTTCAATTGATATTTTGCTTCAAAATCATCAATAGATACTCCTTCTGATTTGCGCAAGCCTAAAAACATTTCCTCTTCCACTTGTTCTTTTTTTCTGATTTTTTCAACATGCAATA
Source organism: Gracilibacillus boraciitolerans JCM 21714 (assembly GCF_000521485.1). Lineage (GTDB taxonomy): Bacteria > Bacillota > Bacilli > Bacillales > Amphibacillaceae > Gracilibacillus > Gracilibacillus boraciitolerans. The sequence goes on along the minus strand of NZ_BAVS01000001.1, from coordinate 68,737 downwards.
TTGGTTTACCAGATCTGTTTGCCTCTTCTACATACGCCGGAAAAGGTCGAATGTTAACAATACGTTCTCCTGGCAAATAACCATGTGCGCCTGCACCGAAGCCATAATAATAGTCGTTATTCCAATAAGTTAAATTATGTTGACTTTCGAACCCTGGTTTTGCAAAGTTGCTAATTTCATATTGGAAAACTCCCTTGCCATTCATTTCTTTTCTTAATATTTCATACATATCTGCTTCAATTTCTTCTGGTGGCTTGGTCAGCGTTCCTTTTTTATAACGTTGGTAAAATATTGTTTTTGGTTCAATTTGCAGAGAGTATGCCGAATAATGTGGCAATTGAAATTGTAATGCTTCGTGTAGTGTTTTTTCAAAGTGAGCAATTGTTTGATTCGGCAAACTGTACATCAAATCGATACTGATATTAGTAATGCCAGCATTTATAAGATCATTGATGTTTTGATACACATCTTTAATCCGGTGTAACCTTCCAAGTTGCTCTAACATATCATCATCAAATACTTGAACACCCATTGAAATACGACTGACCCCATTATCTCGAAGTATTTTTATTTTTTCTTTTGTTAAGTCTCCAGGATTCGCTTCAAAAGTGTATTCAGATACTCCAGCAACATCGAAATAATAGTCAATTATTTTCACTAATTTTGTTAATTGACGATTGTTTAAAGCTGTTGGGGGGGTACCTCCCCCCCCAACGAAAATTGTTTTCATTTTTTGATTTGGTGAAACAATATTTGTCTTTATTTCATTTTCTAATGCAATTAAATAATCATCTGCCATTTTTTCCTCATAAAAAAACTTAGTGAAATCACAATAATGACAAATTTTCTCACAGAAAGGGATGTGTATATAAACTGATGATACCATTTAGTTTCCTCCTTCATCGTATGGCAAAACCCTTGCCAATAGACAAGGGTTTAAATAGTTCTATTCGTCATCCATTTTCAATACTGCCATAAAGGCCTCTTGCGGAACTTCCACAGAACCAACCATTTTCATTCGTTTTTTACCTTCTTTTTGTTTCTCCAACAACTTACGCTTTCGAGTAATATCGCCGCCGTAACATTTGCTTAAGACGTTTTTACGCATTGCTTTGATGGTAGTTCTTGCAACAATTTTATTACCGATCGCTGCTTGTATTGGTACTTCAAATTGCTGTCTTGGTATTAATGTTTTTAATTTATCAGCTATTTGTTTGCCACGGTCAAAAGCGAAATCCCGATGAACAATGAATGATAAAGCATCAATGGTATCACCATTTAATAAAATATCCATTTTAACTAAATTAGAGGTTTTATATCCAATCATTTCATAATCGAAGGAAGCATAGCCTTTCGTCTGCGATTTTAATTGATCAAAGAAATCATACACAATTTCTGATAACGGTATTTCATAGACAATATTCACGCGGTTATCAGCTAAATACTGCATGTCTAAGAAATCACCACGTTTTTTTTGGCAAATTTCCATCACCGGACCTACAAAATCATTCGGCACCATTACCGTTGCACGAACATATGGTTCCTGCACTTCCTGGATCGATTGATTGTCAGGCATAAAAGATGGATTATCAATGGTAACCTTCTCACCGTCAGTCTTAATCACACTGTAAATAACACTAGGGGCTGTCGTAATTAAATCTATTGAGAATTCCCGCTCAATTCGCTCCTGAACAATTTCCATATGTAAAAGTCCTAAAAAGCCGCAGCGAAAACCAAAACCCAATGCTTGAGAAGTTTCTGCCTCATATTGTAACGAAGAATCATTCAATTCTAATCTTTCCAACGCTTCACGCAGATCATTATAATTATCTGCATTAACTGGATATAACCCACAGAATACCATCGGGTTTAATTTTCGATACCCTGGTAATGGATTTGATGCAGGATTATCTACTAATGTAACCGTATCCCCCCCTACACGTGTATCTCCCACATTCTTAATGGAAGCAGTCAAATAGCCGACATCACCAACTGTTAGCTCTTGAAGTTTGGTAGGTTTTGGGTTGAAGACACCCACTTCATTCACTTCAAATTCTTTACCCGTCGCCATCATTTTAATCTTATCGCCTAATTTTACAGTGCCTTCCTTTACACACACATATGCCACGACCCCACGATATTGATCATATAAAGAGTCAAAAATCAGTGCCTTTAATGGGGGGGCATCAGGATCTCCGCAGGTGCCGGAATTCTTTCAACAATTTGTTCGAGAATATCTTCAATGCCAATTCCTGATTTTCCACTTGCCAATATAGCTTCTTCTCCATCAATACCTATAACATCTGTAATTTCTTGCTTGACCCGCTCAGGATCAGCACTTGGTAAGTCAATCTTATTAATAACAGGAATAATTTCCAGTTCATTATCCATTGCTAAATAAACATTTGCCAACGTTTGTGCTTCAATCCCTTGAGCAGCATCTACTACCAGAATAGCGCCTTCACAGGCTGCCAGACTTCGAGAGACTTCATATGTAAAATCGACATGTCCTGGTGTATCAATTAAATGAAAAAGATACTCATCCCATCGCCTCGGTCATATTTTAACTGAACCGCATTCAATTTAATTGTAATTCCACGCTCACGTTCCAGGTCCATACCATCCAAAAATTGTTCTTTCATTTCACGTGCCGTTAACGCTTTGGTTTTTTCCAATATTCGGTCTGCCAGCGTTGATTTACCGTGATCAATATGTGCAATAATCGAAAAATTTCTTACTTTATTCTGATCTCTAGTATTCGTCAATGTCCTTCAACTCCTATATTTGACCACAATCCTAGCATTGATTATAGCAGTGAACACGTGTATGTTCAACAGAAAGATAACGAGATCAAGAAAGAAGGTTCTGCTGCGATTGCTTTGATACCAATGTAATCTCTAAAAAATGCCATCTACAAGTGAATACGTAACTTCAATCACTTGATCACAGATTTTTTTGACCACCTTTTCTCCACCATTCGCCACCGAATGCAGAATAGAAGGCTCAATGTCCGCTGCTGCCACTACTTGCTGTTGATTCTCTTCTATCTCCTCTATAATTTTATCTCGATTAATAACTGTTTCTTCTGCGGGCAAATCTTCTGAGATTTCTTTAATCATTTCAGTGCTGCTGCGATCAATACCAATATACATTCCCAACGAAAAAATAAAGCTTAACAATAATAAATAAAAGAAATATTTCACTATAATTACCTCCTAATTTGATCCAGAAACTTTTTGGGCATCCCAATAATATTCACTAAATATTTCTGCAAACACTTCTGAGGTGTTATATAGCTCTTCCATCGTATTGTCAACGCCACCGAATTCAATCGTTAAAGCATTATTGGAAACGTCCTGATTGTATACACCATTGCGTCCCGCTCCTCCATATTTTTCAACCCCCACGACTCAGACCGGCATATTTCTTTTCAAGTTGTTCGTGTAAAGCTTTCGCTAAAGCATAATTTCGTTCATAATTAGGATTGTCTCCACCAATTACGAACATAATCTTTGCATACGATTTTTCACCAAGTTTAATCGTAGTAATATCTTTTCTTACACTGTCACGATGCAAGTCAAAAACGTAGTTCAGATCCTTATTCTTAGTTAAAGCAGCTTCGACAACTTCTTTTGAGGCAGTATAGGAATCTGCGGAATAATCCCAGCCCTTATCATTCAGTATCGAACCAATATCCGTATGATCAACTTCTGCACCAATACCAAATTGCTTTAAGTCTTTAGCCAATTGATCACTGACATTGGTAATATTGACTTTATTATGGAAAGCATCATTTGGGTCATTTGTGTTAGGTAAATAAGGCAAAAAGGACTCTCGATTATGTGTGTTATATAAAAATACAATGTTACGATTGCCTGTCGTTTGCTTTTGTTCTTCTTTGACAGGACCCTTATCTTCTTTTTCCTCAGGAGTCGTCGCTTCTCTTTCTTCTAAGACAATATCTAGTGGTGGCGTCGATTCCATCGTTAAATTGGTGTAATCTGTTCCTTCTCCAGCGATAAGAATTTGACGATCATACATTTCAAAACCAGGTAATTCTCTGCCTAATAAACTGCGAACATCATGCATTCTCACATTTGTTCCTAATTCAAATACAACTTTCCATATATCGATCGGAGGTTTATCCTCCGGTAATGCTTCTTTAAACATCCGATTTTCCATCATCATTAAAGACAAAAAATGAACTTCATTAATATTTGTCGTCCACTTTTTTACTGTATTTGAAGAAACTCTATAATTTGGATCCAAACTTGTTAAAACACCTATTAATATAAACATCGCAAAAAATCCGCTTAAAAAAATGGATATAATCATTACTAATTTATACTGGGTGAATAAAAAGACTCTTTTTTGTCTATGATTGGTACGTCTCATAATGTTCTCCCTTCTATCTCCTCTATTAGCTCTATTAATAGTTATGAGGAATCGATAGAAAGTAGAACATATTTTATCGTGTATATTGACTGAAGTTTTTAATCGTTACATTTTCATGTAAGGCAGCATTTAGTGACTCTGCTAATAAGTGAGCGAGATCTTTAATATATCCATCAATTTCTTTAGGAGTAACCATTAAGTTATGTCCAAGTGGCGTCAATACTTCTTGCATTAATGCTCTTTTTTCCTGTTCGTCTAATGCACCAATCATTCCAAAAATTTTCTCTCTTTTCTCAATGGGTGGTAAGTCATCTTCAGATAAGGAACGATCGCCGAAATTTAAACCAGCTGGTGTTAAAGATTTTGAAGGTCTATCTTTTTCCTTCCATTCCTTTCCAATATGCTTCAGTACATAATCGATGGCGTCACTTGTTATAGTGACCGCATCAACAACGGTTGGTACCCCTATCGCAAAAACGGGTACCCCTAACGTCTTTTCACTAAGTTCTTTTCTATTGTTACCTACACCTGAACCAGGATGGATACCAGAATCAGAAAGCTGAATCGTTGCATTCACTCTCTCCATTGAACGAGAAGCTAAAGCATCAATTGCAATCAAAAATCCCGGTTGATACTTATCGATAACTCCTTTAATAATGTCGCTTGTTTCAATGCCTGTTAAACCCATCACGCCCGGAATTATTGTGGCTACCCTCCGATAACCTTCTTTTACATACTGTGGTTCGTGAACAAACAGGTGATTCGTGACAAGTACTTTATCTATTACAAGTGGGCCCAAGGCATCTGGTGTAACATTTCGATTTCCGAGACCCACTATTAATCCAGAAGCATCTTTTGGAATTTTATTTTTTTTCATTAATTCCAGCAATTGTTTTGTTACAACTTTTGCAGTTTCTTCCTGTGATTTTGTATCTTGCCTTTTAATCGCATTTGAATAAATCGTTCGGTAGGATCCAGGATTTTTACCGATATGTTCTGCACCTTTTTGATCCACTTCAACAGTAGTTACTTCAATATTTCCAATACGCGTCTCGTGAATTGTGACGCCTTCAATTTTTGTGTCTTTTCTTTCTTCTTGTTCCACATACATTTCTTTTGCCTCAACTGCTAAATCTGTTCGAACATCAAATGATTTTTTCCCACTATATCACTCCTCACCTAATTTTTCTTAGCATTTCCCTGTGTTTTAAAATGATACGCGGATGTTAAATCTGCCACCGGATCATTTTTTATTGAAAAGTCACGCAAGCTTTGGTACAATGTCATTTGACCTAATATAAAGATAGGGCTATGATGTATGATGGAGGTGAAAGAATTGGCAAATATCAAATCAGCAATTAAACGTGTACGTACAAACGAAGATCACCGTTTACAAAACCAATCTGTAAAAACAGATATGCGTTCCCATATTAAGAAAGTGGAAGCATTAGTAGCAAACAAAGAGGTAGAAAATGCAAAAGCTGCACTTCAAACTGCCACAAAGAAAATTGATAAAGCTGTGCAAAAAGGACTTGTTCACCAAAACAAAGGTGATCGTCAAAAATCTCGTTTAGCAAAAAAAGTTAACGGACTTAGTGCATAATAGTAAAAAACCGCAACTGTGATAACGCAGTTGCGGTTTTTTTAAGTATTTCATTATATAAGTGTTTGCCTTTTTTTAATTAATTGATAAAGTAATAATTCAAATGCGAGTGATTTTTCCATTTTACCTGTTTTAATTTGCACATCTGTTTCCGTAAGCAAGTTAATTGCTTCTTTTAATTCGTTAGTTGAGAACTTGGTCTGTCTAGTCATTGCCAGTTTAGCAACATATGGATGGATTTTAAGCTGTCCTGCCATCTGTTGTTGGGTGTAGCCTTGTTCTTTCAGTAACTTTACATGTAATAAGGATCGAAATTGGGAAGCAACTAAGGAAATTAAAGCAATTGGATCTTCGTTCATTTTTTCTAAATCCTTGGTAATATCAATTGCTTTTGCTAAGTTATTTGCCATAATCGCATCAACCAGCTTTAGCGCAGAACTATTCTCTTGGCTGGACAGCAATATCTCAGCATCCTGCATTCGAATGGTATTGCCCTCACCGACATATAATGCAAGTTTTTTCATTTCTGAATGGATAATCATTAAGTTAGTACCAATTTCACTTATGAAATAATCGATAACTTCATCAGAAATGCGAACTCCATGCTCCTCTGCAACTTTTTGAATAACTTCTTTAATATTCCATTCTTTAAGTGGTTCACATGCTACTGTTTTAGCAACTTTTTTTAACTTTTTCACGACTTTTTTTCTTTCGTCTACTTTATCATATGGTGCAATTACAATTAATATAGAATAGGGTGCAGGATTATCTAAATAATTCACTAACACTTCAGGGTGATGTATAATCTCAGTTTTAGCAGGTTTTGCTCGAAGAAAATCTGCATTCGAAGCAAAAATAAGTTTGCGATCACCTAAAAAGGAAATGTTTCCGCATCTGAAATTATTTCCTGTATCGCAGTTTCTTCCAAATCATAAATTGATAAGTTAGTTTCTCGCTCATCCTGCTCGATCCCATTCGTTATTAACGCTTGCTTTAAAGCTTCGACCATATATGTCTCTGAACCATGAAAATAATAAACCGGTGCAAACTTTTTCTTTTTCATCTCTTCTATTATGGTTATATAGCTCATGTATTTCACTCCGTAACCTTATGTATTAATACACATTTACTAATTTTTAACATCGTTTTTTATGCAAAATTTAAATAAATAATACAGATCACAATAAAAAGTTGAAAAAAAATCAATTATGTTTTATTGTATAGTAAGATTCACTTTTTGAAAAGTATTCAAAATACTTTTTTAACATGTATGTTACAGAACAAAAGCGCAGAGCGCCGTTAAAAAACGTAGCGACTGGAGCGAATCACCTGAGATAAAGGAATCACGGTGAGTTTACGAACCGATGATGACTTATCGTAGGGCGATTCGTGAAGTTGCATAGTTTTTGGCGCTCGGAGCTGGACGTGGCTAAACAAAGGAATCCGAATAATCCACAGTAGAACATTTTATAATTTCCTAAGCAATAAGAAAGAGGGAAGCAGTCTATCACTTCCCTCCGCAATCTATATCAACGCAACTTCATCAGCCTAGGTAACTAATTATGCTGCGATATTTTCTTATATATAGATTGACCTGTTTACACAAATAATATAGGTGTTAACTCTTGCTAAGTAAGGGAATCCTGAGAAACGTTATTACATCATTCTTTTATTTAGAAGGTTTTACCTAACTTAATAAGGAGGTAGTAGCTATGAATGAATTTGAAAAGGAAGTTCAATCCAAACGACACGACTTATTTGATGCTGGTTTTGGTTTTATTTTTTCATTTGTATTTTTTATGATTATTTTCTTTATTGGTGTCATTTTCGATGCGATTGGTTCATAAAGAACAACGGGGGCTAACCAGATTAGTCTCGTTGTTTTTTATATAACTGCTGAATGAGAATGATTATGGTACTACATCATATGGTAAGTAAGGTGAGACTGTTCCACTCCCTTTAGAAAATTTGTAAATAATTGCTCCATTTTGATCTGTTCTCAAGATTTTCGTCTTATGATCTTCAAGACGCTTTAACACATCTGGATGCGGATGATTATAACGATTTTTTTGACCAACTGAAATGAGTCCGAGTTGAGGGTTTATTATTTTTAAGAATTCAGCAGAGGTTGATGTGTTACTTCCATGATGGGAAATTTTAAGGATATTTATCTTTTGTGATGGAAACTGTTTTAGCAGCTCTTCTTCCCCCCCCACTACTCCAATATCACCAGTAAAAAGCCATGTTTTATTCCCAAACTTACTACTTAAAACAAGTGAATTCTCATTTTTACTGTCATGCTTACGATTTGGAAGGTGTACATAAAATTCCTGATTATGAAGTTGAAAAGATTGACCAGCTCGCCATGTTATGTGAGAAAAATTTTGATTAATTTTTCTATAATCCTTTAACATACGATCATCAAAATATGGACTGGTAATAATATGATTTATTTGATATGCTTCAAGCAAATAGGGCACACTACCAATATGATCGTGATCAGCATGTGACAATATAATAGCATCAATCTCGCCGATTCCTCTTGATTTCAAAAAAGGGTCGATCACTTGCTCGAAAATTTTGTCAGATCCAGAAGTGAAATCCGATGACATAGTTCCTCCAGCATCTATCATATAAACAGCTTGCCGAAAAGGCAATTCAATCACAATAGCATCACCTTGTCCTATATCTAAAACAGTAATGTAACCATGTGGAGTTAAATATGGCTTAATGCTAACCAAAAAAAGGATTAAAACAATAGATATACCATACAGAAATGCTTTTCTAATATGGTTTATATCAAAAAAATAAAGAAACAAAAATAACATGAGATAATAGGGTAAATAAAATTTAACAGGAAAGGATCCTATCAACCAGGCAGACGGCATTATCGCATCAATTTCCTGAATAAATGTAAGCATATATGTCTGTACATTAATAAATAGCGTATCTAATACGGTCACGATCGAAGTTGAAAATGAAATGACCAAAATTAATAATAATATCGGTAGCACAAATAAGGTAAAATAAGGAATTATGATAAGATTGAGTAAAATTGATAATGGCTGAAACTGATAAAAATGATGCAATTGAATGGGTAGAATGACAAGCATGCTGATTAACGAAATTCTCAAAAGTATCCAACTATAACCTAGCTTTGACTGATTGATTATATTTCGAGACAACAAAATTGCATAGGTTACGGCAAAACTAAATTGAAAAGCGAGCGAATAAATCACATATGGATGTAACAGCACCATTAACACAAATACAATACTTAATATATCGGTGCCTGCAAACCGAATCGGTACTTTAGCAAGAATGATGACGAGTAATCCTAACAAGCTTGCCCGCCACACGGACGGTGCTCCTCCAGCCAATAATGGATAGAGTGGTAATGTTATTACTAATAGTAATTGAGCTCTTTCAATTGTTATACGAAAAATAAACAAAAGCACAAAATAAATAATCCCCAGCAATAATCCTACATGTAATCCTGAAATAGCTAATAAGTGAGACAAATTCCACGTTTGAAACAGCTTGATTACATCTTCATCTAATAAATCTCGATCTCCAAATAATAATGCGGTTAACCATGCTGAGGTAAGAGGACTTACTATATTTTCTATTTTATCTATTAATTGAGTTCGCAATTGATGTATTTTATGCAGTGATGATTGCCCTTCACATTTACTTTCAGTTATTGAGTTTATCATAAATTGCGCTTGAATGTTTTGCGTTAACAAATAATGTTTATAATCAAATTGGCCTGGATTACGTGAGGTGGGAATATCTTGAAATGAACCATTTAATTCACAAATTGCGCCCGTTCGGAAAGAGGAAAGATTATATTTCGTATCATCGAAGAAGTAGGTTACTTCAAGCCGCTGATGATTCTGCGATTTTAAGGTAAAACGGATATAACTATCATTATGATCTATAGCGGAGACTATTTCACCTGAAATTATCCTTTGATCTGTATCATGCTGGTTTTCTTCGGTTGACAGGGAAGGTATAAAATGGAATGAGAGGCAACTAAAGAGAAGAAGAGAGGTAATTATTCTTATCGAATATTGTCGAATTAGATAAAAATAAAGAGCAGTTCCAAACATTATTACTGCAAATATAATTGGTTCTATGTCTTTGAATAGAAATGCTAACATATACATGATTACAAACCAATGTAATTGTTGATACAAAAATGAATCACCTCCTCTTTTCTTAGAGAATTCTTATGGTTTTAAACTTATATAATGTTGATCTAATTCAACTTTCTCTACTTGCACATTTGCTTCTTTAAACAAATCTATCGCATAGGGATGATTTTTATAGTCCTCTGCATAATAGACTGTCTTAATGCCACTTTGTATGATGGCTTTGCAGCAATTAAGACAAGGAAAATGGGTAACATAAATCTCTGCCTTATCTGTAGACGCTCCAAATTTAGCACATTGTAACAATGCATTCATCTCTGCGTGAATGGTTCTCACACAATGACCATCAATAATATAACAGCCTTCATCAATACAATGAACACTTCCAGATACACTTCCATTATACCCACCCGCAATTATCCTTTTATCGCGCACAATTGTCGCACCTACCATTAGTCGTTGGCACGTACTCCGTAAAGCTAACAAGTGACTCTGAGCCATAAAATACTGGTGCCAAGAAATTCTTTCCATATATCCTCAACCTTTCTATTTCAAACAATATAGTGAAATTGTACCGATAGATAAGCTTTGCGTCAATAAATTACGGAATCCTCACATAAGCTTCGATTTTTTCCACCGTTTTTTCACCTATCCCGGAGACATTTGTTAAGTCTTCCATTTTTTCAAATCGTCCATATGTTTCTCGATATGTCACGATCTCATTTGCTTTAACCTCCCCTATCCCTGGTATGGTTTGGATTTCTTCAGCAGTTGCCGTATTAATTTTTATTTTATTAGTATCATTACTTGTACTGTTAAGCTCTATATTAGCTTTATCTTCACCTGCAGTCGGAACGTAAATTACCATTTCATCATATATTCGTTCCGCTAAATTAATCGCTTCCGCTTCAGCATTTTCAAGGAAACCACCTGCAGTTTCGATTACATCTTTGACCCGATCTGACTCATTTACTTGATATACCCCCAGGATTTTTGATTGCTCCTTTAATATCAACCATATATATTAATTTTTTTGGTTCTTCTATTTCTTCCTCTATAGTATTTCCTAAATCAGTTTCTTCGGTTAAATCTATCGATGACTGCTCGAGATTCTCAGCTGTCGGTTCCACCGTAAGCCAAATTACAATGGCAATTGCTATTAAGAGAATATACCAGTTTTTAATTAACCAAGACATCAAAATCATTCCTTTATCATAGAATAGTAAAGTTGTTCATAGGATATTGGTAAGAAATTATCGAAGGAGGCGAACAAAATGAAATGGGGGGGTTTAATCGGTACGGGGGGGAACATGGGGGGGGAAGTCTTAATCACCGCTTTTTTAGAATCTGAATTATTGAAGCAAGAAGACCTTTATATTACCAATCGAACGATAGCTAAAGCGTATGCGATCCAAGAGAAATATCCAAGCATTCATGTCAAAGAAAATATATTTGAATTAATTAACGAGGTTGATACCATTTTCTTATGTGTAAAACCAGCTGATATGATCGATGTTTTAAATGAATTAAAGCCTATTTTAGAAGATGAGCATTTATTAGTATCCATTACTAGTGCATTATCGATATGTGATATCGAATCAATCGTAAATTGCCAGGTGGCACGAATGGTTCCAAGCATTACAAACTATGCATTAGCAGGTGTTACCTTAGTAACATTTGGTCAAACAATCGATTCATATCAAAAAGAACTATTTTTAAAGAGGTGTCATTACTTTTCAGAGCCGCTTGAAATTGAGGAAAATATTATGAGAATAGCCTCTGATATCGTGTCATGTGGTCCAGCTTTTTTTGCGTTTTTAGCTGAAAACTACATTCAGGAAGCAATTAATTTAACAGAGGTTTCCCCCCCAGAGCAAGCAACATTACTTATGGAAAAGATGTTTATCGGGTTTGGGAAATTACTTGCCGAAAATCATTTCACCTTAAATGAATTGATTGATAAGGTCTGTGTTAAAGGTGGAGTTACCGGAGTTGGTATTGCTTCTATGGAAAAGAATATGGATGGCTTATTTAAAGAATTAATTCAACAAACACATCATAAATTTAAAGAAGATAAGGAAATGATCGCTGCCAAAATTAATCATTAATGACTTGAAAACTGAAATAACAGCTGTGATCTTTCATCTGTTATTTCAGTTATTATACTTTCTTCAGAACAAATATTACCCGGGAAACCGCATAAAACGACCTACTTTCGTCAAAAAAGAACAAACCTTAAAAATTACTTTAGGCAGGCGTTATTCTACCCTAAGAGTATTATAGTGAAAAAAGATTTCATCTTATCCAGCTGATTCATTTAGTTAAATGTTGCTTCTCATGAGCAGATATAAATTTCATGAATTTACGGGAATTATAAATAATCTTCTTAAAAGTAATATTCGATATATATCCCTATTTTCCTGCATTATCTACTAATTTTTTTAAAGTTTTTATTTAAAGGTTTAAAGACGTATTGAAATATAAGCAAATGTCAGTTTACTTTTTTCAAAATAATAAATTCTTAGTCATTAATTTCATTGATCAATTATATGATGCCGAAAAGCATCATACCAATCAGGTTAATGGATATATTAGCACTGATATGTACGATCCAGGAAGGCAGTATACTATCCGCTTTTTCGTCTAAACGATTGAATAATAAGCCTGCAATAAATAAACTGATCAAAATCAACACAAATAACCAAATGGAAAACCAGTCCGTCATCATCGCAATATGATAAATGGCGAACATACCTGCACTAAACAGGTACGCTATTCGTCTTGTGGAAAATCGTAATAATGTTAAAAATGCAAAGCCTCTAAAGAAAAATTCCTCTAATAAAGAGTTAACGATGGCAATATAGATAGCGACAAATATAAAATTTGTTTTATCGACTCCAATATTATTTTCTAACATAACGGTAACTTTAGAAAAATCAAAAAAACCATTAAATGAAAAATATGCTGTTAAAATAAGGAGGAATACCCCAGTTGCTAATAGACTAGCTACTTTTAAATCATTGAATTTTAATGAGAATAATTCTTTAAAGGAAATTTTTACTACAAATCGAATAAACACAAAAGGCAGCACTAAAAAAATAACGAGTTTAATTAGTGACTTTAACATATAATTAGGAGTTAAGTATAATTCGACACACGCCATTGTTATACAAGCCAAAATTACTAATATTATTAAACGTTTCATCCATTTTCACCCTTAACGGTAATCAAGGTCATTTGACTTTGATTAAATAAGCGTATATCAAGCGTACTGGTACCCAATCCACTATCAATATATAGTTGCTGTTGCTCATTTATTTGGAATAATCCTTGATCATATTCAGGAAAGAGTCCCTGACCAGGCGCAATGACTGCACCGATAAACGGCAAGCGAATCTGGCCACCGTGTGTGTGGCCGCTTAAAGTCAAATCAACCTTTTGTGGGTAATGGTTCACGATTACTTCTGGTGCATGTGCTAAAAGAATGGTAAAGTAGCGATCATCTAAGCCTCTTAACGCTGCTTCCATATCTGAGTGCCCTGTAGAAGAATCCCCCCCTATACCTGCTAATTGAAAGAGAACATTGTTTATTTCAATGGCTGCGTTTTTATTATCTAAGTAATGAACGCCACTTTTTAAAATTCCTTCAAAGAATTTCTCTCTTAAAGGATTACCCCATTCATGGTTTCCTGTGACATAATACGTATCTGGATTGAAAGCTGCTACTTTCTCTATGAAAGATAAGACATCATCCATCTGTTCTGTATCTCGATCTATGACATCTCCTGTTATTACAATAATATCAGTCTGTAACGATTTAATTTTATTCAATAATCGTTGATTTTGCTCATCAAATTGCTTATTATGTAAATCTGTCAGATGTAAAATAGAAATTGATTGATTTTCTTGTATTTGATCAGATGTGATCATGAGAGTTTTCACTTTAAAATAATTGGTATCGTGATAAATTTTTAATAGTAAACTTAATAATAAGATGATAAAACCAATCCAGATCATATATTTTATTCCTCTTTTCATATATTCAACCTCATTCTTGTAGACTTCTACTACCATCCTACCACATTCATTTAAAATTGTTTTTTATTTTTACAATTTTCGTAAAATATAGAAGTGTGTTAAAAAATCAGAACAAGCATACCCGAGAAATAATTCTATGTTAAATGAAAATATGTATAAACATTAAAAACTCACTGACCCTATTATGGTCAGTGAGCAAACTAAACAAATAAGTGAAAATGTTTCCACTGAGTGTTCGTCTATTTATGATTTTAAGGAATGTTGGATTCTATTAAACCATCTCGAAAAAATACTTTCATCACTCAATGTGACATCCTGCAAATCTACTGTATACAGCTTATAGTTATTTTTACCATTATTTTTTGCATAATACATCGCCTTATCTGCACGTTGAATGAGCTCTTCTTTATGATCACCGTTTTCAGGATACATGCTAACCCCTATACTTACCGAGATTTGTACTTCTTTGCCATCTATAGTATAAGGTTTAATGATATTTGCTATTAGTCTATTTGCTATATCTTCTATCTCATCCTTACTCGTTTCTTCGAGTACGACAATAAACTCATCTCCACCTATTCGGGCAATTAAATCTTCTTCCCTCGTACTTTGACTAAATCGTTGTACAACATCCTTTAATAAATGATCACCCGCACTGTGTCCAAGGGTATCATTCACTTTTTTAAAGTCGTCTATGTCAATAAACATTATTGAAAGACTATAGTTATGACGTTTGGATCTTGCTAATGCTTTTTGAATATGACGATCTAACATCTTCCGATTAGGCAAGTCTGTTAAATCATCAAAATATGCCATTCGTCGTAGTTCAATTTCAAGTTGCTTGTGCTTAGTTACATCCATAAATTGACCGTTAATTCTAGTAACTTCTCCAGAAGGGTTGGTCACTGGATTTGAAATTTTTCTAATCCATTTTTCCCCTTGAGAAGGATGTACTACTCTAAACTCCATTTCGACACTATTTCCCTTATACAACAATGACTCTTTTTCCTGAACGCAATCCATATCATCAGGATGCACAAGATCTTTCCATAATTCTACATTAGAATTAAATTGATTTTGGGTAAAGCCAAATAACTGTTCGATCCTTATAGAACATCTAGTATCCCGTTCAATTAAATCATAGGTAAACAAGGCGCCACCTTCAAATGACTTAAAATAATGCTCATATACCTGTAGCTCTTTTGTAACCTGCTTCATTTCACGTGTAAGATCTGCTTTACTACTTTCCAGAACTAGATTATTATTTATCGTGTCATCAAATTTGCCGCCTATCCACCAAACAATCATAATGATCAATACATATACAACAACCGATGATATTTCCACACTGTTAAACATAAAATAGTTGTAAAGAAGAAGCACTATGCATAGTAAAGTAATTATTACTGCTGCCATTCTTCCCTGCCTGTACATAATACTCACCTATTCTTTCTCTAATTCAAAGAAACATGAATTTTCTTGTTTTTAAAATAAACTTTTTCGACAAAATAATACAATAAATGATGATTTACGCACTATAAAATTATACTATAGTTCTACAACCGATGTAAATAACGATGCTCGCAACTTAACTTATTCCTACACTACTATAGGAAAAATAGAATATTCCGCATAAAAGAAACAAACACTATAGCGTATTTCTATCCGGTTTAGGAGGTGCTGAATATTTTTACATTTATAAATAGAGACCCTGCATTATTAGAAATAAAAGAAAAGCTTAAACAAACTCCTCAAAAGGTGTTTATTAATAGCAAAGAGCGCGAAATCATTCAAGAAACAAAAAGAAAAACAAGTAGATTAAACCTTAACAATATTACAAGGACAAAGGCATATCTCGAATTTTACAAAGAATTTCCCGAGATTGAATGGGCTTTTTTAGCACATTTAGTATCTAGAAATGCCGGCTGGAATATGACAGATTTACAAGGAAGTTTTTTATCTGCTTTAATTACAGATAAAGAGAAAGAAACATTTTTCAATTTCTTAGAACGTGCTAATTGGTTAATATTTCAAGATGCTTACCCGCAACTTTTATTATACAAAGAAAGCATACAACAACAAACTAATCTTTTTCATTTGTTGACTTCATGTGGTGTTTCTTATTTTATGGAAGTATTGTGGAATCATTTTTATCACTATCGAAATAAATATTTATTATCGACTGCTCTAATTATTAATGAGCAAAGCTATATCGAAAAAAGAGTGATTCAGCATACAACATATCAAAAATCGATTTTAAAATCAGCTGAATTTAAAATACAGGATTTCCTGCAGTTAAATCAGATCCTTTTTCCATATCATGATAAGCAAAAAATAAAACTTTTAGGTCAATCGGTCCATCACTTTGCATCTTTAGAGGAACGAATTTTGTTAGGAAAACGATTATACCAAATAGTCTTCGATAACATGTACTATTTAACCATCTTTGATTGGGCAAAAAATCACACACATACTGGTTCAAGATCTGACTTTTGGCCTCAATTATTTCATCCAATCAATGAAAATTTACCAGGAAAACTTCAAAACCCTATGATCGAGAACTGTAAAGTAATATCTGCTTCAGCACGTATTTATAGTCCAGTACTATCCAGCTCGTGGCCTAATTCCACTCAAGTTGCTGCTGAAAATGGCGATTGGTTTTCTAAATGGCAAGTAATCGGCTATTTGAAAAAGCATGAAAAAGATTTACAGACTGACATGACCAGACAGTATTGTCAATCGATAGAAAAACTCCAGTTTGCAGCTATCGCTAAAGGTATGATTTAAATAGGTATATTGACTATGAAATTATACTTCATTTCAATATATTTTGATAAATTAGATAAATAGTTCTATTACTTTTAATCATAATATGGTATCTTTTTAGTACAACAAGAATTGATCATTTTTACAAAAGGGGGGTATCATCATTGATAATCTATCAATCTTTCATTAAAATCCTACTGAGAAATTATATAATAGGTTCATTGCTTGCTGTTTTAGGTGTTGGCGGTGTTTTTATTTTTCACACATTATCCTTAAGTCAAAAGGATATTATTATACTGACAGCAATTTTACTTTTTTCATTAATTATTATGTTTACAGTGGAATATCGACAATTCACTAAAGATATTCAACCGATAAAAGCAATATTCTCGCAATCACAACTATCCTATTCCACTATTCAGGAAGGATTCGAAACTGCTAATAAATTTCCGATCTTTGCGATGAAGCGTATTTTTGGTCCTCATCTTTTAGGACTTAGCATTCCGGCAATCTTGCTTACAAACATACTTATTTATACAGGTGACTTAACGATTCCAGCTTACTATATTTTATTGGCTGTAATTGGCGCCATTTTAGTAGCGGGAATGCATGCATTAATCGAATTTTTCCTTACGACAACTGCAGTTCAATCTGTGATGAAGGAAATAGTGAAGCTGGCAGAAGAAAAATATAATAAGAAACTTTCTTTAGAAGGCAGAATAGTTATTTCATTAAAAAGAAAGTTTCAAATAAGTAGCATTTTCATTGGCATCTTTCCATTACTTTTATTTGGCTTAGCATCTCAAATCCGATTTCAGGAAATCTCCAATGGTACCTTGGGTGAATATTGGGAATGGGCAATTGTGGTTATGGTGATTAATATTGTCTTTGCAATTGTTGCCTCTTACTTATTATACAAAGGAATAGAGCAACCAATCGAACAATTAAAAGATGATATGCGTTCCGTACAATCCGGTAGCTTAAAGAAAACGGATGAAATCTATTCAGATGAATTTTCCAGATTAACATTAGGCTTTAATCAAATGGTAGATGGAATTAAGGAAAGAGATCAATTAAATATTAATTTATCAGAGAGTCTGATCACCACTCTTGCAGCAGCTTTAGATGCCAAAGACTCCTACACAGCTGGTCATACCGAACGTGTCGCAATGTTCTCAGTGGAAATTGCAAAACGAGCAAATCTTGATGAACTGCAAATATCGAATTTACGCAAATCTGCGCTGCTACATGATATTGGGAAGATCGGTATTCCAGATAAGATTTTATTAAAAGATGGGAAATTAACGGATGAAGAGTTTGCAGAAATTAAGAAACATCCGATTTATGGGTATGAAATTTTAAAACAGGTTACCCCGATTTCTAGTATTAAACCATATTTAAATGGAGTGCGCCATCATCATGAACGTTATGACGGAAAAGGATATCCTGATCAGTTAAAAGGTAACGATATTCCCTTGTTTGGAAGAATTATGGCAGTAGCAGACGCTTTTGATGCTATGACATCAGATCGGCCATATCGAAAAGGCTTTACACAAGAGAAGGCAATCGCCATTTTAAAAGATGGAAAAGGTACACAATGGGATGAAGAGTTTGTCGAATTGTTTCTTGATTATTTAAAAGTATAAAAAAACCTCTTCCATCCATATTGGATCGGAGAGGTTTTTTAACATTTTATATTTTTCTTGCCATTTGTTGAATTGGATCCCAAACTCCGTTATAAGGAGGTGCATATGCAAGATCTAAATCTGTCAATTGTTCTACTGTCATGTTATTATATAAAGCCGTTGCCAACACATCAATTCGTTTATCTACGCCGGCTTTACCAATGATCTGTGCACCTAATAATAGATTGTTTTCCTTATGATATACAAGTTTGATGTCCATTTTTTCAGTTCCTGGATAATATCCCGCATGATCAGAGGCTGTGATCGTTTCTACAGCATATGCAATTTGTAGATTTTTGGCTTCTTGTTCTGTTAAGCCAGTCCGACCTAGAGTTAAATCAAAAAATTTAATAATAGAAGTCCCCCACAATTCCTTTAAAAGTTAAACGATGATCAGCCATATTTGCACCCGCAATACGCCCTTGCTTATTCGCTGTTGTTCCAAGCGGGAAATGATCATCTAATTGTTTTACAATATGGTATTGTGTTGCACAATCTCCAGCAGCATACACATTTGGAATAGACGTTTGCATGTAACGATTGACCACTAATGCACCTTTATCATTCCTATGAATTCCGGTATTCTTTAAGAAAGAAGTATTAGGCGTCACCCCGATACTTAATAATACTAGATCTGTTGTATATGTTTGTTTATCTGTTTCAACTGCTTCTACTCGATGGTTACCCCTAAATGATTGAACTTCTTCTTCTAAAATAATTTCTATACCTTTTTCTTTCGCTTTTTGTTCAATAATTGTTGCCATATCTTTATCGAAAATCGGAGCAAGTTGTTTGCCACGTTGGATCAATCGGACCTTCTTATCAAGATGGACGAAATTTTCAGCCATTTCAAGTCCAATATAACCTCCACCAACAACAGTTACTTCATTTATTTCTTTGGTTAAATCTTCTTTTATTTGTTTCGTATCCTGTAATGTTTTTAAAGAATGGATACCGCTTAAATGGATACCCTGCCAATCAGGAGCAAGTGAATCTACACCTGTCGCAATTAGTAATCGATCATATTCTATCATAAAGGAACTTCCATCCTCCAGATTTATCCCACTCACTTGCTGTAGATCCGGATCAACTTTCGTTACGTTAGTATGTATTCTAGCATCTATTCCATATTTTTCTCGAAAAGTGTTAACAGAACGCGCAATTACATCATTTGTTGATGGCACTAACCCACCAATAACGTATGGTAGACCGCATTGACCATAAGAGTAATCTTTTCCTTTCTCTAAAACAGTGATATCTGCTGTTCTATCTGTTCTCACAATTTCCATTGCTGCACTCATACCAGCAGCAACCCCCGCCTATGATAACATATTTCATGCCGCACACCTCCTGTTACTGGCATACCCTTCGGTGCTAATAAGTATGCATGATTTTTTTTGCGCTATGCTCAGATAACTTTCTTAGCTAGTGCTAGCGAAATATGTTAGCAGCTGGCTTGGATGATGTAATTCTTGATCAGGACGTATCTTGGAGTCTTCTGGTATTTCCTTGTTGCGATAATTAACCCAAATTGCTTTCCATCCCGCTTGCTTGGCACCTATGATATCTTTTTCATAGGAGTCGCCAATATAGACGGTTTCAGTTGGATTAAGATTTAATTTCTTTTCGACAATATCAAATATTACTTTTTTTGGTTTTGCTACACCGTGTGTTCCAGATATAAAAATGTGATCTTCAGAAATCCACTGTGTTAAGCCAAGTTGTTCAATCTTCATCGATTGATGGCCTTCTTCCCCGTTTGTTAAAATAGCTAGTTGTTTCCCTTGATTCTTTAGCAGCTCCAATAATTCTACTATTTCAGGAAATAGCGTGATATTTGCCTGGGCATCTTTATATGAATAATGAAAATCTGCTGCTTGTTCCTGGTTCATCGAAATGCCAAAATTTTCAAATGCCTTAATAAATCTGCCGGTTTGCCATTCAAAAGTAGTAATTTCACCCCCCCGTTCACTTTCGTCAAATAAAAGTTCTGAGTATTTTCTGCTTTTTTTGTATAGGTTGTCAAGTTCCTCAGGTGTAAAGTCTTGACTAATCTGTTCACGAACTGTTTGATGAAAAGACTGTGCCTGATCATACAGTGTATCATCGACATCAAATACGATAGTTTGCATGATGTTCTCCCCCCCTCCTTATGTTTGTAAAAATTCGTTTAATGCATCATTTAATTGCTCCAGATCCTGATAACCACGATGGTATAGATCCTTTAACTTATTCTTATTTCTTTCTACCCGTCCTACCTTTAGTTTTTCTGTAGGCGAAATAATAAACACGTTCCCTTTCTTTTCTTCTTCGTACAAGAAATTAATGGTTTCATTATATTCCTGATGACGTTTCTTTAATGCTGCTAATAAGCCTGGATATTGTTGATACTTCTTCTGCATATACCAATTAATGGACTGTGGTTTTTTATAATAACCTCTATTCCTAGTCAAAACTACTACGTTTTTCTCGTATCCATCCCTGATAGCTTGTTTAATTGGAATTGGCGCAGAAATTCCACCATCCATCAACGCTTTTTCGTCAAAATGGACAATTGGAGCAACCAATGGTAATGAACTCGACGCTCGTAATAAAGTAATCATATCATCAGCAAATTCTGATTTCCGGTAAAATAATGATTCACCAGTGGTACAATCGGTTACGCCAACTACAAATTCTTCAGGTGCACTGTTGAATGTTTCATAATCAAATGGCACCAATTGATTAGGTAGTGTATCAAAAATAAAATCCATTCCAAATAATTGCCGTTTGGTTAGCCAATTTCTAAACGACAAATACTCAGGATGGTTTACATACTCTATCGTCGTAATACGATTACGATCTATCTGTTTTGAAATGTAGGAGGAACCATTACAGGCACCTGCAGATACACCTATTACATATGGAAAAAAAGTGTCGTTTTCCATCAAATATCTGAGGACGCCTGCCGTATAAACGCCTCTGCTTCCGCCACCTTCTAATACTAATCCAATATCTTTCATCATATCCCTCATTGCTTCCTGTTTATTACAATAATTATATGATACAACAAAAAAAGCAGCGGATGCTAGTATTTAAAATTATAGAGCTTAGATTCAAGAGCCTTTCCAGCAAGTTAGAAAATTCAATATATCACATTTCTTCTCTTTCCTTTCGCAATCGTTTATAATATCTTCTGTTGCAAAGAACACAGGAATGGCAACTTAGATTACAGACAGAAAGAGAAGATCAATCATGAGTGCAAATCGATTTCGTTTTTGGATTTTAGTGAGTATTGTAGCTGTTTCTGGCTTTAGCCAGGGGATGTTGCTACCTTTAATCGCTGTTATATTTGAAAATAGTGGCGTATCTTCCTTTTTAAATGGAGTAAACGCAACTGCTCTATATATCGGAATTTTATTAGCTTCACCTTTTATGGAACTGCCTTTACGTAGATATGGCTATAAACCGCTTATTATTACTGGAGGATTTCTAGTTTTAGTTTCTCTTGCTTTATTTCCCCCCCTATGGCAATCATTCTGGTTTTGGTTCTGTTTAAGATTGCTGGTAGGAATGGGAGATCACGCCTTAAACTTCGGGGGGGCACAAACATGGATTACTGCCTTTTCGCCAGATCATAAACGAGGACGTAACATTGCAGTATATGGATTGTTTTTCGGGATTGGATTCGCGGTTGGCCCTTTAATGGTTTCGCTGGTGGAAATAAACGAAAGCTTGCCGTTTATTATTTCAGCATGTCTTACCCTGTTAGGATGGCTATTTCTATTTACTTTGAAAAATGAGTGGCCCGAGCAAAATTTGCAAATGAGCTCATTTCGTAATACCTTTCAGCGTTTTGCAAAGGCATGGAAATATGCATGGATAGCTTTTTTACCTCCATTTGCCTATGGCTTTCTGGAAACCTCTTTAAATGGAAATTTTCCGGTTTATGCACTAAGAATAGGAATGGAAGTTGGAAATGTATCAGCCTTGTTATTCGCATTTGCAATTGGTGCAATTGTATTTCAACTACCACTCGGAATGTTAAGTGATAAATTAGGCAGGAGAAAGATTTTAACGGCTGTTCTTTTTCTTGGATTCGTTTGTTTTTTGATAGCTGGGTTTATAGAAGGAACGTTTATTGCCTTGTTTGCTTGTTTATTTATCGCTGGAATGTTCGTGGGATCGATGTTCTCATTAGGTATTACTTATATGACTGACCTGATGCCAAGAGAATTACTACCCACAGGTAATTTACTCTGCGGTGTGTTCTTTAGTTTAGGGAGTCTGATAGGTCCATCCATTGGTGGCTTATACATTCAATTGCTATCACAGATAAGTTTCTTTTATTTAGTTAGTGCTTTGTTTTTAATTATTTTTATCATGACTGTCAGAAGGAATGATAAGATTACTCAGCCTCTCTAATAAGATCTCTTCTAATTTAAGAAGGTTTTATAGTGATCGAGAGTCTTCTTTTTATCATTTTATTTAAAACTAACAGAACCTTATCATTCTGATGTACTCTAAGAAAGGGAGACGATTTTATGTCGAAATGGATGGCCAACGCATATGACACCATCATGCAACCGTTTGAAAAGAATCGATTTAAAAAGGTAAGAGAGAACCTCATTCGACAGGCAACAGGCGATATACTGGAAATTGGAGCAGGAACAGGCATTAATTTTCAATATTACAAAAAAGATTGTATAATCACAGCCATTGAACCTGATCAAGCAATGCGACAACTAGCTTTTAAACGAATTGGCGATCGGCAAATTACCATTCATAATGAAAAAGCGCAATCCTTACCTTTTGAAGATCAGTCCTTTGATACAGTGGTTGCCACCCTAGTATTCTGTACCATTTCTGACCCTGAACAAGCGTTAACAGAAATATTGCGTGTATTAAAGCCAGGCGGAAAGGCTCTTTTTTTCGAACACGTGCGCGTGGGTCATCCTGTGATTGGACCAATCCAGGATATATTAACACCAGTTTGGAAACGTATTGCAGGAGGCTGTCATCTTAATCGCGATACAGAACAATTAATTACAGATGCCGGTCTATTAGTAACAAGAAGTTATGCTTTCTATCAAACCATTTTTCAAGTGATTGAGACAAAAAAAGATAACTAGTATGCAACAGAGAAAAAACTAAAATAAACGTTTTTTTGCTGAATCTTTCAAGATGGAAGCTATTTCTCGATCAGACGCTGACTTATTTTAACAATTTCTTTCTAAGTTTAAAAATATCAAAGGAAGTTTTTTGGTAGACTTTGTTATAAGTATATTTCTTTGGGTTTCGAATCCAACCATATCCTCTTGGCATTTTTAGCCCTGTTCTATGTACCAATTGGCGCTTCACACTTGTCCGAGCAGCAATCCTTTTTTTAAAACTAGGCTTAAGGATGACAATTTCATCTGTAATGTCCCCCCCCTTTTGGAACAAAGTTTCTGTCCCCTTTTCTTTCTTAGTTCCATTCTTTCAAGCGTTTCACTAGCTGTTTCATTTTGCTAATTAATTTTCCTTCTGATTCCCTTTGCTTGCTCCATTCATTATAGCTTGCAATGGTAATGAAGATAATACCTGCCACTAATAAATACCCGCACTCCCTAATTTGCATGAACTCTTTTTCACTGAGATATCCTTTATAATATAAGTTTACCATTTCTGTACGACAATCTTTTATCGTTCAGATTTTAAAATGAAGACCACATCCTTCATGTCAATCGAAATTACAACTATCAATTTCTACCATTATATCATTATTTTACAAGTTTGAAGTAATAAAAATCTATAAACAAAAAAGGGACAGTGAGCCTGTCCCTTTGTCTTATTTCCAGATTTCTTTTGAAATATCTACTATATATTTAAGTTTTGCCCATTGGTCTTCTTCAGTTAGAATGTTTCCGTGATGGGTTGATGCGAATCCACATTGTGGGCTGATACATAATTGATCTAATGGAACATATTTTGTTGCTTCCTCCACACGTGCTAAGATATTGTTTTTATCTTCAAGCTCTCCATGTTTAGATGTGAAGACACCTAGTACTACTCGTGCGCCACCATTAGGGATATGGTCAAGAGGCGTAAAATCTCCGGAACGGTCATCATCATATTCTAAGAAGAAGCCATCAACTTTTTCTTTTGCGAATAGAGTGGGTGCAATTGTAGCATAGCTTCCTTCAAATGCCCATTTTGAGCGATAGTTTCCTCGACAAAGATGAGTGGTAATTATCATATCATCCGGCTTCACTTCTAATACACCGTTTACTACCCGTAACGCTAAATCAATCAACTTCTCACGTGGAAATTCACTATCTGTAAATGTAATGTCTGGCGAATTTAGTGCCGCTATGTATACATCATCGAACTGAAGATATCGGCAACCAGCTTCATAAAATGCTTGAACAGCATCTTGATATGCTTGGATAACATCGTCTGCATATTCTTCAATATCTGGGTAAATATCTTCATTACGGATACCTGCATTAAATAATTGATTTGGACTTGGAATCGTCTGTTTCGCTACAGCTCGGTCACCAACAATTTCCTTGAATTGAATAAATTCTTTAACATGTGGATGATCCTGGTTAAACGAAATTTTGCCGATCGCACGTATATCATATCGCTCTGTTTCTTCTCCTTTAAACGCATAGCCATGATCAGGAATATACCCTTCCACGCCATTTAAATGCTCAAGGAAATCGGTGTGCCAAAAGCGACGACGGAATTCTCCATCCGTTACAGCCTGAAGACCTACTTCAATCTGCTTGTCTACTATTTTAGTAATTTCTTCCGTTTCTATCTCATGAAGTTCTTCTGCTGAAAGATTTCCTTCCTGAAAATCTTTTCTTGCATTATGAATCCGCTCCGTGCGTAATAAACTTCCTACATGATCTGCTCTAAATGGTGCCTGTACATTTGTGTTTGTCATAAATATGCTCCTTTTGTTGAATGATTAGTTTATTAATCTATTTTTAGTGTAACATTGTAAATCCTTATAAGGTAACACATATAATCTATCTTTTGTTATAGTTTAAAACTATAACAAAGTTAGCTCTTCTTCAATATTTTCCTTTAAATACTGGATATATATATTCGCCAATGTACTATTAGTAACATTTTTATGTGTAATATAACCCACATGAATATTCTCGTTTACTTCCAACGGCACCGCTATAATTTCTTTACTGTTTAATTTATGGCTAATCACACCAGTAGAAATCGTATAACCATTCAGACCAATTAACAAGTTAAACAATGTTGCACGATCACTTACCCGAATATTTTTTGGTCGTGATAAGGTACTTAATATTTCCTCAGAAAAATAAAACGAATTAAAATCACCTTGTTCATAGGACAGATATGGAAACGGATTTAGATCCGCTAATGTAACCGATTGTCTGTTTGCCAATGGATTCGTAGAACTAATAAACACATGCGGTTTTGCTACAAATAACGAATGAAAGGTGAGTTTCTCTTCACGTAAAAACTTATGTATCACTTTTTCATTGAAGTCATTTACATACAATATGCCAATTTCACTACGCAAATTTTTTACATCATCAATAATTTCGTAGGTCCTTGTTTCCCGTAATGTAAATTCATATTCTTCCCGATCATATTCTTTTAAAAGTCGGACAAAAGCACTAACCGCAAACGCATAATGCTGTGTAGAAACGGAAAAATTTTGCTGTGGCGAACGACTTTTATTATAGCGGTTTTCTAACAACTCTGCTTGCTCGACCACCTGTCGTGCGTAACCTAAAAACTCTGAACCTTCCTGCGTAACAACAATCCCCCCTTATTTGTTCGCGAAAAAATCTTGATACCAATCTCTTCTTCTAACTCCTTTAACGCATTCGAAAGACTAGGCTGACTAATAAACAAACGCTGAGCCGCCTTATTAATCGAGCGACTCCTCACCACCTCAATCACATACCTCAACTGCTGTAAAGTCATAAACATCCCTTCTCTCTAGGAACACAGAGCCTGTCCTACATGGACATGGTTACACGCTCTGTGTCCCGCCATGTAATTTCAACTACTTATGTCATTTAAATTATAATACATATGAAGACATAAGCAAGTATGTTCGCACTAAATTTTAGAGATAGTAAAAGATGAAAATAAAGATTGCATATGTTCTAAAAACTCATGAGAGATGATCAAGCGAAAGATGTACAGATAATCCTAATTTTAAAGGGACACAGCTATCGTGTCCCAATTACGTTTAATTATCTACATTTCTTGCGGATGAAGATGCTTTGCCTCGTCTTTGCTCATCTGGCTTCTTGTCTTTTCCATGAAGTTTTTCTTTTGGGGGCATAGGAATCCTTTGTCATGAGAAAACCTCCGCTTCAGAATAGTGTCAGCGTTCATTTTAAGAACAAGCTGCATGATTAGATTTGCCAAAAATAATTAAAACTATTCTGAATATATAATTCCCCCCCGGACACTCCAGTGCTATGGAATTCCAAAGACTTTTTCACTATTTTTCTATCACAACTCGGGTATTTCCAATCATGTCATGAATCCCTTGTTTTTCAGTAGTAAACGCAACAAACAGGTACAATAAGACAGCAATAAAGAACACACGATGAATGAACCTGCCGATCACCTCACGAAAGAGTAGATCACTCCAACTAAGAGATTGACTATCCTCACGAATTACCCTTAAACCAAAAATCATTTTACCTAGGTTTGATTATAAAATTTTGTCATCAGCAGAAAATAAAGATAAAAAACAATCGAGCTTATTGCTCCTGTGACCGTCCAAAACCCAATATCCATATTAAAACCATTTTCCATAAAATGAAAAGGTACAAGCAAGATACCATTAATACTTAATACAATAATTAAATCGACTAAGTATGCCCAGAAACGCATCCAAAATCCTGCATACTGAATGCTTGATGTTGGAGTAAGAGCAGTGTTTATTTCGTTAGTCATACCTATACCTCCCTAATGTGAATAAAGATACATTGCACGTGGAGCATTATTTTCTCGTAATAAGTCTTTAATTCCAATTAAATCTGACTCTGCACCTAACATAATTTGTACCGAACCACCAATCCATTGATTGAAATTCAAGCCAGGTTCGTATTCAATAACTTGTGCTTTTGTCAACTCATGTTCTGTTCGCATCATTTCAATTGTATCATCTAACGAACCAAGTTCATCAACGAGATCTACTTCTTGTGCTTGAGCTCCTGTATAGATACGACCATCGCCTAACTCGCGGACACGCTCTTCCGTCATATCTCTGCCATTTACAATAACCTGCACAAACTCTGTATACATATCATCTATCATGGTTTGCAAAATTGCACGTTCATCATCTGTCATTTCCCGAGACATCGACATAATATCTTTATATTCTCCACTTTTAATTGTGTTGAAATCAATCCCATGTTCATCAGCAAATTCTGCAAAGTTAAAGCTTTCCATAATGACACCAATAGATCCTGTAAGAGTTCCATGATGCGCAACAATTTTATCTGCTGGCGCTGCAATATAATAGCCACCTGAAGCTGCTGTATTACCCATTGAGATATAAATTGGTTTTTCGTATTGTTCTTGAATCTCCAAAATTTTATCATGGATTTCTGCACTTTCTACAACTCCACCACCAGGTGTGTTCACACGTAAGATAATGCCATCAACCTGCCGATCTTCACCAGCTTGATCCAGCATATCTAAAAAACGTTTATGGTGGTATGAATTCGTATTAATTAACGAGCTTGGTGCTGTATCCTGAATAACACCATTTAAATGAAGGACAGCGATTTTATTGTTGCCAGAACCAGTTTCTACAACTTTTTCATTGAAGTTTTGGTTCGGATCTTCAAAATTAAATAAGTTTTCAAAATCAGCTGTTGCTATACTTGAGAAAAACTGAAGGGTTATAGATGCTAAAAATAACGCTGCGGCAACAACTAATGCAATCCACCGTTTTTGGCTCATATGTATATTTCCTCCTTAATATCTTGTACTAAAACTAATTACGTTTATGAAGGAATAATAGTTTCACTCACATTAGTCTTTTCTTTTTTTAAGTATTGAATTCATAAAAAACCTCAAATGAAAAAAGTACTATAAATTAACTTTCAAAATTATCATTAATTACCATAATCTACTCATTACCTCTTAATCTAGGCTGTTTTTGTTTGGTTTGTAGTTATTTTCCGCTTTTGTCTCGCGGTAACGGTATAAACACCAATAATTACAAACAACATCCCTACTATCTGTTGCCAGGTTATCCTTTCGCCATATAATACCAACGCAATCCATGTTGCATTGATTGGAACTAAATTCATATACAGACCTGTTTTACTCGGACCAATATGAGATACTCCTTTATTCCATAATACAAAACCAATCACTGATGCAAAAATAATCATAAAAAACATCTCGCGCCAGGATTGAGTGGACATATCTCCAACCTTTCCCCATGAATTTTCTGTCATCGATAAAACCAACAAAAGTACAGAACCAATGATGGTGGTTACTGTAGTTGTTAGCAATGGGGGGGTTATATCCTTCATGACCACTTTGCCAATTAATCCGTGAATAACCCAACAAAAAAGGGCCGCAAGAAATAATAAATCACCTAAATTAAAAGATAAAGATATTAATATATGCCATGACCCTTTAATAATTACCAGAAAAACACCAAACCATGAAAGAAAAAGTCCGATAGCAATTCTAGCATTCCAACTTTCTTTAAAAAATAACACAGTGCCTAATGTAAGAAATACGGGAGTTGTGGCCATGATTAAAGAGCCGTTAATAGCTGAGGTATGTTCTAAGGCAATAAAGAACAAGGCATTATAGCCAAAAATACCAGTCAAAGCCATCCCGCCTAACCCTACGCCATTTTTGTTTAATTACTTGCCATTTCCATGCAGATTTAAGGAAGACTAAGCCTAATAGGATAATTCCAGCTAAGCCGAACCTTATCGTAGCTGCAGTGATTGGGGGGGATATTTCTGTGATAACGTGTTTCGCTGCACCAAAGGCACCTCCCCCAAAACAAAGGTACCAATAATAATATAAAGTAAATACGATTTGACGGCTTATTCATTTGTTGTTACACACTTCCTATCATCTGCGGTAATGATTGGGACAAAGAGTCTGTCTCCATGTCCCATCCTGATTGGATTTCTGTTTGTTGGTAGTTTTTTTCGGTTGCTATTTCGTTCATCAGTTCGATGAGTCGGCTATGGTGTGTAAAGAAGATGACTTGGGTCTGCTTGGATAACTCCATTAAGACTTGTAACGTTTCTTTAGATCGTTCGTCGTCAAAATGAACAAGAATATCATCAACAATAAACGGGATTGGTTCATTTTCAGACACATATTTTTCTATACTTGCAATCCGTAATGCCAAGTATAGCTGGTCTGTTGACCCGTCACTCATACCAGACACAGTTAATTTTTCATCTTCGTTACGAGTAGCCATGATGACTGGTTGATCTTTTTCATCAAAATCTACTGTAATACCGTCAAACGATGACAAGGTGAGGCGATGGAATATTTCACTGGCGCGATTAATAATTGGACTTTGATTTTGTTCACGGTAGTATTCAATTCCTTTTTTCAGTAATAGTGCGGCTAACTTATGATTAACATATTGATCTGTTAAATCAGTGATTTTTGCTAGTACACTTTGCTTTTCTTCTGCAGCTTGAACAGACACGAAGTTGGTTCCTTCAATTTTTTCTTTATATTCTCTTTTTACGACCCATGTTCCTGCTCAAACTCAGAACGGAATCCATCTAATTCATCACGCTTATGGGTTAACTCATCTAGTTCATGATCAACTAAATCGATATCTGTCTCTTCCGCTTCCACGAGCAATTGTTCCAATGTCAGTCCATTCCCCACTCCTACTATATCTTCTTCTATTTGGCTGATTTTCTCTTTATAGGATCTTTTTTGATTCGACGCTATTTCTACTTTTTCCAGTTCCTCTAACGTATCACAGTTTGCTTGCTTCAATAACTCGTTAAGTTCTTCTTTAGCATCCATACCTGTCTGTCTAGCTAATTCTTTCTCCTGTTGTAATTGCTGTCTTTGTTGTTTCAGATTTTCAAGCTTCACCTTATCTTGCTTAGCCTGATTCAACGCTTGATACAGTTGCGTTACAACCACATCCACAGCCATATTTTCAGTTGCCTGAACAAACGATTGATCCAGACTGTTTACTTTGTCATGGAAAAAATCTATTCGTTCATTTATCGATTTTATCTCATTTTCCACTTGTTTCATCTCATCATACGTACGAACACAATCTTCATACATCTCGATCAGTTCCTTGGCAACAGCCGGAGATGTATCAACAGGCAGGGAAAGTTCCCGGGATGCTTTTTCCCACTTTTCGTTCCATTGTTCCATTTGCTTATCTGCTTCTTCTTTACGGTCTGATGTTTTTTTGAGTTTTTCTTGTAAGTCGTTCATTACTGCCTGCAAATGATGTCTGTGACTTTCGTTTGCGGATAACTCTTTTCTGGTTTTTTCTGCCTGATCGACAAGTTCTGCCAGACTGTCAGCTGGTGAAATAGTAATTAAATCTGTTAAGGTATTTTTTAATAGATGATATAATTGATCGCGTGTTTTTATGAGTCTGTTTCGTTCTTCTACTATCTCACGTTCTTCTAAAATTAGTGCTCGAATCTGCTTAAATTCCTCGAGCCATTCGATCATTTCTTCAGGTGTTAAGGGATTTATCCTGGCAGGGCTCCACTCGTTCACCCACTCTTCCTTCCATCTCGTAAGCTCTGCTTCAATATCCGTATATTTGTTTTCAAGTGTAACCAGAGACTGTTCACTTACTTCAATATCAGAGATGAGTTTATTCTTCTCTCCTAATTTTTCAGCTTCTCTGCGCATCGTGTCTGCTGTATCATCTGATTCGCTGATACTCTTTTCAAACGCTAAATCAAGAGGAAGTCCTTGCGTGAATGCTTGAAGTGTTTGATCATCAACTACTTTATCATTTAATTTGTCTCGAATTACCAACCATCCTGTATCGCGATGCTGTCTTAATGTTTGTAAAAGGTCTTCAGTAGGAATATCCGCAACTGATTCAAGCTCACGAATCCGCTTATTATTTAATGCTTTCGATTCCCTTTCACCATCAATTTTTTCCTGTATTTCACGCAACTCTTTAGTTAGCTCTTGTTGTTTCTTGTCATATTTTTTAACGGTATTCGTTAAGCTTGGCACCTGTAATTGCATCAATTCTTCACTTGTACCACTGAATAAGGGAAGACGGTTAATAGCCTCAGCAATTTCTTCCTTTAACTGTTCGTTCTTGATTTGTGTTTCATAAATCCGTGCTTCCAGCTTGCCTTCTTCTTTCACCTGATTGATTACTTGTTCAAGGGTATCGACATCGATTGATTCACCGAGCTGATCTAATAAAACAGATTGCTTATCAACATCCTTCCCAGTTGTATCAAATTCCTTGTTAGCTGTTTTTCTTTCCTGTTCTAACAGCGGATATTGATCACATAGCTCACGAATTGATTTCTTTTTGGCAGCAGTCATTCGATAGCGTTCAATCTGCTCCATGCTATTTTCGCTGACATCGAGTTCTTTCAATGCAGTATGAACCTGTTGTGCTAACTGCCGGTGTCTTCCTTCTAATACGGGAATTTGCTCGCGATGATTACGATAACCCTCAACTTCTCGATTTAAGCCTTCGATCTGAACTTCTTGTTCCACTAACCCGTCTGGAATCGTCACTTTCGCTAACTCATTATCTATTTGTGAGATTCTTTTCGTTAGATCTGTAAGCTTGTCCTCTGCCTGCTGAGATTTTTGCACGCATTCTTTTCTTTTCTCTTCTGCATTTTCAGACAGCTCAGGTACATTTTCTAATTCTTTTCGTTTATCAATCATTTCGTTACGTAGAGCAATCTTAGGCAATGTCTGTTTTAAGCGACGGTATTTCGTTTCTTCGGTACTTAACATTTTTAATTCCTGTTTCAACTCAGCTATTTTTCTTTCACCATCTAAGTAGCTTTGTTCTAAATCTTTCCAGGTCTGAACTTTTAATTGATTGTCCGATATTTGCTTGGTGAGTTCTTTTTCTTCTTTAATCGCCTGATTGATCACAGGCTTTGATCCGCTTTTTAAATAAAGGTCCCGAGAATTGTTTTCTAACTCGTCTAATACCCGCCGAAGCACACTAATGCCAGATGCAGCAGAAAATAAGCTTTCTCCTACATGTCCATCACTCTGCAGCAGACTTGCGCCACCCTCACGTAAACGAACATGATCGAGCGCAAACATATTTACAAATTGCTGCTCAGACATTCCATCCAAAAACGTTTGAACTCGTTTTTCATCTAAGGGCTGATTCTCCCAATCAAGTACGGTATTCTTACGACCTTTCCTCCGATAGAATGATAGTGTTTCACCATGTTTATTCGTCAAACGACCGCCAACACGTAATTTCTGATTGCTATGAAGAAAAGAATCCGTTGTTTGTTGTGGAAACCCATATAACAGGTTAGACACAGAACGCAGAATCGTACTTTTTCCCGCTTCATTTGGTCCATAGAGAATATGAAAATTTTTGTCTTCTTCAAATAATAATTCATAATTGGTAAAATGACCGAACGCTTCTAAGTGTAAATAATCAAATCTCATGCTATTAGACACCTGCTTTCGTTTGAATATGATGCAAAATGAGATTCTCTACTTCTTTTAATCTAGCTTTTATCGTTTCCGATTCTGTAAAATCAAAACCGTCTTCACCATTCTTTAATTCATAAGGCAATGCGTTTTGGATGTCTTTAAATTCATCAAGTAACAACTCTAACGTATCTTCGTCCTCCTTCACACTTTCTAAAAAGGATAAGATCGTTGCTACGGGAGTATGCTGCTCCTGTAAATGATCGATACCAATTAAACGAGTCGTTTTGATCTTTACCTTTTCAACCCAGACGTTGCCAATTTCTAATGCCAACGAACGAAGATTGTTAATGACATGATCTTTCTCAACGGTTAATGATTGGTGTGCCGGGCTCGCGCCTATAATATGAAATCTTACCGCCAACAATCTTCCATCCGCTGTTTGCTGAAGTTGTTCCAGTTGCAGGCGGGCCTCCTCCATCACATCATCCATCGTCTCAGACAGTGATGCATCAACATCACAAATTTCCCATCGAAGTACATCTAATGATCGGTGTTCAAAGGATTCAATCTGACCGTCCTTCACATGTACAATCGTACAGCCTTTATCACCTGTTTCACGAATATGTCTACCTTGTATATTACCGGGAAATACAATCGCAGGATTGTGTTCATGCAACACTTCACGTAAATGGACATGGCCCAATGCCCAATAATCATATCTTTTTGAAACAAGCTCCTCTATGGAACATGGCGCATAATTCTCGTGTCCTTCTCGACCTGTTGCACTTGTATGTAATATTCCAATATTCAAATATCCATCAAGTCGTTCTGGATAGTCTTTTGCGAGGTTATCTGTCACAGACCTCGAGACAAATCCTTGTCCATGAACGGCAACTTTCCATTGCTCGTCCACCTCTGTCTCAGGTTGATGTACAGAAAATTCCCTGACATTATCCGGTAACTTTAGTTCTTTCGTGATTAAACTTTGGGCATCATGGTTACCTCGAATTAGATATACGTTTATTCCTGCTTTTTGCAGACGCGTCATCTGACTTATAAAAAATAAACCAGTATAATAGTCTTTCCAATCTCCGTCATAGAGATCGCCCGCAATTACAAGAAAGGCAACATGCTTTTCGATCGCTAGATTCACTAAGTTTTTAAATGCCACTCTTGTAGCATTTCGAATCTCTTCTACAGGCGCTCCTTCATACTTTTCTAAGCCTTTTAATGGACTATCTAAGTGAATATCAGCTGCATGAATAAATGAAAAAGACAAATTTTTCCCTCCCTATACCATTCGTTACTACATATATTTAACTTGTGAGTTCTATAAAAACGAATGCTATCTAACATCTATAAATCTATCTTGTATGTATTCCAAAATAATGTCAATACTTTATCATTGATCAGAGAGTAAACTGTTCGCAAAATCCCTTCTGCTTCTAATAATTCAATCATGCTCACGGGTAGATATCAGACTTTTAATCAAAATATTGACCTTCCTACAGATTATTTTACTTTAGCCACTCCAAGTGCAAAGTGATTCCATAAAATATTTTCAACCAGTTCTGATTTTTCTACAGCGCAGTCGATAATTAAAACGACCTCCGCTTGCTTTCCTTTTAATAATCTTCTCTTCTTTTTTAAAACGATCTCTGTAAAAAGCCGAATAGCGAATCCGAGCATAAAACCAACAATTGCTCCAATAAGTCCCCAGTAAATCGGACCCCAGGCCAATTTAAACCCGACACTTGCACCAACAACTGAAAAAGCGGTTGCGAGTGCCATTCCAATATCAATCAGAGATATGCCATCAGAACGGTGCAGGGTATCAAACACCTTTCGTTCTTCCATACGATTATCCAACGGCACAGCAAAAATATTTTCTTTGTTTATTCCTTCTTTCTCAAGCATTGAAACAGCAATTTCCAAAAAAACAGTATTTTCAAACGTTGATATTAGTTGCATATAATCACTTCACTTTTTGTCCTTTTAGGATTTTAAATGTCGGGTCCTGGTAATTCACTTTAAGATATTTCCGCTGAACCTTTTCATACAGTTTATTATTTTCTACTGTGTTGACATAAGAATCATAAATGGCGAAACCATATATGGAAGGAAAGAATAAGAGCCATTCCGGCTTTAAAACTGATGTAGCTTTCTGAATCTCACCTAAAAAAAGAAGGGAAATTGCCTGTAATCCATAGGAGTAATACGAAAATGCAACGATCCAAACAATTACAAAAAAGGCCGTGACAATTCTATGAATATATAGCTGTCCGAGTCCTGGGACAAATAAGGACCAAATAACAGCCAATATTGGATTGCGTTTATCAAGATAGTTTATTTCGAGTGGACTTATGCTAAATGTATTAAACGGATGTTCTTCTCGTTCTGCTAAAAGATAGATTTTGTTCAAATCAACCGTTGTACGATAACTGTCCCAAATCGCAAAGATGTAGACTGGAATATAAATCAGCAGCCATCTCGTATCTAATATATTCTTTGCCATTTCGATCTCACCTTGAAAGGAATAAACCATTGCTAAATTTACATTAGCATGAACATTCACGACCACTTCCCAAACGAATAAAACAAAACCACGAAGATATTTTGAAAGAAGCAGATGTCCAAATCCAGGAAAGGCTGCACTCCACCATGCAATAATATATGGGTTTCTCAAATGTATTTGAGTTGTTCCCAATATACTGACATGTGCTTTATATCGTCTTGCTGTGTTGTCATTGGTATAATTGTCCATAAAGAGTCACCTTCAGAAATACCCTGTTTATTTTTTATTATTCCGTAAAATTTATATTTATATTCCATTTTAAATCTGTGCTCATTCATTCTTAACAAGGAAGATCACAAAAGTAAAAACAGGACTACCGCAAAAAGTAAGTTTATTTCTTTTCGAAATATACAAATAAATTAGTAATCCATCTCGATACAAGCATTATGACCATGTATCCTAAAAACAAATGAAAATAGTTTGCACCTTTTGATAACTCAAATAGATTTAACCAAACTAATATTGGTTTAAACACAAAAGAAAGAAACAGACATAACACAGCAAAGTATAAATAATAGTTCTTATTATGCTTCAGTATCCACTGATACAAAATCATAAAAACCACAGGAATTAGTGCTACATCCAAGCCAAAATTAACCGTCATTATTGGCAGTAACTGATAAGAATAATTTATTTATATCCGTTACTGATTATTATTACCAGCTGACTGATTAGAAAGCTGCTTACGATCAGCAGCTGTAGGAGGTTCTTCTAACCATCCTTTATTTATTAGCATGTTCATTCCATCATTAGCAAATTTAGAAATCCCTGCTGTTAACCTTCCAAACTGAAGATGTATATCATGTCTCATGATTTTAGAAACAGCGGAACCATAATTTTGTATGCCAATGCCGTTAGACATTACAGTATGATAGAGCATCAACTTATCTGAAAAAGGAGAAATTGTAGAATCGGTGATATGGGCATCCATTAGTTTTGGTGTTGGTAGGTTTTCATTCATGAAAGTTCTCCTAACTGTTTTATTTGACTCCCTGCTAATGTTGCTCCTTCCTGAAAATATTTCCGTAATTTATCCGATGACGCAACCTGGCTAAAGGCGATCATTAAAGCTTTCCCTAACGTATTTGTGTTTATATTAATCTGTAAATGTTTAATTTCTAACGCAGTTACTGGTCGCGATTTCCCTGCAATTAAAGATATAAAGGACTGATTCTCAACAAAGTCATTTTTTTTAGGATAAGGAATGCTAGGAGGAATAATATTCATTCCTTTAGAGAGTAATAAATATATTCCTTTTTTATAGATATTAATTGTATCTTGAATACACATCTCAAAATAACTAACAATGTCGTGTCTGCCTGAGGAAGATAAAGCACTTCCAAAAGTAATTAACCCTGCTCTGGCCATTTCTGTTATATAAAATACCATATACATATCACTAAAGAGTCGCGGTGCATCGTTTCTAACATCCTGTTCACCAAATCCAACAGGAATTGGAATATCTTCCTTTGTATAAATCTCTTTCATCCTATCTAAGTGTTTCTTTGAAATATCTGAAGCAAACATGATAAAATCACGGATTTCATCATCTTCCACCACTTGAAGATGATGCTTAAATACACAGTGGAACATAGAATCTCCTAGATAATTGGCGAACAAATCACCAATCTCAGATGCTGCTAACTTTTTGTTTTTCTGATGTTCTTTTATTTGCTGCATATTTATTTCTTCTGTTTGAGATGGGTTATTTATGTCCATAAAAAAATACCTCCATAAAAGAATTATGGAAGTAGTATTTGTACATTTTAATAAAATATCAGATTTCTATGATTTTTAACCGAGTCATTTGAGTGTGAGGTACTCGTCATTTCAGGTTTTACATTTGATTGTTTTACTAAAGATTGAAATCTTATAGAAAGCTTTTTTTGAATCTCTGTACTAATATCAGCTATGTTTAATGATCATCTTGAATAGTCAGATTATACAGTCACCAGTAAGTTTAGTGAGGACTAATCAGTTCAAGAAATTTTTTTGATCACAATTAAAATAGCTTATTTATTATTTTACCTAAATCTTTTTTGTTTAAACTGGTCGAACCGTTATTTCGTTTACATTTACATATGAAGGCTGTGTTACTGCATAGATAACTGCTTTTGCGATGTCTTTTGTTTCTAATTTTTTTCTTTCATTGTGCCCTCCGCTATTGGAAGTTAACGATGTGTCGACCATCCCAGGGGATATATTGGTAACTCGAACTCCTGTTCTCGCTAACTCTTTTTCAAGCCCAGCAGAAATGGCTCTTACTGCATATTTTGTAGCACTATAGACTGTACTTGCCTTTGTTACTTCAAATCCTGCCACAGAGCAAACATTAATAATATGACCATTTGAACGTTCAATCATAGTTGGTAATACAGCGTTTATACCAAAAATCACGCCTTTAATATTAACATCTATCATCGTTTCCCATTCCTCTACTTTGCCTGATCGGATTGGAGCTGTTAGCATTTGTCCAGCGTTATTTATGAAAAAATCGATTTGTTGGAATTTCTGTTCCGCTTGCTTTACTAATGCTTCAACCTCATGGTTTTTCGTAACATCTGTCTGAACCGAAAGTACTTTGCTATTCCCGTACTTGACTAATTCCCTTTCCAATTCGGCTAATTTTTCTGTACGTCTAGCGGCGAGAACTACATTCCCACCCTCTTTCACGATTTCTCGAGCGATAGCTGCACCAATTCCACTACTAGCTCCAGTTACAATAGCTGTTTTCCCACTTAACTGTTCCATATCTAATACCTCCTTGAAAAATTGTGCTACACCAAGCTAATATTGGGGGGGCAAAATTTAAATATCCCGTCTTACCATCGTCCATGAGTTATGGTTAAATGATGGAAATGATTTTGATAAAAGTAACTTCATACTAGTATGTTTACCCTAATATCACAGGAAACCTATTGCTTTTCACAATAAAAAGAAAAACCACAGCATTTGTGGCTTGTTATTTCAAGTACTTCTACCATTTAACTCCTTTAAGAATAAGAACTTTCAATATACTTTATCATATCATGAAAATCACTTTTTGTAAGCTGATGATCAATGTGAAACATATAGCGCCGTAACGTTCTTTAATCTGATAAATTCAATCTCCACTATCTCTCTGCTCATTAGCAATTATATTTATGTACTTTCGCCATAATAGTATTGTACATTTCGTCAAAAATCATCATCTGTTGAATCCTTCATTTTTATTTTGATATCAAACCCTTCAAATGAACTAACCATTTTTCCTACTTGTTCCCATGTATAGGTTCTCCATCAATAACCAACATTGGTTCATTTAAATCTTCACTTGACTGAACCTGACCGACAAGTTCGTAATCTCGAAGCGTTACATAAGATTGTCCATTTGGGAATATACCCTTTTCGACATATAGTTTAGAAAGAGTTTGTTTAGTCTTTTCTACTAATTTTTGATATAGAGCTGGCAAATCAGTGTCGAATGCTCCATCTACCACAATACGATAACCATCATTTTTTGATTCGATTGCTTCTAGTCTTACTCCCACTGGTAACACTAGCTGTTCAATGGTGAAGTGATGGTACTTACCTGAAATATCAGGTAAAGTAATTTCTTCTATTTCTTTTTCAAAATTGTGTCCCAAAAGTTGAGACATCTCAAGATTATTGCAAGTTTCACAAATTGCTA
This sequence comes from Gracilibacillus boraciitolerans JCM 21714, assembly GCF_000521485.1. GTDB lineage: Bacteria > Bacillota > Bacilli > Bacillales > Amphibacillaceae > Gracilibacillus > Gracilibacillus boraciitolerans. The sequence goes on along the minus strand of NZ_BAVS01000001.1, from coordinate 29,223 downwards.
TTTGTTTATCATCTATCGTCATGTGAATTTTTGCTTCCTTTTCATTACATACGGTACAAACCGTCATTTATCCTCATCCTTTTTACTATTTATTATAATATATTGAGCCGAATACAGCATTCACTTCCTGTTCTAATTGATTAATCAGTTCAAACTCTTCTTTTCGAGGTGATAAAACTTTCACAATACTAGCATAATACCAATGCTGAGCGTTTTTCCCATGTTTAAAGCGTTGCCAAATCATATCACCGTTTGCATCCAGATCATGATGAATTGATCTCAAGTTATGTAATTTATCAGCAACAATCACCTGAACTTCCTCTATCGATGTAGACTCCAACATATCGATTGTATGCTGTTTTCTCTCTTCCCATGGCAGGCTTTTATCCTGTTCAGATGCTGCTCGAACCAAATTTGCTACACCTTCTCCAAATGATTCTACTAAATTTTCATAGGTTACTTCTGTATCTTCCAAAGTATCATGTAAGATTCCAGCAGCAATAACTTCTTCTGAACATTTTGCTTGCTGCAGAAGCATCCCAACCGCAAATGGATGGGTAATATAGGGTATATCGGTTCCTTTTCTTTTTTGATGTTGATGGGCTTTTGTTGCAACAATGATAGCTTTTTCGATTAGATTCATGTAATGGCCTCCTTTAGATTGTACATTATATAATCTCATTTAGTTAAAACCTTCTTATCATGGGATTTGCTTCTTATGATGTTCTTAGTTTTATATAGATTAACTGTTCATATAATTTTAGCCTAAGCGGATTTTCATTTTTTTGAAAAAGAGATATCACGTCTATATTTATTAGGATTTGATAGTACCTAGCACTTGTTCAACAATCTTATTAGCCAGTCTTTTTTTGCTACATGTACCACACTATTTCTTTACTAATGATCATATATTATCCATCTTGTTTCATCACTGACTTCATCCCAATATGCATTTAACTCAGTTACCTTTCCCTTGACTATCTCTATATGCTTATCATGGATCCAACTCATTTTTTCTTGAGAATTCATATATTTTTCATGTATAAATGCAAGATAAAATGTTGTTGTATTACTTTTCCAATTTCTAATAAAAGATAATACTTTATCTACATCTTGAAGAAATACTTTATCACTAGTATATGAATTTTTATATTTCATTTCTACCGCTACAATTATCTCTGTTATACAATCTCCTAAATATGATTCTTTGGCTCTAAAGGGGTCAATTTGAACAATTACTAAGTCAATTCTTTCACCATCAACAAAATACTCCGTAAAAATTCTTAAGTTATATTTTTCAAGAAAATCTTCACCTAACCTATTTCTAACATGATAATAAAAAGCATTCTTTAGCGAATCTTCTTTGAGAAGATGATTATTTTTATAATCTTTACTAATATCATTTAACCAAACTTCTTCGATGGCGGAATAAATTTTTTTATGAATTTTAATCACCATTTTCGTTTGAATTTTAAAATAACTTACTTTGCAGTAAAAAAAATTAGATTGCAAAACTCTTAGTTTGTACTTGCATTTCAAAAAATACAACTGTAAATGTTTATTTTACTTCTAGTTCAACTCCCCATTCATTTTCACTGTATCCAACATCTTTAATTATTTGAATGCAGAATTTATTAATTGCTTTTGCATTTAAATTTCCCTCTATATAATGTGAATTCACTAATTTTAACGGCCTTCTTAAATTTTTATCACTTTCACTAATTATTCTTTGATTATTTACTAATATATTTTGATATTCTTGAGGAAAATTTTCATAAATATATATAACAGTTTGCTTCATAACTTCTCTCCACGTTTTCACGGAGAAAGTATCTTCTAAAATGTATAAAAGTCTTGGAGAAGTACCAGTAATTTTTGTTTCTTCATTTTCTGCCTTACCAAAATACGGCCAAATACTCAAAAATATTTTTGTTAGTTCTTCTGATCTATGTACAATACTATCTTCATTCCAATCAGATACTTTGGTAAGCTCTTTATTTAATAATATATTACTATCTTTATAGTATTTCTTCTTCACAATAAAAGGCTCGTTTGATAATTCTGAATTATAAGCTGTTAATGTTAGATTCCCTAAAGTATCAAGATATTTTAAATGTATTTCTTCATAATTTTCTCCTAGTTCATCTATCCATTTTTCTGTTAGAGTTTGAGGCATTATGTGTTCAAGTGTAACATTAGAAAGATCGGCCATTTCTTTATGAGAAAATGAATACTCTATACATTTCAGCAAAAACAGCACTTTTTTTCTGCGATCACTTTGTCCATATAAATTATTCGAAATTAAAGCTGTTTTAACTTCATAGTCTTTAGGGTATCCTCTATTTTGAAGATATGCTATGATTTCTTCGATTGAATCAGAGCTAGAATATGTGCTAATTTGATTGTACATTGCTGCAAATATTTTATTTAAAGGTTTTGAATCAATCCCACAAACATATCTCCTTACTAAGTAATTTTCTATAAAAGAAATACTCCTATACATTTGTTTTTGACTGTACTTACCCTCTTTGTAATCATTATAAATATATAATAAAAAAGGATAAGCAGTCTTAGCTTCAAACTCTTTAATTCTCTGCAAAGACATCCTTATTTTTATATCTTGTTCCTTTAATGGATCTAAAAACTTTTTATAATAAGAGGCAAAATTTGATAGCTTTACTAACATTTCTTTCACGTTTCCATTACTTATTAAGTGTTTAAAATTCATGTAGATATTATTTGTTTTCACATTTATATTTATCCCTAAAAGAAAGTGTCTTAAAAATTCAGTAAGATCATCATCCAATTCTTTTTGCATTGGAAGCCAATACCTTGAATAAAAATCTTCCTGTTCATCTGGTTGAATTCTCATAAATATATAGTTTCGGATCAAATCAGCCTCTGTTAATGGTTCACCTTTTGCATTTAAGCTTTCAAAGACAACATATGGATTATCATCAGAGTCCAATATAATACTTACAATTGATAGTTTTGAAGTAACTAATTTCTTTATTTCATTTAAGTTTTCAATTTTCTTAATGAGTTTATAATAAAAATTATAAGCTTTTAAAATTAAAGCTTCCTCATGTTCATCTGCTAATTCTTTATTCATTATTTTTTTAAAACATTCTTTATCAATTTGAGTAGGTAAAAGTTTGTACTGATCTTCACCAGATTTATACATATTAATAAGAAGTGTATTATGTATTTCTCCATGTAAATTCATTTCATTTCTTTCTTCTGCAATATCTCTAATAACTACTAGCATTAATAAAAGCGTTGTTAACCTTTGTTGACCATCAATAACTAAAAATGGCTGTACACCATGGTTCGTCATATTATAGGGGATAGTAACAATAGACCCTATAAAATGTGTCATATCTATATCATCTTCAAATAATTCATTTATGTCATCCCATAGTTGTTTCCAATGTTTTTCTCTCCACGTATATGTTCTTTGGAACATTGGAATTATATATTGTTTACTTCCCTCTATTATTTCTAGTAAGTTTGTCTCGCTTGCTTTCATCTAAAATTCACTCTCCTTCAATCCTAATTAATAGATGAATTCCAAAATTAAGATTATTTCTCGAAACCATCAACTGGATAGAATTAATATATATATTTATCCACTAGTGCTAGACGCTTAAACAAGTACTCTTTAAAAAATATTTCATTATACTTCAAATGGTTCCTACGAACGTATCTAAGGGACAAATCCATACCTCACCATCAATAAAAAAATTTCAAAAGATTATTTTTCAATTCCGCACTCTCAACTCTTCATAAACCTCATCTACCATATCTTCCATTAAGAACTCTTTGAATTCGGAGTCTTCTAGGATTTTCATGAAGAATTGCTCGTTATTTTGCATGCGGTTCACGACAAAATCCATGAAAGTGCGATTAAAACTGAATTTAAAATTATCCTTTGTATTGCTCTGGGCTTTTTGGGCGAGATCTTGATCTGCTTTCATATCTTCAACTATTTGATCTCTCGATAATTTATCCGCTTCTGAAAAGTTGGTACCAAAGCGATCGTTCATCCGTTCGATAATGGAGGAAAGACGTTCCTTTTCTTCTTCGCCTCCTGCTGCGCTCCCGTATTGACCAGGTGTAAGATACTCACCACCCGTTTCGTTTAGTGAAATATTCCCTTCGAATGTCTTTTCGTTACGATAATATTCTAAGGCAACATCATCTGAGAGATAGACTGGGTCCTCAGCCTTTCTTGGGAGTTTCTTCAATAATGAACTTAAATAAATAAACCGCTTATGAAGATCCACATCAGAAAAAGGTCCAATCTGTAAGATAAATGCATACGTTCTAACAAACTTCATGGCAGATGATTTAAAATGAGCTTGTATCTCTTCATCCAATTCTTTCGTAAACCTTTGTACTGCTGGATCAAGGGCTGCATTTAATTTCCCTTGGAAACGTGCACTTTTTGACGGTTGATCACTATATTCGAGATTTGCAACAGTATCTACTTCCTCTTCGGTATACACTTGCATCGCGTCAAGTTCATGTTGAACATCATAAAGAATATTTGGATCCGTTGTTTCACCTAGGCCTGTTACCTCATAGTACGTTTGAAAGGCAGCCTGAATTGTTTCTGGATCGTTAACGAAATCTAATATAAATGTGTCATCTTTTCCTTTACACGTTCGATTTAACCGTGACAGAGTTTGAACCGCCTTGATCCCATCGAGTGGCTTATCGACATACATCGTATGAAGCAAAGGCTCATCAAAACCAGTTTGATATTTCTCAGCAACAATTAAGACCTGGTAATCATCAGAATGAAATTTCTCTGGCAATTCTTTTTCACTAATGTCGTTCATGCCTGCTTCCGTATAGGATAATCCATAATCTTCGACAGTTCCTGAAAATGCTACGAGAGTCCTTAAATCAGTATAGCCTTTCGCTTTCAGGTATTTATCAAAGGCGTGTTTATAGCGAACTGCATGAAGTCGACTCCCTGTAACGACCATTGCTTTTGCTCGTCCATTGATTTTATGTCGTGTAACGCTTCGAAAGTGTTCCACCATAATTTCGGCTTTTTGAGCGATGTTATGCGGGTGTAGAGATACGTAACGTGCTATTTGCTTGCTCGCTTTACTTTTTGCTAATTCTGGATCATCATCAATGCTTTTTTCAATTTGATAGAACGTTTGATAGGTGACATAGTTCTTCAAGACATCATGAATAAATCCTTCTTCAATCGCTTGGCGCATGGAATAGAGGTGGAATGGCTCATAGGTACCATCGTCTCTTTGTGTTCCAAAGCGTTCAACGGTTTTAGATTTCGGTGTGGCGGTGAAGGCAAAAAAGGAAATATTCGACTGGTCGCCACTTTTGGCTATTTCCTCAATCATCCGTTCTTCCGCATCGGTTGCTTCGCCTTCCTCCATCATGCTCAGTTCATAGGCTTCCTCTAATGTTTTATCAGAGAGTAACGCAGTCATCGCTGATGAAGCCTTCCCACCCTGTGAGCTGTGTGCTTCATCAATGATAATGCCATATGTTCCACGGTTAAATTCTCCTACTTTATCAAGAATAAACGGGAACTTTTGCAGTGTTGTAATGATGATCTTTGTTTTGTTTTGGATCGCGTTCGCCAATTGGTTGGAATCTTCATCAATTTTCTCTACCATACCTGCTTTATGTTCTAATTGATATACAGCATCTTGCAGTTGTTTATCTAACACTCGTCGATCGGTAATAACGATAATGCTATCAAAGACAGGCTGTTCTTCTTTGTCATGAAGTTTAGCTAAGCGATGGGACAACCAGGAAATGCTGTTGGTTTTACCACTGCCTGCTGAGTGTTGAATTAAATAATTCTTTCCTGCTCGGTGTTTCGTCACATCGGTTTCAATTTTTCGTACCGCATCAAGCTGATGATAACGAGGAAAAATCACAATCTCTTTCTCGTCAATGAGATCACCGTTGCTATCACGAATACTCTCTTTCTGAATATAAACAAAACGAAAAAGAATATCGATTAAGCTATCGGGCTGTAAAATCTCCTGCCAGAGGTATGATGTGCGATAATCTCCTTCCACAACGGGATTGCCTTTCCCTCCATTGTTACCTCGATTGAACGGAAGAAAGAACGTTTTCTCTTTCTTTAGCTCTGTCGTCATATACACTTGATCGGTATCGACACCAAAAAAGACGACCGCACGCTTTTTAAATTGAAAAAGTAACTCATTAGGGTCACGATCTTTCATAAACTGCTTGATCGAATGTTCGACAGTTTGCCCTGTTAATTGGTTTTTTAACTCCATCACGATTAGCGGCAACCCATTGATGGAAAGCATCATATCTATCGACTTGTGACTTCCAACCTTATAATAGACTTGACGACTTACGGTAAAAATGTTTTGTTGATAATTTTCAATAAGCGTTCGATTCATGTCTGTCGGTGGCTTGTTATAGGCAAGTTGTAGTGTCACGCCATAATCTTTCACACCATGACGTAAGCAGTCAATCATACCTCGGCGTTTAAGTTCTGTATCAATCCGGGTCATCACTTTATACTGAATCTCGTCTTTATAAGCTTTTCTTAACCGTTCCATCGATTTCGGTTGGGTTGTTTCTAAAAAGTTAAAGAGTATTTCTTGATCGATCGCCCACTTCTGAAAGGTCACAAGAGAAGGTCCAGTCAGCACTCGTTGACGATATCCCGATTGCATCAACTCTTGTTCAATGTTCTCTTCAAAACCTTTTTCACTCGTGTCTATACTCACGACGAAGTCACCCCCCCTCCGGTTCAGTTTCATTCACTATTTCTTGAACATCGATTTTGCCTGTTACAGCTTCGTATATGAGGGATTGGCGGTATTCTTTGAGTTTTTTAATTATACATTTTGTTTGTTCGATAACATTTTCACTATCCTCTACGTGACTAGAAATGTATTTAACCACTTCTTTTTGTTCTTCTATAGTAGGTACAGGAACACAAAAATTATAGAATTCATCAGCTGGTAGTCTCCACCTTCCAAAACTGGAAACGCCTTGCCCAAATTTATAAAATATTTTCCTATAGTAACTCATTTGAAAATAGTAAAGAAAATACTGTCTATCAAACTTTTCATCTTTAATGGCAAATACTCTATAATCTGGACTTGTAACGCCTTTGTATTTAGAAACATCAATAAACCCTGTCAATAAATCCATATGGTTCATAACATAATCCCCTACGTTCACAGTCTGGTACTTGTCATAATTTGCAGCGAGTTGTCCTTCATTTGTAGTAATATCCTTTACTTTAATCCCTTTTTGAGTAACAGATAATATGTTAGGATTCTTCAAGCCTTCTATGCGCTTTTTAATTTGAAACAAGTATTTTAACCTCTTAACTTTCCAATGCTCAGGAATTTCCCCAATCCATTCCACGCCAGAGTCTTTCATCTTCACGTTCGGATCAAGTCCTTTCGTGACCGCTTCCGTAATAATCGCCTGGCGCTTTTCTTCGAGCAGCTCAATAAGCTTTTCCTTGTCAGCAATCAAGTCGTCGATTTCAGTGGTTTTTTGGTCAAGGAAATTAACCACCTTAATTTGAATATCATAATTTGGTAGTAAAATCGGAAAATGTGCTAGCATAGAATATCTTAATGAATCTACTGTTGATTTTGCATTGCCTTGTAATACCTCAAATTTTAGATTTGACATTACTGAATAGTAAATATATTTTCCAAAAACATCTTTTTTAAAGTCATTAAATACATATAATCTTTGATGAGCCGCGAATTTACCATTATAGTAATGAAACACCTTGCCTACACCAACTCCATCTCCTGCGGTCATTACTGCTTCACCAGTATGAGAATATTTATCAATCTTTTCTATCTGTGGTGATCTTACAAAGAAAGGATATATTCCATTTTCTTTTTTATCTTGTGTATCAAATTTCCCGGTTGCTATGTTAACTAAATATTTCAATTTAATTAAATTCCAATTATGGGGGGGTTTATTAGTTATCCAAGCATAGTTTTCAGCAAGTTTTTTCAGACCATCACCTTCTTTAACTTCTTTAAAATACTTTCCTCAAGCTCCTGAATTTCTGCTTTAATTACTCCTGACGGTCGAAGTTCTTGATACTTGTAGAAGTGTCTTGTAAATGGAATTTCATAACCGATCTTTGTTTTTTCTTCATCAATCCATGCATCAGGCACGTGTGGTAAGACTTCCCGTTTAAAGTAATCATGTATATTCTCTTTTAATGGTACATTTTCGGTATCACGTAAATCTGGATCGGGTTCCATGTCACCTTTTTTATTTTTCACACATATGTCGGCTGTTTCGTCTTTCTCCGATAACGCTGCGAGAATCGCTTTTTGCAAAGGAGCTTTCAGATCAATTCCTGCATTCTTCAATGCTTCCTTTAGTTTCTCTGTAAATGTTTCTCGATTTTGATAAAGCGTACCATCATTCAACATTTCTAATGCATCAAGGATTACTTGTTGCTGCTGCTTACCAGCCTCTTCTTCTTTCAGTCCTGCTTCACCCTTTTTCCTGGACTTCACAAGGTTTTGAAAGGTTTTTTGGTCATACAAACGTTGGATCCGTTCATCGTCCACTTTGAAATTCAATTTCAATGGTCTTTCGACAACGATTTTTTGGTAACCGAAGTCTTCATTATCAAAGATCTTTACATTGTCTGTTTCTTTATACTCACCATAGATTCGAATAATCTCATTGATTTGATCGAACGTAATTTCATGGCGCTTTTCTCCCAAACTCTTTCGCATTTTTTGATAGTAATCCACCGCATTGACGAGCTGTATTTTTCCTTTACGCCACTCTGCTTTATGATTGGTCAAAATCCAAATGTATGTCGATATACCCGTATTATAGAAAAGACTTGTAGGCATCGCGATAATGCCTTCCACAAGGTCATTTTCAATCATATAGCGACGAATTTCACTTTCCCCCCCACTTCCCGCATCACCTGTAAACAATGGCGATCCATTCATAATAATTGCCAAGCGCGAGCCTTTCGGATTTTCGTTACTAACATGCTTCATTTTTGATACAAGATGTTGCAAGAACAGCAATTGACCATCACCGATACGAGGTAATCCTGCACCAAAACGACCGTTCATCCCTAAATCTTCGTGTTCTTCCCGTACTACTTTTTCAGCCGGTTTCCACTCGACACCATATGGTGGATTAGAAATTAGGTAATCGAATTTCTCTGTAGGAAAAGCATCTTTTGTTAATGTATTTCCAAAGCGTATATTTTGGGCTTCTTGGCCTTTAATGAGCGTATCTGCTTTACACATCGCAAACGATTCTTCGTTAATTTCTTGAGCAAAAAACTCTAATTCAGCTGAGTCATTCAGTTCTTGTAAATATTCTTGGGCAATGGATCCCATGCCTCCTGTACCGGCACACCCGTCATAAAGGGTTTGGGTAATGCCAGGTTTGGTTAAGATATCATCCGCATCATTAAACATCAGGCCAACCATGAGACGAATCACTTCTCGAGGCGTATAGTGGTCACCAGCTTCAGCGTGTTCAGAATAACGACGGATTAATTCTTCAAAAATATAACCCATTTCAAGATTGGAGACGACATTTGGGTGTAGATTGACTTCTGCAAATCGTTTCACTGTCAGGTAAAGCAGATCATTACGGTCCAACTTTTCAATTTGCTTATCAAAATCAAAATACTCAATAATTTCACGTGCAACTTTTGAAAAACCATTTATGTAATCTCGAAGGTTTTCCGCAATATTATCGGAGTCATTCAAGAGCTTATTAAAATCATAATTACTCGTGTTGTTGAAGCGTTGTTGTGATTTGCGGTTTAAGATTTCGTCCCGCGCTTCCTCTGGCAAGTTTTTGTATTGCTCGTAGCCTTTTAAAACATCCTCTTTGGTATCTTCTAAGACATTATCAAAACGACGTAAGACCGCCATTGGTAGAATCACTTTCCCATAGTCCTCAGGTTTAAAAGGTCCACGTAAGATTTCTGCAATTGTCCATAAAAAATTAATTTTATCTTGAAAGTTCACCATGTATTATTCTCCTTTGATTTTTGCACTATATATTGTTGTTCTTTTCGTTTTCCATTCATAGTATAACGAATTGTGACGATCCTAGGCAATGATTGTTATTTTTCCATCTACATTCAATTAGGCAAAATCATATAAAAATAGCTATACTTGAAAGGGACATCACAAATGGTATCTCTTTCAAGCAGTATGAATCCATGACTATTTGATTAAAAATAAAATAAAGCTAGATTCCAAACCTTTGGTATCTATTTGAAGTATTTATACACTACGCAAAGGATCAACATGAAAAGATAAAAAAAGGGTTATTATCTTACTGTTGAACCTTAAGAAAACAATAATTTATCGATGAGAATAGATTGAATATATCCATTTTTTTTCAGCAAAAGAGGGCTGATCTTATTAGCTAAAAAGGAACCTCTTCCGTCATTGCCAAAACATATTCGAATAATTTCATCTGCAATTCTTTACTCGATTTCTGCTTAAACTGCCAATTCCCTTCTGTATCTTCCAACACCATATCTTGCAGGATATTCTCTAGCAAATATTTAATGCCTCCATTCGCATATTTTTCAGCATATTCCACTATTTCCTTTAAAGTTGACATTTCCATGTGTTTCTTTAAATATAGTGCTCTAAGTGATGTTTTATCGTACTCTGACAATGTTGCAGCTCTACATAATTCATTTTTTTTCTCCAATGGTATTAAAAGATTGTGCTTTTCCCCCCCCACAAAAACACTTAAAATAAAAAATTGACTGTTCTGTGAAAACAGATTGTTTCCGCTGATCTCTTGAAAAATCGGAAAGTATTTTTTTGATACATAGACCCTTAGCTGGCCTGCTTCAACCATAATGCTCCACCCCCCCACTCTTATATTCATACTCAGGAACTTCGTGAATTTCTGTTACACCTGCTTCTTTAGAAATCAATTCATAAAACCTTCCTATTGCGCCAGACTCGAGAAACTGATTTTGTTCGGACGGACCAAATTCCTTATCGGTTACTAGCAGGACCCATTGCGAGCATATTTGCGGAAGATATTTTATTAGATTTTCTTGATGTTGATCTGATAATCGCCCAAATGGAGTATCCATAAACAACGGTATTTCCAAAGCTTTTGTTCCGCCTGCTACTTGTGCAAGCGCAGTGATAAAACTAAGTGATAATACTTGGCGCTGGCCTTGTGAAATATTGGCAAGAAATGGCTGACTATAATTATTTAACACTTCGATCGTATAGTCCCTTGCAATCTTCACATCCTTTAGGATAGCTAGCCCTGAGGCGTCAAGTAGATAAAAGAAATTTTGCTTTGTGGCAAGCTCCAATTCATCCATGACATCTGCTTCAAATTTTTTTATCACATTGCTCAATAATTCAATGGATTGGTTTAATAACTGATGCTTTTTAAGTAGCTGTTTATGTAACCCACTCATTTTTTCTAGTTCCTTTAATTCGATCGAGCACTTTTTTAATTTTTTCCAAGTATTCCTCTTGTTCGTCTTTATTGTTTTTCTTTTCATAATCTATCTTAACGTTGTTCGTAACGATATGTTTACGTTCTTGACTTAATTCTTTGACTTCGTGCTCCCTTGATTGCCCCCCCAGACGTTTATTGATTTCTTCTAGCATATATTGAACATGATCTTTTTGGGAGTTTAACTGTTTTGTTTCATTCCATACTTGGCTTATTTGTTCGTTGCGTCCATCAAGATAAGAAACGAGTTGATTTAATTCATTTTTGAGCGTATATAGTTCTTGATTTTCCTCATATCGTTTTACCGAATCAGCGAGCGAATCCAATTTCCTGTATTCAATCGAATCCTGATCAATTGTTGTACCGCAAATACATCGGAGATTTGTTAGCAGCCCTTTGATAAATTCCAAGGTAATACCGGTTTCCAATCTTTCAGAAAGCTCCGTAGATAATCTTACCAGCCCTTGCTGAAAAACATCCTCTCCAACCATTAATGGCAGATATTTACTGAGACGTTGTGATTGCTCAAATTTTGCTTCGATTCCCTGTTCAATCTGCCCCCAATTTCATTTCTAGAACCTCCCGATCTTTCATATCCGCTTTCATGGAATCAAATGCACTTAATGCTTCATCTATTTGTGCAAGCCGGGCATTATTCTCTATTTTCTTCTGTTCCAATACTTCTTCACTATGTTCCATTTTATCCAAACGCTCTTGAAGATTCACCATTTCCCTATGTGCTTTCTTATAATCACCTGTCGAATTCTTTTCAAGTTCCTTATTTACCTTTGACAAAACCTTTTTAAGTACATCCCGTGATTTTAAAACTTGATCAATCTTTAATAAGTTTTTTATGCCGAGTGTAACTTCTTGTTTTTGCTGTGCGGATACCCGGGTGAGCCGCTCGATTCTTTCCCCCCCATCAAAAAAGAAATAATGCTTTACACGCTCATCAACTATTTGTTGAATAATTTCCCGAATATCTTTTTCAGAACGCCACTCCTCTTCTGATGTTTCATTTACTAATCTCACCTCGTGCAATTGTTCTTTTTGCTTGCCAGCCGCATCCTTCATTGCAAAATATTTCCGTTCAATAGTATGAGTGTCACCATGATATGTAAAACAAAGCTTAACCGAACAGAAGGCACCATGACCATCACAATTTTGTTCTTCAACTGCTTTAACATTCGCAAGGTATATGTCAGCTTCCTTAGCATCTTGATCCAGTTTTACATCTCCGAACAGAGCCAACATGATAGCCCGGTAAATACCTGTTTTTCCGCGTCCATTTTCACCGCAAATTACTGTTACGATCTGGTTGCCGTCAGATTTGGCAAATTCAATGGTTTGACGGCCATAATATTGCCGAAAGTTTTCCATTGTCAACTTTTGGATAATCATTCCTCTTCATCCCCCCCCACCCGCTGTAATTTCATATCAAGAATACGCTCGATCTTTTTAGCGTGTGCATCTACTGAAATTGCTCTCAATTCTACTTCTTTTACTGTTTCCAAAATCAACTCGCTAACAAATGGATTTTCATCCTCCAGCAGTGATGATAATTTTGCAAGAAGCATATTATCATTCATTTCGCATTCCTCCATTCAACTGATTATGAATAAGTTCATCTCCTTCAATAATAAATGGTGCTATATTCTTTTCTATAGCATCTAATACGTCCTTCAACAAACTGCCGTCTTTTGAGTAGTGAATATTATTAAGGTATTGTTCCATTTTCGTAAGCTTTATCGCTCCATTAAATTGATGCCGTAAAATATAATCAACTAGATCAACCTCATTTGTTATTAATTCACCTCGCTTGACAACAATTTTGTCATAGGAACCAACCATGACCCATCTATCCGACTTTTTCAGAATATCTCCCAATAGTTCCATGCTCCATGGAATATGATTAGGTAATATCGGCAATTGATCCGGCTGATAAAGCTCCTCAAGCAAAACATAGTCCCTTCCATATCCGGATTTCACTTCATTATAACGTTTGCTTACAATATCATGAATATAATTTTCGTTTGCTTCATCCATATCGATTGTATCCCGATGGACGTATTCTCCATATCGGCCGCGTGAATAATACATAATGTCATTGGAATGAATAAGTGCCAAATCCAGGATGCGATTTTCTTTACCAAGCCATTCTTTTAGCCAGTTTAATGGTTCTTCACGTGCAACGATACGCCCTTTCTCCCGAATAAATTCTTCAACAAGATGACGTGCTGCTAATGACTCACCGGAAAAGTTTTCTGATACAATATATGGGAATCGAGGAAATTCCCCTCCAGGTATGCCTTCTTTCTTTAGCAGGTAATACAACACGTATTCTGTATCAATCCCATCACTTTTAAAATACATTTTATTCTGTTCAAAAAATGTTTGAATGTGAACAACTGAATTTTCGGTAAGTATTGGAATGATTTTTGAGCTTATAAACGCAAGATGTCTTTCTGGCAACAATTTATAGCGCGATAGCATCGTATAATAGCCATGACTATAGGGAATAATTTCATCTGAATTGGATAAATTAAACTCTAGCGTAAATCGTTTCCACCCTTTTTTATTCACAAATTCATCGCTCAATTCTTTGATCGAAACAGGACCTCCTTTACCGGAAATGTATTCCCTGATCCACTCATGGTTTTCAATGCGATCGCTTCCATAAGGTAGAATTGCCGGAAAACGTGGAAAGGCTAATAGTCCTTTGTCATATTGACGCATAAGTGTATACAAAGCATACTCATTAGGTACATTTCGTTTTTCAGCCTCGTCTTTGACCTCTTTATACAATTTAGCCACGTGAATATATTCTTCTTCCTCAATCCAAGATGCAGCAATATCTTGAACAGTATGAATCCATTCTTTGTCGTGTGTTATAAATTTCCGATGAATATATTCACCACGCCCCCCATAAAGCAAACCGATCTTGATTATCTTCCCTACCAATAATGGCATTAAAAGAACGCTCCCCATGGAAACTGTTAGGCATTAAATCGTTTGCTTTGTTTATTAACTCATCTTCCCGCTTATACACTTCAACCCCATTTGGATACTGAAGCATGACCATTTCAACGGCATCTGATTTCGTCATATTTTTCAATACCCCTTGGTCATCCGATAGCCAATTGACAGCATCTAAAGCAATTTCAAAAATAATCTTAACGTTGACATGATCTACGATTGAACGTTCCTTGCTATATGTTTTAAGTTCTTCGTTTGTAATGACATGAAGTGAAAATGCCCGTTGGACTTCTTGCTGGATCGTTTCTACATAACTCTCTAATTCATGTTTATCCTTAACTGTAAGTATGGCTGTATGATTGATTACATCGAAATAAATTCCTTCTGTCTCAAATGCATGCAGCAGCATAAAGAATGCTTCACTTTCTTTGTTTAGACATTCCGCAAGGATAATTCCACCGTTTTCGCGCAATTTATTTTGGAGAAGTGAATGTATTTTTCTCCATTTCTCTATTAATTGTCCATCACCTTTTTTTAGAATTTGCCTTATCCGTTCTCTTGTAACTCCTTCCTTATTTCCTAACTGTTCCAAAGTCAAATGATTACCATTTAAATAAGCCGAATAGCGTTTCTTAACAAATTTAAAATATTTTGCCGATATTCTTTGACTTATTAACGGTTGATCCAAATTACTTACGTCGTGATACCAATTAACAAACTGATTTAACTTATAAGTTAACCGTTCATCATCTGCCATTTGATTTAGCTTATTATCTTCTAACATAGACTCAACAACTGTTTCCAATGTGGCGAAGATCTGTTCAACTTTTACTGTGCCAACCCCCCCTTTTAATTGTTCAAGCTGCTGGAAATCTATCGGCAGTTCACCAAATGTTCGATATCCATAATTTCTCATTTCCTCAATCGTTTTCATATTTCCAAAAAAATCTTCTTGACCAAATTCCATATGAAAAATTTCTTGTGGTACGATTACTTCTTTATCTTGGTAGACAATTACATGTTCAAGTTCATTTTCGCTGTATATTCTATTCTCTCTTGTTTCTCCCAGCTCCACTAGCTGTTCCAAAATTTTTCAACTGCTTTTGGTCCAACACCAATTAATTGTTCATGTAACCCAAATAATTGCCTAGATAAGTCGTTTAATGTTTTAATTCCAATTTGGTTCAAGCTTCTAATCAAATGGTTGCACCCCTCAATGTTGAGCGTTGTAATTGCTTGACCTGCCAAACCAATGTTAATACTCAAGTTCTGTTCTTTAAAATTTAATGTGATTTGTTCATCCTTATCATCATTGATTATTGGTACCTTTCGCGGTTCCAGCAGTACGTCGCTATCCTCTTTAGAAGATGAACTTTTAGATATGGAATTTTCATTTAAACTCTGTGATACTTCATCATTAATAAATGAATTCTCCTGTACAAGCTGCAAGAGATTTTCTGATTCATTTTCTTTCTTTGCACCCCGTTCCTTAAAAAGCGTGAATATTTGTTCATAATCTTCTCTTAACAACCATGCAATCGAACTAATTAACATCTTGTCAAGAACATTTACTGAATTAATTTGAAACATTTTTAAACGTTGGATGCTATGATATGGGAATAATTGATCCAGCGTTTCCTGTACATTATTTGCTACTATAATTTGAATATCGTTCATAATCGTTGGACCTAACTGCAATGAAGATAATTTATCGGTAAATCGGAATCCCAGTAAATATAAGTCTTCCATTACCTGGTAAAATAACGAAAGCGATTGTTTATACACATCCCTCAAAATTTCTTCAGTTATTTCCCCCCCGTAATAATGTAGCCCAATCCCTCCTGTAAAATATAATCCCCCCCTTTAGCTGGCTGTCATTCATGGATTTCTGCACTAGATGTTGTGGGCGAAGAATCTGTCCTTTTTCCGCCCAATAATTACTAGATACTTTTTCTAATAGAATTGGCGGATTATTTTGTTCTTTATGTGATTCGTTATTTTGAACAACGCTTCTATTAATCTCAGACATTACATCAGTATCTTTGCCGTTAGTTGTTTCGTCAAACTCAGCTAATAAAGGCAAGTTTTTATTCAATAAAAACCATGCTGGTTCATAATTTGTTGCTCTTCCACCTTTTTTTGTAAAGCGAAAATAAATTTTGTGTTTTTTAAGTGGCATTAATTTCTCATTGAGAGACCAGTCACCTAGAACCCACAACGCACCTTTTTTATCCCTCTTATCTATGTAATTCAGCTCTGCTTTTCCCAAGTAATCGATTATAGGAAAAGGCTTCTGAGAAGCTTTTTCTGGTTTAGTATTATCTGAAGTTTGCTCTTGCTCCTTTTCCTTTTTCAGTCTTTCCAGTTCCTGGTTCATTTCTGCCCGTATATTATCTATTTTGCTAAGTGCTTGATCGATATATGGCTTGATTAAATTATCCACATCTTTAGAATCGATTGCAGTTTGGTTAAATACCTTTCTAGGTAATCGATAAATTGGAGTCTCAAAATCATAACTAATATACACTTGCATATACCAAACACTAACATCAAATAAAAACCGATGCGCTTTTAAAGCTTCTTGTATGTCCACTGTATTTATATTATGGGCAGCCTTATTACCTTTCTTCCTGACCCATTCCAGTTTCAAGTATATTTCTTCTTCCATGGCATTTTGGCGATAAAGCTTATGTATTCTCTCCGAATTTTTTAATGGGTATACTTCTTCAATACCTTCCTGCTCACTAATGCGTTTCACCAGCTGCTCAAAATATAGTCGAATTTTAATTAGCGTTGTCTCCGGATGTTCATACAATTGACTTTCAATTTGGACTGCTAATTCATAATAGTCGTTAGACACACTTTTCATAAATTCAAAAAGGGTATATTTATACATTTATTCCCCCCCTTCCTTCCAAATGTTTATAATGATGTTTAATTATTGTCGTACTTCTTATGTATAATTTAAAATTTTTTATCATTATGCAAATTAGAATTTAAATTCTTAAGAAACAAATTAAGATGCCTTTAAACCAATAGTATTTTTTGAAGAACATTAAGGGACTCTTTTTTAAATATTATTTAATAAATTAATTTAAAATTCCTTACGTAGCGTTTATACTCTCTCCTATTAATTTATATTTATAGTTCTGTACATATTTAATCTATCATTTATATTTTGACTCACAGAGAAATTTTAAGTTCTCGATCTGGTAACAGTGTTTCTTAGTCGATTCTTACATTCATTTTAAGCTCTCCATCATTAAATTCACTTTCCACTTCACTTTGCATTAATGCGTGATAAAAAAATAGTTTATCATATTTTCTCCTTCATTTATTTCTCTCTAAATGTAACGATATATAAAGTAAAAATATGCTTTTTGTTAACAATAAGTTTTACGAAAAATCACAAAATAAACCATTAATATTTTAATAAAATTATACCGCATCAATCGACCCATTCCAACCAAATAAACACTATTTTTGGAATATTTTTATATTATATATAATAATGATGCTAAACTGTTTCTGTAAAACCGCTGTTCATATTATCGAATAATTTTCTTAACCAGGGAGGTCGAGGAACTTATACTATATACCTCGAAAATAGATTTCTATATTTGATACCTGTCTCTACACAATAATCACCTAGCTGACTATTCATTCCATGCTAAAACAAACTAAAAAAGATGAAGATAATCCTCCATCTCTGTTCAATAATCATTCTGCTAGTATAATTGTATAATTGCAAATCTTTCACCGCAAGTCTATCGTGTTACAACATATTTAGCGGTATATTATGCGGTTTCTGATGTATATTACTTACTCAGATTTTCTGTTCTACAACATTATTCCGCCTCAATGAAACGTTCTAATCCAATTATTTCTTCCATCTTATTTTCAAGCTCTTCTAACGCCTGAAATGTTCGTATGCTTGTGACCCTTCTTCTGCGAAATCTCCTAAATAATGTTTCACTTCTTTCACAACTCCGTCTTGATAGGTTACCAAGATTGTACAAAATGGTAGATCGGTAGCAAATATCGTAGGTGTAGGATATTTGAAATTACTAAAGTTAAATGATTGTAGCAACTGGTCTAATTGCTTTATTTTGTCAATATCCAGTGTGAATCCTATTTCTCCCTACCGCTTAACATGCATGCCACCAAGCCATTTTACATTACCATCTCTTTGTACCATCAATTCAAATTCAGGACAATTTCCATAACAAATAGATCTAAAGAAAATGATTTGTTCAAACATGAATCTCTCTCCTTTTTTAGACGAATGTGTATACAAGAATTATGGTTGAACTGATCCTTTTATTAGTTTTTAGTTCCATTATATCGTTCTAACATTTGTTCTATTTCATTTTTTATTTCATTTTTTAACTTTTCTGGAACGATAACTTTGGCTTTTATAAGCTAGTTACGTATACTATAGGAAAGGGAAGTGATACTATGTTGAAGCATGACTACCCTTATAAAGAGCAGACATTAGAGGAAACAACTCGCTGTATTGTTGAAAACCATAATGGTATATATGCCTATCCTCATGAGTCACAGGAAGAGAGAGAAGAAACTGATCGTTTGATGAAAGTTTTTATTAAGAAAAATAATCAATAGTATATATATATTTAAGAAAGAATCTACTATGTTTACATGTAGAGGATTCTTTCTGTGACAGGACGAAGCGATTAGAACATAGTGGTCACTTGTCGAAAAATTGTTCAGCATTGTATTTCTCATTTAATTCCTTAATTTTTTCGTCAGATGGATAATGTAAACGATCTTTATCAATTCACTTTTTAAAGCGTTAAATCCCTCATCCTGTACAATTTCCACATATATTACCGTTAGGATATCATAGAGCCTATATTCATTTGCATCAAATGTCAGAGGGAACAAACAAAGTACAGTTATTCAATAACCGGTATTCTCTTTTCCCTCTTTATCTCACGCAATACTTTCCTTAACTCTCCGTTATTACAAAATACAGCTTCCAATAACTTCGCTGTTCGATAGCAAGCCTTTACATCTAAACTTTCTTGATGTGTGTGCTCATGGTCATATCCAACAGACAAATTCACACTTTGAATGCCATATTCTGCCCAAATTCTGGTGTCACTGCTTCCACCGTCTGTTGTAGCCCAACCATTTAGACCTGCCTCGCTTGCAACTTTTTCAAAAAAACTACCGTATGATGGATGACAAAATGGAATATACCCTCTACAGGACGTTACAACATCACCGGTTCCATGTCTGTCTACTACGATAGCTGCATCGGTTCCCCATAGAAAATGGTCATCCACCTGACTGGCTCCGACTAGACCACATTCTTCTTCCACCGTAAAAATAAATTTAACTTTTCCATTAAATCGTTTATTTTGATACAGGTATTCTGCCATATGAAGCAAAACAGCTACACCAGCACGGTCGTCAGCTCCTAAAATACCTTTGGTACTAGACCATGTATTACCTTGTTTGATAATTTTACGTCCGCTTTTTAATTCCTGTACTATGTCTAAGTGTGCATTGAGTAGAATAGTTGGTCCATTACCACTTCGATACGTTTTTTCAGCTATAACATTTCCAGCTCGATCGATAGTTAGATGATCGACGTATGGTTTCATTTTTTCAATAACCAATTCCTTAACTAATCCTTCGTTTTCACTTGCACCCGGAATACTTAACAGTTCCTCCA
Source organism: Gracilibacillus boraciitolerans JCM 21714 (assembly GCF_000521485.1). Lineage (GTDB taxonomy): Bacteria > Bacillota > Bacilli > Bacillales > Amphibacillaceae > Gracilibacillus > Gracilibacillus boraciitolerans. The sequence continues at coordinate 9,041 of NZ_BAVS01000001.1, read as the reverse complement.
ATAGTGAGTAAAAAAGTTGTTCCTTTATAACGTTAAAGCTTTGACCTAACCAGCTTTCTTTTGCCTTACTTACGTTTTCTGCAAAGTCGAGCAGCTCACTTCGATTGAGAGGGAGCTGAAGTTGATAGCTGTTGCGGTTTTCTCTTAAATATATCCGCTTCGGACAAAGTGCTTGCAATAATACGGAGAGATCTTCTTTGTTATAATCCTTTCTAATAAGTACATGTGCAACGCGTCTGCCATGACCATCACAGGAACCGAATGTGCGAATACCGATTCTGTTTAATTGCCGTACGATCCCGCAGATATAAGTATCCAGTTCATATACTTTAGCGGCATCTGTGTAAGCATCAAACCATAAGTCGCCACCTCTGCCTCTCGTCTGATAATCGATAGCTGCGATCCATTTCTTTTCGATAAATGTTCCAGTTGGTACATACAATAATCCATTTTCAATTCGATAAATCACATTTGCTTTTTCCAGACATTGTAACAGAAACTGCATATTTCCCTCTGTTTCTTCTGTATAATCAAAAATGTTCTCCTCTTTCATTGTCAGAAACCAGCCATGACGGATAAATAATTGATTCCATGTTTTCATCTAACATCATCTCCCTTTTGTTTGATGATGCTAGTATCTCAAATTGGCGATGACACCCCCCCTGTCATTCACCTAAAATAAAACTCTCGTCACTTCTTTGGATGATTAGATAAGGATAACGGTGGTTATAATAATACGCTGTCTGATAATGTCCTGGTTTATTTTCAATGACAGAGTCCATTCCGACTTTCTTTAATTTTACTCTTAACCTTCTCACCTTTTGAGAGTATGTATTTTTCAAAGTGTCATCATTGTTTGCATCTTTTCTAGAGATGATGTCTAAAAAGTGATCTTTTGTGAGAGGATAATTTTGTTCACTTTTCAGAAGGAAGTACCGAAGCATTTCTACTTCATCTTTTGATAAATAGATGTCATTCGAATGAAAAAGAAGTTGATTCTCCCGATTGCTTAAATGAAGGATGAGCATATTCGGTTGATCCAATGCTTCTTCGCATTCTTCTTTGCTACACAGTTGATTCTTTTCTGGCGTAATCATTTGATAGGCATGAGCAGCTAATTGATGATTATTTTCATAAATCATATGGTAAAGAGGTGAAAGCTTATAGTTGGGTACAGCTTCTTCATCAACATCAGCTTTCATTTTTTCTAACGACTCATTGGCATTGGTTGCAATAAATAGACCACAGTTTGACAGATATAAATGACAGTTATAAAGTTGTTGCTGATTCATTCTATACCGTGGTTCTGTGGCAATTTGTTGTTGATGAAGAGCATCTTGTAAATAAGCTAATGCCATTGCATAATTTTCCTTTTGATAAGCGAGAAAACCTAATCGATAATGGGCAATAGGTAAATGCTCGTTTTTACTTATTGCCTTTGTCAACATTCGTTCTGCTTCAGGACCTTCTTCTTTTCGATAAACCGTTTTTAAATAGGTTCCATACTCTACTAAGTAGAAAATGAGGCTTTCTTTGATTTTTTCCAGGCTATCATAATATTCATTTGCTGGATCTTTGACTATTTGATTATATAGCATTTCATAGACCTTAATCAGCTTGGGAAACACACCATCTATGTCTTCTTCTTTTGCTGTTAGAAGTGTTTGTTCTTCTTCTAGTAATTCGTCCAAGGTTTTGTTTTTATTTGGCATGAGCGCACCTGCTTTCTTCGATTTTGATAGGTTTATTATAAAATCATAATGAGTTTATTTTCCCTCTATTGTTTCTAAATGTAAAATAAAGTAACACTGTTGTAATCATGGGACAGAGAGACAGGTTCTTTGTCCCACCCTATCTATATCAGAACGGGACACGGTGCTTGTCCCCCCCGTGTCCTTTAATTCAACCTTCTACATATAGAAACAAACACCCACTCCAATAATCTACACATTCCCTCTTTCTACTCATCCTATTTATGGTAAAATGTTTATTAAGTATTGGATCTTGTAGCCGGAGGTACATTTTTATGAAATTAAATGTCGAACAACGAAAAATGGTGGAGTTGGAACCGAATGGTCATATGTTGATTAAAGGTGTAGCAGGTTCTGGAAAGACAACTGTTGCGATACGTAGGGTTTCATTTCTACAAATGCATTATTGTTTAGAAGAAGACGATCATATTTTACTCGTTACGTTTAATAAAACTTTGCTTAATTATATCCATTACCAATATTCAAAACTTGAAGATGAAGAAAAAGGAGACATCGAAAATTGGTTAAGTGGCGATAGTGATGTCGTCATCAAAACGATCGATAAACTGATGTACAACTATTTTATGAGCTATTTGAATCGGCATAAGCTAAAGCTTCAAATTGCAGATCGACCTGCAACATTCAAAACCATTCAACAAGCGATAATGAAATTAAAAGAGGAATTTGTTGAAATCAAGTTACTTTCTCCTAAATATAGTCGCTTTTTATTAGATGAAATAGCTTGGATCAAATCGTGTGGAATTCCCGATGAAGAGACCTATCAACAAATTGATCGGATCGGACGTTCTACTGGTAGTCGAAACACACCACAAAAATTAACGAAAAATTCAAAGACGAGAAAAGCAATCTATCAATTAAAAGAACAGTATGATCTACTTTTGGAGAAAAAAGGATTGGTAGATTTTAAAACAATGAATCTACTCGCATTACAGCAAGCGCAGGAAGTAGGAAAAACAAAATATACACATATTTTAATTGACGAAAGTCAAGATCTAACAAAAGTCCAGTTGCATTTTCTCAAAGCGATTCATGCTGACAAGTCATACGGTTCGATTACTTTTGTAGCAGATAATACCCAAAGCATTTACTCACATTCATGGTTAGGTAAAGGTAGACCGTATACAACCATTGGGTACGATATGAGCGGGAAGGCACGAGTCTTAACGAAGAATTATCGAACGACAACGGAAATTTCAAAAGCAGCTTATGGTTTAATTGAGCATGATGAAGAAATCATGGGGGGGAACGTCGATTTTGTCAAACCATCATTAATTGATCGACATGGACATGCTCCTATTTATCGTTTCTTCTTAAATAATCAGCTACAGTTGCAATTTTTTACAGATGAAATAAATCAATTAAGGCAAGAGTACCGTTTGGAAGACATCTGTATTGTAGCAAAGGAAAAACGATTAATTGAGGATATTGCGATGAACCTTGAGAAGGAAGGTATTCCAACTGAAATTTTGCATCAAAATAAACCTGACTTCGGTAAAGAAGCAGTTAATTTGGTGACGATGCACTCCATTAAAGGATTAGAATTCAAAGTGATTTTCTTAGCACATTTAGATGACGGTGTCTTGCCCAATATCGCACAAGTAGATGTCGAAGATGAAGAAACCGTGAATACTGAGGAACGAAAATTATTATATGTTGGGATGACTCGTTCAAATGAACTATTGTATATGAGTTCTGTGAAAAAACCTTCCAAATTCTTAAAAGAAATAGATCCGAATCAATTGCGTTTCAAGCGTGATACATCCTTAAGGCCGTTTCAAAGAGTAGCCATATCTGAATATAGATTTGTCGAGCAGATTATCGATGTGAACGCCAAAGAAGAAATGGTCCGCCAATGGATGATTCAACAGCTGATGAATACGTTCCACTATCCTTTAGATTTAATTGAAGTCGAATATGAAGTACAACAATTTTCCAAGTATGGATATGTGGACCTAGCTGTGATGATCCATGTAAACGGGGGGGAGAAATTACCGTATATTTTTATAGAGACAAAAAGCTATGGAAGTGGAATTATCGACGCGAAGGAACAAGTGAAAAGCTATATGAATACATCGAATCATGTTCGATATGGTGTAGCAACCGATGGAGTCGATATATCTATCATTGATAGAAATGGTGAGGAAGTTAGCGATATACCGAAATGTCAGCCACACTTTTTGCCAGAAACAAAATATAAAAGTAATTATAAGGACTTCAGAAACCTTAAAGAGTACGATTATTTACAGGATAAAGATGACCTTAATTCGATTGAAGTTGTCGATCAATCTACAGGTTTAATAAAAGACATGAATAATGCCATTCAAGTACCGATCGTCGGGAATGTGGCAGCTGGCATCCCAACAATGGCTGTAGAAGACTATCGTGATACACTATCTATTCCTGAAGATTGGTTGATTCAAGCACGGGATACCTTCGCATTGCAAGTGACAGGTGATAGTATGATCGATGAGGGAATACAACCGGGTGATTTAGTTTTAGTTCATCGACAACAAACGGCAAATAATGGTGATATTGTTATTGCTGTAATTGACGAGGAAGCAACAATGAAAAAGTATACACCAATGGGTAGTACAATTCTCCTGCTGCCAGCAAATACGAATTATGAACCGATACAGATGAATGCTGATGATGTGTTGATAAATGGGAAAGTGATTGGGGGGGTATTAAATAAAGGTGATATGTAGTAATGATATGATATTATTTTATTAATGGTCAGTCACTTTTTTAAATAAAAACTGTTGTTATTATTACATCAAAATATAGTAACTCTGTTGTGAGCGTAAAAAGAAAACACGGCATTAATTGTGTTTTCCTTTTTACTTTGTTCAACCATGTCAGCAATGATGGGCGGAATCATCAACAACTCCTTGTTCCACTTTTGCCATCCAATAGTTTAAGTGTTTAGTTTCACAAACATTCATCTGCTAAGGTTGAACAATAAATATAAATAAAAAAAGACCATATCAATTTTAATATAGTCATATGATTTCATGCATAAGTTTGGTTTATTTTTCACCTGGAAAAAGGATAGCTAAGATAACAACATCATTCTCAATTACTTTATAATAGACTCTAAACCTTTTAATAACCACCCTTGTGATCCCTTTGTATTTGCCAAACTCTTCAGTGTACGTTTTTCCAATTATACGATTTTTTAAAAGATCTTCAGTTTCGATGATGAAATTAGAGATAAAGTCGAGAGTCTCTTCAGGAGTATACCTTTCAGTCCTAAAATGAATTAGTTTTTCTCTAACAACTGGTGACCAAATAACATTTCGGTCATACATTACGTAAAGTCCTTCTTGGATAAGGAATTTAATAATTCTGAGGTACTCATACCAAGTTTATTTTCATACTGCTCCTGACTTTCCTTTAACATCTGTTTAAGTTCAGGGTTTTCTTCTGCTTCAAATTGTATGGATTTTTCATCTTCTTCTTGTAGAACAAGTGTAAATTTTCCTTTGCCAGGAATAGAAAACTGGAATACAGAGTTATCACTATTCATATTCGAAATATATTTCATAAGCTCTTCTGAAGATTGAATTTTTCCCATAGTAATAATTCACCACCATTGATTTTCTTGTTTCTATCATATCATATCAAATCATTGATGTAACGAATCAAAAATACTGATTGTGGTAATCTGCTTCTTCGTTGAACATGCATTTTCGTTTCTCACATATTTATTTTAACATAAAATCCCATAAATCCTTTCTAAAAATAAATCAACTCATCATTAGCTGCATCACATATCACACTTTAAATGCACAACTGTACATAAATTTATATACAGTTGTTAAAAAGGTTACTATTTACTATGTAAAACTTGGTGTTAAAAACAGATAAGCGTTGCTAATCAATAACAAAAGGAGTGCAAAACGCTATGCGATTTTTGTACTCCTTTTTATTACTTCGTGATTAATTAGTATCGTTATGACTTTGCTGAAGCTGTTGTTGCCCCACCTTCACTAATTCCCGGACCATCTTACCACCTATGTGTCCACCTATTTTTCCAGCATCTTTAGCTTTTATATTCCCATTATACCTTTGATTAAGTGAGACGTGTTGTTCTGCTGGTACCAGTATTTTATTCTTTTTTGCCATATCATTCATATCCTTATATAGATAGTCCTCAGAATCTCTGACGATAGTGGTAAAATGTCCTTGTTTTCTTTCATGAATGTCGTTTACGTGCTGCCATTCATAATAATCCTTGCCTCGAGCTACAATTATCTCATTAATATTTTTTTCAAAATTGTTCAGATTCCTTGATGGACTCCCTATTCTACATAGTCGATCTGTTCCTCTTCACAAAAATCAATCGCTATTTGCTTGTAACAATTATCCCTGAATGCAAACCATTCGTCCCTCACTCCAAGGGTTATAATCTTGTCCTTAAATCTTCTAAACGCACCTCTTCCTCTGATGGCATTTAGCAAGGCTGATTGTATTGCATCATCCTCCAGACTGTAACAAAACCTCTCGATCATATCATACTCATCTATATCATCTTCTGATGGTAGATTAGCATACTTATCATCATGTTCCACAATGTCATTGGCTATATCTTCTTCTTCCTGCTCCCAATCAACGAGGCGATCAAAATCCTCTCCATCTTCTGCCGCTAACAATGCCTTACTTGAAACGAAAACAACCTCACCTTTTTCCTTGTTTAAATAAGACTCAAATTCTTCTGTTTGCATCTCTATTCCATCTATAATTGCATTTAATTTTACTTTTGCACCCATTTTAGTCACTCCTATATCTTAAATAATGAGGCCTACCTATGACCATTTTTTATTGATGAATAATAAATGAATTATAGCATACTCAAATGGTTTACTTGAAGACAGGGGTCTGTCACTTATCGAAATTCCTTTTTTTACAAAACATGCCAAGTGAACATTTTTTTGAATAATTCCTTGCAAAATACTTGATTTAATTTGTCTATTATATTATCCTTATATAAGAACATATATTCCCTTTAAATCATCCTCTAAAAGACTCCTTTGTTTCCTACTAAACAGTACAATTTAGCAAGTACTCACTTTCCAGCCCTGTGTCCAAACATATATTTAGTATGCTATAATTAAAAATATCATTTGAAGGAGATGCTGTAATATGACGGAAAAACTTTTATTGCAGATTTTAGATGAGATCAAAGTGATGAAAGGTGAACAGACAAAAACAAACCAACGTCTAGGTGAAATGGATCATCGGTTTGATTCTACAGATCAACGACTAGAGATAATAAATAAACAGCTAAATTCTACGGATCAACGGCTAGACACAATGAATAAACGGTTTGATTCTACGGATCAACGGCTAGACATAATGAATAAACGGCTAGATTCTACAGATCAACGACTAGACACAATGAATAGACGGCTAGATTCTACGGATCAACGGCTAGACATAATGAATAAACAGCTAGATTCTACAGATCAACGGCTAGACATAATGAATAAACAGCTAGATTCTACAGATCATCGTATAGATGCAATGGATCAACGATTTGAGCAGCAAAATAATACTTTCATTGATCATTTTAACCGTTTAGAACAAAAAACAGATGCAATCCAAGAGCAAACAGCTAAAATAAGTGAATTTCATGCAGAAATTATCGAAAAATTAAACAACAAGGCAACGAAAGATGATTTTAATTAACTTAAAGAAATGGTATTTAAGCATGATGAAGCTATTTACAAAATTAAATCCCAATACCAAAGTGTAAATGAGAATCAGAATTATTAGCTTTATTCTTCGACAGGTGCTAGTAGTCGCCTGTCGATTTTCATAGTTCTATTTTATTGAGCCAAAGAACTTATCCTCAAAGCCCTCCTTAACTCCCTATTATTGAAAAATACAAATTTATTCATCCAATGAAAAGAATCCACTAATCCAATTGGCTATGATACACTATTTATATAAGGTTATTTTCGAAAGGACGTGTTGGATAAAATGACGAATTCAGTAAAATTAACTTCTTTAACTACTAAAGGTGGCTGTGGCTGTAAGATTGGCCCTGCGATTTAGATCAGGTGTTAAAAATGCTTCCTCCTGTTCAGGCTGATCCTAATTTATTGGTAGGATTGGAAACTGGAGATGACGCTGGGGGGGTATATAAGTTAAATGAGACCACTGCATTAGTGCAGACATTGGACTTTTTTACACCAATTGTGGATGATCCATATAGTTTTGGTCAGATTGCTGCTGCAAATGCAATTAGTGACGTCTATGCAATGGGTGGCACGCCAATTACAGCTTTAAATATTGTAGCTTTCCCTATTTCTTCACTGGATAAATCAATTCTTGCTGATATCTTGCGTGGGGGGGCCAGTGATAAGCTGACTGAAGCTGGTGTAACGTTAGTCGGTGGACACTCAATTGATGATCAGGAGCCTAAATTTGGTTTAGCTGTAACAGGTACAGTTCATCCAGATCATATCAAAACAAATGCAGGTGCAAAACCAGGTGACCGGTTAATTTTAACCAAACCGATTGGCGTTGGGATATCGACAACTTCAATTAAACGTGAACTTTTAACTAAAGAAGAAATCGATCGTGTGTCAAAAGTGATGGCCACTTTAAATAAAACAGCAGCAGAAACGATGAATAACTATCAGGTGCATGCCTGTACAGATGTGACAGGGTTCGGACTGCTGGGACATGCCGTGGAAATGGCTAAAGAAAGTAATGTCGAAATTCGTATTACAAAGGAACAGGTTCCGATTTTACCGAGAGTAAGGGAATTAGCGGAGCATGGTGCGATCCCAGGCGGAACCAAGAATAACTTTAATCATATAAAAGACAAGGTAACTTTTGCAGAACAGTTAGATCAGATTGACCAGTGGATCTTAGCAGATGCTGTAACATCAGGTGGTCTTCTTATTGCCGTTGACAAAGAGCAAGCTGACAAGCTGCTAGCAGATTTACAAAATCAAAAGGTGGAAGCAGCTATCATTGGTGAGGTTACAGAAGGTAAAGCAGGATTTATTTCCGTCGTTTAGGATCAACATAGGAAGGATTGTCATAATATGGTGAAAGATATTCAGGCAGAAGACCTGTATCAATTAAAGAAAACTAACAAGCAGGTGATTGTAGACGTACGTTCTCCACAGGAATTTCAGGAAGCTACAATCCCTGGCAGTATTAATATTCCGCTCTTTTCTGATCAAGAAAGAGCAGAGGTTGGTACCATCTATAAACAACAAGGTCCAGAAGCTGCAAAGGAAAAAGGATTAGCAA
>NZ_BAVS01000002.1 GCF_000521485.1 Gracilibacillus boraciitolerans JCM 21714 | reverse complement strand
GGTTGCACTTGTACCCTTGAGTGAAAGCGAAGTAATGGGCCGAAGCATTGGACATACTCATAAAAATATTTCAAAATGGCAACATAGAGTTTTTACAATTTATACTCCATTACATAACTGTATTACTTGGTATAAATACTGTAATAACAAGGATTTTATACTTTCTTATCTTATAAAAAATCCAAACGATATCAGAAATTTATCCAATAATCGTTTGGATTTCACTAATAACCCAACACCTCTGTTCTATTCTCTTTAAATTATAATTTAAATTTTCTTACTAAATCATTTAATTCCTCTGCTAGGTTTGCCAATTCTTCAGATTTAGTGGATACTTCTTCCATTGAACTGCTAGCTTGTTGTGCGGATGCGGATGTTTGTTCCACACCTGCTGCTGATTCTTCGGAAATAGAGGCTATTTCTTCGATAGATCCATTAATTTCTTCACTGCTTGTCGTCATTTCTGAAAGATGATTCGTTACGGTTTGAATACTCTCCACCATATCATTGACAGCATGATTAATTTGTTCAAAGGTTTCACCTGTTTTGCCAATTTGATTGGTTCCTTCTTCCACTTCCCCCCCATAGCCTTCCTCTAATGATTGGGAGACATATGATGATTCGGTCTGAATATTAGTTACGATTCTCGTAATATCTGTTACAGAATTTGCTACTTGTTCTGCTAGCTTACGAACTTCATCTGCAACGACTGCAAAACCTTTTCCATGCTCTCCAGCACGAGCAGATTCTATCGCGGCATTTAAAGCTAATAGATTCGTTTGTTCAGCAATATCTTTAATTACCGCTACTAATTTGGTAACTTCTTTTGTTTGCCCATCCAATCCACGAACTTTTTCTACTGCATCTTTTACGATTGCATTTACTTTCCCCCATTTGAGCAACAGATGTAGTCATCATTTCACGGCCGTTTTCTGTCATGCCTAACACGTTATGGGATGCTCCTTTGATCATTTCTCCATTTTCATTAGCTTCACGAACCTTTTGAGAGAAGTCACTCATTTTTGCTGCGACATCTCCTGCATGTGTTGCTTGAGTCTCGGTACCTGAAGCTAACTCTTCCATCGTCGAAGCAATTTGTTCTGTTCCAGTTTTCACTTCATTAGAAGATTGATTTAATTCTTCACTTTGAGCACTTACCGTATTTGATACGTTGATACCCGCTCAATAATTTGACGTAAGTTTGCTGCCATCGTATTCATTGCTTTTGCTAGTTGCCCTATTTCATCTTTACCTTGATAGTCAATCGTTTCCACTTGCAAATTACCATCCGCAATTTGATTACTAACGGCTACTACTTGTTTAAGATTTTTAGCAATTTTTTCGACTAACAATTATCATCAATATAATACTAATAATTACAGAAATTCCTACTGCAGTTAATAAAGAGATTAAAGCCACAGCTTGACTGTTTAAGGCTTTTTTAACTGCTAGTTTTCGATCATCTTCTACTAATATTTTAAGTTGTTCAAGATTCTCAATAGCTTCTAATTGAATTTGATCGGCTTCAGAAGCAGCCCTGACAGCAATTTCACTTTCACCTTGTCTCACATAACCAACTACTTCATTAAATTTACGATTTAACTGGTCATCTAATTCCACAAGCACTTCATATAACGCTATTTCCTCTTCCGTATTCATATTCGGTTCCAATTCTGTTTCTAACGTATCAATAAGTTGGGCCCTCGCCGTATATTCTTCTTCCACGTCACTGGTTTGTTGCTCCATATATTCGAAAACTCGAATGCTTTTCGCACTAATTAACGATCCCATTTCCGTAATATTAACAGCTCTTTCTGCTCTTCGTTCCATTGCTTCAATCTCTGACTTCACATTGTCCAACATGAATCCTACGATCACTGTACCTATAATAAATAAGACCAATACTAAAGATAAAATAATTCCAAACTTTGAACCTACTGTTACATTTCTAAAGCTTAAATTTCTACCTTTACTTTTTATAAAATTCCTTTTCATCAATATTCCCCCCCCTCGACTCACATCTGCTATAAAATAGTTAATAACGCTTTTGATAATGAACCAACAGTTACAATTTACAATACCTTACAAGTATTTCCGTTTAAATTTATCAAAAATCTTTTACTTTCATCCTCCAGTTCTCTATGTTGTTCAACTAATATTCGTTACTTTTGTGAATATATAGAACTATCTTAACATGACTATAAAACATTTTCCATGTTTTTTTAATCAGGACTTAAGTTTTATAACTATTTAATATTTTCTCTTCTCCATTTTCTCCGTTACAATTAAATTTGGCATACTTTATTGATGATTAGTGACGTGATAAAGTAAAATAAACTTGAATTAGAATGATTATCCATAGGAGGGTGGTTTATGCAGTATCAATCGATTGCAGAAAATGCAATTATACTTACTTTTCCAGACGACAGAGATCGGTCTTTAGAATTATTAGCGATACAACATCAGCTTACTAATCAGAAATTGCCAATTTCGGAAACCGTTTTGGGTTATTGTACATTAACGATATATTTTGATCCCTTTCGTATTAGTCATGATGAAATCAGTTCTATAGCTACAAAGATTGGACATTCTAAACAATATAGTGATAGAGAAAAAGGAACATTCCATAGAATTCCTGTTTGTTATGACCCAATTTTCGGATTAGATATTGACCATGTTGCGACAAGTCATCAACTTACCATTGAAGAGGTGATTCGTCTGCATACTTCGCCAACATATGATATTGCTTTCTTAGGTTTTTCTCCTGGCTTTCCTTTCTTAACTGGGATGGATAAGAAATTAGCTACAAATCGGAAAGAAACGCCACGACGCGAAGTAAGTAAAGGAGCGGTAGGTATCGCTGGGGGGGAACAAACTGGTGTTTATCCAAGTGCTTCACCTGGTGGCTGGAATATTATCGGCAGAACTCCGATTGAATTACTCCCGTTAAAAGAAGGTAAGCCTACGTTATTTTATCCAGGGGGGGATCAGTTATCATTTTATGCTATTTCTCCATCTGAATTTTATGAAATCTACGAGGAGGAGCAGAATAAAAAATGACACTAGAAATTATCGAAGAAGGACTGCATACAACTATTCAGGATAAAGGTCGTATTGGCTATCAATCATATGGTTTTTCTGTCAGCGGTGCCATGGATGAGTATGCAGCAACGATGGCTAACCTTGTAGTAGGCAATCATAAAGACGCAGCTGGAATTGAAATGAGTTTCATTGGTCCAACTGTTTCGTTTGATCAGGATACAATCATTGCGATAACTGGTGCTGATATGACTGCAAATATTAGTGAACAAGTGATTCCACTTGGAAAAGCGATCCAGATCAATAAAGGTGACATTCTACAATTTCGCACGGCAAAGAGTGGACTTTATGGTTATCTTGCTGTTAAAGGAGGTCTCGATTTACCTGAGATTCTCGGTAGCTCCAGTACTGTTGCCCGAGCAGGAATCAAAGGGATTCTAGGGAGAAAACTAACTATTGGAGATCAGCTTCCTATATGTCAAAGCCACTCTATAAAACAATCCATTAATTGGCGGTTGCTCCTGCACTTTTTGATTATATCAACCAAAACTCTGTAATGATAAGATATATCGAGGGACCGCAATACGATTGGTTTAATAAATCTACATTCGAGCAAACAGAATGGGAAATATCGACGCAATCAAATCGAATGGGATATCGACTAAATGGCAAGCAAGTAAAACGAAAGGAAGATAAGCAATTATTAACCGAAGCTACTACCTTTGGATCGATTCAAATACCTCCAAATGGGCTACCGATTATTCTTATGGCAGATGGTCAGCCAACTGGTGGCTATCCTAAAATCGGACAGGTTGCAAAGGTTGATCTCAGTAAATTAAGTCAAATCAGACCTGGAAGAGTATTCCGTTTTCAGAAAATTACCGTTGAGGAAGCGATACACCTTTTAGAAGAACGTATACACTTTTATCGCCAAATGAAGTATGTTATGAAAGAAAATTGGGAAGGTGTTACGTTATGAAAAAAATCTTTTTAAATTGTGATTTAGGGGGGGAAAACTTTGGTTTGTATCAGATCGGAAATGATGAGGCGATTGTTCCTCTCGCTGATGCAGTCAATATTGCTTGCGGTTTCCATGCTGGTGATCCCCCCCAATCCATGAACAAGACAGTGCAATTAGCAAAAAAGCATCATGTGAAAATTGGTGCACATCCTGGATTTCCAGATTTACAGGGATTTGGTCGCAGAAAAATCGATATGCTACCAGCAGATGTTTACGATGCGATTATTTATCAATTAGGTGCATTATCTGGATTTACTACTGCTCATAGCATCAAGCTTCATCATGTTAAACCACATGGTGCTCTTTACAACATGGCATGTAAGGATGAGAAACTTGCTGATGCGATCGCAAAGGCGGTTATAGACTTTGACAAAAATCTTATCTTAGTAGGACTGGCAAATAGTAAACTAGTTGAAGCTGGTAAGGCTTATGGATTAGCTGTAGCAAATGAGGTGTTTGCAGACCGTACTTATCAATCTGATGGATCATTAACACCACGCTCTCTCGATAATGCTGTCATCCATGACAAAGATCAGGTAATCAGACAGGTGGAGGAAATGATCAACCATCAACTTGTCACTACCGTTACAGGTGAAAAAATAGAAATCAAAGCAGATACCATTTGTGTCCATGGAGATACGGTAGAAGCCTTGGAACTAGTAAAAGCGATACGGAAACTAATTACGCATTGAGCTATATCAATATCAACAAGTATGTTGCCCTTACTTGGGTATTATTCAACCGTTAAAATCTCCTCTATCTTTTCGTTGATAGAGGAGTTCAATCATCTCACATTATTTTTTCCCTTGCCTTTTCTCGCTGCGTACCACAATTATTCGTTGCAAAGCGATAAATAAAAATAACAACACACCGATTGCAATCTTCGTCCACCATGAACTTAATGTTCCTTCAAAAACAATAATCGTTTGAATAATTCCAAGAATTAGTACACCAACTACGCTACCCGCAACATAACCGGCACCGCCTGTTAATAACGTACCACCAATAACAACCGCAGCAATTGTGTCTAATTCCATGCCATTTGCATGTAAGCCATAACCGGATAACATATAGAAGGTAAAAATTAAACCAGCTAATGATGCACAAAAACCACTTAGCGTATAGATAAGTATTTTGGTTCTTCCTACAGGCAGCCCCATAAGCATGGCGGATTGCTCACTACCACCAATTGCATATACCGTTCGACCAAACTTTGTAAAATGGCCCAGGAAGATCGCAGCAATTACGATAATCACCGCAATCACTACACTTATCGAAATAAAATTATCGCCAGGAATTGGAATCCTTGTACTTGCCATATAACTAAAAAAAGGATGATCAATCGAGATGGTTTCAACACTTATTACATAGCTCAGACCACGTGCTAAAAACATCCCTGCTAAGGTGACTATAAACGGCTGCAAATTATAAAAGTGAATCAGTGAACCCTGTAATATTCCTAATACAGTACCTACCAATAAACTAATTGGAACTACAATCATTGGAGATAATTGTGCTTCCATCGTCAAACTTGCTGCAACCATACTGGTTAATGCAATTACAGAACCGACTGATAAATCAATTCCTCCTGATAAAATAACGAACGTCATTCCGACCGCAACTACAATTAAAAAAGCATTATCAATAAATAAGTTAAGAAATACCTGGGTAGAGAAAAATCCTGTATACCGTAATGAACCAAAACTAAACATAAGAACAAATAAAGCAATGGTGGCAATGAGCGGGAGCTGTTTATAATCTAGTGATAATCGATTAATCATGATAATGAAACACCCTCGCTTTCTTTTTGTCCTGTCGATTTTTTCAACTTACCAGCACCAAACACTTTACGACGAAATTCTGGAGACTGTAATAAACATACAATCAATACTACTACCGCTTTAACTACAAGGTTTATTTCAGCCGGTACACCAATCGAATAAATCGTTGTCGTAAGACTTTGTATAATTAAAGCACCGATAATTGTTCCAAATAAATAAAAGCGTCCACCCATTAACGAGGTGCCTCCAATAACAACCGCTAAAATGGCATCTAATTCAAACCATAGACCAGCATTGTTCCCATCTGCACTCATTACATTGGATGATAAAATTAACCCACCAATGCCAGCACAAAAACCGGAGAACAAATAAACCATTAGCATAATATTTTTTGAATTAATTCCAGCAAGTCTGCTCGCATCCGGGTTTGAACCAACCGATTCAATAAATAACCCAAGCGCGGTTGTTCTTGTTAATAACACTGCTATCAATAACACAAATGCAACAATAAATATTGAAAATGGCAACGCTAAAAGATACCCACCACCAATAAAATTATACGGGTCATAATAGACAGTAGTGATTTGCCCTCCAGTAATTAATTGGGCAACCCCTCTTCCGGCAACCATCAATATTAAGGTAGCCACGATTGGTTGTACACCAAATCTTGAAACAAGCAGGCCATTCCATCCTCCAACTAGGGCTGAAACTACTAACGCCAGTGCTATCGCTTCAAACAATGGCCCTAATCCGCCTGTTTCAGCACTCGCAACTGTCATTGCCCCCTATTGCTCCTGACATCGCAATCACCGAACCTACACTTAAGTCAATACCTTTTGTCGCAATAACCAACGTCATTCCAATTGAAATTAACATTAAAGGGGGGGCTCCACGATTTAAAATATCAATGATACTTCCGGTTAACCGACCATTGCGTACTTCAATCGATAAAAAACTACTATCAAAAAATAAATTAAATAATAAAATTAGCACTAACACCAATATTGGCCATAATAGTCTTGATTTCATTAAGGATTTCCCCATGCTACATTCCCCCCCCGGCCATTTCTTTCATTAGTTCTTGCTGAGTTAAGTTCTCATGATTTTCTAACTCTGTTACTTTTTTTCGATCTCTTAAAACAGCAACGCGATGACAAGTTCGTAAGATCTCTTCAATCTCTGAAGAAATAAATAGAATTGATTTATTCTTTTTGCTTAATTCTGTCATTAATTTCATAATCTCTGCCTTTGCACCAATATCTATTCCTCGCGTTGGTTCGTCTAAGATAAGAAGCTGAGGATCTGTCACAAGCCATCTCGCTAACATAACCTTCTGTTGATTTCCACCACTTAAATTTTTAATTAGTTGTTCTGGATTAGCTGGGTTAATATTTAATAGTTTCATATATTCATCAGCTATTTTAGCCTGTTTCGTTTTTGATAAATATCGAAACAAGCCGTTTACACTTTGAATAGCTAGAATAATATTTTCTCTGACTGTTAACTCTGGAATAATACCTTCCGTTTTCCGATTTTCAGAACAAAAACCAATATCATGTAAAATTGCTTGTCTGGGAGTAGAAAAATTCACTTTTTTTCCATTAACCTTCAGCATACCCTGATCAGCTTTATCAGCCCCCCCAAATAACAATCTAGCTATCTCTGTTCGGCCTGAACCTAATAGGCCTGCCAGTCCAACAATCTCACCTTTATTTAATTCAAATTGAAACGGCTCAATTACTCCTGTTAAACCAACCTGCTCTGCTGATAAAAAGGTTTCCTTTTCTTCCGATTGGTTCGTTGTATCTTTTGAAACCGATTTAAATTCTTGTAAGTCCTTACCTATCATTTTCGAAACTAAATCCATTCGATCCATTTCTTCCGTCATATATTCACCGATCCATTCACCGTTTCGTAATACAGTAAGTCGATCGGTAATTTCATAGATTTGGTCTAAAAAATGACTTACAAACACAATCGCTAAACCTTCTTCCTTTAACTTTCTTATCACAGAAAAAAGTTTATTTACTTCGTCACGGTCAAGACTGGAAGTAGGCTCATCTAAAATTAAAATTTTGGCGGATACATTTAATGCGCGAGCAATGGCTACCATTTGTTGAATCGCTACCGAATAAGAAGATAATAACTTGTTAACATCAATATTTAATTGTAACTTCTCTAGCAACACTTTCGCGCGCTTATGCATTTCCTTCCATGCTAAGCGACCGTTCTTCTTAATTTCCCTTCCGATAAAAATGTTTTCTGTCACGGAAAGATTAGGACATAAATTCACTTCCTGATATACTGTACTAATCCCATGTGCCTGTGCTTCTTGTGGACTTTTAATATGAACAGATTTTCCTTCCATCATGACGGTACCCTGATCGATGGAATAAACACCCGTTAACACTTTGATTAAGGTGGATTTACCTGCTCCATTCTCCCCCCCCATCAAGGCATGAACTTCACCTGGATAGAGTGATAAATGAACATCTGATAATGCCTTCACACCCGGAAATTCTTTCACAATATTCTTCATGACCAATCGTGGCTGTTTTACAGGCAATTCATTTCTCTCCTTTATGCATGTAATTTAGTAAGCCTAAAGCATATTGCTTTAGGCTTACTCCATGCTTTATCTCTTTAAATTAGTATTCACGAGTTGGTAATAGTTCTGCTGCTTGATCCATTGTATACATGCTTTCTTCTACTGCAATTCGTTTTTCTAACTCTACACCGGCAAAATGTTGTTCGATTAAGTCAACTAACTGTGGACCGAATAACGGATTACATTCTATTGTTACGTTCATTTTTCCATCTGCCATTGCTTCAAATGCACCTTTAACCGCATCTACACCAATAATCGTAATATCCTCAGCAGGCTTTAAGCCGTATTCTTCGATTGCCTGAATCGCACCGATTGCCATATCATCATTGTGTGCATATAAAACATCAATGTTTTCCCCCCCATCTGATTTCAAAAATGCTTCCATTACTTCTTTCCCTTTAGCTCTTGTGAAATCTCCTGTTTGTGATTTAATGATCTCGAATTTATCATCTGATCCGATGATTTCTTCAAAACCTTCTTTACGGTCAATAGCTGGTGCTGAGCCTACAGTACCTTGTAATTCCACAATATTGATAGGTCCTTCTTGGTCTGCCATTTCATCTATCAGCCATTGACCTGCTTTACGGCCTTCTTCGACAAAGTCAGAACCAAGGAATGTAACCCATAACGAATCATCCTCCGCATCTACCGCTCTATCTGCTAAGAAAATCGGTATACCAGCATCTTTCGCTTCCTGCATTACTGTTTCAAAACCAGTTTCGACCACTGGTGAGAAGACAATCGCATCTACTTTTTGTGTAATAAAAGAACGTATAGCTTTAATTTGATTTTCTTGTTTTTGTTGGCCATCAGAGAATTTTAATTCATGTCCAGCTTCTTTAATCGCATCTTGAATGGATTTTGTGTTAGCTGTACGCCACTCACTTTCTGCTCCTACTTGTGAAAAGCCAATTACTAATTTATCACCAGCTTCACCACTGCCTTCTTCTTCTGTTTCGCCTTCAGTTATTGCTTCTTCATTTCCCTCATCTGTTTGTTCCGTGTTATCCTCAGCTGCTGGCTCTTCCTTCGTAGTTTCTTCTGTTGAACCACATGCAGCTAAAAATAAAATGAAAGATAGTAATAGCACCAATATTCCCTTCCTTGTTAGAAATTTCTTCATATTACCCTAACCTCCCCTTTTTTTACCAATATAATTTTGGTATGCCTTTATTTTAAAACGCTTTCACTAATGTTAAAATAGATTATTTTTAGAAAAAATTAAATTATTTATCTAAAATCAGTAAAAAGGTATAATTTTTTAAGCAAAAATTGTAATATTTTTTAAAATATTTAAAATATACTATAGAAAGTTATCCTAATAAGTTAAAATAAAAGATGCAACGTGAGCGTATCTATGTAACTTATTTCGCGTAGTGAGGGGGCAATCCATAATGAATGCGTTTGCAAAATTTCGAAAATTACCGATTCGCTCAAAATTCCTTTTTGTTTTTATCTTGCTTTTTATCTGGTTTGGTCTTATTCAATCCGTTCAATTATTTTTCTTTATTAGTTACATTCAACAATATAATGAGATGACAGAAACCATCCATTTAACGAACTCCATTCATGGTGAGCTTAGGGATCAGTTAGAAGAAGAAATACGTGATATTGTTTATGGAAAAGTATATTTCGGCGATGGTGATCAATATCAAATTCTTTCGCAAATGGAAGAAAACTTAAACACCGTGGCAACAAAAGAAATGGCTCAACCATTTTCTAAAGAAATAACAGAAGTCAGAACAATTATTGAAACGACAACAGAGTATATCGATCGCTTAGGTAAACAGATTAAAACCAATGCATCTGCAGAAGAGAAATATATTACACAAGAGTATATCGGAATTGCTTCAGGTTTAATTAATGAGCATGTACAATTACTTTTACAAGAAACACTACAGGAAAGCGAAAAACAAAAAGAAGCGATTAAAGATAAAATCAGCCGTGATATACGTATAAGTATAATCGTATATTTAGTATTAGTAATACTTAACTTTATGCTAATATGGATCGCATCCAAGTACTTATTAAAACCAATTTATCTATTACAAGGACACGCAAGAGAGATAGCGAAAGGTAATTTATCAGAACCAATCCAGCCTATAAAAGCAATGAATGAAATTGATGATCTTTATAATGCTTTCCACGTGATGACAACCTATTTAAAACATATTATCAGTCAGGTGCACCATACAAGTAATGAAATCATCCGGACCTCACAGCATATCCACCAAAGTACGGAAGAAAATTTAGCTGCTGGTGAACAAATGACATCAACCAGTCAATCCATCATCCAAGACCTGCAACAACAAAATCTCCAAATAGAATGGTTACAACAGCAAAGCAATCAATTATTAACAGAGCAATTAGCTTTTCAGCAGCAATTAATAAAGGCAGAAGCAGGTTTAAACGCAGCTACATTAGAGTATATAACGACTTCGATTTCTGGAATGAAACAATTACAAAAAAACATCGACGATTGCAATGAACAAATCAAAAAATGCTTCAAAAGCATGGAGATTATTGGGAGTTTAGGTGAAGAACAATTGACTACAATAGAAGAAATTGCTGAAACATCTGATAAACAACTCGCATATGTAGATCAGTTACGAAAGCAACTAAAGCAATTCCAAATCTAATAGCTCCTCTTAAGAAGGATGGTCAACAACATGAAATGGAACTGGTTCAAGTGTCTAGATAAAAGTTTACGTACAAAAATGCTGGTTATGTTCGTTCTTCTAACTGTTTTCCCTTTAGTATTTATAGGTTTTATTTCTTACAGTAAATCATCAAACATCGTGGCTGAACGAGCTTATAGTTTAGCCCAAATTAAAACAAGTCAAATAACCCGGGAAATTGATGTTCTATTTCAAGATATTTATCGTTTTAATGAGATTGGCAAACAGCAAAGTACGGTCCAATTTCTTTTGCGTGAAGAGGTAACCAATGAGGATGCAAGGGAAATTTTAAGTCTTTTCGATTTTTATAAAAAAGTTACCTCTCAGGTGAGCACATATTTGATATAGAAATTATGGATCCTGATGGAAAGTCCATTAGTAACAAACGTGGCGTTTACCAGCGACAACTATCTATGAATGATAAGAAAACTTACCAAAGTTTTGCAAAGAATCCAAATGATTCGCAAATGAACATAACGTATCAAAATGGTTTTCCAACATTAGAAATAACTAATGCCATCGTTCGGGATATCACGGAAGCTGTAATAGGTACGTTAAAAATTACAATTGATGCTTCCTCGATTATTTCGATTTTAGATGACACAGCGCTAACCGATTCCGATAATGGTTCCTTTTACATTGTATCACCAACTCATAACCTATCTTTCCAACAGGAAGATCGTCTGTTAGTTGAATCAGCCTATCTCGATATCAAAAAAATAAGTAACAAAGAACAGGGCTACTTTATAAATAATGAGATATTTTATGTTTATGGAACTTCTAAAATGACAAATTGGAAAGTAATTGGTCAGGCGCCTATAAGGGAGATCATCAAAGACAGTAATGAAATTCGCACGTTAATTGTTTTAACAGTGTTCTGTAGTATTATTTTTATCATCGGTTTGTATATATTTATATCGAATCGATTAATACATCCCATTCGGCTTCTAAAAGATAAAATGAAACAAGCCGCACAAGGTAATTTAGAAGCAAAAGTCGATCCTGTCGGTGAAGACGAAATCGCTACACTCGGAGATAGTTTTAATCAGATGATTGTTAAAATTAAATCTCTATTAGATCTTAGTATTGATGAAGAAAAAAAAGTTAAAAGCAGCTGAATTTCGCACAATGCAAGCCCAGATTAATCCCCCCCATTTTTTATATAACACGTTAGACACGATAATATGGCTTGCAGAAGCGAAGGAACATCAATCTGTTATTGAACTGACCAAAGCATTATCTCAATATAGCAGAATTTCACTTAATAAAGGAAAAGACTGGATTACCATTGCGGATGAAATAGCTCATATTGATAGTTATTTATATATTCAAAAAACAAGATATGAAGATGTTTTAGATGTATCTGTTCAAGTTGACTCCAATATTTTTAACTACCACATTTTAAAATTATTATTACAGCCCATCGTTGAAAACGCGATCTATCACGGTATTAAAAACAAACGTGGCAAAGGTTTTTTGCGGATTAATGGCACAATTGAAGGGCAAGACAGGATTCGCTTTGAAGTAGTCGATAATGGCATTGGCATGGATGAAATACGATTAGAAAAATTAAGAAGCCATCTGATCAACGGCGAGGTCATACCTGAAACAAAAAATGGGTTTGGCCTTATTAATGTCCAGCAACGCATACAATTATATTATGGAAAAGAATATGGTCTGAAGATTAACAGCTGGAAGGGATCCGGTACCAGAGTCACGATTACGATTCCAAAATTAGGGGGGGAAACAGAGAAAATGAAAAAAATATTTCTGGTCGATGATGAAGCGGTCATAAGAAGAGGGATATCCCAAAAAATAGAATGGGAAAAAGAAGGATTTATATACTGCGGTGATGCTTCTGATGGCGAAATGGCATTACCACTTATCGAAAAACACCAACCAGACATTGTAATTACAGATATTAAAATGCCATTTATGGATGGTTTAACCTTGTCCAAAAACATTAAGGAAAAAATGCCAGCTACTAAAATTATTATTCTAAGTGGTCATGATGAATTTGAGTATGCACAACAGGCTATCAGACTCCAGGTAGAGGAATATTGTTTGAAACCTGTTAGTAGTGAAGATTTACTAATGATTTTACGCAAGGTCAAAATAGAAATGGATAGCAAACCTGTTTTTTTTACCCCCCCATTGGAGACAAAAGAAGATTTTTATGAACTTTTATGCAAAGGCTCTTTATCGACAGAAGAAATCTTATATCAGGTAAAATCGCTACAGGTCGATCTAATGGCTAGCTATTATGTAGTGTTTGTCATTGAAAATAACAATAAAACAATGGAATTATTACACTTATTTGAGCAATACCAACCATTATATTTTATTAAGAATACAAAATGGGTGATAATTTTAAAACATGATGCTGAGCATATGTTAATCGAGCAAATTACCAAAATTCGCGAGCAACTCTCCCCTATTTTGTTTGGTATTGGCTCCATTGAAACCCGCACAGAGCATATAACACTGTCTTATGAAAATGCCATTGAGGCATACAGTTACAGCAGAGCAATCCAAGCCTATACCTCTTCTGTTTTTCTTCAAAAAAATGATGTCATTCATCAGGATTTAATGAAAGCAGCTGATCGCAGAAAGTTAATCCAATTTTTAAAGTTTGGTCATAGAGAGCAAATTAGTCGATTTATTCCACAATACGCGGAGGTTATATTGAACAAAAAAAAATTATCCAATATTTTCATCTATTATTTTTTGCTGGATTTCACGATTACGATTCGACATCATATGGAAGAAACCGAGCAATATAATGTGGATATTGTCCAAACAGTCCATCATGCAGAAACAGATATTCATCAAGTAAAAACAAAAGATCAAATGATTGACTATATGAATAAAATGTTACAGCCTCTTTTTTTAGATAAAGATACCAGCAAATACGGGAAAGTGATTCATCAGGTAAAACAAGTAATTTCAGAAAGTTATCAGGACTCAAGTTTATCGCTTCAGCAGATAGCTTCAGAAGTAAATATAAGCGCTGCCTATCTCAGCAGTATTTTCAGTAAAGAAATGAAGCAAACCATTACAGAATTTTTTAACAAAAAAAAGAATTGCAAAGGCGAAGGAATTGTTAGAAGTGACAAATGATAAAACCTATGAAATTGCATATCAAGTTGGTTACAATGATTCCCACTACTTTTGTCATATATTTAAAAAAATAACAGGGATGACGACAAAGGAATATAAAAATCAGCTAAGCAATCAATACTCTGGTAGTACAACATAAAGTGGTTATGATTATTAATGATAAAACAATGATTAATCCGCTGCACATAAGGAAGATAATGCGTAGTAACTTCTGTGGTTATTTTAAATGGTATTAACTGCTAAACAGCCGCTACGGCTGCCCACTTCCCTTTCCGTGGGGTTTTCCCTTCAGCTAACTTTTCCAAGCAAAGAACGCTTGAAAAAGTGGATCTTCAGAGAAAACGTTCCCACAGGAGTGAAAGCGGGCACCTTCGCTAATTATAGTCCTACAAAAATGCATGAGCTAACATTTTGGAATGTTTAGGCCAAGACATGAAACATTGCCGGTCCTTTCTATATTAACATTCTATGGTAAGAGAGACTGATGCCCTCGCTATTGATTTGCTCTACAACGGTTTTAACCATTATCTTTTTATACGTTTTTAAAAGATGATAACTAAAAATAGAGATATAGAAGTCGAAATTCTACTACTTACGTCAATTGTAGCAAGTTAATTAGCGCAGGCGTCCGCTTTCACTCCTACGGGAAGTTTTTATCCGAAGATCCACTTTGGCTTGCCAAAGTTAGCTGAGGAGAAACCCGTGGAAAGGGAAGCGGACAAGCCGGAGCGGCTTGTTAAACAGTAAAATCAAGTCATAATTACCTCAAAAGTTAATGCACATAATCTTCCTTTTATTCATTGAAAGGGATTTTTGCTTGCAATGTTATAAGCACCTTCTTAAGATCTTAAGGAAGATTTATTATCGATAACGATATTTTAATAAGCATTGATCCAAGAAATCTTGTGGTAATTTTTTAACTGCTCTTTTCCAAATATTAATATGGATAAATGCAAATAATCCTGTAACTGCCACAATAGCCATAGGTAAATAAAGGGATATA
Source organism: Gracilibacillus boraciitolerans JCM 21714 (assembly GCF_000521485.1). GTDB lineage: Bacteria > Bacillota > Bacilli > Bacillales > Amphibacillaceae > Gracilibacillus > Gracilibacillus boraciitolerans. The sequence continues at coordinate 152,569 of NZ_BAVS01000002.1, read as the reverse complement.
ATAACAAAGCACAGACCAATAATTCCAACAAGCAATACTTCTGGTAAAACGGTAATCGAAGCAATCCAAGCATTTCTCCATAATTTTAAGCCCTTTAAATGTGAAGTTACGATTAAAGGTAAAATCGAAATCAATACTAACAGAAAAACACTTGCCGCAAATAACCATATCACTTGCATATAAAAGTTCATAGAAGCAGTTATAGACGGGATAATATTCGCATTCAAAGCAAGTATTATCAGTATAATAGCTATATTTGCGCCTAAAAACATCGTCTTTCTAAAATATTGTTTGAAAGAGTGGAAGAAATTTTTCCAAATGCCTATGTCAATTCCGTTTTTTGACCATTCAACCATTACGGCATACATGGCAAGTGTTGCAGGAATCACAGTTATAATCCCCATAGAGAAAAAAAACCACAGTAACTGCAGAGTTAAAAAAGAAGCAAAAACATGCAAAATCCGGAACAGTATTGATTCATAGTGATTCATATCTTCACCTGCTTCACATTTCATATTTTAGAATAATTTGTTAACATTATTGCCGGTTTCTAAAATATTAAACGTTCTTTTTCAACAATAGGAAGCAGGTTTTAAATTTTACCCGAGTCTCTGATAATTAATTCAGGATCTACTAAAACTGACTTTTGCACTTTTCTTTCATTAATTAAATCATGTAACATATTTGCTGCCAATCTGCCAATCTTGACCTGATCTTGCTTAACAGTTGCCAGGCTTGGTTCACTGTAGCGACATGCTTCAATATCATCACAACCAACAACTTTGATGTCACTTGGCACAGATAAACCTGCTTCTTTAATGGCCCTCAATGCCCCTAATGCCATCATGTCTGATACCGCGTATACAGCATCCGGTTTTACATCTTCTTTTAATATTTCTGTCATTTTTTCATAACCACTTTCTTCAAAGTAGTTCCCATACTTTATCCATTCATAACGCAAGTCCATTCCGAAATCTTTCATCGATTGAATAAATGAATCCTTACGCACATTAGAAATGACCGAATTTTCCTGGCCGCCAATAAACGCCAATTTGCGAATTCCGTTCAAATAGAAATATTCTACTACTTGACGTGAGATCTTTTGGTTATCTGTCATTACATAACTCGATCGTTCACCGGATAATTCTAAATCGACGGCAACCGTTGGAATATCACTTTGATCTAGTTGGTTAATCGCTTCTTCAATATTTTCCCCCCGCGATAATTAAGCAGCCATCTAATTGATAATGTTTTGCTCGGGCAACATAATCTTCTTTACCAATATTAAAAGCTTGATTAGAAAAAACCAGAATATCATAACCTAACTGGCCTATCGTATTTTTAAACACATTGATAACTTGGTTAAAGAACGGATGGTTGAATTCTACATATACTTCCCCTGCATAAATTAGACCAATCATATTCGATTTCTTAGTTGCCAATGCTTTAGCCGAAAAACTAGGTTGATAACCTGTATCTTCAATTACTTTTTTTACTTTTTGAATCGTATCGGAACCAATACTTCCTTTCTGATTAATTACCTTTGAAACTGTGCCAGGTGAGACCCCAGCCATTTTTGCAATCTCTCGTATAGTCAATTTCATATTATTATCCCTCTATTTTTTTGATGAATATAAACTTTTTTCTAGTCTATTTTTATCGTTCGATGTTCCCTTTTGTCAAATGATAATACTTAATACTATAAATACTTAAACATGTTTATCCTTAGGGTTTAAAATGACAATCTTCCCGTCTTCAAACATCACTTCTAGTTTATTAGAATCTGATGTTAGTCCAATCGAATCTAAATATTCTCTTGGGAGTTGAATACGTCCAATTTTATCTACCACTGCTAACTCAACATGTGTATCCTCTTTTGATTCCATCATATCAAAATCAACTACCCGACTAAAAGAATGAAAGGAACGCCTTAAAAATTCACTTGATGTCTGCCCATCTCGAATCGAAACCACTCTATCCATTTTTTTATAAGCTGAGTATCATGTGTCACAATAACGATCGTAATATTTAGTTCACGATTAAGCTTTCGAAAAAGGTCTAAGATAATATTCGCTGTTTTTGTATCGACGCTTCCTGTCGGTTCATCCGCTAATAGCAGCCTAGGATTATTTGCTAATGATATTGCAATCGCTACCCGCTGCTGCTCGCCACCGGATAATTTATCAAGCTTACTATTCATTTGCTGGTTTAATCCGACCATTTCTAATAATTTCTTTGCCCGTTCTCGCTTATGGCGTCCTTTTAAAAGCATTGGAAGTTCGACATTCTCAACAGCGCTTAAATAAGGGATTAGATTTCTAGCATTATTTTGCCAAATAAACCCGACAGTCTCAAGCTTATATTTAACAAGATCTTTTTCAGAAAGACGAAGCAAGTCCTTACCATCAACGGTTAATTTTCCAGCAGTAGGCCGATCCAATCCACCAAGCATATTTAATAATGTGGATTTCCCACTACCACTATTCCCGATAATTCCCATTATCTCTCCTTTTTCCACTTCTAAATCAAGCCCTTGTAACGCCATCACTTCCATTTCATCATCAATTTTATAGATTTTCATTAAATTTTCACATGTTATCATATTAATCCTCACCTAACTTTATAGCTTGATGTATTTTAATTTTTCGCAATAACACAACTAATATTGATAAACCGACAATTAACATGAATCCAACAAATAAATAAATTCTCCACATGTCATCTGGATCAACCATCACTTGAAATGGTGGAACAATCGTTTGTGAATCAAATGACAATTGAAAAAAAGGCACGAACAGTCTACTTGTTATTCCACCAATAACTACTCCTAATAAACAAGCAATACCCGATGTCAGTATCTGCTCCCAAACAAGCATCACAACTAATTTTCGAATCGAAATGCCCATAGCACGGTAAATTCCATATTGTAGTGTACGCGATTGAATCGTTAAAATCCAATATAATAAAAAGCCGATAAATGTAATGATTAGCGAAATGAGGAACCCTAGAGTCAATGTTCCATTTAATCCTAATAAAAAGGCACTGTTTTTTAATTCAATTAATTTCGGTTGAACATCCTCTATACTTTTTACAGGAAGTTCAGCTTGTTTCATCGTTTCATATAACTTATTTCTTGTTTTTCCCGGATCTGTTTTCAGCCAGACTTGATAAGGTTCTAAGCCCATTGCATTTTGAACAAAAGGTAAATTAGCAACAATTAACGTTGGATTGTTATCCTCCTCTGTTTTCGCTATCGGATTAAAAGTAGGCCAATATTCGATAATACCGTAGACGACAAATTCTGCCGTGTCTGAGCCATCCCATCCAATTGTTAGATAGTCACCTGTTTTTACTCCTAAAGAAGAAGAAACAGATTTTGAAATCAATACTGAACTAGGTTCTTTGGCAAGTAAATTTAAATAATGATACCAATGATGTGGCAGTAGCGAAGATTTGAACCATGCCGTTTGACCGAAATTCTTTGGTTCGATGCCTATAAGTTCTGTCGAAAATAAACTGTTTCCCTGAGCTTCTACTTTTACTGGTTGCTTCTTAAATACCTTCGTTGCTTGCTCTACACCTTCTACTTGCGCAAACGGTTCAAATGGTGGTTCCGTATAAATCGTTTCTTTAAAGTCTTCCGTCTCTGCTGTTTCCTCAGCTTCTTGCATGGACTCGTTTACCATCGCTTGAGATCCTGACATGATTTGATTGCTCTTCCATCTAACATCGAGTGTTATGTCAGCACCATTTTGATAAAGAATCTGTTCTTCCAAATTATGATTGATTGTTCGTGCAGCACTGGTACTGTACATCCCAATTCCTATTGTCATGATTAAAAACAGCATTAAAAATTGATACTGCTTTGCAGATCGGCTTACTTGCAGAAATGAGGAATATAGTGAGATCGACCAAAACTTCTCTCCTAAACGATAAATTACTTTTAAAACAAAAGGGTATATTCTCAAAATAAATAGACCAAGACCGATAATAAATAAAGCAGGAAGAAAAAATAGAATCGGATCAATATTGACATCTTTACCTTGTGTTAGAGTAGCTAATGCTTCCTGACGCTTTTGAAATGAAAATAAGCCATATATTGCAACACCAACTAATAATAAGTCAAAGAGTAGTGTATACCATTTAAAGCTACTGACCATATTCTCATTATTTTGTTTATGATGAACAATACTCTGATTGGATGCGATGTAAACTGGGATCATCACCATCAAGATTGCTGCAAACACAGCCAGTAATCCATACAAATAGGACTCAGGCAAGATTTTAATAGGAAGTGCCGTTCGATCAACAAACTCCAAAAATCCATTCGTTGCCCCCTAATAATTTAGTGAATTGCAATCCAATATATGGACCTATAACAAATGCAAGTAGTCCTAAAATAGCTATTTCAATAAAATAAATAAATAAAATTTGGGTTCTTTTTGCGCCACGGCTTGCTAATACTGCCATTTCATTTAACTGTCTGCGAACAATTAAACGAGAAACCATATATATATAGATGGCAAGCATAACTAAAATCGGTACATTTAAGGACCATAACATCGTTTTCAACTGAGCGCCTTTTTGTTGATACGATGACAAAATATCTTGTGCTTTTAAATCAACAAGAATAATGGTTTCCATCATTTCACTTATTTCGACATTCACTCGTCGCTCAAGATTTAATAATTTTGGTATGTCTGTACTTTTAAAGGCTCTGTAATCAAAAGCTGTCATAAATTTTCCAGTTTTTAATAACGCTTCGTTACTCTCTAATAAATCGTTTTTAAATAGTGCTTCGGCAATGATAAAATCTTCACTATAGGAGTTCGGTGCTAACGTCCAATATGGGTCATTTGTATCTTTGACAATAAATGTCCCAACTGGTTTTACTTGAAACTGAGATTCACCTTCTCCTATTGTTAGTGTTTTTCCTATTACCATATCTCTGTCTAACAAAGATTTTTCTGGTATTAACGCTTCATAGACATCTTCTACTTTACTTTCACTTGGCAGTTCACCATCCGTAATCGTAATATGCTCTTCTATATTTGATAACGAAAGGATACGAGCGCTTTTTTCCTGCAACTCGCCTTGAAGTCGAACTCGTTGTGGTGAGGTGCTTAAAATTGTTACATTGGTTACTTTTGGTAGCTCTGTATCGTCGATTAAATCTCGGTTAAACCTTCGATGGTTTCCAAGGTGGTTAAGCGATCGATAGCATCATCTTTCGAAAAATTCACTGAATAAGTAAATTCGCCTGGATACGCTTGCTGTTCCACTTGGTAATCTTCCAATTCTCCAACTAGTAATTTTTGTAGTACGCTTGAAGTATAGGTCGGAATACTAGAAACGAGTGATACAGTAATAAGCAAACCGAGGAATAAGCTAATAGTGAGCCAGCGGTTATTCAGCATTTTTCTTAAAATTATTTTTATGATGGCCATTGCTTAACCCCCCCCTACTTCAAAATAACTTTGTCTCCTTCATCTAATCCTTTTAATACTTCTACCTGTGTTGTCGAGATAATTCCTGTTTCTATATCTACCTCTCTTTTGGTATTATCAACTAAGATTTGTACATAATTTCTTGCACCAGATGTTCTTAAACCGTTCTTGGGTATCAATAGTGTATCTTCCTTTTTAGCGATCACTACTTCGATTTCTGCATTTTGCCCTACCTCGATTTCTGTTGATTCCAAGTCTACACGGATTAAAATCGAGCTGTCATATAAGTCTGAATCTGTTGCAGCCACATCTTCCGGAATATCCTCCGGTGTCTGTACCACTTCCCCCCCTTGCATTTGCTTTCCTTCCATGGAAACGTTAACAGTCATTCCCACCACTATCTCATCTAACACACCTGTATTAATCGCTGAATAAAGAAGTTGTAATTTCGTTGTATCAGCCACTCGAACGATTGATTCGAATGCTTCCACTGTTTCACCAATTTTCCTGTCTGTTACAAATGTCACGATCCCGTCCATTGGAGCAACAATTTTAGATGCGGCTAACTGTTCTCTTAATTGTGACAGACGTAATCCTAATCCTTGCTTATCCAATTTTGCTATTTCAATCGAATACTTATCAGACTTTTGCTCGACTAATTGTTGCACACGTAAGTCTGCTTTCTGAAAATCAATTTCCAATTGTTGAATATCGTCTTTAATGTTACCACTATCGATTTCAATCAAGGTATCCCCTTTTTTTACTGAATCCGATTCGCTAACATGAATCATATCAAGACGACCACCTGATTGTTGGTAAAATAAATTTTCACTACTTACAGGTATAAAATTCGCTGTGCCTGTTAATCTTTTTATAATGGCTCCACTTTGTACTTCTGCTACATCATATTCGACTGTAGCTGGCTCAACTAAGGGAGGGGCAAGAACTTGTTCTTCCTTCGGCAAAAGAGAACAAGCGGTTAAAGATAATAAAAAGGTCACTACCACAAATGAATAAATCAATCTACCTATGTTTTTTTAATAATCGTCTGCAAGTTTCCCAGCCTCCAATGCATAAACATCGTCTAACATTTCTAAGATTCCTGGGTCATGTGTTGTCATAAGAATCGTTATTTTATCATTTTGGGTGAGTTCCTGAAAGACTTGTATCATACGAAATGCCATATAAGAATCTAGTTCTGCTGTTGGCTCATCTGCCAATATCAAAGACGGCTTCGGCGCAATAGCTCTCGCAATCGCTACACGTTGTTGTTCGCCACCTGATAGTTCATAGGGCCGATGTTTCACTCTTTTAGTAAGTCCTACCAGATCGATAGATTCCTCGATTCGCTTTTTCCATTCTTTTCTCGGCACATCTGTAATTCTAAGGCCAAATTCAATATTTTCCGCTACCGTCAGCAAAGGGATTAAACCATACGATTGAAAGATAATGCCGAAATTTAACCTTCTTAACTCTGAAGATTGTTTTTCACTATATTGACTTATCTCGTTATCCTGAAAATAGATTTTTCCTTCAGATGGCTTATCTAACGTCCCAATTAAATTTAATAATGTTGTTTTTCCTGAACCAGACCTACCTTTTAAAGCCGTTAAACTGGATTCGTTAATAGCCAGATTAACATTTTGCAAAACTTGAATTTCCTTATTTCCCTTACCAAATGATTTCGCTACATGCTGTACCTTAAGTATTGGCTTCATACCATCTGCCACCACTTTCTATCCAACTATGGTTTCTTTTGAAAAATTAATGCTTAAACTGACGAACTAATGCGTTTAATTCTGTGGCAATTTTGGAAAGCTCTGCAGCATTATTCGCCACCTCTTCCATTGAACTGTTAGTCTGTTGAGATGATGCCGATGACTGTTCAATGCCAGCAGCAGCTTCTTCTGAAACAGCGGCAATTTCTTCAACTGCTACATTCATATCTTGACTATTCGCTAACATCATCGATAAATTTTCTGTTACAACTTTAATATTCGTAACCATTTGCTTCATCGACTGATTAATTTTTGAAAATGCTTCACCGGTTGACTTCATTTGCTCTGTTCCTTTTTCTACTTCTTTATAACCACCTTGTAATGATTGAGTGACCAGAGCAGACTCTGCTTGTATACTTCCAACAATTTTAGTAATATCTGTTACAGAGGTCGATACTTGTTCTGCTAGCTTTCTTACCTCATCGGCAACAACAGCAAATCCGCGTCCATGTTCTCCTGCTCGAGCAGCTTCTATCGAGGCATTTAATGCTAATAAATTGGTTTGCTCTGCGATATTTTTTATAACGGAAATTAACTTCGATATCTCTTGAGATTGGATATCTAACCCTTGAACTTTTTTAACTGATTCCTCGAAAATTTGATCAATTAGGTTCATTTGCAGTGCCGATTCTTCCATAAGTTGTCCGCCTTTTTCTGTTATAGTAAGTACGTCGTTAGAAGAAGTATTCATCTGTTCCCCACTTGTACTTACTTTCTGTAGGTTCATCATAAATGATTCCATAGAAGAAGAAAGATCACTCGTAGTATTAGCTTGCGTTTCAGCACCTGACGACAATTCCTGCATCGTTACAGAAACTTGTTCTGAACCTGTTTTTACTTCAAAGGAAGATTGCGTTAATGCTTTACTTTTACTACTCACAATTTCAGAAATTTTAGAAATTTGATAAATGATTTTTCTCAAATTATTGCTCATCGTATTTATAGCAACAGCTAGTCGACCAATTTCATCTGTTCCCTCATAATTAATTGCTCCAACTTCAAGATTTCCTTCTGCTATTCTATTACTTACGTCTACTAACTGATTAAGACTTCGAGAAATTACCCGACTAATAAAGAAAACTAAGAGTCCACCGATAATAACGGAAATTACCATAGAGATAAGTAAAACAACACGTGTTAATTGTTGATTTTCCTTTGTTTGCGAAACAGACGCAGCACGCTCCTCATTCAACGTTTTTCGAATCTCTTCTAATAAAAAAAGAGATTCCAGTCGTATATTTCTAACTTGTGTAGCAAGACTTTCAGCATTTGTCTGATTACCTGCAGACTTTTCTTGTAGGATACTATTTAAAAATATATCGTTTATTTCTTGATCATTTGCAATAACCTGTTCCAATAACTGATTTTGTTTTGACATCTCTATTTGATCATCAAGTTTTGCCACTATCAGGTCAAACTCCTCTTGCTGTGTTTGATACTCATCTATATATTGTTGAAGGCCATCTTGAACATAACTAACGACACGTATTCCTTTTGATCGGATCAAGGATCCCAATTCGGTTATTTCAATTGCGTTATTTCCTCTATTTTCTAAATTAGCAATATCTTGTTCCGTTTTATTCATTAATAACATCACAACGGCGGTTGAAAGACCAAATAAAATAAATACCAAACCTAATGTAAGTCCATATTTCTTAGCTATACTCAAATTTCGAAAAATGAAATTTTTTATATTAATTTTTTTGAAAACTGAATTAAATTTTCTATTCATATTTCTGCCTCTTTTCTCCCATGAAATAACATACATTTCACCTGCTGAATTGATCAAAAGTCCTATAAGAAAACCAGGAAAGCCCGCCTGGTCCTTTTAGTAGTAATTTTGAAATGGATAATAGATATAACACCCGCTACGGCTTGCCCACTTCGCTTTTACCCAAAAGGCATAAGTCAACATCTGCTCAAGCAAGCTTTCGCAGTGTATCCTATACTAGAGGGCGTGTCACACGATTACTCTCATAATAAATAATATAACCAGTCAACTACCTCTGCATTAATTTCACATTTCAAGCGGGAATCGGATATCAAAATGCTGTAATAACAACGGTTATATGCTTTCCTAGCTTATAAGATAGGCTGTCAAGAAAATAACCTGACAGCCTATCCAACTTTATACTTTATATGTATTTTTCAATATTTATGATGGTACATTCCATTTTGATTCTTTCGGATTTCGCTTGGTAATTTAAGAAAAATAAAATACATAATAAACGCTAATAAACTTCCAATTATTATTAGAAAAAATGGAGCAAAAAAGATTAAAATTATTGCTCCACTTATCAAAGTCAAAAATGCAAGTGTATGGAAAAAGTAACCGATAGATAAAAACAGAGAATTCTTAAGTGTTTGTAAAATCGAGAGCTCATACTGTACCAAAACAAAGAACACATAAATGGTCATAAACAGATAAAGAATGCTAGTAAATATCAATAAAATAAAAACAAGCATTTTTCCATTAAAGTCAGCATTCAAAAGAATGGTTCCATCAATATATAAAATGAAACCCGAAACCAACCATAGTATCTCAATGAGGAAGCTTTTTTAAAAATTTTCTCTAAACAGTGAAAAAAACAGTCGTATACAACCGACATCATGACCATCTGTATGCCATTTGCGAACAACTCCAAACAAAGCCGTTGTAGAAGGGAAAATAGTTACAATAGGGACACAGCAAATAATCCATAGAGCATTAAGCAATACGAAGTGGGCGAAAATATCAAGTATTCGAAAGAAAATGTTTTCAGAATTATTCAATGTATCATCCTCCTGTTGACACAGATATATCATTGGTAATGTAACAGGAATCTCTAATTACTAATTTTGGATCTACTAGAATAAAACACGGTTCGGCATTTTTATTGATTAAATCATGCAACAAATAAGCGGCTAATTTCCCCCATTTTTTCTTTATCCTGTTTTACAGTAGCCAAAGGAGGATCGCTATACCGACATGCTTCAATATCATCACATCCGACTAACATGATATCTTCCGGTACCTGCATTTTTCTTTCCTTTAATGCTTTTAATGCACCTAATGCCATCATGTCAGACGCAGCATAAACAACTTTCGGATAATGGCTGCAATCTAATATGCGATTCATTGCCTGATAGCCACTATCTTCAAAGTAATTCCCATATTGGATCCACTCTTCTTTCATTAACATCCCAAACTGATTCATATAGTGGGTAAAAGCCTGTTTACGAATATTAGAAATAATAGAGTCTTGAGGCCCGCCAATAAACGCCACTTCTTTAATAGAGTTCAAATAAAGATATTCCACTACCTGAGCAGAAACCTTATCATTATCTGTAGAAACATAGCTGGATCTTGGTCCACTTAGTTTTATATCTACTCCCACGCAGGAATATTGCTATTATCTAATTCAGCAACCGCTTCTTCCAAGTGTTCTCCTGCTACAATAACACATCCTTCTAATTGAAAATGTTTACATCTAGCTATATAATCTTCTTTATCTTTACTAAACTTATTATTTGAAAATACTAAAATATCATATCCTAGTTTTCCAATTGCGTTCTTAAATGCATTGACTACCTCATTAAAAAAAGGATGACTAAATTCGACATGTACTTCTCCAGCGTAGATTAAGCCAATAAGATTGGACTTTTTGGTTGCCAATGCTTTTGCGGAAAAACTAGGCTGATATCCCGTTTGCTCCACTACATCCATGACCTTTTTGATTGTTTTCGGGCTAATACTACCGGTTTTATTGATTACTTTTGAAACGGTTCCAGGTGATACACCTGCCATTTTTGCTACATCCCTGATGGTCAACTTCATGTTAATCCCTCTATTTAAAAATAATTAAAGTAATTTTAACTTTTTACTGCACCCTCTGTTAAACTTTGGATAAATAATCGATTTAACAATAGAAAAATAACAATCAATGGTACGGTAGCCCAAAATGTTCCAGATAAAATCATTCCATTATCACGGACATAATTATCAATCAAACCACGTAACGCCACCTGAATCGTAAAAGATGACTCTTCGCGTAAGACAACAAGCGGCCAAAGAAAATCATTCCAAACGTACATAAACTTAATAATGGCTAATGTTGCAAAAGCCGGTATAATAACGGGAACTGCAATATTCCAATATACTCTAAAGTTTGTACATCCATCGATTTTGGCTGCTTCAACAAGTTCATTCGGAATATTACTGCTTATATATTGTCTCATCCAAAATATTCCAAATGCATCAATTAGACCTGGTACAATAATTGCCTTAAAATCATTCAGCCAATCTAACTTAGTTATGATGAAATATTGCGGAATTAACCCGAGTTGTGGAGGTATCATCATCGTAACAAGGATAGCCACGAACAAGAAATTTTTCCCTTTAAAATCAAACTTAGCGAAAGCAAATCCTGCTAAAGAACATAAAAATAACACACCGATTGTTACAACAATTGATACAATTAATGAATTCAAAATTGCACCCATAAAATCAATTGTATTTATCACATTTGTAAAGTTTGTCACCAGTTCCGACCCAGGAATAAACGCAGGTGGAACACTATTAATCACACTGTTATGGTTTGTAGCCATCACAAACATCCAATACAATGGAAAGATGGATAGAAAGGAAGCAACAACAAGCAGTACATAAACAAAAAACTTTGAAATGGAAACCTTATTGGATTTTATTTTTTCACTCATTTGCTAACCCTCCTTATCGCCCAATCCGATTTGCAAAGAATACGTTAATTGACGATATTATAATAATGATAATGAACAAGACAATCGCAGCTGCTGAAGCAGGACCAAATGACAAGTTCGTAAATGCTTCGCGATATAGGTATAAAACAACTGTAATTCCTTCTTCTCTATACGATCTTCCAATAAAAATTAAAGGCTCAGTAAATAACTGCAATGCTCCAATTGTTGACGTGAATACAGTTAATATAATAATTGGGCGTAACATCGGTATTGTAATATACTGTATCTTTTGGCGTACTGTAGCCCCATCAATCTGTGCTGCTTCATATAATTCATTTGGTATCGCCTGAAGACCAGCAAGATATATAATCGTGTTGTAGCCAACCCAGCGCCAAAAAACCATAGTAGAAATAGCAATTTTCACACCCCCCACCACGAGGTTCCCCAGCTAATTGTATCGATTCCAAACCATCCCAGAATAACATTAAACAGACCAAAATCCTGATTGTTAAACATGATTCCGAATACAATCGCAACCGCAACAGTGGATGTAACATAAGGCATAAATATCGATACTCTGAAAAGACTTTTCATCTTAATCAATGCGGAGTTTAACGCATATGCCAAAATGATACCGATTATTAATTGCGGCAGGGTGCCTAATACCCACATAATTAATGTATTAGTTAATGATGTCCAGAATATTCCATCGGTTAATACCCACTTAAAATTTGTAGACCTACAAATTCCATTTCTCCAAGACCATTCCACTTTTGAAAGCCAAGATAAAAACTAAATAAAATTGGAAATAGTCCAAAAATAGCAAATAAGATAAAGAAGGGTGAAATATATAAATATGCAGAAAGAGCTTCTTTCCGTTTCTCGCTTAAGGATGATTTTTTAGTGGTCTTTAGTGCTGTATCTGTTTGAGCCATGGTAATCTCTCCTTTCATTGGTTTCAAACGTTTATGAATAGAATCCATAAACCGTTTGAGTATCATCCTTATTGTCTTTCTAACTGTGAGTTAATACGCTCTATTGCTGCATCCCATTCACCTTGTGGATCAGCTCCATCCACCGCGACGTTTGTAAGTGCTGTTTCAAGCTCCGTATCTACAATGGCATAATTTGAACCCATGTATACTTCTTTAACAGCTTGTGCAGCTTCTGCAAATATTTTTGCAGTAGGAGCGCCGTTAAAGTACTCATCCGTAGTCGCCAGAAATTCCTCATTTTCATATACATCTGGTGTAGATGGGAACAATCCTGCAATTTCAAATGATTTCAATTGTTGTTCAGGTGCTGTTAACCATGAAATAAATTTATATGCTTCTTCTGGATGTTCAGATTCTGCTGGAATAGTTAAGAAAGAACCTCCCCCCCAGTTACCCGCACCTTCAGGTATAGATGAAATGTCCCATAAGCCTGATGCATCTGGTGCATTTCCTTTTACATTAGCAACCATCCATCCTGGTGCACCTGGCAATGTTGCATAGCTGCCTTCTGCCATTGCAGTTCCCCATTCAGGTGTCCAAAGTGCGTTTTGACCAATTAACTTTTCCTCAATCATTTTAGTTGTATAGTCATACGCTTCTTTTACTGTATCTTCCATAATTAATTCATTGTCTTCATTAAAATATTGTAGTTCTTGCTGGTCTCTTAATGCATTAAATACAAGCTTTGGTGTATCTGCAATCGGTTTACCTGTTTCAGCTTTAATTGTTTTAGCTGCTTCATAATAAGCATCCCATGTGTTAATTTCAGCTGCAACTTCTTCACGATCAGTTGGAAGTCCTGCTTCCTCCATAACATCAATACGATAGAACATGGTAGTTGGGCCAATATCAGTTGGCAAACCTATTTGAAAGGATCCATCTACATTTTGAGCCTGTGCCCATTTCCAATCAAGAAATTTCCTGAAACATCATTTGCACCATAGTCATTCAAATTATAAAATTGATCTTGAGCTCCTAAGAATTTTTCAATTTGACTCACTTCTATTTGCGCAATATCAGGTGCGCCACTTCCAGCTGAAATGGAAGTAAACAAGTTGTTATGCATGTCATTCATTTCACCTTCATTAATGGTGATTTCAACATTAGGATTTTCTTCCATATATTTATCCACTAATTCACCATAGCCTGTGCTCCCGAAAATCCAGAAATCCAAGGCAACCTTTTCGCCACTGTCACTGCTAGTGTCTTCTCCATTATCACTAGTTGTATTTTCACTATCGTCTCCCCCCCCATTATCGCTACCTGTACTTTCACTATCATCACTGCAGGCAACTAAAGAAACGACCACTAAAGAAAAAATAATTAACATTAACCACTTTTTCATCACTACTAACCCCCCATATTTTTAAAAAATTTTAAAACTCTTACTAAACCAGTCATTGACATTAACAGCTCCAATGAAGCTCTTTCAAAATTGCGTTCTATCATTCTAACAAAATCAAAAATAAGAAATCGGTTTCCTTCTTGCTAAAAAAAAGATACAAATATTAATGCTGCAGCATTGTGTATCCGTTTTCTTATTACAGTATATTACTATAAGATTACAAAATCAAGTGTTTTTTTAGAAAAAAATAACCTTTAATTAAAGAATAAAGGAAAACGGTTTCTGAAGTTATTATAATCTATATTAAGATTGCTTGAATTTACTATGACAGAAAAATAATGCCATCAACTTCGCTTGCCCTTACGCTTTATCATTCATGCGAACGATAATAATAAAAACTGCATTTCTCCTGATCAGGGGGGGAATGCAGTTTTTATTTTACTTCTATTTCATCTCTGGAATTACTCGAACTTCTTTTTTCATTTCGGAATGACAAATGGGGGGGCAAGTAGGTTCTTTTTCAAAAGAATAATTTTCTCTCATCCATCCTTGACAATCATCATTCACACAAGACCAGACATTTGTTTCTACATTCTCTACAGGTTCCTTTTGATTATTAAAATAAGCCATTCGGCACTCCCTTTCATGGGTTATACTACTATTATACGCCTTATTGTAATTAATTTCAAAGTTATAACAATGGAGCAGCGTTAGCACCCATGAGGTTTTTCATCTCCAATGATCTTAATCAAAAAATCATTTGGTAGTTAGACCTTCCAGCGTAAATCGATAACTATAATTCTGATTTGCAAACATGCGGAACTCTGGATGTGTCGGTTGTCCCCAGCTATCATCTCCACCTACACCCATTTGCCACCCGTTAATTCTAACAGAGACTTTATCAGATTTCGGTAATTTATAGTGATGACTCGCTTCTTCTAATTCAAATGGGGTGAATGGCAGTGCATTTACTTCAACTGTAGGATCACCGGATATTTTGATACCATTTCCTTGTTTATCTGTGATCTCCATCCAACGCACCCCCCCACATTTATTTCCGCTTTCTTGTGGCCTTAAATATGGCTGCAATTGATCTGCTACCTTTCCTTCATGTATAGCAACTTTCCCACTTTTTTGACGATCCCAATAAGTTTCATGAGGTCCTTTCCCAAACCATGTTAACAGGTCAAATGATTGGTCCAATTCAAACCTCATACCAATTTCTGGTATATCTGATAGTCCGTTGCCTGGCTGCAACAAATGCTCCACTTCGATTTGATGGGAAGCATGAACTTTATAGCGAATAGCTGCTGTCGATACAGATGATGTGAATAACTGATAATAAACGTCCACAAGTGCATAACTTCCATGATCTTTTACATCAAGATTGATTAATGAGCGGTCAAGACTAGCTTTTCGCCATTCCTGACTCTTTTCATTGACATGTGATCCCCCGATCATTGTCCGTCATCGCTCTCCAATAGTTTGGCACCAGTGGACTCTTCATTAATTCCGTTTCGTTAATAAGATAAGACGTCAGATCTCCCGTATGTTTACTAAACGAAACACTAAAATCATTACCTTTTATAACATACGCATTATTCTGTTCTTCTACTTGTAATTTACCATCTGTGACTTTTTTTGCAGAAACAGCAGGAAGGAAAAATTGTTCAAATGAGACTTCATGATCTGGCTTAGCCAGAATGGCTGCTTCTTATAGACAACTTGCAGTGTAATTACTTGTTCCTTCGCTGAGTTAAATTTATCCTTTTGATAATCTAATGTTACCAATTGTTCTGTTTGAGCCGCTGCCTCTAACAGTTGTACACCTGATTCCAATATATCTCCGTCTTCTTCTACCGTCCATACTAATTTGTATTGATGTAAAGATTGGAAAAGATGCTTATTGATTATTTTAAATTCACCTTTACTTAAATCTAATTCCTTAATATCAATATTACGGTAGCATGCTTTTACTTCCATTAGTTTCGGTGATACGGTTCCATCTGCAAAAATTAGACCATCACCAGCAAAGTTTCCATCATGCGGTGATTCCCCCAAAATCTCCACCATATGCTAAAAATTCTGTTCCTTCTTCTGTATGATGACGCAATGCTTGATCTTTCCAATCCCAGATAAACCCACCTTGTAATGTTGGATAGCGATCAAAAAGCTCCGTATATTTGTGAAGATTCCCCGTTGAATTACCCATAGAATGAGAATACTCACATAATATATATGGCTTCTTCTCCCCTGGTTGATTCGCATAAAATTCTAATTCCTGTGGACTGCGATACATGGTCGATTCCATATCTGAAGCACGATCAGACGGACGGTAATGGAAAATACCCTCATAATGAACAAGTCGAGTCGGATCTTCACTCCTGTAGAAATCATGCATTTTCAAGAAATTATCTCCACCAAATGATTCATTGCCTAGTGACCAAATGACAATGGATGGATGATTTTTGTCTCGTTCATACATCGATTTACAGCGATCAAGGACGTTTTCTGTCCACTCCGGTTTACTACCTGGTAAGGAATTCTCCAATGTTTGTTGACCATAACGCCATGTTCCGTGTGTTTCCAAGTTCGTTTCATCAATGACATATAATCCGTATTGATCACATAGGTCATACCATTTTGGATGGTTCGGATAGTGTGAGGTACGAACGGCATTGATATTATATTTTTTCATTAGTACAATATCGTCAATCATATCTTGTTCCGTAACGGCACGACCATGATCTGCGCTAAATTCATGACGATTAGTCCCTTTAAAAATAATTCGTTTGCCATTAATATGCATAATATTATCAATCATTTCGAATTGACGGAAACCAATTTTTGTTGCGAAGACTTCGACGATTTGATCGTCTTCTCCCTTCAATGTGAAAACCACCGTATACAAGTATGGATCCTCTGCACTCCATTGACGTGGTTCAGATATATTTGTAGTAATTGTAACCGTAGCAGATTCTTTTTGATATAAATCTAATTCAATCGTTTGTTTCGTCACCGATTGGTTCTCAGCCGAAACCAATTCTATCTCTAATTTACTTGTTTGAAAGGATTGTTTAAAATAGTTAAGTACATAAGCCTGAACCTCTAGTGTTGCATTCTGATAGCTTTCATCAAGAGAAGTACGAATTCGATGATCATACAAGTGAAGCTCAGGGATAGCATATAAATATACATCACGAAAAATCCCACTCATTCTCCAAAAATCCTGATCTTCCAGCCAGCTGGCGTCAGCCCAACGATATACTTCAACCGCTAATTTGTTCTTTCCATCCTGCAAATATGGTGTTAGATTGAATTCAGCTGGCGTAAAGGTATCTTCACTATACCCCCCCACTAATTCTCCATTCAGCCATACATAAAAAGCAGCTTCCACTCCTGCAAAATGTAAAATAACAGGTTTTTCCTTCCAAGTATCCTCTAGTTCAAAGGATGTCACATATTGCCCAACAGGATTATAATTCGTTGGTGCGAATGGTGCTTGTATGTCTTCATGTTCAATCCACGGGTATCTTGTGTTAACATATTGCGGATAATCATATCCCTCTAATTGCCAATGTGCAGGAACCTTAATATTATCCCATTTAGAAACATCATAATCATGCTGGTAAAAATCCTTTATTCGCTGATCCGGATTTTCAGAAAAATAGAATTTCCATTTCCCGTTTAAATCTTTATAAAATGGTGACTTCTCATTGTGGTAGTTCAAGGCTTGGTCGTGATCCTGGAACGGAATCGCTAAGGCATGTTGTGGCATACGGTTCAATTGAAATATCTCAGGATTATTATTCCACTCTGGGTAGCCATTTTCTGGTGGTGTGTAAGTCAGTTTTGTTTTATTAAACATCAATATGATACCTCCTATTATATATTCAAAAATAGTACCTTTTTCGTATTATTGCCACTTATGTAGTATAATAATTTAAATAGTAAAAATAATCAAGTTAAATTTTACTTATTTTACTTACAGGATGGTGAAATAAATGGCAACAATCAAAGATATTGCACAGAAAGCTGGTGTCTCAATCGCCACTGTTTCGCGCGTATTAAACTATGATTCGACCCTTTCTGTTGGAGAAACAACAAAGAAAAGAATTTTTGAAATAGCGGAATCTATGTCCTATCAAAAAAAGAGTACACGCAAAAAATTAACTCGCAGAATCGCATTTGTACACTGGGTAACAGAGTCTGAGGAATTAACAGACCTATATTATATGGGAATTCGTCATGGGATTGAGGATGAGGCGAAAGAAGTTCATTTACAATTATTAAAATATACGGTAAACGATCTCAAAGAAATTCCCAGCAGCATCGATGGGATTATCGCAGTAGGTCGTTTTAGTAAAACACAAGTAAAACAATTTAAGGCTATTAGCGATCATATTGTCTTAGTAGATTCTGATTTTGAGCATCAGGGTTGTGATGCGGTTTTGACTGATTTTCAACAGGTACTTGTTGATGCAATTGATCATTTAACAGAGAAAAATATAACAAAAATTGGTTTTATTGGGGGGGCAAAGAAACACTCCAGGGATCCATTCCGCCAACAGAGGATATCCGGGAATATTATTTTCGACAGTATGCCAAAGTAAAAAAGGTATTAAATGAAGATCTTATTTTACTAGATCATTTTAATGTAGATAGCGGCTATCAATTAATGAAAAAGTTGTTGTCAAGAGAATCTCCAGATAATATTGGTTTTATCGCTGCCAATGATCCTTTAGCTATTGGTGCTTTAAAAGCTTTAAATGAAGCGAAGATAGCAGTACCTGAACAGGTGAGCTTAATAGGTATAAACGATATTAGCATTTCCAAATATGTTTATCCTTCGTTAACAAGCATTCGTATTGAAAAGGAATTAATGGGTAAAACAGCAGTCAATTTAATGATGGAACGTTTACGTGATGATCGTCAAATATGCAAAAAAGTATTTCTCGAAACTTCTATAGTAAAAAGAGAAACAACCTAATCGAACGGGATCAGGTTGTTTCTACGATTGCTTTTAATTCATGTAGTGTTCTTGCATCCTTTAAAAATTGCCGTTCATCATCATTCTTAACAAATTCCATTAGAACATATCTTTCCTGTCCATCTTCTTCAATTGTTTCCAGGTATTGCTGCCACTCTTTCGCACCAGTTGCTAACTCCATACGATTATCAAATGAATGCCAGTGAAAGATATGGGTATTAGAAATCCACGGTTTTAATGCTTTAATACTGGCAATTCTTTCTTTGACAGAAATATGATTAGGCGGTTGCCAATAGATGTAAACATTTTTATGTGCTATCTCTTCGAGTAACTTCCGAGCGCTTTCTTTCGTATCCGTTAGTGTGTGATCATGATATTCAAGATGTACACTGATTCCTTCTTCTTCAGCTAAATCAGCGATCCTTTTTGCATCCTCTATTAACTTAATACGCTCATTTTTATTTACTACCTTGCTTCCTTTGCTGCCAGCCCATACGCGGATAGCAGGTGCTCCTAGTTTCTTAGCAGTATCCAGGATGGTGGTAAAGTCGTACTCATTACCTTCATGATCTGCTAATCTGTAATAAGAACCATATGAACTGACTTCAAGTCCACGAGATCTTGTTAAATCAGCTACTTCCTCTGCCAGTTGGGCCTCTCCTGGTGGCACATGAATATCTCCTCCCCACTCAATCCCGTCCAATTCTGCCTCCAGAACCAAATCGATTATTTGCTGAGGATTTTTGTCACGAAACGTTACAGAACAAATACCTAACTTCATCTATATTCTCCTTCCCAAATTACTTAAATGATAAGGATTGCTTGATGTAATCAAAACTAAAATTAGTATAATTAATTCCTCTAGTTCATCGCTGGTAAACGTTCACTATTCTTGTTAGAATATTGTTTCTTTTTAAATTTACAAGAAATCGACAAGCAGTCGAAACATCTACTTGTCGATTCTTTGTTAGGATTCTAATAATGCTTCTAGAAATATCGTTGTTTTATCTAAGTTTTTGGAACTGGCAGGAATGATCAATATACGATCCTGAAAAGCCTCGTTATCATTAAAAACATCTAATTGATTTGTGCTAATTCCATATACATTTTCCGATCCAAATTGATATAATTCTACTCCATGTTCTTCCAATAAAGACACATCAATAACTTTGTTAAATTCTAATAAACCCTCTTGTTCCATCAATTCCTGAGCAAATACTTTGTCCGTCACCATGGCATCTATCATTCCGGTAGCAATTCTA
Source organism: Gracilibacillus boraciitolerans JCM 21714 (assembly GCF_000521485.1). Lineage (GTDB taxonomy): Bacteria > Bacillota > Bacilli > Bacillales > Amphibacillaceae > Gracilibacillus > Gracilibacillus boraciitolerans. Next base: position 132,054 of record NZ_BAVS01000002.1, on the reverse strand, counting down.
GCAACCAACTTCTGAACCTGCTCATACGATTGTTCAGATAAGGTACCACCATTCGAAATAATGTTATCGGTCGCAACGCGAAAGTCTGAAAAATATTGCTCGTTTAGTTGATTTGAAAACTCTTCTGTTACATCATAAGGAATCTCCGTAACCACCATTAATTCATACAGTTCTTCTTTTTCACTAAAAGCAGTCGTTAATATCGATACCAGAAAAGCTACACCAAGAATAGTCCCAATAATATGCAATTTATAATATTCCCAAATATAATCGGCTGCTTCTTTAAAAGACATCGTTTTCAATGTTGCCCATAATTGTTTCATCGTGACATACTCCCCCCCTGATCGAATTATCTCTAGTAAAAAGTATATCACAATTAATGAAAACCGGAATTGCAAACACTACTTTTATACAAATTTTTCATTACTTCGAATCTGAAGATCCCATAATGTCATCACATGGGACAGCAAGATAAAGTCGAATTTTCCTTTTATGAAATTTGATTTACTAGCCAGTCATATGCTTTTCTACCATTTATCTCGTGTGCACCTGGAAAAATATCATAGCTGAATTTCTCTGGTCGATTATCATAATATTCCGCAATTTCAGCAATTGCTTTTTTTACATATGAATTAGGGAATATTAGATCTTTTTCACCAGACTCAATAAAAAGACTTCTAGGTGAAATAAGTGAAATCCACTCTGGTAATTCTGCAAAGTTTAAAATTCCTGGAATATAATTATCAATACAATGATGCCTAGCCATTATACTTCCTTTAAATGTGTTGGTAAACCCAGTTAGAACGGTTGCTTTTACTCGCAAATCAAGAGCCGCGGTATAAGCGGTGACTAAAGCTCCTCCCGAAAAACCCATCATCGCAATTTTTTGATCATCAGTTTCTGAACTTTGTTCGATAAAGTCTAATACTCTGCGTGCTTCCCAAATTCGTAAACCTGCTAGTGTTTTTCCTTCCATTAAAAGGTTTGTTGCCATTGCTTCACAGGAATTGATATTATCTTGTTCGATATCCCTAGTTAAACGGCGATCACCAAATCCGATAACTTCCGGTGCAAAAACCTTTAAGCCTTTTTTCACTAAATGTACCGCGAATTGATTATGAATACCTGCAACTTGCGCTTGTTCTCCAGTTTCTGTTAATCCGACTGCTTCTTTCACACCAAAACCGTGACCATGAAGGGCTAAGACAGAAGGAAATATTTTTTTGTTTGTTTTTGGTGTTAACACATACATCTTTATCTCAATAAGTTTTGTTAAAGATAGACTAAATAACTCTCGTTTATAATCTGGAAATTCTTTTGTTTCAATAAGATTAATTTGAAATGGAACTCGCGTTTCATCCAAGTATGTAAAATCACCTAATAATTCAAGCAGACCGCTCTTAAGCGTTAACTTTCTTTCAATAGGTCCCACTGCTTTAACGGTTTCTTCCAATGCATTATCATAAAATTGTTCAAATAATTGATCAAGCTTATTCATATACGCAACTCCTTCTAAAAATTTAACCATAAAAATGAAAACGTTTTAATCTTATCTTTCATTATAGCTTATTTTACACAGATAGAAAATATTTACGTTTTAATTCTTTTAGAAAATTACGTAACTTATCAATTGAAAAAATAAAGTTAGTGCACAAAAGGAAGATTATACGCACTAACTGATGAGGTAATTATGACTTGACTGTACGCTGCTACGGCTTGTCCGCTTCCCTTTCCACGGGTTTTTCTCATAGCAAAACACCTTGATAGTCCTTTATTATATATCATAAAAAATCGACATCGCTTTTGAATGTCGATTTTTAGCAGTTAAAATTGTCTTTTTTTCAAAAACTCTGTTGGTATATTCGACTTAAACCGAAGCAGTTCGCCTGTCACAGGATGGTTAATCGCTAATACGATAGCATGCAGACCAAAACGTCCAATCGCATTTCCCTTCGCGCCATATTTTTTATCCCCCCCAACTACGGGATGACCAATATCAGACATATGAACACGAATTTGATTTTTTCTCCCTGTTTCTAGATATACCGACAATAGTGATAGATTATTACTTGCTTTAATCACCTTATAATGTGTAACCGCCTTTTTTCCATCATCCTGTTTTTGACTGGAATACACTTTAAACGTCTTTGTTTCCTTCAACCACGAAGTAATGGTATCCTCATGTTTCGTAACAATTCCTTCTACCAACGCCACATATGATCTTTCTTTAACCATCTCTTTCCATCCTGTTTGTAACGTATGTTTTATTTCTTCACTTTTTGCAAATAACATCACTCCAGAAGTCTCCCGATCTAAACGATGCACAACGAAAATTCTGTTTTTAGGATTAATTTTCTGAACATAATCCATTAATTGCTTATAAGCAGTAAGCGATTTTTCTTGTTCTGTCGCCACTGTTAGAAGACCAGAGTCTTTTTCAATGACAATAATGGCATCATCTTCATATAAAATCTTCATTTTTTCAAAATTGGCTGCTTTTGCGGCTTTATTCTTCTGAATAGTAACCGTATAACCTGGTTCCAATTTGTAATTGTGCTGCGTTACTTCTTGATTATTAACGTACACTTGTCCACGAGTTAAAATTGATTTGACAGCATTTCTGCTACGATCAGAGAAAGTTTCTAGTAAGAAAGGAAGCAGTTCTGCCTGTTCTTTCACCTTGTACTCTTCCATGTTTGCATTTTGTCGATTTTTATTCATTTGGAGCCTCCATTCTATATTCATTATACTATATTTTAATGCAAATTGTTAGATTCGAGAATATTTTCCTGTCTTTCAACCATGCTATGAAAGGATACCTTCTATTTGTGAAGGTTCAGTGAAAGAACTTAAAGCTGCTTAATGTTACAAATGGAAGAAGGTTCAATATGGAAGGTACTTGGATTGCATTAGTCCCATTTTTAGTTGTAATAATTATAGCAATGTGGACGAAGCAGGTTTTCCCCGGATTGATACTTGGTTTAATTATTGGTGCCTATATTATGAAACCGACGATATTAGGCGGAATGGAATTATCCATCCAGTATATAGTCGATAGTTTAACCGATATTAACAATTTAAAAATTATCATTTTCTTATATATGTTTTCCGGATTAGTCGGAATTATGAAAGCTTCTGGTGGAATTAAGGGTTTTGTGGAGCTTACCTCTGAAAAAGTAAACAGTAAAAAAGAGGCAATTATTCTTACATGGTTATCAACTTTAGGTACTTTTAGTGCACCGAGCTTTCGGATTGTTACCATTGCCCCCCAATTATGAAGGCATTATTAACAAAAATAAACATGACACGAAAAGAATTAGCCTTTATGATTGAAACAAGTACGCAACCTGTGATCGTGCTCATCCCCATTGCTACAGCATCCGTAGGTTACATGGTTTCTATTATTGAAATGGGTATACAAAATCACGGATTGAATGAGGATCCTTATTCTATTTTTATCAGAAGTATTCCTTTTAACTTTTTTGCTATTACCATGATCATCGTTGGTACATTGTTTGTATTTTTTCGTCACAACAAAGCGGATATTCATGAAGATGAACGGGATCCTGATAAGATAACCATTACAAAAGATGATCAGAGTCAAGAGCTTCCCGCAAATCCATGGAATTTAATCATCCCTGTATTCTTAGTTATTTCATTAACATTATTTCTCACTTGGTTTGATGGATTCAGACAAGGTTATTCTTTTCCAGCAGCTTTTATTGAAGCAGATGTCTTACAAGCAATGGTGGTTGCATTATTTATTACTGTACTCGTTTCTTTTCTCATGCAAATCATTCAAAGGCACTCCTTGAAGAATATGATTCATGAGTTTATTGAAGCTGGCAATAATTTAATGTCCGTTATTCTATTACTGGCTATCGTTTGGGCTTTATCCTCTGTCACAGATCAATTAGGATTCTCCACCTTTGTTACAAATAATGTCGACTGGATACCACATTCGCTTATTCCACCTGTGATGTTTTTAATTGGTGCATTTGTTTCTTATTTTATCGGGTCTTCATGGGGGGGCACATGGGGGGGAATTTTAATGCCTCTTGGTTTTTCATTAGCACAGGCAACAGATGCATCACTTCCTCTTGTGATTGGCGCTGTTTTTGCCAGTGGCTCGTTTGGATCGTTTGCTTCACCACTAAGTGACAATACCAATACGATCGCTAATATTCTCGGGTTAGATGTAATTACATATGCAAAATATAAGTTAGGACCTGCATTAATTGCTGTATTAATATCGGTGATACTATATGGTGTCATGACATTATTTTAATCATGCTGAACTCTTTGATAATTTATCTTTTTTCAGCGAATAGGGTTTCAAAAACTTTTGGAGGTTATCATGGATACAACTAATTATTATATTGCAATTGACAAAGTAAAACTTTTTTATCGAAGCTGGATCCCTGAGCGTCCAAAAGCAATTATTATCTTAATCCATGGAGCTGGTGAACACTCTGGCAGATACACACACATCAGTAACTATTGTATGAGTCAACAAATGATTGTGATTTCACCAGATCTAAGAGGGTTTGGAAATTCTGGTGGTTCCAGAGGGCATGTTCATACATTTAATGAATACCTAGACGATCTTCATTTACTTATCCAGCAAGTGTGTTCTATATATCCTGATGTTCCGATATTTTTGTTTGGTCACAGCTTAGGAGGTTTAATTGTTATTCGTTATGTGCAAGAATATGCGCTTCAGACGAATGGAATTATTGTTTCATCGCCAGCCTTTAAACTTCGTGTGCAATTACCGTTTATGGTGAAACAAATACTATCTGCCGTTTCACGCTTTTCTCCTGGTTTATCGGTTCAACCGACTAAATGGAAACGACTGGCAGATAAGTTTCAAATTCTAGAACCTTATTTACCAAAAGAACGGGCATTACAAAAAGACCCGCTAATCACCGCTCAATATACTGCTCGTTGGTTAACAGAGTTAATGAGAAACGGAATACAAGCACTAAGTGAAGCATACCGGTTCAGTTTCCCACTATTTTGCGTATATGATCACAAAGATCCAATCGTACATCCTCCATCCATTCAATTATTTTTAGATAGCATTGCCATAGATGATAAAAACTTATTATCTTTTAATGATGGCTTTCATCATCCGTGGCATGCGCACTATAGAGATAAAGCGATTGATCATTTAATGGTTTGGCTTCATCAACGTATATAATCCAATTATTTCTCCCAATCAAATTCGATTTTATTTAAAAATGCTTTTGCCAGCACGATATGTCCTGTTGCATTGGGGGTGGACTCGATCCCAAGCGATGGTAGCTGGATAAAGATTTTCCAATATTTTGTTGAAGGCTTGTTGCGTATCGATAAACATCGTTTCATGCTTCTTCGCTACTTGACTGACAACTTGTCCATACGCATCCATTTTTGCTCGCATGGCGTCTTCCGAATTAGGTTCAATAAAATATGGTGTCATTAAGACAATATTTCCTACTATTTCTTTTGTCTGTGTCACTAATTCATCTAGCGTTTTTTGATATTCCTCGATATAAACGTGATGATCAGATATAAAAGGTGAATCAAATTGACGCCACACATCATTAATACCGATCATAATCACTAGCCATTCAGGTTTTTGTTCCATCACATCTTCTTGCCATCTTGCTTTTAAATCCCTTACAGTATCACCTGATATTCCTTTATTGACAACCCGTATTCCAAGCGCAGGGTATGAAGATTGTAAAAAAGCATCCACGAATGATACGTATCCATTTCCTAAGGCCTGAAACAATCCTTCTCCATCTGGTTTTAAGCGCTCACAATCTGTTACAGAATCTCCAATAAATAATAATTTTTGTTCTTTTTTTAATTTCATCTTTTTCCACCCTCCCTATTTACTATAGTAGCGGAATTCTACGAAAAATTCTATATGGATTTAGTTTACTAGTTTTATTTCTTTTATGATTTTCATCCTTTGCAGACTATTAAGCAGTTTCTTTTCATATCTACTACTTCTTGCTGAACTTATGCAGACTAAGCTTCCCTTTCTATGCATTTCTACTGCTTTTTGCTGAACTTATGCAAACTATCTACCTCTTTCTATGCACTCAACCCTTTTTTCAATGCAATTTTGCAGACTAAAAAACTATCTAGCTAATGATAAGAACAAGCGATCAAACACGTTAGTTCCTATTAATTATTGAAAAAGGTGACCAGGCTCTTACTTGGTCACCATTGTTTTACAAATTGATTAACAGTGTTTCCTCACCAGCTTTTGCTGAAACTTTTTTATGTCCCACTACTTCTACATGATAAGGTTTATCTAATCCTGATGTCGTAACATTTATCGTTTGCCCTTGGCGAATCGCCATTACAGCGCCGATTGCCTCACCTTTAGCATTAACAATGCTTTTTGTTACCTTTTGATTATTATCAAGACTATAAATTTTAAAGATTACCCATCCGCATAATCATATACTGGATTATCCTCTCTCGTACCCATCGGCAGAATAGTATTAGAACGAACAAAAAGTGGCAGACTGAAATAATCATATTTCTCTTTGATCCATTTACCACCTTCTACAACCTCACCTGTTAGAAGATGTGTCCATCTACCCTGTGGCAGATAGAAAGATCCTAAACTTTCCTCATTAAAAATGGGTGCTACTAAAATGGAATCCCCCCCTAACATATACTGACGATCTAATGTTTCACACAAGGAATCCTCTGGAAATTCTAATAACATGGCACGCATAACAGGTACACCTGATTGATTATTTTCGACTGCTTGGCCGTATAGATATGGCATCAAGCTATTCTTAAGCTTTGTAAAGTGCTTGGCCACTTCGACTGCTTCCTCATCAAAATTCCATGGCACGCGATAAGAGGAACTGCCATGAAAACGACTATGACTGGAAAGTAAACCAAATGCTGTCCAACGCTTGAACACATCTGGTGTTGCCGTGTTTTCAAAACCACCAATATCATGACTCCAATAACCAAAGCCTGAAGTTGTTAATGATAATCCTCCACGCAGGCTCTCCGCCATCGCTTCATACGTCGAGTCACAATCACCACCCCCCCAGTGGACTGGGAATTTCTGACCGCCTGTTGTCGCAGAACGAGCAAACACAATTGCTTCGTTTTCACCTTGTTCTTCTTTTAATAAATCAAACACCACTTCATTATATTTATATGCATAATAATTATGCATTTTATCCGGGTTCGATCCATCAAAGTAAACAACATCTGTTGGAATACGTTCACCAAAGTCTGTCTTAAACGCATCCACACCCATATCGAGTAAAACTTTTAATTTGGCTTGGAACCATTTGCATGCGTCTGGATTGGTAAAATCAACAATGCCCATTCCAGCTTGCCAACGATCCCATTGCCATACATCTCCATTAGACTTTTTAATCAAGTAGCCTTTTTCCATTCCTTCATCAAATAATGGAGACTTTTGAGCTATATACGGGTTAATCCAAACACATATTTTTAAACCTTTATTCTTTAAGCGTTTTAACATTGCCTCTGGATCAGGAAAGTTACGACGATCCCAAATAAAATTACTCCATTCAAATTCCTTCATCCAGAAACAATCAAAATGGAAAACACTTAATGGAATGCCCCCCCTTTCAGCCATGCCATCAACAAAATGGGTTACTGTTTCTTCATTATATTTTGTTGTAAAAGAAGTCGATAACCATAAGCCAAAGGACCATGCTGGTGGTAATGCCGGCTTACCTGTTAGTTCGGTATAGCGACTAACAACCTTCTTCGGTGTTGGACCATTAATAAAATAATAATCTAAATATTCCCCTTCGACACTAAATTGAGACCGTGATACGGTTTCAGATCCTAATTCAAAGCTTACTTCTTCAGGATGATTCACAAAGATTCCATAACCTTTACTACTTAAATAAAAGGGAATATTTTTGTACGATTGTTCTGAGCTGGTTCCACCGTCTCTATTCCAAATATCGACGGATTGACCATTTTTCACAAATGGAGTGAAACGTTCTCCAAGTCCATATAGGTGCTCCCCAACTCCTAAGCGAAGCTGCCCACGCATATATGTTTTATCTTCTGGCCCCTCAATCCATGCCATTCCTTTACCATCTGCCTTCGTTAACAGTCCAGCAGCATTTTCAAATGATAAAGAAAAATCACTTTTAGAAATTGTAAGCTGCAGTTCCCCCCCAGTCGCAAAGCTTATGCTATCATTTGACTCTTCCAAATGAATAGACTTTGATTCATCAAGCACTTCAAAGTTTGGATATTTTTCTTTTCCCCCCTTTAAAATGCCATGTTTGTATCCGTAACACATCATCGATCGGTGTCGATATTTTAATAGTTAGCAATGGACCGTCCAGTGTATCACCCCGATGATTCAAATATTTACAAGGTGCATAAAGGGTAACAGCACCATCTATTTCTACTACTTCATGAATTATTTTTGGAAAATGTATTACATATCCTTCTCTTACAAGCCAATTTCCATCTGTAAATTTCATTCGTTCTCGCTCCTCTTCCATCTCTTTTTCACTACGTTATATGCCAATTTTGGACGGCGGTACATATCGACAATTCCTTTATTATTTAGCGTTCCGGAACGTGTTTTAAACCATTTTTCTTCTGTAACACGGCAGTCTGAAAATTGCCAAATAAACATGCCTGATAAATATTCCTTGCTCTCATATGCTTTTAAATTCTCTTCGATTATCTCAGCTTGTCTTTCTTCCGTACCTTTTACCTGATTGGGAGATCTGTAGCCATATAAGCCGTCCGCCCCAAACTCACTCATTATCATTGGTTTCCCTTTGCCACCTAGCTGATCTGCCATCTTCTTGCTTGATCTGCCAATTCACTTGGATTCTCGTCGGTATACCATCCGGGATACAAATTAAATGAAACAATATCTACTAAGTCAAAACATAATTCTTTATCACGTTGATGACTGGCAAATGTTAAAGGACGGCTCTGATCCATCGCTCGGATTTGCTCTAATTGTTCTTTATACATTTCTCTACCCTCTTCGGTATTACTTGCACACTCATTCAATATTCCCCACATAATAATACTTGGGTGATTGATATGGTTTTCCACCATTTCTTTATTAACCTGTTCACACTGTTCACGAAATAAAGGATGCTGCATACGCTCTAAACTTAAACCACGTGCATGATTCTCTTCCCATACAAGAAATCCCATTTCATCACACAAATCAAGAAATAACTCATCATTAGGATAATGGCTGGTACGGATAGCATTGCCACCCATATCCCTTATTAATTCTAAATCCTTCACTATTAATGAAAAGGGTATCGACGCTCCAACTGTCGGGTGATCTTCATGTCGATTAAATCCTTTAATAAGGACTTTCTCCCCCCCATTAAGTTGAATGGCTTCATTTTCTGTTGTGATTGTACGAAAACCAACTCGTTCCACTTGATCATCGATCATATCATCATTATCTGCTTCAACTAATTGTATTGTCACATGATAGAGTGTTGGCTGACTGGGAGTCCATTCCACTACATTTTCAATAAAAATTCTGCTTTTCAATATAACTTCGCGAGTTGGATCCACTTGCACAGAATCCATGTCAAAGGTTCGACTAGCTACTGAGCCTTTTACTAGCACTTTCCTTTGATAGGCAGAAATATTTTGAATCCAAACGCTCACATCTAAGAACCATTGATCCTGTTCTTTAATTGGAATACATTCGATTCGATTAATAAAAACCTCTGACACTTCTTCAAGTACAACAGGTCGAATAATGCCACCATATGTGTAATAATCATTAGGAATATGCAAGGATGAGTTTTCTATGAAACGATTATCCACTACTACAACAACCTCATGTTCTCCTTTACTAACATTAGGAATCACTACTTTAAATGGAGTATATGCATTATAATGTGTCGTTTTTTCTACTCCATCAAAGTACACGATAGCGGTATGACTGACACCTTTGAATTCCAACTGAATCGTACCTGCTTGGTCGATATTTACTTTTTTTCGAAAGGCAGCTAATCCTCTGTATGTCAAAAAGTCTGGATGCATCTCCCAACAACTGGGTACGGGTAGTTGATAGTTATATTCTTCAGGTAATGGCTGTACTTTTTTGATCGGCTGGAATTCCCATAAACCAGATAATTCCTTTATTTGGCGAATCGTATGCTGATCAAACGTTCGTATCATGTGTAAACTCCTCTCCGCAAAGAAAAACCTTTTATTATTTTAGTATCAATACACCTCTCGCTTGTATTACAACCGAACCATTATATGTTTCACCTGTCAATTGATCTTCCAGCGTCAAATCTCCAGTATCAAAGGTTGCTGTTTCTGCATTATGATTCATAACAAAAAGTATTTTTTCTCCGTGTTTTTCTCTAGCAATAACTTCCACGCCTTTAGCGGATGTTAATTCCCCATGAAGATTTTTTATTTCACTAATGGTATCTACAAAATCCTGCACAAAGGCCTGATCTGGACTTGAAGCAACATAATAAGCTTCCCCCCTTCCCCCCCATACTTATTTCTAGTCAGTACAGGCATACCCTGATAGAAGTCAGCTCCATATGTGGCAAGTACTTCTGCCGTTTCGGCATGAATTAAATCAAAAAGAATATTACATTTATAGGTGTCGCTTAATTTACCGAATGATCGTTCGAAAACAATTTCATTGTAATGTGACGGCTCTAATGCATCAATTTCTTCTGCCCATATACCTACTAAGTCTCGTAATTCGCCTGGATATCCACCCAACGTTACCAGATCATTTTCATTGACAATTCCGCTAAAGAAAGTGGTGACAAAAGTACCGCCATTTTTCACAAATTGTTTTAAGCGATCTGCATGTCCTTCTTTCACCATATACAAAACAGGTGCAATTACGATGTCATATTGACCGAGATCTTCTTCGACACTGATCATGTCTACCGCAATATTGTTTTGATAAAAGGCATCATAATACTTATGCACTTCTTTCACATAATCTAACGCAACAGATGGTCCACTTGATAGCTGTATGGCCCAACGATTCTCCCAATCAAAAACGATGGCTACTTTTGCCTGGACACGACTATCAATAAGTTTATCTTCTAGTTTGATTAGCTCCTGGCCTAATTCAGCTGATTCTTTAAATACTCGCGTATGTTCATGGCCAACGTGTTCGATCACCGCACCATGGTATTTCTCTGTTGCGCCTCTTGAGCGTCTTAGTTGGAAAAACATGACTGTGTCAGCTCCATGTGCCACGGCTTGATAACTCCATAATTTCATTACACCAGGGCGTTTTAATGCATTATATGGCTGCCAATTTTGCTGGGAAGGGGTTTGTTCCATCAACATAAATGGCTGACCACTTCGTAAACCACGCATCAAGTCATGTGTCATTGCCGTCATACTAACTGGAGTATCAATGGAAGGATAGTTATCCCATGAAACAACATCCATCTCTTTCCCCCCATTTAAAGTAATCAAGCTCAGGATAGAGACCCATTAAATTGGTTGTAACCGGAATGTTAGGTGTATGCTTCTTCAGTACATCTCGTTCTAATTTAAAGACATCTAATAAACTATCAGACTGAAAACGGCGATAATCTAATGATATTCCTTGAAAATTTGTGTTGCGTCCACCTTGCCATTCTTCACTTAAACCATTGGGAGCAACTATTTCATCCCACTCATAAAAAGTATGTCCCCAAAAACGAGTATTCCAAGCTTCATTCACCGCTTCCAGTGTTCCATATCTGTCTTTTAGCCAAACACGAAAAGACTTTTGACAATTGTCACAATAACAATAACCACCATACTCATTTGATACATGCCATATCAATACTGCTGGATGATCCTTATAACGTTCTGCCAGTTTCTCAGCTATTCTCTCCGCATACTTACGATAGGTTGGACTATTGGGACAGGAGTTATGACGTCCACCAAACTGTCTTTTCTTTCCTTCAAAATCCACTCTGCGTACATCAGGATATTTCTTTGCCATCCATGCTGGGTGTGCTGCTGTACTTGTCGCTAAACAAATATAAACACCATTTTTATATAATCGCTCGATTGTTTCATCTAACCAGGTAAAATCGTAGGTGTTTTCATCCGTTTGATTCAACGCCCATGAGAACACATTAACGGTGGCCACATCTATTCCAGCCAATTTAAACATACGCAAATCCTCTGATACTGTTTCGTGATCCCATTGCTCTGGATTATAGTCTCCGCCATACCAAATCTTCGGTAAATTTTCATTAATCATGTTGCTTCCTCCTCTACCTTTTGAATAATTATTTTAAACGAATTGTTTTTTCGTTGTCTTTTACGTTAGTTTAGCAAAAATGGTATCGTTTTCAATTATAACAAATATAATTTATCTCTTGAATTACTTTCATTGTTACTAAATACAAATAAACAAAAAAATTACCTTTCACTCTTTAAATTGAAACCAGCTTAAATTAAAATTCGATCCAGGCAAGAAAATGATCGAAATATTTTGGATGCCTGTCACTTTAGTTATCGGAAAGATTTTTTTCTGATATTGCTCTGTGTGATTGAATTCTAGAATATTCGCTGTTTCTTCTTCCCCATCAAAACAGCGAATATGGATGGAATTTTTATCGATTGGTGAATGTCCATAGAGCACGATTTGTGTGGCTCCTTTTTCACCAAAATCTAAACCTTCAAAATCAAAGGAAACATTATTACCAATTTGCTCGACACGGTCTGCTAATTTGGTAAAATGATCACCATATATTTTGTCTGCATCCACCGCGTAGTTTTGCTCAAAAGCTCTATTTTGCTTTTCGAAACAAAATCCTTTGATATGCATCTTCTTATTAGTTACAAATGATAACGAGGTAACACCTTTTAATTTCTTCGATAAGCTAAATATTTCTTCCTGATAGACATTCCATTTTGATTCCTTCTGATAAATGGCATCTGCTAACAAGGTACTAGATGATTCCCCCCCCGGCATACCTTCCCAGATTTGAAGCTCGTATGGTTCACTTGATAAAGCAAAAATTGAGATCGTGACTTTATCAGATCCTTCTTTACCAAAATCAATATCTCGAAAGCCTACTTGTGATTCACCATCTCTACTTGTAGCGACACCTCGTTCGTTACCATTTGTTAATTCGCCTTCATGTTCATCGTACAAACCTGCAGAGATAAAGGAATAGGGATCTTTATAAGCAGTTCCCAATCCTTTTGCTTTAAATTCCAGTTCAGAGATTAAATTAATAGTATTTTTACCATTTCTACTTGTACACCTGACACGGAAATCCCCCCCGTCACCAAATGCTGTAACCATTGCTTGCTGTCCGTTTGGTTGGATCGAAGCTATATTGGAATCAATTCCTACATCATTTACAACACTCCACTCTACCTCCTGGTAATCTGTGTTCGTAGGAGAAAGGGTGGCAATGACATTAGCTGTAGGCTGTTTGTCATTTAGAAATTGGCCATTATCTGAGCTTATTTCTATTTTACGAACAGGAATTTCGTTTTGCTGACCGGTTAATATAGCTGATGGCTGATTAGAAGTAATTGGGTTTTTATTTGGCAGCTTCTCCTCAGGACTGCAAGCTGTTAACTCTAGAGATGCTTCTGGTAATGTTGGCGAAGTCACCTTAACGTGAATAAGACCTGCTTCAAAAGTGGTTGCAACGATCGCCATTAATTTACCATTAAATAATCGTCTACTTATTCCTTTGTACTGATCATAATCGGTTTGATCCCCCCCATTATCTAATCCAATCAAACGTCCTGCGCCATCAACTTTGACGGTCACACGGTTATTTGCGTTTTCGACAGGATTACCTTTTTGATTAATCATACCTATTTCAATAAAAGCAAGATCTACTCCGTCTGCTTGTAGTGTTGTATTAGAAGTTGTAAGTATGATTTCTGATGGATCACCAAAAGATCGTTTTTGATCTTGAGCGATAACGTTTCCTTCTTCATCATAAGCATAGGCTTCCAGGATTCCTTTCTGATAGGGAACTTTCCACCAACCAGAGATTTTATCACCATGTGTATGGTTAATTTCCTGAATGCCTAAAGATTGACCATTAAGTAATAACTCGACTCTAGGTGCATTTGTAGCTACCCTTACATCAATTATTTGCCCTTCATTAAAATCAATATGGGAAAATATGAATCATTGGCGCTTTCTTGTAATCCGTCCATGCAGATTGATATAAGAAATAGGAGTCTTTCTTAAAGGTCGCTGTGTCAATAGAACCAAAATAAGCGTTTTTTGTATGATAGGGTGTAGGTTCTCCTATATAATCAAATCCACTCCAGATAAATTGGCCTAAAGAAAAGATAGTATTTCTTTCTTTAATCAAAGCTGCTTCGATTGATTTTGCACCCCCAGCTTGTCGCACTATTTCCTAATGAGGAACAATGCTGATCATCATCTGCTAAAATCGGTTTATCATAGGGGGGGAAATGGTAAACACCACGGCTTTGAACAACCGCTACGGTTTCACTACCATAAATCACCCAATCTGGATGTTCTTTGTGATGCTCTTCATAATACTTCTCACCATAATTATATCCAGCTAACTTGATAATATCAGCACATTCCTGAGCATTTTTCCAAGGCATATAATTGGATCCAATCGTAACAACCGCATTTTTCTTGGGTCGAATTGATAAACTGCATCCATTAGTAACTGTGTTAATTGCTGTCCTCTTTCATCTGCATGTGTATCATAGATCTCATTACCAATACTCCACATAATAAGACTTACATGATTGCGATCACGTTTCACCCATGATGCTATATCTTTTTTGTGCCATTCTTTAAAGAAACGCGCATAATCATAGCGAGTTTTGGATCTTTCCCACATATCAAATGCTTCTGTTACAATTAGAAAGCCCATTTCGTCAGCAAGCATCATCATTTCTTTAGCTGGCATATTATGAGCGGTACGGATAGCATTTACACCCATTTCCTTTAATATTTGCATCCTACGTCTTAAGGCATGGATATTTATTGCTGCTCCTAATGCACCCAAATCATGATGTTCATTGACTCCATATATTTTCATATGTTGCCCATTTAAAAAGAAACCTCTATCAGTATCAAATACTACGTGTTTAAAACCTATATTTTGGGTTTGAGACTCTATTATTTGGCTATTTGATTTTGTTTCTAAAGTTGTAGTTAGTTCATATAAATTTGGTTTATTAATATCCCATAGTTCAGGATAATCAATCGCCAAAACTGCTTGGTCGATCATCTGTTTCGCTTTCAAATCACTCACCGTCTGGGTAACAACTATTCCATCTTTTCGCAGAGTATGTCTTAACATTAAAGACTCAGCAACAGATAAACTTGTATCTATCTCTACTCTCCACTTTTCATTTTCTTTAAACGTAGAAACATATATTCCATCTGTCTCAATATAATTTTCGCTTCTTTCTTTCAACCATACATCTCGATAAATTCCTGCACCTGTATACCATCTGCTGTTTGGACTTTGATATGTAACTTTCATTAAAAGTTGATTTGTTCCTTTAATAAGAAAATCGGTAATATTATACTCGAATTTCGAATACCCATATTTCCATTCGCCGACCTTTTGATCATTTACATATAAAACAGAATCCATGTAAACCCCTTCAAAAGTTAGTAGTATATCCTTTTCTAATGATGGATTATATTCATATACTTTTTTATACCATCCGATACTGTCTTCACGTAAATTATTCGTATCATATATTAACCAGTCATGGGGGGGAATTTCTACTGGAGAGAATTTCAGACTGCTGCTTGTTGATTCATTTAAGTCACTTTTAGCGAATAACCAGCTATTGTTAAAAAGTGTTGTTTGATTTAGCATTCTTTCACCATCACTTTCTCTTCAAATTATTCTTTTACAGTTTCTGTAGTATGATTTTCTTCCGTTTTTACAAATTTTATTTTTACGTCCTGTATGATTGGTTTGGTATTAAGCATTAAAAACCATGCTACTAGGCTACTAACAAAGATAATAATAAAATCAGACGTAAAAAACATCAAACTACCGTTAAAAAGAGAATTGCTATATTGCCAGTTGTTCTTTTAATCCATGTTAACAAGTAAAAACCGGACAGACGATAAATATCTCGCAATCTGAATTTATAATGTGTTGTGATTACTAAGGCATATATAGAAAATATCACAAGCATAAATATTGCCACTAGGAATATCCCGTTTAATATTTGATTTAATAATGTTGGTGACTGATTAAAATATTGTATATCTACAAGCAAAATGAAAAACACCGTAATAATTGGAAGCCAGACTTTTAAAACATCCTTATAGTTTTCCTTATATGCCCCCCAAAATACTTGCACCGGAGATAAATCTTTTTCTTTAGCTAGTCTTAAACTATGAAATAATGCAGCAAGTGCGGGGCCTGTTGGTATAAATGCTATATAATATAGAATCGCATTAGAGATAGTAGGTATAAGTGTAATCAACGCTGCAAATAATATACTGTTGGCAACAACAAATAAAATATTTAAAATAATCAACCAATAAACATAATTAGAAAAACGAAAAAATCCCATCTGATTATCGTTCATTTAAAAAACCCCCCCTTCTTCTATTATATATGTTCATTTTACTATGATTTTTGTCATGATTGCTATGCTTTTCTTATAAACTAAAGGGTTTTTATACAATTTTCAGTAGGTAGAAATTCGACAGGTAAACAAGGATATATCTTTGAAATATAATCAGATAGATATGCCATCCCTGGTTCTTCACTTTCTAAATGTCCAAGTATAATGGCTGCTTTGTTTCGTTTCATTGCCATAGCATCTCTGATAAATTCAGGTGTTTCCCATTCTGGTCCTTCTCCATAAATAACGAGATCTGCATCTTCTTCCGTGAATATTGGTATAGTTATGGTTCCACTACCTCTATAACCTACACAAATTCCAACTTTAGAAATATTTGTAGATAAATTTCCAACATAACGTATACTTTTTAGATGTAATTGTCGTTTTATACTCTGAACAACTTGTAGTAAAGTTTGCTCAGGTATTTCGAAAATGGAGTAAGATGAAAAATTTTCTTTTACAAAAGATGACCAACCTAATGCACTTATCATTCCTTGCATAATGCCATCAGGCTGATAACGGTGAATATAATCATGTATCTACAGATAACGATACCCGAATCTTTAATAAGCTTTTCTTTTTCCTTAAATATTGCAGATGATTTGATTTCACTATCATGATGACTATAGAAGGCACCTTCATGACAAATTAGCAGATTAGCTCCTATGTCTATCGCTTTTTTTACGACATGATAGGTTGGCATAAAAGTGACAGCCACTTTTTCAACTTCCTGAGAAGGGTCGCCAAATTTTTGCTGTATCTACAGTTTCTTCCAAAGGTGAAATACCTTCTTTTAATCTCTCCATTAATTGCTGTACTGTGACCATTACAATTTCCACCTTTGTCTTCCATATAATAATTTCTGACTACTTTAAAGATAGTAGTACTTTCTTGTCTATAGATTTTCTGAGATTTCGTTCCTATGCACACAAAACAATTGTCAATTAATAACTCATCATGACTTTAAAACCATGATTATTAATGTTTAATTTTTTTCACTTGTAAGAAATATAACACGGAGAAAGTTATTTCCCCGTGTTATATTTACTTCCTATATCATTTAGTATTTTGATAAACTTCATTAGCAAGATCTAAGTAGCCTTGGACGTTCTGCGCTTCTAATTCTTGAACATATGTGTCCCATTCATTCATACTCCTATCGCCAATAATGAATTTTAATGTGTTTGATTCAACTGTATCTTTAATAGGTGTACTCAATAATGTAGACTGCTCTAACTGTGTAGCATCATAGCGAATTGGTGGATCAGGAAGAATTAATTCTTTTGTTTCGTGCATTGCATTTTGAAATTCAATTTCTTCTTCACTGAACATAGAATATAATAAATCTGTAGTTCCACCATAAGACCAGTTACCACCAGAGAAACCATGATCTATTTGAAGATCTTCTTCACCATCTGGGTTCATACCACGGAAGGTAATATTTTCTGCGAGTTGACGGTTACCATCTTCTTTAGTAAATGTTTCGCCTTCAACACCCCATTTAGCAAATTCAGTTCCTTCATCACTGTACAATAACCAATCTACAAATTGTAACATTGCTTCAAAATTTGGATCCTCCGCTGCAGCCTTCGTAAACATCATACCATTTTCCAATTTACTTCCTTCCATTAATTGACCGGCAGGACCACCTGGTACGACAATCTTTTTAATAGAATAATTATCTTTGCCTAAAGTGTCATCCATGCATAGCTTTATCATGCTTCTCAGCAAAGTCTACCATTTCATCACTAATTTTAAACATGTATTTCTCCTCAGCAGGGTGGAGGTTCTCAAATTTCATTTCATTCTCAGCTGTTAGACTATTAAAATGTTTATGTATAGCTTTTCAGCTGAATACATTGTTTTATAATTGATAGCTGCACCTATTTTAAAGTCTTTTTCGTACTTTTTATATAGACTAGTATTGTCTATCATATTGTATTTCCCTTTTCTATTTCACCGCTCCAAGTGTCATCCCTTTTACAAAATAGCGTTGTAAGAATGGATAAACCATAATAATTGGTAAACTAGCTACAATTGTCATGGTAGCTTGAATCGATTTCGGTGTGACCATATTGCTCCCGCTATCTGCAGAGTTGGCAAAAGCTGAAGCCATATCACCACTTGAAGTAGTGCTTGAATTTTGCAAAATTTTCATCAATTCATATTGTAGTGTCGTTAAATGCTCTTGACTTGAATTGTATAAAAACACATCAAACCATTGGTTCCATTGAAATACTGCTACAAACAAAGCTACTGTAGCTAATACTGGCAATGATAAAGGTAAAACGATTTTGAAAAATATTCTAAAATCACCTGCTCCGTCGATTCGAGCAGATTCAAAGATACTAGTTGGTAATCCCTCGATAAATGACCTCATAATAATTAAATTAAAAGCACTAATTAATGTTGGCAAAATATATACCCAAAAAGAACCGATTAGCTGCAGGTCTCTCATTAATAAAAAAGTAGGAATTAATCCACCATTAAAATACATGGTCATAATGAAGATAATCGTTATCGATCGTTTGAACATAAAATTGGGTTGCGCAATTGCATATGCAACCATTGCTGTACAAAAAAGTCCTACACCCGCACCAATTATTGTCCGTAACACAGAAATGAAAATAGCCTGATAAATCGCCGCTTTATCAAATACATGCTCATAGTTACCCCCAAGTAAACTCTCTGGGCCATAAATAAATGGATCCTTTCACCGAATCTGTCGCTTCATTTAACGATATTGCTAACTGATTTAAAAAAGGATACAGCATAAATATACATAATATAATCATAAAAAAATATTACATGTATCAAAAACAATATCTTCCTTTGTTCTTAAGAATCCTGCACTTTTACGTTTAAACATTTTACATACCCCCTAGTAAAGTCCGCCTTGGCCCATTTTCTTAGATAATGAATTCGCCGCAATTAAGAATATGAAGCTTATTACGGTTTTAAACATTCCTGCTGCTGTTGCTAATGAGAAATTAAACATTGAAATACCATATTTAATTACAAAAACGTCAATATTTTCTGAGTATTCAACGTTTTGCCCATTCCCAAGTAAATACTGTGGTTCAAAACCAGCTTCTAATATATAGCCAATATTCATAATTAATAAAACAATTATTACTGACTTCATTCCTGGTATAGTGATATGTAAAATCCGTTGTATCCTTGAAGCACCATCGATTTTAGCTGCTTCGTACTGTTCTTGATCAATCATTGAAATAGCTGCTAAATAAATAATGGCGTTCCATCCAACATTTTTCCACGTTTCAGCAACACCTAATATACCCCCCCAAAAATATTCCCCCCCAACACCTAACCATAATATTTCTTTATCAATTAAGCCTAAACTAGTTAATGTATCATTTACTATACCTTCTATTGAAAGCACAGATGATACTAAGGCAGCAGCAACAACCCATGATAGAAAATGAGGTAAGTAACTGATGGTTTGTACTACTCTTTTAAATTTCATATTAGATAGTTCATTAATCAAAACTGCTAGAGTTATCGCTGTCACAAAACCCAACACTAAGTTTATTAAACTTTGTGCCAAAGTGTTACGAAGTACTCCTAAAAATCGATCATCTGTAAATAAAAATATAAAGTGCTTAAATCCCACCCATTCCTGCTCTGTAAAACTTAGGGCTGGTTTATATTGCTGAAAGGCCATTGACCAACCCCAAACCGGCAAATATTTAAAAATAAATACCCAGATAACAAATGGGACTGTCATCCACAATAAAGCTTGTTGCTGCTTACATCTTTTCAAAAAACCTTTTATTCCTTTTGGTTCAGCATCTGTTAAGGAAGTTGATTTTAATGCATTAGTTTGGCCTGCCATAGATATTCCCCCCTTATCTGTATTATCTTTATTGTCTCGGACCATTAGGCAAAATGAAGCTTACCTAATGGTCCGAAAACAACAAATCTGTAATTTGTTTAAAAAGCGGAAGGCTTTGGAATCAGCCTTCCTCTATTTATTATTCAGCAGCCTCAGCGGACTTTTCTGCAATTTCTACTTTACGTTCTACTGATTCCTGAATAACTTGTTCGTATTCTTCATATGGAAGACCTTCAAATTCACCTAAATAAGCTTCCCATAGCGTGTCGAACTCACCAGGATCAGCAAAAATAATCTCTGGATATTTACGTTTCATTAAATCATCAAGTTGCTGTTCATATAATTGTGCAGGTGTACCCGTTTCAATAGGTGTGTCCCATGCAGGGAACCATGGTCTTTCATCCGGCTCTGAGAATAATTCTGTAAAGGTTTCTATTCCATATGCTTCTAAGAATTCCTTATCTCCTTCGTCATACATCATTGTTGCTACTTCAGGTTGCTTTGGCGGTTCAACTGCATTTCCATCTGCATATAAACCATTCATTCTTGGCCATCCCCACTCAAAGTAACTAAATCCAAATTCATCTCTGAATTCAGTATTTCTAGTTTCGACTATTTGTTCTTCTGTACGATAATAACGACCATCATCCTCTACCTCATACGTTTCACCTTCAATACCCCCCCAAGTAATAAGTTTTTGCGTTTCTTCTTTAGCAATATGGTCTAAATATTTAATAATTCGTACTTGATCTTCTTCTGAAGTACCTGCAGTTATACCCATACCTGGAGAAGCTGCGAAACCAACCGGATCTAAATATTGATCTTTGATACCTTCTTCAAACACAACCGGAAATGCCATGTAGTCATTATAAAAATTTTCATCTTGATAAAGTGTGTCCAGTGCTTGACCTACCTGCCAACGATAATCAAAGAAACCTACGACACGACCAGAAGTAATCTTCGCTAAATATTCATCATAATTTTGTGTAAATGCTTCTTGGTCAAATAATCCAGCAGCATTTACTTCATTTAATTTCTTTAACCAACGCTCTGTTTCAGGTTTGTTTCCATACACATTTACATCCAAGGTTTCCAGATCCACCATAACACCACCATCATTTGGATAACCTGCTAAGTGGTTGGGTTGATTAGATAGTGCAAAGAATCTCCAATCATGCGTTAACGCAGTAAACCCGATTGTATTTGCCCCCCCATCAATTTGAGGATTAGCTACTGTATATTCTTCAATGATATCGAAATAATCATCTAAAGTTTTTGGTTGTGGATAATCTAATTCGCGTAAAACATCTCGCTTAATCCACCATCCACCTTGCTCAAGATTTGCTGGTTTAACAAAACCATGTGATGCACCTGAAGGTATAATATAAATATTTCCATCATCCCGTTTCATTAATTCTAAATAAGGACCATACATTTCCATAATATTTGGTGCATGTTCTTCTAACAGATCGTTTAAAGCGATAAACCTCCCGCGTCTATTACTGCATCGGTTGATTGTTCTGCATTTAATAATTCCGGATACTCTCCACTTGCAATCATTGTTCCAATTTTTTGATTTACATCACCTACGATATGTTCGATGTCAAAATTAACGTTTGTTTCTTCTTCAAACATCTTACCTAAAGTTGTTTCAGAAGTATTAATGTCTTCTCCAGGTCCTGACCCATCAAAAAAATCAAATGTATAAATTTCCCCATCATCTTCTCCCGCTGATTCTTCATTCGAATCATTGTTGCCACTTTCGGAATCATTACTTCCTGTCTCGCTATCATTGCTGCATGCTGTCAGCAAAAGTAGAAATAAAACAAATAAACTAATGAACCATAATTTCTTTTTCCCTAACATAACCCTAATTCCCCCCCTTCCATTTTTAAATTTCTTCAAGATGCCTTGTTTTGTAAGCACTTTCATTTTAACTTCAATTTGTTCTAATTGTTACCCTCTAAAGTTTAGATGATACTTTGAAAAATAAAGTGCGACTTTCATCGGTATATATTATAGTCGCACAAAAGAAATGTAGTCCAAACGCAGACTACATTTCAGTTTCAATATTTAATGGGATCCTTAAATATACTGTAATTCCTTTCTTTTTATTTGTTTGAATTTCTAATACAAAATTTTCATCATAATACATTTTTAGTCGCTGATAGACATTACTTATTCCTATACTTTCTCCAACTATCTCATCTTCGCCTAATGATCGCATAATCTCCTGATATTTCTTGTCTGATATTCCTACACCATTATCTTCAATAATACATTCCAATTGTTCGTCATTCCGATCAATATACACATTAATTTTACCATTTGCCTTTAGTGGCTCAATTCCATGAATACTAGCATTTTCAATAAATGGAATAATTATCATATTTGGTATTAAGCTATCTTCTGCTAGTTTTGATAAATATATCTCATATTGTATTTTTTCATCAAAGCGGTATTTTTGAATTTCAAGGAAAGCTTTAATTAATTGTACTTCTTCTTTTACAGTAACAAAATCTTTATTCCACGTTATGGAATTCCTTAGCAACTTCGCCATATTTTGGATAATATCAGCAGTCTCAATCTCTTCTTTTAAAAGACTTCTCATTCTTAAAGTTTCCAATACATTAAATAAGAAATGTGGGTTTATTTGACTTTGTAATGCTTTTAATTGCGTCTCTTTCTTTTGAATTTCTAAATCCTTTTTTTGAATCTTTACGACATATACATCATTAATAAGATCTTTAATTTTTTTTGACATACGATTAAATTCAGTTGTTAATACTCCAATTTCATCTTTATATAGCTTTCCTTCAATAAGTTCAAAGTTTTGATTTTTCACTTTTCTCATTTTTTTGACAATAGTATTCAATCGAAAGTGAATATTACCTGCAAGATAAATGATAAATAAGGTCGGTATTACGAAATTCCACAATGCTAAGTATAAAATTGATGGAATAGACTTTCTTACTTCAGTCAATAATTTATCTTCAGGAATTACCCCCCCAACTAATTTCCAGTTGGACATATATTGCATTTGATATGATTCTTCTAATATTATGGCATTGTCTGGTATATCAATTGCATTAAAAGAAAGATATTTCGCAGACCATGGCACTGATTCATCAGTGGAAAATTCGATTGTATTATTTTCATTAAGTAAAAATATTTCACCTTCAAATGTTTCATTTGAGAATATTTGATGAATAAAACGCTCATTAAGATTAATCATAATCACTTTCTCATTTGTCACTGATTCACTTGAATCAAGCGCTCTTACGACTACAAATTGATCTAATAAAACATCGTCTTCTATTCGCCTAGTAACTACCGGATATTTTTTTCTTGTTTCAATTGTAGATTGATACCAATGTGAGTTGATAACGTCCTCATTAATATCATATATACCACCTGCTTTAATAACAGTTGGATTATCTGTAAATAAATTTATAGAACGAATAGAGGAATAAATTGGTGTAAATTTATTAATATCTCGAAATTGACTATTATAAGCTAGAATGAAATCCAATGGAGATTCATAGTTTTTATCTAGAAATTGATATACAAATGCATCCGAGTATAGCACTGAGGCGATCCCTACAGCATCTTCTACACCTTGTTTAAAGCTATTTGTCACTTGGCGTAATGCAAGCTCATTATCATGAATTTTTTGATTACGTACATTTTCGGATGTAACATAGTAAAAAATCACATTTGTTAAAACAATAGGTAAAAAAACAGAGAACATATAAATTAATAGTAATTTGTTTTTTATCTTTATATTATTAAGATGAAATTTATCCATATAGAACCTACTAACTTATCTGTTCCATCAATTTTTTCCGGTATTGGGAAGGCGTGGTACCTACATTTTTTTCAAACTGTGTAACAAAATAGTCTGGATTCGTGAATCCTACCTTTTCTGCTATTTCATAAACTTTCAGATCTGTTTTTCTTAACAATTTTTTTGCCTCTTCTATTCTCACGTTAAGTATATAATCCTTAAAATAAATACCATAAGTTTTTTTAAACAGTTGTCCCATATAGACGGGATTCATATAAAATGTATTAGCAATTGATTTCAAAGTAATTGGCTTGTCAAAATGGGAATGGATGTACTTTTTTATTCGATATATAGTACCCTTCATATTGTTTTGATTTAAACGTGTTAATAAGAGAGTGGCCTCTTTTATAAATTGCAACCACAACCCTTTTAATTGATTTAGTGTCAATGAGTATTCTTCCCACTCCAGCATTTCTTTAATAGTAGAAATCTCTTGCTCATTCCCTTCCACTTCTTTTATTGATTTTAATATTTTATGGTTTAATCGGTTAACAACCGTGCGTAAAGCATCCTTAGCAAAGTTCATTTCTGTAGATGTCTCTATCATTTTAGCTAAGTGTTCTTCAATTTTCTTTTGATTATTTTCCTCCATAAAATCAAGCATATCATCGTAATAGGACTGATCAAGTTCAATAAAATATACATCCTTATCCTTAATCATTTCATAAGTAATAATCTGCTTATTTAATAGGTATTTAAATTGCACACATTTTTTAGCTGCTTTATATGATGTGGATAATTCATGTATCCTTTTCACTGTAATACCACTATAGATGTTAATATCAAAATCTAACTTTGCACTCAAAATTTTATATTGTTCAGTTAGAAATTGTTCAAATGTCACATTGTTAGCTCTTAAGAAAAGATCATTTATTACTAGTCCAAAGCAATTTACATTATCTTCAAACCACACATAATGTTCTTGCCCTTCTAAAGTCAATAAAGCACTCTCAATAATTGCAAAACAACTTTGACAATCGTTCTGCATACTATTAATTTCGATTTTTAAAAACGTATACGTCTCACCTAAAAAAATGGATGCAGAAGATCTTTGTTACTTTTGCACGATTCATCAAATAATATCTTCTTTACTTCCGTCATTACTTCCATTTTATCTTGAAGATGTCTGGATTCATAGTCCCTTCTGATAGTAGTTGCTACTCTATCTAAAGTTTGATGAATTTCTTCTTGATCGACAGGTTTTAGAATAAAATCTTTTACACCATATCTTAAAGCGCGCTGTGCATACTTAAAGTCGGTATAACCACTAATCACAATAAAATAAGGTGAATCCGTCAATGACTCTTTTGTATATTTAATGAGATCTAAGCCATCGAGAACAGGCATTCTAATATCGGTTAATACAAGTTCAGGTTTTAGCTGTTGGATATCTGCCAAGGCATCTTCACCATTATCTGCTTCACCACAAATAGAAAATCCATAAGTTTCCCAATCTATTAATGTCTTAATCCCCCTTTCTAACAAAAACATCGTCATCCACTAGATAAACCTTATACATGTCCTTGTTCCCCCTTTCATAATAGGATTGTTTTCTTTTTCTAACAGTTTTTTTTGCTTCACTTCAAATCGTTCAAACGCTATAATTGAGAATCTTGTTATAATATAAAAAGTTAAACTAACACCTATTACCGGTAAAAGTCCTGGAATAAACCTCCATAAGTATTGAAGCAGAATTAATATTGTGCCCATAATAAAGGTTACTAGCGGGCTAAAAACACCAATAATAATGGCATGCTTGATAGCATGACTAATTTTTAAATTAAAATGTGCCATGATCGGAAATGTGTATAATAACGTAATTATATAAATGAAGGCTAAAACAATAAATACAGTTAAAAATAGAAATTGGAAGGTACTGGTATTCTGTATTATCCATTGTAAATCAACAAAAAGTATATATCCCACTACTAAAAATAGAAATCCCATTAAATTGGATTTAATAAAATATTGCTTATAGGCTTTCGCATAGGATTTATGGAAAGATATCTCTTCGTTTACATGCCATTCTCTTATGGTTGAGATTAGTGCCATTGTCGCTGGAAAAATACCGAAAACAATTAATCCGAGTAAAGAAGAAATAATCCAGAGTAAATTAAGATACATAATCCACATTAACCATTCTAAAAATCTATAAAAACCATTTGTATTTAATGATTTCATCAAAATGTACACTCCTTTTTTGTAAACGCTTTATTTTTTAAAGAAAAAAATATACTTTGTTTATTCATTGAACATACTTTATATATTATATTATATTTTGAAAAGAAAGAAAGATATTTTCGTATTAATTCTTATTCTTTTGAGTTTGAGGTAAATTGATAGTATTTATTATATCATCACAGATCTAATTTGAGAACCTAAAGGAGGATATTCATGAAAAAATTGTCAGTAATTCACAGTAACAATTATCGGAATTTATTTTTAGAATACGGTTATGATCGCGAAGAACTCGATACTAAGTTAAAAGAATCCTGGGAGATGTTATTTCAATCTGATTATCCCGAGACACAGATCTATTATTCTGTTAGTAATAATTTAGGATATATGCTAGACACAGGAAACAATGATGTGCGAACCGAAGGAATGTCTTACGGAATGATGATGGCAGTCCAGATGGATGAGAAAGAGATTTTCGATAGTATATGGAATTGGTCGATAACATATATGTATATGGATGAAGGAGAAAATGCCGGTTATTTTGCTTGGTCGTGCGCAACAGATGGTAGTAAGAATGCATATGGACCTGCACCGGATGGGGAAGAATATTTTGCTCTCGCCTTATTCTTTGCATCGCATCGTTGGGGGGATGGAGAAGGAATCTATCAATATAGTAAACAGGCAAAAGATTTACTGCGTACATGTATTCACAAAGGAGAAAAACATGACGGCTATCCAATGTGGAATCCCGACAATAAATTGATAAAGTTTGTTCCAAGTGTGGAATTTTCTGATCCATCTTATCATCTTCCACATTTCTATGAACTTTTTGCTTTGTGGAGTTATGAAGAGGACCGCACTTTTTGGCAAGAAGCAGCAGAAGCTAGCAGACATTATATCGCAAAAGCTGCTCATCCTATAACAGGTTTATCGCCTGAATATGCATTTTATGATGGCACTCCGAATCACATACGGGGCTTTGGCCATTTTTTCAGTGATTCTTATCGGGTTGCTTGTAATATTGCATTAGATTACGAATGGTTTCATGATAATGCCTGTCCAGTAGTAGTTAATGAAAAATTACAAGCATTCTTTGCTGATAAAGATCCTCTTGATTATCGTCGATATAAAATTGATGGTGAGCCATTTGAAGAAAAGGCCCTCCATCCTGTTGGACTCATTGCAACAAATGCCATGGCGTCGTTGTCTACCAGTGGGGAAAACGCCAAGAAATGTGTTGATTTATTTTGGAATACCCCCCCTGTTAGAACAGGAAAAAGAAGATACTATGATAATTGCCTGTACTTTTTTAGTTTATTAGCACTGAGCGGTAATTTTAAAATATGGATGCCACAACAATAAACCTATCTAATACTTTTCATCCATACACATAAGAAAGATTATGCGACATAATGCCTGTGGCAATTTTGAAAGATTTTTACTAATAAACAGCCGCTCCGGCTGCCCGCTTCCCTTTCCGTGGGGGTTTTCTTCTCAGCTAACTTTTCCAAGCAAAGATCGCTTGAAAAAGTGGATCTTCAAAGAAAACATTCCCACAGGAGTGAAAGCGGACGCCTTCGCTCTTGATTTGCTCTACAACGATTATGACAAGTATCTTTTTGTCTCAGTTTACTTTTAATAGTTGCCACCTGTAGTGATATTATTGCTGGAGAAATTCTCTACTGATTTACCTTTTCATGAAATGATTGACGGATGATAAGATTCCTTTTCTCGTGTAAAAAGGACTTTTCTCTGTCAAAGGTAGTGAAACCGTTTGTTTCAAGTTAGCAGATTGATAGATTGCTGTAATTAGTTCCAATGTTTGGCGACCTTGTATTCCATCCACTAACAATGGCTCTTTATTATTTATCGCATTTATCATATTATTAATTTGACCTGGATGTCCCTCATACACAAGTGCAGATTGATTTTCATACACATCTGTCAATTTTTGCTCAAGTTCGCTATTCTCCTCGGGAAATCCATTTTCTTTAGAAACTGATGCTTTAACCTTCCAGGGAACAGACACACGAGCCTTCTCACCTTGAAATATAAGTTGCTGTTCTTCCCCATGATGAATAACAGAACTGGTTATTTGTGCTAAACTGCCATCTGCATATCGAGCAATTGCAATTGAAATATCTTCAACTTCTGCGTTATCATGGGCAGTATTACTTATCACCGCAGTTACCTCAGTTGGAATACCTCTCATCCATTGGAAAATATCGATATGGTGTACAGCATGGTTCAGCGTACAGCCTCCCCCTTCTTTTTCCCATGTTCCTCGCCACCATAAATCATAGTAGCTATGTCCCCGCCACCAATAGGAATCAACCTGGGTATGCAAAATATTCCCGATTAATTCTGTATCTAACACATTTTTCAAGTTCATCATCGGCGTGGTAAATCGATTTTGAGCAATTACCGATAATAATTTCTGATTTTTTTTTGCCGCTTCATTCATTGAATCGCACTCTTCTAGTGAGGATGCCATAGGTTTTTCCACTAAAACATGCTTTCCGGCATTCAATGATCCAATCGCAATTTCTGAATGTGTGTATGGTGGTGTACAGATCGAAATTAAATCTACATCTTCGTTCTTTAAGAGGTCTTGATAGTTATCGTAAATACTAACATCTAAAAGAAACTCTTCCTTTAATCGCTCAGCTTTATCTGGATATATATCACATAAAGCGACTATTCTGCACTTACCTGGAAAAGTTAAATAACCCTTTATATGTGAAGGACAGATAGCACCAGTACCGACGATAGCAACATTTAACATTCTATTCAGTCCTTTCTTTTCGAATTAAATGAAAACCCTTTCATTTAATCTTTCACTTTTATCCATTATAAAACATGCGGAGGGTATCTAAAATGATTTAGAAAACCCTCCACCATATTGATCAAATTATTTACGAAACTTCATAAGATCATGATTCAATTCTCTTGTATGTTTATAAACATTTTTATATAAATGAAACAACTCTTGATACTTTATGACATTGGAAGAAATCGGCTGATATGTTTCTGCATCTTCCAGAAATGCATCTGCACATTCTTTCAAAGAGCTAAACCATCCTGATCCGTATGCAGCTAGCATCGCAGCTCCCATCCCGGTCCTTGCTCACTTTTTAATCTGACAATTTTCGCGTCAAAAATATCTGCCTGCATTTGCAGCCAATCTGGATTTTTGGCTCCACCACCTATGGAATAGATCGTGTCAATTTGTTTCCCATTTTCTCTGAAAATAGCAATCGATTCATTCAGAGAAAAAGTAATTCCTTCTAATACGGCACGAGCAAATTCCTTAAGCGTATGCGAATTATCCATTCCTATAAAGCTGCCACGAATTTGTGCATCTGCATGTGGAGTTCGTTCTCCTACGATATAAGGTGTAAAAAGAAGACCATTTGCGCCTACCGGTACTTCCCCCCACTCCATCTAAAAGTTCTTCAAAGCTTTTGTCAGCTGCAAAAGTAGTTTTGAACCAATTTAAACTATGGCCTGCCGCAAGGGTTACTCCCATCGCATAGTAGGCATCTTTTTCCCCATGATTAAAGTAATGTACTTTGCCTTCATAATCCTTATCACCTGTTGGTTCATACGATAAAACAACTCCTGAAGTTCCGATACTTGCAAATGTCTTTCCTTCAGATAGTATCCCTGAACCAATCGCGCCACATGCATTATCAGCACCACCTGCAAATACGGCTGTAGATGTCGCTAATCCTGTTTCAGTAGCAATCTTTGAGGTAATAGTTCCTACATTTTGATGCGAATCAACTAATGGAGGACAAATAGATATATCAATATCTAATAGATTACAAATTTCTTCACTCCATACTTTTTTCGAAACATCTAATAAACTGGTACCAGCTGCGTCTGAATAATCCATATGCAATGCTTCTGTTAAACGGTAGCGTACATAGTCTTTCGGTAATACAAAGGCAGTTGCTTTAGCAAAGATTTCTGGCTCATGTTCTTTTACCCATAAAATTTTTGGCAAAGTAAAACCTTCCAGTGCCAAATTTTTTGTAATACCAATAAATTTATCTTTACCGACTTTATCATAAATCTCCTGACACTGGGCTGTTGTACGTGTATCATTCCATAGGATTGCATTGCGAAGTGGTTGATTATTATTATCTAATAAAACCAGTCCATGCATTTGCCCAGCAAAACTTAAACCTTCTATTTCTGTTACATCTCCATCAAATTGTTGCACTAATTCTTTTAGCCCAGCAACGGTCTGCTTTACCCAATCCTCTGGTTTCTGTTCTGAATAACCAGTCTTTTCCTGAATTAATGGGTAATCTTTCGATACTTCCTTTACAACTTCTCCAGACTTATCCACAAGCAGTAGTTTTACCGCACTGGTACCAAGGTCTACTCCAATTACGTAACTCACCTGCTACACCTCTCTCTATTTTTATTCATATGGAAGACTTAGCCAAATAACAGCTAAGTCTCCGATGTCATCAATTATTTACTTGCAAATGTATTTAATAAATACTGATTGATTGTAGCTTTAATTACTTCTAAGCGACCTGATTTGTTCTTGATTTCCTTCAAATTCAATGCATGTGCTTCAAGTGATTTGAAGTCTGCTTTTCCTTCTACGATATCTTTACCGATACCTTCTTTAAAGCTTGCATATCGATCATCAATAATGTTTTCAAATACACGATCCTGTACTAATTGATTTGCCACTTTATATCCGATTGCAAAATGATCCATTCCAGCGATGTGAGCGTGAAATAAGTCTTCTTGATCAAATGATCCCCCCCGGCGAACTTTCGCGTCGAAGTTTAGACCACCTGATCCAAGTCCACCATTTTTGATAATTTCATACATTGCTAGTGTTGTAGAATAGATATCTGCTGGAAATTCATCTGTATCCCAACCTAACAATGGATCGCCCTGGTTTGCATCTACAGAGCCAAGAATACCATTTACACGTGCATAACGAAGTTCATGCTCGAACGTATGACCAGCAAGTGTTGCATGGTTTGCTTCAATATTTAATTTGAATTTATCTTGTAACCCATACTTCATTAAGAAGGCATGTGTTGATTGAGAATCAAAATCATATTGATGTGTGGTTGGTTCCTTTGGTTTAGGTTCAATTAAGAATTGAGCATCAAAACCAATTTCTTCAGCGTAGTCTGCTGCCATCTGGAAGAAACGGCCAAGGTTATCCAGCTCTAAACCTAAATCTGTATTAAGTAATGTTTCGTAGCCTTCGCGACCACCCCAGAATACATAGTTTTCTCCACCAAGCTCTTTACCAATTTCAAGTTGTTTCTTTACTTTCGCAGCAGCATAGGCATACACGTCAGCATTGTTAGAAGATGCTGCTCCATGTACAAAACGAGGATTTGTAAAATTGTTTGCTGTGTTCCATAATAGTTTAACATTACTGTCTTTCATGTGATCTTTAATCAACGCAACGATCGTGTCTAAATTTTGATTGGATTCTCTTAGCGAATCGCCTTCTGGAGCAATATCAGCGTCATGAAAACAGAAATATTCAACGCCTAATTTATCAAAAAATTCAAAAGCTGCTTCCACTCTTGCTTTCGCTTGATCCATTTCATCGTATTTATCCCAGTTTCTAATTGCTGTCCCTACACCAAACGGATCACTTAGTGGTGCTGTAAATGTATGCCAATATGCCACACCATAGCGTAAAAATTCTTTCATCGATTTGCCATTAATAATTTCCTCTGGATTATAAAATTTAAATGCTAACGGATTTTGTGATTTTGAACCCTCATACTTAATTTTGTCAACGTTTTCAAACCATGTCATTTATTCATACCTCCACATTTCCTAAGTTAGGTTTATTGTTTTCGTGATCATTATAGCAATTCTACGAAAGTTTGTCTAGTGAATAAACAAAGGGAATAGAATCTTTAAGCGAATTATGGTAAAATAATTCTATTACATTGACTACGGTTGCAGAAATGAGTGAACATAATGAGCCAAACATGGAATCAGCATGTTGTAAAAAAAGAGAATAAAGCACTGGTCTTAGAAACGATAAAAGAAAAAGCTCCTATCTCCCGCGCTAGTATTGCACAGGTAACAGGATTAAATAAAGGAACGGTTTCTTCACTTGTCAGTGAATTAATAGATGAAAAATTAACAAATGAATCCGGAACAGGCGAATCAAGTGGTGGCAGAAGACCTGTTATGCTATTACTAAATGAAACCGCCGGATACACTATTTCTATTGATCTTGGTGTCAAAAGCATTTTAGGTGTATTAACAGACTTACGTGGTAATATATTACATGAAAAAAGAACCCTTTTTAATAATAATAATGTAGAAGAGGTTTTACATCTTTTATATAAACTGATTGATGAATTAGGAGTTGCTGCTCCAGATTCTGAATATGGAATTGTAGGTATTGGTGTTGGCGTACCAGGGGGGGTAGTTACAACGGAAGGAGAGATTTTATTAGCTCCAAATCTTGGGTGGAAAAAGGTTCCGCTTAGTCAACTTTTATCTGAGAAATATCAGGTTCCGATTACAGTTGAAAACGAGGCAAACGCTGGTGCATATGGTGAGAAGGTTTACGGTGTTGGCCAGCTTTCAAGTGAATTAGTGTATGCCAGTGTAGGTATCGGTATCGGTGTCGGCTTAATCTTGGATGGTAAGCTATATAGAGGTTTACGCGGATTTTCAGGTGAGTTAGGTCATATGACGATCGAAAAGGATGGAGCAGTATGCAGATGTGGCAACAAGGGATGCTGGGAACTATATGCTTCAGAACAGGCGTTATTAAAACAAGCCGAAAAGAATGGATACGTTAATGCAACGGTTGAAGAAATCGTTATAGCAGCTAACAACGGAGAAGCAAATGCGATTAATATGTTAGCACAATTAGGTGATTATTTAGGGGGGGTAGGCATTACCAATATTATTCATATTTTCAATCCAGAACAAGTAGTGATGGGCAACACCTTGCAATCAGCAGAAAAATTTATTATGCCTGCTATTGAAAAAAGAATAGAGAACAACGCAATTGGCTTTAACAAAAACGATGTTCAATTAAATATGTCAAAATTAAAAAAACATTCTACCGTAATGGGAATGGCTGCTTTTACTATCGAGAGTTTCTATATTACAAGAGGCAATGAACGTGTCACTATTTCCTAACTATGACTTATTATAAGGCATAAGCTTCATATAACTATAATACTTTTCCACATAGTTATTCACCACCTATCCGCCCACCACATATGCTACATGGGGGGGTGATGACATGGATAAAGAATACCAAAACTATTTGGAGAGTTTAATTGAATGGGGGGGAGAAAAGGTAAAAAACAAAATACAGGAATCTTCCCTACCAGAAGAAGAAAAACAACATGCGATTCAACAGGTGGTAATATGGCAAAATAATATTTATGAGATTTTAAAACAAGAAGAAAGTGATATTGATATAGACAGATTAGAAGATTTAAGATTAGCAGGCGAAAATATTTTTCAGGAAATGCGTCAGCCTCAAACTAAAGATAGTGTGCCTTATGGCAAACATCAATTACCTGCTCTTCCATATCAATACAATGCTTTAGAGCCTTACATTAGTGAACAGATTATGCGATTACACCATACTAAACATCATCAATCATATGTCAACGGATTGAATAAAGCAGAAAAAGCACTATATATCGATAAGAAGGACCCCCCCATAAAGCATTGGTTACGAGAACAAGCTTTTCATGGTTCTGGACATTATTTGCATACCATTTTCTGGTTTAATATGACGCCAAACAGTAAAAAGCAACCTTCTGGAGAGATCCTTCAACAAATCAATAAAGACTTTGGTTCATGGAATTCTTTTAAAAAGCTGTTTACTGACATAGCAAAATCTGTAGAAGGTAATGGTTGGGCAGTACTTGTATGGTCACCAAGAAGTGGTAAGCTTGCCATTCAATCGTATGAAAAACATCAATTTTTCCAATTGCCGGATACCATTCCATTGTTAGTTCTAGACGTATGGGAACATGCCTATTATTTACAACATCAAACAGATAAAGTTGCTTATATTAATAATTGGTGGAATGTCGTCAACTGGGACAACGTTAATGACCGATTTGAAGAGGCAAAAAAATTAAAATGGACACTTTTTTAGAAATAATTTATGGAACACGTTAATAAAAATGCGACTAACTAAGATATAAAAATTATGCAACAGGATGTAATTTTCTTCTAATATCTCTTTTATTCCTGTTGCTATCATATTGTTATTTCTTATTTACAATCCAGTTCTATCTTTCTTAAATTAACATATACGTAACGTAAGATCTCCCATAAATATATCATCAAGCTCTTTTTGAATTAGCTTTTTTATGATCATATTCGTTCCCGTAGTGCTTTCTTGCTTGCACTTCGTGAACTAAACGAATAGTAGGCTTTATTAGAAATTGGAAACTGGCAATAACGAATAATGTCACGCCCCAATTTTTTAATGATTCAAAATAAAAAAGAATACTTCCAATTAAAAACCAGATTGCAATGGTAAAATCATTAATGGTATACAACACATTGTATATATTCTTATAAAAACGATTATGTTTTTCCATTTTATGATTAACATAATCCTCACGTTCTTTATTACCTGAGTTTCTATTCACCTTTTCTTCATATTCATAAGACATACTAACCCTCCAATTACATAGTATTCATATATCTATAACCGTCATTTTGTATAATAAAACCTGTTTATTTTAAATCAATTATATTAAGGATGTCGATCACCTCATGTAAAGTAAAAAATTATATTGGATTTGATTTAATAGAACTTGCTAAACCTCACAATTATTTAGCTTTTTGTTCTTCCCCCCCCTCTGTTAGGATAGTTGTCACATGAATGAAACCCTTCTATTCTTATAGAAGGGTTTCATTTTACATATATATAATGGCCTTCACTTAAGTTAATACAAATCATTCTCTAAACGTAAATAACTGTTTTTTTAAGAAATTCATTTTAATTAAAGAATATACGAATGAGGCGATAATCAGCTTTCATAAGGAATATTACGTTTAAATCAATTAGGAGTTATTATGCATTAAAAATAAGAACAATATATGATCTGCTTGGAGCAACTAGTATAATTAGATTATTAATTAACAGCTTGGGATAAGTAGAAACAGTATGTTATGAAAGGGTAGCCTTAATGGAAAAATTCTACCCTTTTCTAGGTGATCCTTTCATTTGTGAGCAAGGTAAGCTCGGTTTATTTTAGAAAGAATTGAAAGTAAAAAGCCCTAAAAAGCCTAAAATTATGACTACAGCAATAAAAGGTAAAACAAAGAAGTAAACTACCTTTTGCCATGCTGTTAAAGTTTTTCTTTGTTTATCAATGTGCATTAAACCATCCTCCTGCTTTATTTTTATGATTTCCCCAAACACCAAGTTCTCCGCCGCCATAAGTTATTCCTATAGCTTTGTGTACGAAGTTCCATTGCATGTTAACTTTTGACTGAGCACGAGTTGATGAGTAAGTTTGTCTTTTACCACTCCAAGAAATGTTGAGAGTTGGGTTTAAGTTTCTTGATACGTAGTGATCACCAGCACCTACGCCAGTTACTCGAGTACCGTTATGACTGTAGTCAACTACTGATGTTGTTTGAAATACCTTAATTTTTAAGAAGGTTACATATCTATTATATGTTGCTGTTCTGTTTGCCATGATACTAATCTTATCTGTAGTTACAGGTGGCGTAACGACTTCTGTTGTTACCTCTATGCCTTTATAGTCGTCTATTTTTTGGGTTGTTTGACCGCTAGTTACTTCAGGTTCCGTTGCTAAAGCGTCCATTAGGACTTCCTGTAATTTTGGATTATATAGGTAATCAATGTAAATCAATTTTTCTTCTTCGCTTAATTCGTTGTATTGATTATAACTTTCAATTACATCTTCTCTAGCTGTCTTAGAAGATACTACTTTCTTGAACCATTCTTCATATTCTACTTTTAGCTCTTGTAAATTTAAATCGTGATCCTTAATTGTTTCTGCATTTACTGCTCCGCCACCTGCAACTAAGATCATAATACTTAACAACGAGACTAAGAACCTTTTCAAACTAACCACTCTCCTCTTTTTATTACCTGTAAAACCCCCCCAGGTTAAAATTTATATTCGCTATTAGTAACGTAAAATCCTTCTAAAAATTCAATAATATAAAAAAATCAAATTGTAAAAATTAGTATCTTCTAAATGTCTTATGGGGTAGGGGATAGAAATGCATCCTGTATAAGATGCAAAAAAGGGTGTTTGTTTGTAATCATCTATAAAAATAAATATAAAACGTATTTATTTTTATCTTAGAATATGTACAATCAAAGGAATGTAACGAAAGATCCTGTAAATATAGTTGTCAAGGTGATACATACTTATATTTATGAAGAATATGAAGAACGGAATGACGTTTCTTAAGGTGTTATTTTTTTTTGGCTCACAATAGCTTTTTTCAATTAAGAAGAAGATCTTTTGAAACAAGTCAGTTTAATTTCACTATTGGCTTAATTCTAGTTTAATACAGTTTTTTCGAATTATATAATTTCCTAAACAAACAAAAAGTCGACGTAATTTAACTTATCACATCGACAATATTCTTCATATTAAGTAACACTTATAGCATAAATCGTACTATCTGTTTCAGTCTTTACTTAGGCTTTCAATTAAACTATCATCAAGTAAGGGATACGTTCCCGTTTCGTCTTTCACACGTTCAATTTCAAGCAGCCTGACTTCATTTTTCTTTAAAGTAAGCTTCAAGATTAATCGATTTGATATTACCTCATGTTGTTCCGTTTGAAATTGTGGAATCGCACTATCTTTAAGTATTTCAAGCTGTGTTTTAGTTGGAAAACGTGGCCGGCCCATTTGTTGCCAAACACGCCATGGGTTAGCATATTCCTCATTAATTGATTTGGAAATAACAAAATATTTATTATTATCCAAAGGGAATTCTAATGTAACATCACGTTCATCAACTTTATTCTTATCCATCACTAAATTCCATACAATCACTGCTAAATTACCATTTTGCTTTTCAGTAACAATCAGCTGATCATCTCGATATAACATTTTGCTTCCTAAGCGATTAAAGAATGCGAATAAATGGTAGGTTGGTTTTTTTATACCGCCTAATCCCATTAAACCAAATCCACCATGAAACTGTGACCTTGGCACATCTGATTCTTCGAAGACATCACTAAATGTCCAATAAGAATAAGAATCAACATGATCTCCGCCTTCACTTAAAATTTTTGCCAAATAGGCAGCATTAAGCGTGGTATCATGGACTGGATTAAGTGGACTATAGGATGTATTATATTCGGTAATATGAAATGGAAGATTAGCATATCCAGCTTCATCGATTAACTGACGT
Organism: Gracilibacillus boraciitolerans JCM 21714; assembly: GCF_000521485.1. Classification (GTDB taxonomy): domain Bacteria; phylum Bacillota; class Bacilli; order Bacillales; family Amphibacillaceae; genus Gracilibacillus; species Gracilibacillus boraciitolerans. The sequence continues at coordinate 94,141 of NZ_BAVS01000002.1, read as the reverse complement.
ACAGTTGCAAACTCATTTAACATTTTTTCCGGTTTCGCTAATTCCTGATAATAATATTCGAAATTTTTCTGGTGTGGGGGTCGTGATGTATAAGCATGACGAGAAACAAAATCTACCGGAACTTTTTCTTTCTCACAGAATGTTAAGAAGTCTGTGATCCATTCATCCGAGCCTCCACATATTGCAGGACCACCAACCTGAATATCTGCATGCACAGCTTTTACTGCATTAGCTGTAACTTTGTATAGTTTAAAATACTCTTGTTTATCAGCATCTTTCCAAAAGTTAACTAAGTTTGGTTCATTCCAGATCTCAAAAGGCCATGTTAGAACTTCTTCGATACCATAGCGCTCAATAAAGTGTTGGGTAACCGCTTTGATTAAATCTTCCCATAACTGATAATCCTTAGGAGGAGTGACGTTCCCTTCCCAGGCAAAAATCGTTTGATCGCCTGATGCAAGCTGTTTAGGCATAAATCCAATCTCGACAAAAGGCTTAAGTCCAACCTCTAAAAAGGAATCAAAGATGCGATCAATATATGTAAAGTTATAGAATGGTTTCATTTCACCATCTATTTCAACTTCACGATAAATAGCAATATCATCATGTAATAAGCCGTGACCTCTGATATAGGAAAATCCGATATCTTCTTGTACTGCTTTTAAGTGATCTAAGTACTCTTTTTGGAGCGCTAAACCTAATCGTCCTGTACCGATACACTTTTTCCAATGATCAGGAAAATATTGATCATTATCACGATTAATCTGAATCAATGTCATCGTCTTTACCACCCATTCTTCATTGTTTGGTCAAAATGTTTCATTTCCTGATATGTATTCCTTGATGTAACATCTGCCATTTTCACACTCCACTATACGCCATAAATCCACCATCGACCGGAATACAAGTACCTGTCACAAAGCCGCTTGCTTCCTCGTCCACTAACCATAGCAATGTTCCTAATAAATCCTCTGGAGAGCCTAAGCGTCTCATTGGTGTATGATCGACTATTTTTTGCATTCTTGGTGTTGGAGAACCATCTTGATTCGTTAATAGGGATCGATTTTGATCTGTTAAGAAAAATCCAGGTGCAATCGCATTGACACGAACATTGGCTTCTGCCATATGTACTGCTAACCATTGAGTGAAATTATTAACTGCCGCTTTTGCTGCACTATAGGCAGGCACTTTGGTCATTGGACTCGGTGCACTCATCGATGAAATATTAATAACTGTTGTTTTTCGTTCTACCATTCGCCTGGCAAAAATTTGTGTTGGAATTAATGTGCCAATAAAATTTAAGTTAAATACGGAAGAAAATCCTTCTGTAGTCATATCAAAGAAAGTACGGATTGAAGGATCATCAACTTCCTCTTTATTAAATTTCTCCCCGGCTGTGGAGCCATCTGGATGATTACCACCAGCACCATTGATTAAAATATCGCAAGCACCATAGGTTTGAAATACTTTTTCCTCCGCTGCAATGACTGCGTCACGATCTAATACATCACAAGCGATGGCGAGTGCTTCACCGCCTTGCTCTTTAATCGCATTAGCTACTTTTTCCGCTTTTTCATAGGTGCGATTCAGAATAGCTACTTTCATACCATGTCGTGCTAATTCTATCGACATCGCACCACATAACACCCCCCCTCCACCACCAGTTACAACGGCTACTTTATTTTTTAAATTCGAGTTGATTGGTAACATATTGAACATCCTTTCCATTATAATTGTTATAAGCATCCCATAAGCCCCCCCACAGGTACATAATACCTAACGCACGATCATATAAGCCATATCCTGGACGACACTGTTCTTCCCATATATGCCGACCATGATCAGGTCGTACATACCCGTCAAATCCGATATCATGATACGCTTTTACAATTTGATCAATTGGTACCGATCCATCCTGTGTTCGATGGGACGTTTCGATAAAATCACCATTATCAAATAATTTCACGTTACGTATATGGGCAAAATGAATTCGATTTTTAAAATCGTGAATCATCGCGACAATATCATTATCTTTTCGGGCTCCCAATGCACCTGAACATAGTGTAATTCCATTATACTCACTTGGTACTAACTTAATAATTTCCCTTAATTGATCCTGCGTCGTAACGATTCTAGCAAACCAAAAATTTCCCATGGTGGATCATCTGGATGAATGGCTAATTTAATATCATACTCCTCACATATTGGAATTACTTTTTCTAAAAAATATTGTAAATTATTCATTAAATCATCAGTTGTTACATCCTGATACGCTGCAAATAAGTCTTTTAACGTTTCAAGCGTTCAGGCTCCCACCCTGGCATCGTATAATCTGGATTAGCAGCAATTTTCCTAACCAGCTCTAAAGGATCCATAGCAGTCACTTTTTCCTTTTCATAAAAAAGTGCTGTTGACTGATCTGGTAAACTACGAAATAAGTCTGTTCGCACCCAATCAAATACAGGCATAAAATTATAACAGATTACTTTTACTCCGACACTAGCGAGATGTTTAATCGTTTCCAGATAATTCATTATATAGACATCACGATCTGCACTTCCTAATTTAATCGATTCATGAATGTTAACACTTTCAACTACATCAAGATGAAAACCGTATAAATCTGTTTGCTTTTTTACTTCCTGAATCCGATCTAATGGCCATATTTCCCCAGCAGGTATATCATGTAAAGCCCAGACAATGCCTTCTACGCCTGGGATTTGTTTAATTTTGGTAAGAGAGACACTGTCGTTCCCTTCTCCAAACCAGCGAAATACCATTCTCACGTTGCATCACCTCCTATTCTAATAAATCGCACGGTTTTGCTTATCAGCTACGCCAGATTTACGATAGAAATAAGTATTAATCTGATCTCGCCATTCGCGGGCATTATTCTTTTGCTGTTTCAATCGGTTTTGAACATTTTTGAAACGTTCCTCATCAATAAGATCTGCCAAACTGTCCCATTTTTTAATTAAGTCTTCCACCTGTTCAAATCCTTTGAAGTGTGTATCATAGATATGTTGAATAATGGTTTTGCTATTTTTTAAGGTATACTTGTATGGTACATGATGAAAAAATAAAAGCAATTCGTCAGGGCATTTGCTTACATCATTATATAGGTTTTGATTTGGCTCCGCGTACTGCGTAGTAAATCCTGTGCCAGTTTCTTTGGTACGATCGACACCGACGCCATCTCGATCAGCAAAATGATAGGTACCCCCCCATTTTGAATACTCATAACCATCAATATTCGGACCGTAATGTACTCCAGGTGTCACCATCCAGCCTACTCCTAGCGGCGCTGTATAATTTTCATAGATTTCCCAGGAGTTTAATAACATTTCTCCAAGCGTATTGGAAACTTCTTTTTTATTACCAAAGGTTTGGACGATCCACTCCTGTGCAATCTCTTCGGCTGATAAGTCTGGATTCCAGATAAGCCGTCCATATCCATACAGATTAGCTTGTGCTAATGTGTTGCCTGTCCAATTCTCATCATCCCCCCCAATATTTGAAACTGCAGCAATTCCACTATATTTGTAAGTGTGAATAGTACCCGCAACAATCTCTGCTATCGTAGTACCTGCTCCTTTTATGTACGTATCAAACTGTAATATTTGTTTCCATTGTGGAAGAAGGTAACATAAGTCAATTTGTTGCCCTGTGTACTCTTGTGCCACTTGGAACTCAATCATTTGATTTGTATTTGGCATAGCTCCAATTAGTGGTGATACCCCTTCGCGAACTTGGAAATCCATTGGTCCATTTTTAATTTGCAAAATAACATTTTCATGGAATTTTCCATCTAACGGCTTAAAATGATCATAAGCTGCGCGTGCCCGATCTGTTGTGCGATCACGCCAGTCCTGCAAATGATTATAAACAAAACAACGCCAAATCACTTTACCACCATATGGTTCAAATGCTTTTGCCAGCATATTTGCTCCATCTGCATGATCTCGATTATATGTAAAAGGTCCAGGTCGATTCTCCGAATCCGCTTTCACTATAAATCCACCAAAGTCTGGTATATAATGATAAATTTCTGCAATTTTATCTTTCCACCAGTTTTGTACTGATTGATTCAGTGGGTCAGCAGTAGACATGCCATCAATCGTCATTGGACTTGCAAAGTTAATGCTTAAGTAAAGTGTAATACCGTATGCACGGAAGATATCCGCAATTTCGCGTATTTCTGGTAAATATTTTTTTGTAATAAAATAGCTTTCTTCTTCCCATACGTTGACATTGTTTATGGAAATAGCATTGATTCCAACAGAAGAGAGGTATCTTGCATAATCCTTTATTCTTGTCTTATCTTTTACGATTTTACCATTTTGATAAAATATTGATTTACCAGAATAACCTCTTTCAACACTTCCGTTAAGGTTATCCCATTGATTTAACATTCGAAATTGATTTTTGGGTTGTTCAAATACCGCAAGTGATATAAGATCTTGTTCCAGTTGCATGTTTCTTAACAAGTGATGCACTCCATATAAAACAGCTGCATCTGAATTTCCTGAGATAATGATTTTTCCTTGATTTTCTATCACAAGATATCCTTCTTCGTTCATCTCTGCTAATCTAGCAATATGGTCATTACTTAAGAGACTTGAGATTTCTTCGATGTTACCGATTACTATTGTTGCATGATCCATATCACTTTTAGAAGTGATCCTCTGCCCTAACATAGTGAAAATAGCATCTGTCAATTCTTGTTCAGCTGATTGAATCGTTGGCGCATTTCCATTAACATATAGTGTTGTTAGCATTTTTTGATAGTGTTTTTTGCAGGTAGTATTCAAGATTGGTTGATACTGTAACCACATGTTATATTTTTTACTGGACAATTTTTATTCCCCCCCTTTTACACAAAATATTCTGCATTCTCTTGTTTTAATTGATTTTTTTCAATTTCGACTAATTGCAAATGTTCGATCACTGCCTGTTCTGCTGCTATTAAATCCTTTGCAGAAATCGCATTAAAAATCTTACGGTGTTGGTCGACAATGATATTCCAATCATGATTCACCGATAAACGCAATAAACGCAAACGATCAAATTGTATATTCATTCGCTTAATCATTTCCCATGTTCGATGCTTTCCACAACCTTTATATAATAAGTAATGGAATTCGTCATCAAGTTCAAATAATCGTTGATATGAACCTTTTTCTAAAGAAAATTCCTGTAACGTTAGATTTGTTTCGACTTGCAATAAATCTTCTTGACTGATTTTTTCAGTTGCTTCTCTTACAATGGCCTTTTCAATATTTTCACGTATAAATCGGCCTTCTTCCACTAATTTTAGATCAATTTTTGTGACAATTGTTCCAACCTGTGGAAACACTCCTAATAATTCTTCTTCGTTTAATTTAAGAAAGGCTTCCCTAACAGGGGGGGTCCGACTCACTTCTAATTTTTCAGATATTTCTTTCTCTGATAGTTTTGTTCCTGGTGCTATCTCTGCATTCATAATTTGGGATTTGATCGTGTCATATACATAATCTCGCGATGACCCCCCCTTGCTCTTTGAGTTTGGTTTATCATAACTGCACCTTCTTTATACTAGTATGGTAGTTTTATTATACTTTGTTTGTTAGCGTATTTCAACATCTATAACTTAATATTGCCAAATTATTTTCCATTCTTCATCTTCCTCTAATACAATGACAGGTTGATGAATTTCTAAATAGCCGTATTTACTCTCATAAAAATAGGTTACATTCAGCAAATAGGCAACTTGTGGAATAGCACGTTCTTCATCCACCTGATAGTTTTTTATTTTTTCTGGTTCACTAACTGAAAATTTAAATGTCTCAACGCCAAAATGTTCTAAAAACACGTGGGATCGATCTTGCACATAACTATTTTTATTGAACTTATCTTTCATTAGTGAATGAAATAATTCCCATGAGTTTGAAAAATCCCCCCCTTGCTGCTCATACTGATAAAAGGTGTCAACCAAATTTATTACTTTATTTTCAGTAGAAAATAGTTGAGATATGAAATAAATCATCATTAGAATAAAAATTATACCTGCTATGAGAAAAAGAAGCGTTTTTGAATTTCTTTTTTTATAGTAAAAACGACGTTTTTTCAATTTCATCACCTAATTACGATTATTTTTTAATAGAAAAAGTCTTTAATAAAGCATATTCAAAGATCCAATTATTATTATTGGAATTTATTAGATAAAAAATAGTTCTTAAAACCTATTGAAATCGTTTTCTAAATTTATTATAATGAAAACGGTTACAACAATAGTTGTTGTGTACATATACTGTTCCATCTTTTTGATGGGAATAATTGTACAGTATTTTGATTCAAAATAGATTGTCCCCCCTTTGCACCCTATTAATAATAGGGTGCCTTTTTTAGGCTTCATCTCATCAACTAAATAAGCGACGTAGTAACATTTGAATTATTTTCACTAAAAAGTGGTAATTTTAAAAGAAATTCTATGCGTAACAACCACTTCGCTTTCCTAGGGGGGGCGTGGGCAGCCGAAGCGATTTCCTTGCACACGATTACTCTCATAATAAATAATATAACCGGTCAACTACATCTTAATTTATTTCACATTTAAAACGGAAATTGGATACCAAAATGCTGTAATACCAACGGTTATGCTTTCTTACCTTTATAAAAAATCCAAACGATAATTCGCATCATCGTTCGGACTTTTTAAAGATTATTGTGATCTCAGTCTCGCTAGTAACTTTGTTCAACACTTCACATTAATACTTAACATTTAATGCGTTTCTGTAATTAATTCATTTGTTCTATTTCTTTTTTTATCTACATATTGACGAATAAACGGTATAACAAATCGATCTAAGCCTAAGCGTCCAGCATTATAGCCTGCAACTAAAAGAAAAACAGTTAATAAAATCATTTGGCCATTGGTGCTTACGGTACCACTAAATACAAAAGCAAAATTCATGATGATTCCCATTAGAGCTGCAAAGTTTGTAAACAATCCAAGAATAAGTGCGATACCAACTAATAATTCTCCCCACATTACTAGAAATGTAAAAATATTCGCTCCAGGTAACGCTACATTTTCCAAAAATGCAGCCCACCAGCCTTGCACTGCAGGATGTTCGCCACCTGCCTTTTCAATAGCTCCTTGTAAATAACCAGATGCATCAAAACCTCCTGTGATTTTTTCCCAACCTGCTGTCATCCACTGATAGCCTAAATAAATACGAATAATTGCTAGAATACCTGCCACATAATTATTTTTTCTTAAAAATTCAACAAACATTTTAATCACTCCTTTTTATTTGTTCAACACTTCACATTAATTGATATGAAATGTTGTTTATCTTTATTACACTTACATCATATCATGATCAGAGACATATTCAACTAGAATGTTCAATTATTCACATTTCATTCAAATATTAATGTCTGAATTGTGACAATTGTTATTTTTTAGTTTACACTATGTATACATACTATAGTAATATAGTGAAAAAATAGGAGCTACATACAAATCATAGTGAGGTGTAAGACAATGAAATATCGCAGACTTGGCATAACTAATTTAGACGTTTCTGTAGTTGGTATTGGAACATGGCAGTATGGAGGCGAATGGGGAAAGGATTTTACTCAAAAAGAAGTAGATCAAATCCTGGACCAAGCTAAAATGGAAGGAATCAATTTAATTGATACTGCTGAATGTTATGGAGATCATTTATCAGAACAGTTTATCGGTGACTTTTTAAGTCGAAATCAACGTCAAGATTGGATTGTTGCTTCAAAATTCGGTCATCATTTTCATGCTAATTTTGAAAGGACTCGTCATTGGTCAGCTGAAGAGGTATTAAAACAGTTAGATGCATCGCTCGCTTCATTAAAAACAGAGTATATTGATCTATACCAGGCCCATTCCTGTTCAGATGAGGAATTTAACAATGATGAATTATGGACAATGCTTGATAAACAAAAACAAGCAGGAAAGATCAGACATTTAGGTGTATCATTAGCAGGGAATCAAGATAGCTATCAAACAGATAAAGCCACAGAGGTTGGTGCAGAAGCAATACAGGTTGTTTATAATCGACTAGAACGAAATCCAGAAGAGGGAATCTTTCCTTCTTCTATTAAGCAGGATTTAGGAGTACTGGCAAGGGTACCTTTAGCGAGTGGCTATCTAAGTGGTAAGTATAAGCCTGGATCTACTTTTGAAAATAATGATGTTCGATCAAGACATGATCGTGAGGAAACAGATCGTAAGTTAAAAATGGTAGAAGAAATTGCTCGACATGAGGTTCCAGAGGGGATTGATATGGCAAGCTGGGCCTTAGCATGGTGTTTAAAACATGATGCGGTAACAACAGTCATACCAGGATGTAAAAATCCAGAGCAAGTTATCTCCAATGCACGTGCAGCAGATTTAGATATAGTATCAGAAGATCATCCACAGGCAAAATAACTACTTTCTAGCAACAATGTAGAAAAGGGCAACTGTCATTAAAGACATGTTGCCTTTTATTCTTCTTCCTCTTTCTTATTACCTTCTGTTTTATTAGTTTGAGTTGATTGATCATCGTTTATTGTTTCTTCTTCCGGAGATGGTTGCTTCACTTCTTCTTTTATTTCCTCATCTTTCTCTTTCTCTTCCTCTTTATCTTTCTCTTGTACTGATTCTAAATCTTCAGTTTTCTTGGAGTCGTCTTCTTGTTCTTTTTCTGGTATAGGATCCTTTCCTGCTATTGATTTTTCTTCGTATTCATTTTCAATATCTTTTGAAAAATCTTTATTTTCACTGTTGTTATTTTGCTTATCATCTTAATAGCAGTTTCTTCAGTAGATGATATATAGTTATTTTGTGCTGAACGTGATGTCGTCTGGTTTTTTTTTCTTGTTTCAATATTAGTATCAACCTTATTCTCCATTTGCTCGTTAAAGTCGATATCTTCTTCTGCTGAGTCGTCTTCTAACTCTTCTTATTCCTTTAAATAAAAAATAGTATTGGAAGGTATAATCACTTTATTATCTTCTATGTACATAACTTCTTGATGTAAACTATAAGGATATTGCTTTATTGAGTTATTATTAAAGACAGTATTACCGTCTAGGTAGCTTTTCAAAAACCACCTATGCCTATCATTATGGTAATGCCTAATGCAATAGTAATATAAACTGGCATTGAATCTTGACTATTTTTCAGCTTACTCCCCCCCTCCAAACATTCTTAATTCATATTACTAAATTACCATTGTAAGATAAAAATGCAAATAATTCTAGATAAAACAGTATTTTTACTTATTTCATAAAGTTTTAATTCACTTATAATCTAATATTTAAAAAGACTGAGAAATAAGTATTTATTCCCAGTCTCATCTTAAATTATTTATACATGTTTAGCAAAACTTTGCCTGACCTTTTGTAACACATCATCTCCATTACGATCCCACAAAGCCTGATTAATAATTTCCACTTCAATTGGACCATGGTAACCCGCTTCTTCTACAGCTTTGCGCATTCGGTTTATTTCGATAACACCCTCTCCCATCATCGCACGTCCTTTAAACATATCAGCCATTGGCACCTTCCAATCAGAAACATGGAAGCCTAGAATTCTACCTTTCGCTCTTTCAATCTCCTGATATAGATTTGGATCCCACCACACATGATAGACATCGACAACAATACCAACTTCACTTGGGTGATACTTTTCTGCAATCGTCGTCGCCTGCTCCATTGTATTAATAACAGATCGATCCGCAGCAAACATTGGATGTAATGGCTCTATCGCAAGCTTTACACCATAATCTTTGGCAAAAGGGACGAGTTGATCAATGCCTTCTGCAACTTGTAATCTAGCAGTATTCAAATCTTTATCAGAACTCGGTCCACAAACAAGTACAAGCGTATCTGTTCCTAGTTCAGCTGCTTCTTCTATCGCTCGCTTATTATCATCAATTCTTGCTGCACGTTCTTTAACTGTTGCAGCAGGGAACATTCCACCTCGACAAACACTGGAAACGTTAAGTCCGGCATCTTGAATCAAACGTTTTGATTGCTTCAAACCGATTTCTTCTATTTTATGTCGCCAAACTGAAATCCATGGTATCTGATGGCGTACACATCCCTCTACAGCTTCTTGTATATTCCATTGCTCTGTTGTAATTTGATTTAGACTAAGACGACTCATCAGTTGTGCATCTGTCATCAAAGACCCTCCTGCCTGATACCCGCTAGTTCAAGTGCTAGTGTCATTCTTGCTGTTGCTAATGCGGGATCTCTTAATAATCCTGCTTGGTCCGCCATCACAAACAAATCTGATAAATGAACAATCGAACGTGCACTCTCTTTTCCACCAATCATTCGAAAATGATCCTGATGACCATTTAAATAGGCCATGAAGACGACGCCCGTTTTATAAGAAAAGGTAGGAGTCTGGAAAATATGGCGAGATAACGGTACTGTTTTTTCTAGTAATTGATCATATTTTTGTAAATTACCGGCATCTAATGCATGCATTGCCGCTGCTGCAGCTGGAGCAATTGCATCAAATATGCCTAGTAATGCGTGACTATGACCATCACTATCACCTTTTATTAATTCAGAATAATTAAAGTCATCTCCGCTATACATCTTCACGCTCTCTGGTAATAAACGACGCATTTGAATTTCTTTTTCTTTGTCTAAAAGGGAAATCTTGATTCCATCAACCTTTGATTCATTGTCACGGATTATTTTTAAACAGACATTCATTGCTTCATCGATATCCTCGTGACCCCCCCAGTAACCTTTTAGAGCAGGATCGAACATATCACCTAACCAATGCAAAATGACAGGTTGAGAAACATTTTGTAAAATCTTATTATAGACACGATGAAAATCATCTGGCCCTTCGCACATGCTGCAAGCGCACGACTAGCCATCAGAATTATCTTTCCGCCTTCTCCTTCAACAAATGACACCTGTTCTTCATACGCCTCTTCCACATCTTCTAGTGTTACCGAAGGTGCAGGTGCTAGATGGTCGGTACCAACACCACTGGCAATATTACCACCAACTGTTTTTGCTTCTTTGATAGAACGGGAAATTAATTCTTTGGCTCCTTCCCAGCTTAAACCCATGCCGCGTTGGGCTGTATCCATTGCTTCTGCAACAGAAAGTCCAAGCGACCATAAATAATGACGATATTCCATTGTTTTATCCCAATCTATTTGAGAATTCAAGGTTGGATCAGCATCAGCTAATGGGTCTGCTACCACATGAGCAGCAGAATAAGCAATTCTTTTCTCAAATGATTTATCAGTTGGAATGTCAAACGGTGTGTAATTACTAGCTTCATAACTATATAGTTTGCGCTCTTTATTTGGCAAGAATAATTTTGTCATAAAAGTGCCTCCCTACAATTTAATATCTGGTACATCTATCCAGCGTCTCTCTTGCCAGGATTTTAATCCAAGGTCAGATAATTGCGTTCCTTTCGCCCCCCCTTCGAGTAAATCCCATGGGAATGCTTCGTCCGCAACTACGTGTTTCAAGAATAACTCCCATTGAACCTTGAATCCATTATCAAATACATCATTTGTAGGCACCTCTTGCCATTGCGTCTGAAAATCAAAAGGATTCTCAATATCTGGATTCCAGGTTGGTTTCGGTGTATTAACACGGTGCTGCACTTTACAATCACGAAGTCCGGCAACAGCACTTCCTTCTGTTCCATCAACTTGAATGGTTAGCAGGTCATCTCGGTTAACACGAACAGCCCAAGAGGAATTCGCCTGCACGATGATGCCATTTTCCAATTCAAATGTTCCATATGCGGCATCATCTGCTGTCGCCTTATATCGTTCTCCATTTTCATCGACTCGTTCAGGAATATGGGTAGCGCCTAGACACGAAACAGATTTCACATTTCCAAATAAATTATCAATTACATAACGCCAATGTGCGAACATATCTACAATAATGCCACCACCGTCTTCCTTACGATAGTTCCATGATGGGCGCTGTCCCTTTTGCCAGTCGCCTTCAAATACCCAGTAACCGAACTCCATTCTTACCGATAATATTTCTCCAAAGAAACCTGCATCAATTAGACGTTTTAATTTTAACAAACCTGGCAGAAATAATTTATCCTGGACGACACCATTTTTTACTCCTGCTTCTCTAGCTAATCGAGCCAGCTCTACGGAACCTTCCAGATTAGTTGCCGTTGGTTTTTCACAGTAGATATGCTTTCCGGCTGCAATAGCTTTCTTTATACTCTCTGCTCGTCTAACGGTGGTTTGCGAATCAAAATAGATCTCATTATAATCATCCGCTAAAGCTGCTTCAAGATCCGTTGAATAACGTTCAATCCCATGCGCATCTGCCAGCGCTTTCAATTTCTTTTCGTTTCTTCCGACTAAAATAGGATCAGGTATTAATGTATCCTCATTTTTTAATAAGACGCCACCCTGTTCTCTAATTGCCTTAATAGAACGTATAAGATGCTGATTTGTACCCATTCTTCCAGTAACACCATTCATAATGATACCGATTTTATGCTCTGTCATTTTATTTTCCCCCCCTTCCCTTGCTATGATAAATCTATAGTAACGCAATAAAAAAATCCGTCTTATTAATCTAAGAACGAATTTCTTAAAATCGGAAGTGAATTACATTGTCACACTTTATTAATAATGTTCGATTTGTTTTTGTTTGGTCCGATACTGATTTGGTGACATTTCTGTTGTATTTTTAAAAGTGCGGTAAAAAGTGGAGATTGACTCGAAACCAACCTCAAAGCAGATCGAAGCAATATCCTTCTCCGTTTCCGCTAACATCTGCTTCGCTAAACCAATTCTTACCTCTGTTAAGTATTGAATCGGTGTCATTTGATAGGTTTCTTTAAAAATAGTATTCATATGTCTGCTACTCATTCCTAGCCTTGATGCTAAATCCTCTGCATGAATCCAATCAAAATAATGAGAATCTATGTAGTCTCGCAACCGTTCAGCTCTTAACCCATTTGCATCTGCTTTCTCTGTTCTCTTATCTTCACGTGCTAAAAGTAATAATAGATGAGACAAATAAATATGGAGCGCCATCTCCTGATAACTATTCTGGTGTGCTTGCTCATAAAGCATCGTTCTTAATAATTGACGGAGCTCACTACTGTTAAATGGATTAAGCCCAATCAATTTCGCTTCAAGTAACGAATCAGAAAACAATGATTGATAAGAGGCGTCCACCATTTGCTGATCAAAAGCAAGCACAAGTACTGTTAATTTTTTATCAGATACGATCGCATGGTCGGTTAGTGGTGGGATGAAGGTTACATGGTCCTGTTTTAAATAATATTCGTTGCCATTCAGGATTATTTGGCCTGTACCTTCAAGCACATAAATTAACTGGTAGATTTGATGATGATGCTCTTCAATCCGATCACCCGCTAAATGCTTACTTTCATATAATTGAATGCCATTCGGCTCTAATAAGAGGTCTTTTAGCATATAACTTCCTCCAGGATTCAGATTTTATTTTCAGAGTTTTTTCCAAACTTTTTTAAACTTTTACTGCGAAAAATTTGGAAGTTGTGTTATATTGCTATTATATGATATCGTTTTCCAAAAAAGCAAAAGTGAGGAGATTCTAAATGAGTAAGCAAATTTCTGTTGTTCTAGTTGGTATAGGCGGATACGGGCACACCTATCTTAAAAACCTTTTTAACGAAGGTAATGAGAGCGCATTCGTTATAGGAGTGGTCGACGTTGCGCCCGAAAGATCAGATTACTATGAGGAAATCAAAGATAGAAATATACCAATCTATCATTCTTTAGAAGACTTTTATCAGGATCATCAGGCAGACCTTGTGATTATTTGCACACCTATTCATCTACATAAGAGTCAATCTTGTCTGGCAATGGAAAATGGAAGCAATGTTCTATGCGAAAAACCAGCGACAGCAAATCCTAAAGATTTACAGGAAATGATTGCTACTCGCGACCGTACTGGAAAAAAATTAGCAATTGGCTTTAACTTATCCTTCACGGATCCAGTGCAGGAGTTAAAATCAGACATATTAGCAGGAAAGTTTGGCAAGGCTAAAAGAATGAAGACGCTTGTATTATGGCCTCGTAATGCAGATTATTTTAATCGATCAGGTTGGGCAGGGAAAAAGTACAGTCCAGAAGGCGAGATGATCTTTGATAGTGTAGCAAACAATGCTACAGCACACTTTTTACATCATCTTCTTTATTTATCTGGTGACAGCATTGAAACAAGTGCTGAGATTGATCAGCTTAGTGCGGAATTATATCGGGCTAATCCGATTGAAACGTTTGATACCTGTGCCGTCCATTTAAGAACTAAAAACGAGGTAGAAATAATTTACCTGGCAACACACGCCGTAGAGGAAGAACATCAGCAATGTATACATTGGAATTTGAAGATGCAACAATAACCTATCATCCTGAGGAAAACCAAAATAAAATTATCGCTAAATGGCATGATGGCAGAGAAAAAATTTACATTGAACCTGAAGATTATCATGTCGCAAAACTAGAAGTAATGTATAAAGCCCTCCAGGATCCAACCAAAAGTATCTTATGTGGACCTGAAGCAGCAAAAGCACATGTAAACGCAATTTATGGCATGCATCAATCTGTCAAGAAATTCCTGAATTTCCAGAACATTTGGTCGCCTATAACCAAAAGAAAAAATTAACTACAGTACAGGGACTTGACGAAACACTAAAGCAATGCTATCAACAATTCTGTTTACCTAATGATTTAGGTGTGGAATGGAGTGAAAAAGGACAATTAATAAGCTTCTAGGGTTTTAAAAACCGCATATATACTAAATTTGCAACGTCATTAAAGAGTTCGAGATGTTTATTATAAAAAAAGAAAATCCAAGCGATGATTTCAGCCGCTATTAATAGCAGTCGACATCGCTTGGATTTTTCTTTTGTAAAGGAACAAGCAGTAGTGATTGCTTATTCCAATTTTACATTAAATTAGTTACCTACATGCCGGGTAGCTGTAGTTTTTCAAGAGCTGTAATAACTTCATCTAATGATTTACCCATGTTTGCCTCTACTGCTGCAATATATGAACCTTCTACCAGTGGTACATGATCAGCAATCTTTACATCTGATTTCCCTAAGAATTCTATAGCCATTTCAGCATTCATTTTTGAACTGCCCAAGTCATAAAACAGTACTACGCCATTACCATGATCTACTTTTTTAATAGCGTTCATAATTTTTTCCACACTTGTACCTATCTCTTCATCATCCGTTCCTGCAGCTACTTCGATCGGCACATCTGTTATTACTTGTCCGATAAGATCTGTTACACCATTAGCAATTTTCACGCTGTGAGAAATAATAACCATACCAACTTTATCAGACATTTTTATTCCTCCACTTCTAACACTGCAACCAGTGCTTCAAATATATAAAAGGATGACATCGAGCCTGGATCAATATGTCCAATAGAGCGCTCATTTAAATAAGATGCTCTGCCTTTTGTAGCAACCATTTCTCGGGTGTCTTCTAGGGTTGCCTGACAGACTTCCATCATCTCCTGCCAATCTTCTACTTTTTCTGACTTTAGAAACGCAGTGACCTGATACCATACGTCATACATCGTTTTCTCACCAAATTCTGCTTTTCCCCGCATTTTAATACCTTCCAAAGCAGCCTCCATTGCCGCTTGGAAATTTTGCTGATTTACATCTTTATTTTGGAGCGCCATGGACATCTTTAAGAAAGCAGTACCATATAACGGACCAGACGCACCTCCAACTTTTGCTGTTAAGGTCATCGCTGCCGATTTTAATACATCCGCAACAGTATCATACTCGGTATCAGCAATCTTGTTAATGACCTCTGAAAAACCTCTAGCCATATTGATACCATGATCACCGTCGCCAATGGCTTGATCTAATTCTGTTAATTGTTCTTTATGTTCCTTCATTCTTTTATTAATTTCTTCCATCCACTGTTTGGTTTGTGCTACCGTTAAAATAGTCATGTTACCCACCTTCATTTCTACTATTTAAAATTTTAAAACGTGTTGATTTCTGTTTTTTCCTGTAATGCAGCTTTTATTTTGTCATCAAGTTTTAATAATGAGATTGAAAATCCTGCCATTTCCAACGAAGTCATATATTCTCCTACCCATTTTTCCCTAATTTGAATCCCTTTATCAAAAAGAAGTTTGTGAAGGTGTCGATAAACAATATATAACTCCATTTTTGGTGTCGCACCGAGTCCATTCACGATTACAGCCACTTCACTATTTTTATAATCTAAATCGGAGAGTATTTTGTTTACTAATATCTCTGTTATTTCGTTAGCAGTTCGCAGAGAAGTGCGTTCAATTCCTGGTTCACCATGTATACCGATTCCAATCTCCATCTCGTCTTCTGCTAATGTAAAGCTTGGTTTACCAGCTGCTGGAACCGTACCGGCTGATAATGCAACACCCATCGAACGAACATTGTTTACCACATGTTCCGCCGCATCTTTTACTTCCTGCAGACTTGCTCCACTTTCAGCTGTTGCACCAGCTACCTTATGAACAAACATTGTCCCAGCGATTCCACGACGACCGGTTGTAAACGTACTATCCTCAACTGCTACATCATCATTGACAATTACTTTATCTACTTTGATTCCTTCTGCCTCAGCTAACTCAGCAGCCATCTCAAAATTCATCACATCGCCTGTATAGTTTTTTATGATAAGCAGCACACCAGCACCACTATCAACAGCTTTAATAGCTTCTAAAACCTGGTCAGGTGTAGGAGAAGTGAATACATCCCCCCACATACAGCCGCATCTATCATCCCTTTGCCCACATAACCTGCATGTGTAGGCTCATGACCGCTTCCACCACCACTGACTAATCCGACTTTACCTTTGACAGGTGCATCCTTTCTTACAATAACATTTGTTCCTTCCAGTCTTTTTACAAGATCGTCATGAGCCTGTACAAAACCTTCCAGCATTTCATCTACTACCTGATCTGGATTATTGATTACTTTTTTCATAACAGTTCACCTCATTATTTATGATAATTTCATTTTATACAAAACAGAATTATATTTCCAAATATATCATGTGTTTAATTGTTTTCTAAGAACATTATCCATTGAAATTCAAATAATATAATTTAGACTGTTCATTTAAGTTTGTTGATTACGAATATTTTAAACATGGCTATCATTAAATTTTCTTACACAAAAAATACAAGTCGTGAGGTGCTTTCTCACGACTTAACTGGATGAACAGCTTCATATAGTAATTCGTCTAATTCTTCTGTATATCTTTCCGTTTGCTCATTTGACCAATTTAAGATTTTTTTCATTTCTGCAATCACAGCTTCTTTTTCACGTTTTACCCAATCAATATCAAAAAATAATGCGCTGGTTCTGCGAACGAAGAAGTCTACTGGCTTACATGTTGCCTCGTGATCAATACTGTAGTAAAGCGTTGCAGCTGTTACTGGACGAAGATCAGTTTTATCTTTCTTCTGTTGATAATATTCAAATACCACAGGCACATTGGAACCATATCGCTGCACTAACAAAGCTGATTCAACTTCTGATAATCCTAAACTCATACCTTTTGCGACCTGTTCTTTCTTAAATTCTTTAAAACCTTTTGAACCTCCAACATCGCCACCAGAAATCGGCACGTGTTTCGTATCACTAGGGTAAAACACTTTTCTTTCCGCTTTTACCATCTTATCCTGAATGACATTAACGACATCCTCTGCCATTTTGCGATATCCAGTCAGCTTACCGCCAGCAATCGATATCAAGCCAGATTCCGATTCAAAAATTTCATCCTTCCGGGAAATTTCCGAAGGATCCTTTCCATCTTCGTGAATTAATGGCCGCAAGCCTGCCCAGCTTGACTCTACATCTTTTTTTGTAATATTGAGCCGTGGAAACATAAAGTCAATTGCTTTAAGCACATATTCTTCATCTAATTCAGTCATAGTTGGGTGAGCGATATTTCCTTTATAAACCGTATCGGTAGTACCTACATAAGTCTTACCGTTTCTAGGAATGGCAAACACCATTCTGCCATCAGGTGTGTCAAAATATATCGCTTGTTTTAAAGGAAAAGTAGAGCCATCAAACACTAAATGAATGCCTTTTGTAAGTTGTAGTGTTTTTCCTTTTTTTGAATTATCTTTTTCCCGAATGGTGTCTACCCATGGACCTGTTGCATTCACAACATACTTGGCTTTGATATCGTATATTTCTTGCGTAAGCTGATCCTCTACTTGGACACCAGTAAGACTTCCTTCCTCATATAACAATTCATTTACTTTGGCATAATTTAAAGCTAATGCACCCTTTTCCACAGCTTTTTTCATCACTTCCAGTGTTAATCTTGCATCATCTGTACGATATTCTACGTAATAACCAGCACCTTTTAAATCCTGATCTTTTAGTAATGGTTCTCGTTTTAACGCTTCATCTTTACTAAGCATCTTACGTCGTTCAGATTTTTTAACACCCGCTAAAAAATCATAGACACGTAAACCAACATTGGTGGATAAAGGTCCAAATGATCCTTCTTTATAAAACGGTAGCATCATCCACTCTGGTACGGTTACATGTGGGCCGTTTTCATAGACAATTTCTCTTTCTTTCCCCCCCACTTCTGCGACCATTTTTACTTCAAATTGCTTTAAATATCTTAATCCGCCATGTACAAGTTTGGTAGATCTGCTTGAAGTCCCTGCAGCAAAATCCTGCATTTCAATCACCGCTACCTTTAGCCCTCTTAATACCGCATCCAATGCAATTCCTGCACCAGTAATCCCGCCTCCGATAACAATCATATCTAAAGGTTCCTGCTTGATTTGTTCATAGATTTCTATGCGCTTTTCACTTGAGAAAGTCATAGATTACGCCCCTTTATAATTTCTGTAGTTTTAATGTAAATGATTGGTTACAAACAATTAATTTTTATCTATTATTTAAATACTCTTGTTGCTTCTACTGCTTTTTGCCATCCTTGATATAATTCATTACGGTTACTATCATTCATCTCACTTGTGAATTTTTGATCAATTTTCCATTGTGCACTGATATTATCTCTACTTCCCAATAACCTACTGCCAAACCTGCTAAATATGCTGCGCCTAATGCAGTAGTTTCAATCACCTGTGGTCTTTCTACTGGAACATCTAATAAGTCGCTTTGAAATTGCATTAGGAAGTTATTCGCAACTGCTCCACCATCAACTCTTAATGATTTTACTTCAATGCCTGAGTCTTCAACCATTGCATCCAAGACATCTTTTGTTTGATACGCAATAGATTCTAAAGTAGCACGAATAAAGTGTTCTTTCTTTGTACCACGTGTTAAACCAAACATTGCTCCTCTTGCATCACTATCCCAGTATGGTGTACCCAATCCAACAAATGCAGGAACAAGATAAACACCGTCTGCTGATTCAACTCTATTTGCATAGCTTTCTGTTTCTTTAGCTTCCTTAAACATTCTTAATCCATCACGCAACCATTGAATAGCTGATCCAGCAACGAAAATACTACCTTCAAGAGCATATTCAACCTTCCCATCAATTCCACAAGCTAATGTTGTTAGCAGACCATGATCAGATCGTACAGGCTTATCTCCCGTATGCATTAACATGAAGCATCCTGTACCATATGTGTTTTTAACCATTCCTTTTTCAAAACATGCCTGGCCAAATAATGCTGCTTGTTGATCACCTGCAGCACCAGCAATAGGAACGTTTTGACCAAAGAAATGATAGTCAACAGTTTCACCATATATTTCAGAAGAAGATTTAACTTCTGGCAACATACTAGCTGGTACCTCTAATAT
This sequence comes from Gracilibacillus boraciitolerans JCM 21714, assembly GCF_000521485.1. Taxonomy (GTDB): domain Bacteria; phylum Bacillota; class Bacilli; order Bacillales; family Amphibacillaceae; genus Gracilibacillus; species Gracilibacillus boraciitolerans. Next base: position 74,299 of record NZ_BAVS01000002.1, on the reverse strand, counting down.
GTCTAACAATTCCTGATCCCATTTCAAATCATAAATGTTATACATGAGTGTTCTGGATGCATTCGAGTAATCTGTAACATGCTCTTTGCCACCTGTAAGTTTATAGATTAACCAAGTATCGATGGTACCAAATAGTAGTTTTCCTTGATTTGCTTTCTCACGGGCACCTTCTACATTATCAAGAATCCATTTCACTTTTGTTCCTGAAAAGTATGCATCTACTAAAAGACCTGTTTTATTGCGAAAAGTATCCTGATGTCCAGCTTCTCTTAGCTCACGGCATATCCCTTCTGTCTGACGTGATTGCCATACAATCGCTTTATAGATTGGCTTTCCAGTTTCTTTATCCCATACTACAGCAGTTTCACGCTGATTCGTTATACCAATACCAGCAATTTGAGATGCATCAATATCTGATTTCCTTAAAGCTTCAGCTATACAGCTAAGACAGATGTCCAAATTTCGTTGGCATCATGCTCCACCCAACCAGATTTAGGAAAAAATTGTTCAAATTCTCGTTGTCCTACTTCGACTATCTCCCCCCCTTTTTGATTAAAAATAATCGCTCTTGAACTTGTTGTTCCTTGATCAATTGATAAAATATACTTTTCCATTATTCTTCCTCCCATGCATTATATTATCTGTTTTTTGCTAGAATCATTTTTATTACTTATTGCGTCATTATGTTTCTTAAGTTCCGTTATTAAAGCAATTATTAGTATACCCAATACCACGAATGACATAATCCAAAACAATACGGTAATTTCTCCAACAAAAAGTGAATTATAAAAAACTGCTCCATATATACCGCCTATTATAGGTCCAAAAATAGGAACCAAAGCATATCCCCAGTTTGAATCTCCTTTACCAATAATCGGCAATATAGCATGTGCAATTCTTGGACCTAAATCTCTGGCAGGATTTATCGCATAACCAGTTGTTCCACCAAGCGACATCCCAATCGCTACAATTAGTAATCCCACAATTGCCGGATTCAATCCTTCCGTAAAATCATTTGCACCGATAAAAAGTAATCCCATAATTAAAACGAAAGTACCTATCATTTCACTCACTAAATTAGATGGTATGCTTTTAATCGCTGGATCGGTAGAAAAAACTGCTAATTTAGCCCCTTTATCTTCTGTTTCTTTCCAATGTGGAAGATATTGAAAGAATACTACTATTCCACCAATAAATGCCCCAATTAGTTGAGCAGTAATATACATTGGTACTTTACTCCAGGGGGGGAATTCACCTATAGATGCAAACGCAAGTGTAACAGCTGGATTAAGATGTGCACCAGATATGCTCCCTACAGCATAGACACCCATCGTAACTCCTAATCCCCATCCCAAGGTGATAACAACCCAATCAGCACCTTCAGCCTTAGACTTTTTCAAAACCACTCCTGCTACGACACCACCCCCCCCAAAAATAATGAGAATCATCGTACCTATTAATTCAGCTAAAAATTCAGACATTTACTTTCACCCCTTAACTATATTTCACCCTGACCTTTTCAATAACAAGTAAAAACATGCACGTGCAGTGTTAAATTAAAAGAGTCCACACAGACAAAAATGTACCCTTTCCTAGGAAAGTACATTAATTGCTGTGTAGACTCCATTTCTCCAACACATTCATTAACTTGTTAAATCAATACTACATCATAATTAAAACGCTGTCAAATGGTTTGTATGAATTTATTACCATAATTCTATACAAGAGGTAGTGATGGCTACAGCACCACTGTTTAATGCTTGATTTACATCTTCGTTTGTTTGAATTAATCCTCCAGCTATAACTGGAATTCTAGTCATATAAGCTATTTGATGTATGATAGTGGGAATAATTCCCGGTAACACTTCGATATAATCTGGTTTTGTCTGTTTAGTTAGTTCAATATTTTTATCAACTGCTGAACTATCAATCGCAAATAATCGTTGAATTGCGAGAATATTACTTTTTTTTGCCATCGATATCACATTTGCACGGGTGGAAATAACACCATCAACTTTTATGTGTCTAATCAAATATTCCATGCCGTATTGATCCACTTTTAAACCATGAATCAAATCAGCATGTACTAATACCTTTTTATCAAATTTTTTAGCATGTTGAACAATTTGAGGAAGTTGAGCAATTCTGGTGTCTAAAATAATTAACAACTCATGCTCACTTTTTAACAAATGTTCAAAATGTTTCATTGTTCTAATTGCCGGAAGTACACCTTCTAATTTCACTTCACTCATCCTTGTTTTTAAAAATTTGCGAATATTACAAATTTAGCATAAACTTATAAGTGTTACAGACACTTATATACATAATAATACATGTTTTTCAGACTATTGAGACAATAAAGTAAAATCATTATTCATTTTTATTGAATCATGTTATCATATTATGTGTGTCTAATTTGTGTTATGTTTTCATTTATTTTCTGCGAGACTGCGATTCTAAAGCATCTTTGAATCGTTTGTCCAATGTCAGCCCTCTAATCTGATTACAACCAATTTTCTATGTGAGTTATAAGACGCTCTAGCCTAACATTCAAAGAACGACGCTACCAGAGATATTAAATCCATTCAAATATCTTATAAATCAAAACTTTGAAAGGAAGTGGGACAATATGGAAACAACGTCAGAAGAAATATCAAATGTATCTTTATTAAAAGATGTTGAATACTTAACAACCATTTTAGATGAAGTATTGTTACATGAAGGTGGGGGGGAGACCCTGCTAAATGTTGTGAAGGAAATTCGTGTTCTTTCAAAAGAGGTTAGAGAAACTCATGACGAGAATACTCAAGAAAAAATAAAACTAAAAATTAGCGAGCTAGAGCCTGGAATTCGACAAAAGGTGATTCGTGCCTTTTCCATGCACCTGCACATATTAAATATTGCAGAACAGAATTATCGAACAAGAAGACGTCGTGAATACCAATCCCAGGATGCCAATATTATTCAGCCTGGTTCACTTGAAGCTGGTGTTAAACAACTTATGGATAATAATGTGTCTCCAGATCAGATAACAGATCTGCTAAGTAAATTATCATTGGAGCTAATCATGACAGCTCATCCAACCGAAGCAACGAGAAGAACAATTCTGCAGATTCACAAGAGAATTGCTCAATTGTTAACTTCTTTGGACTACTCTTATACAAGATATGAGAAGAAATTAATCAAAGAGCGTATCTCAAATGAAATCACTATTATGTGGCAAACAGAAGAAATCAGACAAAATAAACCTTCCGTAATGAAAGAAGTATCAAACGGGCTGTATTACTTTGATCGTATTTTATTTGATGTGCTACCTAAAATACATGATGATCTTGAGGATCTATTATTTGAAAATTATAACCAAAGATGGACTATTCCTTCATTTTTACGTTTTGGCTCCTGGATCGGTGGGGATCGAGATGGCAACCCAAATGTAAAGGCAACAACCACATTTGATACATTAAAGCACCATCGTGAACTAGTACTTAGAAAATATAAAGAAGCTATTAGTACTTTAAAAGATCGCTTAAGTCACTCAGATTCTAAAGTGGATTTTAGTGAAGAAATAAGAGCATCTATCGAAAAAGATAGACAGGAATTAAACGAAATCGGCTGGTACAAAGAGGATGAAGTTTACCGCGTGAAGCTTTCGCTAATGCTTAAAAAACTTGATTATACGGAACAAGATGATCCACGTGGCTATGAAAAATCAGAAGAACTTTTAGCTGATTTACAGTTAATCCGTGAAAGTATGATGATTCATCATCCAAATCACAATCCTGTCAAATTATTACGAAAAGTAATTAGGCAAGTAGACTTATTTGGTTTTCACTTAGCGTCATTAGATGTACGTAATCATAGTGGTGAACATGAATCAGCGTTAACAGAGATTTTTCACAAAGTAGGAATTGCTGACGAATATAAATCACTTGATGAGAAAGAAAAAGTATCAACACTTATAAGCGTACTTGAAAATCCTCGTCCATTGATCTCTATTTACGATGAATTTTCACCTGAGACATCAGAAGTGATCGATACCATCAGAGTCATCAAGCGTGCTCAAGATACGTTTGGACTTCGTGCCATTGAAGTATATTTAATTAGCATGACAGACAACGTAAGTGATATTCTGGAAGTATTAGTACTGGCAAAAGAAGCCGGGTTATATCGCGTCTATCCAAATGGAAAAGTGGTAAGCCGACTTCATGTGGCACCTTTATTAGAGACCATTGATGATCTTAAAAATGGACCAGAAATGATTAAACAATTATTTGAAATTCCATTATACCGTAAGCATTTAGAAGCTCGTGGCGACTTACAGGAAATTATGCTTGGCTATTCAGACAGTAGTAAAGATGGCGGTAATATTACTGCTAACTGGGAACTATACAAAGCACAACAAGATATTCACGCTATGGCATCTGATTATGGGGGGGTTAAATTAAAATATTTCCATGGTCGTGGTGGTTCTCTTGGCCGTGGTGGCGGACCACTATATACTAGTTTATTATCGCAACCTGCTATAACTTTAGGGGGATGGGGTAAAAATTACCGAACAAGGTGAAGTATTATCGTCACGTTACTTACTGGAAGATATAGCCTATCGTTCTTTGGAACAGGCAACTTCTACTCTGTTAACTGGTATTATGGGGGCTAAATGACGATAATACCAAGATGCAACCTTCACAAGAAGAAGTGGATACGATGAGTATGATTTCAGAATATGCATTAAAAAAATATCAATCACTGGTATTTGAAGATCCTGGATTTATCCAATACTTTAATCAGGCGACACCATTACATGAGTTAGGCGATTTAAACATTGGTTCTCGTCCTATGAAACGTAAAGGTAGTAACCACTTTGAAGATTTACGAGCAATTCCATGGGTATTTGCCTGGACACAAAGCAGACAGCTTTTACCAGCTTGGTTCGCAGCAGGTACAGGATTCAAAAAATACCTAGAGAAAACAGACAATCTTGAACAATTACAAAAAATGTATAGCAAATGGCCATTCTTCCAGGCAATTATAAATAATCTGCAAATGGCATTAACCAAAGCAGATCTTCAAACAGCAAAAGAATATGCTAACATGATGGAAGATAAAGAAATTAGCGACAGAATTTTTGGTCAACTTGCAGAAGAATACGAGGAAACAAAAGCTATTGTTCTTAAAATTACAGGACAGGAAGAATTATTAGATAATCGACTAAACATTAAAGAATCTGTTCGATTACGGAACCCATTAGTAGATCCGTTAAACCTTTTACAAGTTCAACTTATTTCTCAGCTTCGCAATGAAGGAGAAGAAAGCGAAAAATATGATGAGCTTTTAACAGAAGCACTGCTTACAATAAACGGTGTCGCAGCAGGTTTACGTAACACAGGTTGATTTGATCAAAAAGCTTAAAGCATTATTCTCATGCTTTAAGGCTTTTTGATGCAATGATTTTTTAATTTGTGTCTAAATCATGAACTAATTGTTACAAAAATATGAACTTTATGATATACTACTATAGAAACCACTTACAAATATAAGAATTTTATATGAGGTGACACATATGGATATATTATTAATTTTTCTACTAATATTTAGTTTTACTCCCGTTTTATTGTGGGGGGGAGATAATTGGAAAAAAACCGCAATTGGACAAATTCCTTTTGTAATTGGTGCATGGATTGTATTCTATCAGTATATTACAGTTGGTATTGGCTCAGGTCAAATGTATTTATGGGGGAATTTTTATTGCAAATCTGATATATGGTCATATCGCTTTTACCATCATTTTATTAGAAATGCGTAAGTCTATGAAATCTCACAGCCCGTTGGTACAACAAAATAATTAATACACTCATTTGATTAAAAGGAAAATGCGAAATAGTTTGCATTTTCCTTTTTCTATGTTTCATCTCTATTGTGTGTAAGCGATAACTACCGTATAATTTAAAAGAATATCGTGAACAATTGGGGGGGGAAAACTATATGAAAATTGTAATAGCACCAGATTCTTATAAAGGAAGTCTTACCGCTACTGAAGTCGCCATCACCATTTCTGATGCCATATTGGAAACAGGAGACCACCAAGTGATATGTAAACCGATGGCAGATGGTGGTGAAGGTACTATTGACGCAATTTTATCCGCTAGCAATGGAGAAAATATAAAACTTTCCACCAGTGGTCCTTTAGGAAATACGATTAATACAAATTATGCTATGATAAATAATTCCACTGCTGTTATCGAAACTGCCCTTCATGCCGGCCTATATCAAGTACCGACAGACCAACGTAATCCTGACCACACGACAACTTATGGCATCGGAGAAGCCATTTTAGATGCAATGGATAAAGGGTGTAAACAAATCGTTGTAGGACTAGGTGGAAGTGCCACAAACGATGGAGGTTTAGGTTTATTACAAGCATTAGGTTTAAAAGTATACAACAAACTGGGAAATCAACTGGACAAATATGGTCAAGACCTTCTGAAAATTGATTCTGTTGATGTAAGCAATCTTGATCCACGATTAAAAACTATCGACTTTAGAATTGCATGTGACGTAGAAAATCCCTTATATGGTGAAATGGGAGCAAGTGCTGTTTATGGCCCGCAAAAAGGTGCCACACCCAATCAAGTATTAGAATATGATCAAGCCTTAAAAAAATATGCACGTTTAATCGAAGCAATACTTGGTCATGAATGGCATGACACACCAGGTGCAGGTGCAGCTGGTGGGCTGGGATTTGCCTTTTTAGCAATTGGCGGAAAATTAGAATCTGGGGGGGCAAAATTAATTGCAGAATCGATTAATTTAGAGGAAACTATAAAAAGTGCAGATCTGGTTATTACAGGTGAAGGTCAAAGTGATGAGCAAACGTTGTACGGTAAGGCACCTGGCTATGTTGCAGATGTAGCTCATTTATATAACGTTCCAACCATTTTAATTTCAGGCAGTCTTGGAGAAAACAATCAAGCATTAAGAGATAAATTTGCTGGATGCTTTTCGATAGTTAACCGTCCACTTAGTTTAGAAGATTGTATGAAAAATACCAGAACGCTTTTAGCTGAGCAAACAAAACAAATAATGACATTAATTCACAAAACACGAGCAAGATAACTTGTCTCCACTATCTCTTTTTGCGATAATATAATAATGAATACACACTTAGGAGGTCGTATACTTGAGCAGTACATACAATAATTCCAAGTTGAAGGTTTTTTCCTTAAATTCTAACTTGGCACTTGCAGAAGAAATTGTTCATCATATCGGTATAGATTTAGGTAAATCATCTGTCAAAACCTTTAGTGATGGAGAAATTCAAATTAATATTGAAGAAAGCATTCGAGGTTGTGATGTATTTGTTATTCAATCTACGTACGATCCGGTAGAAGATCATATTATGGAATTGTTAATTATGACAGATGCCTTAAAAAGAGCTTCAGCTCGTTCTATTAATGTCGTTATCCCCTATTATGGATATGCTCGTCAGGATCGTAAATCACGTGCTCGCGAACCGATTACCGCTAAATTAATTGCGGATTTAATTCAAAAGGCAGGAGCAACTCGAATGATTTCCATTGATTTACATGCTCCTCAGGCACAAGGGTTTTTCGATATACCCGTTGATCCGATTACTGCTGTTCCAATCATCGGTAAATACTTAGAAGCAAAGCAATTAGAGAATGTTGTCGTTGTTGCACCAGATCATAGTAGTGTCTCTCGTGCAAGACAGTTAGCAGATCAGTTAAAGGCACCGATAGCGATTGTAGATCGCCGTGGTCCGAGAGACAGTACTTCTAGTATTAATATTGTAGGAGATGTTGCTGATAAAACAGCGATTATTGTCGATGACATTATTGATACAGGAAGAAGAATTACGACGAGTGCTATAGCATTGAAAAATCACGGTACAAAAGAGATTTATGCCTGCAGTACACATCCAGTACTTTCAGGTATTGCCGTAAATAAAATTGCTGAATCTAATTTGAAAGAGTTAATTGTTACCAATACCATACCAATTCCAGAAGAAAAGCAATTAGATAAGATTACACAATTAACCATTGCGCCCGTTATCGCAGAAGCAATTATTCGATTGTATGAACAGCAGTCCGTTAGTTCTCTATATCATTAGACTAAAAAACCATGTTTCACATTTTTGTGGAGCATGGTTTTTATATGAGATAATCGTTTTTTGAAGAGCTACTTATAATACTCCTACCACCATGAAAATTCTAATCCTTTCCTACTTCTTTTTTAAATTAACCTTCGTAATTTTATGCACACCTTCTGGGCGAACACATATGATATCCATATAAAGTGAGACATACCAAAGTCATAGTCAAATTAACTTCTTAGACTTAATCTTCCGTTGAATTGGGGGGTTTTAACGAAAAGCGTAGCCAAAAGGAGAGAGATATTTTGATTAAAAATCTTACGAAAATATCATTGCCACAAGTGATTACCATCTCCTCCCCATTAATCTTATTACTAATCTGGGAATTCTGTTCACAATTTTCGATTCTAGATCCACGCTTCTTTCCAGCACCAACTTTAATTTTAACTAAACTTATACAAATGGGAGAATCCGGAGACCTTTTTACACATATTTATGTTAGTTTAACAAGAATTATTATTGGTTTTGCGTTAGGCGTAATTCCTGCTATATGTATTGGTTTGCTAATGGGAATGTATAAATATTTCAGACACTTTTTTTCACCAATTATTATGATTTTTATGCCGATTCCTACATTAGCGATGTTGCCGATTATATTAATCTTATTTGGTATCGGCGAATTTTCTAAAATGATTACCATAGCGATTAGTGTCTTTTTCCCGGTAGCGATTAATACTGCTGCAGGTGTTGCAAATATTGATCGAATCTATTTAGATGTTGCCAAAAATTATCACGCTAACGTGAAGGATTTCTTCTTTAAAATTGCTTTTCCCGGGGCCTTGCCAGTAATGTTAGAAGGAATCCAAATGGGGGCAAGCGATCGCATTACTAACCATCGTTGCTGCAGAAATGATCGGCGCCACTTCTGGGATTGGATATTTAATCTGGATGAATTACAAAGCTTTTCTATTGCCGGAAATGTACGTTGGGCTCATCCTCATTTCATTTTTTGGATATTTTTTCTCATTATTACTTAGAGGTTTGGAACGTATACTATTGCCCTGGAAATAATTAAGAAATGAGGGGATATCGTTGACAAAAATTGAAATTACGGATTTATCCAAACATTTTATTAAAAAAAATAAGTATATTGAAGCGTTACAGAATATAAGTCTAACCATTAAACAGGGAGAATTCGTTTGTCTGCTGGGGGGGCCAAGTGGATGTGGTAAAACAACCTTACTACGGATACTAGCCAACCTAGATAAGCCAAGTAGTGGAGATATAGTTATTCATCAGACCGAAAAGAAAAATCCTTTACAATCAATGGTATTCCAGGAGAATGGAGTTATCCCTTGGCTTACTGTCGAGGAAAATGTCGCGTTTGGCTTAAAGATGAGGCATATGCCGCAATCTTTTATAAAAGAACGAACAGAATATTATTTACAAAAAGTTGGGTTAACCAACTTTAAGCACTTGTATCCAAAGGAATTATCAGGAGGAATGAAACAACGCGTAAGTATTGGCCGCGCATTTGCTAATGATCCTGAAATTTTATTAATGGATGAACCCTTCGCTGCATTAGATGAGCAAAATAAATTTATTTTACAAGAAGAGCTATTGTCGATCTGGCAGGAAACAAAGAAAACCGTTTTATTCATTACTCACAGTATTGACGAAGCATTACTTTTAAGTGATCGAATATTACTAATGAGTGCCCAACCAGGTCAAATCATCAAAGACATATCCATTGAAATAGAGCGACCGCGTTCTATCGAAAAGGTCCGATCAGATCCAAAAATGACGAAGATATTCCTTGATATTTGGAACCACCTTCAAAGTGAAGTGAAAAAATCAAGATTATTAAATGAATCTTAATGGAGGAATACAAATGAAAAAGATACTATTTCTGCTGATTGCTGGAGCTTTCTTTCTATTAATTTCGGCTTGTAACTCGTCAGACTCAGAAAATACTAGTAAGCCGGAAAGTACAGACCATTAGCACCATTGGAAGAAACAGCAAAGGTCGTTATTGCAGAAGATGGCTCAGCATCTGGTGCCGGATTCTATATTGCTAAAGATAAAGGTTATTTTGAACAGTACAATATTGAAGTAGAATTTGCTACCTTTGGAAATAGTGACGAAATGCTTCCAGCAGTTGCTGCCGGTGAAGTAGATGTAGCTGGGGGGTGTCTCTTCCGCATCCTTCTTTAATTCCATTGCTCAGGGTATTGATGTCCGATTTATTGCAGATAAAGGTCATAATAATGAAGGAAGTTCCTATTTCACTTTTGTTGTACGAGAAGATCTTAAAGATGAATTAACAGAATATGAAGACGTTAAAGGTAAAAAAATCGCAGTATCCACAAAAAATGCTGTTGATCATTATATTTACAGCGAAATGTTAAAGCACGCCAACGTCGCTACAGACGAAGTAGAATTTGTATTAATGAGTGATTTCAGTAATATGATGGCAGCAATGGGTAATAAACAGGTTGATCTAGCTTTACAGATTGAACCTTTAATTACACAAGGAGAAAATCAAGCCATACACCAACGTTTTCATGATGCAACAGACTATGCACCAGAAGCACAAATTGCCATGGTGCTTGGTTCACCTAAGTTTTTAACGGAACGCAGAGATGTAGCTATTCGTTTTATGGCAGCCTATCTGCAGGGTGTAAGAGATTATAACGATGTCTTTATAAAAAATATCGACGATGATGGTGAAGTAATATCTATCATGGCCAACCACACGGCATTGAAGGATGAAGCATTATGGGAAGAAGTTGGTGTTACCGGTTTAAATCCAAATGGTTATATCTTTGAAGAAGATGTCGAGAAACAATATCAATTTTATCAGGAAAATGGTGCCATTCAAGGCGACTTAAATTTTGACAAAATTATTGATATGTCATTGGTAGAAGAAGCGTTAAAGATTATCGGAACTTACGAAGAATGAAAGTTGCTTAGATCAGACGCAAAATAACTTAATATCAAGTCTCCTTCTGGGAACAATTTATATCATTGTCATAAATTAAAAAGAAAAACTTAATTGCACGAAAAGATACCACTCCATTAATTTCTATAGCTAAAGTTAAAGAGTACATCTCTTTATGAGATGTACTCTTTACTATACTATAATCACTAATGAATTTTCAATAAAGTGAGACTTCAATCAGTGGGGGTTTTACGGACGGTTAGCGCCGTGATAAACTGATTAAGTCACATACAAATCTGCATCTGATCAGCATTTTTTAATGTTAATTCTCAAACCAATTATTATCAATCATTTGCTTATACCAATAGTAGCTGTCTTTTTTCGTGCGTTCCAATGTTCTGTAATTAACATGGACAATTCCAAATCGCATGGTATATCCTTCTGCCCATTCATAGTTATCCATTAATGACCAGGTAATATAACCTTTGATATTTACGCCTGAACTAATAGCGCGACTTAATGCTGTTAAATGCTGCTGCAAATAATTGATACGCCCTACGTCTTTTACTCGACCATTTTCCGGTTCGTCATTATAACAAGAACCATTTTCAGTAATAAAAATTGGAATATCCCCCATAACTATTCTTAACTCGCATTAATACATTATAAAAACCTTCTGGAAAGATCGGCCAGCCAATATCGGTCCGTTCATCATTCATTTCTATCTTTTCCCAATCTAGTAATCCTTCATTTTCTTTATAACGACCAATATGTCCTGTATAATAATTAATACCAAGGAAGTCAACAGGCTGATTTATCGTTTCCATATCACCGTCTTGTATATCTAATTCAACACCTTTTTTCTTGAACCAATCCAGCATAAAATCAGGATATGTTCCTTTGAAGACTGGATCCATAAACCACTCAATATACCAGCCAATCTCACGGTTACATGCATCGATATCTTCCTGACGATTACTAAATGGCTCGATCCATGTAGTATTTGGAGCAAAACCAATTTGTCCGTCAATCCCTAGTTCACGAAATTTCTTCACTGTTTTCCCATGTGCCACTAATAAGTGATGCGAAATTTGTGTGGCAAGCTGAAGATCATGATTCCCCGGTGCGTGAACGCCAATATAATTAGACAAGAAGGAAATACACCATGGTTCATTCAATGTTAACCATTGTTTAATTTTACCTGAAAACTCATTAAACATAACTTCTGCATAGTTTACAAATGCATCAATCGTTTCGCGGTTATTCCAGCCACCTTTATCTTGTAATGCTTGTGGAAGATCCCAATGGTATAGAGTACACATAGGCTCAATACCCGCTTCCAACAGTTTATCAACCAATCGATGATAATAGTCCAAACCTTCCTGATTCACTTCACCAGTTCCATTTGGGAAAATCCGTGGCCATGCTACCGAAAAGCGATACACATCAATACCAAGCTCTTTCATAATATCCACATCTTCTTCAAAGCGATGATAGCTGTCACAAGCGACATCACCATTATCACCATTCACCACATTCCCAGGTGTCTTAGAAAAAGTATCCCAGATAGATACCCCACGTCCACCTTCTTTTGTTGCTCCTTCAATCTGATATGAAGCTGTTGCTGTTCCCCCATTTCATATCTTTCGGAAATTGTATAATTGCCATTTAAAATCCCTCCAAAAATATATAGTTTGTTAATAATTACTGAAAATATAACCTTTATACACACATCAACTTACAGGAAACCGATTTCCTTTTGATTTGAAAAAACACAAATTATAATGCAGTTTATCTTTTTAAATAATGAATACTCCTAGTTTTATCACTTTTACAATTAAAAAAATTACCGTTTTGCTATGTAGTCTTCAAAATTTGCTAGTTCTAGAGGATACCGGTTTCATTATACCACAAAAAAAGCTGTCAGTTAATAAAAATAATTTATAAATGTTTATTTTTTATTTTATAACTGGGTGAAGATGCAATTGTTTTACATATTCTTTATTCAAGTATTGATCATGGTCATATGCAAGAAATTAAATCAATGTTATGGACAGATTTTAACTTTCTACTCCATTTCTGTCCGTAAAAAACAGTCGCTGATTTCACGACTGTTTTTCGACTGCCTTTATCCATGTTTTAGCCATCAATAGATTACCAGCACTATTCATATGGACACCGTCTGTTGTTAATGCATAACCACTATCTTCTTTTATATAATCAAGAAACACCTGGTGTGTTGGCACTAAAACGGTTTGAAATTCTAATGATAACTTTCTGACTATTTCTACATATTCCCTTAATCTCCTGTTACCTTCAGAATTAAGATCTTCTTCAATTACGGTCGGCTCCATTAAAATAATTTGTTTATCTCTTATTTCATATAATAATTTCCGAAGTTTATCCTCAAAAACATCAGGTGTGACCTGGTCCATATCTGGCCGATCCAACTGGCGCCAGACATCATTAATTCCAATCGAGACAGAGACGACTTCAGGATGTAGATCAATTACATCTTCTTGCCATCGTTCTTCTAGATTAGTAACACGATCGCCACCAATACCACGATTAAAAATTTCATAGTTTTTATTTGGATTTGTTACTCTTAAATAATCATGAAGAAAACGAACATAACCGCTCCCTATACCTTCTTGATCTTCAAATCTACCCATTCTGTTATACTGTCGCCTATGAATACAATTCTGTTTCCTAATTCCATAACCATTCTCCTCAGCCTATTTCAGTGAATTTCCTTTCCTTATTGTACCATGACTTTACAATACGCTCTCACTTTTACCATAGATATTAAAATCCAAGTCATTTTTTACTTCTTTTCAATATGAAACAAGATACCCTCCCTGCTCTTACATCTTGTTCTTCCGTAATATTACTCATTGCAAAATCATCACCATTTAATAATATAATTGGCGTTACTGTCTTATAACCTTCTGTTGCAATAGTATCGATCTCAAATCTAGCAAGCAGATCTCCCTTTTTTACCTTTTGCCCATTTTTAACTTGAATATCAAAACCTTTACCATCTAATTCAACCGTCTCTAATCCCATATGGACCAAAATTTCAGCACCACCATCTGTTTTCATACTTATTGCATGTTTCGTTTTAAACACATCCACAATTTCACCATCAATTGGGGGATACAACTTGTTTATCCGTTGGTTCGATCGCCAACCCATCACCCATCATTTTTTGGGAAAACACTTGATCTGGCACTTGTTCTAAAGGGATAATCTTACCTGTCAAAGGTGCTACCACATCTGTATTAACTTCTTTTTTTGAAAATAGATTTTTCAGCATTACTTGTACCTCCATTTCTATTCAATCTCTATTTATATCTACCCTTAATTCCTCTGAAATAATCAGATTAACGATTCCCTAATTTTTTCATATAACATAATCATACATACTTGTTATTTTAATAATAGCTATATCTCCAGAAATAAATGGTGGGGGGAATTTACATTAGATGATCTTTCAAAAAAATGAATCTTTTTCTTTTCGCCCGGTATAAGATTAAATTTATTTTCGCTAAAATAACCTTCCTTATCTGTTTCCAACCATACATCCTTGGCTAATTTTTCAGATTTCAAATAAGCACAAGTTACGCCATCTTCTTCAATTAATTCATACGTAATATTGGGTTTTTCTAACGTTAGATCTTTTATTGGCTCAAAGAAAATGTCTACAGCATCTATTAACTTCTTATTTGCTTCTATAATTCCACGTAATACAATTGGCTGTTCCTGCTTTTTATACTGGATAATCTTATCAACCTTTTCACTTTTCACTAGAGTTGAAGTATTTGCGCCTGCCAATACCAACTCTTTATTCTCATATAATAGATTTCCATTCCTATCGAATAGTTTTATAGTGAGCTCTGCAGAAACATTGTCTAATATATCCGAGACAATATAGAAATTACATTCACTACCTTGCTTATCTATAATTAACGCAATATCCTTATAACGATCTTTCACAGTATATTGTAACGCTTTCCATCTCCCATAATAATCCATACTTGCCCATGAAGCTACCGGCCAACAATCATTTAGCTGCCAATATAAAGTACCCATACAAAAAGGCTTATTTAGTCTATGGGCTTCAATTGCTGACTTAATCGCATCAGCTTGTAACGTTTGACTTAAATATAAAAAGGATGAAAAGTCTTTTGGATCCTTATAATACATTTGCATATAATTTTTAATCAGTCGATTACCATCTCCATTTTTTTGATGATGCAGCATTACTTCTGATTCTAATTCAAGATCATTTTCTTCTGCATAACTAAGCACGGTTTTCTTCTCAGGAAACGATTGAAATCCGTATTCACTCATAAAGCGTCCAACATACTTTTTGTATTCTTCTAAAGGCTTTAATCCGTGCCATACATCCCAATAGTGAATATCTCCTTGTTGTAGTGAATCAAAAGTAGCGTGTTGTGCTTTCGATTGAGATAGATCCTGCATAGGAGAACTTGGCCAATAATCAGTAGTTGGATCGAGTTCTTCCACTACATCTGGCAATATATGATGAAATATATCATCATACGCTTTCCAAATAACCTCTCTTTGTTCCCCGGGTGTAGAGTTCTTTCCAACCCCCCCAGCCGCCATCTTCATCATATTCAGACCAAGCTGCATCCATTTCGTTATTCCCACACCACAATGCAATACACGCGTAATTGCGTAATCGTTTGACATTGTCGATCGCTTCCTGTCTTACATTTTCTAAAAATGATTGATCTCCGGGATACATGCTACAGGCAAACATAAAGTCTTGCCAAACTAATATGCCGTATTCATCACACAGTTGATAGAACAGATCGTACTCATAAATGCCTCCACCCCCAAACACGAAGCATATTCATATTCGATGCAGCTGCTGTTGCAATTTCATGACGGTATCTTTCCTCCGTTACATCTGTTTGAAAACTATCATTCGGTATATGATTAGCACCTTTTGCAAAGATTGGAATACCATTTAATTCAAATTGAAACGTAGTACCATACTTATCTTTGTTTCGTATAAGTTGAATTTGTCTTAGACCTGTTTGCACTGACACTTCAGCTAATATATCATCTTCATCTAAAATATTGGCATAAAAGGTATAGAGATTTTGTTCACCTAGTTCTCTTGTCCACCATAATTTTGGATGAGCAATCGTAATCGGTACAGAAATAGAATTTGTTCCTTTCTCAAGTTTATAAGTTTCATAGGCTCTTTCTGAATCTGTATCCTTTATTTCAATTGTTATTTCTTTACTAACCGTAGATTTTATTTCCAGGACTGCAGTTAATTGAGCCACTTCTGTTGAGATAGAGGATTGTTGAATATGAAAATCAGTTATATTTACCACGGACCATCCTTGTAAATACACATCTTTCCATATACCACTTGTTACAAAACGCGGTCCCCCCCAATCCCAGCCATAATGATAGGGTGCTTTTCTTGCAAAAACACTTAGCTTATTCTCACCAACCTCACCATCTTCTGAATGATCATTTACTGCAGGCAAGTTGTATCCTAATTCGTTCGGTTTTTTCATGTCCCGATTTATTGGTGAATGAATAGATTCGTAATGTGTTTTCTCCGATTGATAGAAATGGTTTTACATCAATATTCCATGTACGAAACATATTATTTGTCTCGATTAATTTATGATCATTTAGATAGATATCTGCGTATGTATCTAAACCTTCAAATATTAACACGACTACTTCTTTTGACAGCATTTCATTTGAAACATCAAAAACCGTTTTATATTCCCAATCTTTTTTATCAATCCATTGCATATCCAATTCGTTTTTTCCATAAAAAGGATCTTCAATTATATGATGATCTCTTAAGTCGTGATGTACACAACCAGGTACAGTAGCACTTAACCATATCTTTTCGTTGGCTTGTTTAAATTGCCATTTCTGATTAGTAAGGTTTTGCTTTATTTTCATTTCAATTACCTCCAACTCTATTATAATTTTGTTTGTATGTCGATATTACGGTAACATGAAAAAAATCGCTTGCTTTTCATATATCCATTTTAAATATTTTGACTTAT
Source organism: Gracilibacillus boraciitolerans JCM 21714 (assembly GCF_000521485.1). Classification (GTDB taxonomy): domain Bacteria; phylum Bacillota; class Bacilli; order Bacillales; family Amphibacillaceae; genus Gracilibacillus; species Gracilibacillus boraciitolerans. Next base: position 57,174 of record NZ_BAVS01000002.1, on the reverse strand, counting down.
TTCAAATAAATGGCCTGCCTTTTCATGAAAGACAAGCCATTTAAGATTAGTTATAAATGCTTATTTATTTTTTTGTAATTAAGAAAATTCCTTATCTCGTTAACTATGAGAAATGATATTTCAATTTTGTATCAATTTCCTTAAGTTCACTACATTTTCCTTCGCGCTGTCTAATGGATCTCCATCGAACTGCTCCTGTTCAATAATATACCAGTTGACACCAACGGATTCACCAGTTTCCCAAAGCGCTTTGATATCGAGCATTCCTTTACCTATTTCGATACTGCGTTTTACATCATTTTCAATTTTCATATCTTTAATATGTAAGGAAACTACCAGATCATTATATGCTTGTATCGTTTGTAACGGATCCACTCCGGCGTGTGTCGCCCAGTAACAATCCAGTTCCATTTTTACATACTCGCGATCTGTTTCTTCAAAGATTATATCAAATCCTCTTTTTCCATTACCTAAATCAAAAAACTCCATATTATGATTGTGATAGGCAAAAGTAAACCCATTTTCTTTACACTTACGGCCAATTTCATTTAATTCTTCGGCAGCACGATAGTATCCACCCTCATCTTGGCGGTATTCTTCTGGTAACATTGGACAAATAATCAGATCGTTACCTATTGCGCGATTATACGCTAACGATACATTTAATTGATCTCCTGTCAAACTGTCAAAAGGCATATGACTACCAGCAGCTACTAAGCCAGATTCATCCATTACTTGTTTTAATTTTTCTGCAGCTGTATCGAAAAATCCAGCAAATTGAACCGCTTCATAGCCCATTTCTCCTAACTTACTTAGTGTACCTAAAAAATCTTTATTCGTATGCTCACGAACCGAATATAACTGAATTGCTATTTTCCCCCCCATTACTCCTTCACTCTCCTTTAGTAACTAATTTTCAACATCTTGATAGGAATCCTGCAGTGCTAGGCAGGATATATCTCCCTCTTAACGGGAAATAATGACTTATCCCGTCAAGCGAGCAATATATCCCGTGAAGCGAATCCCCTAGCGACTGTTTAGAGATTAACCGCTTTTCCTGTTTCGGCTGATTGATATAGTCCATCGATAATTTTCTGGATGCTTGTTCCTTGTTTGGCAAAACGATCAGATATATTTCCTTCAACACAATCTGTTATAAAAGCATGTATTTCTGTTTCATGCGCATTCACTTCAGGTAAATAAGCTGGAGTTAGATCAATCAATGTATCATGTTTTTCCTGATACATTTTCAGCGGAAAAATATCTGCTCCACCTTGATCTCCCATCAATGAAACCTGCATGGTATCTCTCTTTTCTACATTTGCTGCGAAGGCTGATTCCAATACAAGTGAGGCTCCGTTCTTAAAAGTAATCATCCCAACAGCCATATCTTCAATCGTATAATTTTTATAATCCCAATCGCCAAGCAGTCCGACACCTTTTTTGGTACCTATTTGTTGGTGGGTTTGACCTAACACGACCGCTGGTTCTGGATAACCCATTAAATAAAGTGCCGTATCTAGCATGTGTACTCCAATATCAATTAATGGACCGCCGCCTTGTAATTCTTTATTTGTAAAAACGCCCCCCCATCCTGGTATGCCTCGACGTCTAATTGCCTGGACGCGTCCTGAGTAGATGTTTCCCAGCTCTCCTGCATCAATAAATCGTTTCGCTGCCTGTGTTTCAGACTGGTAGCGATAATGGAATCCGTACATTAACAATTTCCTTGATTTTAAAGCAGCTTGTTCCATTTGCTTTGCTTCTTCTTGATTCATTGCTGGAGGTTTTTCACACAATACGTGACAGCCTGCATCTAAAGCTGCAATCGTGGCCTCTTTATGAAATTTATTGGGAACGCATACACTAACTGCGTCTAATTCAACCGATTCCAACATGGACTGATAGCTATCATAAACATTAGGTATATTATTTTCTTTAGCAACTAATTGTGCTCGCCCATAAGCGACATCTGCTAATGCGACAATTTCGACTTGTTCCGATGCTTTTTTATATGCCGGAATATGCACAGCTGTCGCTATGCCACCAGCACCAATTAAACCAACTTTAAGCTTTGCCATAAAAATCTTCCTTTCCTTATGCCCACCACATATCTGTTGGACTTTCTTTGATAATGACAGCTTGCAAGTTATCAACAGCTCGAGAAAATCCTTCATCAATCGACATGATTGGATCTTCATGTTCAATACTTATCACATAATCATACCCAAACATTTTTAATGCACTTATCATGTTTGACCATTCTTGTAAACTGTGACCACAGCCAACGGATCGAAAATTCCATGCCCTTGTTTGAACGTTCCCATATGGCTGCATGTCCGTTAAACCATACATATTAACATTATCCTGATCAATATAGGTGTCCTTTGCATGAAAATGATGGATCGCATTTTCTTTTCCCAGGATTTTAATTGCTGCTACCGGATCGATTCCTTGCCACCATAAATGACTAGGATCCAAATTTGCACCAATAGCTGGGCTTGTCAACTCTCGCAACTTTAGCATCGTATAAGGTGTATGAACTAAAAATCCTGCATGTAATTCAATGCCAATCTTCACATTATGTTGTTCGGCTAATTGACCAACTTCTTTCCAATATGGCACTAATTTCTCCTGCCATTGCCATTCTAAAAGCTCGGCATATTCATTTGGCCACGGTGCTACTGGCCAATTTGGTGCCTTTGCATTTTCCTGGTCCCCCCCTGGTGTTCCTGAAAAGCAATTAACTACAGGAACTCCTGTTAAACCAGCTAATTTAATTGTTCTACGGAGGACATCATCACTCTCTTTGGCAAATGTATGATCTGGAGTTAATGGATTTCCATGGCAGCTAAAGGCACTGATCGTTAAGTCTCTGTCTTCAACCGCTCGCATAAATAAATCACGTTTGGTTTGATCATTTAACAGTTCATTTATCTTACAATGAGCATCGCCTGGATAACCTCCAGTGCCAATTTCAACAGCATCGAGACCACTTGCTTTCACGTGATCGAGCATATCTTCAAACTTCTTTTCCGAAAAAAGTACAGTAAAAACACCTAGCTTCATCCTATTCCCTCCTCTTGCGTATTAAAGAGTTACATTTTTCTTCGATTGATTTGCTTCTAATGCTGCTAAAATAATTTTAAGAGACTTATAACCTTCTGTTCCATCAATTAGTGGCTTCTGATCATGAAGTACACAGTCAACAAAGTGGTCAATGACACCGGAAGAAGTTTGACCATCACTATCATTTGTCTGAATTTGTCCAAGCTCATAATTTACTTTAGTACCATCGATAAAGGATGCAATTAAACTGTACTTCGGATCATCTTCCAGTCGTAAGTTCCCCCTTTTCTCCATATATTACAGTTGAATTATCTTCTCCCTTCTTGTACGCCCAACTTGCTGTTAGTGTGCCGATAATTCCAGTTTGGCTTCGTAGAATAGTAACAGCTTGATCATCGACATCACTATTTTCTTTTGCAGATGATTCAATCATCGAAGCAACCTCGATAAACTCTTCACCTAATATATATCGAAGTAAATCTGCTTTATGGACACCCAAATCACCTAACGCACCGATAAATGCTTCTTCTTTTCGGAAGAACCAACTGTCTTTTCCATCGATACTCCAACCTTCAGGTCCTCCATGACCAAAAGTAGTACGGAAGCTGTATATTTTTCCTAGTTCACCATCAGCAATCATTTGTTTTGCCTTTTCATGACTCGGAACAAAACGTTGATTATGAGCAATCATTAATTTTTTCCCAGCTTTTTCACTTGCCGAGATCATTTCTTCTGCTTCTTTTTCAGAGGTTGCCATTGGTTTTTCACAGAGCACATGCTTCCCTTGTTCTGCTGCAAAAATCGATACAGGTGCATGCAAGTAATTTGGCAAACAGACACTTACTAGATCTGCACCTGATTCCGTAATAGCTTGTTTATAATCTGTAAAAGCCTTAGCATTGTACTTTGACCCTGTTACTCGCGCACGTTCTTCATTGATATCACAAACCGCTACAATCTCTACATGCTCATTCGCATTAAATTCAGGCAAATGACGATGAATCGCAATACTTCCACATCCAATTACTGCTACTTTTAATTTACTCAATTTTCTACACTCCTTATGATTTTGGTTTTATATTTTCTAATGCTTTTGCATTTCCATAACTTGAGAAAGTTCTATCTGTAGGTTTTGCCCAGCGTACTGCATTTTGAATAACTCTTTGGACATCTTTATGATAATATGTCGGATAGGCTTCATGACCTGGTCGAAAGTAAAAAACCTTACCATGACCTCTGCGATAGGTGCAGCCGGATCTGAATACTTCTCCACCCTCAAACCAGCTTAGCAGCACGAGTTCATCAGGAGCAGGTATATCAAAATGTTCTCCATACATTTCTTCTTTTTCAATTTCGATAAATTCGCCTATGCCTTCCACAATTGGATGTGATGGATTAACTACCCACATTCTTTCTGTTTCGTCTGCTTCCCGCCATTTCAAATCACAACCTGTACCCATCAATTTTTTGAAGATTTTTGAAAAATGTCCTGAATGAAGAACGATTAAACCCATTCCTTCCATCACTCGCTGGTGTACTTGCTCTACAACTTCATCTGCCACTTCATGGTGTGCTAAATGCCCCCCCCACCACAGCATGACATCAGTTTTTGCCAATCTTTCCTCGGTAATGCCATGATTGGGTTCATCCAATGTTGCGGTTTCGACATGTATATCATCTGTTTCCAGAAATTCTTTTATTGCTCCATGTATTCCATCTGGATATATTTTTGCTACCTCTTCGTTCTGTTGTTCATGTCGATGCTCATTCCAAATTAATACGTTCATGATATCCTCCTTCATCAGTTATCCTATTTAGGTAGTTCCATTTACATACTTATGAGATATTCAGGTTCTAAATTATTTTCAAAAAATTTGTTAACCCTTACATATCTAATTTAACTACTTCCTATCATAAAGGAGTGTGTATTAATTGAACATAAATGATATAATCATAACATGAACTATTTTGCTATTATTATTATTTTTATTCAGGAAGGAGATCATATGAGAATAGATTTTTGTGGTTATTCGTATCATGACAGCAGATTTCACACTTCCCATCAGTCACGATTTGCATCTTATTTATTTCGCTTGCAAACAGAAGGTAGTTCACTTGTGAAAGTGAATGATAGAAAACATGTAGTAGAAAAAGGAGATTTACTTATTATTAAACCTGGTGAAAATTATGAATTATACATTGAAGATGGACAACAAAGCGGAGACTTTCATTTATACTGTGAAGGAGAATGGATTGATTTACGATTTCATGCTGCACCAACCATCGCAAATATATCTTTAGATGATACAATATTAGACTTATGGCATCATTTAATTATAGAGGGACGTCGCCCACAAAGGGAAAGAAACAGTGAACTTACCAACTATTTATTAAGTGCACTGTGTGTATCTATAGAGAGATCACTTGATAAAAAGAACATAGATATATACCGACCCTATGTAGTAACTAAAATGATGCGCTATATTGAAGAAAATGCGACAAAACAAGGTTTTAAAGTTCAGGATCTTGCTGATTTATCAAATCTTAGTATATCCCGATGTATACACATTTTTAAAGAACATATCGGTATGACAATAATTGACTATGCCCAGTCGATAAGAATGTCAGCTGCCATTAATCAAATGAAATATACTACCATGACATTAGAGAATATATCACATAATTGCGGATTTGGATCTTATTCTTATTTTCATCGAGTCTTCAAAAAGACATATGGAATTTCACCTGGTTCTTATCGAGAAAAGGTTTAGAAGATTCAGCCCGTCATATCAGAAAGAATTTGTAACAGTTCTACCCTATTTTTAATTTCTAATTTTTTGTAGATAATCGACAAATAGTTTTTGACAGTTCCTTCACTAATCCCTAATTGTTCAGCAATCATACGATTTGTCCAACCTTTTTTCATCAATTGGATGATCTGCCATTCCCTATTATTTAAATCTTTTCGATTATTAAATTGTTCTTTGATATAGTGCAAGGAACTTTCTCTTTCAAGTTTTAGTAAAGATTCTAATCGTTCTGAGAAGTAGTGAACCAGCTTTTGGGGGGGCGCAACAAATTTACCGTCAATGATAAATCGTAAAGTATCTTTAAACTCTTCTAAGCCTGAGCTTTTTAATATATATCCATCTGCAGCGACAGATAATACCGTTTCAATCGATTCTTCGTCATCATAGGCGGATAATAATACTACTTTAATATTCGGATAGATATTCTTTAATTGCCTCGCACATTCCAAGCCATCCATTATCGGCATATGAATATCTAATAATACGAGATATGGTCTTACTTCCTTTTCTTTAATAAAATTGATGACTTCTTGTCCATTCTTCAACGTTCCAATTACTCGGAATTCGTCCATATCTTCTACAAAATTTGTAATCATATCTCGAAAAAGAGTCTGTGATTCTGCCACAACTACTGTATATTTTGTCATGTATTTTTCCTCCTTAGTTCCTACTTATGTAATGTATTCTGAAAATTAAATTACATTCGCTCCTAGTATGCTTTTTTTATAACATTTATTTTATTCTTATTAAAGAACAATTAGTCTTATTTTACCCTTTACTATTTTGATTATATTCATCATTAATTATTCATTTAATGGATCACAACTCTTTGAAATTCTTTATAATGATATTTATATTCTATATAAAGAACAATACACTAGTTAGTGATGAATTTCAAGCCTTTTTTCCTATATTTTATTCATTTGAATTATTAAAAGTGACCAATATAGAAGCTATCTTCGATTCTTTATCACTTATATTGTTTATTCATTTGAATTTTACGCGCAGTTTTCAGCATTAATAATATTTCCTTTGTTAAATCCTTGCTTTGAAAGGGAGTTGTTTTAGTCATTTTTATAATGGCTTTTTTCTAATACTTCCGCTTCATAATAAATAGAAGAATGCTTATTCCATTCAACATATATATCTGCACTCATTAAGTAGGAATAAATATTAGCTTTTTCACCAATAAATATTATATTATCTTTTAAGTCTAATCGGTCCAAGTACTTACGAGTTTGCTGTTCATAGCTTCCGACTCCATATAAATACCATTTAAAGTCTGATTGTTGAGTTTTTAACTTTTTACAGAGATGAATAAAACCTTCTAATTGATATTTATTTTTCATCCCATTTGCAGATAAAATGTTTAACTGGTGCTGTGGAGAAATTACTTTATGCTCTAATTTACCTGCTAGTTTAATCGCTTCATTATAATATGGATCGTTATAATAACTCACTTTATAATTGGTATCGGTCATTAATTCGCTATACATGGTTTGCGATCCTACATAAATAATATCCTGTTCTCTTATATTTTCACTTATCGATCGATAATCTTTGGAAAATTGCCTGATAGGAAAGTAATATATTTTATGTTTTGCCTTCACTTTATCTCTTAAGTAATAGGAAGGTAACCCGCAGGAAAGGCTAACAGCTATATCATATAGTTGATTCTTCGGCATCACAACCGGGTTCATTTTTCTCCAAAAGAGTGCTGTTATGAAAGGATAATTATAAGTAGATTTCCTAATGTGGTCAGGGATCTGATACTTCTCAAGCTTGAAAATCCAATTTTTTTTGGAATTTATATCTTTAAAAGACTCTATGATAACATCTGAAACAGCTGGTAATAACTTTGTACTTGATAGTAATGGGGGGGAGTAATGTATATCTCGCTCTACTAATTTTATTTCAACTTGATCTTCATGATTAACATGACGTTGTAGAAGAAATAAAAGATGATCTTTTGATAAAACCGGATCATGGTGGTCAACTATACATAATATACGTCTTTTCTCCAATATCATTTGCCCTCCTGTTCAAACTAACATGATTTGTCCCAATCTTCTTAATTTAGTGATTTTCCTTTAGAAGACATCTTGTTGTCGTCCTGTTTATTTTTCCATTTGATGAACTCAAAAATAATACGGTATTCATCAAAATCGGGTTTAGTAATTCCAAGCGCTTTCAATTCCCCTATAAATTCCATCCATTCATTATTTGTAACAAATGGATCATTTTCATCACTTAGTAATGTAACGACCTCGACGCCTAAAACTTCCGCAAGTTTTTCTATAATTTGTATAGATGGATTATCATTAAGATTTCTCTCAATATTACTTAAATAAGACTTTGAAACATCTGCTCGTTCTGCAAGTTCTGATAATGTGAGATTTTTCCTTTTTCTAATTCGATTTATATTTGTTCCAATCATTATAAACCCTCAAATCCTATCGATATTTTTCTGTTTTTAAATGTTTTTGTTATTACGCAAGTTACTAATCTTTTCTATATAATTAATTCACATTCTACTTACAAAGGGATTTATAAGAATTCCTAATGGCAATGGTTCCTCCAAATAGTGAAGCATGTCCAATAAAACTTCTTTATCAAATTATATGTCTTAAACTATCGATGGATTTTATAATGAAGTTATTTATGGATGTATATTTCTATATTCCATCATCTCTTAATTGAAGATACTTTCGTTCTGTTTTCTTTGCGACTTGTTTTACATCATAACCTTTTTCTATGAGAACGTCTGAATTTACAGGTTTGCGATATTTATTGTTATAAGCTTGATACATAGCGTCTAGCCAATCCTTCTTTACATCTATTGGTAGAAACTGAATAAGGCCATTTCCCAGATCTATTTCTTTAGTAATACGATCTGAAGCAAGAATAGGTAATCCAGAACTTTGAGCTTCAATTAAAGGTAACGGTAAGCTTCATGAAAGGAAGGCGATACAATTAGATCAAATGCTTGTATCCAGTGTTCTGTATTATCTTTTGCGCCCAATAAAATGACATGATCTGCTATATGGTATTGATTAATTTTTTTTTCAATATTCTCTCGCAGGGGGGGACCCTCACCGATTAAGATTAATTTAGATTGAGGAATCTTTCTGCGAAAACCTACGAATAATTCAATTAAATAATCGTGATTTTTTTGCCATATAAAACTGCCTATATGTCCAATCACAAAGTCTTTATCGCTAATATTTAATTCTTTGCGTACCAGATCTCTTGTAGATTGCGAATAACAAAATCGTTCTAACTCTATAGGATTACGCATGATTTCCACTTGATCTGCCCTTTTTTTAAATAGCCATTTTGCAGCATCTGCAGTGCAGGCAAAATAGTCAGTCGCATAATATGGCACAAGAGAACCTACTAGATTTGCTAGTACTTTTGACTTGAAAGTTCCTTCACTTCCCGTATTATGACTATGTGCAACACGCACCGGAATACCTACTCTTTTAGCAGCCCATAAAGCATAAGTACTCATTTGGTCTAAATGTGTATGTATAATGATATAATAACGGTGATCTTTAAAGAATTGTCGTAATGCTCTTCGATATCCTTTTACACCTACATCACCTTTGTTAGAGATTCGGTAGATAAAACCGCCCAATCTCCGAACTTCCTCATCATAATCTCCTTCTCTATTGGTAAGAAAGTCAAATTGAATTTTACTTCGATCCAGGTTACGATACACATCCATTAACGCAGTTTCAATTTCTCCATGATTCATACTGTGAACAACGTGTAATATTCTTAAAGCACCTTCCACAAAAAATCCTCCTGTTTCTCCAACATATTCTGATCTGTAATCTATTTATAAATAACTATTTAATTCATAGAATCATCATCAAAGATTTTTAAAGTGTCATTGACTTGTTAAAATCTTAATGATTGACTAAGTTGTATTAATACAGATAATGTTTTATTGATAAGACTAATGACTCATTTATTTAACATAACCATCAATACTTATAATAATTAATTATTCCTTTGCTTCATCTAATAACCTTATACTCTGAATCCCTAGTTCCTTACCAAGATCAGATCGAATTATTTTTACGGTCGTATTAGCAATCAATGCTGCTCTATCCGCTTTCGTATCAATTATGGATATTCGAATAATTCCTGAATGGTCAACGCTCTGCGCAGTGATATTTTGACTTAATTTTTTAGATGAATAAGGTAATTGTAGTTCTTTCACTACTTCCTTTAGAAGAGGATCAGCTGTTATCATATCCATTAATTTTGATATTGTGTTAATATCTGCATCAACAATAATTCTGCTGGAAGCTTTATATAGAGGCGTATCTGACTGCTGATAGAAATGCCAGCCACTTAGGGGAATAACCAGCAAACAGAAAAGTATTATCCAATATTTATTTTTGAATATATCGGTAAATCCAGTATTTTTTATTTTCATTGATGTCACCTTTTTCACTATAACGAACGATTGATTATAGTTTTTAAAAATTTAAGTTAACTTGTCTAGATTTACCACCAAAAATTTAGTAAACTAAAATTTTTCTATTGATATAACTATTAATAAGAATAGTTAATTCTTTATAAAGAACACTACTATATAATCTCATGATTTAAAAACCTTGTCAACCATATATCTTAAGATAAATTTAAACTAAAATAATATTCTAAATATTGATCATGATAAGGAAAAATTCCAATTTAATATGTAATCCAACAAAAAAACCACTAGTATTTAGTGGTTTACATCTTCCATCATTCTTTTTCGCTCATTTTCCTCCGTTAGGAAATTCATAAAGGTCTGGATTCCTATTCCGGGTTGTGACTTAATGAGTGAAATATAGTCATCTTTTTTATAATCGTTAATTACATCACTTTTTTTGATTCTAGTAACCATATGCTCCATCTCTAATTCTTTGATTTTTTTCTTAATATGCTTTGATTCTTTATATAATGCCATACCGACTGCTGCCATTAACGCATATACTACAGCAATAGCGAACATACCATTGGCGAAACCACCAAAGAAAAGGAAAAAGATAAGGTTAAAAATCGACATAAATAATAGCGGAACAGCAAACATCATATACTTTGTATTTTTTTTGATTAAGGGATTTAATTTTTTAAACAATTTTTTCTAATTCCAGCTTCATGAAAGATGGTATTTCACTCGTAATGAAAGAAAACATTTTTAAAAACCTCCTTAATAGAGTTATTCCCATCGGTAAGAAAAGAAAACCTACACTTACATCTTATATACTTTACAAATATTATATGTTGCGATGATTCAGAACGTCAAAATTTTTGCTTTTAAAAACTCATTTATTTTATTATATAAATTGAGGTGATGAAAATGAGATTTGCATTTATATCCGATATTCACGGAAATGCGGAAGCACTTGAAAAAGTATTGGAAGACATGGAAGTAAAACAAGTCGATCGTATTGCAGTGTTAGGTGATCTCGCTTATCGTGGTCCTGAACCAGCAAAATCAATTGATCTCATTCGTTCCTTGAACACTGATGTTCTAAAAGGCAATGCCGATCAGTGGATCATACGTGGAGTTCGGGAAGGTGAAGTACCCAATCAGGCACTGGAAATCATGCAAAAAGAACAACAGTGGACAAGAGAACAATTAACCGACGAGCATATTGCTTATTTAGAAACATTACCTACAGAACTTTCTTTTGAAGAAGGTGGCATTAGAATCCACGCATTCCATGCCACACCTGATAGTTTATTTGATGTGGTTCTACCTAATGTCACGGATAATGACTTGTTGGAGAAACTAACTATGAAAGAAGAGGCAAACATTTATTTATATGGTCATATTCATAAAGCATACCAACGGACGGTGGAAGGAAAAACAATCATTAACTTAGGCAGTGTCGGTCTACCTTTCGATGGAATCGCTAAAGCTTCCTATTTATTAGTAGACATTATCGACGGTCAGATACAAACCAGCCATGTTCGCCTGCCATATGATATGGAAAAGGTATGTCAGCAATATGAAGATTTTAATTATCCCAATATAGAAAAAATGCAAAACATCCTCCGCTCTGGTCGGAATTAAATAGTTATTCAGAAAGCCTGTACACTGGAATATTCGATATTTCGTGGACAGGCTTATTTATTTTCGCAAAAAGGTTACAAAGCAGCAAAACATTATCAAATCAATCCTGCAACTGCAGCAAAAGGGATTAATTTACTCGTTAGTCAAGAGATCATATTTAAGAAACGAGGAGTCGGTATGTTTGTTTCAGAAAATGCACGAGATATCGTGATCAACAAAAGAAGAAAAACAATTTTATGATCAATATGTTAAACCAATGCTTCAAGAAGCGACAAGAATCGATCTAAGTGAAGAGCAGCTCACAAAATAGATTAAGGAGGTTTACAATCGTGGAAATTAGAACAAATCATTTATCTAAGATATATCGAAAAGAAGTGGCGCTAAATAATTTATCCTTCCATCTCCAAGGTAACAAAATTGCCAGTTTGCAGGAACTATTTGTCTATTTAACCAAAGAAGAGGTGAAACGTCATGCTCGAGCAAATTAAACTGAATTTATATTATTTTTGGAAAACATCGTGGCTAACCATATCCACATTTTGTTCATTTATTTAGGTTTCATACTATTTATAATTCTGCTAACTATTTCACTAGATGGTGGAATTGAAATGATGGGATTTAATACCTTCCCAAGTATGATTTTTTGCACGATCTTTGGAGTTAATTTTTTCAGGGAAACCTTTTTTACATGTCGTTAAATTCGGGATCTCCCGCATTAGTTACTTTGTATCGCTTATTGTATATATTTGCTTTCAATATTCTAATGAACTTTATCAGTCAACTCGTTATCAATTTGGTAAATTCACTTATTGAACTTTTTAACGTTACAAACTTTACTTTCACTGGCATTAACCTCAACATGATTGAGAATGTGTCACAAGCAGAGCTCATTTTATATGAGGGATTAATCTATATGTTACTGTTCCTGCTTAGCCTATTATTTACAAGTATTTTTTATCGTTTAGGATTAAAAATAGGATTAATATCCTTAATGATCTTTCCTTTATCCTTTGTATCAAAAGATATTACGGTAAAAATTTTCGATGCACTTGGCTATCTTTTAATTGGAAGCGAAAAATATCAGCCGTTTTACTTCCTAATTCCGTATCTTGTGCTTGCGTTATTCCTTTTTCTAATCACCAAGAACCTGAGTGTAGTCGATCAGGTGACTTATAGATAAAGTAATACGTTTTCTCCCTAGCAATCTCAGACAGCTAGTCCATTAATAAAAGTGGATAATAGTAGATGGGAGTTGCTTCATCTATTATTATCCTCTCTCTATTCGCCGATCTCACGATAAAATTGATCAAGAAAGTGATTCATAAACTGATGGCGCTGATTTGCTAAGCTTTGGCCAGTTTTTGTGTTCATTAAGTCTTTTAATTTTAATAGTTTTTCATAAAAGTGATGAATGGCACTCGACTTCCCATTTCGATATTCCTCTATGCTCATATTTTCTCTTACTTCAATAGTCGGATCATACATAAGTTGTCCTTTTTGCCCAGAAAAGAGAAAACATCTTGCAATACCAACAGCACCTATCGCATCCAGTCGATCTGCATCCTGGACAACTTTTCCCTCTATCGTTTTAAAGGAATGCCATTACCCCCCTTTAAAAGACATATATTTAATGATGGATAGGATATGTTGAATATCGTCAGAAATTAATTGTTGTGATTCCAACCATTTTTGAATCATTGTTAAGCCTTTTTCGTCGCTTTCTACCACTTTGTCATCGGCTAAATCATGTAGTAAAGCAGCCAATGTTACAATAAAAAAATTTGCATTTTCTTCTTTTGCTATTTGCCTTGCTGTATTGATTACCCGTTGGATATGGTACCAGTCATGACCTGACTTTTCGTCTGTTAATTGCTTACGAACCATCTCTTCCGTATCCAAAATAACTTTTTCATAATCCATTTTCTCACCACTTTTATTATCATTCTTATTTCACAAAAAAACCACAACTATGATGCTGTGGTTAGTCTAGTCCTGGGAAGCCTTGTTGCTTCATTACATCATAGACAACAATTGCAGCCGTATTGGATAAATTCAAAGAACGTACTTTATCTGTCATTTGAATACGAAGACAGCGATTTTCTTTTCCCTTTAACAATTCTTTCGGAATGCCATTTGTTTCACGACCAAATACAAAAAACAAATCCTTCCCACTATCACTAAAATCAAAATCAGAATAGTATTTCTCCCCCCCAAAATTCTCGATATAATAAAATTCACCTTGTGGAAAGCTTTGATATAGTTCATCAAGTGAATCATAATAATTTATGGAAACATGATGCCAATAATCTAATCCTGCTCTTCTAAGCATTTTATCGTCCGTTGAAAAACCGAGTGGACGGATCAAGTGTAAATGTACATTCGTTGCAAGACAAGTTCTTGCTATATTTCCTGTGTTTGCAGGGATTTCCGGTTGATATAATACCACATGTACTGCCAATTTCGTTCACCTCTACTATTGCTTACTAACCTAAGATATTATACCATAATTCAGCGCATTTGCATCTATTAGTCGCCAATTCTAAAAAATAGATACTTACAATTTGGCGTCCATGCTGCCGAATCCTCATACGTCCAATAACGATTTCTGCTATTATTGGTATGTGCATTCACGAGCGGCATATTTGCGTCATCTTTTGCTACCACAATTGTCGTATGATTCCACTTGTTATCCCCCCCTTCAAAATCATAACAAATAATATCACCTAGAAGAAGCTGAGTTGGTTCGCTAAGTTCTTCCCCCCCTTTTAAACCAGAAGTCGCACCACTCAGATACCACCGGAAGGCATTGGCGACAGACCAGCTGTAACTCCAGCTGCTAGCATTGTACCACCATCCCTTTGAGCGATTGGGTGCACCATGCATTGGAGCTCCACCTGCTCGTAAACATTGGGAAATATAATTCGTACAGTCATTGTCCTCAAAGTATTGATATGCAGGGTTTGCATCATTCCACCATGTTTGTGCATATTGAACAGCCGCTCTTCGATCATATCCGAAGCGCTTGGATGATTCGGACGGAATTATTTTGTTCACTTCTGTTAATTCTATCTTTTTATTTTCTAGTAAAATATCTGTTTTTAGTTGTTTATCAACAAATTCTGCTTTTCTATGCTCTGCATCTTGTTCATGATAAAACGATTGATGATCTTTAATAAAATAAGTACGTATTAGGTGGTAATGAATGATTAGACGATCATCTCTCTGACAGGATCTAATCTTATGTCCAGAAATTTGAATTTGTTTGATGGCCTTACCACATCTAAGATGAAGGTTTCTTTTTGTTAATAATACATTATCTTTAAAATTTGATTTTTCCATCCAATATAATTCTAACTCCTTCCATTCCGACACCTAATCCCCCCCTCCCTTTTTCTAATTATATTCGGAAAAGTTAATCACATGTAATAATTCGCAGTTTCTGTACAAGATATAACTATTTATATTTCTAATACTTTTCTAGCATTACAAAGTATTACGATTCTATTAAAAAATTCGTTATTATGATTATTCTATTTCTTTCTCGGGTATATACTTTATGTACAATCGAAAAGGAGGAATTTAATATGTTAAAAAAATCGTTATCAATGATAGGTGTATCAGTATTAACAGTCGGAGTTTTAGCAGCTTGTGGTGATGAGGAATCTCCAGAACCTGTAGAGGAAGCTCCAATGGAAGAAGCACCGGCTGAAGAAGAAGCTCCAATGGAGGAAGCTCCGGCTGAAGAAGAAGCTCCAATGGAAGAAGATGCTGAAATGGAAGAAAATGGAGACGACATGGAAATGGAAGACGACGCTGAAATGGAAGAAAATGAAGACGACATGGAAATGGAAGACGACGCTGAAACAACAGAATAATATCAATTATTAAAGGCAAGCGAGTATTCGCTTGCCTTTTTTCTATTTACCATTCACGCTTCATATGATATTAAGTCCTTGTAAATTTTGTAAAAAATGATTCATAGACGTATCATTTCTTCGCTACGTAACGTATATATCATTAGAACAAACAGAAAGGAGGAGTAAACGATGAAGAAAAAATGGTTGTCTATTTTTGCAGTTGCTGTTATTGCTATTGGTGGACTGACTGCTTGTGCAGAAGATGATAGTGATGTGGAAGATCAGTCAGAAGAAACGACAGAAGAAACAAATGAAGAATCAGCAGAATAAAAAACTTGGATTACATACCAAGTTTTGTGTGAAGGGTGGAAGAGAAATTCTTCCACCTATAAATTATTCTTCTCTAATGCCAACAGATATTCCTTTTTATCAAGACCTCCACCATACCCTATTAATTTTCCATTCTTTCCAATGACCCGATGGCAAGGTACAATAATCGAAATCGGATTTTTGTTATTTGCTCCTCCCACAGCCCGTACTGCTTTAGGCGAGCTGTATAACGAGCAATATCCTGATAAGAACATGTACTGCCATAAGGGACTTTAGTAGCTAATGCTTCCCATACCTTTTGTTGAAAAGACGTACCATAAAAGCGGTAAGGAATAGTAAAAGTTGTACGCTTCTGTTGGAAATAGTCATCTAATTGCTTGATTACTTGTTTAAATGGTTGCTCTGACATTTCTAAATCAGCTGATAGATCATATTTTTCCAGCCATTGAGTAATCTTTTGGCGCTTGTCTTCTAATCTGCCATACTCTGTACGGATCAAGTGTTGACCTTGACTGATTAAGGTGATCGCACCTAACGGGGGATTGAAATTCATAATAATACATGGTAACCTCCATTTATTAGTGAGATAAGATTTCCATTTCCAAACCTTTATTCATTTCCTCAATCACTTCTGCATTGTTTTCATGGCCTTTTGCACCTCTTATTGCTTCGAACCCACGCTCTTCACCTATTTTTGCTATCGCCCATGCCGCTGTACCTCGTATCACAGGCCGTGGATCCTGGTTCATTACATCTATTAAAGTGTCTAATGCAGCTACTTCCTTGTAATGTCCTAAAGCAAGAATCGCATTTCGCTGAAGAGGTTTTTTCCCTCTCCATGATCCAGCCATCTTACCAAACTTTTCTTTGAATTCGCGATTAGAAATAGCTAACAAATCAACTAACCGCGGCTTTACTAAATCAGGATCTGGCTCAAATTCCGGATGATGATGAAAATCTATTCCTTTATTATAGGGACATACGACCTGGCATGTTTCGTACCCATAAATAAAGTTACCAAGTTTATCGCGATGTTCTTCCGGCATGAACCCTTTAGTAGTCGTTAAGTAAGCTAAGCATTGTTGGGCATTTAATCGACCTGGTTCAACAAGCGCTCCGGTAGGACAAGCATCGATACATTTCGTACAGGTGCCGCAGCCATCTGTAAGTGGCTGATCTGGTGGGAAGGGAAGGTTGGTAATCATTTCGCCCAAATAAATATATGAACCATATTCTGGAGAAATAATCAGTGTATTCTTACCACTAAAGCCGATTCCTGCCCGCTCTGCAACAGCGCGATCAGATAATTCCCCCCCCGTATCCACCATGGAACTGTATTGAAAGTCTTCTACTTTTTCTTGTAAAAAGGAAGCAAGTTGATCCAGTTTTTCTTGTAAGACTAGATGATAATCTGTTCCCCATGATGCCCTGCAAAACATACCACGCCGGTCCCCCTTTACGCTTTTTGGATCATTTTTTATTCTGGTTGGATAGGCAAGTGCAATAGCAATGATCGATTCTGCTTGGGGCATCAGACGCTTTGGTTCTGTTCGCTCTTCATTAGTGCCTTTTTCAAAACCTGAGGCATAGCCTAATGTTTGCTGCTCTTCCAGCCTTGACTTCAAATCAGAAAATGGTTCTGCACTGGCAAATCCAATTTTTTCAATGCCGATTTCTTTACTAAAAGCAATCAATTCTTCTTTTAATTGCTGATATGCCATTACACTCACCTTCTTTATTTAATCTTTGCTGTTCGCATCCGGTTAAGACATGCCGCAATTTCAAAGCGTCTAGGTCGTGCAAGATCCCCCCCTGGATGTTGATTCGGAAAAGGCGAAAAAGCTTGTAAACCTGCTTGATCGATGAGTTTGTCAATATCATTTAACAATTCTGTTAAAGGTTTGCCTTCTTTTAATACACTTTTTGCTTCCATATACCGAAGAATTTCAGCTATCGTTCTTGTTTGAGATGGATCTATTAATTGCTCTACTCCCTGTAACTGAATCGTTGTTCTTCCCATAAAAATAGTATCCAGGCTTTTCGCCTGAACTTTTTTCTTTTTGCCTTTGTGAACATTTAAACTATTCGGCAAAAAGATTCTCTGATTCATATCCTCGACGAATGGATTATCGGTCCCTTGCCGGCTCACAGGCTGCTGTTGGATGATCTCTTGTACTTTTTCGGTTACATTATAGGGTTTATATTGGTCCATCATGATTACTTCATCAGCTACATCAAAATAATCACCAGAACCGCCCATAACTAAGATCGTAGAAACAGCTAATTGATCACGCAATTGCTTTATTTTATCAATAAAAGGTGTAATAGGTTCTTTATCAGGATGTACTAATGCCTGCATTCTGGCGTCACGAATCATAAAGTTCGTTGCACTGGTATCTTCATCAATTAATAATGTCGAAGCAGAAGCCTCAATTGCTTCCACCACATTTGTTGCTTGAGACGTACTTCCACTTGCATTTTCAGTGGTAAATCTCTGTGTATCTTGTTGTTGTGGTAAGTCATTAATAAAAGCTGATATATTGACTGCTGTTACTTGCCTGCCGTCTTCTGCTCTAATTTTTACTGCATTTGGGTCTGTTAGAACATATTCACGGCCATCACCAGTGATATGATGATATACCCCCCCACGTTCTAAAGCCTGTAATAATGTACTTTTACCATGATAGCCACCACCAACAATTAAGCTGATTCCCTTTTTGATCGCCATTCCTGTTAAGGGTTGGACTTGATGGGGGGGAACAGCTATTTCGACACGATTTTCCTCTGAACTCTCAAATGGTACTGCCTTGGTTAATGGTTTATCACTAATTCCACTTGCTCTAGGGAGAATGGCGCCATCTGCAATAAAGGCGATCCAATTATTATCCTTCATTTTTTGACGTATCGCTAGATGCTGATCTGCCAAATGCACTCTTTTCTCAATATCCTCATCTGATATCGCAAATACGGAATTCTTTAGAATGGACGGCAGAATCGTAAAGAATAATTTTTCTGCTTCTTTTCCATTAATTTTGCGGCCATTAGCTGGTAAACCAATCGATAAACAAATGATCATCTGATCCTGTTTTAATTGTACGGCAGTCCGTTCCAAAATTTCCTGTCCTGGCTTATCAACGTAAATCAGACCACTTTTTCCGGATCCTTTACTAGCATTGGATTCTTTCTGAATGGCTTCGGCAATGGAACGAGCTAGAAGATCTGCTGTATAAACACTTCTTTCTTTTGATTGTTTCCATTCTTCTTTAATTTCTCTATTTTCATTTGGAATTATAATTCGTATTTTTGAAGGTGCTGCAAAGGGATCGCCTTGTACATAGTCAATTGCTATCTCATATTGATCAAAGGAATAACTTCCCTGCAATGATTTATAGCCTTTATAACCTTTACCGTCGATGTTTCTCAAGAGATGTTGTAAATGCTTCATTATATCAAAACTCCTCTTTTAATAAATGCTATGTTAAGAATACAAGTTATTATTATTGATTATCAAGTAATTCTAACCAGTTAACATACTTAATAGCAAAACTAAACTGTGAAGCAGCAAGTAGCTAAACTTAACAAAAGTTGTAGATGAAATTTAACCTGTCGCTGCGGAAAAACACTATGGACGGAGCTTTTTCCTAGCATTCATCATACTTTCAAAATTGTCACTAGTACGCAGTTGCTGTCTACTGTTCAAATTGTATCCATAAAAAAACGTAATGCTTCATTTAAAACGAAACACTACGTTTGCTCACTATGTATGGAGCGGGTGAAGGGAATCGAACCCTCGACATCAGCTTGGAAGGCTGAGGTTTTACCACTAAACTACACCCGCATTTTGAATTATCCAAAACTAGCATCTAATCGCCTGCACCTTTACTAAAACTTAATTAATCATTTACAATCTCTTAACGTGATGTGTTTTATTATAACAATCGATTCATCATTTTTCAACATTTTTCGAAAAAAGTTTAAGAAAATAGTATATGGGTATCTTATACTTATACAAATTACAAAGGAGTGTTTACAAATGATTTGGACAATTATAGGTATTTTATTATTAGCATGGTTATTAGGATTTCTATTTGAATTTGCAGGCGGATTAATTCACATTTTATTAGTAATTGCGATTATCGTCTTTATCGTAAAAATGATTAGAAAGTAAAAACGGGGGGGAAACCATCCCCGTTTTTACTTTTATATAAACAATAATAGCTTAGAGCCATGACCGCCATACCTGTGATAAGTCCATAAATAGAGGTATGTGCTTCATCATACTTTTTCGCAGCAGGTAATAGTTCATCTAACGAAATAAAAACCATAATTCCTGCTACACCTGCAAAAATCATTCCAAACAATACTTCCGATAAGAATGGCAGTAAAAATAAAAATGCTGCTAATGCCCCCAATAGGTTCTGATAAGCCTGATAAAAAGGATAATTTGAAGGCTTTCTTTTTATCACCTGATGCAAAATAAATGGGTACAGATACGGCAATGCCTTCTGGAATATTATGAATTGCTATGGCAACTGCGATAGCAATCCCTAATGCAGGATCTTGTAAGGCCGCAGTAAAAGTAGCAATCCCCCTCTGGAAAATTGTGAATTCCGATCGCTAAAGCAGTAAATGTTCCCATTTTCAATAAAGCTTCATCACCATTAGGATTTTTATTCATATCTTCTACTTTTTTTAATTCATGTGGATTTCCTTGAGATGGAATAAATTTATCAATCAATGCAATTAAAATCATTCCCGTAAAAAACCCTGCAACCGTCATCCAATTACCAGAGGTTTCTCCTAATTCTCCTACTAAAGAATCTTTAGCTTTTACAAATATTTCTACCATTGACACATAAATCATTACACCAGCGGAAAACCCTAAAGCCCATGATAAAAATTTCGTGTTTGTACTAGAAGTAAAAAACGCTAATACACTGCCAACCCCCCCTGTAGCAAGACCTGCTAACAATGTTAAACTAAATGCAAAAACTACCCCCCCTTCCATTTCCATAAGTTTCCCCCCCTCTCCCCCCCACTATTGATGAATAAAATCAAATATTATATTCATATTATACATAAATATATATATGTCATAACACTCAAAAAGTTTCTCATAGGAAACATATTACACCTAACGAAAAAGTACGTCAATGTATTTAAGAAAAAGAAGTTACTATTAATATAAAAAAGCCCCCCCTTACAATAAGAGACTTTTAAGAATTTATTCGATAGGAATACCAATCCGCAATTTTGTCGACATCTTCTACCTTTAGCTCTCTCACGACAAGGTGGCGACCGACAAATTTATTTAAAATCGCTGTATCTAACGTAGCCAATTCTTGCTTACGATGTAAAATATGCTGTTTCTTTTTGAGTGACTGCAGTCTTTTATGATGAACTAAGGCAGTATCTTTACTTATTCCCCCCCGACTTTGAATCATCAGCTGTTGATCTTGCAGGAGATAACCTGTCGTTTGAAACTGGAAATAACCATATAAACATGCTAGACCTGTAACCATGAGTGGAATCCAGGCAAATTCAAAAAACAAAATTGCAATCACAATCGTCGCAATAAAAGGTAAAATACCTAGACGAAATAAATAATATGGAATCGATTTTTTCGGTAGCGATATCATACCTTCTGTCTGATAGTGATACTCTGGCAATAATTCCTGGATAAAAGCTGCTACCTGACTTTTTCGTATGAGCGGGAAAATCAAAGTATGCATATCTTGATTTTGTCCTATCTCACCGCTTGCAATCTCCACATACAAGGTAGCAAAACCTAATGGTTGTCTAATTAGTGTTTCTTTAATTCCTACAGCTTGAATTCGTTTTAATGGAATAGTGGATTGTTTTTTCTCAATTAAACCCCCCCTCGTAATAAACAATTCCTTATCATATCTGGTAATCGTAAAGTTCCAGTATTGAATTAAGGTTGTCAATATTCCTAAAGCCCATAATATAATAAAAATAATAATCGCAAAAATGATGAGAACCTGCATTGCCTGAGAGAACATCCATTCTGACACATTATTATAAAATCGGTCAGGAATGACACTTTCCAATTCAGAAAAACCAAGACCAAATAACCCTAAGATGATCCCGAAACTGCCTGATGTTGATCCAGCTATCACTAATGCCTTAGGCGTTATCTTTTTCTGAGGATAATCTACTGCTTCTGCTTCGACAGTTGTTTCCGTTACTTCTTCCTCTTGTACGACTTGTTTTTTATATTTAAGTTGATCATGAAGCTTTTTACCTTCTGCCATTGTCACGGCAGAAAGTGCTGCATCGATGCGATGGTCACTTCCAGCTGTTTCAATTTGAACCTTCGTTAAGCCTAATATTCGGTGAATGAGGTTCTGCGAAAGATCAATAGATTGAATTCGATGCTTAGAGATGGTACGTTTTTTTCTTATTAAGATTCCTTGATGAATGCGAATCTGATCTTCTTGTAACTGATACGTATAACGAAACCATGATAGGATACTAAATATAATAATAAGTGCTGCTAATACCGAAGCTCCAATGATCACATATATCCACATATCATTTCCAACCGCTAAAATTACCAATGGTAAAAATCCAAAAATCGTCTGCCTGATTGCTTGAATGGTATTAAAAATCATCGCTGCCGGGTGTAGTCGCTTTGGTTCAGACATCATCTTGTTCCACCCTCGCTAGTTCCGATATTTGGTCACGTAAATCCGCTGCTTCTTCTTCTAATAATGCTGGGATCTCATGAGTGGTTGCTGCAGTGGATATTTGCAAAGTGGACAGACCGTATTTTTTAAGTATTGGCCCTTGTTGTGTATCGACATGTTGCACGCGAATCATTGGCACTACTGTTCTGGTAACAATTAAGATACCATGTTGTATGTAGATCTCCTGATCATAGATTTGATATCGCCATCTTTTCCATCGTAGTTTAGGAATAATTAATGCTGTTACCACCCACTCTACAATTGTGACTGCCAGTGCAATTAATCCTACCCAATACGATAGAAAATCAAAAAAGTACGCAATAACAAAGGCTGCTATTGTTATTAGCAATGGAATAATAGCAAATAGATGTGCTGTTAACTGCCATGCCTTTACTGCATCTGTAGCAATTCTTTCATTTGGCTGTTCTCGCATTAGATTTTCACCCTTTCTAATCTTACTAGTTTATACGATTTTTCTGCTTAATCGGTTTCATTAATTCCGAAAAATCTAAAATTTTATTACATAATTTATCTAATAAAATTTTATCATGACTAATAATCACTAAACCAACATTATTTTTTTTCACATAATCGAGTAGTACTTTCCATATTTCTGCTTGTGAGATGGCATCTAACATGCTTGTAATCTCATCGGCTATGATAAACTTTGGTTTAGCTAACAAACACCTTGCAATACAGACCCGTTGTAATTCCCCCCCTCCAGAAAGTTGGTAAGGATACCGATTTAACCATTCCAGAGAAATATTTAAATCGATTAGTAAAGAAGCATCCAGTGATCCTGCTTCTTCTAATATTTTTTGTATTCGCCATTTGGGGTTAACTGCAAGTTCAGGATGCTGCCAAATCAATTGGATAGGATGTGCTTTATGTTTTTTTTGCTTCCAATTTATATCACCTGTTTCTTGCGATATATAACCGGCAACAACTTTCGAAAAAGTCGTCTTGCCAATTCCACTGGCACCACTTATTCCTATAATTTCTCCATATTCGATGATCATTGACATATTTTTAAAAAGAGCCTGACCGTTTGGCAATGAATAGGATATGTTATCAATTTTTAACATTTAGATACTCCTTCTAAAAAGAGATTTTTCAGAGTGTCTTCCGCCGTTATCTCTCATTTATCTTCCTTAGTATATTCAGAGTTTTACATGGACAATTGGCATCGTGATAAAATTGATGTTGCGGTAATGAATTCCAAAGTTTCTTTGTGAATGGATGGTATAAGTTTTCACCGAACTCTTCAAAGTTGTCACAGTGGGTGACTTCGATAATTTTTCCTTTTTCCATTACAGCAATTCGATCCGCCAGATTTATTGCAACATCAAAGTCATGGGTAATCAGCAGCATCGATTTACCAGCCGATTGCACTTCTTTTAGTAAAGTTAACATTTCTGCTTTCGCTTCATCGTCTAAGCCTGGAGTTGGTTCATCCGCAATGATTACATCTGCAGAGCTGCCAAGAGCAATAGCTACTAAAATTCTTCGTGCTTGTCCACCTGACAACTCGAAAGGATAGCGACTAGCAATCTCTTTCTTTAGACCTAATCGACTTAACAACACTAACATTTTTTGTCGAGGATTGTTTCCTTGTATCAAACCTTGAATTTGCTTTCCTACAGTCATTAACGGGTCAAGTGCATCAATTGACTGTGGAATTAATGCAATTTGACTTCCTCGATCTACAGGTGTAATAGGCAGATCTCGAAAAAGTATCGTTCCTTCTTGTTGTAAATTATCAGGTAAAAGCTGAAAGATAGCTTGCGTAATTAAACTTTTCCCTGAACCACTCGCACCAACCAATGCAACTATTTCTCCATCATTTATTGTTAAATCAATAGCATCTAATAGTGGAAGATTACTAGTTTTGTGAAAAATCGACAACTTATTAATGCTTAACATGTCGTTCATATGATCGATCCCTTTCTAAGTAGTTTTTGAATGAAGAAGCAAAACCTTGAAAGATAATAATCATTACTAAAAGGACCGCCCCTGGAAAGAATGCTAACCACCACATACCACTCGATAGATACTGCATTGATTCTGATAAAATAATACCGATGGCAGGCTCTTCAGCAGACAAACCAAAACCTAAAAAGGTAATCGATGCCTCATGGAGAATCGCATGAGGAAATATTAACGTAAAGCCAACCATTATTTGTGGCAGTAGATGCGGTAAAAAGTGATGTCTCGCTCTCCACCAAAACCTTTTTCCAAATTGCTTAGACATCTGTACATATGGCATTTCCTGTAGCTGCATGATTTCCGCTCGCAGCACACGGGCAATCGATGGCCAATGTGTTAATATTAAGCCAATTGCAACCCCCTTTAAAACCGCCACCGAGAACGAATGATATTAAAATCAGAGTGACCAAATGTGGTAAACTTAAAAAGAGATCAATTAACCAGGTAACCAACTTATCTATTGATGGATGAATAGAAGCTGCAAAGCTGATTAATACTCCAAGAATGGTAGAAAGCACTGCCGTCACTAAACCAATACTTATACTTAATTGTAGTCCTTTTAACGTCCTTAGCAGCATATCCCGGCCAAGCCAATCTGTACCGAATAAGTGACTGAGTCTAGGTGATTGATTTATAGCTAATAAATTGATTTTGATCATAGTGGAATCAATCGAAAGCGAGATAATATACAAGCATAAAAAGAGCAAAAGTGAGAAAATCATCTTTTTTTCATGATCCTGTCCCCCCCCTTTTCCGTAAACGTGGATCAAGCAAATAGTAAAAAATATCGGCTATCCAGTTTCCGACAAAAACAAAACAGGCACTAATTAATACGATCGCCAAAAATAAGGGGATATCTCCCTGCAAACCTGCATCCACCACTGCTTGACCTAATCCGGGATAACTAAAGACCTGTTCGACCAAAATCGCACCGCCAAACAATTCCCCCCAAAAGACGCGAAATGAACCGAAATAGCTGGAAGCAGCATATTACGTAAGGCATGCCTTTTAAATAAATAAAAACCAGTAAAACCATTTGCTCGTGCTTGCAGGATAAAAGGGGGGGTTTGTAGTATATCCAGCAATTTTTCTCTCGTATGTAAACAGACATTAGCAACACCTATGAGGCTTAAGGTGATAGCTGGTAAAATTGCATGATACATTTTGTCACCTATCGTAATTTCTGAAGCTGTTACTCCAATCGGTGCACTCAATCCTGTCGGAAAAACTCCTAACCAAACAGAAAATACCATTAACAGCAATAATCCTAACCAAAAACCTGGTGTCGACAATAACAAATAACAATATCCTTTAATTAACCGGTCAAGTACGGAACCTCTTTTCATTGCTGCAATTGAACCTAATCCGATTCCAACTAAACCAGACAAGACCCATGACATTCCAATTAAAAGAATCGATGAGAAAAACCGATCGGCAATAACATCAATAACAGGCAGACGATAAATGAAGGAAGTACCAAAATCACCAGTAAGAAGGCTTGTAATCCAATGAAAGTACTGAATATAAATGGATTGATTTAATCCCCCAATACGCTTCAATCAGCTCTCGCTGTTCTGCACTAACCAGTAACATATCTGCGCCAATGTAAGCCCTAATTGGATCGATCGGAGACATACTCACGAGTATAAAAGTAAGGAGACTTACTACAAAGAGCAAGGTGATTAAACGAAAAAATTTCAAGAAAATGAAGCGTGCCATTACTATAAGTCTCCTTTATCTTTTAATCTACTTTTTCCCATTCTGTGATAAAATCTGTGATTGGCCAGCCATGCCCATGAGGTTGGACTTTTTGTTTTCCAATATCGATATTTTCATTCACATAATAGATATGATTTAGGTTCACTAGCCATACCCACGGTGCATCGCCAAGCATACTCATACCGGTTGTTCCATCCCACTGTGCCTTTTGCCAAAATTGATTTGCTTCTTTCTCGGAAGTTGCATGCATAGCTTGTTCTAAATAGTCATCCACCTGCTGATTTTGATAATAATTGGCATTATAGTAATCAATACCCTTCATATTAGAACGATATAAGGAGTAGAGTTCGATCGGATTATGACTGCCCCCCCACCCCCCCATCATCACAGGATTTGCATGCATTTGACGTTCTATTTCATTCCAGCTGCACCTTTTGTACTTATTTCTATTCCAAATTTTGTCATCATATCTGCAAACACCAAAGATAAGGCTTGGCGCATTTGGTCTCCAGAAGGATAATACAATGTTAAACTAGCTTTTTGACCATTTTTTTCAAATATATGATCTGCTCCACGCTGCCAGCCAGCATCCGTTAAAATCTGTTCTGCTTTTGCCTGGTTATTATCTTCGATTGCTATATCCGAATTACCCCATGGAAGCCCATCGACACTAGAATACGCCACCGTTCCCTCTCCATGCAATACTCCTTCAACTATTGCATCGCGATCTACAGCAACATTCATTGCCTTTCGTATCGCAATATCGGAAGTCACTGCATTTCCAATCGGCTCGCCGTCTTCATTAAAACCTGGACTCGGATAAGGCAACATTACCCCGCGATTATCAACACTCTCGAAGGATAAACGTTTCATTCCATCAATTTCCTGATCTGAAAAAGTAATCGGAATTGATAAGACATCAACTTGTCCTGCTTTGGCAGCTGCAAGTGCCTGATCTTCTCCTACAAACAAAAAGGTTAACCTCTCAAAAACAGGTGAGTCCCCGTAATAATAAGGATTTCGTTCGACAATCAATTGTTCTCCTTTACGCCATTCCACAAACTGATAGGGACCGGAACCAATCGGCTGTTCTGCATAATGATTATCATAAGCATGTTCCGGCACGATGCCTAATGTTTGTAAGGTATATAAAAAAGTGGACTGCGGCTCTTTTAAATAAAAGGTTATTTGATTTTTATCTGTTTTCTCTACTTTTTCTAAATTAGTTAAATCCACAGTTGACTGAGCATTTTTTGCTGTTTCGTATGTGAAAATCACGTCGTCTACCGTTAATTCCTGTCCATCTGAGAATGAAACATCTTCGCGAATGGAGACGACCCAAATTTGTGCATCATTGGAAACATGATATTCAGTTGCTAAATCATAGCTTACTTCCAGATCCTTATTCTGACTTAAAAGCGTACTTTGAAATAAAGGAGATCCATATCTTCCCCCATCCTGTTGTCGGATCAAATCCATTCTCCGGTTCGCCACCGATTGCTAACGTTAACTGATCTTGATTTTGAGATTTCGCATTAGTAGACAGCGTTTTTTCATTACAACCTACTAATATACTAGTGATTAATACTAGTATTATAAAAATATATTTTTTCAATTTCAATGACTCCTATCATTTTCTAAAATAACTCTATTTATTATAACATGAGAGAATAAGTTACGTATAATGCTCAACAGTCTTTTAATTCATATCGAAAAACGATTAAAAAGAAAGGAGACCGAAAAGTGATTTTCGACCTCCTTGTTTTGTTATTCTTTATTAGAATCCGCAATACGTTGAATAATCACCGCGTTGTACGCAGCTCCAAAACCGTTATCAATGTTTACAACACTGATTCCAGACGCACAGGAATTCAACATCGTTAACAGTGCTGATAATCCTTGGAAATTAGCACCATATCCAACACTAGTCGGAACTGCGATAATAGGATGTGATACTAAACCGCCAACTACACTTGGCAGTGCACCTTCCATTCCGGCAATAACGACAGAAACGGTTGCTTCTCGGATTTCATCGATATGTGCGAATAACCGATGAATTCCTGCAACACCTACATCATAAAACCGTCTTACTTCCACATTAAAAGCTTCTGCTGTTTTTGCCGCTTCTTCAGCAACTGACAAATCCGAAGTACCAGCGCAAACAATCGCAACGTAACCCTTTGAAATGACATTATCCTCACTATTTTCATGAAAGTGTACGACTTATATGATCATAATTAAAGTTTGGCAATACTTGAACGACAGCTTCTGCTTTTTCTGAGTTAATTCGAGTTACTAATATATTATCATTCTTTTTCATCATTGCCCGGGAAATATCGATAATATGTGACGCTTCCTTGCCTTCACCGAAGATAACTTCAGGAAATCCCTGTCGCTTTTTCCGATGATGATCTACCTTCGCAAACCCTAGGTTCTCAAAAGTCGCTAATTCTTTTTGTGCGTCCTCTGGAGATAGTTCGCCATTTGCAACTTTTTTTAATACTTCTTCTAACATTTGATCACATCCAAAAAATAGATGCACATAATACTATGACATCAGATTTATTGGCCACTTTTAAACCTTTTATGGCCACTTTCTGCATTTTTATGGTCACTTTTGATATCTTTATGGCCACTTTATGAGGTTTTATGGCCACTTTTCAGCATTTAATGGCCACTTACCTTATTTTAAAAATATTTTTCAATATCCTTAGCTAATTGTTGATACTTTGCAAAAATTGCATTGTATTTTTGGTGATTCTCTAAATTTGGTTTGATCACTTGATCAATTGGAATATTATCTTTGATTTGCTCGAAGGATTCCACTCTGTTAATCGCAACCAGCGCTGTCCAGCTTGCTCCCCCCCAGGCTGCCGCATGATGCGTCTCCGCTAACTGGATTTCCTGTCCAAACACATCTGCTAAGATCTGCACCCAAAGTGGTGATTTGGTTAATCCACCATTAACGGAAATAGTAGTTGGTTTTCCGGCGATTTCTTCAAGTGATTGGCCAATTTGATAGATGTTAAACACAATACCCTCTAATACCGCTCTGACTAATTGTGGTCTTCGATGTGTCACACTTAAACCATAGAAATTGCCTCGAGCCTTTTGATTCCATACAGGAGCACGTTCACCATTTACATATGGAACAAAAAGTAAACCATCTGACCCAATTTCTACATCTTCTGAGCCTTGCAAAAATTGCTCATGTGTTCCTTCGTATTCCATCATATCCTTTAGCCATTGTAACGCAATGCCACCGTTATTCGTTGGCCCACCAATAATGGATGTATCCTTGGTAAATGCATAGCTGAAGGTTTCTCCATTATCATTGACATGCTGACCGGAAATCAGTTGCCTTATTGCTCCACTCGTACCAACCGTAACCGCTACCTCGCCAGGTTTAATCGCGCCATTACCGAGATTTGCTAATTGGCCATCCGCTGCACCAATAACAAAAGGAGTTTGCTCTGGCCAACCAACTTCATCGATAATTTCTGATTGCAGACCATCTATAATTTCAGTTGGTGGAACAATTTTAGATAACTGAGAACGCTCGACTCCAGCTAAAGCCAATGCTTCTTCTTCCCAATCGAGAGATTTCACATTCATTAAACCAGTTGCTGAAGCCATCGAATAATCGATCACACGTTTTCCTGTCCATTTATAGATTAAATATTCCTTAAGTGACATAAAATATGTAGCTTGCTGATAGGCTTGATAGTCATTTTCTTTCATCCACATCAATTTTAATAAAGGAGACATCGGATGAATTGGTGTTCCTGTTTTACTGTACACACTTTTTTTAATTTTAGGATCCAATTTTTCTACTAGATCACTGCTTCTCCCATCAGACCAAATTGCCATATCTGATAATGCATTCCCTTTATCATCAACACAAATCAGTGAATGCATTGCACATGAAATACCTACTGCCAATACATTTTGCTTATTCGTTACTGTAAAAATTTCCTTTAATACGTTTCTTGTGCTTTTTTCAATTTCATCTGGATTTTGTTCCACAAAGGAAGCTTGTGGGTAATAGGTTTCGATTAATTGTTCTGTTTCATTTACTACATTTCCTTTAAGATCAAAAGCTACTGCTTTTACACTAGTTGTTCCAAAGTCTAATCCAATCACTACTTCACTCATAATATCCCCCCTTCTCCAATAGCTGAAAAGCCTTGGAAATATCCAAAGCTTTTCAATACCATAACTATCATAACATATGATAGTGTATTGTGATGGAAGGAAGCCACACATTACGATAATGCTCGGTTCATGCTACCACTTTTATATCCTACTAAATCCATCGTAACAAATGTATAACCATAGCTCTGCAATTTTTCGGTTATCCGTCCATGATTGGCAAGTAATTTTTGCATATCTTGTGGCTCAACTTCAATACGTGCAATATCGTCATGAGTACGAACTCTCACCTGACGTATTCCAATTGTTTTCAAAAAGGCTTCCGATTTATCTACTTTTGTCAATTTTGCTTTTGTGATCGTTTCCCCATATGCTATTCGGGAGGATAAACAAGCGAATGAGGTTTATCCCAGGTTGGCAAACCTGCTTTTTTCGATAATTCACGTATTTCCTCTTTATACATATCAGCTTCTGCTAGAGGTCCACGTACACCTTGTTCTTTAGCAGCGCGCATTCCTGGACGATATTCATTCATATCGTCGGCAATCACACCGTAAACGATATTTTCAAAGCCTTTTTCTCTCATAATCGGTACCAAATGATCAAATAAACTATTCTTGCAGAAATAACAACGGTTTCGATCGTTTTCTGTATAGCCTGGTATTGCTAGTTCACTTGTTTCAATAACTTGATGTCTTGCACCAATATGTTCTGCTAAACGTTTCGCTTCTTCTAACTCACTTGATGGGTAGGTTTCTGAATCCGCTGTCACTGCAAGAACATTGTCAACACCCAACGTATGAACCGCTACATGTAACAAATAGGTACTATCGACACCACCCGAAAAAGCAACAACTACTTTTTTCATATCCTGGAGAATAGAAACTAACGTCTCGTATTTTTGGTTACTCATTTTCTATCTCCTTCCTTATATAAATATAAATTAGATTGTCATACTTCCAAATCCACCGTCGACTCGAAGTAATTCGCCTGTCACAAATCCACTTGCCTTATCAGATGCTAAATAGATGGTAGCACCCTGTAATTCTTCAGGATCACCGAAGCGATTCATTGGTGTATGGCTCATGATCGAATCCACGCGATCCTCACTTAAAATTTTTCGATTTTGTTCTGCAGGAAAAAATCCTGGAATAATAGCGTTTACACGAATATTATGGGGGGGCGCAAATTCACGTGCAAGATATTGAGTCACACTATTTATCGCTGCTTTAGAAGCAGAATAAGTAAACACTTTAGATAACGGTGTAGTAGACGAAACAGATGAAATATTAATAATACTGCCACTACGCTTTTGCTCTACCATTTTCTTTGCAAAAATTTGGGTAGCAAACACAATCCCTCTTAAATTAACATCCATGATTTTGTCCCATTCTTCCGTTTCTAATTCTAAGAATGGCGTTGTGCTATTCATACCGGGTGCATTAAGAAGAATATCCCATCCTCCAGACCATGCTTCAATTTCTTTTGCGGCATTCTCTACTGTAGCAAGCTCACTAACATCAGCTTGAAATGCTTTTGCTTCCCCCCCACCAGCAGCCAAAATCTCTTTGACAACTGCTTCTGCTGTGTGTATATTTCTACCAACAATCGCAACCTTAGCACCATGCTCTGCTAAACTTTTAGACATGGAACTGCCAAGTGTACTGTTTCCTCCTAGCGCAACTGCTACTTTTCCAGTTAAATCAAATAGTTTACTCATCGTTATTTCCCCTTTCATTTTATTGTAAATTTCCTTCTTTATCAAAGGACAAGTTATATAAATCTGATATTTTTTCTAATCTATCATGTTTTTCTACGTCGTCTAACATATTTTCTGAAACTTCAATTTCTCCAATTTCTAATGTGTTTTTGATTCTAACCACTCTTGCTTTCGTAAAATCTAATATATTACACGTTTTAATCGCTGCCTGAATCGCTGTTTCTTCTGTAGGCATTGCTGTCGAAATATGGGTCGGTCCTACAACAGTTGAGGTTAAACCATTGGCATAGGTTGATTCGCGATTCATTTTGTCAACTAACTTCTGAGTAGTAAAATCCGCAGCACCAACTCCATTTGCGTTACCTTCCGTTGCTTCCGTTAAATCTAATACGACCATTTTGGTTACCTCTGGCCCTCCATAGGCATATGGAGTAGGATAACGTCCAGTAATATTGGGATCCATGCCATCTCCACTAATGTTCTTACCAATCTCATCAATCACTAACACATCAATTTGATCAAAAAAGAGCTTTGGTAAAGATTTTTTAGCTAATTCTTGTAAGTCAGGTTCTTTTTCTTCAATTTCTTCTGGTAGTAATACTTCAATTTTAGCCACTTTATCGAATGCATTTTCAACCGTAGCCACTGCAAAAAGAATTGGCATTTTATCAATAATTATTTTTCCCATAGCAGGTACATGCTCTGCCATATGTTTAAAGCCTAATTGATGACAAGCTTCTGCACCTTTTTGTTTCCCTAATCCAATACTGATCATTTTCATAATGCCACTTTCATATGGTCCTCGAAATGCTGTATGCGGTTTTACTCGATTGATCACAACAATTCCATCTGCTTCAGAAGCAATCTTATCGACATAAACAGGTAAACCATTATCTAACTGATCAATTTGGATCACTTCCATAGAGGAACGAATCTCTGCACCAACTACTTCTTCTTTGACACCAAGGTGTTCTAGCACTGCTTTTTGGCCTGGTCCAGTGGCACCACCATGACTCCCCCCCATACAAGGGACAATAAAGGGTTCCGCTCCGTGTTCTTTTAAAAAGGCAATCGTTACTTTTGTCGTTTCAACTAATCGATCAAGACCACGGCTTCCGACAGCGACAGCGACTGCCATTCCTGGTTTAATTTGACTATCTATTTGCTTTAGATTCAATTGATCATAAAGCTCTTTACCTAAATCCTCCACTTTTTGATCATCAAAAGATTGCTTAACTTTTATCATTTTTGGAATCGGTATATCTTGTACTAACTCATGTAAAATACTCAATCTATTCACTCCTTTAAATATAATACTTACTATTTAATCTGTTATAAACAGTATATCATTAATTTGTTTGGCGGACAAATTAATTAAAACAAAAGTTTTGCGATATACACTACAATGGTGACAGTTAGCATACTCGCTACTGTTGAAAACAATACGGTTTGTGCAGCAAGGTCTGGGTGACTTTTATATTCTTCTGCAATAACAGCGCTGTTAACAGAAGTTGGCATTGCGGATGCAATAAATAAAGCTTGCGCCATAATATCCTCAAGTTGGAAAATGACAATGATACATAGTGCCAGAATTGGTCCACCAATTAAACGCAAAACAACACTAGCATATACAGTGTATAACCCTTTTTTAAATTTCATTTTGGCAACCTGAGCACCTAATGTCATTAATGCGATAGCAATCATAGCATCAGCAATATAATTTGCCGGGATCCAAATTGGTTCTGGAATAGGCACGTTCCAAGCGTTTAATAACACACCTGACAGCATTGCATATAGAACAGGCATTTTAAAATAACCTAATGCCGCCTTCCATCTTCCTTCCTTGGCAGCTCTTAAGGAAAATATCCCATAGGAAAAAAGAAAAATATTTTGCAACGTAAGTACAATCACCTGGATTGACATTGCGAATGGATCGCCACGAAATACTAAATCATTAACGGGTACGCCATAGTTACCAGAATTGAAGAACATGACACTATTCGCAAACGTCGTCTTCTTTCCACCACGGATCTTCATGATATATGCTGTTATGAGAGCGAGTATATATAATAAAAATACAAGTAACAAAAAGAATGTTAGTACATACAAAAATAATTTTAAACCAAAAGTAGCTTCATATAATTTCACAAAAATAAAGCCAGGTACTAGAAAATAAATGTTCAATTTAGCTAATGTAGCTAAATCCAAAGTGAATCTCTTGTAAAGGAAGTAACCAATTGCCATTAATATAAAAATTGGGAGAATTATATCCTTGAAGATGACCAAAAATTCTACCAAGCTTCTCACTCCCTTAATAACAACGTTGTTATTTTTATTTTATCATATAATTATTTAAAAAGAAACTCATCCAGTTATAATGTCAGAAAAGCTGCATTCTGATTATGAAATGCAGCTTTTCCATGGATTTACTGTGTTACATTTAATGCCTTATCTTGTGCTTGCAAACATAACTCTGCTGCTTTAAACGCATGTCTTTGAGTCATTGCATTTTCTGTCCGGTTGATACAATCAAGTATTAGATCACCAAAGAATGGGAACCCGACTTTACCTGTGAGATCAAAATGCTTTTCACCTTCTTGATTTACAAGATAAAGTTGATTTCCCCCTTTGTCTGTTGCCAAATCTACATACTTCCTAATTTCAATTGTACCTTCCGTGCCAACAATAAATGTACGTCCGTCTCCCCAAGTACTCAAACCGTCTGGAGTAAACCAATCAACACGGAAAAATTGAGTGGCTCCATTTTCACCCTTTAATGTAGCATCCCCATAGTCATCTAACTCTGGATAAGCAGGATGCCCATAATTACCGATCTTACTATGAAGGACTTCCGCTTCTTTGCTATTCGTATAGAATAAAAATTGTTCAATTTGATGGCTTCCAATGTCACAAAGAATGCCACCATATTTTTCTTTTTCAAAAAACCAGTTAGGTCGACTGGGAGCATTTAATCGATGTGGTCCAAATCCTGTAACCTGGATTACTTTACCAATGGCACCTTCATTAATTAATTGCCCGGCAAAAATAGCACTTTCCACATGTAGTCGCTCACTGAAATAAACCATATATTTTTGACCCGTTTCTTCTACTACTTTTTTCGATTCCTCTAGTTGAGCGATGGTCGTAAATGGCGTTTTATCGGTAAAATAATCTTTACCAGCTCTCATCACCTTATTTCCTAATGCACTGCGTTCGGATGGAATAGCTGCTGCAGCTACTAATTTCACTTCTTCATCTTCTAAAACTTGTTCTAACGATTCTGCCTGTTTTGCTTGAGGGAACTTTTCGATAAATCCATCTACTTTGGCTTGATCAGGATCATATACCCACTTTAAAGTGGCACCAGCTTCCAATAATCCATTACACTGACCAAAAATATGACCATGGTCCAGACCTACTGCCGCAAAAACAAATTCCCCTTCTTTCACCACTGGATTTGGTTTACCTTTCGGCGCATAGTTCATACCATCTGCTTTGTTCACAAATCTCCACTCCTTTTTTTTCTATATATAATCTATCATTTTTTGTAAGGGTTTTCAACTTATTATCCAATTAAAACCAATCTGCATAACCCATTTTCCTTAGATTTTCTGCTGAATCATATAAACAGTCAAATGGGTCACGTCCATAGGTATCATCCTGTTCAATCAGAAAATACTTCGCGCCTGCCTCCAGGCTTGCTTCCATGATCGCTGGCATATTAAGATTACCCTCCCCCCCTACCTCAGCAAATTCTATTAAATTGACAAACTTATTAAAAAAGTTACCCATATCCTTTAAATCTTCTTCTGTTACATCTAAATTCCCAATTCGATAGTCTTTTAAGTGAATGAGTGAAACACGATCTTTATATTGCTTGATAAAACTTACTGGATCAACACCGGCTCGATGAATCCAGTGTACATCTAACTCAAAGCCAAGCTGACTTGTGTTTTCTTTCATGATATCCAATAAAAATTTACCATCGAAACGCTGGAATTCAATATGATGCGTATGATAATACAGTTTTATACCTTCTTCTGTTAGACGTTTTGCTGTATTTTCTGCTCGATCAATGAATTCTAAGATTTGCTCTTTATCTCCCATAATAGAAAATGGCAGCATTCCAATACGGATAAAATTACAATTCAATGCCTTACAATCTGCTATAATTTTGTCGTAATCATCACGCAAGTTTTCTTGTATTTGCCCAGGCATCATTGGTTCTAAAGGTGCTGTGATTGCGGTAATATCTATTCCAAAATCATCACTGGCCTGCTTGATCTCTTTGACATTTTCTGTTGTCATTGGGATTTGTGAAACTTCCACGGAGTGAAAGCCGAGCTCATGAATCTTTTTCATCGTTTCATAGGCACCGATCTCTTCTACCTTACCTTTCAACATCATCATTTGAACCCCCTATTTGCCCTTTTATCACTGTAAAACCCCCCATTTTTATGCTTTCTTTAGCTTCAGATGATTGTCGGATAAGTTCGATCATTTCCATGGAATTTGGGCATCTTTTGCATGGATATAGTCATTTCCATCTTGCTTAATCTGATCATAGAAATGATGTATTAATTTCATATGACTAGCACCATAATAAAATTTTGATCCTGGTAACTTTTCATCTTCTACTAACTTCACCTTTTCTCCCTCATTATTTGTCATCGTTAAAATACTGTCTTTAATAGTTAACTCGGCACTTTCTAATATCACTTGAAACTCAACTGAAGAATTCTGCGCATTTGCAACCGTAGCAAAAAATAATCCCGTTGCACCATTTTTAAATTGGATCCGAGCTGTTGCTGTGTCTTCGACATCATATCCATAGTTTAATAAGCGGTCAACAGAACCACGAATAGTATCTATTTCACCACCAAAATATTGTATTAAATCAAGTGTATGAATGGACTGATTAATCATTACACCACCGCCGGCTGTTTTCATCGATGCCCTCCAAGGTTTTGTTTCGTAATAAGATTTTGGGCGATGCCACGCCACCATTCCTTTTAATCCTGTAACCTTTCCATATCTTCCACTGGAAATAATCTTTGCTAGTTCAGCTACTGTATCATTTAAACGATTTTGTAAGCTCACACAAATTTTTACATGAAGATTTTCTTCTTCCAATCGCACAATGGCACGGCTATCTGCTAAATCATGTGCCAACGGTTTTTCGAGAAAAACATGTATTCCTTTCTCCACTGCCGCTTTTGTCGCAGGAAAATGAAGATGATGTGGCAAACAAATATGTACACAGTCCATTTCAACTTCCTCTAGCATCTGATGATAATCAGTGTAACAGGATTGATTAACCGGTTCTTTATCGTCTATATTTCTGTCACAGACTGCTACAAGTTGAACATTCGGGTTTTGCTTGATGGCTGCCAGATGAATCTTCGAAATATCTCCAAGACCAATTACTGCTATTTTTAACACCATATTTCACCATTCCCTGCTGATTAGGATTCCTTCTCTTGATTACGTCGTCTATTTAATTCCTCCAGATATAATTCTTCATCTATTGGTAAGCTAACTTCCTTGTTTAACCAGCTCGATAAATGCATGG
Source organism: Gracilibacillus boraciitolerans JCM 21714 (assembly GCF_000521485.1). GTDB lineage: Bacteria > Bacillota > Bacilli > Bacillales > Amphibacillaceae > Gracilibacillus > Gracilibacillus boraciitolerans. Next base: position 19,170 of record NZ_BAVS01000002.1, on the reverse strand, counting down.
CATTCGCTAACTCTACACCATTAATACCATCTGACCCAGGTGCAATTAGTGGTGTGTTATCGATAATGTTAGCAGCAAAGTTTTCCAAAACAGCAACATGCTGCCCACCCCCCCAAACACTTTCGAATTCTAATACTTCTTCTTGATAGATGGATCCAGGTCCCTCACCTTGGAATAATTTCGCCACCTCTTGCATCGACATCTTGTCGCTCATTTCTTTTTCTGGTGTGTGAAGACGCTTAATGGTTACTTTCTTACTATCAACCACAACGATTTTTCCTTTATCACCGTGAATTTCTAAGCGATCGGTACCCATAATATCGTGTGTACAAGTAATAAACACACCCGTTGCACCATTACCATAATCAAGTATTGTCGTTACATCATCTTCCACCGGAATATTGCGCTGATAGCCGTATTGTGCCTTTGTATATACTTTTTCTGGCATACCACAAATCCATTGTAGTAAATCAATTTGATGTGGTGCTTGATTGACAAGGACACCGCCACCTTCACCGTCCCAAGTTGCTCTCCAAGAACCAGCATCATAATAACCTTGTGGACGCCACCATGTCGTAATAAGCCAATTTGTTCGACGAATGGTGCCAATTTCCCCCCCATTATCTATGATTTCTTTTACTTTCCGGTAAAGTTCATTCGTCCGTTGGTTAAACATAATAGCATAGGTAAGGTTTGGTTTCGTTGCTGCAAAGTCATTTATTTCTTTGACTTGCTTCGTATACACACCTGCTGGCTTTTCCAGTAAGGCATGAACATCACGCTTTAACGCTTCGATTCCCATCTCTGGATGTAAATAATGTGGAACACACGTTACGATAGCATCAACATTACCACTTTCTAGCATGTCGATATAGTTATCATAGAATGGTACACCTGAGAATTCTTCATCTGCTCTTTTTTTCTTTTCGGGATCATTATCACATATAGCACCGATTTCCATATTACTTACACGAGCCTCTTTGATAAAATTACCATATGCTCCACCTTGTTGTCCTAATCCGATAATTCCTAATTTTACTTTTGCCATTATTCTTCACTCCCTTTTATATATTTCAAGGCGCTTCTGTCGATAGTTTCTAGCCGTCATTCCAACGTTCGCCTTGAAAAAACGGCTAAAGTGTGAAACGCTTTCAAATCCGCACTCATCTGCTATTTGCTGCAAGCTTTTCTTTTCATCTACTTCCAATAGAAACTTTACTTGCCTGAGACGAGTTGCCATCACATACTCCATAATGGTGTACCCTGTCATTTCCTTAAATACATGTGAGACATACGATTTGCTAACATTTAGTTCAGATGCTATTCGTTCAATGGAGAGTCGTTCGTGATAATGTTCTTGTATAAAGGAAGCGATATTTTCTGCATGGTGTGCTTTATCGTTTTTTTCCGTCACTGCCTTCTGAGAGGAAGTTAGTCCTAGCCGGTTAACGTAAATCAATAACTGAGTCAAATACGTTTTTAATTGCCATTCCTGTTCATGCGTTGCTATTGACATATCGTTTTTTACTTTACTCATTTTTTTGAAAATGGCTTCAACTTCCATACTTGCATCTCGATCCACTGGACGGATCAAACAGTGATGCAACCGACGAAATACATCTAATAAACTGGTAGCACCCAAAGCTTGTAATACAGGCAACATTACATCTGGAGAAAAATGGACATGACTTCTAACATATTCACTGTTTTGCGGTAAATTGGGTTTATGCAGTGCAAGCCCATCCATTAATAAAATGTCTCCAGGATGCAGGTCATAAATTTGATTATCGATCAAATACCGACATGTACCCTGATGGAATAAATAAATTTCATACTCCTGATGTGAATGTGCTTTCACTTCTCCAAATTGACCCTGTAAACGATAATTCACCATTAGTTCTCGATTCATCTTTAATCACCTTCATCATTTACTCTTTTATTCTATTGTAAACGACAGGATAAGAAAATAACTAATATTGCTCTATTTATTTTATTTTTTGACTGAGAGTGCACATCTTCTAAGCATTAGCCTTTTACACTTCCTGCTGTAATTCCTTCTACTAAATACTTTTGAAAAAACAAAAATACAAGCAACTGAGGTATAATGGAAGCAACACTCATCGCGAACATTGGCCCCCATGCTGAAACAGATGATGGGTCTGAGAACATCTGCAGACCTAGGGCAACCGTGTATAATTTGGTATCATTTAAATAAACTAATGGAGTCATAAAGTCATCCCATGTCCAATAAAAGGAGAAAATAGCAACGGTTGCAATCGCTGGTGTTGTCAAAGGTAATATGATTCTCCAAAAGATCGCAAACGTACTAGCACCATCCATATAAGCAGCTTCATCTAACTCTCTAGGAATCCCTCTAATAAACTGAATCATTAAAAAGATAAAAAACGGGATACCACCTATAAAAGCTGGCACAATTAAAGGTAAATACGTATTGACCCATCCCAAATTATGAAAAAGGATATATTGCGGAATTAATGTTACCTGTTGTGGTAACATTAGCGTTACGATCATACAAACAAACAATGGTGTACGAAAACGAAACTTCACTCTCGCAAAACCAAATGCCACTAATGTAGAAGAAAAAATAGTTCCAATTACGACCATAGTAGTCACAAATGTAGAGTTTAAAAAGAAGGTAGCAAAGCTAAGATCTCCAAACCCTTCCCAGCCTCTTGCATAGTTTCCCCCCCATTTCCATTCAGAAGGTATTAATGAAGCGGCGTTTCTAAAAATTTCATTTTCTGCTTTCAATGAACTAGCAATCGTCCATAAAATCGGGTAAATCATTAATAATCCTATCACCCATATGGATCCATGATATACAAGTGTTCGAAGTGATTTATTTTTTTCATCATTAATTCCCTCCTTCCGATTCATAGTGAACCCAGCTTTTAGCGGTTCTAAATATAAATGCAGTGAATAGTCCACAAATTATCAGTAAAATCCACGCTAGCGCAGAGGCATAGCCCATGTCAAAGTGAGCAAATGCTTTCTCATATAAATAAACAGCGTAGAATAAAGTATTATCCATTGGCCCACCATTTGTGATTAAAAAACTTTGTGTAAATGCCATAAAACCTTGGATCGTTTGCATCACTAGATTAAAAAAGATAACAGGAGATAACATGGGTAATGTAATCTTAATAAATTGCAAAAACGGATTCGCTCCATCAACAGAAGCAGCTTCATACAATTCATATGGTATCGCTTTTAATCCTGCCAAGAATATTAACATTGGCGATCCAAATTGCCATATTACCAATAAAATTAGTGTTGATAATGCAAAATCAGGACTTGTTACCCAACTCGTAGTTGGTATGCCAAAAATGGCTAATATGTCGTTTACTGCACCATCTCGGCCAAATAGTTGTTTCCAGACTACAGCAATCGCAACACTTCCTCCAAGAATCGATGGTACGTAATAAAGTGTACGGTATACGCCGACACCTCGACGCTTTGTATTAAATAGCATTGCCACAAACAAGGCAAAGGCTAACTTTAACGGAACACTTCCAAATACAAAAACAAGTGTGACACGAATTGCCTTCCAAAAACGATCATCATTTGTAAACATATTGATGTAATTATCTAATCCTATCCAGCTCGGGGGGGCAGATAATAAATCGTAATTGGTAAATGAAAAATATAATGATGCGATCATTGGACCTATAATAAAGCTTAAGAAGCCAATTAGCCATGGTGCAATAAATGCAAACCCTATTAAATCCAATCTAAATTGACTACGTAATTTTCCTGTGTTTTTCCTTTGGTTTAATTCATTTATTTCTTCAGCCATCCCCCCCAACACCTCCAGTAATTAAAGCAATCAGAAGCCACCTTAAAGATGGCCTCTTTTTGCAATTTATTCATTTTTCGCTAGTATTTCTGATGCTTTTTCTCTGAAATTAGCCGCTGCTTCCTCTGGAGTTATTTCTCCATAATGAATCGGATCTTGTACTTCATTTTCGAACAATGATTCAATTTCTGTTGCACCTTGTGGATCTGGCGGATCAATTTCACGGCTATATTCTTGCGCTAACTCTACATATTCAAACATTTTCTTTCCAGCATCTGATGCATTTTCTTTTAGATGCTCTCGCACAGCTGTTGCAATAGGTACACCACGTTCAGCATTTAAAATTTCATTCGCTTCGATACTATTGGTGAAAAAGCTGATAAATTTAGCTGCCTCTTCTTGTTGTTGTGAATCACTTGAAACCGATAAAAACTGACCTGGTTTAATATAATGACCTAATTCTCCGCCTTCTAGAGTTGGTTGAAGCATCAAGTCTAAAGGTCTACCTGCAGATGATTCTAATGCGATTAATTGATTACTGTGAATATCCATCGTAATAGCTGTCTCTTCGGTCACGATAGGAAATTGTTCAACATTTGCATCTGCATCCATAAATACTTCTGGTGGTGCTGCTCCACCTGATTCCAACATATCTACTGTAACCTGTAAATAATCTTCTAATATTTGATCGTCCTCATATCCTAATTTAGTTCCATCATCACTATATAACCATTGACCATTTTGTCTTAGATAATGTTTAAAGCCCATTACACCGGCCATTGGGTGCACACCATAAACACCATCCCCCCCAAGATTTTCTGACAGTTTCGCTGCAGCTTGCTTTAAATCTTCATACGTATAACCAGGTTCAAATGGTTCAACTCCTGCCTTTTCAAACATCGCATTATCTACCGCTATCGCATGGGCATTTGCTCCAATATTAACAGCAAATAATTGATCATCGATATACCCACCGCCAACATACGTATCTTCAACATCACTTAAATCAAGAGCACCACTCTCCACATGCCCACTTAGATCTGCTAATAAATCTTTGCCTACATACTCTGCTAAATATTTATAATCCATTTGGACGATATCAGGGAGATTTTCACCTGCTGCTTGTGTTGCCATTTTTTCCCAATATCCATCCCATCCAGTAAATTCCGCTGAAATCTCTACTTTCGGATTTTCTTCCATGTATAAATCGATTACTTCTAATGTACGATCATGTCGATCTTGTGAACCCCCCACCACAGCATTCTTAATTCAACTTTATCTGCGCCTGATTCTGACTCATCGGCAGCACTATCTGATCCAGAAGAATCGCTATCAGAGCTACAAGCTACTAAAATACTGATAAACAAAAATAATACCGCCATGAACATTCCGTTTTTCCAAATTCGTTGCATCTTAAAATCTCCCCCCCTTTTCTTTTAATATATCTAAAACAATTTTCATTGTCTTAAATCTCCATTAATTGCTATAGCGCGCTTTTAATACTGATATTTGGTCAAAAGCATGTGTTGCCATGATCATTATTATAAAGAAAGTTAAACTAATACCTATCGAAAACATGATTTGTGAAAAGTTTAATGACAGATATAGCATTCCACCTGCAGCAACAGCCATTCCAATTGTTTTAAAAGGATTTAACATGGCTACAATGAAAGCGTAACGGATCGTTGTAAATAACTTTGCTTGATAATGGGTATAAACAGGAAATACATATAAAACAACCATTATATACCAAATAGAAAAAATAAAAATGAGAATACTAATTGATCTGTATAATAGTCCTTCCTTTTCCATAAAAAACTGAAGATCAAAATAAATAATAGCACCTATCCCAATCAAAATAATTGTTAAGATATTTACTTTTAGAAAATTTGACTTGTACTCTTTCCAAAAATCTAAAAATATAGAATAAACGTTTTCATTTTTTAACCATCTATCTTGAATTTTACATAATGCTGCTGTGGCCGGACCTAAGCCGAATAAAACAAAACCCAACATTGTAAATAAAAACCACAAGATATTCAAATAGGTTAATTTTAACGCAATGATACAAAATGTTCGCATGATTTCCGTTAGTTTTACTGAATTCATTTCCTCATCCCTCATTTTGACATTGTCAATTTTCCTTAGTTCTATTAAAATAGAAATGGCATCAATGTTTAATCGATAGGTTTAGTATACTTGATACAAACAATCAAAAAAGACTTTAGATTTAATAAAAACACCTAATTTTTAAGCGCTTACATTTAAAGGTTCCTTATTTTATCTTTTGAAGTAATAAATGATACCTTTATCAATCGAAAGGAGGTTTTTGGATGTATAAGATCCTATTAGTTGATGACGAAGTAGAAATCCGCAGTGGATTAAAAAATTATTTCCCTTGGAACAATCTAGGATTCGAAGTTATCCATGATTGTGAAAATGGAAGAAAAGCATTAGCTTACCTTGAGGAGAATCAGGTGGATGTTATACTAACCGACATTCGTATGCCCATAATGGATGGGATTGAACTAGCCAAAAAGATATTTGATGATAAGAAGCAAAAGAAGGTAATTCTTTTAAGTGGTTATAAAGACTTCCATTATGCAAAAGAAGCAATGAAATACGGAGTGGTAAACTATATCGTAAAACCAGGAAAATTCGATGAAATCCAAGAAGTTTTCACTGATTTAAAAAAACAACTTGATACCGATATTTCTACTAAATATTCAAAAACCTATCCAAACTATACAGAAAATATTATTGAAACAATTAAAGCGTTCACGATAAAAAATTATGCAGATATATCGTTAGAAGATTTATCTAACCTGTGTAAAATGTCGCCTAATTATATTAGTACTTTTTTTAAAGTAAATACCGGAAAGAATTTCTCCACCTATGTAACGGAAATCAGAATGAAAAAAGCTGCCGAGATGTTATCGGATTTTCATTATAAAACATATGAAATAAGTAGCTTAGTTGGTTATACAAACCCGAAAAACTTTACTCGTGTGTTTAAAAAGTTCTACGGGGGGGTGACACCTCGAGAATACAGAAAACCGAAAGAAGTACCCGTAAGTCATGAATAATAAAATATTACTCAAAAATATTGTGCTGTTTCTATTTCCTTTGTTGATTCCTGTCTTTATTTTAGGGTCTTTTGCTATCATCATAACCGATAAATATATGAAGGAATCGATTACAAATGTTAATTTAAACACACTTCAACAACTCGAACAGCAGACCAACATCGTTTTGAATGAAATGCATTTATTACATTTAGATTATAATTGGAATCCAGAAATTATATTATCGCTACAAAACATCCTTGATTCCAATTATTTAACTTGATCAAAAAAGAAATTTGAAATACGGGAGGGGGGGAACGTTACGCAGAAAAGATATCGCTACAAATTATATCCATTCTATTTATGTATACTACAGGAATGATAAAGGTCGAGTACTCACATCAAGTTCCGGTGTACAATACATTGAGAATATGTTTGACCAAGACTGGTTTAAAGAATTCAATACTAATTCAACTAATGACGAGTTGTGGATTGAGACAAGGAAAATTGCCCAATATGAATTTGCAAAACCTGATCCCGTGATTACCATTTATAAAAATGTTTTTAAAACAAACGCTCCAAATGCTGAAGGATTGATTGTCTTAAATATCAATCAAGACTTTTTTCAAAATTTAATTAGTGAGCTCAATCATTATCATAGTCAAAGTATTTTTGTCATAGATGAAAATAATAATAAATTATATGGCAATGCGGCTAGCGATGAGATAAATATTAATGATTTATCTCTGTCTAACCATCAAGATACATATGAAGTGACTATTAATAATAAAAACTATATTGTCAATAAATTCCAATCAAAAGATCATAATTTAAGATATTTTTCGGTAATCGAAAAGAATATTATATACTTCTTACCGAATCAATTACGTTTATTAACCATTGCTTTCGTAGTTTTATCTCTTATTTTAGGGGGGGCTGCTACGATTTATTATTTATCAAGAAAGAATGCGCGCCATGTTAGTGATATAATTAAAATTTTAAACACTACCAATCAAAATGAAAAAGAATTGATCAAAAACGTATCCTTTAAGGACAATGAATATCAACTGATCGTTCGACGAATTCTTAAAAATTACATTTCAAAAAACAATTTGGAAAAAGAACTTAATAATAAGGAATATCAGCTACAATCAGCGGAGCTGCTTGCTTTGCAAAATCAAATCAATCCGCACTTCCTGTCTAATACTCTAGCTATCATTTATTGGAGGGCAATGGCGCTTACAGGAGAACCGAATAAAGTAACTAAAATGCTTGAAACATTAACAGATATATTAAATTTTTTCATTAAGGATAAAAAATCATACGGTAACACTCAAAGAAGAAATACTCCATACCAAAAATTATCTCAAAATCATTCGAATTCGATTTGATCAAGATTTTACGATTAATTGGGATTATTGTGAAAATGATCTTGAAGAACGAGTATTGAAATTCATCTTACAACCTATTATTGAGAATTGTATAATCCACGGTAGCTCTGAGGAAGAAATTACGACTGACATAAAAGTAAAAATAAAGAATAAAAAGGAAAATATTCGTTTTACTATTATCGATAATGGTAAGGGAATATCATCAAAAAAATTAAATAGCCTTTTAAATGAACTCGACAAAGATCAATACAGAACAAATCATATTGGTCTTTCCAATATTAAAAAAAGGTTATCATTATTATTCGGTGAAAACTTTCAATTTATCATCCGAAGTAAAGAAACGTGGGGGGGTACAATTATAATCATTGAACATCCTCTAGAACATTCTAATAATCAGGAAAAAAATTATTCTTAAGACTTATACTATTGATCAAAAACCTATCATTAGGTTAATAGCAAAGAAGCGCATAATCATAAAGAAAATGCGCTTCTTTCGTTTTCGCTAATCGAATTATTTGTTTCAGATAAGGTTAATCGTGAAAGTTCAAGAAAACGTTGGATCCCTATGGCACATGCTCCAACAACACTTGCTTTTGCACCTAAACCGGATATCACAATATCACGATAATGTGAAACAGAGGAAATTAAGTGTTTTTTTATTTCTTCCAAAGCTTGAGGATATATTTTTAGAATTGGACTATTTAGCACGATCATTTCAGGATTATAAATATTAATCACATTGTTTAGTCCAATCGTCAGATCAGATATCCATTCATTTAAAGCAAAGATTACATTTTCATTTTTCTCGTTAAGCAGTTTCTTAATATCAGCGTGCGTCTCTACTTTAGTTTCTACATATTTATTAACATTTTCAAAAAAACTTGGTTCTGAGGCATAACGCTCCCAACAGCCTTCGTTTCCACAACGACACGGTTTTCCCTTGGGATAGATGATCATATGACCCATTTCTCCTGCATGACCATGATAGCCTGTTTGCAACACTCCATTAACAATTATTCCTGATCCAATCCCTGATGAAAGGTTAATATTTAACAAATGATCGCTTTTGTGATATTGAAAAATTCTCTCTGCATATGCAGATAAATTCGCATTGTTTTCAATAGAAATATTTTCAATTCCTTGTGATTTCAAATCATCGACAATATCTTTATCTCTCCATTGATAACGAGGGACAAAGTGAATTTTCTTATCACTTGATACCGTTCCATGAATAGCGATGACAGTTTGAACTAATCCATAATGAGCCATTTCAAACTCTTGTTGATATTTTTTTATTCTCTCAGCGAGTACTAATACGATCTCATCGTAAATATCTGTTTTAAGATCGACTCTTTCATATTTAACTGTGTTTCCTTTTAAGTCAGCAATATTAAATAGGATATGCCCATAGTCAAGATCGATACCTAGAAAATAGGCAGCTTGCTCATTAATAGACAATGAAATCGGTCTTCTTCCAACTGTGTAGTGTTCTTCCTGTGACTCATAAATTAAATTTTCAACGAGCAAATCATTTACTTGAACAGAAATCGTTGCTTTATTTAGCCCAGTGACTTTGGAAATACTAGCCCTTGATATTTTATGATGTTCAAATATTTCGGTTAGTATGTTACTTCTATTTATTTTTTTAATATATGAGCCATCACCGGTAATCATACGAATTCCCCCCTAATTACATTTATTTGTCCGGGAAACAAATTAAGATTTATTTATAGTATACCAAATAACGTACACCAATGGATAGTTCTTTAGAAAGAAACTGAAGTCGAACACCCTTTTTAAGTTACCAAATCCAAGTTATAAATTAAAATATTTTTTCGCATTATTATAACAGATATCTGCTACATATTGTTTTAAAAGGTTGATGTCATTTGGTACTTTTCCTTCTTCTACCCATGTACCGATCACATTACATAAAATCCGTCGGAAGTATTCATGACGAGAAAAGGATAAAAAGCTTCTGGAATCCGTTAGCATTCCAATAAAGTGGCGAATCAGTCCAAAGTTAGCTAGTGTTTTCATTTGGTATTCCATTCCATCGATATGATCATTAAACCACCAGGCTGTTCCAAACTGCACCTTTCCAGGGATTTCGGCGTTTTGGAAGTTACCTGCAGTTGCAGCTAATACTTCGTTATCGCGAGCATTTAATGTGTAAAGAATCGTCTTGGGCAACTTGTTTTGTTGCTCTAGTGCATCCAGGAACTTATTTAATGGTTCTGCTACTAATTTATCCCCCCCTAACGAATCAAAGCCTGCATCCGCTCCAATTTGATCAAACATTTTTGTGTTATTATTTCGCTGAGGCCCGATATGTAATTGCATCGCCCAGCCTTTTTCGGCATACCATTCACCGAGTTGAATCAACGTATGTGTTTTAAATTGATTTACTTCCTTGCTTGTTAAGGATTGCTTCGCCAAACGCTTATCAAAGATAGTCGCTATCTCTTGTTTTGTCGCTGCTTCATAGAACATTACATTGATCCCATGGTCCGAACTGCGGCAACCTATTTCATCAAAAAAGTTGACTCGTTTTTCAAGCGCTAATAAGAAGTCATTGTAATTTCCAATGGTCACGTTGCTTATACAAGCTAATTTCTCAACCCACTTAATAAAACCCTCTTTTTCAATAGCTAAACCATTATCAGGGCGAAAGGATGGCGACACTTTTGTCGGATAGCCTCTTCTTTTAGTTTGATATGATAGTTTAGATCATCTGTAGGGTCATCTGTTGTCCCGACTAATTCAACCTTGTCCTTTGCTAAAATAGATCGAACGGATAATTCTGGTGACTGTAACTTTTCGTTTGCATATGTCCATATTGATTCGGCAGATTGTTCATCGAGTAAATCATCAATTTCAAAGTATCGCAATAATTCCAAGTGGGTCCAATGGTATAAAGGATTTCCAAAAGTGTTTGGTACCGTTTTTGCCCATGCCTTAAATTTCTCTAAGTCACTTCCATTACCGGTAATTAAATTTTCCTCGATACCATTTGCTCGCATTGCCCTCCATTTATAATGATCACCAGATAACCAAATATTATAGATATTATGATAATTTTTATCTTCATAAATTTCATTTTGCTGTAAGTGATTATGGTAATCAATAATCGGTAATCCTTTTGCTGTTTCATGATACAATCGTTTTGCAGTTTCATTATACAATAGAAAATCTTCTGTAATAAACGTCTTCATTATTTTACTCCTCTCTTCCTTAGTTTGTTTGGTAAACAAATTATAATACTATTCAATTAATTTTACAAGCTAAGTTTTTAAAACTAAATTTATTCTAGGTATTTAATATACCGTTTTTCTAACCGATATAATAGACATCCTTCAAATAATAAGACTTTAAAAATATTTATTTTACACCTAAATTTTCCCTTTATTGCTTAATATTTTCTAAGTCAAAACAATTGCGAAAATAACATCGTGTTATTTACAATAATAATAGCTGCTGACGTAATGTCATTTTATTGAGAGGGTTCGCATATATTCACAAACTAACATTAAAGGAGCTATAAAATCATTGCCCAAAGAAACCTTTTATAATTTACCTGACGATAAAAAAACTAAACTAATTGCCGCCCTACATAAAGAATTCTCACAGGTTTCTTTAGTAGATGCCTCTATTGCTAACATCATCTCTTATGCTCAAATTCCAAGAGGAAGTTTTATCAGTATTTTTCTGATAAAGAAGACGCCTACTTTTACTTATTTGACAAGCAGATAAGTTTTGCAATGGAACAATTCATCTGGATTTTACAAAAACATAACGGCAGTCTATTTGATGCATCTATTGCCTTCTATCAGTTAATTGTTGAAGAGCAGGAACATTTTACTTTTTTCAAAAATGCCTTATTAAATATGAATGCTAAAATTGAGAAATCTGTTTCAGGTATATTTGCCAGTGAAGAAGAGCTCGATCATTTTAAGAATATTTATAATCACTTAAACCTTTCGCTGCTTAAGATTCAAACAGAAGAAGAAATATTTCAACTAATGAAAATGATTTCCGCTATAACTTTTTATAATATCACAGAAAAATTCTCAAAGGACTTTCCTATTGAAATCTCTATTAAAAATTATCAAAGTCAATTAGATCTATTAAAAAAAGGCGTCATACGCTAGTTCATTATAATTTTGAAAAATACACTTAGTTTTTTACTTAGGTGTATTTTTTATCGCGGTGCTATTCTTCTGTAAGACCAACCACTGATCATAGTCTCACTTAATTTTTTATTCATCAATTCTTTTTTTGCTTCATATGATGAAATAGTGCCTACCTATGATCGGAGGAAAAAATGATGAAGGTTAAAGTCAGACAAGGCGATTCCATGTGTATTACAGTCAATTATTCCAACTACCTCTTCCCTTAATAGTAGCATCTAATTCGCAGTTAAATCCTAATTTATTGACAATTGGGCAAGAAATTCAAATACCTGGATATCTTCCGCAAACCTATACCATTAAAGCAAATGATACATTCTGGCAGATTGCTCAAAGTCTATCATTACCAGTTGACGCTCTACTATTACTGAATCCCACTGTTACAGCAACCCAACTTCAAATAGGTCAAAATCTTATACTTCCTCAAAAGATAACAAATTTTGTTATCTCAGATGAAAATAATTATACTTTTGAGAAGATGACTGGAGATATCCAACATTTAGTTACTATCTATCCATTTATTCAGCAACAAGTGATTGGTAAATCTGTTTTAGATAAGGATCTGATCGAATTGCAAATGGGCGTTGGAAACCGTCAGAAACATATTAACGGATCTTTTCACGCTAATGAGTGGATCACTACTCCTGTTATTATGCGATTTATCAATGAATATGCCTTAGCTTTAACAAATAATACATCGATTCGCGGTTTAAATACTTTACCGTTATTTGAAAATAATACGTTGTCTCTTGTTCCAATGGTAAACCCTGATGGAGTTAATCTCGTATTAAATGGCGTAAACGCTGCCGGAAATTTAGAGGATTATGTCTTAACATTAAACAACGGAAGTAATGATTTCTCGGGATGGAAAGCGAATATTAATGGGGTGGATCTCAACAATCAATATCCGGCATTATGGGAAGAAGAAGCGAAAAAAAAACCAACTACACCTCAACCACGCGATTTCCCGGGTTATCAGCCATTAACTGAACCTGAGGCAATTGCGATGGCAGAGTTAGCGCAACAAAAGCCATTTGAAATTATGAATGCTTTTCATACACAAGGTGAGGTTATATATTGGGGATTCCAAGGGTTAGAACCTCCTGTATCCCAAACAATTGTTGAAGAGTTTGAACGAGTAAGCGGCTATCAACCGATTCAATATGTGGATAGCTTTGCCGGTTACAAAGACTGGTTCATACAAGAATTTCAAAAACCAGGAAATACGGTTGAATTAGGCCTTGGAACCAATCCCCCCCTTCCTATTAATCAATTTGAGGAAATCTATCAGGAAACGTTGGGGGGGATTATGTTGGCTACTTTATATTTATGAAATAAGGGTAAAATAACTCACAACCGTAAAGTAGGTATGAGTTATTTAGGAATTGATTAAATAAACTGAAAAATATAAGTTATCAAACCGAAAGATCCATGAAAAGAATGCTCAGATCATGGATCTTCTGTGTTGGTATATTATAAATTCGGTACTATAAACTAGCATTAATACCCAAACAATGACGGTAAAAATAGTGAAATTTTTGGGATATATGCAACTAATAATAATACGATGATCATTGCAGCATAGAAGGGTAACATACCTTTTGATGCCTTTTCTATGGATATTTTTCCGATTGCGGATCCAACAAAGAGTACTGATCCAACTGGTGGTGTAACTAAACCAATTGATAGGCAAAGAATGAGCATCACACCAAAGTGAACAGGATCAAATCCTACAGTTATTGCTACAGGTAATAATATTGGCGTCGCGATTAAGATTAATGGTGCCATATCCATTATCATACCTAATCCTAATAAAATTATGATGATTAGCAAAATTGTTACATAATCATTTGGTGAAATACCGATTAGTGTTTCTGAAACGATTGCAGGAACTTTCAATAATGCAAGCAACCAACCAAATGAAGATGAAGTAGCAATTAAGAACATTACCATTGCTAATGTTTTAAACGTTTTATGCAAAATAACTTTCATATGTAAAAAGGGTATTTCTCGATAAACAAAAAATGTAATAATAAAAGCATAAAGTGCTCCTATTGCCGCAGATTCAGTCGCTGTAAAGAAACCGCTCAAAATACCACCCATGATAATTACTACAGTAAATAGTCCCAAGAGGCCTTCCCACATAATGCGTGGAACTTCTTTTCTTTGAATTACTTCGCCTTTAGGATAATTTCGTCTAACAGCAATCACATAAGTCAATATCATTAAAGATAACCCGAGTAATAACCCAGGACCTAGTCCACCCATAAATAACGCACCAACTGATACACCACCAGCAGCTGTAGAATAAATGATCATGTTATGACTCGGTGGAATTAAAACACCTTGTGCTGCACTTGAAATTGTTACAGCTACAGCATAATCGGAATCATATTTATTTTTTTCATCATTGGAATTAACACCGAACCTAATGAAGAGGTATCTGCTAAAGCAGAACCAGAAATACCACCAAAAAATGTACTAGCTAAGACATTAACCATAGCTAGACCTCCGCGTATTTTTCCAATGAGAACGTTCGCAAAGTTAATAAGACGTCGTGAGATTCCTCCTTCATTCATTATTTCACCTGCTAGGATAAAAAAGGGAATTGCTAATAGTGAAAATGAGTTTACCCCACTAACCATCCGTTGAAAAATAGCCGAGGGATCAATTTCCATATAAACCCCAGTAATTAATGATGATAGTATTAATGTTAATGCTATCGGTACTCTTAATAATAAAAGAAGTGCAAAACTTCCTAATAGGATTGCTATTTCCATAATTAATTCTCACCCTCACTAACTTCATTAATATAATCTTGGTAAAGTCCCTTTTGGAAAAGTAGTTCAACTCCATACAATATCAGAAAAACTCCCCCAATTGGTATACAAGCATATAAACAGCTAGATTTCAGTCCAGTTCCAGGCATAGTAGATCCACCCATAAGTACAGTAAATTGATATCCGTAATAGACCATCATAATACCAAAACCAACTAATAACAGTTTAGAAAAAATATCAAAAACATGCTGTACAGACTTAGGAAACTTATTTACAACAAGACCTAAAGCGATATGCAGTTTTTCCTTTACACCATATGCAACACCTAGAAAACTAATCCAAACTAATAATACTCTAGAAAGTTCTTCTGACCATGATGGAGTATAACTAAATAATTGACGCGAAAATACTTGTACTACTATTACAACTACCATTACCGCTAACATCGTAAGTACTGTAAACAAAAAGGCTTTATCAATGAAAGATTTAACTTTCTTTAATACTTGCACTATAAATCCCCCCCCTATAGTATCGAGAAAGAGGGAAACCCTCTTTCTTATACTTTTTTTATTCAGATAACTTATTTACCCATTCGCCGTATTGTTCACCAAATTCATCATAGACAGGTTGTACAGCATCTCTCCACTCAGATAGATCATCAACTTCTGCAATTTCAGATCCAGCTTCTTCTACTGCTGTGCGAGCTTCTTCAGTCAACTCTGCCCATGCTTCACGTTGTGCTTCAACCGATTCCATTGCTGCTTCTCTAAACAATTCTTTATCTTCATCACTTAATTGATCCCAAACTTGTTGAGAACCAATAACAATTTCAGGTGTACCAGTGTAACCTGGTAAGGTATAATATGGAGCTACTTCATAATGATTAACTGTATAGTAGCTTGGAAAGTTATTCTCTGCTCCATCAATTACGCCTGTTTGAAGACCAGAATATACTTCTTCATATGCCATTGGTGTGGCAGATGCTCCTAAAGCTTCTACTACTGCAATTGCTAAATCAGATTGTTGAACACGAATCTTCATTCCCTCTAAATCTGAAGGTGAAGTTACAGTGTATTGCGTATTATAGAAGGCACGTTCACCTGAATCATAGTATGCTAAGCCTACCATATTAGATCCATCAAAAGTATCTAGTAATTCTCGGCCTACATCACCATTTAACTTTTCCCATTTTTGTTCTTCACTTTCAAATAAGTATGGCAAAGATAGCACGCCAATTTGATCGTTAAACTGCGTTAAAGGTGAAGCGTTTACACGAGCGAAATCAATAGATCCTAATTGAATTTGCTCAATAACGCTTACTTCATCTCCTAATTGACCTCCAGCATACACTTCAATTTTATATCGACCATCTGTTTTTTCTTCTACTAATCTAGCAAATTCTTTATCACCTACAACTGTTGGATAATCTTCTGGTTGATTGTCTGCTAGACGAAAAGTAACTGTTTCGGCAGATTCTTCTGTTTCTTCACCACCATCAGTACTTCCTTCGTTTTCCCCCCCATCTTGATCTTCTGTTCCCTGATCCTCATTAGTGTCTCTGGCACTCTCTTCGGATGAATCACCACCACAAGCTGCTAGCAATAGCACAAGACCTAACAACATTGATACTAAAAATAATAGCTTTTTATTCATGTTTTTACCCCCCTAGGTAGTATTGTTTTAATTAATTTGTTTATTGAACAAATTAATATACTATCATTATATTTGTAAGGGCTTTAAATTTCAAGTGTTTTCTTTAAAATTATGAAAAGGGATTCATTACTACCAAAAAACGCAGAGTACTAAAACTTCGCTTGTTCATTCGCCATTCACGACCTTGTCTCATTACTACCAAAAAACGCAGAGTACTAAAACTAGAAAGTATATTATATTTACTGAACAGTGGTCTCATTACTACCAAAAACGCAGAGTACTAAAACATCTTTTACAACCTTTTTAACATCTTGCATGTCTCATTACTACCAAAAAACGCAGAGTACTAAAACTATGAGACCATTTATAAGTAAAAGTGGTTTGTCTCATTACTACCAAAAAACGCAGAGTACTAAAACTGCGCTGATTCAAATCTAAACGCATGAAGTGTCTCATTACTACCAAAAAACGCAGAGTACTAAAACAGAGAAGAGTGGATGGTAGCGCAAGTCTTAGTCTCATTACTACCAAAAAACGCAGAGTACTAAAACCACTCGGTTCTTCACTTTTAAGCCTTCGCCGTCTCATTACTACCAAAAAACGCAGAGTACTAAAACTCGAGTGGATGATCCTACCAGTTATCGATTGTCTCATTACTACCAAAAAACGCAGAGTACTAAAACTTGATAACTTACGATAAGCATCTGCCCATTGTCTCATTACTACCAAAAAACGCAGAGTACTAAAACAGGGGGGTTTTACGATGAACATTAAAGCCAGGTCTCATTACTACCAAAAAACGCAGAGTACTAAAACATAATCTTTGGTTAAAAAAATTTTCGATTGGGTCTCATTACTACCAAAAAACGCAGAGTACTAAAACCTCTAATGAAAATATATCAAATTTTTTCATAAAGATCTACAATATACTCGTAAACAGGATTGTCCATAATTGTTTCATCCACATTTAGCACAAATTTATATTTCATTTTATACATTAAAGAAGTAAACACATAGAGATCAATCGACTTAAATAATATTACATCTGCATCTGTATTATTAGAAACTGTAGGATTTAGTTCAAATACATCTGCATATCGTTGAAGTATTGATAAAACACTATCTTTCAAATCCTCAAACTCATATATAACGGGACTATTCCATTCCATGTCTTCTATAAATTGATTACTGAAAGTTTGTTTGTTTTCAATAAAATAATTCATTCCTTCTAAGTCTTTACATAGAAATTGCTTTGATTTCGTAATCACAAAAATAGGGATAGTATCGCTAAATATTTGTAATAATTTATACATTTCCTTTTGTTCTAAAGGACTCAAATATGTCTCAGGATAAAAGAAGAAAACAATTCCTGGCTGCTTTAAGTTTGTCATTAAATATCGATTTAAAATAGGCAACAGCAACTTATTTTGATAGATAAATTGATTTGTTTCATCTAACATATTAGATCCTAAATCAATTTCAAGCAATTTAATAATTGAATCATACGTTAGTAATCGTGGCCGAATCGGCAATTCAGAAATAGAATGCTCAACTAAATCCTCCAATAATACATTAATATTATTTATATAGCCATCCGCTTCCACATTATTCAAAAAACTCTGCTTTACTTGTCCCTTTAATAAGGACTTCGACCCTAGTTTCGTTTCTTCCAGTAATAAATCATTAGTAAACACTATCGCATGAAAACGCGCACTTGAAATTTCTTCATAATCATCCATAGTATTTAATACGTTTAACTCATTCTTCACTTTACTTCTCGGCTGAAAATAATCAATTATTGGCTGAATGAGTGATCGTTCATTCGTTGTATAATTAACAAACAAAGAGCTATACTGACCTATATTTAACTCGTATTCTTCAATATCCTTTCGTACTAGTAAGCGCAAATCCAAACAACCACCACCTTAAAATTCAATTGTTCTATTTTCACCTAAAATATTTAAGTTCCTATCTTCTTCTCCTACTAATACTTTCATCTTTTCAAATTGTTTTTCTGTAATAATAATAGATCTTACATGTCCATCTCTAGGAAGAAATCTCTTTATTAAATTAATTGTACCTTCAGCTTGTTCTTTATTTAAACATGATTTTACATAGATGGAATACTGCATCATCAAAAATCCATGACGAATCAGTCTTTACGAAATTTCGAATACGTTCTCCTCTGTATTTTTGTTTCTACTGGTAAATCAAACATAATCATAACTCGCACAAATCTAAGGCTCATGTAAAATTATTTTTTCAATACTTGGT
>NZ_BAVS01000003.1 GCF_000521485.1 Gracilibacillus boraciitolerans JCM 21714 | reverse complement strand
TTAAATTAAAAGGAGGACATAAAAAATGCGTATTTTAGTATTAGGAGGAGCGGGATATATTGGCTCCCATGCTGTATATCAGTTAATTGATCAGGGAAATGAAGCAGTAGTCATTGATAATTTATTAACAGGACATGAGGAATCCGTACATCCTGATGCCACATTTTATAAGGGAGATGTAAGAGATATCGAATTCCTCCGTGAAGTATTCTCCCACGAGAAGATTGATGGTGTTATCCATTTTTCGGCTCATTCATTAGTAGGAGAATCGATGGAAGATCCGCTTAAGTATTTTGATAATAATGTATATGGTACTCAGGTATTACTGCAGGCAATGAAAGAATTTGATATTAAACATATCATTTTTTCTTCTTCTGCTGCAACGTATGGTGAACCAGAACAGGTACCAATTACAGAAACCATGCCAACACGGCCAACAAGCACGTATGGAGAAACGAAATTAACAATGGAAAAAATGATGAAATGGACGGAAGTGGCACATGGTATCCGATTTGTTTCGCTTCGTTATTTCAATGTCGCCGGTGCCCGCAGCACAGGAGAAATCGGAGAGGATCATCGTCCGGAAACACACTTAATTCCGATTGTTTTACAAGTTGCGCTTAATCAAAGAGAACACATCGCTATTTTCGGTGATGACTATGACACTCCTGACGGTACATGTATTCGTGACTATATTCATGTAGAAGACTTAATTGATGCGCATATATTAGCGCTTAAGTATTTACAAGAAGGCGGAGAAAGCAATATCTTTAATCTTGGAAGCAGTCAAGGTTTTTCTGTGAAAGAGATCATTGATGCCGCTCGTGAGGTTACCAAGCACGAAATCCCTGCAGAGGTTGCCCCCAAGAAGAGCAGGTGATCCAAGTACATTAATTGCATCTTCTGATAAAGCCAAACAAATTCTTGGCTGGAATCCGACACGTACAGACATTCACCGCATTATTACCGATGCGTGGAATTGGCACCAGGCACATCCAAACGGCTATGGCGAGGAGGAATAAAGATGACTAGCCTTTCCTCTTTAGTAGAAACACTTGTAGTTAAAGCAACCGAAAAGAACCTGATTCAGTCGAGTGATAAAATCTATGCCCGAAACCAAATTTTAGGTTTGTTAGAGGCTAATTATGAAGAAAAAGTATCTCTAATAGATCAGGATATACCTGACCTGTTAGAAGATCTGGCCGATGAAGCCGTGAAAAAAGGACTAATCGAAGGACTATTAGATGAAAGAGAGCAATTAACTGCAAAAATAATGGATGTATTTATGTCAAAACCATCTGAAGTAAATGAAACCTTTTATCAGAAATATCAGGAATCACCGGAAACAGCAACGAATTATTTCTATCAATTAAGTGAAGACAGCAACTATATTCAAACGAAACGGATCGCCAATAATATTCAGTTTAAAACGAATTCTAACTACGGGGATTTAGACATTACCATCAATTTGTCTAAACCGGAAAAAGATCCTGAACAAATAAAACGCGAAAAAGAAATGAAACAGGATGCAGCCTATCCGAAGTGTTTATTATGTGCGGAAAATGAAGGATATGTCGGTCGAATTGGTCATCCGGCCCGTTCCAATCACCGAATTATTGAGGTGCCTTTAGAAGGTGAAGAATGGTTTCTACAATACTCTCCCTATGTTTATTATCATGAGCACTGTATTGTATTTGCGAAGGAACATCGACCAATGCAAATCACTCGTGATTCTTTTGCACGTTTGACAGCATTCGTCGAAAAGTTCCCACATTATTTTGTCGGTTCCAATGCCGACTTACCTATTGTAGGTGGCAGCATTTTGTCTCACGACCATTTTCAAGGTGGACGCTATACATTTGCCATGACCAATGCAGAGGAAGAGTTCACTTTTAATCTGGATCGTTTCTCTGAAGTGGAAGCAACTGTTGTAAAATGGCCATTATCTGTCATTCGCTTACGTCATCGAAATCGTGAAACGCTTATCGATGCCGCTGATTACATTTTGCAAAGATGGCGTGAATATAGTGATCCCGGGGCAGATGTTCTCGCATATTCCAATGATACACCACACAATACGATCACACCGATTGCTCGTAAACGTGGAGAACAATTTGAACTGGATCTCGTATTGCGCAATAACCGTACAACAGCAGAACATCCGATGGGATTATTCCATCCCCCCCACGAAGATGTCCATCATATCAAGAAGGAAAACATTGGATTAATTGAAGTAATGGGTTTGGCCGTCCTCCCTCCTCGTTTAAAAGATGAGCTTGCCGATATTAAAAAATACCTTCTCGGTGAACCTGTATCAGTTGCAGATTATCATGATGATTGGGTAAAATTAATAAAGGATAAACACACTACCATTACCGAAAAAAATGCAGATAAAATCATCGAGGATGAATTAGGACAAAAATTTGCCCGCGTTCTGGAAGATGCAGGTGTTTATAAAACAGACGCAGATGGACGCAATGCATTTAAGCGATTTTTGTCACATCTAAATGAATGATAAGTAGAGGAGATAACGAGATGGACATAAAAACAGACGTTATAGAAGTACAAGATCAGCACTGGAAGGAATTCACCCTGGTGAATAACAATGGTATGGCAATCTCTATACTTGATTTCGGTGGCATTATTACAAAGATTTTAGCTCCAGACCGTGATGGAAAGCTCGAAAACGTTGTAGTTGGTTTTGAAAATTATCAGGACTACCTTGAAAACCCGGGCTACTTTGGGGGGGCATTGATCGGGCGCGTTGCCGGCCGCATTGAAAAATCACAATTTGAAATCGACGGGAAGACCTATACCCTACCTCAAAATGATGGTGAAAATCATTTACACGGGGGGGCGAACCCGGTTTTCATAAATCTTTTTGGACAGTTGTTCCTTTTGAAAATAATGACGAAGTCGGCTTAACCCTTACCCTTCTAAGTGAGGATGGAGAAAATGGTTATCCTGGCAACCTGCGCATGACGGTTACGTATACACTGAATAATGACAATGCGTTTACGATTACCTATGATGGTGTAGCAGATCAAAAGACCGTTTTAACCAGCACTAATCATTCCTACTTTAACTTAAGCGGAAATTTAAAATCTGATATCCAGGAGCATGACATTACATTAGATAGTAGTAAATTTGTAGAATTAGATGAACAGTTAATTCCAACCGGAAAAATCCTGGATGTTGATGATACGGTCTACGATTTTCGAAAAGGCCGCCCAATGAAAGATGGAGTTACATCAGACTTCAAACAAAATCTAATCGCTAATCATGGCTATGATCATTACTTTATTTTTGACCACAGTAAAAAAGAAAGTGTGATTGTTCAGGATCAGACAAGTGGAAGACGACTTACCGTAATGACCGATCAACCAGGTGTCGTCATGTATACATCCAATAATCTACCAGAAGGATTACATCTTCGCGAGCGGGAATCAGCAAGATATTTGGGCCTCTGCTTAGAAACACAAGGCTCCCCCCCTGCTTCGATTCACCATGATGGTTTTCCATCCGTCTGGTTAGATAAAGACGAAACTTATTTTACTAAAACGACATTTACTTTTGATACCATTAAATAGTTTTCTTGGTTTATGATGGAATAATATTTATAATAGAAAAGCACTCTTCTTCTAACGGAGAGTGCTTTTCTGCGCTTTATACAATATATAGTATGGAAACTTTTTTTACATCACAATATATTGAATAAAGATGCCGTTTCTGATAAGCTAAAAAGGATTAACTATTAGGATAATTTACTGTTCATATTGATAAAAGGAGGCTACTAGATGCAATCAACCAAAGAGCGGTCATTGGCGATTAATGTGGAACAATTGAATAAAGATATTAACGTATTTCCACAAGTCTATCCGATAACACCCGATATGAAAACCACTCATAAAGGGGTATCGAGACTCGTCATGCTCGACCGCTATGCATTTAAAGACACAGAGAAAAAGACATTAAAAGCAGGAGACTTTGTCGTACTGACGATCAAGGAAGATCCGAAGTTCCCTGCAAGAGGGACAGGCTTCATTATTGATATTGATGAAGAACGACGGAAAGCCCACATTCAAGTGGAAGAAAGCTTTGTTCATGTATTAGAAAAAGAAGAAGAGCGTGAAACCGGGATAATTGAACGTCCTTTAAGCATTATCGATAAGCCTTTGGAAGTGTATTATGAACAAATTGCAAAACGTAACGCAACAGGACTTGCTGAAGTGGAGTCAACAGAAGAAAAACAAAAGCAATGGTATCAAAACTTTTATCAGGAATTATCCAGTTTGAATTTCATTCCAGCTGGCCGGGGTATTATATGGTGCTGGTTCTAATACGGATGTCACCTATTTTAATTGTTATGTGATGCCTTTTGTCCGTGATTCACGTGAGGGTATTAGTGACCATCGTAAGCAGGTAATGGAAATCATGTCCCGCGGTGGTGGTGTTGGTACAAACGGTTCTACATTGCGCCCTCGTAATGCATTAGCAAGAGGAGTAAACGGTAAATCTTCCGGTTCCGTTTCCTGGTTAGATGACATTGCCAAATTAACGCATTTAGTGGAACAGGGTGGATCAAGACGTGGTAAACAGGTTGGAGTGCCTCGTCTATAAATAAACCTCGTGAATTGCTGGGAACTCTTTAAAAGCTAAGTGAAGTTACCTCGACCCAAATTGTTAATGGAGGGGATAAACATGAGGCTTTATGATGCAAAATATAATCAAACATGTAAAATTTGTAACTTTACAATATCTCATAACAAACAAGGACGCTTCACATTACATTTAAAAATTCAACATCATATTTCCTTAAATGAATATTTAATTAGTTATTACTATAGTTCTGATGAATTAAATTGCTCTTATGAACTTTGTGAAAATAAAGTGAAATTATACAGAGGTAAACCAAAAAAATTCTGTTCTAATGCTTGCGCAAGCCGAAATAAGGCTAAACCTAATATATGCCATGTTTGTGGAAAAAAATTTGACACAACGGTTAGACCACATAGAGCAACAAAAACTTGTAGTAAATATTGTGAAAATCAACTTCGATCTAATAGTACTTACAACTGGCATAAATCTATGAGCAAGCAACAAAAAGATGAACATTTCACAAAAATTATTTCAAAAACCGCAATGACTCGAAAGAAAAACCATACTCCTTCATGGAATAGTGGAAAAACTGGGATATATAGCCAAGAGGTTATTAAAAAAATTAGAAAATCAACTTTAAAACAGATGGAAAACAAAGTGTTTCGTAAAACTAAAATAGAAATACTTATGGAAGTATTTCTTAAAGAATTTAAAATAGCTTATACTTATTCATTTATTCTTGAAAATAGGCAATTTGATTTCTATTTAAAGGACTATAATATATTAATTGAATGTGATGGGGGATTATTGGCATGCACCCAAAATTTTATCCAAATCCAGCAGACTGGCAGCTTGAAAGAATAATAATTGATAAAGAAAAAGATGAGCTAGCTAATAATAATGGATATAAAATTATAAGATTTTGGGAAGATGATATTATTAATAATTTTGATTATGTTAAAAGCATCATATTGGACTTGTTGGCTACAACGCAACTGGAAACAGTAAACGTGAATGCTCAAAAACAACAAGTCAAAAAAGACAATCAGCAGCCAAGCTCTTTTAAAATGGAGAAGGTTCAACGACCATCGAAACCACACGTTATTCGTGGAAGGAAGTAGAGTAGAAAGCAAGTGCTTTCGAAGCGCGAGGGTATCTAATTAAATAGATACAAGATATGGTCTGATCTCCAGGGCGACCTAGAGAGTTGAGCTAACGACTCAACGCAACATTTTTAGGCTCAAATGATAATGTTAAACGATTGGCATCCCGATATCATTGAATTTATTATCTCTAAAATGCAAAATCCTAGAATATTACGATATTTAATGGAAAATACCGAAGATGAAACCATCAGACAATTAGCTAGTGATAAATTAAAGTTCACCCCCCCTCTCTCCAACGATGAGTTACAACTTTATCAAGGAGTCGTTAATTTTAAACAGATGCCTGGCCAAGGTGGATTTACCGATGCTAACATTGAAAAAGCGGAAGCAGAACTGAGAGATGGTGGTACTTATTCCGTTCACAATTCTGATTTTTTAACAGGGGGGGCAAACATTTCAGTCTGTATCACAGATGAATTTATGGAAGCCGTTGAGAAGGACCTTGAATATGATCTTCGTTTCCCAGATGTTGAAAACTACACGGACGAAGAAATGGAATACTACAACAACCACTGGCATGAATTCGGTGATGTACGGGAATGGGAAAAGCTCGGATTTGGTGTGAAAGTGTACAAGCGTATTAAAGCAAAGGAACTGTGGGATTTAATTAACGTTTGTGCAACATATTCTGCTGAACCTGGTATCTTTTTTATTGATAACGCCAATAAGAAGACCAATGCAACAGCATACGGACAAAAAGTAGTAGCAACAAATCCATGTGGTGAACAAGTGCGAAAGGCAGCATAATAATCATTACCATGAGTGGTGAGGGATTAGGATAATATCCCTCTAGACAGCCGACTTACTCAGATGGAGAGATGCCACTGGGGACAATAGCATGTCGGAAAAGCGGAAGAAGGCTGTAATCTGTGAGAAGCCTGGCTTCTGCAAGTCTAAGTTCTATATGGCTAAAGCTATACTGCCTGAACCCTAGATCTTTTACCCGAACCGCAGGGGGGGATCTCATACCTCACAGATAAAATGAGATCGTGTTTGAGTTGTTTCGATTGGTTGTTCGCCGAAACAATATCCTCCTAAGCACTGAAGCACAATAAGTGTGATAAGGATCGAACGGGGAGCCTACGTAGAACCAGTGATTATTATAGTGAACCTTTGATTTTCCGCTAGGAATGTCGAAAGACTATGGGATACATGATTCGCCCTAAAAGTGAGTCCTCTGTGATTTCTGAATATCTATTAGCGGAAAACGGAGCTGTCATAGTAGTCCGAGGAGCCTAAAACAACAGGCATTGCCGTAAATCGGAAGCGGGAAAGCCGCCCACACACGTATGGAGGCATACGTGACACCCGACCTAATAAGTCATCATGGGTGCTGGCGAAGGACAGCAGGTTAAAGTAGATACCGAAAAATGAGGAGGTATGCGAAATGCAAAATGCTGAAACAATTTTGGGTATCATCGAGAAGAAATCAGATTCTGACAAACATTACAAATTCGATAGACTGTATCGAAATCTTTTCAACCCAGACTTTTACTTCGGAGCATATGGCAAAATGTATGCTAAAGAGGGAAACATGACTAAAGGGACTGACGAAAAAACAATTGACGGCTTCGGACTTAAAAGAGTCAACGAAGTAATTGAACTGATAAAAGAAGAGAAGTATCACTTCCAGCCAGTGAGACGAGTGAACATTCCCAAAAAGGATGGTTCCAAACGTCCTCTAGGAATCCCAAGCTTTTACGATAAGGTTGTCCAAGAAATTAGCCGAAGTATTATTGAAGCCATTTATGAACCTAGATTCAGTAAAAATTCACATGGATTCAGACCAAAAAGAAGTTGCCACACAGCTCTCAAGCAAATTAAGAGAGAATGGACTGGCGTAAAATGGGTAATAGAGGGAGATATTAAAGGATTTTTCGATAATATCGATCATGAAATATTACTCGAAATTCTTAACGAACAGATACATGACGGCAGATTTTTGGAACTCATCAAACGCATGTTAAAGGCGGGATACGTTGAAAATTGGGTTTACCATAAAACGTATACTGGAACGCCACAGGGAGGCATTATAAGCCCTATTTTGGCGAACATATACCTTAACAAGTTAGATGAATTCGTGGAGCAAGTGCTTATTCCGAAGTATGAAACGAATAAGAAAAAACGCCAGATGAATCCAAGTTACAACAGAATAAATGGAAAAATGGTAAGGCTCTCGAAGAAAATCGAAGTACTACCGAGCGATTCCCCCCCACAAAGGAAAGAGCTTATTGAGGAATATAAAGCTCTGGAAATCGAGAGAAGAAACCATAAAGTCGTAAATGAAATGGATTCGGAGTTCATCAGAGTAAAATATGTACGTTATGCGGACGACTTCGTTATTGGAGTTATTGGAAGCAAGGAACTAACGGAGCAGATTAAACAAGAAGTTGCCGAGTTTTTAACGAACAAATTGAAACTCACGTTGAGCGAGGAAAAGACACTTATAACGAATTTCAAGAAACCTGTGAAATTCCTTGGATATGAAACGTACATCCAAGATAGCAACACGTTTTTAGTTAAAAAATCAAATGGACGCATCTCGAGAGCGGTCAATGGTATTCCACGGCTAATGGTACCAAATGGGGCAATCTCGGAAAAACTGGATAAATACACTCGTCTAGGCAAGGCGGTACATCGCAAAGAGCTAGTAAATCTAGACCTTGCGGAAATCATAAGCATTTACGCAGCTGAAGTAAGAGGTTTATATAACTTTTACAGAATGGCAGATAACGTGGGTGTGGAAATGAACCGCTTCAAACATTATCAACGAACAAGCTAGCTAAAACGCTAGCTGTCAAAATGCGAATGTCAGTCGCAAAAGTCAGACAAAAATATCAGGTTGATGGAACCATTGGGATTGTCATAAAGCGTGAGCCACCGAAAAGGGACTTAACTTATAAGTACTATAATGATGGGTTCGTAAAAAATGACTATGTCGAAAACGCTAATCAAGAAGATGACTTACTTCCAAACACGAACAAGTACAGCGGAAGAAATGGAATCGTAAAAAGACTCTTAGCTGAAAAATGTGAAGTGTGCAGAACAAGCGAAAAAAGACAAAAACTATGAAGTACATCACGTAAGAAAACTAAAAGACCTGAAAAAGAAATATATAAACAAGAAAGCTCCATTCTGGGTGGAGATGATGGTATCAAGAAATCGAAAAACACTCGTCCTTTGTGAGGAGTGTCACGAAAAATTGCACAAAAACAAGCTATAAGAGTTTTGTCAGAACTCGATGAAATTTAACTGAGAGAGCCGTATGCAGGGAAACTTGCACGTACGGTTCGTAGGGGGGGGAGGTCGGAAAAAGTGGTAGTAATACCAACTCGTCCGTCTTCTACCCGACCCCCTCGCTCCGTTTTCTGTCTGTAACTTAGCAGCAGTGAACTTAGCGAATGTAGCTGACAAAGAAAATAAAAAACCTGATTTCAAACAATTAAAACAAACCGTTGAAATTGGTGTTCGAATGCAAGATAACGTGATTGACTCCACGCCATACTTCTTAGAAGAAAATCGTGTGCAAGCTCTAGGGGGGGAACGTCGTATCGGCTTAGGTGTGATGGGACTACACGATTTATTAATTTATTGTGAAACAGAATATGGTTCCAAAGAAGGAAACGAATTAGTGGATCAAATATTTGAAGTGATGGCGACCACCGCTTATCGCACATCGATTGAATTAGCAAAAGAAAAAGGCAGCTTTCCATTTCTAGTCGGCGAAACAGAAGAAGAAACGCAAAGCTTACGCCAAAACTTCATTTCTACCGGCTATATGAAAGAAATGCCAAATGATATCCGTGAAGATGTGCTAAAATACGGCATTCGCAACTCGCACCTGTTAACGGTTGCCCCCCCAACAGGATCAACTGGTACGATGGTAGGTGTGTCAACAGGCCTTGAACCATACTTCTCCTTCACCTATTACAGAAGTGGTCGTTTAGGTAAATTTATTGAAGTAAAAGCGGATATTGTGCAGGAGTATTTAGATCGTAATCCCGATCAAGCCCCCAGACAATTTGCCAAAATGGTTTGTTACGGCAATGACCTTATCACCTGAAGCGCATGCAGATACCAATGCGTAATTCAACGCTGGGTGGATAGCTCGATTTCAAAAACGGTTAATGCTCCAAAAGGCTATAAAGTAGAACAAGTTGAGCAAGTGTATCTTCGTCTCTATCACGGCGGTGCCAAGGTGGTACGGTTTATGTAGATGGAAGTCGGGACTCACAAGTCTTAACTCTTAAAGCAGAGGAAAATAATCGCTCGGAACAAACCGAACTATTTGAAGAGGAAGAAAAGAAAGTTGTTTTGCTTGATACGGTTAATGAACTCCATAAGACAGATATGTCCGTTGGTTCTGAAGTCGGCGATACATGCCCTGTATGTAGAAAAGGTAATGTGGAAGACATCGGCGGATGCAACACCTGTACCAACTGTGGTGCCCAATTAAAATGTGGATTATAAAGAAGAATGAATATCTGATATATACAAGAAATCCCCCCCGCTAATCAAAGCGGGATTTTTTAAAAGTGGCCATAAAACTCTGAAAAGTGACCATAAAACTCTAAAAAGTGACCATAAAGATATGAAAAGTGGCCATAAAGTTGCCAATAGTGGCCATAAAATTATAAAATAGTTTTTGCGATATGCGTTGGATCCTGATTGCTGCTATAAGGAACAAACCGAACTGAAAATGAAAAGTCATCAGCTTTTAATTTATATTTTTCTAATACATCTGGTCCACAGCTTGCAGATCCTAATCCATGATGTTTATAATCTAGATTCCATTCAATCTCATCCATTTTATTCAATTCGTGCGTGTGTCTTGCTTGATCGATATTCTCCATATTATATCGATGGGCACTAAAATCAAACTGTGGATTTCCTACTGCTATTAGACCAACTTCATTACCATGAATCGACATCCAGTTTACTTCATGTCGATTTCCGTTTTCCTGGGGAACTGCATAGTTCGTGAAAAGTTGATCGACTGTAGTTTGCCACATTCCAATTCTATTTGCTTCTCTACTATCAATATATGCTTCTCCGGGACCTCTGCCATACCACGTAACATCATTAAAATGACCTGGCACTTTCATCTGTAACCCGATACGCGGCAGTGTTTCTGGCACATCGCCAACCAGCTCGCCATTAACTGTTACAACAATATCTCCGCTGGCAAAAATATCATAGGTATACACCGTTTTAATTGCCCAAGCTAATTTAGGTGGTGCCACTCTGACTTGTGCTTTCACTTGTACCTTTTTATTATTGGAGTCGAAGTTATATTGCCAATCATCTAATCGATGCTGTAACCAGTGCAAGCCGTATTGCTGCCAATACGCTTTATTACTGACTGGTTTCCATTGCTTTGTTTGATAGATATCATTGTCGATTAAGGCTCGCCAAACATTTAATTTAGGTGCTGTTTCCAAGACCTTTTGGCCATTAAAATGCCAGCTATCAATCAAACCAGTTACTTTATTAAAGGAAACGTCAAATTGGTTTCCTTTCACTTGTATTCTTGTTGGTTGTTCTTGGACGGTCAAGGAACCATGCTGTGCACGCTTCACGGGTTCTTGTGTACTAGCTACTGGTACTTTAAACTGCGACCATGCTATTTCATAACCTGGACTAGCCCAATTCGCAGCTGATGCTAATACTACTTTTGTATTCAAATAATAAATCGTGTTCGCAGCTACGTTATCAGGTAAGGCAAAATCAATACTTATTTTCTTTGAATCGCCAGGGGGGGTATTTCTGATAAGGAAATCATACCCGTATCGATGATCTTCCCGTCTGCTTCAAGAGACCATGCCAGTTGAAGATGATCTAAGGAAATAAAATCATACCGATTAGTAACCTCTACCGTTTTATTATGCCAATCAATTTTGACAGGCTCCAGTACTTTTTTGTATTCGAGTAGTGCTGGTGACGGGTTGTGATCCGACATTACGAGCCCATCCATCACGAAGTTCGAGTCATTTGGCTGGTCACCAAAGTCACCACCATAAGCAAAATATTCTTCTCCGTCTGCTGTACTTTTTCTAATGCCATGATCCATCCATTCCCAAACAAATCCACCTTGAAGTCTTGGATACTTATAAAAAGTTTCCCAATATTCCTTCAATGCTCCGGGACTATTCCCCCCCATCGCATGAGCATATTCGCAGACAATATGTGGTTTTTTCAGGAAAGTCTTTTCCCCCCTAATCGTTCCAAAATATCAATATCGGTGTACATTGTCGTAAATACATCTGAAGCTATCGGATCAATCGATGGATCTTTATCACTTGTATTCATGATCACTCGACATTCGCCTTCATAATGAACAAGACGGGATGGATCACGATCCTTCGTCCATTGGTACATGGCATCATGATTTTTACCATAACCAGATTCATTCCCCCCCAATGACCACATGATAATAGCTGGATTATTTTTATCTCGTTCTACCATTCGAATCATACGATCAAGATATGCTTTCTGCCATGTTTCATCATCACTTATTAGATGGGGCTGGCCAATATATTCAAAGCCGTGGCATTCTAAATCTGCTTCATCAATCACATAGAGCCCATATTCATTACAAAGTGGATAAAACTGTGGATCATTCGGATAATGCGATGTTCGTACAGCATTAATATTATGGCGTTTCATCATCTTTATATCCTCAATCATCCAGTCCATTGGTACTACCTTCCCATAATCAGGGTGATGATCGTGGCGATTAACGCCCTTTAATTTAATCGGTTTGCCATTGAATAAAAATAGACCGTTTTTTAATTCGATCGATCGAAAGCCGACCTTAACAGGGATGACTTCCATGATTTCTTCCTCTTTCATCAAAGAAATGAGCAGTTGATAGAGATAAGGATCTTCTGCACTCCACTTCCTGGGATTCTGCAAATCGATTTGTGCCATACGCTGTTGTGCATTGCTTACATGCTCTTTAACCAAACATCCATTGGCATCAAATAAATGATAATGAAGGTGATAATCCGCTGATGGCATTTCGTTAAGTGTTGTTTCTATTTTTAATGAAGCGTCCAGATACTGATCATCCAGCTCCGGTTTCACAAAAAAATCCTGCACGTGATAGCTGGATCGTGCCAGAAGATAGACATCCCGAAAAATACCACTTAACCACCACATATCCTGATCCTCAATATAACTAGCATCTGACCATTGATAAACTTTGACTGTGATTGAATTTTCCCCCTACTTTAATAAAGTTGGTAATATCAAATTCTGCCGGAATACGACTTCCCTGACTATAACCCACTTCTTGTCCATTTATCCAAAGATGAAAGGCGCTGTCCACTCCTTCAAATCGCAGGAAAATTTGCTCCTGCTCCCAGGTGGTGTCGATATCAAATGTGCGGCGATAAACACCTGTAGGATTTTCTGTTGGCACGTGTGGTGGATCGATCGGAAATGGATATTGTTTGTTGGTATAATGCGGGATACCATATCCATGCATTTGCCAATTTGATGGAACGATTAAATCATCCCATTCCTCTGTATTGTACTCGGAATCATGAATTTGCTCCGGAACCTCCTCAGGTGTCTGATAATAGGCGAATTTCCATGTGCCGTTTAATAATTGAAAACGGTCTGAATTAGATCTTTGTCCTGTCCATGCAGCTTCTTTCGTTGTAAAAGGGATATAATATGCTCTTGCAGCTTCCCGATTACGATGTAATACAGACAATGTCTCCCAATCTTTTGTCACATCATACACTCCCATACTAAATTTTATTCACAAATTGCTTAGCTCTTTCGGTTAACGCCGATAAATCTTCTTCAGAATAAAAGACTTGTTTTTTTACTAATGCACTTCCCAGTCCGGCTGCAACTGCTCCAGCATGGAAATAATCAGAAATATTATCAAGGTTCACTCCACCAGTAGGCATAAGCGGAATATGCGATAGTGGTCCTTTCACATCTTTTAGATAGGATGGACCTAGAACAGTCGCAGGGAATACTTTGATGATATCTCCACCATTCTCATAGGCTGTTAATATTTCAGTTGGTGTCATGGCACCAGGAATGCTGACAACACCATATCGTTTCGTCATTTTAATGGTAGCTACATCTACCGTGGGAGAAAAAACAAACTGGGATCCGCCATAATTGCTGATCGTGCTGTCTCCGCATCAAGTACAGTGCCAGCTCCAACGATCATCTCATCGGCAAATTTATCCCTGACCAGTTCAATTGCTTGCAGTACATTAGGCGAATCGACAGTAATTTCTAAGGTTCTGATTCCACCTTCATACAAA
Organism: Gracilibacillus boraciitolerans JCM 21714; assembly: GCF_000521485.1. Lineage (GTDB taxonomy): Bacteria > Bacillota > Bacilli > Bacillales > Amphibacillaceae > Gracilibacillus > Gracilibacillus boraciitolerans. The sequence continues at coordinate 145,983 of NZ_BAVS01000003.1, read as the reverse complement.
GCCTGAGCTACATCCAGCACATGATCTTTTGGCACACCGCGCATAATAGCAACTAATTTATTTTTATACATTTTTTGTAATGTTTCCATTTATAATCCCTCCACCTTTTTATCGACTTACGTCCTCTTTCTCTTCCTGTATGAATCGATCGATCTCCTCCTGATCTGGAAGACCTTCGACATCTCCATTAATCATTGTCACCATTGCTCCGATCGCATTTGCTCGTGCGATCGCTTTCTCTAAAGAGAGTTCCTCCAATAAGCCAGCAATGACACCTGCTGCAAATCCATCACCCGCTCCAATCGGATCAACGACATGTTCTACCTTAAAGCTGGGAACAAACCCGTTTTCCGTTTCCGTATAAAAGTGAGACCCTTTACTACCTTCTTTTATGATGACAACAGATGACCCATTTTCTAAAAAAAGATTAGCATATTCGTCCAACGGTTTTTCACCAAAGAAAAATTTTGCCTCACTAATTCCTGGAAGGACAATATCTGCTCTTGAGGCAATTTCCAATAGAACATCGCGTGCTTTTTGTTTCGAAGTCCACAATTTCTCGCGAATATTCGGATCAAAAACCACCTTTACACCATGTTTTTTAGCGATTTTGATGGCATGAAGGACTGTTTCATAACATGTTTGACTTAAGGCAGGGGGGGTGATACCTGTGATGTGAAGATACTTTGCCTGAGCAATATAACTTTCATCGATATCCTCAGGTGTCAAACGACTAGCGGCTGAACCGGATCGATAATAATAGACCCTCACATCCTGATCACTTCGCAGTTCTTTTAAATAGAGACCAGTGGATGCCTTGCTATCCCATTTTACCTGGGAAACATCCACCCCCCCTTCTCCACGAATAAAGTTAACTAACGCTTCGCCTAATTCGTCTTTCCCCACTTTGCTAATCCAGCCTGTTTGAAAACCTAAGCGATGTAATCCAATCGCCACATTTGTTTCAGCTCCACCGAATTTCCGTGAAAAAGTCGAAGCATATCTCATTTTTCCTGATGTGCTTGGCGTAAACAATGCCATGCTTTCTCCAATTGTTACTACATCCATTAATATCCCTCCTACCATTCTGCAACCGTACCATCCTTATGTCGCCATACCGGATTGCGCCAGCGATGACCTTCTGCTGCCATTTCTTTTACTTTCTCTTCATTGATTTCGATACCCAATCCAGGCCCTTGAGGTATTTTGACATGACCATCATGATAATCAAAAACCGATTTATCTGTAATATAATCTAACAAATCACTGCCTTTGTTATAATGAATCCCAAGACTTTGCTCTTGAATAAAGGCATTATGTGTTGTCGCATCAACCTGAAGACAAGCAGCTAACGCGATTGGACCTAATGGGCAGTGAGGCGCAATGGCTATATCATACGCTTCTGCCATCGAGGCAATTTTTTTCACTTCCGTAATCCCTCCAGCATGCGATAGATCTGGTTGAATGATATCGACATAGCCTGACTCAAACAATGGTTTGAAATCCCAACGTGAATACATCCGCTCTCCGGTCGCAATCGGAATACTGGTATGTTTCGTAATTTCTGCTAATGCCTCATTATTTTCTGGCAACACAGGTTCTTCAATAAACATGGGACGGTATGGCTCTAGCTCTTTTGCCAAAATTTTAGCCATTGGTTTATGAACTCTTCCGTGAAAGTCAATCCCTATACCGATATAATTTCCTACCGCTTCTCGAACAGAAGCAATTCGTTCGACAACTCTATCAATTTTTTCATAGGAATCAACATATTGCAGTTCCTCTGTTCCATTCATTTTCACTGCTGTAAATCCTGCATCAACTACCTGCTTCGCTGCACTTCCAACATCACTGGGACGATCTCCGCCAATCCATGAATAAACCCGGATCGAATCACGACAAGCACCACCTAACAATTGATAGACTGGTGCGTTAAAGTATTTCCCTTTAATATCCCACAACGCTTGATCCAAACCTGCAATCGCGCTCATTAAAATGGGACCACCACGGTAAAAGCCTGCACGATACATCACATTCCAGTGATCTTCAATTCTTAGTGGGTCCTGATCGATTAAATAATCGGTTAATTCAAGCACCGCTGCTTCCACTGTTGCTGCACGACCTTCAATTACAGCCTCTCCCCCCATCCCGTGATACCTTCATCTGTCTCTACCTTTAAAAAACACCATCTCGGCGGCACTATAAACGTTTCAATATTTGTAATTTTCATTTTTCTCATCCTTTCACTTATTTTTGAATATATCCTAATTTGTTAGATATATTACAGCTCTGCTTTATGATTTCCTTTGCTAGAGCACCCTTCACTCTTGCTCTGGTTACTCGTTCGATCGGACCCGCAATGCTGATAGCAGCAATTATGCTTCCTTCATAATCCCTGATGGGTGCAGCAATGCAGCGAATCCCTTTTTCATGCTCTTCTTCATCGATGGCATAACCTCTTTCTTTAATTAACGCTAGCTCATCCAGTAGTCGTTTCCGGTCGGTAATTGTATTCTCAGTAAAAATCGGTAATCCTTTTTCTTTAATCAACTGATCTAATTGATCTACATTAAAATCAGATAATAATACCTTGCCAACACCCGTACAATGCATGTATGCTCTTCTGCCAATTTGTGAATACATTCTTAATGTCTGATTGCTTTCGACTTTATCGATGTAAACGACTTCATTTTTATCTTCAATGCATAAATGGACAACTTCTTCGGTACTTGAGCTTAAGCTATGTAACGCATCCTTAGCTACCGATCGTATATCTAGATTGTTTAGTAAATTACTCGCTAACACCAAACATTGAGTACCTAAACAATAATAACCACTGTGGCTATCCTGCTGCACATATCCTCTAGCCATTAAGGTACTTAAAAGCCGATGTGCCGTGCTTTTTGCGAGGTTCAGTTCTTTTGCTACTGCTGTAATACTTAGTCCATTAGGATAGTGACCTAGTAATTCTAATATCGATAAAGTGCGCTCAACAGATTGTACCATCCCATCATAACCCCTCTTTCTAGTTCCGTATAATGGAATTACTATTTGTAATATGGAACAATTATAGTTTACTGATTTTTTTCTGTTTCGTCAACTACTTCCATGAAGCTTTGCATTTTAGCAGAAAGTATGAATGATTGCCAATCAGAATGGTCATTTTGAAAGAAATCCTCTGCGTAACAACCGCTTCGGCTTGCCAAAGTTAGCTGAGAGAAAAAACCTGCGGAAAGGGAAGCGGACAAGCCGGAGCGGTGGTTACTCCTACTTTCCATTTCAAAATGGCCATAGGAATTATGTCGCATCATCTTCTTATTATACAATTTAAAAAATCCGAACGATTCGCATGACCGTTCGGATTTTACTTTTATCGCAGTCTTTCTATTTTATAGCCACATTTATTTTCGTAAGACTTTCACACTAAAGCCATCTAAGGAAATTGATGTATTCACTTCATCACCATTTAATATATCCTGATATAACTGATTATGGAGATTTATTTTTTTCGTTTCATTAGAAAAGTTCATTAGGAATAAAAATTCATTTTCACCATCTGTACGAATCTGGGCACTCATATCTTTTGGCAGTGGGCTGCAATCGCACGTTTCAACTCTAATTTATCAGCTAACTGTTGGTAAAAAGCCTGTTGAAAAGCATGATCATTTCTGGATGCGATATAATAAGCTTTACCTTCCCCAAAGTTATTAACGGTTAAAGCAGGTCGACCAGCATAGAAATCTGCCCCCATAATTTGCTAATGCTTCCGCTCCTTCCAAATGGATAAGATCACATAATTCTCTTGCTTCATATTCACCCTGAATTCCCAATTTATTATTACCTATCGTCTTAATTGGATTGACTTCTCCATCATATAAACCATCGATTTCTTCTGACCATATACCTAAAGTTTTACGCAATGGTCCAGGAAATCCATCTAAGAAACATAAATCATTTTCATTGACGATTCCAGACCAGTAGGTTGTAACAAACGTGCCACCGTTTTGGACAAATTTTTCAATAGCTTCACCCACACCAGGTCGGATCATGTATAACATTGGTGCCACTACCAGTTTATATTTGGAAAGGTCTTTCTCAGAATCAATAACATCTACCGCAATGCCTTGCTCCCAGAACGCCTGATAATGCTCAACAACCGTACGTTCATAGTGAACACCATTGTTACGCGGCCCTTGAGCATCTTTGACAGCCCAGCGATTTTCTGTATCAAAAACAATTGCCACTTCTGCTGCAACTGTTGTGCCAACTACCTCATCTAATTTCGATAAATCTTCACCTAAATTTTTTACCTCCTGAAATACACGGGTATGTTCATGGCCCACATGATCGACTACTGCGCCATGGAATTTTTCACTCGATCCACGACTTTTACGCCATTGGAAGTACTGTACAGAGTCAGAACCATGTGCAACTGCTTGCAAAGATGATAGAGCATGCATGCCAGGCTTTTTTAACTTACTGATCGGTTGCCAGTTTGTTAAGCTCGGTGTGCTTTCCATTAGTAAAAATGGCTTTCCATCTTTAAGGGAACGGAACCAATCATGATTCATTGCTGTGTATGCTGCAAGAAATGATGCATCTTGTTGATCATGCCATGTTGGATAGGAATCCCACGAAATCACATCGATATCATCTGCCATTTTTGCGTAATCCAATGCTTCAAAGAGTTCCATGAAATTAGCTGTTGCGGGCATTTCTGGTTTGGCCGCTTTTAAAGGTTTTATTTCATGACGATAAAAATCTAACGTTTGTGCCGTAACAAATCGCTTCCAATCCAAATTAAGTCCATGGACCATTGTCTCTCCGTGTGGCGCTGGTGATTCTACTTGTGACCAGTTAGAATAAGTATGGCTCCAAAACGTTGTCCACCACGCATCATTTAATGCGTCTAATGTCTTATATTTTTCTTTTAGCCAATCACGAAACGCATCCTGACAATAATCACAGTGACAATCACCACCATATTCATTCGATACATGCCAGCCTATTACAGCCGGATGCTCTGCATAGCGATCAGCCAATTTCGTATTCATAATGTTTGTTTTCTCGCGATAGACTGGCGAAGTATAACAATGATTATGTCTCATGCCGTGAAGATTACGCACGCGATTTTTACCTACGCGTAATACCTCGGGATATTTTTCAGACATCCATGCCGGTCTAGCACCAGTTGGGGGGGTTGCTAAAAAGGCATAGATTCCATTTCATGAAAAGTATCTAGCAATTTATCCATCCATTCAAACGTAAATGTTCCTTCTTCAGGCTCTAGCTTTGCCCATGAGAAAATCCCAACAGACATTACATTACAATTTGCTAGTTTCATTAATCGAATATCTTCTTTTAATACTTCGGGATACTTCGCCCATTGTTCTGGGTTATAGTCTGCACCGTGTAACATTTTTGGAATTTTATTGCTTACTGGATTGAATTTCATTTTATCACCTGACTTCTTCCTGTTGTTTTTGTTTGGAGAATGCATCAAGTCCGATTAACTTGTTCCCTTTATAATCGAATAAGGTTAAATGGGCCCAATTATTTTCGTGACCAACTGACCATTCCTGTTTTGAGGGAATCCAACATGGTTCCCAGTAGTAAATACCTTTGCCTAACTGATTTGGAACTTGCTTCACTGTGTCCATTAATTTTTCTAAATATGCCTTTTGACCTTCCGCACTGGCTGATAACCCGGCACGAGATGTTCACGAAAGTCTGGCGCATCGTCAACGACTGGAATGTCATCTGGTACGATCCATGGGTATGCAACTTCAACGACAATAATTTCTTTCTGATATCGAGCTGCAGTATCCACAAGATTTGCTTCAAATACTTCATATGGGCCATGCCACCATGGATAATAAGACAAACCAATCACATCATATTCAAGTTTGTATTTTTCCATTTGATCAAAGAACTTACGTGTGCCTGGATTATCGCCACCACGATCTATATGAATCATTGTTTTAACTGAATCCTCGTTAGTCGTAGCAGCTTTCACTCCATCAAGCCCTGCTTTAATTAGCGGAATAATGCCATCCCAGCTTTCCACTTTTTTATCATCTGTTTCTTGATAGATCTTTCCGTCTTCCCAAAGCATACCATTGGTTATTTCATTACCGATCTGGACCATATCTGGCATTATATTTTCCTTCTTAAAGGCTTCGATAACATCTTTTGTATAATGATATACCGCCTCAATTAGCTCGACAAAATTTAAGGTTTGCCATGCCTTTGGTTTTGTTTGTTTGCCCGGATCTGCCCAGTAGTCTGAATAATGAAAATCCAAAAGAAAATCCATATCATATTCTTTAACTCGTTTAACCATTTGTATCGTTCTTTCCAGATTACAATATCCCCCAGTGGGTGTATGCCACAAACGAAGTCTTACCGCATTGACGCCTGAACGATGCAGGATATCAATAACATCAGCAGGTTGACCATGTTCATAATATGTACCACCTTCTGTTTCGACTTCATCCACAAATGACAAATCGACACCCTTGATAAATTCTTTCTGTGTCATATTTATGTTCCTCCAAGCAAAATATTATCCTTTTGTACCACCTGCTGTTAATCCTGATATTAAGAAGCGTTGTAAAAATAAATAGATGACAGCAACTGGTATGGCAATTAAAATGGCGCCAGCAGCAAATCTTGTGAAATTATTAGAGAATTGATCATTTATAAAATTAAATAAACCGAGTGCAATTGTGAAATTCTCCGGACTTCTTAAAACAATCGAAGGCAGGATAAAATCAAATAACGGCGTCATAAAATTAAATAAAGCGACCACCGCCAAGATCGGTTTTGCTAATGGCATAATAATTTTGATAAATACGGTGAAATGCCCTGCTCCATCAATTCTGGCAGCCTCATCCAGCCCTCTAGGAATCGTATCTAAGTACCCTTTTACTAACCATGCATTAAAAGGAATTTGACTTCCAATATAAATAAGAATCAAACCTGTTAATGAATCCAATAGACCGATTAAATGTAAAAAGATATACAATGCTACCATCGCCATCATAACAGGAAACATTTGTAGAATTAAAAACGTGTATAAGCCTGACTTTCTTCCAACAAAATTATATCTGGAAAAGGAATACGCTACAAATGACGTCATAATTACAGAGAACAATGCCGTTGTTACGGAAACAATCATGCTATTTTTGTACCACAGTAAATAGTTACTGTTAGGATCCGTAAATAACCATTTATAATGCTCAAACGACCAATTCTTTGGAATAATAGATGAAGAATATAAACTGTTTCCTGGATTCAACGACATACCCAAGGCCCATATAATTGGATATATAATAATAACTGCCATAAACGCAAAAATAACATAAATACCCAATAACTCTAAATTAGATTTCAATTTTGGATGCATTACATATTGCCCTCCTCTTTAAATGAGCTGGTACGTCTAAATTGAAAAATGGCAAATATAGATACCATCAGACCAATAATTAGAGAAATAGCTGCAGCCATACTATAATTATTTGTTTCAAACGTTAGTTTATAAACCCAGGAAATTAAGATATCTGTTCCACCTGCATTTTGACCTTGAACGGCAGGTCCACCTTCATTAAACAGATATATAATATTAAAATTATTAAAGTTAGTTGTGTATTGAATGATTAATAATGGAGCAGTTGCAAACAACACGTGTGGTAACGTAATATTTCTAAATTTTTGCCACCTTGTTGCACCGTCTACCTCTGCTGCCTCATACCATTCAGACGAGATACTTTGTAATACCCCCTGAAAACAGAGCAAATACAAACGGATAACCTAACCATGTTTGAATCATAATTAATACTATTTTTGTATAAAATGGATCTGTCAGCCATGGTAGTCCTTCTCCACCAATTAGTGGGATAATAATGTCTCGATTAATAGCTCCAAATTGATCATTAAACATCGCTGCAAATATGAGAATCGAAACGAAACCAGGTACAGCCCAAGGCAAAATTAAAATCGTTCTGATTGTTTTTTTGAATTTCACGCGTTTATCATTTACTAAAACAGCAAGTAACAAACCAACCACAATTTGAAACGAAGTGGCTACAAGTGTCCATATAATTGTCCAGGTAAATACACTTGCAAATGTATTTTGCCAAATAGGTACTGTGGCTAAGTCCAGGAAGTTACCAAAGCCGATCCATTCCACTAGATTACGTGGCGGTGAATTATATAAGTCATAATTAGTAAATGCTAACGCAATAGCAAATAACAACGGAAAAACAACTGTAAAAATTAATAACACAAAGCCTGGTGCTGTCATAATATATGGAAATGCTTTATCATATAAATGTTGCAGAGACTGTTTAAAGCTAGGTACAATCCAACCATTATTAATCTTTATTGCCTGGTTCTTTGCATCCATCACATTAAATACGTAGAACACCCCCCCCGCTACCGCTATTAATAGCAAAGCAACAATACCATATACAAGTAAATAAATAGAGTGATCGACACCAGGTATTGTACCTAACGTAACAATTCCCCCCATAAACCTAACCAAAGAAATTCAAAAGTCGCTAAAATAAAGGCAATTTCCAGTAAGATGAAAGAGATTCCCTTCATATAGCGCTTATTATATATTTGACCTAAACCTGCAACAAGAATGGAAAGTACCATTGCAATAGTCGGGTTTAATTTTTTTGATTTCCTGGCAGATGTTCAATTGACTTTCCCTTTTGAACCATCTATTCCACCTCATTTAAAAGAATTCTTTATTAAACTAAAAAAATGGAGAGTGGAAAAGATTGATCTTTCCCACTCCTTGTTTATTTATTCTGACGTTCCCATTGTCGCAATATTATCTTTGATAGATTGTACAGTATCTTTTACTGCGCTTTCTACATCTGAACCATTATTAATTAGTTCGATCGCAACATCCATATCCCAAACTGGAGACATTTCAGGAATATTTGGCATTAAAGTACCATTTGGCACTTGTTCCGTATATCCAGCATAAATTGAGTCTTCTACTGCATCTAAAATTTCCGGTCTTGGCGGTAATTCACCAGTAACATCAAAGTATAGCTGAGAATTTTCATTATTTGTCATAAACTTCGCAAGATCTGCAGCCCACTCTTGATTTTCGCTATAATAAGAAACTAACCATGATTTTACTCCTACAAAGGATGGGGGGGCAACCTCACCGTTCATCATCGGTAATGGTGCTGTAGCCAAATCATCACCAAGAGCTTCTTTGTAAATTGGCATATTCCACGGACCACTTATGACCATACCAACTTTTCCTTCTTTAAATAATCCATCTAACACATCGACTGTTAGTGTTTTTGGCAGTAGTCCTGCATCAATAAACTCTTTATATTTCTTTAACCCTTCGATAGAACCTTCATTATCTAAACCAATATCTGTTGGATCATAGACACCATCTGTTTCTCCAAATACATAACCCCCCCCGTATGCATTCATAAAGGAATATAAGTAATAGAATTCAGGTGAAACCAGGAATCCATATTGATCTTGACTAGCATCTGTTAATTCCTGTGACATTGTAAATACATCATCAATTGTTTCAGGAGCACTGTCCATTAGGCTTTTATTATAATAAGCAAAATAGGTTTCAATCGCTACTGGAGCCCCCATAGATCTCACCATCGTAGGTAAATGCATCCATAGCTACGTCTGTAAAAGCAGCTTTTTCCTCATCAGTATACTCGATCGGCATTGCTAATCCTTGTGCAACAATATTACCTAAACTATCTTGTGGCTGGAAAAATAAATCAGGACCATCGCCCGTTGGTCCGGCTAATGATAATTCTTGAACTTGGTCTGGAAGTGCAACCCGTTCAAATTTCACTTCAATACCTGTTTCCTCTGTATATTTATCAAACATTTGAGCGGATACATCTTGTGCAATATCCTCATCATTTATCCATACAACTAGTTCTTCAGGCTTATCTGTTTGGCCCGATTCTTCATTACCTTGACTTTCGTCGCTACCATTATCATCATTTGCAGCTTCTTCTGCTCCTTCACGTTCTGGTGCACAAGCGGCTAATAAAAGAACAAATGATATCATTAATACTAAACCCCATAAAGTTTTGTTTTTATTCAACTTCATGACCTCCTTAATAAATTAAATTAATTATCTTAACACTTTTTATTATAAAGCGATTTCAAATTGATTAATATATCAAATTATTCTAAGTTACTTTCAAAAAACGAAACAAAGTCTGCATCATATTATTGATGCAGACTTCGATATGTACTTGGTGTAACACCTTCCCGCTTTTTAAAAGTGGTAACAAAGTGACTAACCCCCATTAAAACCAACTTGATGTGCGATTTCTTTTAAAGACAATTCTCGTGTCGTAATTAAAATACGCTTTGCTTCGCGTATTCGTAACTGAACAAGAAAGGAATATGGACTTATGCCAAATGTATCATGGAACATCGTATTTAGATGTTGTGAGCTTACTTGAGCCTTTTCCGACATTTCTAATAATCCGATATCCTGTGAATACACTTGTTCTAACCATTCTACGATCCCTCTTATTTTTTCAAACGATTGAAGGATAGATAATCGATTATTCATTTGACCGTATTTTTTTAAATACATTAAAAACTGATAGAGATCTGCTGAAATTTCATGTGATAAATGATGCGGATCCTGTTTATTTTCAAGTTTTCCAATCATTTTTTCCATATGATGCTTAAAAGAAATATTTTCCGTTTCTTCATAGAATGCAGAAAAATTCATATCCAATGCATTTAAAATTGGATCGATTGCTGCTCCCGTAAAGGTAATATAGTAGGTTTCCCAATGTACGGCCGCTTCATGATCAGAATAATACTTATGAGGAGTATAAGGAGTTAATAAAATCCCTTTACCTTGTGGTAACGCAAAGGTTTGATTAGCTAGTTCGATAATCCCTTCTCCTTTTGCCGTTTGTAGCCAATGATAATATGGATATCCTTCTGGGCGATTAAAATCTAATTCATACGGATTGTACCCAATACTTTCAATATATAACGGTAGCGGATTTTCAGACACAGAAAAAGTAAATCGCTTTTTCTCTACCACTTTAGCACAACTCCTTTCTTCGCTAGTTAAATGGGACAGTCCCTGTCCCCCATCGGTTCAAATATGTCGCTTAATATGAGTGCTACTGCTCCTAGTGCGGATCCATAATCTCCTAGGCTTGACACGTATACTGGTGTGGCCTGGGCTTTTTCTGAAATGGCTCTTTTTCTTATTGTGTTAACAATTGGTTTCAAAATAAAGTCTCCTGCCTTTGAGACACCACCACCAATAATAATCGTGCTTGGGTTACAGACATGTATAAGGTTGGTTAAAGCTATTCCTAAGTAAGTTCCAGCCTCTTCTAACAAATCTTTTGCCAATCGATCTCCTTCGACAGCCGCTAGATAAATCATTTCTGCTGTTAATTCACCATTATAATTGGTTAATTGAGTTTGATACCCTTTATCGATCATTTCCATTGCCTTTTCCGCGATAGCTGGACCTGAGGCCACTGTTTGAAGACATCCATCATTTCCACACGTGCATGTTTTGCCATGAATATCAATTGTCATATGACCAACTTCACCGGCAATACCATGTTCACCACTGTATAATTTTCCATTTATAACAAGGCCCGCACCAATCCCTCTTCCTACATTAACTGCTATCATACTGGTATTTGCGGTTTGATTTTGAAACCATGCCTCTCCAAGCGCTAAGGCTTTTGCGTCGTTTTCCACCTTCACAACCATTTCAAAGGAAGTTTCCAGAACTGATTTAATATTCATATTGCGCAAATTAAGATTGGGCGCAAACACAGATATACCTTGCTCTGAATCAACTACACCGTGCATCGCGACGCCTATCCCGATAAATTTTAATGATGTGTTACGATGTATTAAGTTTTCAACTCCTGACACAAGCATTTGGAGAAAGTTTTCTTCATCGATACCGAACTCTACAGGTTTTTCAAGCTCATCCACAATTTTCCCCCCCGACAAATCAGAAATAACAAATTGAACATCACTTGGACCTGCATCTATACCAATTATGTGAAATCCGCTTGTATTTAATACCAACAATGTTGGTTTTCTGCCACCTTGTGAAATTCCTAACTGGCTTTCTTTAATAAGACCTTGTTCTAACAATTCTTTCACTATCGTCCCAACGGTCGGTGGTGTAAGCTGTGTTTCCTTTGCGATTTGCGCTCGGGAAATCGATCCTTCTGAACGGATTTTATTTAAAATAATTGATTTATTTAATGATTTCATCCATTGAAAACTTCCACGTTGCATCTTTTTCCCAACTTTCTTAATATACTTTACTAAGTATACCATATTCTTTACTGGTCATTAAGTAGTTGCCATGATCAACATCATTTTCCTCCAATTGATGATCTAATTTTCATTCGTTCATAGTATATTGAAACTGCGAAGTAACTGATTTGACAACAGTATTTAGATAACTGTAAATCCAACGCTGCGGAAAAACACTCCCTTTCCTAGGGGGGGTGCGGCATCAGCTAACTTTGAAAAGAAGGGCACTTTTCAAAGTGGATTTTCTGCTCGCACTGATCCCTCAGGAGTCTCGCATTTTTCCTCCGCTTTGGGTAGAGTTCTGTTCGAATAAGATGAAATAAGTAGTGATATCAATAAGTTAACTGTCACTAAAGTTGTAGAACACAATTGAAGCGTAATCCATTTACGCAGACTCCTGCGGGAACAGCGCGAGCTGAAAATCCCGCAGGAAAGCGATCTTTGCTTTCCGAGGAAGTTGAAGCCGTGCCCGCGGAAAGCGAAGTAAATGGACGGAGCTTTTGCGTTACACTTATCACATTTTCAAAATTGTCTCTAGTTCACAGTTTGTGTCTTCTTTTCTAAAGATTTCTCTTTTGTATAAAAACGAGGGATGGAAAAAATCCATCCCTCGTTTTTTAATACGGTCCGCGAATATGATCGTGAACTTCATTTTTATAAAAAGACGCTAATTTTGTTAATTCTGGTTCTGAGAATTCGGGCACATTCACAGCTGCTAGATTATCCTCAATCTGTTTCACGTTTTTGAATCCTGGAATCACAGATGAAATAGCATCATGGCTTAATATCCACTTTAACGCAGCACGTGTCATATTACCACGCCCTTCTGCAATCCATTCTAATTGTCTGCTTAACTCTACCCCCCTTTTTCAAAAGGCAGACCGGCAAAAGTTTCACCCACATTAAAGGCTTCACCATTTCGGTTGAATTGACGATGATCATCTTCTTCAAACTTATGATCTGTTGAAAATTTACCAGTTAACAAACCACTTGCCAATGGAACTCTTGCCAGAATTCCAACATTCTTTTCTTTTGCGACTGGAAATAATTCGGTCACAGGTTTCTGCCGGAAAATATTAAAGATAACCTGTAATGCTGCAACATTTTGGTTTTCCATTGATACTAAACCTTCTTCTACTGTCTCCACACTTACCCCCCCATAGTGGCGAATTTTCCCTTGTTGTTGTAATTTATCTAACACTTCAAACACTGCTCCATCACGCAATATTTCAATTGGTGGACAGTGAATTTGTATCAAATCAAGTTGGTCACGTTGCAACCGTCGCAAGCTATTTTCTACATATTCAGTGACAGATGCTTCCGAATAGGTTTTTGGATCATTAATATCACCAGCACGACAAAATTTAGTTGCAATATGAATTTTATCTTCTTTACCCTTCGTTGCCTTTGCCAATAATTCTTCACTGCGTCCATCACCATAGACATCTGCTGTATCAAAAAAGTTCACACCAGCATCCATGGCACGTGCAAGTCCATTTAAGGCATCTTCATCATTCGTTTTTCCCCCCCATGAACCACCTATTGCCCATGTTCCAAAACTTAATTCACTAATTTTCATATCCGTTTTTCCAAATTGACGGTATTGCATAAAATCTCTCCTTCTCTATTCTTCCTCATTAATATTGACATAATCACGCCAGTTGTGAACAGGCTGCCAACCTAATACCTCTTTCGCCTTTTTGTTACTTAATAAGGTTTCATAACCTTGTATTGGTTCACGAAAATCGACTACGTTTGGAAAACAGGTTTCCATTAATTCCATACTGGTAATATCCATACTAGAGTTGTCAGCAGCGATATTTACCGCTGCGATTCCTATTTCACCCTTTTCTACCGCTAAGCGATAAGCTGTCGCGGCATCACGTGCATCAATATAGCTCCATAGAATTGGTTTTCGCAACTCAGGCTTATGAATAAAATCAAGAAAATTCGCATACATATGCGGCGCAATAATATTACCAAGTCGTAATGACACTATTTGCATGCCTGTCCGTTGATGAATCGCTTCTGCTGTTTGTTCATTTATTATTTTAGATAATCCATAGGAATCCTCTGGAAATCTTGGGTGCTCCTCATCAATTGGCACGTATAATGGTTCTAGGTTATGTTTGGTAAAGACAAAACCATAGGAGGCTTCACTGGAGGAAATCACTGCTTTTTTAATTCCTAACGCTCCCGCAGCTTCTAAAATATTATAAGTGGACATGACATTATTTCTAAACGTTACTTCGTTCGGATGAGAATATGCTACTGGAATCGCTGCTAAATGCACTACTGCATCTGCTCCTTCTAACACCCCCCCATACACTTCTCCCAAATCTGTTAAATCCATAATAATTGTTTTACATAAAGGGTTTGCTGGATGCTTTTGATCAACGTTTAACACTTCATAACCATGGTCAAGAAATTCCTGAACCACAGAAGGACCCAAAAGACCACTTCCACCTGTAATTACTACTTTTGTCATACTGATGTCCCACTCCTCATATGTTGATTACGCTTTCAAACTACATTATACGCTCCTTTTATGAAGATGAAAAAGAATTTGCTTAACCTATACGAACAAGTATCATGGAACGATGTATTCCATTACTATTTTTAATATTCTATCGCTCTAAATAAAATGGTTTGATATGATAGAAAATACAAAAGGTAATGAATGCAGTCAAATCTTATTTGAATGTTACAGCAAATAGAGGGAGGTCTACCTTATCTATGCAAGAATTTTATAAGGTATTAATAGTAGACGATGAAATGTTAATCCGTCAGGGTATCATAAATTATATTGAATGGGAAAATGAAGGATATAAAATTATTGGAGAAGCCTCGAACGGAGAAGAGGCAATGCAATTGATGGCTAGTGATCATCCACATATACTCATTACAGATATTGTTATGCCGGGGATGGATGGAATCGAACTCGTCAAAAACGTAAAGGAATTCTATCCGGAAACCGAAATAATTGTGTTAAGCAGTTTTGAGAATTTTGATTATGTCAAACAAACTTTTCAAAACGGCGTTGCTGATTATATCTTAAAACCTAAGCTAAATACTGAAGAACTTTTGCAGACCTTAAACAGAGTGACACAGTCTCAAAAAAATCACTGCCAATCAATGAAGCACACCCTTCAATAGAGAATATTCTGTTAAAAATTATTGAAGGATATCAATCGAACAGAGAAATGGATTATGTCCAAGAACAATTTGAGAAATGCAACTATGTGCTTGTGGAGGCTTTTTGGAATCAAAGGACGGATAACCAATTATCACAAAAAATCATAGAACAACAATTAAAATACTACTTAAACATCGACAATCTATATCATATCCCTATAAAAAAAGATAGTGCTTTATACATTGTTAATTTCAGTGAAGAGTCGATTGAACCGATAAAAGAAGCAATTAATCATAGTGATAAGAGAATTGCCGCTAAACAATTAAAGTGGATTATCAGTGCTCCATTTCGCTCATTACGAGAGTTGCAGGAGGTTTATCAAAATAATCATAAGAAAATACAGCAATATCATTTTTATTTGCCTGATCGTCGTATTCTTTCTTATGATGAATTACCTGATCCAATTGACGAACGGGTAAGCTTTGACTTAAATCATCTGATTTATTTATTCAAACGTAAGCAGTTTCAGGAAGCCTTCATCTACTTAAATGAACATATAGGAATATTATCAAATCGCTATGATACAGATGTATTTGAGTTTCAATCCTGGTTAGAGAACATTACGTTCAATATTATTGTATTACTCGGTAACATGAACTATAACATTAAGGAGCTTGAAAAAGAAAAGTATGCGTACTTTACGGAAATTAATGATGCTTTTCATGTACGGGATGCGATCTCTATCTTTGATTCATTTCTATCTAAAGTTGAGAAACAAGTTGCACCTGAAACGGGTGAAACAATGTCAAATATTCAATTACTGTTAGATTACATTGAAGAACATTATGACAATCACCTGACATTAAGTACATTAGCTAAACATTTTCATTTCAATCCATCTTATTTATCCAGTTACTTTAGTAAACACCATAAAGAGGGTTTTAGTGAGTATTTAAATAACGTTCGGATAAAAAACGCGATAAACATGTTGGCATCCACGGATATGTCTATTTCTGCTATCAGTGAAGCAGTTGGATATTCTGATCCAAGTTATTTCACAAAGGTTTTTAAAAAAATCACCAACACATCACCTAGCACCTTTCGCAAAGTAAATCAACAACAGAATTGAGGCTGTTTCTAATATGAAGAAACTCATTCGCATTATTCAGGCAAATAACTTATTCATAAAAATCTTTCTGGTCATGGTAATCAGTGTTATCGCTGTATCCATCATGATCACCTATAACAGTATTCGAATGTCGACTAATCTCTTTCTTGATACATTTAGTATTACCAATTCAAAAATTATGGACCAGATTACAGAAAGGTTCAACTCGTTCACCAATTCTATTGTTTCAGCATCAATAGAAGTGGATACAAATGGAACCATTAAGCAGCTATTACTAGCAGATCATGATACTGCCGTTGAAAAATCCACTTATTATTATCATATGACATATGAAATGAACCGGATCTTTGCCGAAGTTGATCCTAATGATGCAAATATGGTAATTTTAAGCAATAAGCAAGACCTTTTTAATATGAATTATGTTAAATGGCCAGTAAACAGTGAACTGCTGGCAAATCATGAAATTATAGACCGTGTTGAAGCGAGTAACAATGATATTGTCTATCAATTTGAAGATTCAAAAGTGACCAATGGAGTTCCGATGATCATTGCATCAAAAGCCTTGAAACTGCAATCTGATTACATATATGGCTATTTGTTTTTCTCTTTAACAGAATCTGATTTAAGAGAATTCTATGAAAGCTATACGAGTGCTGGAAATAATGTCTTATTAGTAACACCAAAAGGGAAAATTGTCTCTAGCAATCAGAGAGAACTTATTGGTAACTCCTCTATAGAACTTTTAAGTTATGCAGAAGGTTTCGATGGCAAGGGATTAGAATATCGTCGAGTTAATGTTTTTGGACAGGACTATGTATTTCTGTCTCAGTACATCCCAAGCATGGATGTTTATCTTGTCAATTTAATTGATCAGGAAGTTGTTGCAGATAATGTCATTAACTCAAAAGAAATTGTCATGATTGCCATCGCCATTGTGGGCCTCTCTGTCTTAGTTGCTTTCCTTATTTTACGTAAAATGACGGTTTCAATCAGTAAACTTGTGCGGCAGATATCAGATATGGCAAGATACCAGTTTAATAAACCGTTAAAAGAAACAGGCGGCTATGAAACAAGAAAAATCGCCAAAGCCTTTAACTATATGCTGAATGAATTACAAGATTATGTAAAAATTTTGATGACTACCCAGGAAAAACAACGCAAGGCCGAATTAGAAGCATTACAGCATCAGATTAATCCTCACTTCATTTATAATACGTTGGCTTCGATCAAATTTATGATACGGCAGGAGAAAAAAGAAACAGCTTCGAATACGATTGATTCCTTTATATCATTGCTCCAAAATTCTTTAAGTAATGTAGATGAAAGGATTACTGTAAAGCAAGAATTAGAAAATTTAAAGAGCTATGTACAGATAAACCAAGCGCGTTACGGAGACCGTATTAAAGTTAATTACTTAATTTCACCAGACTGTTTAGAACTGTATTTGCCAAAATTAGTGATCCAGCCATTTATAGAAAATGCCTTTTTTCATGCTTTCACAAAGAAAAAATCAGGTTTTATTCAAGTATTGATTGCAAATAGGGAAAATCATTTGATATGTGAGGTAATCGATAATGGCGATGGCATGGTATCTGATCAACTTGATAACAAGACCATTAAAACAAAAGAGAAACGGCAATTATTTAGTGGTATTGGAGTAAAAAATGTGCATGAACGCATTCAATTATTATACGGAAAGGATTATGGTGTAGAAATAGAGAGTGAGGAAACACAAGGAACAAAAGTAGTAATTACACTTCCAATAAATAACTGATAATATTCACTATCTAAAAAAAGTACCAAACATAAAAATAATACTTATATTTTCATGAAGCTTTGTGCATTCTAAAAATAGTCTTAGTTTTTACTAAAGATCGTGCAAGAGCTTCTTTGTTTTATTTGTTACAATTACGTTACAGTGTTGAAAACGATTTCAATGCTGAATATAAATCTATAGGGGGGGTTTTTATAGTGCAAGAAACATTATCAAAGAAATTTTGGCTTCTGATGATAGCGCTGTTTACAGCTATGGTATTAGCAGCATGTGCTGGTGGAGAGGATAACGATTCAGATTCAACAGACAGTGCAAATAGTGGTAACGATGAAGATGAAGAAGTTTCAGGTGATGAAGGTGCTGAAATCACAGCATGGGCGTGGGATCCTAATTTCAACATCGCAGCCTTAAACTTAGCATTAGAACATTATGAAAATGAAGATTTTCAGATGGAAATTATTGAAAATGCTCAAGACGATATCGTACAAAAACTAAACACTGGTTTAAGCTCAGGTACGATGCAAGGTATGCCTAACATTGTATTAATTGAGGACCAACGTGCACAAAGTTTCTTGCAATCTTATCCAGATGCTTTCTATGCAATTGGTGATTATTTCGAAACAGGTGATTTTGCAGAATATAAAATTCCACCAACAAGCTTTGATGGAAAACAGTATGGTCTTCCATTTGATAATGGTGCAACTGGTTTCTTCTATCGTACGGATTATTTGGAAGAAGCAGGATATTCAAAAGAAGATTTAGTTGATATTACATGGGAAAAATTTGTTGAAATTGCTAAGGATGTAAAAGAAAAAACAGGTCATCCGATGCTTGCACTTGATCCAAACGATTTAGGTATTTTGCGTGTGATGATGCAAACAACTGGTACATGGTATACGACAGAAGATGGCACCATTAACCTTGTAGATAATGAACCTTTAAAAGTAGCATTACAACATTATAAAGAATTAATGAATAATGATTTAGTTAAATTAGTTTCTGACTGGAGTCAATATTTAGCAGCATTTAACAGTGGCGACGTTGCATCCGTTCCTGCCGGTAACTGGATTGCGGCAAGTATAGAAGCGGAAGAATCTCAAAAAGGTCTATGGGCAGCAGCACCAACGCCTCGTTTAGATATGGATGGAGCTAAAAACGCTTCAAACCAAGGTGGTAGCTCATGGTATGTGTTAAACATTGATGGTAAAGAAGCTGCAGCAGAATTCCTTGGAAGTACGTTTGGTTCTAACGCAGATTTTTACCAGGAATTATTAACAGAAGTAGGCGCAATTGGTACCTATAAACCAGCTTCTGAAGGAGATGCCTACCAATATGAGAATGAATTCTTCGGTGGCCAACAAGTTATCCAAGATATTTCTCAATGGATGGAAGAAATTCCACAGGTTGATTATGGTATGAATACCTATGGAATTGAAGATATTCTTTCAGCAGAATTACAACAATATTTAAATGGCAAGAGCTTAGAAGATGTTTTAGCAGATGCTCAGGCACAAGCTGAAAATCAATTTAAATAAGTAATAAAGAGCCCTTAGGGAGATACTCTCTATCTTTATGAGAAGAGTTAACCCTCCCTTGGGCTTTCTCTTCTATATGAAGATGATTGAGAGTGAATCTAGTGAATGATGAGGGGGATCGTCATGAGTCAAGTTACAAGTACAATTAAACCTACACTTACACAACGTTTTAAAAAGAACTACATTGGTTGGATATTCATTTTATTATCTGTATTTGGCATCAGTCTTTTTTACTTCTATCCTATGGTACAGGCTTTTATTCTTTCCTTACAATCAGGAATGGGAGCTAATTTAGACTTTATAGGATTAAATAATTATGTGAGATTATTTAATGATCCGACATTTATTACTGCTTTAACCAATACCATCCTGTACTTATTAATCCAAGTACCTATTATGATTGTGTTAGCATTAGTATTTTCCGTGTTATTAAATGACCCTACATTAAAATTTAGAGGCTTTTTTAGGACAGCAATATTCTTACCTGCAGTTACTTCACTTGTAGCATATGCAGTAATTTTTAAATATCTATTTGGAAACGATGGATTAGTAAACGATTTTCTTATAAGTTTAAATCTTCTTTCTGATCCAATTGCATGGCTGTCTGATCCTTTTTGGGCAAAAATAACCATTATTATTGCGATTACATGGAGATGGACTGGTTATAATATGATTTTCTATTTATCCGCTTTACAAAACGTAGATAAGTCGATGTATGAAGCAGCTAAAATTGATGGTGCTTCTGCACTTCAACAGTTTTTCTTTATTACCATTCCATTATTAAAGCCAATCATTCTTTTTACTTCAATTGTCTCAACGATTGGCACACTGCAATTATTTGACGAGGTAATGAACATCACAAGTGGTGGTCCTGGTAACGCAACAATGACAATATCGATGTATATTTATAATTTATCATTTGAATATACACCAGACTTTGGTTATGCATCTACTGTTTCTTACGTGATTCTTATTATAGTTATCGTCCTATCCTTCATTCAATTTAAAGTGGCAGGTGATCGAGATTGAAAAAATTAAAGCGAGTTTTTATCTACCTATTTTTGAGTATGGCAGCAATTGTTTCTATCTTTCCATTCTTATGGATGCTAGTTAGTATGACAAATAAATCAGTGGACGTAACAAAAGGCCGTCTGATTCCTGGCACACATTTTATAGAAAACTTCCAAAAGTTATTGGAGCAAACACAAATTGGTACAGCCATAGGGAACTCACTAATCATTGCTGTGATCACAACCTTCTTAACCTTACTAATCGGATCTTTAGCAGGGTATGGCTTTGAAATCTATCGTTCAAAAAGGAAGGATATGGTATTCAACATTTTGATTTTATCGATGATGATTCCATTTGCAGCGATCATGATTCCTTTGTATCGTCTTTTTGGTCAAATATCTGATAATGCTCCATTAATTGGTTTGGACACATTAGCTGCTGCTTTCTTACCGACTGTAATTACTGCATTTTTCATTTTCTTCTTCAGACAGAATACAAAGATGTTTGCTAAAGAATTAGTGGAAGCGGGTCGAATTGATGGGTTAAGTGAACTCGGTATCTTTTTCCGAATTTATTTACCTACAATGAAAACAACCTATGCGGCGGCAGCATTATTGCGTTCATGAATAGCTGGAATAATTATTTATGGCCGTTAGTTGTTTTACAGTCACCAAGCAAACAGACAATACCGCTATTGATTTCTAATTTAGGTGCAGGTTATACACCTGATTATGGCGTTATCATGACAGCTATCGTAATTGCAACATTACCAACGGCCCTCGTCTTCTTCTTGATGCAAAGACATTTCGTTGCTGGTATGATGGGCTCAGTAAAAGGATAAATGTAAAGAGAAGCCGTAGAAATTTTCTATTGCTTCTCTTTTTTAGTTATTGCAAATTATTAATAACTGTTACAGGGAAATCCGTTTTGTTTTAGGCTATTTATTTTAGAGTAACTATCAACAAACATACTATCTGGAGGTTCTCACACATAGTTTAACGTCAATGTTTTTATGTTGCCTCAGTTATGATAAAATAGATATATCACTATGTTAGGAGAGAAAACATGCGAAACTCATTATTTGCAGCAACCGAGTGGATTACTCGTTTTGCTTATGTCAATATTTTATGGATAGCATTTACCATTGTTGGTCTGGGTATATTTGGTTTTTTTCCAGCAACTGTGGCTATGTTCACTTTAATTAGACAATGGATTATTGGTAACATAGACGAACCAGTATTTTCTTTATTTTGGAAAACGTATAAAAAGGAATTTATTAAAAGTAATTTATTTGGTTTAGTAATCTTAGTTATTATTTTCCTGTTTTATACTAATTTTCAGTTCATTGAGTTAAACCAAGGTGGTTTTTATGATGTTATTAAGATACCATTATATATTCTCATGGTGGCAATATCCTTAACATTGTTATATATCATCCCAACCTTTGTACATTATGATTTACGTTTTATCGATGTTTGGAAAAATTCATTTCTTGTCATGTTAATTCATCCTTTACATAACTTCTCAATGGTAATTGGTGCAGCTGCTACCATATATGTCATGTCATTATTTCCTGGAACGCTTTTCTTTTTTGGTGGAAGTTTAGTGGCTTATATTATTATGGGGGGGACAAGTTATCATGCTTTTAAAAAAATTGAGGCAAAAAGAGAAGCTATACAAGAAAACACTTGACCACATGAAAAGGTCAAGTGTTTTTTAATAAATTAGTTGAAGAGCACGCCTCCCCGGAAAGCGAAGTGGGCAAGCCGAAGCGGTTGTTACTCCTAATATAAATTTCAAAATGACTACTCAGTAAATCGAAGTTATGCCGCAACTTATTTTAGCCTTTCACCGATCCTGCGGCAATACCTTCAACTATGCGATCACTTAAGACCAGGAATGCGATCAATACTGGAATGATACTGATCATTAATGTAGCACCAATTGCACCCCCCCAGTCAGTTGAATATTGACCAATAAAGTTCTGAATACCTACTGTTAGCGTTTTCCACTTATCCGAGCTAATAAACGTATTAACAAAAACAAACTCATTCCAATTGTAAATCATGTTAATAATAGCTGTTGTTGCTATTACTGGAGTTGTCATTGGAAGAGTAATCTGGAAGAAAATCCGGTGTACAGAGCAGCCATCCACAACTGCTGCTTCTTCAACTTCCTTGGGTAGCGTATAATAAAAGCCTAATAAAATCATAATTGTTAACGGTAAGTTAAATGCCGTATAGGCCAAAATTAAAGATAATGGATGATTAATGATATTCAATTCCAAGAAAAAAGCGAACAGTGGAATCAAAGCAGAATGAATAGGCACCATTAGTCCTACCATGAACAAGCCTAACGTCAATTTATTCAGTTTCCAATTCATTCTAGTTATTGCGAAGGTAACAAAACTTGCAAATAACAAGGTTAATGCTACAGATATAATTGTTATCCATACACTATTTAGAAAGTAGATATTGATATTTCCATTTTCCCACACGTTTAAGTAATTTACCCACTGTGGATCTTGTGGTAAAGAAAATGGGGGGGATAAACCAAACACTTCTGTATTTGTTTTTAAGGAGAACATTGCCAGCCATACTAACGGATATATTTGAAAAAGGGCTACGATGATTAAACAAATGTAGAGAAAAACCATTCCAATTCTTATCCATACACTCTTTTCATTCGCAGCCTCATTTTGAATCTG
Source organism: Gracilibacillus boraciitolerans JCM 21714 (assembly GCF_000521485.1). Taxonomy (GTDB): domain Bacteria; phylum Bacillota; class Bacilli; order Bacillales; family Amphibacillaceae; genus Gracilibacillus; species Gracilibacillus boraciitolerans. The sequence continues at coordinate 122,352 of NZ_BAVS01000003.1, read as the reverse complement.
AGCCATTTGTCTTCCATCCTTCCTAATATTGAAGTTCATCTTTAGATGTAGTGAGTTTACGGGTAATCCATGTCACAATCAATGTTATGATTAATAGGAAAAAGGCAATTGCACTGCCATAACCGAAATCAAAAGTATCAAATGCTTTTTTGTACATATATGATGCAATAACTTCACTAGCACCATTTGGCCCTCCACCAGTCATAACATAAATTAAATCAAAATATTTTAGTGATCCAACAATTGCTAAAACAATCGTAACTTTAATTACACCAGAAATTAATGGAACCTTAATTTTATAAGCAATTTGAATAGGGCTAGCACCGTCAATACGTGCCGCTTCAATTAATTCTTCGGGAACTCCTTTGAGCGCAGCATAATAAATAATGATATAAAACCCTGCATATTGCCAAAGTATCGCAACAAAAATTGCATATAAAACTAAATCGGTGTCTGCTAACCAAACGGGTGGCTGCTCCATTCCAATAGCTTTTAAAAAGCTGTTTAACAATCCATTGTTCGGATCATATATTTTTACCCATAGTTGCGCAATCGCAACAGATGATAAAAGCATAGGAATTAAGTAAATTTTCCTCAATATATTGGAACCTTTTATCTTACCTGCTAATATTAAGGACACAACAAGATATCCAGCTAAACTTAATGTTGAAAATATCGCTAACAGGAAAGAATGCCAAGCACTCTCCCAAAAATTACTATCCTGAATTAATTCTTTATAGTTATCCAATCCTATAAATGTCATTTCGCCAATACCGTTCCATTCCATCAGCCCATAATACCCTGTAATCACCATTGGACCATAGATAACACTCAAGGTTAAAATGAGAGCGGGTAGAACGTATAAAGCAATGACTACCTTATTTGACATTACTCTGTTCATCGTTATTGCTCCTTTGTGTCGAAATATCCCTTTTTGGTTTTCTAAATATATTTATATTTAAGGAAGGAAAAGGACATATTCATTCTTGAAATATGTCCTTTTGCACCTTTTTATTTATTCTTCTGAAGATATAGCTTCTTCATGATTTGCGCAAATTCTTCAGGTGTTACTGCTTCACCGAACAATGCCTGGATCATATCCAAGTGTGTTTCAGCTGCAGCAGCGCTTAACTGTACATCTGCATACAATGTGATATTAGATGCCTCGTTTAAGTCATTTAATACATCTACATACATTTGTGGTAAATCTACACTTTCTGTATCCACTTTAGTTGCTGGGATAACACCAGCTTTTTCAACAGATTGTTCGCCCCACTTTTGTACAAAGAAGGAAACAAATTCTTTCGCTTCTGCTTTTACATCAGAATTTTCTGCAACAAAGAGACCTACACCAGGACCGCCAACAAAGCTGTCACGGTTACCTTCTCCACCTTCACTGCTGGGAATTTTATATAGCCTATTGAATCCTTAAATTCTTGAGAATTTTCTTCACTTGTTGTGAATTCTGGTAAATCCCAAGATCCCATTAAATACATTGCTGCTTGTTCATTTAAGAAGTAACCTTTAGCTTCATCATTACCTAAACCATTAAATCCATTTAAGAATGCTCCCGTATCCACTAAATTTTGCACCTCTTCTGCTGCTTTTACTAAAGCAGGATCTTCAAAGCTCGCTTCACCAAGGATCGCATTATTTAATAATTCTGCTCCACCGATTCGATCTGCCAGGTACATATACCACATTGAACCTGTCCAGCGATCTTTATTACCTAGAGCAACTGGTGTGACACCATTATCTACCAATGTTTGCACAACTTCTTTTAATTCAGCAAATGTTTCTGGTGCTTCCAAACCATTTTCCTCAAAAATACGTTGATTATAATAAAGTGGTGTAATATTTAATTCTAATGGTAAACCATATGTTGTGCCATCAAGTGCATATGCTTCCGCAGTACCAGGTACAAACATATCGTTAAGCGGACCTTCTAAAAGGTCATCTAAGGAAGCAAACATATTACCGCTTACATATGGTTCCAAGAAGCCTGCTGCCCAAGTCATGCCAACATCAGGTAATTCGTTTGAAGTTGATAAGACTTTAAGTTTTTCTTTATACTGTTCATTACTTAAAATTTCTACATCTACGGTTACGTTTTCATTTTCCGCTTCGAATTCCTCAATGATGCCATTAACAATATCATGATGTTGTTTGGAGCTTCCTTCCGGCCATAAATGCATAAAATCAATTGTTTTTTCTTCTCCATCTGAATCGCTTTCATTTCCTTCAGTAGTGGACTCTGCATCCGTGTTTTCTCCACCTGCTTCTTGTTCAGACTCTGAATCTCCGCCACATGCTGCAAGCGCGAATAATAATACTAATGCGAACGAACATAATACTTTGTACCATGCACCTTTCATTTGTGAAAACCCCCTATTTAGTATAAGTTTTTATTACAATTATAAGTGTAGCACTGAGGGCATTAATCCGTAAGGTAACAGTGATTAGGTAAAATACCACTTTTTTTAGGAATCGCTTACATTTTGTTTCCGAAATCCATTCGGTGTTGTGTTTTCAAACTGTTTAAATAGTTTGATAAAATATTTAGAAGTTTGATAACCACTTTTTTCTGCTATTTCTGATACTGTTAAATCTGTTGAAAGTAATAATTTTTTCGCTTCTTGTATTCTCTTTCTTGTTACATATTCACTAAAGGTAATTTGCAGTTCCTCTTTAAATAAAGCACTTAAATAACTTGGATTAAGATGGACCTGATTTGCTACTTCTTTTAAGGTTAACTCTTGTTCGAAATGCATATCAATGTACTCTATTGCCTGCTGAACCGCTCGGTTATATTTAGTTAACTCCTGCATTTCTATTAATTTATCATCCAAAATCTTATTAAACATACCTGTTTTTTCCCTTTGTTTCTCTATATCTACTGCTTTTTCAATGGCATCCATTAGCTTTTCCTTGGCGATCGGTTTAAGTAAATAATTAACAACTCCCAGCTCTAATGCTTCATGAGCATATTCAAATTCTGAGTATGCAGAAATTACGATCACAACTGGGTCCTGCGCCTTTTCCTTTAATTGTTTCAATAGTTCCAATCCAGAAACTTCAGGCATTCGAATGTCCGTAATGAGTACGTGTACTTTCTCATTATCAATACGATTTAATGCCTCTGCTGCATTTTCCGCTGTAATAACTTCATATTGATCAAATGCTAATCGCTCAATCGTTTTTCTTATCCCTTGCCGACTTCGAGGCTCATCATCCACTACAAGAATCACCTTTTTATTCATGGTTCTACCTCCTCTTATACTGGAATTTCAAAGCTTACCTTTGTCCCTTTGCCCTCTTCGCTAAGAATGTTAATATCTCCGTTTGTTTCCATTTCATAAAACAACTTCAAGCGTTTTTGAACATTTTGCAAAGCTAAACCATGATGTTTGTGTTGTCTAATATTACCTTCCATGAGTTCCTTCACTTCTGACACTTTTTCCTTGCTCATTCCCGGTCCATTATCTGTGACCGTTATCTTTAGCCGATCTGCATCTTGAACTTTTTCAACTTTTACTGTGATATGACAGTGACCCGTAACATTTCCTGCCCCATGTAAAATAGCATTTTCTACTAATGGTTGAATCATTAGTTTTGGCATTCTGACATATAGCCAATCAAAGTCAACATCTTTCTCCCAATTTAGCCGATCACCGAAGCGCATTCTCATAATTTTCATGTAACGATCAATATGCTCTAATTCTTCCTTTATCGTTACCCATTCATCTTGATTTTCTTTAGTAATGGTATAGCGGAATAACTCCGACATCGCCAATACGACGTTTGCAAGGTCTTCTTCCTCTCGTTCATCTAATGACCAGTACAAGGCATCTAAAGTGTTGAAAAGAAAGTGTGGATGAATTTGAGCTTGCAGTGCCTTTAATTCCGTCCTGTTTTTTATAATTTCTTTTTCATACACCATTTGAACTAAATAATTAGTTTCTGCTGCAAGCTGATTATAGGTTTGGTTCAATTCATTAATTTCATTTGTAGAATTCACGACAGGATTATGAGCCAATACTCCTTCTCCTGCTTTTCTCATTGTTTTCGTTAATCTGGTTATTGGTTTCGTTATAAACGTCGATAAGAAGAGAGAACATATAAAAAATATGACCAGTCCAATAATCCCGGCAATTGCAATACCAGATTGCACAGTAGATATCCCTGCTGTCAGTTGATTGACTGGAGATAATATATACATAGTCCATCCTGTTAAATCAGATGTTTCTTTTACAATCATATATTCTTGCTGATTAATAATTATTATTTCTGAGTCTGTCTTTAAAATTTTAGCCAAGTCTTCCCCCATGATAATTACTGACAATTTCTTCATTCTGACTATCTACTAAAATCGTAAATTCGTTTGTTTCATCCTCTTGCTGATTAGGGTTTAATTGAAAATAATTACGATTCACTTGGGTCATGATATATCCGCCATGACTAAAATTCTTATTGATTAAATTAATCTGCCGCCCCCCACCAGAAAATAATTTTGATCGAGTGGATCTACTCCTAACCAAATGAGACGACCACCTTCTTCATTTGCCCGGATAATCCAGCGTGGATCGATCCGGTCTAACAACAAGGTAGAATCGATCGGAATAATTCGTTGATATTCATTGTTATAAATTTCAAATGAGTAAATACCATCTGCATTTGCCTGAATTAAGTTAGTTGTATTTATTAACGATTGTCTACCATTAAAGGATGTCATTTTTCCTTGAGATTCTTTAAGTAAGACTTCTTGCACATCCTCATTTGTTATTATTTGTTTGGTTACCATATTTAATTGTTCAAATAAGGAATCATAGCGCCCTGAGGATTCTAATACAGTCTGTTTAATTTGTTCTTCAGCATTATCCTGAAGTAAATCCTCTACTAATATATAGGTGATGGTGCTTACAATAAATAACACAGTAAACATGACGATCAGATAAACGACAAGTAATTGGTTTCTCAAGGTATTCCATTTTTTAAAATAGGTGAACATCTACAACACTCCGTCATTTTCCAAACTTTGTTTATCCAGTATCCTAAGTTATACTTTTATTATACTATGAAAAAGTCAATCAGGAAACTGTAAGCATAGTAAAATAAACCTAGTATGGCTATAATTCTCTTAGTCCAAGAGAGTAATTTTTCGTTAGAATTTTGAAAATGCTTTTGAAGGTATGTAATCATTACAAAGATTCTATTCCTGTATTGAGTTACATAAAAAAGCACTACGTTAAGAAAGTTTAACGCAGTGCTTTAATTACTTCTAATCCTATTTCTTGTAACTCATTTACATCATGGTCAGCTACATTACTGTCCGTAATAATACGTTCCACATTGGCTAGCGGAGTCACATATGCAAAGGCTTGCAAATGGAATTTATGACGATCTGCCAGGATATAGGTAGTATCAGCCATCTCAATCATCTTTTGTTTGACTCTGGCCTGTTGTTCATTTGACTCACTAATGCCGTTCTTGAAATGGATTCCTTTACAGGAAAGAAACGCCTTATTTACATGATATAAATCAAGCGAACGCTCTGCTAAAGGACCTACAAAAGAAAGCGAACGGGCAAGTAATGTTCCGCCAATCGAGATCACGGTAATCCGGTTCTTTTTACTTAATTCTAAAGCAACGTTCACCGAATTGGTTAATACAGTGATTGGAATATTAGGTAAATTCTTCGCAACATACCATGCCGTTGTACTTGCATCTAACAAAATTTTATCAGCCTCGACAATATGTTTCACAGCTTCCTGTGCGATCTCCTTTTTCTCTTCCACGTACATGACTTCTCGTTCCTGGAAAGGGATCTCAGGTCCATCATGGTATGACTCAATACTAACCGCTCCACCATGACTTCTGGCTAACTTTTTTTCCTTTTCTAATTTTTCTAAATCACGACGGATTGTTTCATCTGTTACAGAAAAAAGTCGTGCAAGTTCGGACACACGAATACTTTTCTTCTGATTGACGACTTCTACAATACGTTGATGCCTTTCTGCAACTAACATACAATTCTCCTGCCTTCTCTTCTTCAAAACGTTTCTATTACTGACTATATGGAAATAGCGCTAAAAATTCAAGTTTTGCTACTCTAAATGGAATACCTCTTCATCAATCAGATACATTTTTGGATCACCCTTATCATCCATGGCCAAAATATCGCTCATAAACGCTTGCCATTTACGATTGGCTGGATTGGTCTCCAATTCTTTCATCGCTCGGTGATAATCATCCACTTCCATATAGGCATATAGCTTGGTCCCATCCATAAAAATACTGTAATTGCTCACACCAACTTCTGTTAAAGCAGATAATAATTCTTGATCAACTGCCTGGTGCCTTTTTTTGTATTCCTGTTCTGACCCCCTCTTTACATTCCATAATAAACATATAACGTGACATACTGTTTCCTCCTATCATGAAAACAAATTCAATTTTGTTTTACCTTTATTTGTATGTTTTTTTTATTTTAACACAGATAAAAACATACATAAATAAAAACACAAGTAAAAATTTACTTGTGTTGAAAGAATTGATTCAAATAGTGATATACGCCTTGTTTATCGTTTGTATATTCTGTCTCATCTTTCACTAATGCCTTAATTTGCGGTGTGGCATTTTTCATTGCTACCGGGTAACCCACATATTGCATCATTGGAATGTCATTATTGCTGTCACCAATTGCCATGGTTTCTTCCGGTTTAATATCAAAATGATTTAGTAAAGCCTGAATACCGGTTGATTTATTAACATTCTCCACCATGATTTCCACATTATTTCTGGAAGATGAAGACGTTGTAAAGTCTGTTTCCTTTTTCATTTCTTCTAAGTCACCAATCCAATCCTTCATCACTTCAGGATCAATATGAAAACAATACATTTTGGAGTATTTTTGATTTGGTAATTTCTCAGTCCACGCTATATCATCTGCGACTGCCGCTTTTCTTTCTAACCACTCACTTGTCGCAACTGTATCAGGTTTATCTCCGTTTATCATGTCATTCATATAGGTTTGGTCTTGTTTCAATGCGAGTCTCTCACCATCATTTGGGTGTACCTCATAATAAATAGCATGATTTCTGGCAGACAAAATTACTTTTTGCACAAGATCTGTTGGTAAATAATGCTCTAATATTTTTTGATTATCGACATAGGTAATCATACCATTGGAACTAACAAATCCATCTAAATCTAAATCTTTTGGTGCGGTATCAAATATTTCATTATAAGAACGACCAGTGACAATAAATGCCCGAATGCCCATTTTTCTTATCTCTTGTATTTTATCCACTGTTTGTTCCGTTAATCGATTTTGATTGTTTAATAGGGTACCGTCCATATCTAAACAAATTGCTTTAGGTAAAAAAATCATTATAATTTCCCCCCCTCTCCATACTAACCGAACCTAGTATAGCACAGATAATTATCCGGTCACCATTAATTAGTATGCTTGCAGGGGGGATTGCTATTTATCTGTCTGAAGAGGCACTAAATTCAATTCGATTTCTTCTCTTCTGTTTTCTAAAAATGGAGGCAATGCGACCTTCTCACCAAGATGATCTGCATCTTCATCTGTAATAAACCCTGGTCCATCTGTTGCTAGTTCAAATAAAATTCCATTTGGTTCACGAAAATAAAGAGATTGAAAGTAATAACGGTCTACTAACCCTGAGTTAGCTAGCCTTTCCTTGTTAATTTTATCACGCCACTTTGCAAGTTCCTCAGTATCAGCAACACGAAAAGCTACATGGTGCACACTTCCTCGTCCTGGACGTTCCTTTGCCAAATCGTCGCGTTCTTCAATGTGAACCTCAGCACCCGTTCCACCTTCACCCGTTTGATATACTTGAATGTCTGGTTGTCCTTGTTGATTAGCAGGGTAGCTGCCAATTGAACGAAAACCCAACACATCAACTAAAATGCGTTCTGTTGGTGCTAACTCGGGCACGGTTAATCTTACTGGTCCTAAACCAGTTATGCCATATTCCTGTGGTACTGGGCTTTCGCTCCATGGAAGACCTGCCGCAACTCCTTCATTTGATTGATCCGATACCAGCATGATACGCTGACCCTCATGATCTTGAAAAGGCAATACTTTACGATGGAACGTTTCGGTTATGCCATGATGAACAACTTCATATTCATCCAATCGTTTTTCCCAATATTTTAGAGCATGATCACTTGTGACGCGTAAAGAAGTGAAGGAAATGCTGTTATTACCCTGATACGTGTTTCCCGCTCTTACTATTTCAAAAAAAGTGAAGTCTGTTCCAGGTCGTCCCTGTTCATCAGCGTAAAATAAATGATACATACTTGGATCATCCTGGTTCACCGTTTTTTTAACTAAGCGCATTCCTAATGTATTTGTATAAAAATCATAGTTATTTTTGGCATTTGCTGTGATTGCAGAAACATGATGAATTCCTTTTAGAATCATGCATATCCTCCTCCATTATAAAAAGCTGTTAAAACTATTATAGACGATATATTATCTTGAATTCAAAATAAATATCTTCTTGACTTTTTCTTTCCTTTTGTTAAAATTTTCTGTAAGTTCATAGGTGTAATCACTACTAGGGGGTGCCTATCAGTATAGGCTGAGAGAAAAGCGCGATAAAGCTTTTTAACTCTTAAGGACCTGATCTGGCTGATACCAGCGGAGGGAAGTAGCTAAACTAATTTAGATGGTATAGCCAGGTCCTTTTTTTGGAGGATCTGGCTTTTATTTTTCCTTCAGGTCATGATTACACTAACTAATAAGGAGGGAAAAAGTTGAATCGCACACTATTATTAACCACTATGGCTGTTTTTATTGCAATTGGAACACTTGGTTCACAATTTTTATGGTTCCCAACTGGTATCGCGAAAGCTATCCAGTCCAACATGCCGTAAATGTAATGGCCGCTGTCACATTGGTCCTATTCCTGCAGTTATCATTGCATTTATAATTGGCTTATTACGTAATTTATTGGGGTTAGGTACATTGCTAGCTTTTCCAGGCGGATGATTGGTGCACTTCTAGCAGGATATTTATATCGGTGGACAAAGAAGATGGTGTTTGCTGGTGTTGGGGGAAATAATTGGCACGGGGGGGATTATTGGTGCACTATTATCGGTTCCATATGCCAAACTGTTAATGGGCACTTCTGTTGGTGCACTTGCATTCTTGCCTGGTTTTCTTATCAGCAGTGTGGCAGGAGCTATAATCGGATTATTAATCTTATCGAGAGTAAAGAACACTTCTATCATGCGACAGCCTGCTTCACAACGATCATAATAAAGCAAAAGAAATTGGACCTTCCTATCTTGATTTATAGGTATCATCCTTTTAAAAAGTTCAAAATAATACTGATTATAACAAATGTAGAGCAAATAAACAGCGAAGGTGCCCGCTTTCACTCCTGCGGGATGTTTTTACTCGAAGATCCACTTTGGCTTGCCAAAGTTAGCTGAGAGGAAAACCCGCGGAAAGGGAAGTGGGCAGCCGGAGCGGCTGCTTAGCAGGTAAAACCATTTCAAAATTGTCACAAGAGTTATGTCGCATTATATTCTTGCTATGCAATCAAAAAAGCCGAACGATTACAAATTCTAATCGGAGAATTCGCATCATCGTTCAGCTACTACTTAAATCAAATCACTTTTATCTCAGTCTCTCTATTAATTATTGCCGAAGAATGCTTCTGCTTTTTCTAAATATACTTCCTGATCTGGTGTTAGATCATATTCTTCTTCGATCGCATCGACTGGGCAAACTGCTTTACACGCACCACAGTCAATACATATATCTGGATCTATATAAAATTGGTCTGGACCTTCTTCAATACAATCAACTGGACAAACGGTTGTACATTCGCCCGACTTCTCAGACTGACATGGTTCAAGAATTACAAAAGCCATCTCGAAATCCCCCTAGAAATTTTCTATCTCTACTATACGATAAAGCATTTCTGAGGGAGAATGCAAGTGTTTCAGCCTGATTTTTCACAGGCAAATCCTTCTGTAATTACTTTATCCATCTTGTATTATTCTGATAATGCGATTTTTATATGAGCCAGATGATGCTCTTCATGCCAAGCTAATTTTGCAACTTTCTTGGCAACTGTTATTTCACCTTCATTCTGGTGAATAAAAGCTCGACTTAATTGCTCTTCCGTTAAACTATTCCCTAAAGAAACGATCCGCTCATTTATACCTTCTAGCATTTTAATAGAACTTTCTACAGGAAGCTTTGTATCTGGTTGAATAGCCCACTTTTCTTGATCAAAACCTGGTACAGTTGGTTTCTCAGCTGTTAAAGCCAGCTTCAAACGTTGATACATGTTCAACTGAGAATCTGCGATGTGATGAACAAGTTGGCGAACTGTCCAGCTACCATCACGATATGTTCTGCTTAATTCCGCATCACTTAATGAGTCAACAGTATCTCTCAATCGAATGGTGTAAGTTTCGATTTCTTTTAGCCATTCTTGAATATTTTCTAATGTAACTTTTTCTGGAACTTGTAATTTTCCAATAGGATATCTTACGTCCATATTCCATCACCTTTTCCTTATCGTTTATTAAAAGCATCTGGATCTGGTCCGATTCGTTCTTCCTTGTTCATATTTGCAATTAACTTCATTTCTTCTTCTGTTAATTCAAAATCAAACACATCTGCATTATCTTGAATACGTTGCTTTTTAACTGACTTTGGAATCGTTATGATACCTTGTTGTAAGTCCCAACGTAAAATCACCTGGCTGTCGATTTTTCATGACGTTTTGCAATATCTGCTAACGTTTGATCTGTTAAAACTTGTCCCTGTTTTAGTGGAGACCATGCTTCAAGCTGAATATTATGCTGTTTGCAGAATTCATGTAAGTCTATTTGCTGAAGATGTGGATGATATTCAACTTGGTTAACTGTAGGAATTACTTCAGCATCTTTCATTAAATCTTCTAAGTGATGTTCTTTAAAGTTACTGACGCCAATCGCACGAATTTTACCATCTTTATATAACTTCTCCATTGCTTTCCATGCTTCTTTATATTTATTTTGCTCTGGCACTGGCCAGTGAATGAGATAGAGATCCAAGTAATCTAATCCCAATTTATCTAAGCTTGTCTCAAATGCTTGGATAGCATCCTCATAAGCTTGGTCTGCATTCCATAATTTAGATGTTATAAACAGTTCTTCTCGAGGAATTATTGAATCTTTAATAGCTTTTCCTACACCTTCTTCATTTTGATAAATAGCAGCAGTGTCAATACTTTTATAGCCATGTTCAAGAGCCCATTTCACTGAGTTATAAACTTCTTCGCCATCTTCTACTTGAAACACACCCAGGCCAAACCAAGGCATTTTCACCCCCCCATTATTTAACGTTGTAGTTGATTGTAGATTTTTCACCAAAGTAATTCCTCCTTTTTTTCTTTCACTGGGACAAAGAACTTGTCCTCTCGTCTCATTCCCTGAAAATTGCTTTTTTAATCATTGTTTACTAGTATTTGATGTATTTTGTAGTGTGTGTATTGTTTTTTTGGTATGGTTTGTATGAATCGACTTGGTTTGCCAATTGAAAATAAGGAAAGCTCATGCATGGCACGAGTACAGGCCGTATAGAATAAGTTGCGCTCTAAAGTATCCTGAAAGTTCTGATCAGAAGCATCGGCGATGATCACAGCATCAAATTCTATTCCTTTAGCAAGATAGGCAGGAATCACGACAATTCCTTTACCAAAAGTATGTGCTTCCTGTGTCATTAATTCTAGTTTCAGTCGGGATTGGAGTCGACGATAGATCGACCGGCATTCTTCCATTGTTTTTCCTATTAAAGCAATTGTTTCGTGTCCATTCTCTTGATATTGTTCTATTTGTTCTATAATTGTTCCGTCTGCCATTTCTTGCTGCTCCACTTCTAATAAGACAGGTAAGTTGCCTGCTCTTTCAAAAGGTTCTATTAAATCGCCATTAGTCATAAACGATTTCGTAAAATTTACAATTGGCTCTGTCGAACGATAGCTTCTGGTTAAGACAATTCTTTCATGTTTCTCTTGCCATTTCTCAGACAATAACGTTTCTTCCCGTAATGCATGGGCATAAATTGCCTGATTAATATCGCCCAATAGTGTCATTCTGCTTACCGGGAACATCTTCTTCATAAAGGCAAACTGAAATGGGGGGGTATAATCCTGTGCTTCATCGACAAAAAGATGCTGGATCGTTCTTTGGGCATCAAATCCTAAAATGTTTTTTTCATAATAAATATAGGCTGGAGCATCCTCCCATGTTAAATATTTGTTCTTTAAGTTTTCATCAGTAATCCGACAAATATCCTGCCATTGTGGTGGCAATTTATCCTCTTGATCATCGACCCATTCCATATCTGAAAATAATAAACGAAATGTTTTTAAAGGATCTACAAACGAAAGCTGTTGCACCTTTTTGCGGAGAGGACGCAGTTTCCATGCTACGATTCGCTTACGAAGCAACTCTTCCTCCCGATCATAGTCATCAAAGGTATCCTCCGAAAAACGATTCTCTTCCTGTAAGGTATCATGAACATCTACATAATCTGCTTTATCTAATAATTCACTTTCCTCTAAGACCCAGTCTTTTTCTCGTTCCATATGTTCTAATTTCTTAAATTGATATAGAATCCAGTTCGAAACCTTTTCTAAACGCTCAGGTATTGGTAAAGCCTGCTCTGTTTTATAAAAGTATTTTTCTAGTGTTTCTTTCGGAATGATTGTTTCTCCTCTAAATGTTATGTTCCGAAACACCAATCTATTATTAGCTAGCTTTGTTAAGAAATGATCGATTACTTCCTTATAAGCGAGACTAGCTTTATAGTGCATCGCTTCTACCCTTGCTTGATAGTTTTCATCTTTCTTTTGTAAAAAAAACTCCATTTGTTCAAATGGGGTTTCCAATCGAAAACTATCATCTAGCTGACGATGTAAATATTGATAAAATGTCATTTGTTGCATATTATCTTCACCAAGTTCAGGTAAAACGGTCGCCACATAGCTATTAAATAACGGATTAGGTGAAAAAAGTACAATCTGCTCTGACGTTAACGTTTCACGGTAACGGTACAATAAATAGGCGACACGCTGCAATGCTGCTGATGTCTTACCACTCCCAGCAACGCCTTGAACAATTAATACGTTTGACTTCTCATTACGAATAATTTGATTTTGCTCTCTCTGTATGGTCGAAACGATACTTTTCATTTTTGTATTTGCTTGATTACCTAATACGGATTGTAATAAATGATCTCCTATTGTTAAGCCTGTATCAAACATTCCCTTTAATTCACCATTTTGGATCATATATTGACGTTTTAATGTTATTTCCCCCGGAAATATTCCCTTCAATTGTGTCATAATTTGCAGGACCGGGCGGAAAATCATAATACATGCTCGAAATTGGAGCGCGCCAGTCATACACAAGGAAATTGTCATCATTTTCATCCATTACTGAAGCTAATCCAATATAAATCGGTTCTGTTGTGTCTTCGTTGTTTTCTTTAAAATCGATTCTTCCGAAATACGGTTTCTCCCTTAATCGATTCAATATGTCCAAACGCTCACTTACTTGGCCATGACTTCGCTCACGTTCTGAGAGAAATTCTGCCTGCTGTTTGATGCTGGCTTCCGTTTCTAATTTATCATCCATTTCTTCTATGTTAACTGTGACATCTTCCCAAAAATCACGTCTAATATCAATGACATCATCTTTTAAATGCTTCACTCGGGACTTTAAGCTTGATATTTTGTTCGTTATTTCTTTTACTACACGAAAGACACGCTGTTTCTCTTGTGGCCAATCTTTTTCTTTTTTTCCCTCTGTCACTAATTCCACCTCCATGCCGTATATCTGATTCTGTATGATAGTATATTCAAAACGTATAAAAACTATATGATCGATCACTTATTCCCTGCTTGTGTTGCCACAAGATTAGCATAAAAACCTTTTTCTTTCATCAATGACGAGTGATTACCTTTTTCAATTATTTTTCCTTCATCTAGAACAAGTATGATATCAGCCTTCTTTATCGTATTCAAGCGATGTGCAATCACAAAACTTGTCTTCCCCCCCTTCATAAGCGTTTCTAGTGCTTCGGTAATTTTAATTTCCGTTATGGTATCAATACTGCTGGTTGCTTCATCTAATATCAATATGGCTGGATTAGTAAGCATGGCTCTTGCTATTGCAATTAATTGGCGTTGTCCTTGACTAATGCTTGGCCATTCCCTTTTATCAATGTATCATATTGTTCAGGTAAATCTTCAATAAAAGAATGAGCATTCGCAAGTTTTGCGATTTCTTCCACTTCCTGATCGGTAGCATCTAATTTACCATATCGAATATTTTCCCTAATCGTCGTTTCAAACAAATAAGAATCCTGCAAGACCATTCCTAAGTGACTGCGAATACTGCTGCTGGATAATAAGTTCATCGACTGGCCATCTAATAAAATATCACCATCATCTTCCTTGAAAAAACGTGCAAGTAATGAAATAATGGTAGTCTTCCCTGCACCAGTTGGTCCAACGAGCGCAACAGATTGACCTGGTTTTACATGGAAAGATATATGATGTAAGACGTGCTCCTCTTCATTATATGAAAAAGAAACATTATTAAAAACAATATCTCCTTTCACTTGCTTGACGTTTCTTTTGCTTTTATCGACTTCCTCTTCTTCTTGATCCATAACTTCAAATGCCCGCTCTGCCCCAGCTACTGCTGACAGAATTGTATTAAATTGATTAGCCAAATCATTTAATGGTCTTGTGAATTGTCGTGAATAAGTAGTAAAAGCGACCAAAACACCTATAGTAATGGAAGTAGCATTCGTGGATAAGACGATCCATCCACCTACCCCCCCAACAATAATCGCAAAGCTAAAATTATTTAAACTGTTCATTAATTTAGGAATAAAACCCGAATAAACCTGAGCCCAATAGCCAACCTTCTTTAGTTGTTCATTATGTGTACGGTATTGTTCTATAACGCGGTGCTCCTGGTGAAAAAGCTTCACCATGGAATGGCTGATAGTGTTTCTTCCAGAATCCAGTCATTTTACCAAGCTCTCGCTGTTGCTCTTTAAAATAATGACCTGTTCTTTTGGTAATCCACTTCATACCAAAATACATTAAAGGTACGATCGTTACCGTCAGCAATGTCAGTACAGGACTTAACCAAATCATCACTACTACCGTTCCGATTAATGTTAATATACTTGTAGACAATTGAATGACAGCAGTATTAAGAGTACGACTAACATTTTCGATATCATTTGTGAGACGACTCATTAAATCCCCGCTTTGTGATTGTTGAAATCGAAGGACTGGCAGTTGTAAAACATGCTCAAATAAATCCTTTCTCATGGCATAAACCGTATGTTGCGAAACATTAATCATCCAATAATTTTGTAAGGCAAGCGTTATGGAGTGAAGAATAAATACCACACTTATCATAATTAAAATCGTCGTAAAAGAAAGGAAAAATTGTCTGCCTGTCATGACATCTACTGCTGCACCAATAAGATACGGTCCTAATAAAGATAACGCTGAACTAATGATCACCATTCCTAACACAATCCACAGCATTACCTTATCAGCCTGCAAATAACCCCATATTCGCAAAAGTGTTCCACGAAGATTTTTCACTTTTGGTTTTTTACCCACTGGTGAATGGTGTCTTGATGGTGGCTGAGGCACTTTTACTTCTGTTATGTTATCACGCATCAAGTATCACCTCTTCCTTTTGCTGCGATTGCCACATTTTTTGATAAAGTAGATTTGATCGCACCAATTGATCATGTTTGCCTATACCGACTATACGACCCTTTTCCAATACAATGATCTGATCCGCATCCAATACGGTACTTATTTTTTGGGACACAATAAAGGTGGTGCATTCCCTCCTGTTAATTGCTTCTAGCACACGCATTTCTGTTGTGGCATCAAGTGCACTGGTACTATCATCTAATAATAGGATTTTCGGATCATCCGCTAACGCTCTTGCAATCGATAATCGCTGTTTTTGTCCACCGGATAAATTGACTCCTCTTTGGCCAATTATGGTTTGATATTTATTCGGTAATGTCATAATAAATTCATGCAGTTGGGCCTCTTTCGCCACTTGCTCCGCTTGTTCGATTGATAGATGTTCATTCCCCCCCCATGTGATATTATCTTTGATCGTGCCAGAAAACAGGAATCCCTCTTGAGGAACCAGTGTTACATCACGTCGAATTTTATTACCTACTTCCTCTATTTTAGAGCCATCTATATAGATATTCCCTGCACTAGGATGATATAAATAGGGTATGAGATGTAACAGTGTCGTCTTTCCAGATCCTGTTTCACCTAAAATACCTATCTTTTCACCTGATTTCACTTGAAAATTTATATTCTCTAATACTTTGTGTTTTGTCTGAGGATAATGGAAAGAGACTTGTTTAAATTGGACATCACCTTTTACCATTCCCCCCCTATCTTGCTGGATGTCCACCTCGTCATCTACAGACTGTTCTAACACATCCTGAATTCGTTTCGCTGAAGCTCTGCCTCGCGAAAGACTCATTAATAAGAAGGAAAAAACGCCTAAAGAGGCTAACATTCTTGTCGCATAATTAATAATGGCAACAACTTCACCCGCTTGAGCGGTACCCGTTTCTAATTCAATAAAACCAAACCATAGTAACCCAATCAATGCTATATTCATGATCAGCATAACAACCGGCATTACCAACTCCATCACCCATAAAGCCTGTTTATTTTTATCCTTAAGACTAGTGTTAACGCGGGAGAATCGTTTGTTTTCAAATCGGATACGGTCAAAGGCTTTTACAAGTTTAATAGCTAATAGGTTTTCTCTAATCACTTTGTTGATCCGATCAATTCGTTCCTGAACTTGTCGAAATAACTTCATGCCTCTTATTAATAGCCAAAACATCACCACCATCAACACAGGAATGGTAGCTAACAGAATCATAGCTAACGAAACGTTTAAAGTAAACGACATAATAACGCCAAAGATAATAAATAGCGGAGCGCGCAACATAATCCGCATAAAGGCAAATAACAGATTTTGAACCTGAGTAACATCATTTGTCATCCTGGTCAGCAATGTCGAGGTTGCAAATTGTTGAATCTTCATTGCCGAAAACATTTGAATATTACGAAACATATCCTGACGCAAATCATGTCCAACTCCCTGGCTTACTTCTGCTGCAAAGAACGAGCTTACAATACCCGCCGCAAAGGCTAATATAGTAATACCTAAGAGAATCGCACCATACAAATAAATGATCGACATATCTTCTGCAATAATGCCGTCATCTATTAATTTAGCCATGATAACAGGCTGAATTATCTCCACTATTAGTTCCACGATCATTAACAATAAAGCAATCATCACTGATTTTCGATAGGTATCTGCATAGTTAATAATAATTCGCATTGTTTGCCTCCATCTTATCTTCATAGTTTCTATTATATCTAACTAAAAACGGTTACTCCATTTATCCGTATTAAGCTTATGTAAATTTTGTAAATGTAGTTATAAAATTGTATTATCTTGGTAAATTGTATGGATTTTTCTATCTATTCGATATATATTGACGTTGCAAGAGACAATCTATAGAACGATGAAAAGAGCCTGTTAGTATTGTTATCATTCTCATAGATTTTATTAATTGTTCGATAGATAATGAACTTGTATCACACAAAAATTTCCAAGGGGGAAAGATCGATGAAAAAACTAGTACTTTTAATGGTAACACTATTAAGCATGTTTGTTATTGCAGCTTGTGGTTCAAGCGAAGATACAAACGGAAGCGGCGAGGATACTGAAACAGATACAACAGAGAATACAAACGAGGAAGCAGAAAATACGAATGATGCAGAGGCGAATGAAGCAACTGACATGCCTGAGGAAATCATCATGGGGTTCGTTCCTTCCCAGGATTCTGACAAGATTGCAGATACAGTGAAACCTTTAGCTGATAAATTGTCAGAAGAATTAGGTGTTCCTGTCGAAGGTAAAGTAATGACAAACTATACTGCTTTAGTAGAAGCAATGGGAACAAATGAAGTACAAATTGGTTTTATTCCTGCCTTTGCATATGTATTGGCAAATGATAAGCATAATGTAGAAGTTCTTTTGAAATCTGAGCGCTTTGGAAGTGGTACATATGTAGCGCAATATATTGTTAGTGCCGATTCTGACTATCAGGAATTAGCAGATCTTGAAGGTGCTGTATGGGCATATGGTGATCCAACCTCAACAAGTGGTTATTTATTCCCTGCTGCACAAATCATGGATGAATTTGACGTAGAAAATCCAGAAACGGAATTCTTCTCAGAAGCATATCAAACTGGTGGTCACGATAACTCAGCGATTGAAGTATACGAAGGCAATGCAGATGTGGCAACAACCTTTGATGATGTACGTACTAGCTTAGAAGAAGATTATCCAGACATTATGGAGAAAACAAGAATCCTTGGCCACACCGAAGAAATTCCTAACGATACCATTTCTGTCACAGAAGAGTTAAGTGATGAACTTGTCCAAAGCATTAAGGACGCCTTCTTAAGCTTTAACGATGATGACGGAATGATCAAAATTATGAATGAGGTTTACAACTGGGATGCGATCATCGAAGCAGAAGATAGTGAATACGAAATTGTAAGAGAAACTTACAATAAATTTGGTGACAGCATCAGTCTAGACTAATTATTAAATAATGGTTAAACAGGAGAGAGCATGCTCTCTCCTATTTCCATATGACAGAAAGGGGGGGCCAGGAGTATTGATAGAATTTAGAGAGCTCTCACTTATATACCCAAACGGAACAGAAGGACTTAGAAATATAAATATAAAAATAAATGAAGGGGGGGAATTTGTTGTCATTGTCGGCTTATCCGGCGCTGGTAAATCCACCTTTATTCGAAGTATAAATCGTTTGGTTACACCTACCAATGGAGCATTATTAGTGGAAAATGAAGATATTCTTAAGTTAAAAGGAAAAGATTTAAGAAGACTACGAACTAAAATAGGAATGATCTTTCAAAGCTATAACTTAGTAAAACGTTCTACTGTTATAAAAAATGTCATCTCTGGAAGATTAGGTTACACGGGTACCTTTAAAAGCATTTTAAACATTTTTTCTAAAGAGGACAAACTGTTAGCATATGAGAATTTAAAACGTGTCAATATTGAAGAAAAGCTTTATAATCGTGCAGACGAATTAAGTGGTGGTCAACAGCAACGAGTCAGTATCGCACGTGTCTTGACCCAAAAACCAAAGTTAATATTAGCCGATGAACCTGTAGCAAGTTTAGATCCTCCAACCTCACATCAAGTCATGAAGTATTTAAAACAAATCAATCAGGAAGATAACATTACAACGATTGTTAACTTACACTTTATTGATATGGCGATGGAGTAGCGGACCGGATTATCGGTATGCGTGATGGAGAAGTTGTCTTTGATGGACCGGCAAGTGAAGTAACGGAGCAAACATTTGAAGAAATTTATGGCCGTTCTATCCGAGATGAGGATCGTCGAGGAGGCGAAGAAGTTGAATAAATCGTCTTCCTATGTACCAAAAGGCCTCTATCCTTTTAAAACGAAGCTGATCATCAGCCTGGCTCTCATTGTAGTTATTAGTTTTTATTTACTAAGTTCGATCAAAACCGAATCATTTATCATTGATTTTTTCATGAAGGTTCCTAATGTATTTGGGCTTGTTGGTGACTTCTTTCCACCTGATTGGAGCTATGTGAATCAAGTCTGGCCAAAGCTTTTCGAAACCATACATATGGCGATTATCGCCACTACTATTGCTGTTATTATTAGTATTCCTTTCTCATTACTGACAGCTAATAATGTAACAACCAATACATGGATTTATCAATTGATGCGTTTCCTGTTAAATATTGTGAGAACCGTTCCCGATATTATCTTAGCGGTTGTTTTTGTTGGACTATTTGGTATTGGTGCTTTTTCAGGGATTATGGCGCTTATTATATTTGCAGTAGGCATTCTAGTGAAATTAATGAGTGAAGTAATTGAGACAATTGATATGAATCCTACCGAGGCGATTCGGGCCTCAGGAGGGAATGGTCTGCAAACGATTAGTTTTGCAATTATCCCGCAAGTTCTGCCACAGTTTATTTCATTTAGTTTATATGTTTTTGAAATCAATATCCGTGCATCTTTGGTTCTTGGACTTGTTGGCGCAGGTGGTATTGGACAATTGTTAAATAAGGAAATTAATTTCATGAATTATCCCGCTGTCAGTACCATCATCATTATTGTTTTCATTGTTGTTGTCATTATTGATTATATAAGCGGAAAGTTAAGGGGGGGACTTATATAATGAGGAATCAACCTTTAACCCTTCCAGAGAAACCAAAAAGTAAAATGAAGTTAACAAAACGAATGATTGCCTTAGTCGCTATTTTACTCATCTATATTTGGACTTTTTCTAGCATCAGTATCAGATGGGAATCTGTTTTTAGTGTTCGTACTTTAGAAAATATCGACCGCATCATTCCTAAGTTCTTCCAACCTGCATTTGAAGAAACTGATACCATAGTCGAAATGATGATAGAAACTATCTTCATTGCTTACACTGGTTCTCTTGCAGCAGCGATTATTGCAGTGCCATTAGCATTCTTATGCGCCTCCAATATGGTGAAAAATAAATGGTTAAACAACGCGGGAATGTGGATTTTAGGTGCTGTACGTGCTTTTCCAGAGATTGTGCTGGCGATTATATTCGTGGCAGCTGTGGGGCCGAATCCTTTTGCTGGTGTATTGGCAATTGCTATTGGTTCGACTGGAATGCTTGGTAAGCTTTTTTCGGAAGTACTTGAATCGATCGATATGAATGTAGTGGAAGCCCTGGAATCCAGTGGTGCAAATAAATTGCAAATACTTTTTTTGGCATTATGCCACAGGTCTTGCCTGAATTTTTATCCTATGCGATCTATCGATTTGAAATTGATGTCCGTGCTTCTTCTGTACTCGGAATTGTAGGTGCAGGCGGGATTGGTACACTGATTACCTTTGCCTATATGAATCGAAATTGGGAAGAGGTTGGCATGATCTTACTTGTCATAATCATTGCCGTAACAATTATTGATCAAATTTCTGGATTTATCAGAAAACGTTTAGTATAACAAAAACCGTCGTCGTATTTACACGATGACGGTTTTTTGTGACATAAAATCTTTGCGGTTCTCAAAAAAACTAAACAGAGTAGACCCAAACTGCGAATTAGTGACAATTTTGAAAGTATGATGAATGTAAGCAAAAGCTCCGTCCATTTACTTCGCTTTAATAGGGTTCTACAACGTTAGTGACAGCTAGCACATGGATATCATTGCTTATTTCATCTTATTTGAACAGAGATCTATCCAAAGCGGAGGAAAAATGCGAGACTCCTGAGGGATCAGTGCGAGCTGAAGATCCACTTTGGAAAGTGACCTTCTTTCCGAAGTTAGCTGAAGCCGCACCCCTAGGAAAGGGAGTGTTTTTCCGCAGCGTTGGATTTACAGTTATCTAAATACTGTTGTCAAAGAAGTGCTTCGCAGTTTAGTTATATAGTGAATTGCTTTCTTGTATTTTTTAATTGAACAGCCCTTTTAGACTATTTGCGAGGTTTTGGAAGAAGTCTTTTACTCCTTGCCAGAAGCCTTCTGCATCTCCACCAGTTACTTCATCTATTTTTCCTTGAATATCCGATACAATAGTTTCTAATTGATCTGTTACCTGACCGAAGTCAATATTTAGATCCCGCATTCTTTCAAACAGATTAGTAAGCATTTCTCGATCCTCTGGGCTCAACTCAATGTTCAATTTTTCAAGTTGTTCACTTACGATACGTTCGACATCTTCTTTTGTTGCAGGATTTTGTTCAGCTATTTCTCGTTTAATCTCACTTAATAATTCACTTACTTTTTCTTGATCAATCCCGGCATCTTCTGCTAAATCTGTCGCAACATCTAATTCTTCATTAGCCACTTCCATGCGATCCTGGTCCAGTGATTCTCCATCGACATTAAAAGCTTTGTAAATACCTGTTAATGCTGAATGTCCCGTAACCTTTACAGGTGATGCTACTTCGATCAATGCGTTTTCCACACCTGCTGTTAATAAAGCATTTGCATACATTTCATTCGTTACTTGAGTAATATTCTCTGGATTAACAACTTGAACAACTACTCCATGTCCTTCATCTTTACGAGTAATCTTTGCAGAAGAATACATGCTAGAACTTGGATCTCCTCCAATATAATTAACCAGATCCTCTGCAGTTACAGTATATTCATCCACTTGTTCAGGATTTGTTGCGCTTAATAAGTCTCTTACTTTATCTTTATCAGAATCAGATAATGCTTCTCCGAGTACCAATTTCGGTTTGCCATTTTTTTCGTCAATTACATCTTCCTCACCATTACTTGCTAGAGCAACGGGAGTAATAGCTAGTCCAAGTAGTAAAACTGCGACAAGCATCCATGCTATTTTTTTCATAGGTTAACTCCTTTTTAAGATTATTCTTACTCTTATAGTATGATTGATTTTTTAAATTATGGGAAGAAATTTCTACACTTTTCTATACTTTTTCCTAATTTAATAATCAGTAAACCCTCCATAGACAACAAAAAACTCCCAGCCTCTCACAAGACTAGAAGTTTACTTACTTTATTTTTTTGCGATAACATCCATTTCTACCTTAACACCTTTAGGCAATTTACTAACTTCTACTGTTGCTCTTGCAGGATATGGTTCTTGCAAGAATGTTGCATAGACTTCATTGATGATGGAAAAATCATCCATATTAGTAATGTAAATCGTGAATTTTGCTACATTTGCAAACGTTAATCCTGCTTCACTAAGAATTGCTTCAAGATTTTTCATTACTTGCTTTGTTTGAGCCGCAATATCTCCTTCTACTACTTCCATTGTTTCAGGATTCAATGGGATTTGTCCTGAAACAAATATTAAATCTCCAACATCAATTGCTTGGGAATACGGGCCAATTGCTTGTGGTGCTTTATCTGTATGTATTACTTTTACCATTTTATCGCTCCCTTTCATTCATTATATCTACAGAAGATTTTAACATAGAAACGTTTTTTAGTAGAATATTTATAACAAATCTTTTTAAAAAGGATGATAAAAATGGAAAAGACATTTAACTTAAAAACCACACACCATGACCAGATGATTGATATTACTGCAGAGGTGACCAACTATTTACGTGAGGAAAATGTCAAAGATGGAATAGTAATTGTATCCTCCCTTCACACCACTGCAGGGATTACAGTGAATGAAAATGCCGATCTTGATGTAAAAACAGACTTCCTTCGCCGTCTGCAGGAAGTTTATCCGTGGGATCACTCCAAAGATTTACACATGGAAGGTAATACTGCCGCACACCTCAAAGTCAGCACGGTTGGTCATAACCAAACATTAGTAGTCTCAAATGGAAGTTTGGTGCTTGGAACATGGCAAGGTATCTATTTCTGTGAATTTGATGGGCCACGGCAGCGGAAATTCCATATCAAAGTAATTGGATGAAGAACAAAAAGAAGGTTGCTGGTATGAATAAGCAACCTTCTTTTTCTATATCCTTCTCCACTTAAAAATGCAGTTACTAAAAATCAAAATATTCTTTTGCATTATAATAAGAAATATCTTTCACAATCTTACCAAGTGTTTCTTCATCGTTAGGATATTCGCCATTTTCCACCCATTCACCAATTAAATTACACATGATACGGCGGAAATACTCGTGACGGGTGTAGGATAAGAAGCTTCGTGAATCAGTAAGCATTCCAATAAAACGACTAAATACACCGATATCTGCTAACGTCTCCATTTGATTGATCATACCCAGTTTTGTATCATTATACCACCATGCGGTACCTAATTGCATTTTACCTGGTACACCACCGCCTTGAAAACTTCCGATAATGGTTGCAATAGTGACATTATCTCGTGGATTTAAGGAATAAAGAATCGTTTTTGGTAATGCATCTGCTTTATCCAGAGAATCTAGTAATTTCACCAATGGTTGTGCTAACAAGGTATCATTCATCGAATCAAAGCCAGTGTCTGGCCCTAACTGATTAAACATTCGTGTATTATTATTTCGGTGGGCATTAATATGATATTGCATGGCCCATCCTTTTTCATGATATTTTTCCCCCCTAAAAAGGTAAGAGTAAATGACTTATATTTCTTTTCTTCTTCTAAAGAAACTTTTTCCCCATTCAATGCCTTGATGAAAATTTCCGCTACTTCTGCTTCAGTTGCTTCTTCATACATCATGTTGTCGAGTGCATGGTCTGAAACACGCCCGCCAATCTCATGGAAGAAATCAATACGATTAGCTAATGCTTCCAGAAGTGCATGATAAGAATCGATTTTTATACCAGAAGCTTCTGCTAGCTTAGTCACCCAATCCATGAATCCTTCACGATTGATTTCAAGCCCTTTATCAGGTCGGTAGCTTGGTAGAACTTTCACATTAAAATCAGTATCTGCTTTTATTTTTCCATGATATTCCAGTGAATCAACCGGATCATCTGTCGTACAGATTACTTCTACACCTGATTTGACAATGAAGTCACGAACATTCCATTCTCCACTGTTTAATCGTTTATTAACCTTTTCCCAAATAGCTGGTGCTGTATTCTCATTAAGGGGTTCTTCCACCCCCCCAAAATAACGTTTTAATTCCAAATGGGTCCAGTGGTAAAGCGGATTTCCAATTAATTGCGGTACTGTTTTTGCCCATGCGAAGAATTTATCATAATCACTGGCGTCACCGGTAACATATTTTTCTTCTACCCCCCATTTGCTCTCATTGCTCTCCACTTGTAATGATCACCATATAGCCATACTTTTGTAATATTCTCAAATTGTGTATTTTCATAAATTTCTTGCGGGCTTAAGTGACAATGGTAATCGATAATCGGTAAGTCTTTTGCATACTCGTGATACAGCTTTTCTGCCGTTTTATTATTCAGTACAAAGTTATCATCCATAAATGCCTTCATCTTATCCCCACTTTCTTGATATTTAAATAGTTTCACTGGAATTCCAGTGAAGCCAATCATATTTGCTTATACCTTTCATATCTGCCTCATGCTTTCAAGCAATTTAGGTACTCTATACTTATAATCCTAATAAATCCAGATGGCGACCGATGTGTTTAACCAGGGCGGATCTGTAGGCATTTTCGTTATTCATCAATGTCGTGAAGAATTCGGTACGGAATAAATCTGCACCTGATTCACTGCTTTTCGCCGTTAGTAAAATACCATAGGTAACATGGAACAGTTGACGAGATGCATCATGATCCATATATGTTGGCAAATCTGCATCAGATGTTTCATCAAGTGGTACCACACTATCCAAGTCAGGTGTCACATGGTAATATTTCAACGTTTCCTCAAAATGTTCTTGCGCGTATACATGCATGCGGCGATAAAGGTCTGGGTTTACTTGGGCAATTACCCGAATAGCTTCTAACCAGTTGGTACCAGCTGTTTTAATGTGGAGCAGACCTTCGGTGTATTTTCCGATAATAGGAAAAACACTGAATTTATCACTTCCAGAGTGAATACTTAGTTTATAACCAAAGTACTTAGCTATTTCTGCATGCTCATGCAATTCTTTTTCAAATTGGATGATATCGCCAATATAGTCAATCCCTTTTTGGAATTCACCACAGAATCTTGGTGCCAAGCTTTGCACTGTAACTCCTCTGCGTCGTAACTCTTCTGCAACAAAAAAGTGTGCTTCAGGAGCCGTAACCGTTTCTGTTTCATCAATTGAAATCTCAAAGTCAATTGCTTTATCTGCTTTCGCCAGATATTCGTTATATACATGCTCCATAAAATCAATTGCTTCCCCCATATACTAAAACATTTTTATGGAGACTTGCTTCATCGAATTTTACTGTTAACCCTTCAATTTCAAATGGTTTATTTAAGTAATGGTTTTCAAAATATTCTTTTCTATCTACTGGTAAATCTGCAAATTCCTTATGAATTTCATCCGTGGTTGCACCTTCGATATCATTACGAATTTGCTCTGAACAGTCTAATGTAAGAAAAGAAAAACCAAGATCTAATGCATACTCGATATCTTTTTCCAGCTTAATATGATCGGCATCTGCACCATATCCGTCTTTATAGCCTTCCTGAAAAACTGCGAAAGTTGCAGCATCCAAAACATCCGTCATTGTTCTATTCAATAATGTCAATTCACGAATACTTTGTTGTGCTAAAATCGGCTTAACCTTTCTGTTCTTTACCGTTTCAATGTGTCCTGGTGATGCTACCCCAAGACGATCCCCCCCAAGTCCCATCGTTGCTATTTCCGTACCAAATGCTTGTGGATTTGTGTAATCAAAGTATTTATTTAACACCTTACTGTTGTGATGGGTTAGCCCGCAAATTTTTCCTTGTCCAATGTTTTCTCCTTCTAACTCATTGAAAAGAGCACCTTCTCCTGCTGCGACAAGATACTTTTCAGTGCCTGATTTCACCATTACGATATGCGTACTGTCCACCTTCTCCAATGAACTCTCATAAACAGTGACACTGTCGGTTGTTTTAGGTATTTTTCCAGCTGCTAAATTGACTACTACTTCTTGAAACTGTTCCATTATTACTTCACTCCTTATTAAAATAGTTCGTTATTATTGTTAACGGTTACAGTCTTTACTCAAATTAATAACAACGTTGTTATTTTTATGATATACTATTTGAAAATAGAACACAACCATTATATAATTTTTTATGAAAGTATTAGGTGATGAATGATGAATGTAACGATTAAAGATATAGCAAAAGAAGCAAATGTTAGCTATTCCACTGTATCTAAGGCTTTAAATAATAGTCCTTTAGTAAAAGAAATAACAAAGCAAAAAATATTAAGAGTTGCGAAACAGATGGGCTATGAACCTAATTTGGCTGCAAAGCAATTAGTTCGCAAAAAAACAGAAGTAATTGGTTTACTTTGGCCGACGATTGAAAGACTTGTATTAGCAACTCTGGTGACCAATATTAGTAAGCTTTTGAAACCACGCCATATTCAATGATTCTGTCAGTAGATGAAGAAAATACTGCTATGGATACGTTTAAAAAATTTCAAGTAGATGGCATGATTGTTTTTGCTGAGTCCAGTCATACCATTTCCCAAGGTAACATTCCACTTGTCGCCTATGGTGTCTCGAGGAAAACGAATGTGAATTATCCAATTATTGATGCAAATCATGAGAAGTCGATGGAGATTGCTGTTACGCATCTCTATGATTTCGGACACCGGGATATTGCTTATGTGGGGTTATTAGACACTGAAGATGCCTTACAGATTGAAAAAGTAGAAGGTTACCAAAAAGCGATGAAGAAACTGAAGTTAAAGACAAGAACTTTTGATACGGGTGGGTTGAACTGGTTTGATGGTTATCGTGCAGTAGATAATTTGCTAAGTGATAATAAGCGGCCCACTGCGATTATTGGTGGAAGCTATGATATTAGTGGAGGGATCCTTCGTGCTTTGCAAGAGAAGAATATAGAGATTCCGAAAGATATTTCTTTAGTAAGTTATGATAATATCCCGCAAATGGAAACAATGGAAGTTCCGATGACTTGTATCGGAGTACCTGTCGACGAATTGGCGGAAGAGATTGTCGATGCTATTATTGAACGTATAGAAGTAGATGAAGAGATCGAATTAGTGAAAAAATTAACCCCATCTTTAACAGTGAGACAAAGTGCAGGGCCTTCGCCTAAGTAAAAAAATCGATATAGTTATTTAAAATAAAAACAAGGCAATAAAACATGCCTTGTTTTTATTTTAATATTCGCCAAACAGCTGCATAAACATCCTTCAAAGGAACCTGATGTGTTTCCGCTAATTGCTTACAATCTTCGTATTCCGGTGATGCTTTGATCACTATATCATTTTGCAAACCTTCTTTTACCGTAACATTACCGTACTCTGTCGTTACTACTCGTGTCCTTCTTTCCATTCGAAAAACAGTAATTGGATAATAACGAATGCCTAGTGTTGTCGTTTCGGTTAAAATAATGTGCTTTACATCCTCCAACCGCTGTTGACTGCATAATAATTGTAATTGTACCGCTGGTCTATTTTTTTTCATATAGATCGGCGTATAATAAACATCATTCGCCCCTGCTTCAAATAATTTTTCCATGACATAGCCTAGCCATTCACCAGGTGTATCATCTAAATTAACCTCTACTTTTAGCATGTTGTCATCGGTATGTTCCTGATCTGGTGGATGTGATCTCATAGCAATTACCTCTTTCTAGTCGTCGATTTCTTTTACTCTGCCTACTATACCATTTTCCAATTTCACTTTAATTCCATGTGGATGTGTGGCAGAATTTGTGAGTAATCGTGCAACAATGCCTTCTGTTAATTTTCCAGTGCGTTGATCCTGTTTTTGAACCACTCGCACTTTTGCACCTATTTTAATATTCTTTCTTTCTGTTCCTGTCATGATGGGACTCCTTCGCGTTTTTTACCATTATAACAGATTTTACACTCTCATTCCTCTATGCCATAATATTCAAACCAGTCAAAATCAGCATAATTATCACTTTCTTTTCCATTTCCGGAACAATACATACCTATGTATGTGCCAACAAACCCACCTGCCAGATCTGTACTTAAAATTCTCCCATCCACATTTAGCGCTAATATTCTCCAGTTAAATGGCTCCGTTGTATAGAAAAATGAATAATCTTGGCCAATTGCTTCTACTTTAAAATAGATTCGTTTATCACCATCTATTGTTTTTTCAGCAACGATCTGATCTCTTCCAGCTTCCCTTCTTACTAATCGTATCAGCGTCTGTTGATTATCTAATAAAATTTCAACACGAAACTGATAGTTATGA
Source organism: Gracilibacillus boraciitolerans JCM 21714 (assembly GCF_000521485.1). Classification (GTDB taxonomy): domain Bacteria; phylum Bacillota; class Bacilli; order Bacillales; family Amphibacillaceae; genus Gracilibacillus; species Gracilibacillus boraciitolerans. The sequence goes on along the minus strand of NZ_BAVS01000003.1, from coordinate 93,386 downwards.
TTTTGTAATAGAACTAATCCAGCTGTTTCATACGCTGTTTTAGGCTGAAATTCCATAACGGTTTGCGCAAAAAAGTTTATATGTTGCTGTCTTCTTCCGATAAAAGCTGGATTTTCTTCTTCCATTATAGTTTCTTTCTTGGCTTTTAAACGCAAATAGCCTTGTCTGTCTGATAACGACCAGAAATCCCCCCCTCTAGGTGTACGCAAAAAATTCCAGCTGTCGTCTAGCTTTTCCGATTCAAAGGAATCTGTATGTGGTAATGCTGGCCACTTATGCTCATCAAGATTAGGGAATTCCACTTCAGACTCGACCATGCCTTTTCCTTTATTCACAATCGGCCATCCATCTTCCCAAACAAATGGTACGAGAAATGTCTCTCGACCAAGATTACGATAATACCCTCCATAAGGACGAGATGCGAGACAGACCATCCACCAATCACCATTTTGTGTTTCAACAATATCGGCATGTCCGACGTTTACTATCGGGAAATCTTTGCCTAAATGCCGATGCGTTAGAATCGGATTTATCTCTGTCATTTCGTAAGGACCTGTTATCGTTTTACTTCGTGCGATCGTGACAGCATGCGTATGACCTGTTCCACCTTCAGCAATCATCAAATAATACCAGCCATTTATTTTATATAAGTGCGGCGCTTCCTGAGCATGGGCATACTTCAAAGCGCCATCCCATAAGCTATACGTTGGTCCAACTAATTGTTTTTTCTGCAGATCTAGTTCCTGCAGCCAAATTTCATTGTGTTTCAGATACTGCTGACCAGAAGGGGGGGGTTTGCGGTTACCGGTATAATAGACCTTACCATCGTCATCAAAAAAAAGAGAAGGATCAATTCCAGGCGCTCCCTCCAGCCAAATGAGATTAGACCATGGACCCGCAGGATCTTCTGCAGTAACATAAAAATTTTTTCTGGCGCCTTGTTTACTGACAACAAAAGTGGTAATCATATAAAATATTCCATTATGATAACGGATGGTCGGTGCGTATATACCACGTGAATTTGGTGTTTGATCTAAATTCAGTTGCTCAGGACGATCTAAGACATGACCTATTTGCCGCCAATGAACAAGGTCCTTGCTATGAAATATAGGCACACCAGGAAAGTACTCAAAGCTTGACGTTACCAAGTAATAATCTTCCCCCCCACTCTACATACGGAGGGATCCGGATAAAAACCTGGTATAATCGGATTTTTATACGTTTTCATCTTATTCACCTACTTCCATAAAATATAGGTTAGTTGACATCTAACAAATCTTCTCTTAAGGGCGTAAATATATCCAGTATCTGGCTATCCTCCAAGGCTGTCACACCATGAACAGCATTTGAAGGAATATGTAACGAATCTCCTTTCTTCATGACTACTTCCTTTCCACCTACATGAAAAGCTAATTTACCCGCTATACAGTAGGTGATTTGCTCATGTGGATGATTGTGAGCAGATCCCTTCGCACCTTTTTCAAAGGCTACTTCCATTACCATCATTTGCTTGCCAGGATCATGGATTTTTCTTTTTACTCCTGGTTCTGCTTGTTCCCATTGATTAATGGCCATCATACTTCCTCCTTCAATTTTGTAATAATAGGTAAGATAAATTGAATTAACATTGCTAACACAATCACGTATGCAACAGTGTTCGTATCTATCCCATTCGAAAAAAGCATAAATACTATAATCCCTAACCCCCCCCTGCCGATATTAATAATAGTTTCGCGCAATACAACGGACTCCACTCTGAATTCAGCTCCCAGAGGAATCCGATCTATCCATTGGAAATAGTAAGCCGCAAATGCATTTGCCTGTAATGGTTTAAATATATTAAGCGTCGCCATAAATAGAATGAAAGTGCCTATCGTTGCTATAAAGAACATCAAAAAGGCAATCGAAAAAACGAATGAATATCCTGCCAGTCCATTATACAGTGCAATAATATACCCTGCTAATGCTGGTGCGATTAAGTTAGCAGAACTCATCACCATTTGATTCCATCCTAAGTAGCGATGCCTGTTTTCATCCGAGGAAAATTCATGGACAATGGTGAAGTACACAACCCAATACAATCCTTGAGCAATGCCGCGAAGTAGAGCAAACAAATAAAAATAAGTGACAATTTCTTCTTGAACAATCACAATGAATAGATAAAATATAGCTGTCATAAAAATGCCATATCGATAGATCGTGGTTCTGCCCTTTTTCTTAGACATTTTGCCAATAGAAATGGTGGTAGCCGCTTGTGCTAAAATCGCAATTAAATTATACAAGCCATTAACCCACAAACTGTTTGTTAAACGCCATAAATATAAATTCACAAAAATTATCGACAACGAGCCGCCAAATTGGAAAATAGCATGGTTGATTAGAATATTCACGGCATGTGAAGAGAGTTGTTTTTCTTTTTTAAGTTTCATTTGTCGAATTAAACGAGACACTTCTTTCTATAAATCTCTATTATGTTTGCCAAGTCTGCCAAAATTGTTCGCTGCTTATTAATGGTTCGGGCTTTTCACTCCATAATTGGTGTAATTGTTTGCGGATTAGTGTCGCTTGAGTAGTAGCATTCATATCGCCTTCCACTAAACCTAAACCTAGTTCAACAGGATCTGGCATATCTGGATAATAGTCATCTTCTTTTATTTGGGCAACATTCGGCGCTGATGGTGAGCCATTTATTTCTCGCGAAAAGGCGCCATCCTTTCGTTTTAATTGTTTCAAATTTTGAATAGTTATAAAAGTAATCTCGTCTAATTCCTGTTCAGAAATTTCTATTTCCAAATAAGCCAATAAATCAATTGGGTTACGAATATAGCACATATCGACAGCTTCTTCTGTTCGTAAACTAAGTAAAATACTTTGATAGATTTTTTCCTGATTTGGCATAGGTATTTGATTCCTTCGATAAAAAGTATGCAATTTAAATGCTCCAGAAATTCTTACATATAATGATCCACTGCCCCCCCACAAGCCTGTTTCCTCGTCTTGTATACTTGCCAGAAATTCCTCCAACGCTTTCACGTATATACGTTGTTTCTCGAGCTCCATCTGATTAACATATACGAGCGAGGAAGCAAGCAAATCACAACCACGCCAACTATTTCTCAAATCAATACCTTTCCATTTTGCTTGATAGGCTGATAATGAATCCGTGTAGGCAGGTGCCTTTCTTTTTTCTAATGGCAACTTATATAGTGGTTCACCTCCAAGTCTTTTTAGAGAGCTTATTGCATAATGAAAGGCTCGATGAACCATCACTTCATCCTTTGGCATATTGGGATGATCATCAAAAAAGTAACCAGTATTCGGATCTTGTTTCGATTGAAAAAAATAAATCAGTTTATCTTTTAGTGCGGAAGGCATCCCTTCGAGCAATTGTTGTCTTAATAAAATATTTATTGCTTGTGCAGTTGACTCGATATCTGAATAGAAACGGTCATCTCTAACAGAGCTTTTGGCGTAGTAAAAGCCACCCATAATGGGATCAAATTGTTGCTGGAGCCAATAAAAAACACCATCATAAAGATTCTCAAGCTCATGTTTATGCCTGATCAATAGCTTTTCTTCCTCTCCTAATAGACTATTAACCTTTCACAGATCCTAACAGTGCACCTTTGGCAAAGTACTTTTGCAAAAATGGATATACAAGTAACACAGGTACTGTTGCTACTACAATCGTCGCCATTTTTACTGTTACCTCTGGAGGTGGAACATCGGTATATGCTTCAGCATCATAATTCATTCCACTTGCCAATACTACAATTTGTCTCAGCAAAACCTGCACAGGCCATTTATCAGCATCAGCTAAATAGAGAATGGCATGCATATAGGTATTCCAATAAGTCACCGCATAAAATAACGAAATGGTTGCAATTGCAGGTAACGAAATAGGAATCACGATGCGGAACAAGATACTGAAATCGTTGGCTCCGTCTATTTTTGCTGATTCCTCTAAGCCTGCAGGTATGTTCATAAAGAAACTGCGCAAGATAATCATATTAAACGCATTAATCGTAACTGGTATCACTAATGCCCATAAGGAATTTAACATTCCAGTTTGCTGAACCACTAAGAATGTCGGGATCATACCACCATTAAACAATAATGTGAAAACAATCATAAAGTTAATTACCCGTCGCCCGACGAGGTCTCTTCTCGATAATCCATACGCTGTTAAAGTCGAGAAAAACATGCTCCAAAGCGTTCCACCAATCGTTACAATCGCTGATACACCCAGAGCTCTAAAGATCGTATCTGTTGAGAAAATATATTCATATGCCTTTAATGAAAATTCAGTCGGAAACAGTAAAAATTTTGTTCTTGCTACTTCTGCACTTGTAGCAAACGAACTACCGAGGACATGGATAAACGGTAATATCGTAATTAAGGCTAACAGTGCCAGTAAAAAGTAATTAAAGAAATCAAACACTCTACTACCAGAAGAGATGCTTCGTTGTTTTGTCATCATTTTCACCTCGCCTATTGTTGTCGTTACTAGTAAATGCCTTCTTCATCAAATCGCTTAGCTAACCAGTTCGCAAATACTACCATTATTAATCCAACTATGCCTTTAAAGAAACCAACTGCCGTACTGTAACTAAACTGTCCCTGTTGCAAACCTGCAACATATACATATGTGTCAAAAATTTCTGCTACATTCCGGTTAGATGAATTGAGTAGTAAATAAACATGTTCAAACCCGAGTTCCAAAACATCCCCCAATTTTTAAGATTAATAACACAATGATAACGTTACGAATAGTAGGTATTGTGATGTGCCACATCTGACGGAATCGATTTGCGCCATCCATTCGTGCTGCTTCATACAATTGAGGGTCTACTGCTGTTATCGCTGCCAGGAATATAATAGTACCCCCCCAGCCAGCCTCACGCCAAATAACTTGTAAGACATACATGGGCCGGAACCAATCTTCATTTAGTAAAAAGTTTATTTTCTCAAATCCCAATGATTCTAATACAGCGTTTACAATTCCTCCATCAAGCGTTAACATCACATAGGAGATCGAAACAATGACAACCCAGGACATGAAGTGGGGGGGAATATAAATCAGCGTCTGAACGCCCTTTTTAAAAAAGCTGTGACGCACTTCATTCAACATTAATGAAATAATGATTGGTATTGGGAAAAATACGAATACTTGTAAGCCAAATAACACCAGTGTATTTTTAAATATCGACCAAAATTCACTACTTGTAAATAATCGTATGAAATGATCTAATCCTACCCATTCACTTCCTGAAATACCTTTATAGGGCTTATAATCCTGAAAGGAAATGATCAACCCATACATAGGTAAGTATTTGTAAATCAAAAAATAAATTAAACCAGGCAGAATCATCAGATAAATCAGTTTGTTGCGTTTTATTTTCCTCCATGTTTCCGATCGCTTTACCTTTTTGAATTGTTTTTCTTCTTCTTTTGCAGTAAGTGTCGCGGTTTCCATAAGCAGTATCCTTCCTAATTTTTTCTTTTTTTGTTGTGTTTACTTATGAAGATCTTACGCTTAAAGGGTATATAACGTAAATAATCATTATCTTACGAGTTACTTGGATTATTGATGTGGTGCGATTTAAGTAACTGACATAACATAGTGATCATCTCCTGCTTACAATTTTTTAGTTATGAGAAGGGCTCTGAAAATTCCCATTTTAAGAGCCCTAAACTTTAGTTGCTATTATTTTGACGCATTAAACTCTTCAATAATAGCGGCTCCGCCTTCTTTTTTCCATTTTTCAACCGCCTTATCAAAACCAGCTTCATCAATCTGGCCTAGAATATATTGATAGGTTGCATCTATCATACCTTCTTGTAAGATCGCACCATCATTCACATATGTTTCAGAATATAACGGCACAGTTGGATCTTCGATTAAATAATTTTCATTATCTTTAATCAACTCTTCTGCTTTTGCCTTGGCATCATATTCAAAAAAGCCTTCATATCTGCCATTCGTTTCTGGATCTCCAATTTCAAGTGCTTGGTATGGCTTAACTTCACGATCAAATAAAGCCTGATCATCTGTAGGAAGCGCACTGCCTTCTTTTACTTCATAATGTTCTCCTTCGATTCCCCAGAAAGCATAATTCGCGACTTCTGGTGTCATCATCTTATCGAGGAATCCTAAAATTTTTAACAAATCATCTTCAGATTCAACTGCACTTTTCGGAAACATGATTAAACTACCGTAACCTGGAATTGACCAAATTCCAAACTCACCATCAGGTCCTTCGATTTTATTTTGAACATCAAATTTGACATCATGATTAATAGCAACAGCATCACCATTTATGCTCACTACATCAGCCATTGAGCCAACATACATACCAGCTGTACCGTTTTTAAAGAATTCTTGTTGATCTGGTTTACTTGTTACAGGGAAATCTTGATTTATATATCCGTTCTCATGCATTTCTCTAAAGAAATCCATCGTTTGTTTATACTCATCAAACATAAATTCCGGTTGTAATTGGCCATCCTTTTCACCCCAATTATTTGGTGTGCCAAACCAGGATGAAACTGTTTTAAATGCACCATATACTAAATCACTTCGGTCAGTAACGCCGAACGTATCATCCTTACCATTTCCATCTGGATCATCTTCTGTAAAGCTCTTGCCATTTCCATAAACTCATCCGTATTTGTTGGTGCTTCTAAGCCAAGATTATCAGCCCAATCCTTACGATAAATCAAGCCTTGTCTTGATAAGGGGCGTCCTTGATATAAAGTATATAAATTTCCGTTTACTCTCGTATTATCAAGTACATTTTCTTTCAGCTTTGATAAATTCTCGAATTGATCCAAGTATTGCCCTACCTCCCAGAATTGTTCATCTTCCAACGCATCACGGAATTGAATAAACGTGGTCTGGTTTTTTAAGAAAACTGCTTCTGGTAAAGAGTTTGTTGCGAAGGCAGTATTTAGACGATCTTCATAGTTGTTATCAGGCACCCATTGAATCTCGATATCTGTATTCGTTTCTTCTTCAATCTTTTCTAAAACTTTCTCATTTGGAACTTCTGGTGTGTGTAAATTTGCCATCATAGTAAATGAATATGGCTCTCCAGCAGAACCACCTTCATCCCCCCCTGTCTCATCATTTGCACCACTATTATCACCTTCTGTAGCACTATCATTATTACACGCCACTAATGTTAGTAATAATAGTAACAACATGATTCCCATAGACTTTTTCCAATTACTCAAATGAACCACCCTCCGATATTTTTATTTGTACTATGACTTGCCGAGTACACTTTAAATACTAAAGATCTAATGATTAAATGTATATAATCACTTTTTCACAGGTGTTGAAACGCTTACTAACAAAGACAAAATTTTTAAAAAATAAATATGAAATAATCATTATTATACTTTAAAGATAATTATATTAAGAAATGATTATTTTGGGTCTGAATCAACTAAAATCTCTTTATAAATAAGGGTTTTTCGCCCCTTCAATCATGATTATTATTGAAAGCGCTTCATTAAATCTATTTACGGAAGGACTATAAAACGTTATTCTATATATAGATTAACATTTAATTTACAGAAATAGGTGGGGGGGTTAACATGGAGCTAACAGGTTTATGGGGGGGGAATTTTACCGAGTAAGTATTTGGATTACTCGTTTTGCTTGGCTAAATATACTATGGCTTATCTTCACATTATTAGGGTTAGTTCTATTCGGTATCATGCCAGCCAGTATAGCGATGTTTTCTATCGTGCGTAAGTGGGTCTTAAAAGATTTCAATGTACCGATATTTCAATCATTTCTTTTAGAATATAAACGTAATTTTTTTCGTGCAAATTTATTAGGAATTGTCCTTTACGTTATTGGTTATTTTCTATCTGTTTTCCTCAAGTATACAGGCATGATGAGTGAAAGTAATCTATACCCGGTATTACTGGGAACTTTTATATTAGCAGCCTTCTTTTACGTCTTGCTAATTCTTTATATTGCTCCCGTATTTGTTCATTATGAACTAAGCTTTTGGCAATACATTCGATATGCGATTTCTATAGGTGCCGTGAATCTACCTTATTCTGTATCAGCGCTAACCGTTTTGGCAGGAATTTATTATGTCTCCCTAAAATTTCCTGGTATTACGCTGTTTTTTAGTTTTAGTATTAGCGCCTACGTAACGATGTTTATCGTTCAAATTGGTTTTACTCAATTATTAAAAAAGCAACGGGAACAGTTAGAAGAAGCAACTATTTCAACTTCTTAACGTTATAGATATTACCTAAAATATTTCATTAAGAGGAAGTATGCTCATGAAAAAATTTTCAACCAAACATTATTTTCAACTTATTGCTTTTTTAATTATCCTAAGCACAGTTCCTGTAATTATTACTGGTGGTCTTTCATATTGGCAATCTTCTAAAGCAATTGTCGAGTATTCTAATCATGAAAAAAGGCAAAATATTTATCAAATTCAGACTAATGTTGAGCAGGTACTTCGTTACATTGATTTATCTACAACTTATTTTATACGATCTGCTCAAACTACGGAATTTATTAAAAAAGATATGAATGCAAGTTCCTTTAGCGATTTCCATAAACTGCGTAAGGATCTTATTCACTTACAAACAATAGAGACTGGTATTGAAGATATTGTATTGGTGAGTTTTGAAAAAAAATGGCTAATCAATAACAATGGACTTGTTCATCTTGATAAAAATGCATACGAGCAAATAAATACAGGATATTTGCAGTTGCCCGAAAAATCCAAATGGCTTTTGGAAGAGTCAGAGCAAATTAATTTACCTAACGCTACAAAAAATAGCTGCTCACAATATATTAACCTAGTGAAAAAACTACCGATTTTATCTTCCAGTCCTGATGGATTGATTTCTGTGCTTGTCCCTACTTGTGAATTGAATGATATTATGGCACAAAGTAATCAGAGTGAATCCTTTATTATTTTAGATGAACATAATAAAACGATTGCTCACAGCAATACCGAATATACAAGTGATGACGGATATATTCCAAATGCACTGTTTAATGAAATTGATCATGATGAATTAGAAGGTCAATTTCAATATCAGCTGAATGGTACTGATTTCCAGGTATCTTATCAAACCTCTAATTATAATAACTGGACATACCTGTCTTTAGTTAAAATAAGTGACTTGCATATGAAATCTAGTTCAATAGGTTGGCTGACATTAGCCATTGTATCTATTTTATTAATTATTTCATTGAGTATAGCATTCATAGGCAGTAAGATATTGTATAGCCCAATTAAGAAGTTAAAAAATATAATCTATTCTACCGAGGAAAAGCAGCGTTTACCATTAGAGACTATCAACGAATTTGACCTAATTGAAACACATATTGAAAACCTTCTGGATCAAAATCAATTATTAGAAAAACGCGTACAAAGCCAGGTAACACAATTAAAGCAATTATTTATGATTCGTTTACTACAAGGTAAAATTACAAAAAGCGAAATACCACTTAAGATGAAATCCTTTCATTTCAATCAAAGTTGGACTTGGATAACTGTTTTCTCTTTGAAAATAGATGATTTTGACCAAGGGAAGTTTAATAATAATGATCAGGATCTAATTTTATTTGCTATTAATAACTTAATAGAAGATTTAATACCACTTAATGAGAGATTTACCCCCGTCGTCATAAATGATACGCAGTCTACCATGATTATGACAGAATGCGACAAGGATACAAAATATACACATAATATCAATCAAAAGGTTAAGTTAATTCAATCTAAAGTAAAGGAGCTTTTTCATTTATCCGTCAGCATAGGAATCAGCAAGCGCTTTAATGCGTTGGAGGATGCAAATATTGCGTTCAAGGAAAGTAAGGAAGCATTGAAATACCGCCTGAAAATGGGTGAGGCTTCGATTATTTTTTATGAGAATTTAAATAGAAGTTATTCAAGTGTCGCACCATACCCTTCTGCGATTAAAAATAAAATTTTCGATGCGATTAAGTTAAGTGATAAGGGAAGTGCTTCAAAAGAGCTCTCCAAGTTTTTTGATTACCTGGATCGACATGACATTCATCATCAACAACTGGAAATTATTTTATCAAGATTTTTATATGAATTATATGAATTGAAGGAACTTCTTGGAGTACGTATTGAAGGTTTTCAATCAACTGAGATGATTACATATTATCAAAACTTGAGATCTATAGAAGCGATACATGATTGGGTAAATCATGATATTATTATCCCACTTATTGATAGTGTGGATGCCAGGGATGACTCCAAGAACAAAAAAATTTCTGATAAAATGATGCGATTTATTCACGAAAATTATAATAAAGATATTTCTTTAGATATACTTGCTGCTGAACTTCATTACAATCCCAATTACCTTAGTAGCATTTTCCAGAAGGAAACAGGTTTTTCATTCAGTGAGTATTTGCTGAGGTATCGTCTAAACATAGCCAAAGAGTGGTTAACAACTACTAGCATGTCTGTAAAGGAAATCGCTGAAAAATTAAAATATAATAATTCACAAAACTTCATTCGTTCTTTTAGAAAAATGGAAGGAATAACGCCAGGAAAATACAGAACACAACATAAATCAAAAGAAGCATAGCAAATCAAAACCACTCTTTCTTTAGTGAAAGAGTGGTGTTTTATAGAAATTATAGATTAAAGCATTCCCAAAGATTAGAAATACTTTACACTTATTTTATTAATATGAAATCGTTTGTATCATGCTCGAATTTTTTTAATTTCCTTCTCCCAGCATAATCCGAAGTACGTTCGGGTGAGTAGGAAATGTTTTTGTACCTGCTCCATAACCGATTTTATTTACTTTCATATTTGGAATTTCACCATATCTAGAAACTAACGTTTTAATAATAGCTGCACCTGTTGGTGTTGTCATTTCCCCCAACAACTTTAGTATTTTTTATGGGAATATCTTTTAGTATTTCCAATGTTGCTGGTGCTGGTACCGGATAGATACCATGATCAATATGGATATGTCCTGAGCCTACTGGTACTGGTGATGAAATAATTTGGTCGATTCCCAGGTGATCAATTAGAATCGCTACGCCTACAATATCGATAATAGAGTCAATGGCACCTACTTCATGAAAATGCACGTGATCTAAATCGATTCCATGTATTTTCGCTTCAGCCTCACCAATTACACGAAACATATCCAGTGCCATCGTTTTTACCGACTCATTTAATTCACTATTTTCAATCATTTGTACAATATCTTTATATGTACGATGGTGATGTGTATGATGATCCGTTTCATGCTTATGATCATGGTGATCTGATGCTTCCTCAAATATTACATCAAAATGATTACTGTTTATCCCGTTTTTAATTACTTTATTTAATTTTAATTCATACTTTTGTTCTACGTGAAGCTTGAGTAACTGGGATTCTAACCATTCTAGTGAGATGCCAGTATCTAATAACGCGGCTATTGTCATATCACCACTAATGCCCGAAAAACAATCAAAATATAATACTTTTCTCATAAGCCACCTCCAATAATCTCCTATAGCTTTATTTTAACTAAAAAATTCATTTATAAATAGAAAAAACCCTTCCTTAATTTATAAAGGAAGGGTTTTTTCACTTTTTTATTATTCACCAGTAGATGATTGAACAGTTTCCTGTGCTTCTTTTAATGCTTCTTCTGCTGTCTGTGCACCATCTCTTAATACACTATTTAATGTAGTTGTGTTAAGTTGAGTAATAACATCTGGTGTTTTCTTTGTAACATTTAATGGTGCGATATCTTCTTTAAGTGTTGATAATACTTCAAATATATTATCGCCAAAAAATTCAGTATACTTGTTTGGCTCACTCAATTCTGGAGCATCCCATACATCATGACGAGGTGGATCAAACCCAAGAATTGTCCATAGTTTAATATTTGATTCTTTCGTCAGCTTAGCGAAAGCTAAGAATTCTTTTGCCAGCTCAGGGTGTTCTGTTTGATTTGTTACTACCGTACCTGTACCACCCATACCCGCAGATCTATTGTCATCTTCATCAAATACAGGTAAAGGTCGAATGGTCATTTTACCTGTCAAATCTGGCATACTATCTGTAAAGCGTCCCATATACCAGATTGGCATAGCAACTGCTGCAGCGCCTGCATCATTCATGTAAGAATAGAACTCTTCGGCGTGTGGTGCAGCACCTGGTGCAACTTCAGCTATGCCAGCATCTTGCAAGTCCTTCATATACTGAAGTGCTTTTGCATTTTCTGGTGTATTAATGGTTAACTCTCCATTATCGTTTATGAAATCGGATTTTTGCTGTGAAACACGGATCCAATATGGAAGTAAATCACCAGGAAAAGAGTTGATCATTATTGCATCTGTATTATCGACTACTTTCTGACCTGCTGCTGTGAAATCATCCCATGTTTTAATAGCGTCAATGTCTACACCTGCTTGTTCCATTATTTCTGTATTATAATACATTACAGAAGCACCCACGTGTGTTGGCATTCCATAATATTGTCCATCTTTTGCATAGATTTCAAAACGAGCTTTAATGAAATTTTCTATTTCAGGTTCTACATATTCATTCATAGCTAAAAGTTGTGGTTCACCTTGTAGGTAGTTTGGAAATCTACCAATTTCAATATCAGCCAAATCTGGTGCACCTTTACCTGACTGCAATGCTAAGAGTAAGTTATTGTGTAGCTGATCATAAGGATATGTTTCTACAGTCAACGCAATGGGTCGATCTGAGTTCTCTTCATTCCAACGATTAGCTGCATCTTCATAGAAATCAGCATGCTGTCCGGCAAAGATCCACAACTTCAGATCTTCTGCATTTTCTAAATCAGCTCCAACAGTTTTTACTTCTTCTGCTTCTCCAGAACTTTCATCGCCACCCCCGCCACATGCTACAAGTAACATTGCAACAATACCAAACAAAATGGCTAATAAACTTTTTCTTTTCATCTTACTAACCCCCTGAATAATTTTATAAGAACTAAACCAGTAACCGCTTTCAACTATTTGAAAGGAATAAACGAAGAACATGCTTCAATACCTGATCTATTATGCAAAAATCAATAAACTTAGTCCTTCGTTTAAGTTACTATGTTATTAATTAAAAGATATCATTTTATATTTAATTTGTCAATAAGTTTTCTAAATAATGTATATAAGTTATTGATTAACTAATTTATTAAATATAGTATATCGTTTGATAGTACGTATATGTTTTATTAAGTGTCTGCATTATCTATTTTTTCAAACACACGCATGGTTAAGAATGCAACTGTTACAGCAATTAAACTAACTGTTCCAAACAACAATAGAGTTGGCAGCTCCAATGAGAAATAAATTATAACAAATATTGCAAAACCTATTGCAATAGTTATCGGCATTTTGGAAATACCAATAATAAAAGCATTCTTAAAATATTGCATAATTGTTGTTTGATAGTGACTTAATAAAGGAAAAATCCAGATGAGAATAATTCCATATAAAAAAATGACAAAGTAATAGGCAAAAACGACAATTATAGGTGTTTGATCTCCAAGTTGTAATAACGCATGATAATTTATGAACAAAATTACTGCTGTAAATAACAAAATGGCACCAATAATATTTGATTTGATAAATTCACCTTTATAAGTCTGCTTAAATAATTGGTAAATAGATTTTACTTCTTTTTTCTGGACCCATTTCCTTGCGACATTTATAGCTGCTGTAGTAGCAGGAAAAACCCCCCCCACTACTACGACACCTAATAAGCTAAATATTATCCAAAGAAAGTTTAACCATGCAACTTGTAATATTATTTTTAATAAACGATCTAGTGAACCTATAAATTGTTCTCCAAACATCTTTGGTCACATCCTATCAAAACACTATTAACCTTTTACTCCCCCCCCTGTTGTCAAACCAGCAACAAAATAACGCTGGAAGAAAATAAACAAGATAATGATCGGTACGATGGTCATTACCGACCCAGCAATTAACACATCATAGTTATTACCATAAGGAGTTAATAGCGTAGCCAAGCCAATTGGTAAAGTAAACATATCGTTGGAACGTAATACTATTAATGGCCAAAGGAAGTTATTCCAGCTGCCAAGACCTTGTAGGATTGCCATTGCACCAAGCGATGGCCCCCCCATTAATGGAAGCATTATTTTAAAATAGATTCCATATTCTGTTGCACCATCAATTCGTGCGGCATCCATTAATTGAACTGGTAATCCTAATGCATATTGTCTAAAGAAGAATACTGCAATTGGCGCTACCACCATCGGTAAAATGACACCAAGATAGGAATCCACCAGTGAAGCTGTGATCATCATTTGGAATAGTGGCAGCATTAGAATTTCAAATGGCACCATCAAAATAAATACTACAAAGGTGAAAAATAAATTTCTACCTTTAAAATCATATACTGCTAAGGCATATCCTACCATTGCTGAGAAAAATAAAGATAGGACAATAGTAACCGCGGAAATGACTAAACTGTTTGTATACCATGTCCAATAGCCGGCAGCCTGTGTAAAAATATAATTATAGTTGTCTATATTTAACGTGCTCCAATCAAATGCTAAACTTATACCTGTACGCATCAATTCTGAAGATGGTCTTAAAGATGAAATTAATAGCATAATCACCGGGAATAATGCTATCAAACATACGATTGCCATGCCTATATTAGCTACCCATGATAATGTCTTTCTTTTTTGTTTGTTTTTCATTACTCATCACCTCGCTTGAATGCACCTGTTAATATTAATTGGATAAAACTAATAACAAAAATTATAAGCATGAGAATGACACCAATTGCGGCACCAAACCCCCCCATATTGTTTTGCTGTATACCTTGCTGATAAATATATCCAACTACTGTTAACCCAATATTTCCTGGTGAGCCCGCTTCCCAGAAGACGAAACTTTCTTCAAACATTCTAAAACCATTAATTATAGATATAGTTACAACGAAAATGGTTACTGGTTTTAGAAATGGTAATGTTACATACCTGAACTTCTGCAACATCGACGCTCCATCAATGTCAGCTGCTTCATATAATTCATCTGGAACATTTTGCAGTGCTGCTAAGAAATAGAGAATATTAACTCCTAACCAGCGCCAAACACAAAGCATTACCATTAGAAACATTCCTGACCATGCATTAAATCGCCAGTCAACTGAATTCATCCCCCAGCCAGTTCAAAAATTGATTGGCTGCTGCAGTATCGGTCTCTCCAAACATCAAACGGAATATCATACCCGCTACAATTGTTGATGCTAAGGTTGGCATAAATAATGAAGCTCTAAACAGGGTTTTCAGTTTTACCAACTTTGAGTCCAATATTACCGCGAATAATATCGGTAATATTGTTAGTATTGTCACTGTTAATATTACATATATTGTTGTATTCATTAATGCCTTGTAAAAAACCGGATTAAAAACTCTCTCATAGTTTTGCAGTCCGATAAATTCAACTTGACCTGGCAAGACGCTTTGAAAACTCATAATTATACCACGAATTGCTGGGTATACTGTTAAAATTAAAAAAGAAATAATAAATGGCGATACAAAAACATAAGGTACAACTCTTTTTGAATTCATAAATTTCATAAATGGGCTTGGACCTTTATACGTATCGGCTTTTTGATTTGTTGCCACTGTTTGATTTGTTGCCAAGGTAATCCCTCCTTAAAAGTTTGAACAAACTGAATACGCTTTCAATTAATCTAAACTTCTTTACTTTAGTTTTGATCTCTTGTAGTTTGGTAACATATATCGTATCCATATTACCAAACGTACGTATAAGTATTAGTTGTTTCTATTATATATAACTGTATAAGTTTTTTCAATCATTTTCTCAAAAAAACCATTATTTTATTATCCTACAAGTTTACTAAACAATTTTTCAATAATAAACATCGCATTTTTGTTAAGTAAATATTCGCTACACTTGTATTTTTTAATTATATGCAACAAATCACTTTAATTATTCCCTTTTTCTAAACCTTTTCATAATGAAAGTCGATAAGAATATCTTATCGACTTTTATTTCTTGCCTTCTATTTTACCGAAAGTGCTACAACAGATTTTGAGGGTAATTTTATAGATAAAATAGTTTCATTTATTTGAAAATCTGTAAATTCGACTGGATGGACATTATCAGGGTTGTCGAACGTATTATGGGCATCGATTTCGTTTGCCGTTAGTACCCGACCTGTTACGTGATTTACTTCTATCCCTCGCAAATCCACATTAAAATCAGATGAATTTTCTCTGTCGACATTACACAATGTGATATTCAATGTTCCATCATTTGATTTTGATGCTGATCCTGTTACCTGTGGCATCTCTTTTTCTCCTGTTTTAAATTTATCGGATGATATATCCAGAGATACCTTTGTTGCGTCTTGATGAACCTTGTACATCTCGAATACATGATACGTTGGGGTTACTATCATTTTTTCCTTATCCGTTAAAATCATAGACTGTAAAACATTAATGGTTTGAGCAATATTAGTCATTTGAACTCGGTCATTATGTTCGTTAAAGATATTTAACGAAACCCCAGCAACCAATGCATCTCGAATCGTATTTTGCTGATATAAGAAACCTGGATTGGTGCCTTCTTCTACATCATACCATGTTCCCCCCCACTCATCAATAATTAATCCCACGCGTTTCTTCGGATCATATTTGTCCATAATTGCACTATGCTTTTCAATTAGCTCTTTAATGTAATAAGCCTTTTGCATTGTCACATCCCATTCCTCTTCCGGGAAATTCGTTGCGGAAC
This sequence comes from Gracilibacillus boraciitolerans JCM 21714, assembly GCF_000521485.1. Taxonomy (GTDB): domain Bacteria; phylum Bacillota; class Bacilli; order Bacillales; family Amphibacillaceae; genus Gracilibacillus; species Gracilibacillus boraciitolerans. The sequence continues at coordinate 76,588 of NZ_BAVS01000003.1, read as the reverse complement.
CTTTTCCGGTCCAAAATTCCCCCCCCGGTACGGTGTAATAATGTAAGCTTAAGCCATCCATGAGTTTGCCTGCTTCTCTCATTAATACATCTGTCCAGTTATAATCGGCAACATTGGGACCACCAGCAATACGGTAAATTTTATTTTCTCCATAATTTCTTACGTAAGTTTGGAAACGTCGATAAAGATCTGCATAATATTGAGGCCGCATATTACCGCCACAACCCCCCCAGTTCTCGTTTCCGACGCCAAAGTACTTTAATGCCCATGGCTCTTGTTTACCATTTTCCTGACGCCAGTTAGCCATTGGTGATTCTCCATCAAATGTCATATATTCTACCCATTCGGACATTTCTTGTATAGACCCACTACCTACATTCCCACAGACATATGGTTCTGTTTCTAACAAATCACAAAGCATAAAAAACTCATGTGTTCCAAAATGATTATTTTCAATGACACCGCCCCAATGTGTATTGACCATACGCTTTCTATTTTCTCTCGGTCCAATGCCATCTTTCCAATGGTATTCATCTGCAAAACATCCACCTGGCCAGCGAAGTACAGGAATTTTAATATTTTTTAGAGCTTCCACAACATCATTTCTTATCCCATTTGTATTAGGAATATCAGAGTCTTCCCCAACCCAAAAACCTTCGTAAATACAACGGCCTAAGTGCTCAGCAAAGTGCCCATAAATATTTTTATTGATTACACCCTTTGTTACATCTGCATTAACAATTGCATTATTTGTCATACTTTCACCTCATTATAAATTTAAATTAGTACCTTTGTTACAATACTGAGTTTGAACATTCGATAATTTCAATAACTTGGATTGATGTGGTTTTAATTTGTAGGTAATTTCTTCAAATTGTGGTTCCAGATCTTTCTGTTTCCATAAGTCACGAACTTTTACCTGTGTATCTGTCAAACCTAAACTTTCGAGTGTTACTGCTACTTGTTCTTCATCATCAGCCAAATTAAACATTGCTACGTAAAGTGTTGCTTCATCACCACATGAACTCCACACTACTTTATCTTCGTCTCGATATACTTGCCGTGCACCAAATCCATTCCGATGCACTTCTAATACTTCTTTATTTGTTAATAATGACAATGTCCACTCATCATTATCTCGCATTTCTCCGCCAAACATTAATGGAGAACGGAATATCGACCATAACGTCATCATTGTTAGTTGTTCATCTTTAGTAAAGCGAGTAAAACGATCTGATGCTCCTCCATCAACTGACCGAATGCCTATATGACCTAATGGCAACATATCAGCATCTGGCCAGTAACCAGGACCGATGTTTTTACTCCATCGGTAACATTTCTCAAACATATCGTATAACAAATCCCAGATATCCCAAAAGTCATCGGTCATTCTCCACATATTTGCATTTTCTTCAAGCAAGCTCACACTATGTAAGGATGTGGGTCCTGGTGAAAGACTTAATACCATTGGGCGACCACAACGATCGATCGCTTTACGAATCATTTTAATTTCCTCAGCATGGATACCATACAACTTGGAATCAGCAATGTCGTCCACCTTAACAAAGTCCACTCCCCCATTCCGCATATAACTGAAACAAGGAATCATAATAAGCCTGAGCACCATCTTTATTCGAATCAATTCCATACATGTCTGTATTCCACGGACATATCGAATTTGGTTTAGCGATATCTCTTGCACGTTTATTTGTACCTGATATAGCAGTATTCTGATGTACAGCTTGTCTTGGTATACCTCTCATAATATGGATACCAAATTTTAGTCCCTTTTGATGGATATCATTTGCTAATGGTTTAAAACCTTGATTATCTTTAGACAATGGAAAACGATTGGATGCTGGAATTAAACGCGAAAACTCATCCATCTCAAGAGGTATAAAAGGGCGATAAGCTGATGAGACAGCACCTGCTTCCGACCATTGAATATCCACTACTATATATTCCCAACCAAATTGTTTAAGATGAGTTGCCATATATTCTGCATTGCCTTTTACTTCCTCTTCCGTAACGGTGGCTCCATAACAATCCCAACTATTCCACCCCCCCATTGGAGGCGTGATTGCATATTGATGGTGCTTCAAATGAAACAACTACCTTTCCTTTATATATAACTAAATAAAGATGGAGAAAGCATCAATCGATACCTTTCTTCAGTTTTTGCGGCTTCCTGTATAGTTTATTTCTTTTGAAGACGAATCATATTCCATGAGAATTTAGGGAAAATACCTACTAATTTACCATCCTCTACATATGATTCACCATTTGAATGCGGCTTAACATTTTCTTGCCCTGCAAGGTTTACAGCTTTCGCATCCTCGTTTTCAAGTACAACATGCTCCACGACATCGTAACCTTCAAATGCACGCACATCAATGTCAACTTCTAACGGTTTTTCCAGATGACGATTTGTTGCGAAAATCACGAGTTCCTCTTTTGCTTCATTGTATACAACCGCTGGATCTAAATATGGTACATCTGTAAAGTCCTGACTATCATATTTCGGCGAGCTTACTACTGGATTAAGTGCTACACCACGACCATAAACAGAAGTATAATAATAAGGATAGAAGATGGTTTGTTTCCAGGCAGCTCCGCCATTTTCTGTCATAATTGGAGCTATAACATTCACTAGCTGCGCCATACATGCAACTTTTACGCGGTCAGAGTGACGTAGCATGGTATGCAACATACTACCTACAAGCAGTGCATCTTCAAAAGTATAAACATCTTCTAATTGAGGAGGCGCTACTGTCCATGGCTCAATTTTTTTATCTTGTTCTTTAGAATGGAACCATACATTCCATTCGTCAAAGCTTAAATTCATTTTCTTTTTGCTTCGTTTTTTCGCTTTGATATAATCACAGGTTGCAATTACCGTTTCAATAAAGTTTTCCATATCCATGGACTTCGCTAAAAAGTTCGCTGTATCTTCAGCTTTATTCCCATAATATTGATGCAAAGAAATATAATCTGCCACTTCATACGTATGTTCTAACGTCTCTGCTTCCCATTGTAGAAATGTTGGCATTTGGGAATTTGAACTTCCGCAACTTACTAATTCAATCGTTGGATCTACCAAACGCATCGCTTTCGCAGTTTCCGCTGCGAGCCGTCCATATTCATATGCTGTTTTATGACCTATTTGCCACGGTCCATCCATTTCATTTCCTAAACACCATGTTTTAATGTTATGAGGGTCCTCATATCCATGTGATTTACGCAAGTCACTCCAGTAAGTACCTCCTGGGTGGTTACAATACTCTAATAGATTTCTCGCTGCATCAATACCTCTTGTGCCTAAGTTAACAGCCATCATCACATCTGCGTTTACCTTTTTTGCCCAATCAACAAATTCATTTGTTCCTACTTGGTTTGTTTCTGTGACTCGCCAAGCAAGCTCTAATCGTTTAGGACGTTCTTCTTTCGGCCCCCCCACACCGTCTTCCCAGTTATAGGCAGAAACCATATTTCCGCCAGGATAACGTACGATTGGTACTTGTAATTCTTTTACTAAATCAATAACATCTTGTCTAAAACCATTTTCGTCTGCTGTTGGATGATCTGGTTCAAATATACCACCATAAACTGCTCTTCCTAAGTGTTCAATAAAAGATCCATAAACTCTGGGATCAATCTCCGAAATTTGAAATTCCTTGTCTACTACCATCTTTGCATTTACTGTTTCTTTTACCATACATATCATCCTTTCTATGATTTAAAATTAAATAGCTGCACATTTTAAACGCTTACAATTTGCGATTCAAAAATACTTGATCGTACATCTTATAAGTATTTCCCTGTTTTCCTAAAATTGTACGTATATTAAGATTAAGAAATAATTTAGTGTTTGTCAAGATATTGAGAGAGTATTTTAAAAGTTTTCAAGTTTTCTTTAACTCAAAGAAAAACTATCCAATTATTTCAATATACTACTAAAACACATAAGGAAGATAATGGGACATAACTTCGATTTACTAAGTAGTCATTCTGAAATTTATATTAGGTGTAACAAGCCGGAGCGGATTGTTAAGCAGTAAGTCAAATCATAATTACCTCATCATTAGTGCGCATAATCTTCCTTTTATTCACTGGATTAGTTCTATTCCGATACTATTCTAATAAGAAAAGCAACGTATTTTTATACATTGCTTTTACTGCTTAAGAAACATTTGAATTTTTCTTTAATGTTATAGTCGATTGACGTTCTTTTATGTGTGGTTCGTACAACATAGATAACTCCTTGTTATCTATGTAAGTTCCCTTTTTATCTATCATCTTAATCATAGCCTTTGCTGCATCTAATCCAAGTTGACTTTTCGGATGTATAACAGATGTTAATTTTACTTCTGAAATTTCTGCAAGTAGCGAATCATCATATCCGATAAATGATATATCCTCTGGAATTCGAATGTCATTTTCCCTTAATACATCCATTAACTTTAATACTAGCTGGTCATTATAACAAACCATTCCTGTTGGACGTCCAGTCTTTGTATCAATAAGTTGTTGTAATGCGTCAAAAGGTTTAGATTGTTCATTTTCCGTACAATATGTAATTATATTATTAGGATTAATAGCTGCTTTATACTCACGGTGTGCTTTAATATAGCCCTTAAGTCTTTTTTGACCTTGAGCATCGTCTGTTTTATATATACAAGCTATCTCAGTATGACCCCCGCTCTAATAGATACTTCGTTTGTAAATAGCCACCTTTGACATCGTCCATCATAAAACTCACAGGTTCTAATTCTTCATAACTAGCATTGATCATAACATAAGGAATATGCTTTTTTTCTAAGTCGAGATAATATATTAAGTTAGGATTAGATGAAGCACTATTTGTAGGCTCAATAATGACTCCATCATATTTACCAGCAATGATGTTAGTTAATATCCTTTTTTCCTGTTTATATTTATTATTCGTATTAAATATACTAACATGATATCCCTGCTCACTTAGATATGACTCTGCACCACGAATAATTGAGGGAAAAATATACTCAGAAATATATGTTGTCACAATAGCAATACTTTTCGTTGGAAGTTCATATTGCTGATTTTGTTCTAAACTTGACCGGTCTGAGCAAAAAGTTCCCGCTCCTTGTTCTCTGTATAGCCAACCCTCATTAACTAATTCCCCCCCCAAAGCTAAACGAACAGTGTGACGACTCACACTAAATTGCTCCATTAATTCAGTTTCCGAACTGATTTTTTGATAGGGAACAATAAGTCCTTCGAGGATTTTTGATTTAATAGATTGTTTTATTTTTTTATATTTTGCTTCCACTCCGAACCCCCCCCTTTTTTAAATATTTTTTGTTTAATAATTAGTTTGTTCACAGAATAAAGTAAGCACTAATCATTTATTTTCCATGATAACGGTTTCATTTTAATAAGAAATTATCAAATCCATTTAACATTGGTACGTACTACTAGTATATCAAGTCTTTCCTTTTTTACAATACATTTCTTTGAAAATGGATGCGATTCATTAATAGGCGTAAATGCAAAAAAATCAGTTAGACAGTAGACATATCCATAAGAAAAGGCTATTACTTTGTCATGACTCAAAGTAATAGGCTCCTATGAATATTACATTTATTTAATTGATGCAGTTGAATTTCGAACAACAAGCTTTGGATCGAAACGTATATGATCTTTTTCCAGGTTGGTATGTTCCTTTTTATTAGATTTTGACTGCTTCACCTTGTCTAATATCACCTTTGCTGCTAATTGTCCCATTTCACTTTGAGGATGAGCTACTGTTGTTAGCTTAACTTCTGTCACCTCTGCCATAAAGGAATCATCAAATCCTATAATCGATATATCTTCAGGCACGCTTAATTTTGCTTCTCTTATTGCATCTAATAACTTTATCGCTAATTCATCATTATAACAAACAATAGCAGTAGATCTTTTCTCTTTTTGTTCCTTTAGTATTTTTCGTAACATTTCGACTGGCTTATTATTTTTTTCTTCTGTATTATATGTAATAATATTATTTGGAAAAATTTCAATTTGGTGTTTCCTGTGTGCCTTTAAATAACCTTTCATCCGTCTTGCACCCTGAATATCATCATTTTTAAAGAAACCGACAATATTACGATGTCCTAATTCTATTAAATGTTCGGTTTGAATAAAACCACCTTTCTCATCATCCATCACAATATGAAATGGTTCTAATTCATCATAGAAAGCATTGATCATAAGGTAGGGGATATTTTGGCGTTCTAAATTCAAATAGTAGTTAATATTAGGATTTGTCATCGCACTTTTTGTAGGCTCGATAATGACACCATCAAAATGTTGCGTTAAAATTTTTTCTAAGAACTTTCGTTCATTGTCATGGTCATTATTTGTACTAAAGAGACTTACTTGATAGCCCTTTTCGCTCAAGTAAGATTCAGCTCCACGAATAATCGATGGAAAGATATAATCAGAAATATAAGTTGTAATAATGGCTATATTTTTCTTTTGGATAAAGGAAGTTGCCTCTTCGTTTGAACGATCAGCGCAAAATGTTCCTGCTCCCTGTTCTCGGTATAACCAGCCCTGATTAACTAAATCTCCAATTGCTAAGCGCACGGTATGTCTGCTAACACCAAATTGTTTCATTAATTCGCTTTCAGAATTAATTTTTTGATGAGGCTGAAAAGTACCATCTAATATCTTTGATTTAATTGCTTGCTTTACTGTACCATATTTTGTTTGCATTTCTACACACCTCAATAATCCTACATTTTCGTCATTATTTTTATCACTTTCCTAATTTAAGCATATCGAATTAATAGTAACTGTCAAGACCTGCAGGTGTATCCTCTTATAAAAAGATAAAGGCAGAGGCCTATGACCAGCCTCTGCTATATTTCTTACCGATAAATTGCTTCATTCCACTTTAATTCATTACGAAATTGACGTAATTTCATATCTTCATCAATGACAACACATTCTATTTTTGCCATGTTAGCAAAATCATAAAGCTGTTCTGTAGTAACATCAAATGAGAAAACCGTATGGTGGGCTCCCCCCTGCATAAATCCAAGCTTCTGTTGCTTCACTTAATGAAGGCTGCGGTTTCCAAAGTACTTTTGCAACAGGAAGATTAGGCGTCTCCATTTTTGGCTGCTCTGCTTTCACTTCATTAATAACCAGACGGAAACGACCACCCATTTCTACAAGTGACGCATTCACCGCATCGCCACCTTGTCCATCAAACACAAGACGAGCAGGATCCTCTTTACCACCAATACCTAAAGGGTTTACCACTATTTTCGGTTTTGTAGCAGATACGGTTGGACATATTTCTAACATATGTGAACCTAATATCATTTCATTACCTTCTTCAAGGTGATACGTATAATCTTCCATGAATGATGTACCTTTATTATCAGAAATAATCTTCATAAAACGTGTTAATGCAGCTGTTCTCCAATCGCCTTCACCTGCAAATCCATATCCTTCTGCCATAAGACGCTGTGCTGCAAGACCTGGCAATTGCTTCATACCGTGCAAATCTTCGAAGTTGGTTGTAAAGGCTGTATAGCTTCCCTTTTTCAAGAAGGATTTTAAACCTAACTCGATCTTACCTTGATAAACAATAGAGTCACGAATAGGACCTGGCTCACTTGCTTCTGCAGGTAAATCATATAACTCCTGATATTCTGCATATAATGCATTTAGCTCTTCATCTGTTACTTTATCCATTTCTTCCACTAAATCACCGATACCATAGTAATCGACTACCCAGCCAAATTTAATTTGTGCTTCTACTTTATCTCCATCTGTTACAGCGACATTACGCATATTATCACCAAAACGGGCAACGCGGATATTATCCCCTTCTGCACTGCTACCGCTGTCTTCATCCAGTCAGAAACTTTTGCTGTAACATTTCTATTTTGCCAGTGTCCGACAACTACTTTACGGGAAACATCCATTCTTGTACCAATAAACCCGTACTCTCGATCACCATGTGCTGCTTGGTTTAAATTCATGAAGTCCATATCGATGCTTGCCCATGGAATATCACGATTAAACTGTGTATGTAAATGCAGCAATGGTTTTTGCAAGGTTTTTAATCCTGCAATCCACATCTTAGCTGGTGAGAAGGTGTGCATCCATGTTATCACACCGGCACAATTTTCATCAGCATTCGCTTGTTGCATCAGTCGATGAATATCTTGTGATGTTGTTAGTACTTCTTTAAATTCTACTCCAAAAGGTAGATTGCCTTCTTTGTTTAAACCTGAAACAACTTCTTTTGAGTTGTTTGCTACTTCTGTTAATGGTCCTTCACCATAAAGGTGCTGACTTCCTGTGACAAACCAAAATTGATATGGACGTATTTCTAACATCTGTATTCCTCCTATTATTAGCTCTTTTCGTTTTGATAATCTTAGTTCATATAAAAGTATGAGATAACTTATTTTTTATCCTGACCGTAATAAGCGTTAGCTCCATGTTTTCTTAGATAGTGTTTATCTAATAAAAATTGATCCATGTCTTCTGTATCAGGATTAATTTGATAGGTGTGCAATGCCATTTTAGCAACTTCCTCTAATACAACTGCATTATGAAGGGCTTCATGTGGATCTTTACCCCAATTGAATGGTGCGTGACTATGGACTAACACACTAGGTATTTGAAGGTGATCGATATCCTGAAACGTTTCTACAATGACATTACCTGTTTCCCATTCGTATTCACTTGTTACTTCTTCCTTAGTCATTCGTCGCGTACATGGAATTTTCCCGTAAAAATAGTCAGCTTGCGTCGTACCAAGCGCAGGTATTCCTTTACCAGCCTGTGCCCAGCTTGTAGCCCATGGCGAATGCGTATGAACAATACCACCAATACCAGGAAATTTTTGATAAAGCAAACGGTGTGTTGGTGTATCAGACGATGGTTTTAGATCCCCCCTCGACGATATTCCCTTCTAAATCCAAAACAACCAAATCATCTAATTTTAGCTCTTCATAGGCAACACCACTTGGTTTAATAACCATCAAACCTGAATCTTTATCGTAACCGCTTACATTACCCCAAGTAAATGTCACTAATCCATACTTAGGTAGATCAAGGTTTGCTTCTAATACTTGCTGTTTCAATTCTTCCAGCATGCTTCCTACCCCTTTCTATAACAAGTCTCTTTCCTTGTACGTATGTGTAAAAGTATTTAATTTTATAATAATACAATTCGTACGTACATTCAATATATATGCAAAAATTCCATAAATTTTTTATACAAATCCCTTAAAAAAATGTAATGTTTTAAATTTCTAGGTCTACTTCCGTTATTGGTATTAGATTTACAGAATCAATCTGAGCTATTTCATTATGGACAATTTCTTCTCTTGCCGCCATGGAAGAATCACTATTTACTTTTACCCCTTCTTTAAGTGGTGTGATATATAAATATAATCCATAAGCAATAATCCTATTTTCAAACCTTTTTAAACCTATCTCCCATATATCACCATTCGCAAAGTTATCATGAATCAACTCGCCATTAATAAAAGCATGACCAATATCTCCTTGGTACGTTACTTTCAATAGTAATTCTTTTACACCATCAAATGCACTAGCCGGAATTTGGATGACAACCTTATTAGCCTGTATTCGCTTCCAATCAAATGTTACACTTTTTGATGATTTAGGAAGTGCGTATTCAGTAAATAGTCCATTCTGATGAGAGGCTAATCTCTTGCCTTTAGCTTGTAAATTACCGAGTGCTGGAAATGCTTTTAAAGTTGGATTAGCTAACGATTCGTCTTCTAAACGTATTGTTTCATTCGCTATTAACAAATTAGTATCTGTTAAAATCATATACTTTTGTTCTTTTATGTTAGCTTGCCATAAAGTTAGACTTTCCTGACTGGTCATCGTACATATCGATAATGTTTGATTTGTTTTCGTTTTTAATTTAATCATACTTTGTTCATGATCCACCTTTATAATTGTTTTGTCTTGCACATAAGTAATGTCGCCTTTATCTATACTGATACTTAAAATTTCCTGAGCAGGAAAGCAATATTCACCATTCAAGCCCTTTGGCATATAAAAAAAATAGTATCTTTCATTCTCATATTCTAAATCTGTTATTAGCTGTGTCGTAGCATATTGAAGCGTAATTCCCTCCATCGAAAAATAAAAAGGTAAAATAGCATTTTCATTTTCGTTGATGGATAGACTCCCCCCGTCTCCGGTATGCGTAACTTATGGTTATCCCATTTTAATGTAATGGAAAAATCATTTTGTTTCTGTGTTTTTACATGATCCTGAAAGTTATTAATAAATAGAAAACCTGATTGATGATGTTCACGTATTGCAAAACGTAAGGTTTCTACATCTTCCGGATGAAAGGTTTCTGGCTCATGAGCAAGTATAGTCCTCATTTTAGAAAGTCGATCCTGATACCTTTGATAAAATAAGTGCTGTCTTTTTAAGCGGTGATAAGAGGCTCTTGTCTGGCCAAATTCCCCCCCAATCGGAGCTTGATAATCATACGATATCTTTGGTGTAACATTCTCATTTAAATATGGGATCTGTTTCCCTTTAGGATTCGATCCCCCCCCATGATAGACATAGTACCCAACAAAGTTGCAGCCTCCTGCTACTTTGATCAGGCTTAGGGCATCGACACTTTCATAAGGGAGTTTAAATCGATATGGGTAAAAAACAGTCATGCCTCCCCCCATTTCTGCACATGAAAAGGGAATGTCCTCTGGTTGATATACAGGCTCAAAATCAAAGGTTGAGGATCGATTATTATTGTGATAATCACGAAAAGTAAAGCTCGGAGTGGCAGGATGTTCTGTAACATCTCCATAAAATATCCATGGCCAGTAGGCATAACCGCCCCATAAGGCAGAACTTCATCGGTGGGCGCAACTGCTCCTCCCCCCCAGGCTGTAGCCGTGTAAATTGGCGTCTGAATACCTGCTTTTACAGCCATTTTTTTTAATATTTTTATATGTGCTTCACCACCTTGTCCACTTGGTAACCATTCATTTGTAGTGCCTGTTGTTAATTCCCATGGCGAACCTGCATGCTGAAATTCATTTTCTAACTGTGTAGCAATAATTGGACCGTTATCTGCAAATAATAAATCAGAAATCTCTTGAGCAATTTGTTGATAGAAGCGATTAACGTATTCTAAATAATCTTTATCATTTGATCGAATGTTAAATGGTCTTCCATATAACCAATCAGGCATCCCACCATTTCTCACTTCACCGTGAGCGAATGGGCCAATCCGTAAAATAACATATAAACCATGTTTACTGCACAACTGAATAAACTTTCTAATATTTTTATTTTCTTTCCAATCAAAACTTCCTTCTATTTCTTCATGATGATTCCAAAACACATAAGTGGAGATAATATTAATACCTCCCATTTTCATCTTTATTAATTCATCTTCCCACCGATCATGTGAATATCTGCTAAAATGAAATTCCCCACAGATCGCAAAGAATGGTTTTTTGTTCATTTCCATATAATAATTAGTAAAACTGATTTGATCCCCCTGTCTACTGGCGCCACCTAAGTGTGCTAAGGCTGGAAATATTTTTTTCGCACCATCCGCTATGGTTAACTGATAATTTCTCACAGGCATACCCTCCCATTCATTATCTCGAAAAATACATAAAAAGACTAACATGCTGGCATTTCTATGCTTTCATGTTAGTCTTTCGTTATTTTCATGTCAACTATTTCCATGGACTTCATATATCAATCAAAAATTTTACATCTTCATGCTGATAAACGATTTCAAATTCTTCGTTTTCAATTAACTGATGGTAGAGATCTTCAGGTGAAAACCATAAATGATCGTTTTCAAATGTATAGTCAGCACCAAAATGATAGCAAATCCATATCAATTTCGAGCAGTATATTTTATCCCAAGGATCGTCTAACTTTTGTGAGAGATTAAATGAAAAGGATGGCTTCGTTAAACCTTGTTTTAAATTTTCCTTATATTCCCCAATATACTCCTGTGCATATTGGGCAGCTTTAGTTCCTAGTTTCTCTTCTTTCGGACGAAACTGTGCATGTATCGGATGCTTGTCAATAAACTGTTGAATTGGCTCTTGGACAATAGCAGGTTCACTTCCTGGGGGGGATTCAATTAATTCATTCTCATTAACAATCAGCGCGCTATGCCCCATATAACCAGTTAATTCTGATTTCACATTATCACTTGCGACCAGAATGTCTCCTGCCTGAAAAGTACGTTGTCTGTTTGCATAGTAGCTTCTAAACGAGTATTGTTCCCTAGCCAATATATCTTGGTGATAATATTCAATGATAATAGTTGTGGAAGGTGTTGGATGGTGTAGGGGGGGGATTAAACTAGACTGTGCATCTGCTCTGCTTGTAACCAGTGTATTATTTTCATAGACTTTATAATAAATTACTTTGATCATTGGTTTAATATAAAGAGTATTTTTATTTTTCCATACTTGGAAATAGTCGTTCATACAAATCACCTCATACTATCTTATGAGGGATCTGCCTAAAATGAAACACTTCTTCTATCTTCATTATTAAATCAAGAATATAATTGTATCTTCTTCACGGGATATGTTACTGGCTTCACGGGAATTAACGGTAATTCCCGTGAAGCCAGCATTTTTCATAAAAAGCTAGCATGCTATGTATGAAACAGAAGAAATTTTTAAAAAATATCCAATCATTTGAAGTATAGATTAATACTTACTAAAATACGATGGTTTTGTTCCCATAGACGATAATACGATCTTCCAGGTGCCATTTTACCGCTCGTGCTAAAACATTTCGTTCAACAGATTGACCAATTTTTTTCATTGCTTCAACATTGTCACGGTGATCAACCCGACTGATATCCTGCTCGATGATTGGACCTTCATCAAGGTCATTTGTCACATAGTGTGAGGTCGCGCCAATAAGTTTCACACCGCGGTGATAAGCTCTTTCATATGGTTTTGCTCCAATAAATGCAGGCAAAAAGGAATGATGTATATTAATAATTTTATTTTTAAATGTTTCGACAAAGTTAGGGGTAAGTATTTGCATATAGCGTGCAAGTACAATGACATCCACATCATGTTCCTGTAAAACTTTAATTTGTTGTTCTTCTGCCTGTTTGCGAATGTCTTTACTTACAGGAATATAGTAATAAGGTATTCCTAATAGTTCAACAAATTCTCTTGAAGTTTCGTGGTTACTAACTACAAGACTTATATCCGCCATTAAGTCGCCACTTTGCCACTCCCAGAGTAATTCTAATAAACAATGAGGCTCTTTCGAAACAAAAATTGCTACCTTTTTTATCTGATCAACAAACTTAAAAGTGGCCTCCATTTGAAATTGAGCTTTTATTTCCTGAAAATCTGCTTCTAACTGCTCAGCCTTTTCCTTCAAATTATTGATCTCAAACTCAATACGAATAAAAAACTCGCCCCCCGTGTGGGTCTGTTGAGTATTGATTCGATTCAAGAATATTCGCATCATGCTCATATAAAAACTGCGAGACAGCTGCAACTATACCAGGCTGATCCGAACAGCTAATTAAAAGACGCGCACGATTTTTGTTCAGTTTCTTAAATGTTTCTAACTTTTCTACTATATAACTTTTCATCTTGATCCCTCTTTACTTTTGTTGTTCTCTAATACTTTATCATGTTATTGAGGTTGGTCAAGTATATTACCAAAGTCTAGTTAAACAATTTATTCATGATATCAATAAAATGGTCCACTTCTGCTTTTGTTGTGGTTAGTGGTGGTAATACACGAACAATTTGTGTGCCTGCTACAATGAACAACATTGATGATCCATTCTTGCCTTATTCACATAATCTATCGCATTCCCATCAACTTCAAGACCGATTAGTAATCCTTTTCCTCGGATTGCTTTTATTTGATCTTTATCCGCAACTAATTGTTGAAGTTTTCCCCATATATATTCCACTATGGTATTTGCTTCTTCCAATACAGTTGATTCGGTAAGATGTTTCACTGTAGCCAATCCCGCAGTCGAGACAAGCGGATTGCCTCCAAAGGTACTTCCATGTGTACCGGGGGGAAAATACCTTAGCAACATGTTCTTTCGCAATAATAGCACCGATTGGAAATCCAGATCCCAACCCCCCCTTGGCAAGACTGATTACATCAGGTTCAATCCCGTAATGCTGATAACAAAACAGCGTACCTGTTCTGCCCATACCTGTTTGAATTTCATCGACCATCAGTAGGATGTTCTGCTCTTTACAAATCGATTCAAGTTGCTTGACCCATTCAGAATCTGCCGGAATTACGCCACCTTCTCCTTGTACTAATTCAAGAAGAACGGCAACTGGTTTCTTTTCTTTTAATTGTTCCAAAGCTTTTTTATCGTTAAAAGGTAAGTAGTCAAAGCCTGGCATTAATGGCGTGAATCCCTTTTGAATCTTCTGTTGACCTGTTGCCGATAACGTCGCCATCGTTCTGCCATGAAAAGAGTTTTTAAAAGTAACAATCAATGGTGAGTCTTGCTCTAACACATCATGACCATATTTTTTGGCTATTTTAATCGCTGCTTCGTTTGCCTCTGCTCCACTATTACAGAAAAAAACCTGATCGCCACAGCTGTTTTCTGTTAACACCTGAGCCAGTTTTTCCTGATTTGGAATATGATATAAATTAGAGCAATGCCAAAGCTTCGAAAGTTGTTCTTGTACGGCCTTCTCGACCACTTCTGGGACATGGCCTAAATTACATGTAGCGATACCTGATGAATAATCGAGATACTTTTTACCTTGATCATCCCAAACATAACTCCCCCCCTTGCCTTCTACTAATGTAATGGGGGAAACGTCCATATGTGTTCATAACAGGCTCGATAGTTTGATTAGACATAGGGCACCTCCTTCGTTAAGGATATTCTCGTTCCAATTTCCTTTCCTTGCATAAATTCTGCTAATCCGTGTTCTTTTGTTCCATCTACAATAGAGACTTCTAACACATCTTGATGCAATGCTTCTAGCGCTGATTGAACTTTTGGTATCATGCCATCTTTTATAACGTCTTGATTAATTAGTTCCTCTATTTTACTTTCATTTAATTGATGAAAAACGTGTTTTTCTCCATCAATTTCATGATAAATACCAGGAATATCACTGATATAACATAATTTCGCTCCTAAAGCTTGAGCGACTGCTGACGCTGCCATATCAGCATTAATATTGTATCGTTGCCCGTTAGCATCCATACCAATTGGTGAGATAACCGGAATTAAGTCTTGTTTTCCGAAGGCATCAATTAAACTGGTATTCACCTTTGTCACTTCTCCGACAAAACCAAGTGCAGTATTTTCACTGAAAGGTTTTGTTTCTAATAAGTTTCCATCGATTCCACTGATACCAATTGCTTTACCATTTGCTTCCGCAAGCTTACGGACAATGCCTTTATTCATCGCCCCCCCACTTAACGCCATTTCTACGACATCTAACACTTCATCTGTTGTGACACGTAATCCATCTATAAAACTAGTTTTTACACCAGTTTGTGCTAGTAATTGGGAGATTAATGGGCCTCCGCCATGCACAATAATTGGTTGCCATTCCCCTTGCTCCTGTATCGCAACGATATCCTGATAGAAAGAAGGTGTCAGCTGTTCAAAGACACTACCACCACATTTTATCACTACATAGTTCATTTGATTACCTCCTTATGTCCGATAAGAAGCATTGATTCTGACATATTCATACGATAAATCACAGCCCCATGCTGTTGCTTTACCATTGGCATCTCCTAATTTCGCCAATATTTTTACTTCATCTTCTAATAACTGCTCTTTCGCTGCGTCTTCATCGAATGGATGTGGCACACCATTTTCCACAACTAAGACATCACCTAAATAGATACTGACTTTATCTGGATCTAATGATTCCCCACTATATCCGATTGCGGTTATAATTCGACCCCCCAATTAGCATCCGCTCCATGGATCGCTGTTTTTACTAGATTAGAAGAGATAATTGATTTTGCAATCGTGCTGGCTGACTCATCCGTAAATGCACCGTCAACCTGTACTTCCACTAACCGCGTTGCACCTTCTCCATCTCTGGCAATCTCTTTTGCCAAATACTCACAGACAAATTTCAAACCTTGATAAAATGTTTCCCATTCTTTATGCTCAGGTGTTAACGCTTCGTTTTCTGCTTTACCATTTGCTAATACTAACACCATATCATTTGTACTCGTATCCCCCATCAACCGTGATCATATTAAAAGACTTATTAGTAATCGCTCGTAGAGTATCTGATAAATATTCAGCAGAAACATTCGCATCCGTTGTAACAAAACCTAGCATTGTTGCCATATTTGGATGAATCATACCTGACCCCTTCGCAGCTCCGCCAATTGTCACTGTCTGACCGTCAATTTCCAGTTCGATTGCAATTCCTTTTCCTTTTGTGTCCGTAGTAAGTATGGCTGTTTCAAATTTTTCTGCGCCCACATGTGCTTGATCATGCACTTGATTAATTCCATTTTGCAATGTATCCATCGGCAATAACTCGCCAATTAAGCCTGTTGATGCAACAGCTGCCAGGTGTTCTTCAATTCCCATTGTTTCAGCAAAAAGTTTACGCATATCGTAAGCATCCTGTAACCCTTGTTCACCTGTACAAGCATTCGCAATCGCCGAGTTGACAATGACTGCTTGTATTTTGTTTTCCTTTGCTATACTTTCCTGTGTTACTTTAAGCGGTGCCGCCTGAAAAGCATTTGTTGTGTACACACCTGCTGCTTGTGCTGGCACTTCGGAATAAACCCAGCCCAAATCTAATTTTTTCTTTCTTAGTCCACAATGCAAACCGCCTGCATGGTACCCCTTTGCTGAGGCGATATTACCATTTTTAATAATTGTAAAATATTCTTGTTGATCTCCCATGTCTGTTTTCACTCCTTAAGGATAAATAGGTAACTGATTAAGACCAGTTGTTTCGTCCCATCCGCACATAATATTCATATTTTGAATCGCCTGACCCGAGGCACCTTTTACTAAATTATCAATAACAGATACAATAATAAGCTTGCCGGTCCTCTGATCTGCGTATAAACCTATATCACAATAATTGCTTCCATACACTTCTCTTGTTGACGGAATAATTCCCTCTTTACGAATACGGACAAATGGATCATTTTTGTAGTAATCTTCATACATTGCAATCAATTGTCCGGTAGACTGACTATCTTTCAAATCTACATACATCGTACTCATTATTCCCCTTGTCATTGGTACGATATGAGGGGGGGTAAAGGTTACTTGGATATCCTCATTCGCGCGTGCAGTTAACACTTGTTCAATTTCCGGAATATGCTTATGAACTCCAAGTTGATATGCTTTAAAGTTCTCATTCATTTCAGAAAAATGGACGTTTAAGGATAACCCCCCCCTGCCAGCTCCAGAGGTGCCTGTCTTTGCATCGATAATAATGGACTTCCGCTCGACCAGATCTTTCTCTAAAACTGGTATTAAGCCCAACGTGGTAGCCGTTGGAAAACAGCCCGGATTTGCTAGAATACTAGCTTGTTTAATTTGTTCTTTATTCAATTCTGGTAATCCGTAGACTGCTTGATTAATATAAGACTGAGAAACCATTTCTTCCCCCCCATAATAAGCTTGATATTTTTCACCATCTCGCAATCTGAAGTCCCCCCCTGATAAGTCGATACAACGAACTCCTTGATCCACTAAAGCTGGGATATAATGTTTACTCACATTGGATGGTGTCGCAAAGAAGACTAATTCTACTTCCTTTGCAAGATCACCAATATCTAAAGCGATCATTTCAAGATCGATAATATCTACTAAATGCGGATAAACCTCTGCTAAGTCTGTGCCACTATTTGAATGAGATATAATTTTAGTTACGTGAACATGTGGATGGTTATGCAAAAATCGTATTAACTCAACCGCTCCATAACCTGTTCCACCTATAATTGCTACATCCACAACAGTTCCTCCTAATCTCCGTGTATGATTAGTTTATAATTATACTCTGTTTTGTATTTTCATGCAATATTGTTTATTGAAAAATATAAATTAAGAAGGTAATAATGTAGATAGAATGCTTGTTTTTTATCAGTGCAAAAAAACAAGCATATACAAAAAATATAAAGTGAGACCATGATCAGTGGGGGGCCTGACAGACGGTTAGCACCGTGATAAATCATTATTTCGCTATTACTTTATTTTCTAATTTCCCTATTTTATCAATTTCCAATGTAACCAGGTCATCTGCCTCGAGGAACTTCGGTGGATTCATTGCCATTCCAACTCCACCAGGTGTACCTGTTAGTATAATGTCTCCTGGATCAAGTGTCATTAAGTTGGAGATGAACTCTATTAAATACTGAACATCAAATATTAACTGTTTCGTGTTGGAGGATTGTCTAGGTTCTCCATTTACATACGATTTAATCGATAAATTACCTGGGTCATTAATTTCGGAAGTGGTGACAATCCAAGGACCTATTGGTGTCGTATGGTCTAATGACTTACCTTGCAGCCATTGAGGTGTGCGTTTTTGCAAATCCCTTGCTGAGATATCATTACCAATGGTATATCCAGCAATGTAATCCAAGGCATCTTCTTTCTTTACTTTTGAGGCCTTTGCTCCAATAACCACGGCAAGTTCCACTTCATAATCCAGCTTCTCCGTTGCATCTGACTTATAAATTTCATCTTCTGGACCGATTAATGCATTATTGAATTTAGAGAATAACACGGGGGTATTCTGGTATTTCGCTCCCCCCCATTTCAGCAACATGATCCGCATAATTAGTTCCAATACAAATAATCTTTGATGGATGTGATACTGGTTTCTCTAGCACAACATCTTTTCGGTCAAAACTATATTCAGAATAACCATCACTTAATTGTCGCATCAATGTTTCAGCTATTTCAATATAAGTTTTGGCGTTTTGATAAAAGTCGTTCGGATTTGCTGGTATGGTAATAGACCTGTATTTTTTTTCTTTTTGCAGTATTTCCGTATGGGCCATATGTAAGTCAATGATTTTATCACCTTGCACTGCTCCCATGCGATTTCGTGCAAAGGGAGACTGCAACCGGTAATTTACTAATTTCATAATGCTTCCCTCCTCGTTAAGATTAGTTTACCATATTATACGTTTTCTTGAGGAGAAATTTTATAGCACTTTACTTAAAAATGCCTTTGTTCGTTCGTGTTGTGGATGATCGAATAATTGCTTTGGTTCATTTTCTTCGACGACATAACCATCGTCCATAAAAATTACACGATCACCAACTTCCTTTGCAAAGCCCATTTCATGTGTGACAACAACCATGGTCATTCCCTCTTCTGCTAATTGTTTCATTACCTCTAAGACTTCCCCAACCATTTCGGGGGGGTCCAATGCAGATGTAGCTCATCAAACAACATGACTTTTGGTTCCATTCCTAGTGCTCTTGCAATCGCCACACGTTGCTTTTGACCACCTGATAATGATTCAGGGTATGCATTCGCCTTTTCTAATAATCCAACTTTGTTCAATAAATCTTTTGCCTTTTTTTCAGCATCCGCTTTATTCCATTTTTTCACTGTCACAATTGGCAAAGTGATATTTTCTAATACGGTTTTGTGAGGAAAAAGATTAAACTGTTGAAACACCATACCGACTTCTGCACGTAATTTATTGATATCGACTTTCTTATCAGTCAATTCAACGCCTTCAATGGTTACCGTTCCCTCTGTTACCGGCTCTATAAGATTTAAACAACGAAGAAAAGTAGACTTACCTGACCCTGAAGGTCCGATCACAACGACAACTTCCTTTTGCTTAATATCTACATTTATATCCTTCAAAACTTCTAAATCCCCAAACGATTTTTTCAAATGTTTAACTGATATCATTTTACATCAAGCCTTCTCTCCATATAGTTTAATAAATACGTTAAGCTTAGCGTAAGTATTAAATACACAAGGGCAACCATTAAATATGGTTCCCATACTCGTAAGTATTGTCCCGATGCAGCTCTCCCCCAATAAAGCAGCTCTTGAGCAGCAATCATAGCACCTAATGATGAATCCTTTAACAACACAATAAATTCATTGCCTAATGGAGGGATGGAACGTTTAAATGCTTGTGGCAAAAGTACATGTCGCATGACTTGTATCTTATTCATTCCCAACGAATGTGCTGCTTCCGCTTGACCCTTATCAATCGATTGCAGACCAGCACGGAATATTTCTGCTACATATGCGGAAGAATTCAGTGATAAAGTAACCATTACAGAGATAACCGGAGTCGTTGAGCCAAGAACAGCCGGAAGAACAGCATAATGAAATAAAAATAATTGCACTAATAGTGGTGTTCCTCTCAGGAAATTAATGTACCAGATAAATGGTAAACGGACAAATACTTTAGGAGACATCTTCCCTAATGCAATAAAAAAACCGAGGATACACCCCCCATTAAAACACCAACAACTGACATTAAAATTGTTAGTCCCATACCCTCCATAAAAAATGGAAAGTATTCCACGATGATATCAAAGCGAAAGTCCATATAATTGACTCCTTTCTTACTAATACTTTGCTCTTTTTTGTTCCCTTATTTATTCCTTATGAAACGAAAAGCGTAACGAAGTCGCTACGCTTTGTTCAAATTATTGAGTTAATGCTTCTAAATCAGGTTCTGCTCCAAACCATTCCTGATAAATTTCTGTGTATGTTCCATTTTCAATGACAGTTTGTAATGCTGCATCAATATCTGCCTTTACTTCACTACCTTTAGGAAACATAATTCCATAGAACTCAGATTCAAATGTTTCAGGATCAGTAATCATTTCGACATTAGCTTCAGGATTATTTGCAACATATTCATCAGCTACAACATTATCTGTCACTACTGCATCGACATCTCCAGATTGCAAGGACATTAATGCTAAGGTATTAGAATCATATTTAGAAATATATTCGTGATTTTTTCCTAATATTTTCTCTACTGCTTCTGCACCTGTTGTACCAGCTTGCACCCCTACTTTAAGATCTTTAATATCTTGACCACTGGTAATATTTTCACCTTCGCGAAATACTACTTTGTGAGTGGATTCAAAATATGGCGAGGAAAAATCATACGATTCTTTCCGGTCTTCATTGACAGTAATCCCTGCTATAGCAAGATCAGCCTTTCCATCTTCACAGAGAGTAGCATCGCATCCCAGCCAACATTCTCCAGTTTATAATCATACCCTGCTTCTTCCATTACTGCTGCCAATAAATCAATATCAAAGCCTACTAATTCACCTTTATCTAAATAAGTAAATGGCATGAAGCCTGCTTCTGTTACGACAGACAGGGTCTGTTTTTCATCAGTTCCATTAGTACCCTCCGACTGTTCCTCATTATTACTTGTGCCACATGCTGCTAAGACTACTAACAGGAAAAGAACGATACCTTTAAACGATAGT
Source organism: Gracilibacillus boraciitolerans JCM 21714 (assembly GCF_000521485.1). GTDB lineage: Bacteria > Bacillota > Bacilli > Bacillales > Amphibacillaceae > Gracilibacillus > Gracilibacillus boraciitolerans. The sequence goes on along the minus strand of NZ_BAVS01000003.1, from coordinate 55,104 downwards.
TTATTCATAAATATTCACTCCAATATATATTTATACAATTCATAAGAAATATAATATATTAAAAAGCCATTCTGATCAATAGTTTTTATCGAATTCTTTAAATTTTAATTATTCTGAATAATTGTATAATGAATACTTTTTACAATCCGATATCTAAAAGAGAGGAATACATTTAATATCTCTCTCTTTTTCACCATCATACTAATAGTATTAATAATATCGGTAAGGTAACGATACTTAAAATTGTTGTGATTAATGTAACGCTTGATACATAGCCAGGTCTTGAACCGAATTGCAAAGCATACATCGTTGTGTTGGCAGCGGTTGGCATTGCTGCAGTAAGAATTAAGATATCTTTCACCATTTCATCAAGTGGTAATGGTAATGTTAAAAAGTAAGCGATAATTGGAGCTAACAGAAGTCGAAAAACTACTGCCAATGACACCCGACCAAATTCTAAATCACTTAATTTAATTTTAGCCAGCTGCATCCCAAGAACAATCATAATGGTGGGAATCGTTGCATCTGACACCATATCAACCGCAGTCATCATTTGTCCGCCTATTTTAATTCCAAGTAAATTAAGAATAATCCCTAATACAGCTCCATAAACAATCGGAACTCTAATGACATCTTTAAGCGGAGAAATACGAACCTGCTGGCCAGATGAACCCCCCCCTTTTGCCGCAAAATAGATACCTATTGTACACATAATTAATGTTTGTAACACCATAAGTATAATGGCATAGTGAAAGCCCTCCTCACCAAATACCAATAATACAAGCGGCGCTCCATAATTACCATTATTCATAAAAACAGAGGCAAGAATAAAAACTACTTTTAGCCGACTCATCCCATTTTCGAAAATAGCCAACAATATATGCAAACAATAAACTAATAATACATAATACTAATAGGAAGCCACCAAGATATACATAATCCATATTTAAATTATTTTGGTAAAAAGTTCGAAATGCTAAAAACGGTGACATTAAGTACAATGTGACCGTCGAAATAGGCTTTATATCTATTCGTAAAAACTTAATTCCTATATAACCAATTGCAAAAATACTAAAGATCGGAATGAGGACTCCGATAAATTCCATTTCCCATCACCTTTTGTCTACATTATGATTTTCCAAATGGAAGCAAATGATATAGTAACATCATAATGGTCCCAAATGTAGTTAATATTCCCATGAATAAATATAAAGATGAACCTCCCAGGCTATCCATAATCACTCCACCAACGAGAGATCCAATAATTCCAGATAAACCAAAAAACGTCGAAAGAAATACTAAGTGTCCTGTTGATTGTAACATTTTTGGAATTATTCGTGTAACGTATTGGAATGCCGTTAAATAAAAGACGCCAAATGTTAAGCCATGTAGAAACTGTAGTGCTATAATTCCCATTGGATCATCAATAATGGCATAGAGATACCATCTAATCGAATAAATGAAAGCAGCACCCACAATAAAAATGAGCGGATGGAACTTTCGAAACCATAGACCGGCCGTGGCAAAAGCAATTGCTTCACTCGCTACTCCTGCAAACCATGCAAAGCCGATTAAATCCTCTGATCCTCCAAGAGAGGTGATATAAATCCCAATAAAACTATCATTTGCACGATGGGAAATCGTAATAAATGTGATCAAAACCAGGAAAATAATAAACGGTTTTTTCTTAACAAGTAAGTTAATATCTTTAAATTGAATTGGAGGTGCCTCCACCTTCACATCTATTAATCGGGTACTGACAATAAAAGCAGCGCCAGCTAATAATAGATATGGCCAGACCATATATACAATGCCGAAGTGCGATAAGAACGCACCTATTATCAAGGATGATGTTGCAAACCCTATGGATCCCCAAGTCCTGATCGAACCAAAAGATATTCCTAACTGATCTGCCCGCCTTTGAGATAAACTGTCTCCCAATGCCCCAATAGGTGCCGCAAAGAAGAAGAAGGTAGCTCCAAAAGTGAGCAGTAACGGTAACGTTTCCATTTGCAAAAAAACCGAACTACTAATAATCAAGGCTATTAAACATAACATTAGTATCTTTTTAACCGTTTGATACTTATCACTCATATATCCCCCCCAAAACGGTTGCGATAACATAGCAACGAATGGCCCTATTGCCAGCACCCAACCTATTTCTGTTCCAGTGAGCCCTTTAAATTGTAAGTACAAGGGTAAGAAACTTACAATGATGGTATTTGCTCCATGGAAGCAAAATAAGAGCATTTTTAATGGTACAGTTGATTCTCCACGCTTCACTTAAACGGCTCCCTTCTCTAGTTGTACTAATAAGTTATCATTATAAAACTTATTATACCGAAAAGAAAGCTGTTTGTTTAGTTAACGTTATCGAATCAAGCATAGGATTGTACCCCCCCCTTCACTGGAAAAGTATTGTTGGTGACAGGAATTATTGCTGGCTTCACGGGAAGCCAAAATTCTTTTGAAATGTTATCTCTCTAAAGATTAATTATAGGAACTTTTTTAAAAATAACCTGTGCTTTCCAGGATAAATCAAAAAGGGGGGGTTAACCTGTTAACTGGTTAATCCCTTTCCTGATTATTTCTTTATAAATAACTGTGTCCAGTAATTTCCGTCTGAGCTGTACCCAACACCTATATGGGTAACTTCGGCATCAAGCATATTTCTGCGATGGCCTTCACTATTCAGCCAGCCCTGCACAACCGAATCTGGTGTCTGTTGTCCGGCAGCGATATTTTCAGATGCCTTAGTATAGTCCATTCCAAACTGCTTTAACATATCAAATGGAGAACCATAGGTCGGAGATGTATGGGAAAAATAATTTTTTTCTGCCATATCATCCGATTTTATCTGAGCCACATCTGCTAACTCGTTATCTAGCTTAAAGCCTTTGCACCATTCTCACTTCGTGCCTCGTTTGTCAGTTCAATCACTTTTTGTCTAAAGTCATCTAAAGCTTCTCCATCAAAAGATGGTGTCTGTTTATTTTGCTCAGAACTTTCTTGATTTTGTTGCTCTTGCTGTCGTTGATTCGGCTGTTCTGTTTGTTGATCGGCCTGCTCATTGCGGTCACGAAAACCAAACCACTGATTAGGGGGTAGCATCTTCAAAAATGTTTTGTTCACGGCCCGGGTTTACCGGTACTTGTAATCTTTCTTCCCTAACCACTGGATCTTCACTGTTATTCTCGTCGTTAAAGCTTACATTTTCAGGTTGTAGATTTTCGTCCTTTGGTTCTAACGATGATTGATTACAGCCTATTAACAAACCAAATATAACGAATAAAATAAGATATTTGTACATTTGTATCACCTCTAGGATTGTATTGTTCCTGTAGGCTTACTATGTACGAAACGATCTGATCTTATTCGGAAATTTCATTCATATCGACTAATCTTTTTTCGGAAATAGATTTCTCGGCAGCTAATGCTACTTTAAACGAATGCCAGGCCTCTTCATAATCTGATAAAATTTTTGAGCGATCGCCTGTTTCAACCGCATGAAAAAAGGCCTCTGCTTCTTTTTTATAAGGATTATGCTTTGCTAAAAATCGTTCCACTTTATTTGGAGTTTTCATTTCCAATTGTCCGGGCTGCCATTCCGTCATCCCCTTTTCCGTATACACTTTTATACCAACTTCACCTATTCCCCCCCCGGCAGAACAGCTGTATTACTCACTTGAACCAGTAATCCACTTTCTAACGTCAACATAAACAAACCAACATCTGCTACTGTTACAGAGGAATCTTTTTTTGATGTAATGGCATTTACTTCTTGCGCATAGACAGATTTCACTTCCCCAAACAGATATCGGATTAAATCTATAATATGGGTAGTCTGCTCGTTAAACTGCCCGCCAGACTGCTTTTGATTTCTCCACCAATACACCCCCCCAGGCATGGATCCCATCCATTTCCCTAATACTATCCCTGTTTCCTGATTCTTTAAATGATCTTTAAATATATCGATAATGTCTGCATATCGAAAATGATAGCCCACAGAGGTTAGATGATTCGTTTCTTTTACCTTATGCTTAATATGGCGGACCTTAGCTTCTTCTATCCCTAAAGGTTTCTCGACAAGAAATGGAATGTTGTGCTCAATTAATAGCTCTTCATAATTCTCGTGACCCATCGGCGGTACACAAATATAAACAGCATCTAATTGTTCGTTAGCTATCATGTTCTCTAAGCTGCTATAACCAGAGGTGCCTGGATAACCTTGTGCAAAGGTTTCTGCCTTTTCGTGACTTGAACCAACAAACCCAACTACTTCTATATTTTCCAATTCATTAAGAATATTCACATGATGACAAGTGAATCCACCTGTCCCAATAAAACCAACACGAATCATCTTTCCCCCCCAACTCCCTTATCATTTAATTTTTCAGAAAAAAAGCGTTTTCTCTCCATTTACCATAGCAATAATATAAAAGCGCTATCACACTACTTATCATAAAGCTTACACCAATTCCATAGGCAATGCCATCTTCACCTATTATCTCAGAAAATATATATGCTAACAGATAACGCAAAATCCAAAACGAAATCAAATTCAACGCTAAAACTTGATACATTGCTCCCGAAGCTGAAACGATTGCATTGAACATTGACACTTGTGAATTGGAGATTTGTAAACACCTCACTGAGATTGATTAAATTATATGTAAAGTTTATTGACATACGCCATGACGAATATAAAATATTAGCATATAGTAAAGGCATAATCATTTTTTTATTATATTACCTCTTTGCATTTTCTCTACAGTATATATTAAGCCGTTTATTCTCAGAAAGCATTCCACCCACATTCCTATTATTACAAAGTCAGAACAGTTCAGCCACACTTTAGCTACAAACACATGATTTTGTTTGTATAACATATAACAAAGATGGGAATACTTTTCATGAATAGAAAAAAAGAGACGCATGTTTTGATTTATGATAAAAACAGGAGGCGAATCATATGGCTTTTTTACGGGAAGCAGTCGAAAAGCAGAAGGTTTATTTGATTGAACAGTTGGTGGCAAACGGAATCGTGGACGAAAATGATCAAGACCTCTATAACAAACCTATTAGTGAAATTGTACATGATTATGAAACATTTTGCCTGGAATTTGAAAAGCAAAATCCTCTTAAATTTACACGTTATAATCCGGAAACAAAAGAAGAGAAGCTTGATTTTCATTAGGCTTCTCTTCTTTTATTTAGTGGTGCTATCGTTCCTTCTGAATACCAAATCTTGCATTAATCTCACCACGCAACAGGTGTTGGCGCATTTTCTTTTCCTTTCTTTTCTCGGCCCGAATCATATCTTGTCTTATTTCATAAGTTTGTACGCCCTCTTCACGCTTGTTAGCAATATCGATTAAAAGTTCAACATCGGTAAAAGAATATTTGCGGTTTCCCTTCTGGGATCGTTCAGGAAAAACAAGCTTTCTCTCTTCATAATAGCGAATTTGGCGTTCGGACAAACCGGTTAGTTCACTTACAACACCTATTGTAATAACCTTTCTATCCTTGTATGAAGGACTTTCTGACATATGAGACACCACCTAATATATTTACCGTTGTAATACGACCTTGCTAGAATTATACCTATAAAATTCCATTTTGAACAACCCTTTGTAAGATAATCTAACATAAAAAATAAAATGGGCAGATGGCCTAGCTTCACTCATTTATTTTAAATTATAAAAAGGTCTGTGCAATATAATTTTACAAATTGCACAGACCTTTTTACTAATGATTCTATTCTGATTTAATGTTGCTTAAGCGTAATTTTTGCTTTAGCCTTATGGTTAGTGAAATCTAATTGATAACCTGGTTCTCCAAAGTATGGAAAACCGTCACTCGTCCAGAATAAGCGTTGAATACGTGCGTGTCGATTATGATCATATAAAGGATTTTCCGTATTAAAACCTTTATAAGGACGTGCATGATAAACCAATAATTCATAGCCTTCCTCATCCACACTAAAACTATTATGTCCTGGTCCATATTCATTTGTGTTTTCACTCGATACAAGTACTGGTTCTTTTTCTTTTATCCAAGATTCTGGATCTAATAGGTTACTATCAATATCTGCATGAAGCAACCCTACCGCATAATTTTCATCTGTCGCACTGGCAGAAAATGCGATAAAGATCTTTTTATCATTTTTGATCATCGCAGGGCCTTCGTTTACATCGAAACCAATTACTTCCCAGTCCAACTCTGGTGTTGAAAGAAATACCTGTTTCTTAATGGTCCAGGGATTTTTCATTTCTGCGATATATAAGTTAGATATAGTATCTTCCTCTACTTTTTGAGCCCAGACAAGATAACGTTTCCCATGATGTTCAAAAGTTGTCGCATCCAGTGAAAAACTCTGAAATTCTGTGTTGATCTGACCCTTTTCTTTCCATTCTCCTTCGAGTGGATTTTCCGCATCACATTCTAATACATATGGACGAATAGCCCAAACATCATCTATATCACCTGCGGCCACATAAATATACCATTTACCATCAATATAATGTATTTCAGGTGCCCAGATATGTTCTGACATAATGCCGGATTCATGCTTCCACCAAATCACTCTTTCCTCTGCTTGTGGAAGTTCATCAATTGTTTTGGCTCGTCTTAGCACAACACGGTCATACAATGGATACGAACCAGTAAAGTAATAATAACCATCTGAATGCTTATATAAAAAGGGATCTGCGCGTTGTTCGATAAAAGGCTTTGAATAATCCTTATGCACCACTTCACCCTCTATTTCTATGCTTCCGTTCTTTTCTAACTTTTCTTGGTTTACTTCTTCCCAATTCACATTAAACTTGGCGGTAATATTGTCGTTTAAGTCTACATCTACATGCTTTGGCAAATTTATTGATTTTTCGTTTGTTACTGTCATTTCAACATTATGTATACGCTTTACTTCCATTTGAGACACTCCTTCTATCTTCTATATCCCTATTATATACGAGGTAACTTGTACTTACAACTAGAGTATTATACTATAATAATACCAACTTATTCTAATAACTAAAATCAAAGTAGGAATAGAAATAACTTTTCAGTTAATGTACTTTTTCTTCTTATTATTCATTAATGATCAGTTTTTAGCTTTCCTACGCGTAACAAAAGCCAACAGCTTGTTTAAGCTGTTGGCTTTTGTTATTTACAGTGTTTTTGGACAAATCGGTTCATTCTTTTCATTGCTTCATCTAGTTGCTTAATCGAAGTAGCATAGGAACAGCGAATATATCCTTCTCCGCTTTCACCAAAAACATGCCCAGGTACAACTGCCACTCTTTCTTCTTCAAGTAACATTTGGGCAAACTCTTCAGAGCTATATCCAGTTGCTTTAACAGATGGGAAAACATAGAACGCACCACCAGGTAAATGACATGCTAAGCCCATTTCATTAAGAGCCTTCACTACAAAATTTCGCCGCTGCTTATAACTTGTTCTCATTTCTTTTACACTTTCGTTGCCATTACGTAACGCCTCTATGGCACCATGTTGAGCCATAGTTGGCGCACACATCATGGTATATTGATGAATTTTCGTCATCGCTTTTATAATTTCCACAGGACCTGCTGCATAGCCCAATCGCCATCCTGTCATCGCAAATGACTTAGAAAATCCTGAGATAACAATAGTATGATCCATCATCCATTCACAGCTGCAATGCTCGTTGCCATTTCACCATAGGACAATTCAGCATAAATTTCATCAGACAGCACAATCAGATCATGTTTTTTTACTACTTCCGCTATCGCAGCCAATTCTTTTTCACTTAATACCGTCCCGGTCGGATTGTTTGGACTGCACAGAACAATTGCTTTTGTTTTTGATGTAATCGCTGCTTCCACTTGCTCCGGCATCACTTTAAATTCATTTTCTGGAGTTGCACTCACAGTAACCGGAACACCACCTGCTAAAGACACGGCTGGACTATAGGAGACAAAACAAGGTTCTACAACAATTACTTCATCTCCCTGATCAATAATCGCTCTTAACGCAAGATCAATTGCCTGACTGGCGCCAACAGTAACTAAAATTTGATTTTCAGGATTATATCTTAAAGAAAAAGAATTACTTAAATAATCACTAATTTCTTCTCTTAATACCAACAAACCTGCATTTGCAGTATATGCGGTATAACCCTGCTCCATTGCATGATAACTTGCCTCGATAACATTCCAGGGTGTAACAAAATCCGGTTCTCCTACCCCAAGTGAGATGACATTTTCCATTTTCGATGCTAAATCAAAGAATTTACGAATTCCAGACGGCTTTAATTCTTCTACATGTTTAGCTAAGTAGGAAGTACTCATGGTGTCACCATGATCCGTTTGTCATCGTCGTCCTCTTCATCGAAAATGATGCCATCATGTTTATACTTTTTCAAAATAAAGTGGGTTGTTGTAGAAAGGACTGTATCTAATGTTGATAATTTATCTGAAACAAATCGGCTAACTTCCATCATTGTTTTCCCTTCAACAGAAACACTTAAATCATATGCACCCGACATTAAATATACCGCCTTCACTTCCGGGAAACGATAAATTCGTGATGCAATTTTATCAAAGCCAACTCCTCGGACGGGTGTGACTTTAACATCTATAAGTGCTGCCACTCCTTCATAATCATAGACATTCGACCAATCTACTAAAGTGGAATAGCCAAGGATGGCATGTTCCTTTTCTAATTTTTTTAACATTTCCTCTACCGTATCTGCAGGCAAATCCAACATTTTACTTATTGTATCGGTTTCAATTCGTCCATTTTTCTCTAATAATTTTAATAATTCAATTTCTTTTTCTTCCAATCCATTCACCTTCTTTAGATGTTGTGTATACACTATCTACAACTGTTATTATTTATTCTTACTAGTACTTAATCATACTACAATTTCAACCAAATATAAACCATCACTAACGTAAAAGCTTGAAAGACTAAAAGAAAGGAAGGAAGCTATGAATGCTTATCAACATCTTTTAAACCAGTTACAAATAGCCTATGCCCATCCGGGAGGGAAGGATACCACTGAAATATGGATGGATAAATTAGATCTATCAAAAATGGAGCAGATTCTGGAAGTTGGCTGTGGTGCTGGTCATACCATTCGACAACTCCGCTCTAAAACTCCTGCCACTATTTACGGAATAGACGTCTCCCCCCCAGAAATGATTGCTGTTGCCAAGAAACAAACAGATGATTTACGAGATATCAAGATTAATCAGGCAGATATCAGATCACTACCATATAAGCCTGAGTCATTTGACCTGATCATCGCAGAATCTGTTCTTACATTCACTCCTGTTAACGAAAGCCTTCAAGAAATAACTAGACTATTAAAACCGAATGGGTATCTGGTTTTGCTCGAAATGACTAGAATAGAGATTCTTTTAAGCAAAGATCAACAGCAGATTAAAGACTTTTATCTGTTGCCAAATCTATATTCCTTAACAGAGTGGAAAAATATTTTGCTTGCTCATCAATATAATTATGTAGAATTTCAGCAAGTAGGTAAACAAAGCAATTCAATTCAAATGGAACATCCTATAGATGAAGTAATGCTTGCCACATTATACGAACATTATTATTTAAATGAATTGTATCAGGATCAACTGCTGGCATATTTATTCATTGCAAAAAAGGTGGGGGATGAATAGTGACAATTCATGATACAGAGTCGGGGTTAAAAAAGCTGATAAAACAATTAAATCAAACCACAAAACAAAGTGTTCAAGAAAAATACCAGCTGCATCAGACCTATATTTGCAAACCGCTTGCCCCCCCTTTCTTTCCAGATGTTGAACTTCCAGATATTCAGAATCATCTTTTAAGACACGGACTTTTTTCTCCTCAAACATCACCTGACGTACTCACTGACTGGCTTAAAAATGACTATAATTCAAAAATTGAGAGATTGTATCAGAAATGTAAAGCCACTTGGGATGGGCCGGCTACTAATATCTTTGTATTGCCATCTAATGAAGAGATTCGGGAATTAAAGGAATGGTTTGATAGTAACGCAGGATTAAGCTACCCTAATAAATTATTTTTATTTTTATCTACATCAGCTTCCTCAAAAGAGCTGACAGCATTATTTTTACATGAATATAGTCATACATGCAGGCTGGACAACTTCCCAAAGGAGGAATCCAGCTATACATTATTAGATGCCGTAATATTAGAAGGAATTGCCGAATGGATTGTACGAAAATTACTGGGCAAATCATATGGAAACAAGCGCGTCAAATGGGTACCCGATCAAACATTTCTTAACATGTGGAAAAAATGGGTAGAACCAAATAGTGATATCCCACGTACTCACTTAAAACACGACATGGTGATGTATGGTGGGAGTGGCATATCCAAAAATGCTGGATATCTTATTGGTTATAATCTTATTCATCGTTATATGGCAAAAAATAATCAAGGTTCTAAGGCTTTGTTAAAGTTATCAAACGAAAAAATTCTTGCTTCCATCGACCTCTTTAGCGATAAAAATTAGTGTAAATGTCCGTTACCATATGACCATACCAAAATATCAGGATTGCATATCGTAAAAGTAGTAATGCTATATTGCATTCGTATGGAAAGGAGCCTGTAAATGTCACATTATGATTTTTGTTGCCAACATGTTGGTCGTCCTGTGAAGATCGTCACAAGTAATGGTGAAGTTCATAAAGGTATTATTCGACGTGTCAATCCCTCTAAAGTATTTATAGCTCCATTAGGGCAAAATAGAGGTTTGGGTGGCTATGGATATGGTTACTATGGATATCGTCGAGGTTATCCTTGGGGATTAGGACTTGGCATTGCCTTAGGAGCCATTGCAACTATTGCTTTCCTCCCCCCCTTTTTCTTCTGGTAAAAAAATTTAATACCATCGAAAAAGCTCAGGGAATCCCTGAGCTTTTTCCATATTAATTATTAAATGCTTCGGTAACATCTTCAATCGTTTTTTCGTATGCGATAATTCCCTTATTTGTCCAATTACTTGGATCCGTATAATGATATACGTGATCGTTTTGTACCGCTTTTAAATTTTGGTAAACGGAACTGTTTTCTAAGGCATCCACACCGGTTACCCCTTCTTCAGCTAACAAAAAGAGATGATCCGCTTCAAGTTCCGCTAATTTTTCCAATGAAATAGGATTCCAGTTAGCTTCTGCTGCTCCTAATTCAACCGTTAATGCAGATGGAGTTAATCCTAATTCTTCATATAAAACCTTCGCAGCATGACGATCCTGTTCAAACATAAAATATTGATCACCTGCCACCCAGATAATCGCCACTGTCTCATCACCAACTGTATTTACTAATTGTTCCTTGGCTTCCGTCACCTTGCTGTCATATTCGTTTAAACGAGCTTCCGCTTCATCACTTTTCCCTACAATTTCACCAATGATTTTAATTTGTTGGCGAATATCATTATGGTCCTCTGGTTTGAATACATATGTAGGTGCAATCTCCTCATAATCAGTTAGCTGACCTGTCATTGAATCAACCGTACTTAAAATTAATAAGTCTGGCTGATAGCTTAATACTTGCTCCAGAGGCATGTCCCACTCTATTGTCTCCACACCCTCTAATTGATCTTGTAAATAGGTTTGAACTGATTCTCCGATTGCCCATTGTGCTGCCGGTGTGACACCCAGGCTAATAAAGAGTCTTCCATATATGGTGCAATAATTTTATCCAAATTCGCTGGTATGGTTACATCTCCATTTTGTCCCTCTACTACAATTGGTTCATTTGTTTCTTCTGTTTCTTTTGTTTCCTCTGTTGCCGAATCTTCTTCCGTTGTTTGAGATTCCTCTTGATTCTGGCCACCACAAGCAACTAAAAGTAATAACATTAATAGGAAAAATACTAGTAAATACTGTTGTATACGTTTCATTTCAATCCCCCCCTTTTCTAAATATATCTATTGATTATGATATTCATTTTCAATTAAAAAGTCAATTAGTTTTTGCTATAATTTCTATGCACTAGTATACTTATTGATATCGTAAAACAAAGAAGGGAATCCAAATGGGAGCAATAGACATAAACGAAAAAAACATAAAAGAGGTAGTTTTTTACTGATAATCATTGGAATGATCGTGTTAATTATTTCTATTTTGATGTCGGTTATTTATGGGGCAACTGATATACATATAGTAACGGTTTGGAATAGTATCTTTCAATTCGATCCGGCAAACACAAGCCACCTTGTGATCCGTGATATTCGTTTACCTCGTGGAATTGGTTCTGCTTTTGTTGGTGCGTTTCTGGCAGTTGCTGGTGCGATCATGCAGGGAATGACACGCAATCCACTTGCATCACCATCTATTATGGGAGTAACAAACGGTGCCGCTTTAGGACTTGTTATTATGCTGGCTTTTTATCCACTTGCTTCCTCACTAAATCAAACATTTGCTGCCTTTATTGGAGCCGGTGTTACTGTTATTGTCGTTTTTTGATTGGTAATCTATCAAAAACAGGTTTAACCCCCCCTGTCAAACTGGCATTAGCAGGGGGGGTAGCAATTGGAACCTTTGTGCAATCTATTTCCTCCATTATTGCGCTACACTTCCAATTAGAAAAACAACTAAGCTTCTGGATTGCAGGCGGTTTAGCGAATACTACCTGGCCGGCTGTACAGATTCTCATGCTAACTGGAAGTATTGGTCTTATTATTGCTTTTTTCATCGCTCGATCCTTAACATTACTCAGTTTGGGAGATGATGTGGCAACAGGTCTTGGTCAGAACAATATTATTACAAAATCCGCAGCGATAATTGCTGTTTTTATGTTGACTGGAGCTGCCGTAACTACAGCTGGTGCAGTAGGATTCATTGGATTAATTATTCCACACATTGTACGATTTTTAGTTGGAACAGATTATAAATGGATTATACCTGCTTCCGCTATTTTTGGTGCCGTATTATTAGTTGTCGCTGATATATTAGCACGTATGGTGAATGCCCCCTTTGAAACTCCAGTAGGGGGGGCGATTACATCGATCATCGGGGGGGTACCATTCTTCCTTTATTTAGCAAGAGGCAGAGGAGGTGCGAAGCTATGAGAAAGAAAAAATTTGTACTTATCAGTATAATCTTAATCATTGCTATTATAGTTAGCAGTTTAATCAGTTTAAACTTAGGTGTTATTTCTATTTCCCCATCTGATGTATGGAAAACCATCATTGGAGATGGCACGGATCAACAAGAATTAGTGTTATTCCAATTTAGGTTACCTGGGATTATTTTAGCTTTATTGATTGGAATGGGATTAGCCGTGTCTGGTGCTGTCTTACAATCAATTACCCAAAATGAATTAGCTGAACCCGGGATTATTGGAATTAATGCTGGCGCAGGGTTATCGATTGTTTTATTTATTTACTTTTTTCAACAGAATATAACGGCAGATTCACCAATTTCTATCTTTATTATGCCCGTTTTTGCATTAGCAGGAGCATTTATCGCTGCTCTCCTTATTTACTTATTGTCATGGCGTAATGGCATTAGTCCGATCCGTCTTATTTTAGTCGGAATCGGGGTGAATGCCGGATTTCATGCTGGGTTAATTATTTTTCAACTGAAGATGGATCCCCCCCAGGATTTTCGCCAGGTAACCGTATGGCTAACTGGCGACATCTGGAGTGCTAACTGGACGTTTGTTTATGCCTTATTGCCGTGGATCATCTTGCTCATACCACTCGTAATCTGGAAAGCAAACACACTAAATGTCATGAATCTAACGGATTCTGTTGCTTCAAGTCTTGGAACAAAGGTTGAAAGGGAAAGGCTTTTATTACTTTTATTAGCTGTAGCATTAGCAGGGGGGGCTTCGGTTGCTGCTGGTGGTGGAATTGCATTCTTAGGCTTAATTGCTCCACATATTGCTCGAAGAATTATTGGTCCAATGCATCAATTGATGATTCCTATTTCAGCTCTGATCGGAGCTTTCATCGTTATATCCGCCGACATTGTAGCCGAGAATTTATTCTCGCCAACTACCTTGCCTGTCGGTGTCATAATCGCCTTAATGAGCGCACCATATTTTATATATTTGTTATTAAAGACTTAGTGGACGCCTGCGCTGTATAACATCTACAATGGATGTAAGTGGTAGAATTTCGGCCCTTCTATCTCGATTTATAGTTATTATTCTTTTAGAAAGTTCAAAAAGATACTAATCATAATCGTTGTAGAGCAAATCAAGAGCGTAGGCGTCCACTTTCACTCCTGCGGGATGTTTTTCCACTTTGGCTTGCCAAAGTTAACTGAGAAGAAAAACCCGTGGAAAGGGAAGCGGACAAGCCGGAGCGGCTTGTTAAGCAGTAGAGTCAAATCATAATTACCTCATTAGTTAGTGCGCATAATCTTCCTAATACGTATAAAATTCTTATGACGCAGCCTCATTTTTTAATGATTTCTTCGTGCAAAGTCGACAAAACGAAATTTATCTGGCGATGTCTTGATTCTGTATATTGGAACAGAGTAGCATCATCTAAATAGACATAATTCTTAATTACGACGATGTTATGAAACCTTCTAAATCGAGCAAGTCTCGATCCTCTTCGGTTGGTTCTTCCACAATAATTTCTTTCTTAGCAAAACTAATCACTAAACCTAACTCATTTTCTATATAAGAATATATAGACTGTTCAGCTATATCCCGAGATATAAAGGATATATACTTTTTGGCTAAATAGTCTTTATCCAATATAATATATTTTCCGGCGAATGATCGTGCCCGAATAACCTCCCATACCTGATCAGAATCACTCATTTTTAATTGCTCTTGGATATAATGACTCGGATTAATTAAATGACAAGTATGTACAAATGTTTTCGGTTTTTCCCCCCATTTTATCTGCTAACTCTTTAAAACTAACAAGCCCAGAGACGGGAAAATCAAATTTATTACGATCTATCACCATGGAACCCTTTCCACGGATTTTTTGAATATATCCATTTTGAGCCAATAAATTGAGGGCCTTCCTAATTGTTTCTCTGGAGGTTTCAAATTTATCTGTTAAGTCATGCTCCGATGGTAAGAACTGATTTGGATGAAAGTTTCCTTGCTCGATCTGTTTTACCATTTCCTGATAAATAACTAAATATTTATTTTTCATCGATGTTTTCCCCCCCATTTATTTCTGTATAAAGTAGACAAAGGATTCATATGGACGAAGTGTTACGTTTTGAATAGAAGCTGGGGCTTGTAAATAATTGGATATAATTATTTTTCCATTAACAAGCAGCTTTTCTACATCTTCTGGCAATTCCAACGTCACTTCCTCCGCATAGAAGTTATTGACTACTAACATTCGTTGGCTTTTATTTTCTCGCAAATATGCAAAAATAGCAAGATGATCGGATAATAGCAGCTGATAATCTCCATCTGTAATCACTTGATATTGTTTTCTCAATGCAATTAACTTTTGATAATGATGAAAAATAGAATTTGGATTTTCAATGGCCTGTTCCGCGTTAATCGATCTATAGTTATCAGGAATCTCAATCCATGGAGTAGCATTTGAAAAACCAGCATTTTCTTTGTTGTTCCATTGGACTGGTGTTCTGGAGTTATCTCGAGACTTTTCCTTCAAAATTGCTATAATATCCTCCTCAGCCATACCCTCTCTTTTTTCATCTCATACATATTAAGGGACTCCACATCACGATATTGCTCAATAGTTTCAAATTTGGGATTTGTCATACCAAATTCCTCACCTTGATAGATATATGGTGTTCCTTGCATTAAATGAATGGTTGTTGCTAGCATTTTCGCTGATTCAAGATGATAGTGTTGATCATCACCAAATCGTGAGACAATTCTAGGTTGATCATGATTGCACCAAAAAAGTGCATTCCACCCATTCCCTTTTTGCATACCTGTTTGCCACTTAGATAAAATCTGCTTTAAGGCCAGAAAATCAAATGGGGCTTTCGTCCATTTTTCGCCATTTGGATAATCTACTTTTAAATGATGAAAGTTAAAAGTCATGTCTAATTCCTTACTTTCAGGATTAGAGTATTGAATACAATCTTCCAAAGTAGTGGAAGACATTTCTCCTACCGTCAGTGTTTTACGTCCCCCCCGAAATACTTGTTGATTCATTTCTTGTAAATATTCATGAACACGTGGTCCATCCGTATAAAATTTCCGACCGTCGCCTGGTGAAATACTGCCATCATCGTTCGGAAAATCTTGATCTTTGGAAATTAAGTTGATTACATCCAATCGAAAGCCGTCTACCCCCCCTTATCTAACCAATAGTTCATCATTTGATAAACTGCTTGACGCAAATCCTCATTCTCCCAATTAAGATCTGCTTGTGTTTTATCAAATAAATGCAAATAGTATTGTTTTGTTGATGCATCATATTGCCATGCAGAGCCACCAAATTTTGATTGCCAATTTGTTGGAGGGGTGCTGGAATCACCATCTTTCCAAATATAATAATTTCGATATGAATTAACTTTTGACGCTTGAGCTTCCTTGAACCATTTATGTTCTGTAGAGGTATGGTTAACTACTATATCCATAATGAGTTTTATACCACGTTGATGTACTTCTGTTAGTAATTTTTCAAAGTCTGCCATTATTCCATACTCTGGGTGGATTTTATAATAATCAGAGATATCATAGCCATTATCCTTTTGCGGAGAGGCATAAATGGGAGTGAGCCAAATAACATCAATTCCCAGATTTTTTAAATAATCTAATTTATCGATAATACCTTGGATATCACCGGCACCATTTCCTGTTGTATCATTAAAACTTTTTGGATATATTTGATAAACTACTGATTTCTGCCACCATTTTTCGTCCATGACAAATCAACCTCCTATTAAATCTAAAAAAGAGGAGTTCCCTCCTCTTTTTTGATTTTTATCTTGTTTTTCCTAAGCGTTCATATGCATCTTTCCCCCCCATTTTTGTCCGTGATAAAATCACAGTCAAAATAAAAGGTACAACAATGGCAATGAGCATTGCAACAGTAAACATCAACATATGCGGAACCTGAATAGATAAAATTCCAGGAATACCCCCCAACACCTATCGAGTTTGCCATTACACCTGAACTAACTGAAACAACAGCTGCGATAGCTGAACCAGTCATACCTGCTATAAATGGAAAGAGGTATCTTAAATTTATACCGAACAATGCCGGCTCTGTTACCCCTAAATAACAGGAAATAGCTGCTGGTACAGAAACCTGTTGTTCTTTTTTATCTTTTCGATTTAAATAAATCATCGCTACTACAGCTGAACCTTGCGCAATATTTGACAGCGCAATCATCGGCCATAGATTCGTGCCATCAAATTCACTCATGAGCTGCAAGTCTATTGCATTCGTCATATGATGTAAGCCAGTAATGACAAGTGGGGGGGCATAAGCGAATCCAAATACTGCCGCAAATAACCAGCCAATTCCTGATGTTAAACCATCGTACACAACATTAGAAATCCATGAACCAATTTCCCAGCCGATTGGTCCCAAAACAATATGAGCAACTAAAACGGCAGGAATTAAAGCAAAAAATGGTACAAAAATCATTGAAACTACCTGTGGAATAACTTTACGTAACCATATTTCTAAATAAGCTAACACAAATCCAGCCAAAATTGCCGGAATAACTTGTGCTTGATAGCCAATCATTTCAATTTGAGCAAATCCAAAATCCCACACTGGAATTTCTTCTGCCCCTGCTACACCATACGCATTTAACAATTGTGGGGGGGAAACCAAAGTAATACCTAAAATAATACCCAATACTTGTGTGGTACCCATCTTTCTCGAAATTGACCATGTGATTGCTACGGGCAAGAAATGAAAGATAGCTTCTCCAATTAACCATAAGAAATTATATAATCCTGTCCAAAACTGAGAAGAATCAGCTAATGACTGTAATCCATCAACGTTTGTATCAAAATCAATGTCACCGATAACATTTCGAAAACCTAAAATAAGACCACCAACAACTAAAGCTGGAATAATCGGTGTGAAGATATCAGCTAAGTGTGCAACTAAACGTTGGACAATATTCATATTTTGTTTGGCAGCATCCTTAGCTTCCTCTTTAGAAGTATCTCCTACCCCCCCGGCAATCTTGGTGAATTCATTGTAAAAAGAAGCAACTTCATTTCCGATAATTACTTGAAATTGACCTGCCTGTGTAAAGGTTCCTTTCACAATATCAATATTTTCGATTGCATCCACATCCGCTTTGCTTGGATCTGCTAAAACAAAACGCATTCTAGTAGCACAGTGTGTGACAACGGAAATATTTTCACTGCCACCTACTTTTTCTAACAATTCTTTTGCGGAATCTGTATATTTGCTCAATACGCTTCCTCCTCCGTTTTCCTTGTATATACAAGTGATTACGTTTTCATATTAACTTGTATATACAAGATTGTCAATGAGAAATATTTTAAGATTTGTTTTGAATTAACTAAAGTACCAGAATTGAAGTGTACCCAAACTTAATTTACATGTATTCCACACCTAGTATATTTAATAATTTTTATGACTATTCAATCGTTTCCCGGTATAATTTAATATACCTTACTAAATTTATTGCCAGTACTTTTCCTACTGCATACACAGGGACCACAATTACCATACCAATAAAGCCAGCCAGTGGCATCGCAATGATCAGTAATAATATAATCGTGAGTGGATGGATTTTCAGGCGAGAGCCTAAAACTGTTGGTGCCACTAAACTTCCTTCCAGTTGTTGCACTACAATTAAAATAATTAAGACATAAATCGCCATCACAGGGTCTTGCATTATCGCAACAATCAAAGCTGGAATCACTCCAATAATTGGTCCGAAAAAAGGAACAACCGCAGTCACTATGACAAAGATCCCTAACAGGATGGCGTATGGTAAACCAATAATGACATATCCAATGTACATGAGCACACCATCAACAAATGCCACCGTAACTTGTCCAATAATGTAAGCAGCAATCGTTTTGTCCACATTCGACAGCAGCGATTTTGCTTCCCGTCTCTTCTCCCCTTTTAAAAACTTAGTGGCAAATGGCATAAACTTTTTCCATCCTTTAAAAAGAAGAAAACCAAAATAGGAACAATAATCATAAGAGTCGCAGCTCCAATTACCGTCGTAAAAACCTGGGTGAAGTGCTCTCCCATGCGCTGCGTTAAATTACTAAAATATTGAGTGATTTCATGCTCAATGGAGTTAGTTGATAAGAGACCCATATCTTTTTTCTCCACTTCCATTTTTGCCTTATCGGCCATTTCTTGCAGTTTACTCGGTAAATGGGAGAAGTCCTCTACTTCCTTTCGTATTGTTGATGCCAAAAAATATCCTGCGCCATATATCATTCCTGTTACGGAGATGAAAGTAATTAGAATCGCCATCACGTTAGCTATATGCATTTTTTTAGATATGAGTTCTACAACTGGACGTAATATATAGAACAAAAATCCAGCGATTAAAACTGGATAAAATAATGTTTTAAATATCGTCAGAAAGGGATCAAATAGATGCATTAATTTCATAAAAAAGATTGCAATTAATAATAGAATAAAAGCGGTAATATATTTAAAATAGGAATTCTTCCACCACATACGTTGTTTCACTCCTTTCTTGTATTCATTCACTTATTGTGCCCTTTTTAAACTATACTTTTCACTGAATAGCCAAGTATTTTCCCGTGCAAGTCATTTTAAATAAACTTTCTTTCATATTAAAAAAGCAAGGGCAGCTGCCCTTGCTTTTTTTGTGTTTATTTTTCTAGCATCTTTTTATCCATATGACCGTCATTTTCCATGATGATTTTTAAAGCTTCCTGGTAATCATCTTCGGCAACTTCACATTCTATTGTATAATCTCGCGACTTATTATCACCAGTAACGCCTTTTCCTTCATTATTCTTAGTGAAGGCCGCTACAATACCTCCTCCAGCTCCCATACCCGAAGTATTATTTCCGGAATATGCAAGTGGAGTTAATAATAATGTTCGATCAGATTCTGGCAAGTGGTCTACACGTATATTATTTGCCTTAATTTTATTTAAGTCTGCCTTCGCTGTCTCTGCATCGTTTTCTGATTTAAAGAATGCCTGAATTGCTTTATACATTATCATCATCCTTTTCAATAATATTTTTTACTAATGTTAATGTACCCGTTTCCATCATTATTAAACTTATATTAATTTCTTATATTAATATGGGATTTTTAGCCTTACTAAAGTAAAATAAACAAAAGGACGGTGTTGATATGAAAAAGTTTACTAAAGAAGAAAATAGTTGGATGTTTTATGATTGGGGGAAGCTCTGCATTCTCTGTCATTATTACTACTGCAATTTTCCCCCCCATATATTATAAAGCGCAAGCTACAGAGGCAGGAATTACTGGAGCGAATTCAACGGCTTATTTAGGTTACACCATAGCCATTTTTACATTTATATTAGCAATGATTGGTCCCATATTAGGCACCATTGCAGATTATGAAGGACTCAAAAAGAGATTTTTCATTAGTTTTATGGGACTTGGAATCTTTTCGACGTTTGCTTTAGTATTTGTACCAGAAGGTCAATGGCTCTTATTACTTATTTTCTATACGTTAGCCTCACTCGGGTCCACTGGTGCTAATGTGTTTTATGACGCTTTTTTAGTAGATGTAACAAACGATAAAAAAATGAATAGTGTGTCTGCACGTGGGTTCGGACTTGGTTATATTGGTAGCGCCATCCCCCCCTTTGTTATAAGTATTGCCATTATATTGTTAGCCCAACAAGACATTTTACCCATTAGCAGCATCACTGCAAGTAAAATTGCATTTCTAATAACATGTTCGTGGTGGGTTGCCTTTTCCATTCCTATTTTAAAAAATGTAAAGCAGAAACATTTTATACAAAGAGAACCCCATCCAATCGCACAAAGCTTCAAACGACTTTTTTATACAATAAGACATATTCGGGAATACAAATATCTATCTATTTTCTTACTTGCCTATTTTTTCTACATTGACGGAGTTGGAACAATCATCTCTATGTCTACTGCATATGGAACTGATATAGGATTAAGCGCAACTGTTCTTCTGGTAGTTTTATTGGTTACCCAAGTAGTAGCAGCTCCCTTTGCCATAATTTATGGGAAACTGGCCAATCGCTTCTCTGCAAAATCCATGCTATATGTTGGTATTTTTATTTATATGATCGTTTGTATTTATGGTTATTTTCTGGAATCAGCTTTAGACTTTTGGATTCTTGCAATGCTTGTTGCTTCTTCACAAGGGGGGGGTATTCAGGCCCTAAGCAGATCATACTTTGCAAAACTTATTCCGAAACAAAATGCAAATGAATTTTTTGGATTTTACAACATATTCGGCAAATTCGCATCCATTACTGGTCCGATTTTGTTAGGTGCTACCACACAAATTACCGGCAAGTCAAACCTAGGCATACTAAGCTTACTTCTTTTATTTTTAATCGGAATGATCATACTTTATTTTGTTCCATCTGATAAAAAGATAGAGGGAATAACAAAACCTATCTTAAATTGATATCATTTATATCTCGCATGAGCATTGTTTAGATCAATTTGATATAATAGACTTAATAACAAGGAAATAATTTTTGCAATAGTTAGACAAAATAGAAAATGTCGATCAACTTTGGTGTCACGCTTATGCTTAATTATATAAATAAAAAATGTAAGGAGAGAACAAATAAGATATGACAAATGCAAATCAAGTAGCTCAAAACTACGTAAATGACGTGTTCGAAACTGTCAAAAAACGCAATCCAAACGAAACTGAATTTCATCAAGCTGTAAAAGAAATTTTTGATTCATTAGTTCCTGTATTCGAAAAACAACCTGTTTATATGGAACACAACATTTTGGCAAGAATGGTAGAGCCTGAAAGATTTATTTCCTTCCGTGTACCATGGGTTGATGATGAAGGGAAAGTACAAGTAAACCGTGGTTTCCGTGTTCAATTCAATAGTGCAATCGGACCGTACAAAGGTGGACTGCGTTTCCATCCATCTGTTAATGCAAGCATAATTAAATTCTTAGGATTTGAACAAATCTTCAAAAACTCTTTAACCGGACAACCAATCGGTGGCGGTAAAGGTGGAGCTGACTTTGATCCTAAAGGTAAATCTGATGGTGAAATCATGCGTTTTTGCCAAAGCTTTATGAGCGAACTATCCAAACATATCGGTCCAGATACAGACGTACCTGCTGGTGATATCGGTGTTGGTGCTCGCGAAATTGG
Source organism: Gracilibacillus boraciitolerans JCM 21714 (assembly GCF_000521485.1). Taxonomy (GTDB): domain Bacteria; phylum Bacillota; class Bacilli; order Bacillales; family Amphibacillaceae; genus Gracilibacillus; species Gracilibacillus boraciitolerans. Next base: position 32,832 of record NZ_BAVS01000003.1, on the reverse strand, counting down.
CTATCTGTTTGGTCAATATAAGAAAATGCGTGGTGGAAATCAAGCCGGTGTTCTAACAGGAAAAGGATTAAACTTCGGCGGCAGCTTAGCACGTACAGAAGCTACAGGCTTTGGTACTGTATATTTTGTACAAGAAATGCTACAAGCTAAAGGTGACAGCTTCAAAGGAAAAACTGTGGTTGTTTCCGGTTCTGGAAATGTTTCAACATATGCGATTCAAAAAGCTACGGAATTAGGCGCAAAAGTAGTAGCATGTAGTGACTCTAGTGGTTATGTATATGACAAAAATGGTATCAACCTTGATACAGTTAAACGTCTAAAAGAAGTAGAAAGAAAACGTATTAAAGAATATGTAAATGAACATCCTGAAGCAGAGTATACTGCTGGATTTGAAGGCATTTGGACTATTCCTTGTGATATCGCACTTCCGTGTGCAACACAGAATGAATTAAATGAAGATGCTGCAAAAACACTAGTAGAGAATGGTGTGAAAGCAGTTGGTGAAGGTGCAAATATGCCTTCTACACTAGAAGCAATTGATATATTCCAAGAAAACAATGTATTATTTGGCCCAGCAAAGGCTGCTAACGCTGGTGGTGTTGCAGTATCTGCCTTAGAAATGGCTCAAAATAGTGCAAGACTTTCATGGAAGTTTGAAGAAGTGGACGAAAAGCTTCAAGATATAATGACAAATATTTATAAAAACAGTGTAGAAGCAGCGAAAGAATATGGTCATCCTGGAAACTTAGTAGTTGGCGCTAACATTGCTGGTTTCGTTAAAGTAGCCGATGCCATGATCGCTCAAGGAGTCATTTAATATATTTAAAAAGGATCCCAACTTATGGGATCCTTTTTTTATGAGATTATAATAAAAGAAATCTGGTATAAATAATAGGCCACATACTACTACTTGCATTCATTGTAGAATCTTATGTAGCGCAGGCGTCCACTTCGACTCCTGGGGGGATCAGCGTGATCTGAAGATCCACTTTGTAAAGTGGTCTTCTTTGCAAAGTTAGCTGAAGAGCACGCCCCCCCGGAAAGCGAAGTGGGCAAGCCGAAGCGGTTGCTACGCACATACTTCCTTTCAAAATCCATCACTTTGTATCATCCATTAATGTACCATTTCCGGATCTGGTGCGGGCTTTCCAAAAAGGTAGCCTTGAAACAATTGATACCCACGCTCTTTTAGCCACTCAAAATCATCTTCGTTTCGACGCCTTCCGCTAACGGAATAGAACCTAAATCATTAGCAACTTCCAACAGCCGAGAAGCTATTTGTTGTTTTTCATCAGATTTCGACACCCCCCCTCGGACATATTTCATATCTAACTTCATATAACGGGGGGGCGTTAACTCTTTAAGCAAAGATTCTGTGTTAAATCCCTCACCAACATCATCCAATGCATATGAGAAACCCTTGCTTTTATAGTAATTTAATATAGTTTTTAAATGCTCGACATCATCAACTTTATCTGTTTCTACTACCTCAAATACTAACATCTCCTGTTTCAAATTCAGTTGCTGTGCCAGCATTATTGTTGATTTCAAACAATGCTCAGGTGAATAAATGGAAGTTGGAATAAAATTAATAAACGCTTTTACATTCTGAAGGCGAACAGCATGTTTTACAGCGGTCATTCTACATAAACGATCAAGTGCATATAATCTTCCTCTAGTTCGGGCAGCTGAAAAGATCTCATTTGGAAAGATTAACTGGCCATTTTTGCCAATAAAACGAGCTAATAATTCATAAGCATATACCTGTTTATCACTTGATATAATCGGTTGATAATAAGAAATCACCTGTTTATTTTTAATCACATCATCAATCCAATGCGCATTCATTATTTCAACACTTTCAAGTATCGGCTTCCATGTTTGACTTCCGATTCGAAAAAACACTTCATTAACATCCATATGATCTTTACAAAAATCATGTAAATCTCTTAATGCATCTTCTGATACGACTAAAATATTCTCTATTCTTTTTACTTGATAATGAAATGTTAAATAATGATAAACCTGTTCGATCCAAGTCTGTTGGTCATTATTTGTAAATTTTACTTCAATCTCTAACTCACCCATTGCACAATTATGGCAGCGCATCTTCTTAGAATCATCCTCTTCTATCATGTTGTAATTAATATTTTATCACTATAATACCACTTTTTCTATGACAAGAGTCCTACTTAAGTCGAAAATATGACGAACAATATCATTTCAATTCCTTATCCTTTATAGTACTATTGTTTTAATAACATTCGACATAATCAGATAGGAGAGATGAATTGACTTACAAACTAATGAAACGCAACAATATTCGCATAATCGGAAACGATGACCGTGCTATTTTATTCGCACATGGTTTTGCTTCTGATCAAACCACATGGAAATGGATTACTCCAGCTTTCAAAGACAATTACAAAATTATTTTGCTCGATTATGTAGGGTCTGGCCATTCTGATAAAAACGCCTACCACAAACAAAAATACCAAACTTTAGATGGCTATGTAGAAGATATTATAGAAATATGTGATGCATTAGAATGGAAAGATCTTTATTTTGTTGGCCATTCAGTCGGAGGCATGATCGGATTATTACTCTCTATAAAGCGGCCAGATATCGTTCATAAATTAATAATGATTGGTGCTTCACCTCGTTATTTGAATGATGAACCCGATTATATTGGTGGATTTGAACGTAATGAAATCGATGATATACTGGAAATGATGGAGATGAATTTTTCCGGATGGGCAAGCTATTTAGCTCCTGTCGCTCTACCTGTAAGTGAAGGTGCAGATAAAACAAAACTAGTGGAATCACATTTTCAAAGTAATGATCCTAATCTTACTTACGACTTCTTGCAATCAACATTACTTTCAGATTATCGAGATAAACTTTCACAGGTCACTGTGCCAACCGTTATTTTACAATGTTCAAATGATAGTTTTGTCCCAATAGAGGCGGCAAAGTATATGAACCGACACATACCAAAGAGTCAATTACATGTGCTTAGCGCAAAAGGTCATTATCCTCACATCAGTCATCCTGAGGAAACCATTAGAGCACTTGAAAGGCATCTATAGGAGGAATAATTAATGCATAAAAGATTAGACGATGCTGCCTGTGGAATAGTAACAATAGATATACAGGGACATATTGTAACCGTTAATACTACTTTTTCTAATCTTATTGGATATACAAAGGAAGAACTAAAAAATAATCATATAGAATCACTACTTAACAATGCAAATAAATTATTCTTTCATTCGATACTATATCCTGAAATTCGTAATTCTAGATCCATTCAGGAAATATATTTATCCCTAAGACATAAAGATCATTCCATATTGAACGTTATATTTAATGCTAAAATGTTTGAAACAGACTCACAACCAGTTATTGATTGTATTGTGATACCCATTCAAAATCGTATTAAATATGAAAAGGAAATTCGTGAGGTAAATAAGAAGTTAACGCAAGCCTTGCAGGAAAAGACAGAATTACATGATAAATTACAACAAAATCAAATACAATTGGTAGAATTAAATAAACAATTGGAATACCTTGCGTCACGCGATCCGCTTACCAATTTGTATAATCGAAGAGTATTTGTTGAACACTTAGATCAATATGTGACATCATTTTATGATAATCATACTCCATTTTCTCTATGCATAGTAGACATCGATCATTTCAAACAGGTCAATGATAATTGGGGGGGACACAGCGTTGGGGGGGATGAGATCATTCAAAACATAGCAAATTCAATGGTTGCTCATTTCTCCGATGAATTTACAGTCGCCCGATTTGGCGGCGAAGAATTTGTTATTCTAATGCCTGACATAAGAGCAAAAATGGCTATTACTTTTGCAGAACAGTTACAGAAGGTGGTCAAAGAGGCTGATTGGAATACAATTGAATTGACGATCAGCTTAGGCATTGCTACTTTTTCTCATGTGGATAATATCGATTCCATTCTTGCAAAGGCAGACTATGCTTTATATGAATCGAAACGAAATGGCAGAGACCAAGTAACACATGCTGATACATTAGATCGGACGTTCTCTTCGGAATCGCATCATTAAAAAAGACGAGAAGGAAACAAACCGCCAATAACGGGTATACTACTTCTATAATGAGGTGTCATTCATGACTAAAAAAATTATCGTGTGGTTCAAGAGGGACTTTCGATTTATTGATAATCCTGCTCTTTATTATGCAGCACAGGATGGTGTTGTTATACCGGTTTATATACACTTTCCCACTTCTATAAAAGGTAAGCTTACGAATAGTGAAATTTTTCATGATCAGGCTTTATTGTCCTTTCAAAAAACAATTAATCAAAGTGGTGGAAGATTGCTCATACGGGAAGAAGATCCGGCAACTATCTTACCCAAATTAATACAGGAAGCAGGCGCGAATGCCCTCTATTTTAACCTGTCTTATGAGCCTGAACAAGTTCAGCTGGACCAATACATTTATGACAACACCCTAGTTCCGGTACAGCGATTTCATGCTGGCCTGTTAACTGAGCCTGGAACCATTTTAAATAAACAAGGTAAACCGTATAAAGTGTTTACTTCTTTTTGGAAAAGTTTGAGCTCCTTTCCGATTCAAAAGCCATTACCACAACCAAAAGAGATTACCTGGGAACAATCAGAAGTTAATGAGAAAGAACCCATTTTTGAGAATACTACAATAAGTAGCCATTGGAAAGCCGGGGGGGAAAAAGAAGCATTAAACAAGTTGCAACTTTTTTTAGAAAATCAATTAGAAGATTATAAAACCTATCGCGATTACCCAGGAATGGATGCTACATCGAGATTATCCCCTCATCTGGCTCAAGGAGAAATATCACCGAGACTAATATGGCATGAAACACAGGAACAACTTGAATTAACAGGAATGGAAAAAGAATTATCACATACATATGAAGAGAGTGCGGAAGCATTTCTAAAACAATTGGTTTGGCGTGATTTTGCATATCACCAATTAGCGGTGTTTCCTCATATCGTAAATCAACCCCCCCTACAACCTTCTTATCGGAACTTTCCATGGATAGCAAAGGAACAGGAAATCTTCGCAAAATGGAAAGACGGTTTAACCGGTTATCCGATTGTGGATGCCGGTATGCGTGAACTTAATGAAACAGGTTATATGCATAACCGAGTTCGGATGATTACCGCTTCTTTTTTAGTGAAGCATTTATTAATTCATTGGGGTGAAGGACAAGCATGGTTCGAAAAGCAATTAGTCGATCATGATCTCGCCAACAACACTATGGGATGGCAATGGGTAGCAGGTACAGGCTTTGATGCATCGCCATTCTTTCGTATTTTTAATCCGATCAAACAAGCGGAGAAATTTGACCCCCCCGATGGCATCTATATTCGCAAATGGGTACCAGAATTAAAAACACTACCTACTAAATACATTTATCATCCAGCCGAGGCACCTAAAGACATCTTAAATCAAGCAAGTGTTACAATCGGACAAGATTATCCCGCTCCAATAGTAGAGCATAGATTTGCTCGCGAAAGAGCCCTTGAAGCCTTTCAAAACATGAAAAGGGAGGGAAAAGATACGTGAAGAACTTTTGGGTAAACCTGACTGCTTTAGCCTTAGTGATTGTCGTCAACTCTTTAGCAAACATCATTCCTATTAATGGAATGACAACAGGCGAAATTTCCAATCAGTTAGAAGTACTTTTCACACCTGCAGGCTATGTTTTTAGTATTTGGGGCTTAATCTATCTCTTGTTAGCAATTTGGGTGTTTGCTCAATTGCCAAAGGATCGTCAGCATGCACCTGTTTATCGAGCGTGCAGTGAATTATTTTGGTTAAGTTCTGTGTTAAATGTTGCATGGATACTAAGCTGGCATTATCAATTATTTTTCATCAGTAATATGATTATGATTGGTTTATTAGTAACACTTATTACTCTTTATTTGAGAGGCAAAAAAGTTCAAGCTTCGAAATTAGAACTACTTCCTTTTTCAATTTATCTGGGATGGATTAGTGTTGCGACAATTGCCAATATCAGTTATTATCTCGTTTACCTTGGTTTTGGTGAAAAGGAAAGTATAAGTATTTTTTGGACAATTGTTATGATTATCATTGCAACGGGATTAGCCTTGTTATTTTTATGGCGAGAAAAGGATATTTTTTATGTGCTGGTATTTATCTGGGCATTTATCGGAATTGGTATCAAAAATAACGCGGAGTTTAACGAGGTAGCATGGACAGCCTATGCATGCGCCCTGTTCCTTTTTATAGTAGTAACGATATTAACGATCTCCCATCAAAAAAATAGGGAGGATACTGAAGGCTGAAAATAACGGGCCGCAGCGGTATCCTCCCCCCCACTTTCCTTATGTCATTCCGCTGCCACTTTATATCAGGATACAAAATAAGTCGATCCCAGCTTCCCCTTTGCTTTTCTTCCGTTATGATAGCTCCTAACCAAGTTACCACACATAAATAACATTAACCAAAGCAGATGATTCTCTTCTATCTGCCGTATAATAATATAAACGCTTAATAAAAGGAGGAGAGTAGACATATGGAATATCGGAATTTAGGAAAAACTGGTCTTAAAGTAAGTGAAACAAGCTTAGGTAGCTGACTCACATATGGTGGTTATGTGGAGGAGAAAAAGCTGAAGCGTCCATTGATAAGGCATATGATTTAGGAATCAATTTCTTTGATACAGCCAATGTCTACATGCGAGGAGAAGCTGAAAAAGTCGTTGGAAAAGCTTTACGCAAATATTCTAGAAGTTCTTACGTATTAGCTACAAAGGTTTTTGGCAAAATGGGTGATGGTCCAAACGATCAAGGCTTATCACGCAAACAAATTATGGAGCAATGCAATGCCAGCTTACAAAGATTAAACTAGATTACGTTGACATTTATTATTGTCACTGTTTCCACGCAGATACTCCTATCAAGAAACACTCCGTGCCTTAGATGATTTAGTACGTCAAGGAAAAGTGTTATATATTGGTGTAAGCGAATGGACAGCTGAACAAATGACAGAGGCTGTTCGCCTTGCGGATCAAGAATTATTAGATCGAATTGTTGTCAATCAACCGAATGACTGTATGTTACATCGTAATATCGAGAAAGGGATTATTCCAGTTAGTGAAAAGCATGGCATTGGACAAGCCGTAGCGATGGTTCCCCCTATTATCCGTTTCAAAATTACTACTAAGCATATTGAAGTTATGTCGTAGTTTCTTCCTTTTCTTCATCATCTAAGTTCTATTACTTATATGTTTAAAAGTATGTATGTCATACATACTTATGTTTACACTATGAAGGGGGGGTTTTATCTTTATCCAAGTGCATCTCTCCCCATTCAACCATTTGATTTAATAATGGCTGAATCTCCTTTCCATAATCCGTTAAAGAATATTCAACCCAGGGCGGCACAACCGGATACGACTTTTTAGTAATAAGGCCATCTTCCTCTAATTCCCTTAATTGCTTGATGAGCGTTTGATGATTAATCAACGGAATACTTTTCTTTATTTCCCCCCCAAATCTAAGTGTGCCATTATTTAGTTTTAGTAAAATCATGGCCTTCCATTTCCCACACACAACATCTAACGTTATTTTCATAGATTCTAAGTCTTTATCCAATCTTGTCAGCTCCTCCTTAGTATAAATAAATATACTACTTTTATTCTTTTTCAAAACCTATAAACTAGAAGAAAGATTAATTTCTTATAATTTAAGGGGGGGGAATTATTAGAATGCTAGACAATCAATTTATAAAACTTGCTGTCCAAATAATTACAACACACTATTATACCATTTCACAATCGCTTTTACAATCAAATGATCACTCAAACCTATCAGGTTTTATTAATAATTTAATCTTATATATCAGCGATAAATTAGAAAGTAACGATCGAGATATTACCTTTCGTGACATGCGAACAATAGGTGAGAAATGTGGAAATACAGTGATAGATCAGAATTTCTTTATGAATGCCGCGGATTTACTTCCCTTAATTAGTCAGCATATAACAAACTATATGAAGAAAAATTTAGAGACTCACGCATTGACTTCCGCCGAATACACTGTACTAAATGGAAAAATAGATAAAATGATTCTACACTTTAACACAGGATTCATAAATGGTTTTTTTCAAAGAAACGATATGAATACTTGCACACAGCAGCAAGTATTAGAGCAATCTCTGCCTATTATTAAAATTGATCATCAAATTGGTGTATGTCCTTTAATTGGCAAAATCGATGTTCAAAAATCAACTATCTTAATAAATAAAACAGTTCATAGCGTTGTGAATGAGAAAATTAAGTATTTAATTTTGGATTTGACTGGTACAGGACAAGTAGAAGATTTCGGGTTAAAACAATTATTTAAAGCGATCAGAATGATTGAATTAGTAGGAACTACGGTAATTTTCACAGGAATTAACAGCAAATTAGCTACATCCTCTACACTATTAAATGTAAAATTAAACGAAGATCATGTATACCAGACGGTAAGAGATGCTCTTATCTCTATTGATCAAAAGCATCAAGTCCAATCATCCAGTTTTATCAATTAGTAAAGATCCCATTAATTGCAGTTTTCGTATTGACAACTCTCCTTAACTTGTGTACGATAGAATTAATTGAAAATTAATGGAATTCTTATCCAGAGAGGTGGAGGGGGGGCAGGCCCTTAGAAACCTCGGCAACAGGTTTTGAATCGTAAACACTGTGCCAAATCCTGCGGGAAATATCTATAGGAACCCGAAAGATAAGAAGGAATGTCACTAAATTGCTTACCTTCTTATATAAAATGATAAGAAGGCTTTTTCATAATTATTTCTTTTGAAGGGAGAAATATATGCTTACCTATAATAATTATAAAGAAAGCCCATTAAATGAAGAAATTACCGAGTCCTATGATACTACAAAAGGGGGGGCTTTATCCATTATTGAATGGGCTTATCAGCAGTATGATGAATCGTTAGTATATGCCTGCAGTTTTGGAGCAGAAAGTATGGTAATTATTGATTTAATCGCAAAGGTAAAACCAAATGCCACTTTAGTGTTTTTAGACACAGAGCTTCACTTTCAAGAAACATACGACTTGATTGAGGAAGTAAAACAAAGGTATCCATCACTGCATATTATCATGAAAAAACCCGCAATATCAGTTGACGAGCAACGTGAACAATATGGATCTGCCTTATGGAAAAGAAATCCTGATCAATGTTGTTATATTAGAAAAGTAAAACCGCTTGAAGAAGCACTTGGTGGGGGGGCTACCGCATGGATTTCCGGATTGCGAAGAGAACAATCACCAACAAGAGCTAAAACAAATTTTGTAAACAAAGACGATCGATTTCATTCGATCAAAATTTGTCCGTTAATATATTGGACACATGAAGATGTATGGAACTATATCGAGACAAACCAACTACCCTATAATAAATTACACGATGAAAATTATCCAAGTATTGGTTGCATTCCTTGTACATCAAAAGTGTTGGATAATAGTGATGAACGTACAGGAAGATGGTCAGGTTTTAATAAAACAGAATGTGGGCTGCATGTAAATCCATAATCTGATACGAGATAAATCTTTTTTTTATCTCTATAACTAAGTAAATCTATCGGAATAAATAAGATTAATCGTATTCGAAGGAATAGAATGTTGTGACATACCAAAAAGAGGTGAAAGAGTTGACTTTACAAGTGGTGAACAGTCCGTTTGACGAAAAACAGACGGATATATTAAATCAAGTATTACCAACATTAACCGATGCACAAAAAAATTGGCTGGCAGGTTATCTTGCGGCATCACAAACTGCTACACAAAGCGCACCATCAACAGAAGCTTCACCAAAAAAATTAAAAACAAGAACGGCCACGATTTTATATGGATCAGAAACAGGTAACTGCCAGGCAATAGCAGAAAGGATATCGAAGCAAATAGAGGACTTGGATCGTACTGTTACGATTTCCAGTATGGATGATTACAAGCCGAAAAAATTAAAAGAAGCGGAAGACGTATTTATTATTACTGCTACACATGGTGAAGGAGATCCACCAGATAACGCGATTCAATTTCATGAATTTTTACACAGCAGGAAGGCTCCGAAATTAGATCAAGTGCAATTTTCGGTACTTTCATTAGGTGATGAATCCTATGAGCATTTTTGTCAAACTGGAAAAGATTTCGATAAACGGTTAGAAGAGCTCGGTGCAAAGAGAATATATCCAAGGGTCGATTGTGATGTTGATTATGAGGAACTAACGGAAGAATGGACAACTGGAATACTTGATTATTTGAAAAAAGAATCTCGAATAAGCGAAAAGGAAGAAAATATAAAATCAACACCTGCGGAACAATCCATCTATTCCAAAAGCAACCCTTTTACCGCTGAAGTTCTTGATAATATTCTGCTTAGTGGCAAAGGGTCTAATAAGGAAACACGCCATATTGAAATCTCGTTAGATGGTTCTCATTTACAATATGAACCCGGCGATTGCCTGGCGATCTGTCCGAAGAATGATCCTAGCCTGGTACAGGAAATAATGGAGAAGCTTGATTGGAATCCAGAGCAAACGATCCCAATCAATAAACAAGGGGGAAATTCGTTCGATCCAGGAAGCACTCACCTCAATTTTTGAAATTTCCAGACTTACAAAAGGTTTATTGGAAAAAGCAGCTGATCATTTTAACAACGATAGTCTCACAGAATTTATTAAGGATCCAGAAAAGGTAAAGCAATATTTAGATGGTCGCGATTTATTAGACTTACTCACTGATTTTCCACCTGAGAGTTTTGATCCATCGTCAATTATGCACACGTTACGTAAATTACCGGCGAGACAATATTCGATATCAAGCAGCTACAAAGCTAATCCAGACGAAGTTCATTTAACGGTTGCCACAGTAAGATATCACACCTATGGCCGGGATCGATGCGGAGTTTGCACGGGAGAGATTGCTGATAGGGTTAAACCAGGTGACATCGTAAATGTGTACGTGCATAAAAATCCTAATTTCAAATTTCCTTTAGATGATCAGACCCCTGTAATTATGATTGGTCCAGGTACAGGATCGCGCCATTCAGAGGTTATATCGAAGAAAGAGAAGAGTTAGAACTGAAAGGGAAAACATGGCTATTTTTCGGTGACCAGCATTTTCGTTCAGACTTTTTATATCAGGTTGATTGGCAAAATTGGCTGAAGAACGGCTACCTTAACAGAATGGATGTTGCCTTTTCCCGTGACAGTGAACAGAAGGTATATGTGCAACACCGTATGCTTGAAAAAGCACAGGAGCTCTACGAGTGGATCGAAGAAGGAGCACATATTTATGTCTGTGGTGATGAAAAACATATGGCTAAAGATGTCCACGAAACCTTACAGACAATTATTTCTCAACAGGGAGAACTAAGCACAGAAGCAGCAAAAGATTATTTAAATACACTAAAACTAGAAAAGAGATATCAACGAGATGTCTACTAAAGGGGGGCACAATAAGGATGACTGATCACTCCAATAAATTAGATCCAATTGAAAAATTAAAAGAAGATAGTCATTTTTTGCGCGGAACAATAAAAGAAGGTTTAGCAGACCGTATTACTGCCGCAATATCTGATGATGACACGAAACTGCTGAAGTTCCACGGCAGTTACCAACAGGATGACCGTGATATTCGTGATGAAAGACGCAAGCAAAAATTAGAACCAGCCTACCAATTTATGCTAAGGGTAGCTATTCCCGGCGGAGTCGCCACCCCCCCAAACCAGTGGCTAGCAGTAGATGAGCTAGCCCAAAACTATGGAGATAACACGATTAAATTAACAACACGCCAGGCCTTTCAATTACATGGTATTTTAAAATGGAATTTAAAAGAAACGATAAGAACAATTAATGATGAATTGATGACAACGTTAGCAGCCTGTGGCGATGTCAACCGTAATGTCATGTGTAATCCGAACCCATATCAATCCGAGATTCATCAGGAAATCCAGGATTGGGCGCAAAAAATTAGCGACCACCTTTCACCGAAGACAGGAGCTTATCATGAAATCTGGCTAGACCAAGAAAAAATAGCAGATTCAAAACAGGAATCAGAACCTATCTATGGTAAAACATACTTACCGAGGAAGTTTAAGATTGGCATCGCTGCTCCTCCTTCTAATGACGTCGATGTGTTTTCCCAGGATCTAGGACTAATCGCTATCATTGATAATAACGAAGTAAAGGGCTTTAATATTTTAGTTGGAGGCGGCATGGGCACCACTCATGGAGATACCAACACTTACCCACAATTGGGAAGAATCGCTGGATATTGCGATAAAGAAGCTATCATTGATGTCGCAGAAAAAGTAGTTACCATTCAACGTGATTATGGTAACCGTTCCAATCGTAAAAATGCTCGCTTTAAATATACGATTGATCGTTACGGACTGGATTGGTTCAAAGAAGAATTAGCAAACCGTTTGGGCTGGGAGTTAACAGAAGCAAAAGCCTATCATTTTAACCACAATGGTGACAGATATGGCTGGATCAAAGGTAAAACGAGATGGCATCTTACTCTTTTCATCGAAAATGGCAGAGTAAAAGATAAGGAAGACTATAAATTAAGCACCGCCCTGAGAGAAGTTGCCAAAATTCATACTGGTGATTTTCGTTTAACACCTAATCAAAATTTAGTAATCGCCAATGTTACGACACAAAAAAAGAAAAAAATTCAGGAAATTATCGATTCTTATGGAATAATGGAAGGTAGCCATTATTCTGGACTAAGAAGAAATTCGATTGCATGTGTAGCATTCCCAACATGCGGACTAGCAATGGCCGAGTCAGAGCGATATTTGCCCACGCTTATCGATAAAATTGAAGGACTGTTAATAGTGGAAGGTATACAGGATCAGGAGATAGTTATTCGGATGTCAGGCTGTCCAAACGGCTGCTCACGACCGGCATTAGCTGAGATTGCTTCATTGGTAAAGCACCAGGCAAATACAACTTTTATTTAGGCGGAAGCTTTACTGGGGATAGATTAAACCAGCTGTATCGCGAAAATATTGGTGAAGAAGAGATTCTAATATTATTAAAAGATATATTTCATGACTATGCAACGAAGCGATTCGAGAAGGAATACTTCGGAGATTTCGTCGTTCGTCAGGGTTATGTACAAGAAGTTTATGATGGCAGACAGTTTCATCGACAATAGAAAGGGGGGGTTTTACAATGGCAGCAATTAAGGAAAAGGCAACAGAAACAATTCAGGCACATGGCGGTGCTCTCATTAACCGTGAAGTAAAAGGAGAAGAAAGAGAAAGCCTTTTAGCAGAAGCAGAAAAATTACAGTCAATTACCATCGATGCATGGAGCGTCTCAGATCTTGAATTGATAGGGATTGGTGGCTTTAGCCCGCTAACTGGGTTCCTAGGTGAAAAAGATTATCTGGAAGTGGTCGATCATTTACATTTAAGCGATGGAACGGTTTGGAGTATTCCGATTAATCTGGCAGTAACTGAAGAAGAGTCAACTAACTTAACAGTTGGAGAAACGGTTGCCCTTTATGGCGAAGATGGCTTTCTTTATGGCACACTTGATCTCAGGGAAAAATATACGTATGACAAAACCAAAGAGGCAAAAGCAGTATACGGGACAACTGATGATGCACATCCAGGTGTAAAAAAATTATATGGAAAAGGAAATGTCTATCTAGCAGGCCCAATTACCTTACTGAATCGTCCTGATCATAAGCAATTTTCAGAGTTTCACCTTGATCCAGCAGAAACAAGACAACTCTTTCAAGACTTAGGCTGGAAGACAGTAGTTGGATTTCAAACGAGGAATCCTGTCCATCGCGCCCATGAGTACATTCAAAAATGTGCATTAGAATCTGTTGATGGCTTATTGCTAAATCCTTTAGTCGGCGAGACAAAGTCCGATGATATTCCTGCCGATATTCGCATGGAAAGCTATCAGGTTATCTTAGAGCATTATTATCCAAAAAATCGCACAAGACTAGTCATCTATCCTGCTGCAATGCGATATGCTGGTCCTCGCGAAGCAATTTTACATGCCTTGTTCGCAAAAATTATGGCTGTACCCATTTTATTGTCGGTCGGGATCATGCAGGGGGGGTAGGCGACTATTATGGAACGTATGAAGCACAGGAGTTAATCTCAAAATACGAGGATGAATTAGGAATCCAGATCTTTAAGTTTGAGCACGCCTTTTATTGCAATAATGCGAAAATATGGCGACTCAAAAAACATGCCCACATGATCCAGCAGAACATGTCCACTTAAGTGGGACAAAAGTTAGAGAAAAACTTCGGAACGGCGAGTCTTTACCTCGTCAATTCTCAAGACCTGAGGTAGCGGAAGTATTAATTAAAGGCTTGCAAAGGGGATCGAACAAATGACGGAAGCAAACAATATTGTCTGGCATGCTTCTGAGATAACGAAGCAGGATCGCACCAGCCAAAACAAACATCAAAGTCCTGTTCTATGGTTTACTGGTTTATCTGGTTCAGGCAAATCAACCATTACAGTTGCCTTGGAAAAGACCTTATTCGAAAGAGGCATACGTTCTTATCGTCTAGACGGAGATAACATTCGTCATGGCTTAAACAATAATTTAGGATTTAGTCCTGATGACCGCAAAGAAAATATTAGACGGATTGGAGAGGTTGCCAAGTTATTGAATGATGCAGGACTTATTACTTTAACCGCTTTTATTTCTCCTTACCGAGAAGATCGTGATAAAGTTAGACAGCTTTTACCAGAGGGAGATTTTATCGAAGTCTATGTAAAATGCAGCTTAGAAGGCTGTGAAGCCCGTGATCCAAAAGGGCTTTATCAAAAAGCTCGTTCAGGTGAAATTAAAGGCTTCACTGGCATTGATGCACCATATGAAGAACCAGTCGCGCCTGAGTTAGTGATTGATACAGAAAACAATTCAGTCGAAGCTGCCGTATCTGAAGTGTTGACATTTTTAGAAGAACGAAAATATATTTAAAAAGAGTCTGTGACAAAAGTAAAATCCGAACGATATACGAATTCATTGAATTTGTTATCGTTCGGATTTTTTAATTGCATATAAGATAGATTATGCGCAGTAACTGATAAGATAATTATGATATGGTATAACTGCGTAACAAGCCGCTCCAGCTTGTCCGCCTCCCTTTCCACGGGTTTTTCTATTAATCGGCTATTACAGATGTTTTAATACAGTGGTGATGACAGGGTGGTCTGCTGCCAAGCCTGTTATTTCTTCCAATGTTCGCTGATACCCTTTTTCTTTTATCATTTCCTGTAATGTCACCGCTTCTGGATCTTCCCTATTTTCATATTTAAGAGCAGCAGCTATCACCTTTGATAAATTTTCCGGAGCATGTTGGAATTGTTCCACATATTGTCGAGCAGGACCAATCAATCGATCATTTGCTCCCAGCTTTCGAATCGGACCTCTCCCCCCCACTCTCGTTACTTCATCTGATAAATAAGGATTGGTGAAGCGGCCAATAATTTTATTGCGATAATGATCATGCTCTGTTTTATCAAAATGATACAAGGTAATTAATACATCGCCTGTTTCCTTCAATGCACGATTAATAATAGTCTGCACTCTATCGTCCTGTACCGCTTCTTCAATTTTTTGATACCCATACATGTTACCGAGATAAGCTGCCGCAGCATGACCAGCATTTACCGTATAAAGTTTACGTTCAATATATGGCTTTAAATCTTCAACATAAGTCACCCCCCCGTTAATTTTAGGGACTTCGCCTTTGAATGCAGGTTTTTCAACTGCCCACTCATAATATGGCTCCACCGCCACAGTTAATAGCTGCTCATTAGTTTGATTTGGTACAATACGATCTACTGCAGAATTTGGAAAACCAGCGATCTCATCAATCAATACCCGCTTTTCCTCTGGCAATAACTCTAGTATTTTCTCTCTCAATAAGCTACTGCCACCGACCATGTTTTCACATGCAATAATATTAATTGGCTTTGTGGTAGTTTCTACTCTTTTTAATAACCCTTCGGCAATATTTTTCGCAATAATTGGTAAGACAGTCGGTCCAACTGCAGCTGTAACAATATCAGCACGCGCAATAGTATCCGCAACCTGCTGAGGTTCTTCGATACTATTAATACCTGAAATATTATCTACAACAATTTCTTCTTGATTTTGATCCGCCAGAATAACACGGTATTGCTTCTTTTCATTGATTTCATCGATAATTTCTTTATTCACATCAATAAAAGTAGTATGATATCCCGCATCACAAAGTAATGCTCCGATAAATCCTCGCCCAATATTACCTGCTCCAAAATGAACTGCTAACATTTAATTTACGCCTCCTAAAAGATTGATTATTTCATCCTTTGTTTCTGCCTGAATCAGCTTAGTAATATTCTCTTCTTCAGAACATACTATTGCGATTTTCGATAAGATTTCTAAGTGCTCATCACCTTTTCCAGCAATACCTATTAAAATCTTAACGGTGTTTCCATCAAAATCAACACCTTCCGGGACAATGACCACTGATATTCCAGTTTCTAATACAGCTTTCTTTGCATCCTCCGTACCATGGGGGGGAATTGCAACATTATTTCCAATATAAGTAGTGGTCACTTGTTCACGTTCTAACATCTTTTCTACATAAGTTGCTTCTACATAACCATGATCCCTCAGGATATTTCCAGTAAAACGGATTGCTTCTTCCTTATTGTTGGGGGGGTGTGCCCCTAATACAATAGTATCTTTTGTTAAAATTTCCTTCGTCATGATGATGCACTCCTTTAATTCTTAAGATCTATTTTTTCTGTAATAAACTCATTAAATTGATAAGCTAAGTATTCCCTGATTCTTTTTTCATTTGCAGATTGAAATACGGCTTTACTTTCTTCACTTTTTATTAATAACCCACTGATATAACTTAAAACCTCTAACCCTGTTTCATTATAATCAGCAGGGGGGGATAGCATTAGCAGTAGATTTTTCATGTAAACTGGATTTCCATCCATTCCTTCTATTAAAATTTCCTCTGCTAAAGGATGGATGGTAAAAGATAGCTTACACACCTCTTCACTTCTTGTATGCAATAATGCTAGTGAGGTACCCGGCAGACCAAGTCCTCCTATCTCTGAACGTTTAATTAAATTATTTACTACTTTTTCGCTATTTTTAAGAATGTTCTTATGCTTTAAATTATTGCAAATATCCTGCAATACATGTTGTAAAGCAGTCTGTTTGTTAAACCGATCTACATAAAAGTCTTCTAAAATTGGTAATATCTCATTTGTATATTGCTGCATCATTTGTAAGCGAAGCAGTGTGTTGAGTGGATACTCTCTTTTCGTATTTAGCTTATTGGAATGCCCTGAAGTGAGAATACTTTTTTTCATCTTGATTTTTCTAATCCTACTTTTAATCTGATGAATTTCACTCTTCGATAAAATTGGTGATGCCAAAATATAATCCCTTTCGATATGCTTGATCGGTATCGTCGAAACAATAAGATCATAATTATCTAAGTTTAATTTATCTAATTCAAACAAGGAATAGTTATCAACTGTTGCAATTTCTGCAATTTGCTGGTTAATTTTTGTTGCTAACATTTTAGATGTGCCGATTCCACTAGAGCAGATAACCAACGCTCTCAGTGATAATTTTTCCTCCATTTTCAATAAAGCAGATGCAAAATGTAAAACTAAATAAGCTGTTTCTTCCTTCGGGAAAATTAATTCTGGAAAAATATTTTTGACTGCTTCCTCTATGACCGAGAATATTTCTTGATAGTCGTCTTCTATTTCCTGCGCTAATGGGTTTTTTATATTCATTCCTTGTTTCAATCGATAAATAGCCGGTTTTAAATGGGCAACTAAATCATTTAGAATATGATCTTGTTCAAATAATTGCCTGTCGATTCTTTTACCAACATATTCAATAAGCTCTTTTGCCTTAAAGGCAATATCTAAAGAGGATTCTTCTAATAAATATTCATGATCATATCGTAATTTAGCTCCTAATAAATGCATGGTAATATACCCGATTTCATCATTAGGTATGCTAATTTGAAATACTTGTTCTAATTCGAGAATAATATCCTTTGCAATTCTATATTCCTCAGATATCGATAATTCATTTAAATAGTTTTTATCAAATTGAATGTTTTCCCCCCCTTTTTGCAGTCTTTCCATCGCTAACGCTAAATGTACGACTAAACCTACATAGGAGCTATCTGCCAATTCATAAGGTAATTTATTTCGAACGCGGTTAATCGTTTGTTCAATAATGGATAATTTAGTTCGATCCACTAACCCAAGTAGTCTGTTCGATATGGTATCTGTTTGTTCCTGAGACTGTTTTTCTATATTTTTGCGTAGAAGCGTGATGACATCTGACTCGTCAACATGTTTCGATATTAGATAACTGATGACGGAACGTTTATTTCCTTCCTCCCCCCCTTCTACCTTAACACCATAACCTCGCTTACGAATTAGTTTCAGTCCATATTTTTCAAGTATACCATCAAGCATATCTAAATCATTACTAACCGTGGCAACAGTGACTTGTAATTCAGTTGCTAAGGTGTAAAGCTTAATCGGTTCTTTTGTTTCAAGTAGTGTTGTTAGAATCATTGCTTGTCGTTCTTCTGGAGTGTAATCGGTATGCTCTAAATGAAAGGTCGCTAACTTCAGTCGGCTTTTATTATCTTCCTGACCGACAATCGATATACCCACCCCCCCGGATTTTTTACTGACTTCAAGTCCATACTGTTGTAAAATTTCTTCAGTATTTTTTAAGTCGCGATGAACTGTTCGTTCGCTAACATTAAGTTCTCCGGCTAGCTTGCGAATTGTAATTGGCTCTTGGTAAGATAACAATAGTTCTATCAGCTTTCGTTCTCTTCCTGATATATACAATTTATACACCCCCCCATTTCGAATTGGATGTTGCCATAATTGAATAACTATTTATCTTACACTTTTATTGTACCTAGTATCTATATCATTATTCAATCTTATCTTGATAGTAATTCGGCAGGAAAGTTGTTGACATAATTAAAATAACTGGATAAACCTACACATAAGACACAACCTGCGAATATCTCACATTCGCATTTTTTAATTCAAAAAGGTTTCCTTATTATCTAAGGAAACCTTTTTTACCTTTATTTACTTTTTAATTCTTCCACTAATTCTTCATATTTTGGACTATTCAGGAAGTTGTCAACAGAGATATGTTGCGCTGTTGGAACTTTAGCTTGGGCACGATCTGTTAAATCTTTATGGGTGATAATAATATCAGCATCATTTTCTAAATCATTAATTGCCTTATTGGTTACCTCGATGCCTTCAATACCCGCTTTTTTGAATTTATCCTTTAATAACGATGCACCCATTGCGCTCGAGCCCATACCTGCATCACATGCAAATACTACTTTATTCACATTACCAGCAACTTTCGTTGTCTCCTCCTTAGTTAAGGAATCAGACACAGAGCTTTTCTTCCCTTTTAACTCTTCCATTTGCATTGCCGCTGTAGAAAGATCACCAGTTTCCTCTTTCGTCGTTTTCAAAATAATTGATGCTATTACAAAGGAAACAGCAGTTGCAACAAAAATACCCAGTAATACAGCTAGATGATCTCCTCTTGGTGTCATTGCCATATAGGCAAAGATACTTCCTGGAGAAGGTGTTGCTGATAAACCTGCGTTAAAGATGGAGAATGTGAAAACTCCACTTATACCACCTGCTATTGCTGCTAAAATTAGTACTGGTTTCATTAGAATATAAGGGAAATAAATTTCATGAATACCACCTAAAAAGTGAATTACGGTTGCACCTGAGGCTGAACTTTTCGCCATCCCTTTTCCAAAGATCATAAATGCTAATAAGATACCTAAACCAGGTCCTGGGTTAGTTTCTAACATAAACAGAATCGATTTACCTGTTTCTGCAGCTTGCTCCACCCCAATAGCTCAGAATACCATGATTAATTGCATTATTTAAGAATAATACTTTGGCAGGTTCGATTAAAATATTGGCTAATGGTAGCAAACCAGCATTAATCATAAATTCTACGCCTGCTGCAAGAGCTTGATTTAATCCATAAACAACCGGTCCAATAATTTTAAGGGCAAACCCTGCTAAAATTGCGCCTAATATACCCGCTGAGAAGTTATTATATAACATTTCAAAGCCTGATCGAATTTTGTCTTGAAAGAGATCATCAATTTTCTTTATTAGGTAACCACCAAGTGGTCCCATTAACATTGCACCTAAAAACATTGGAATATCTGAACCAACAATCACACCCATTGTAGCTGTTGCACCAACAACTCCACCACGAAGGCCATAAACAATTCGCCCACCGGTAAAACCTATTAATAGCGGAAGTAAATAGGTAATCATTGGGCCAACTAATGCTGCTAAACTTTCATTAGGCCACCATCCCGTTGGTATAAATAGGGCCGTAATTAACCCCCCACGCAATAAACGCAGCGATATTCGGCATGATCATCCCGCTTAAATAACTACCAAACTTTTGAACTTTCGCTCGAAATCCTTTTTGTTCCATTTCTTTCCCCCCTGCCTTTCGCTATTTTTTAGTAAAGTAATAATTGCTTACTTTTAGAATATAGCGTTTACAGAGTAGATTCAATCTATTCTAAAAGTCCTTTTGGCAAGGGGGGGAATGTTGACATCACTTTAATACAGCATAAAAACAACTATTCTTCAGATTCCTGTTCCGCATTTTTCCATGCTTTGAATTTATCCAGATCACTTGAAACTTGCCTAATAGCAAAGCCTATCACTGCTGCATCATCAAAGAATCCTAATCCAACTAAAAAGTCAGGAACTAAATCAATTGGTGACACAAAGTAAAGAATTGTAGCAATGATCATGATAATAGAACCTTTGGGAATTTCCTTATACTCACCCTTTATCCATGCGCGAAAGACTTCCAATAATAATTGAAGTTTTTCCCATACTTCTGCTAATCTGCCTTTTTTATTGTTTGCTTTATCCACTGCTTCATTTAACAGATTTTCGGATTTTCTTCTATCTCGGAAGTATTCTTTTGCTTTTGATGTATATTTCTTGTATCCGTGCTCGTAGTTTTTGGCCTTAGACATATTCTCACGCCTCCTTTTTGAGTAGCATTCTTACTATTAATTTAGCACAGCATTGGTAGGAATGTATATAGTTGAATTGTTAAGCATATGAAAAAGGACTATCCCATAATACTGGACAGCCCTTTTTTCTAATATTATTTTTGTAACGGTTTCTTCCAAAAACCTATCATCAATGCTGAAATAATTGCACCAATTAATATGGCAACAATATACAGCAACCAGCTTCCTTCTACAGTAGGAATAACGAAAATTCCTCCATGTGGTGCTGGTAAACCGACACCAAACCATAATGATAATGCACCTGCAATAGCTGAACCAACAATAATCGAAGGAATAACACGTCCTGGATCTGCTGCTGCGAATGGAATGGCACCTTCTGTAATAAAGAAGGAACCTAGTGCATAATTCGTCTTACCTGCATCCTTTTCTTCTTTCGTAAACTTATTACGGAAAAGTGTCGTTGCTAACGCCAATGCTAACGGCGGTACCATTCCACCTGCCATAACCGCTGCATGTGGTCCTAAGTTCCCCGCTTCAATCATCGCAATACCAAATGTGAATGCTGTTTTATTGATCGGTCCGCCCATGTCAACTGCCATCATTCCACCTAGTATAAGTCCTAATAATAATACATTGGCACCAGTTAAGCCCCCCTAGCCAATTTTCCAAACCTGCCATGATGTTTGCCATCGGTTCAATAAGAACGTACATGATAAGACCAGTAACAAAAATATTTATAACCGGATAAAATAAAATCGTTTTAATACCATCAAAAGTTTGTGGCATACCTGCTAATAGCTTTTTAACACCTAGTGCTACATAACCACCTAAGAAACCTGCGATTAAACCACCAAGGAAACCTGCTCCACCTGTCGCTGCCATAAAACCACCAATCATTGCTGGAGCGAAACCAGGTCGATCAGCAATACTCATACCAATGAAACCGGCTAATACTGCTACCATCAGTCCAAAGGCATGATCACCACCAATATTCATTAAAGCAGCTGCAAATTGATTAAATTCAGAGCTCTCAGGGTCTGCTGAGTTAATTCCAAAGAAGAAGGAAATCGCAATTAACACTCCACCACCAACAACAAATGGCAGCATGTTCGAAACGCCGTTCATTAAGTGTTTATAAAAGCCTGTTCTTCCACCACTTGAACCAGAGCTCGCACTGCTTCCGTTGCTTTTGAAAATTGGCGCTTCGCCACTTAAAGCTGTGTTGATTAATTCATCTGGTTTTCGAATACCATCAGTGACTCCTCGACGCAATACTTGTTTCCCATCAAAACGATCCATTTCTACTTTCGTGTCAGATGCCACGATAATCGCCTTCGCATTAGCAATTTCGGAATCAGTTAATCTATTCTTTACACCACCAGATCCGTTTGTCTCTACCTTAATAGAAACACCCAACTCTTTTGCTTTATCTTTTAAAGCATCTGCTGCCATATATGTGTGAGCGATCCCTGTAGGACAGCCTGTTACTGCAAGAATTTCAGGACCTGAAGTTTGGTTAGATTGGTTGGAATTATCTGACTCTTCCTGGCCCAATTTTATTTTTTCTTTTTCATCTATAATTGTCAAAATTTCTGCTTCCGTACTTGCTTTCATTAATTGGTTGCGGAAATCCTCATCAATTAATAACGTTGATAATCGAGAAAGTGTTTGCAAATGATCATTATTTGCCCCTTCACTTGCCGCAATCATGAAAAACAAATGTGCTGGCTTACCATCTAATGAATCATAATCAATACCTGGTTTCGACCTTGCAAAGGCAATTGCAGGAGTGGCTACTGCGTTTGTTTTCGCATGGGGGGGAATTGCTACACTATCTCCTACTCCTGTACTGCTTTGATTCTCCCGATCCCAAATAGCCTTCACAAACTTTTGTTTATCCTGCAAATAATTTCTTTTTGCTAATTGATTGGCCATCTCTTCAATAATGTCATCTTTTGTCTGCGCTTCGACATCTAATAACATTATGTCCCTTTTTAAAAGTTCTGTAATTTTCATGGTTTTCATCCTCTCCTTCATTTTATGGAGCTGGAAAGATTCAGCACCTTAAAGTTTGGTTATTTTAACTTGGGAAAGTAATGCTTCTACTTCCTCTTTTGTACACAATGTCTTTGAAAATGCCGTGGCACTTCCTGCAGCAACGGCAAATCTTGCTGCTTCCTTTGCATCTTTAGTTGCTTGCCATTTGTATAGGAATCCAGCGACAGTTGAATCTCCTGCTCCTACAGAGTTGACCGCTTCGCCAGTGGGAGCACTTACTTTAAATATGCCACCTTTTCCTACATAAATCGCACCCTCTTTTGCCATTGAGACTAATACATGGTCAATTTCAAAGTCTTGATGAAGCGATTTGCCAAAGTAACTATGTCTTGTTCCGTTTCTATTTTCTCATTAAATAATTCAGCTAATTCATGATTATTTGGTTTCACAAAGGCCGGTTTAGCTTTAATCGCCTCTGAAAAAGGAATCCCGCTGCTATCCAGTATTGCTGTGACACCTTGTTGGCGAAGCGTTGCTACAATGTCGCGATAAGTATCAGTAGGTAAGGAATCAGGTAGACTTCCAGCCAATACCACGATATCTCCAGCTGTTAAATTTCTGATTTTAGAATTAAAAGTCTTATAGTCGCTTTCTTTAATTTCAGGGGACACACCATTCAATTCTGTTTCTTCTGATTCCGATTTCATCTTGACGTTTATACGAGTATCCTGTTGTAATGATACAAAGTCATGAGAAATGTTAAGACTTGTTAAATAGTCTGTAATGAATTCACCTGTGAAGCCTCCCACAAAACCCAATGCAGTGCTAATTGTCCCAAAGTGATTCAATACTCTTGAAACATTAATTCCTTTTCCGCCTGCTTCTTTATAATCAAATTTACTCCGGTTAATCTCTCCTACCTGGAATTGATCGACATTCACTACATAGTCAATGGCAGGATTTAATGTCACCGTATAAATCATAAAGCTATCACCTCAATATTTGTTAGTTTACTTAATTCCGTTACATGCTCTTCAGCTATTCCTACAGTAGTAATAATGTCCACATCGGACACTTCTGAAACGTTGGCGAAGGAAACTTCTCCAAACTTTGAAGGATCTGCTAACACATACGTTATTTGTGATTGCAACATGGCTGTACGCTTTACACTTGCCTCTTCTGGGTCAGGTGTAGTCAGGCCTAATTCTGCATGAATACCATTTATCCCCCCCAAAAAACATTTATCAAAGCGAAACTCCTTAATGGACTCCACTGCTTTTGTGCCGATTAGAGCTGCTGTTCCTCTTTTTACCTTACCGGCAATCACATATGTTTCGATATCATATTCAATTAATAATTGCACATGTGGAATACCATTGGTGACAACAACAACAGATTTATCTTTTAAAAATGGAATAATTTCCATTGTGGATGAACCGGCATCTAAATAAAGGGAATCTCCTTCTTCGATAAACGAAGCAGCCTTTTCTGCGATTTTGTTCTTTTCTCGTTGATTCTTAGTTGTCTTCTCGATCAGTGTTGGCTCTTCCCGCTTCTTTTTCAAAAGCGAGGCTCCCCCCCCATGAACTCGTTTAATGATTTGCTTGTTCTCAAGATCTGTTAAGTCTCTGCGAATAGTAGATTCTGACGCTTTTGTCTCTTCGCATATACGCTTTACAGTTACAACATCCTTCTCTTTTAATAAGGATAAGATCAAATCTCGCCGTTCCATCGTTATCATCAAAATCATTCCTCAACGGTATTTTTTCATTATTAATCGCTTACAAGCATTATATAACCATTTTCAGTCAAAGTCAATCATATTCAGTCAATAATGACCAAAAGTGCTTGTTTAATATATGATATGATAAAGTGAGACCTTTCAGTAAGTTACTGTCCGTAATAAAGTGTCACTTTCAAAAGAATTTAACAGGTGAAAGAAGGAGACTAGATTAAACACATTTATATATTTTTTACCTTCGTATTTTTATTACACATCTTCTCTGTATTTTTTCCAAATACCTTTCTTTCATACTTACTAGGGATCTTTTCATTAATTATGCTTGGTGTAAGCTTTCAAAGTGCATCTCGGTTATTTAAAATACTGGGATCGGGTTTCTTACTAGTTGGAGTTTTTTTATATATCACAACAGATTTTGGACTCTCTGAATCCCTGCCAATTTTAGCTGATAATTTGTCATTATTAGCTTTACTTGCGGTTTTACCTTGGATGAATAGCGTAGTAGCTGCAGGTCGTTTTGATAAACTTATGCAACATTTACTGAAAGGCAATGTAAAGGATTTAGGACAGTTATATCAACGGAGTACAACTGCTATGATGTCTCTGACTGCTTTTTTGAATGTCTCTTCAGCCACAATCGACCAGGATGTTCTGGTTGATAACCTTAAACCTTTCAGAAAAAACTTGCTAACAAATTTATTATGATGACAACGTTAAGGGGGTTATTCATTGGCCTTACCACGGAGTCCTTTAGAAGTGCTATTAGCAATGGGTATTGTTATCACAGGTGTTAACTATGGCGAGCTTTTACCATGGATGATATTGATCACCATTATCATGTATCTCATTGATAACATATGGGGAAGGCTTTACTTCAAAAAGTTCACATATCCGTCACAACAAAGCCAAGAAAGGAATAGACAAAACAGTCAAAAACGATCAAAACTTCTTCATTTAGTATTAGCTCTAACTACTTTTTTATTATTGGTTATAATTTTTGGTAATATATTTGATTTAGATTTTATTCTGATCGTGACTTTAATTGTTTTTCCGTTTGCCTGTATATGGGCTTTAGTAATGAGAAGGTGGAAAAGCTTTTGGATTATTGGATGGAATCGCTGGCGTAACAGCGTAAATAATATGCATAATTTTATCGTATTATTTATCACCCTTGCGCTTTTCACAAATTCATTGAATGCTTCACTAGCATTAAGCATTATAGAGGAACCGATTCATTATGTATCCGATTATCCGCTTCTGATTCTAATAATGATTCAATCGATGTTTGTGATCTTAAGTATGTTTGGTGTCCATCCAATTGCAACAGCAGGGATATTAAGTGGGATTAGTTCGATGTTGATGGAGGTACTCAGTCCGATGAGCCTTGCAATAAGTATCATTATTGGAGGGGTTTCTACCGTTCCAATTGGCACGTATGGACTTGTTGTCACGATTACATCAATGAGCTTGAAACAAAGTCCTTATTATATAACTTATTATAATTTAATCTACTCGTTTATTTTTAGCTGGATAGGCATCATAATTGCCTATTTATTAATATAAAAGAGTTTGATATCGTTAAACGATATCAAACTCTTTAAATTTTTTACTGAATTACTTCTGCTGCCTGATCTAATGCTTCTTGTGGTGTCTGTGATTGTTGGCGTAATACGCTGTTATAAGTGTTTGTTAAAAGCTCATTTTGCATATCTGGATTTTTCTCTGTGATATTAATAGAATCAATTTCATCACGAACTTCTATCAAAGTATCGAATATATCTTCGCCAAAATATTGGTAAAATTTATTATCCTCACGTATCGCTTCACTTTCCCATACAGTCCACATCGGTGGATCAAAACCTAATATCTTCCATATAGCTATATTACCTTCTTCTGATAGCTTAGCGAAAGCTAAGAAATCCTTTGCTAATTCTTCGTGTTCTGTTTGATTTGTTACTACAGTACCTGTCCCGCCTGCACCAGCTGATCGGTTGCCATCTTCTGACCATTTAGGCATAGGACGAATTTCTATTTTACCTTTTAAATCTTCCATATAATCGGTGAAACGGCCCATATACCACATTGGCATCATAAGAGCTGCTTGCCCACCATCATTCATAAAGCCATAAAATTCTTCTGAATGAAAGTCACCACCTGGTGTAATATCAGCTATTTCCTGTTCATAGATCATATCATGCATAAATTGTAATGTCTGAACATTCGTTTCGTTATTAACAATTATCTCTCCATTTTCATCAAAATAGTCTGAACCTTGTTGCTTGATCATAGGCCAGAATGACCATATATCTGTTGTTTCAAATGTCGTCATTATAGCATCAGTATTCGCTACTACTTTTTCACCAGCCGCTATGAAATCGTCCCATGTAGCAATCGAATCAATATCTACTCCCGCTTTATCCATAATTTCTGTGTTGTAATATGCTACAGTTGCGCCTACATGGAATGGAATGCCATAATAATTCCCGTCTTTTGAATAAATATCAAATCGTGATTCGATAAAGTCATCCAATACCGGTTCAACATAATCATTCATTGGTAACAGTTGTGGTTCCCCCCTGCAGATAGTTTGGGAAACGGTTTAATTCAATATCTACTATATCAGGTGCTCCTTCACCTGACTGTAATGCTAACAAAAGATTATTATGCATATTATCATATGGATAGACTTCTGCGTTTAAGGAAATCGCTCGATCTGGATTCTCTTTATTCCAACGCTCTACTGCATCACGGAAAAATTCTAAATGAAGTTCTTGAAAAGTCCAAAATGATAATTCAGTAGCATTTTCAACATCTCCACCTATTACTTCTGAAGTCTCCGCATCTGAACTCGTTTCTGTTTCACCCGCATCTCCATTATCACTAGTGTTGTCTTCTGCACTATCATTACCACATGCCACCATTACTGTTAACATGATCCCTAAGATAAGCAACAACCAAAACTTTTTTACCATTATCTACACCCCCCCTTTTTATGATCGCGCTCTCATTTTTTTATAGAAAGCTAAACATTCTTTGAATGTCTGCTTAACTACCGATATAATTTTTACATTTCCTTATACCTAATTCTTTTTAAAAATAGATTTTCACTCAACGAAACATATAATTGAATCAATATTAATCTAAACTACTTACTAGTTCCCTTATTCATTCAATTCATTAAAAAGTTTTATCAAAATTCAGTCATTTAAAATTCATCTGATGAATTATATTATTTATTGAAATCATATGATAAATATCATAAAATGTAAATAGAAAATTCAAAACTTTCTTAAATTTATTTATTAGAAGGACGTCCTCTTATGAAAAAAAAGAAATTAATTTATGAAATTGTCTACGAAGAAATCGCTAAAAATATTCGCGAAGGAAAATGGAAAGCAGGAGAAAAAATCCCAACTGTTCAAGCTTTATCAGAACAATTAAATGTAAGTGTTTCTTCTGTTAGAGAAGCAATAAAAATTTTAAATCAACAAAGGATCTTACGGGTTGAGCAGGGACGTGGTACATTTGTTGAAACACAGCTACGCGATAACCCAAGTCAAACATTCAATTTTTTAGAAAACTCAACCATTGACCAACTTACAGAAGCGCGCCTTGTCATTGAGCCGGAATTAGCTGCTATTGTTGCTGAAAGAGGAGGTAAAGAAGAGAAGAAAAAAATATTAGCAAATGCTAGGACAATGCAAAAGAAGGTACTTGCAAATGAGGATTTTTTTAATGAAGATATTGAATTTCACTTTTTAATCGCTCAATCCACTAAAAATGATGTGTTATTAAAGATGATGACAATTATTAGTGACCTTCTCTTTGATAGTAGAAGACTATCTATGAAAATAAAATCTCAAAATGAAAAAGCAGCTAATTATCATATGCTGATTGCACATGCTATTAATGAAAACAACCCATCTCAAGCAAGAAATATAATGAAATCTCATATTCTCGACTTACTAGATGACTTAAAGAAAGAGTATAATACATAAGAGAAAAGGGGGGGACAGGCTCATTAATGTGACGCAGAGCCTGTCCCCTTGTCCTGTTGGAGGGAATGCTGTAAATAGGTATAAAATTTCTCCATTAATGGAGTGAATAATTGGTTTTTTCGGTGGATTAAATAAATATAGCGTTGATTTTGGTAATTAGGTAAAGTCCTGACTAATAATTTACCTTCTCTCTTTTCTCTTTCAACCGTTAGTTTCGGAACGATCGAAAGACCAATATCAGAGGCTATTGCTTCTTTTATCGTTTGAATGGAACCCATTTCCATCATTACCTTTAACTTTAATTTATTTTCTTGTTGCCATTGCTCTGTTAGTAATCTACTGACAGCTTTTTTTTCGTGAAGTATAAAGGAATAGAAAGACAGATCATGTAATTGAATGCTTTGCTTTTCTGCTAAAGGGTGGTTAGGGTGCATAATCAAGACTAATTCATCCTCCATTACCGGAATAATGTTTAACTCTGGATCATTCAATGGTCCATACGCCATAACCCCAATATCTAACTGATAGTTTTTGACCCTATCTAATATAGAAGGTGCTTTTTTGACCATTAGCGACACGTATACTTCCTTGTTTTTCTTTTGAAAGTTAGCTAAATGACTCGGTAAAATATAGGAAGCAGGTGTGTAACTGGCCCCCAAAAATACCTTTCCTCTCTTTAAAGACTGATACTCTTTCATCAACATTTCTGCTTCATGACTGAGCTGTATAATTTGATTAGCATAATGATAAAAGGCTGTTCCCGCATCTGTAAGAACCCATTGTTGTGATCGTGTTTTTGAAAACAATTGCACTCCTATGTTCTGTTGTAATTTATTCAAGTGGAACGTAACGGTTGGTTGTTTGAGCTCCAAATATTCTGCTACTTCCGTTAATTTTCCGTATTGGGCTGTTAATACAAAAATTTTTAACTGTTGATGATTCATGATTATCCCTCCTTTTTAAAATAGCATAAGCGAATATAGATAAAATCTATATAGTTATTAAATAAATTTAGTAATTTTTTACGGTTACTTTACATCTCCTTAATACCCCTTCAATCAGTACTTGATATGCTATGAAGGAATTACTAATTGAAGGAGGATGAAAGATGAAAAAACTATGTGGTATCTCATTCGTTTTTAGTTTACTTTTTGCTGTGGGGTGTTCTCAGGATGAAACAAACGCCAAAGGGGGGGATAATCAATCCGAACCTCTCGTTGTTTATCTAAATGATTTTGACGAGATAATCGAACCATTATTTGAAGAGGCGACGGGATATGATGTGGAATTAGTTAGTGGCAATGGCGCTGAGGTCCAATCGAGAATTGAAGCAGAGAAGGGTAATCCTAATTGGGATGTAGTCTGGATGGATGGACAAGCTGCTTTTGCAAGATGGGATGAAGAAGAGGTGTTATTAAAAGACTTAGACTTAAAGAACATCGACTCGTTAAATGAATTAGGAACATCTTTACTACCAGAATCTAATAGTTATGTAGCAACAGGAGCTCATGCCTCTAGTGTCATAGTTTACAATACTAACGAAATTTCAGAAGCGGAAGCTCCAAAAGAGTGGAGCGATTTAGCAAGTCCAAACCTTAAAGATTCTGTAGGAATGGCAGATCCTGCAGTCGCAGCCCCCCCTGCTTATCCATTTGTTACTTGGTTTTTCCAAAATCTTGGTATGGACAATGGCAAACAATTCTTTACTAATATCTTCGAAAATGGAGCAAAAGTATATCCTAAAAATCCTAATATCGTAGAAGCTCTTTTAAACGGAGATATTAAAGCTGCTGCCTTGCAGGAATCTAACGCTTACACGATGAAGGCGAATGGAGAGCCGATTGAAATCATTTGGCCAGAGGAAGGGGCACCTGCTTCCGTTCGTTATGTCGGAATTAACAAACAATCAGAAAATAAGGAAGCTGCTGAAGCATTTGTCAATTTCTTACTTGAAAAGGAAACACAAGATGAATTAGTAGCTGCTGGATCAGAAGGTTATTTTAGTCCAACCGTTTCTGACGTAGCTGATTTAGATGAAAGACCAGAAGATCCAAAACTAGTAATTGCAGAGGGAGATTGGTCAGCAGAGCACGAAGCAGAAATTAAGGAATGGTTTGCTGATCAATCGGTGGAATAATGAACATAATTGGATTAGCTCGGCTTCACCAAAAGTGATGGATTGGCCGAGCTAAACATGAAAGGAAGGAAATTTAGTGATAAAACGTTTCTATCAAACAAACTTCTCCTCTGCTAGTATGATCGGATGGATCGTAACTTTTATTCTATTTATTTTAATTTTATTACCGTTACTGGCTGTTTTGCTACAAATCATTTTCCCGGGACTTTTTTTTCGGTAATAATGCGTTTGCTGGCTGGGGGGGTCTGCTCCTTCAAATATTTGAACGTAAACTATGGTCTGTTTCACTGATGAATTCGCTCTTACTTGCATCAGGAACAGCAATTCTAGGAACAGCCTTAGGTGGGGGGGCACTTGCAATAATTCGGTCAACACGATCATTTAAAACTGCCGTCGCACTAGATTTTACAGCATGGACTCTTTTGATTTTACCGTCCTTCATTTTAGCTCAAGGATGGATTTTATTCTCAAGTGGTAAAGGGATTGCCAATCAATTATTTGGCATTACGTGGGTGACGGACTTTATTTTTCAGCCTTTCGGATTGATTATGATTATGACACTATGTAAATTTTCTTACACATATTTAGCGGTAAATGCTGCTTTGGAATGGAACGTTAAGCGATATGGAGAGGCTGCAAGGCTATGTGGTGCCACTAATTGGACTTCCTTTTGGACGATTCATGCCCCCCCTTTACTGTTGCCAGCCTTTTTATCTGGTGGAGCATTAATTTTTATGGATACCATTGGTGATTTCGGTTTGCCTGCTTCACTAGCTGCTGTTTACAATTTTCCAACACTTCCGTATTCCATTTATACTGCGCTATATACAGCGCCTATTCGATTTGATATGGCTGGAGTATTGTCTTTGTATCTGGTAGGTATCATTATTATCGCTATGGGAATACAACTATGGATTCTGAAGAAAGGGAAATTCAATTTTCTGAATGAACGTGCTGAGCGAACGATTGCAAAAAAAAGTAGATTTTCTTGGATTTTTACTGCTATAAATATAATTTTTTTAGCAGTAGCTTTAGGAATTCCTGTTGGAAGTAACTTAATCGTTTCATTTATGAAGACAATGGGAAATGGGATTTCATTTGGCAATTTTACATTGGCTAACTATCAAGAATTATTTCAACTAAATTCAACAATGCTTGAAGGATTCCTGCATTCTCTCCAAATAGCTTTAGTAGCTGGCATTTTTGGTTTAATCATTGGCTTTTTAATTGGCTATGTGCTTATATATACAGATTTCCGATTAAGTCCTTTAGTCGATTCTTTATCAATAATTTCCTTGGCTGTTCCAGGTGTGGTACTTGGAATTGGTTATATTTTCGTCTGGAATCAACCGTGGCTACAATTTTTTAATCTGCAATTATATGGAACACCTTGGATTCTCTTATTAGCAAGCATTGCTAGCGCGATACCGATCGTTACACGGCTAATGATTAGTGCGATGATAAAAATTCCTAGTAGTTTATTGTCTTCAGCAGCATTGCAAGGTGCGAGTCTTAGTAAAAGAATGATTACTATATTAGCACCTTTAATGAAAGCATCATTAATAACGGCGGGTCTAACAGCATTTGGGACAAGCATATTTGATTTAGCCATCTCCACTATCTTATACCCACCCAATTTTATTACTTTACCGGTAGCCATTAATCGTGCATTTGATGATTTGAATTATGGCTATGCTACAGCTGCAAC
This sequence comes from Gracilibacillus boraciitolerans JCM 21714, assembly GCF_000521485.1. GTDB lineage: Bacteria > Bacillota > Bacilli > Bacillales > Amphibacillaceae > Gracilibacillus > Gracilibacillus boraciitolerans. The sequence continues at coordinate 88 of NZ_BAVS01000003.1, read as the reverse complement.
GATAATGAGTGGCACATTCATTGTATTATTCATGATGATGATCCGGTGCAGTATCGAAAAAATGCTGAATGTACGATTCTTGAAACAG
>NZ_BAVS01000004.1 GCF_000521485.1 Gracilibacillus boraciitolerans JCM 21714 | reverse complement strand
TTTCCTTATCCTTAGTTTTTTGATACGAAAGTGTAAATTGATTAATCGAATGGCGACAACAAAATCAATCGTAGCAAAAAAGCTAATGCGATCGTAATAAAATTGAATAAAGTTTCTTCTGCAGATTGGATTGCAATATAGGTGAACAATGACCCTAGTCCAATATATAATATAGCAGAACGCAATGGTGAAATTCGCATCATTCTAGTAGCCTCCAGTAATAATCAGTTGTAGCTGTTCTAGCTGTTTCAATTGCTGTTCAATTTGTTCAGGATCTACTGAAAATTGTACAATAACAGCGAAGGTATTTATTGCCATATGAGCGATAATAGGAACAATGATTCGTTTAGTTTCTACATATAGGAAGGCAAAAACCATTCCCATTGCTGTATAGATCAATAAATGACTAAAATCCTGATGCACCGCAGCAAAGATAACGCCTGATAACAACGCGGCAAAAAAGAAGTTCATTCTTTTGTGTAAGCTACCGAAAATTGCTTTTCGAAAAACAAGTTCTTCTAAGATAGGCCCCAATACCGAAATAATCACGATAAATATCGGAGCTTGTCTTGCAACATTCATTAGGTCCATCGTATTTTGTGAACCGGGTTTAATTCCAAACACAAAGGTTTCAATTGTTACAGCTACCCATTGTGTGATAATTACAAGGAAGGAACCTAAAACACTCCAAAGCACAATGTTACCGATGTTTTTTTGATCCGATTGGAAAAATGCTGCTATCTCATCTCTTAAAAAATAAATAGAGATGATAAGAGCTAAAGCAAAAGTTGCAAGAGACCAGCCAACTAAGAAAAATTGAGGATTTTCAATCAGTTCAATAAATGGCACTACCAAATAAACAGAAAGCTGCATAGCAACGTAAGTTATAATAAGGTAAATATATTTTTTAGGCAACGAATAACGACTCCCTTACATTCTTTTTTATTTCATGATACGTATTTTAACATAAAAATAGAATAAAAATGAATTAGTTCGTCTACATATAGAAGTATGTGGAATTTTTCAAATAAAAAAATTTGTTAAATTACCACTAAAATACTTGCAAAAGTATTCAGATTTCATTATTATAAGAATTGTGTTAGCACTCTTCTATGATGAGTGCTAATAATCGAAAAATAATGAATGAGAAATTCAAGGAGGTAACAAAAAGATGCTAAAACCATTAGGTGATCGTGTCATTATTGAGCTTTTAGAGCAAGAAGAAAAAACAGCGAGTGGAATTGTTCTTCCAGATTCTGCGAAGGAAAAACCACAAGAGGGTAAAGTTGTAGCTGTTGGTTCTGGACGTGTAGCAGACAATGGCGAGAAAGTTGCACTAGAAGTAGAAGAAGGTAACACTATTATTTTTTCTAAATTCGCTGGTACAGAAGTGAAATATGAAGGGAAAGAATACTTAATTCTTCGTGAAAGTGATATTTTAGCAATTGTTGGCTAAGGTAACGAAGATCTTTAAAGAATAAATAACATATTTTTTGAAAATTTCAAGGAGGTTTTTAACAATGGCTAAAGAATTAAAATTTAGTGAAGACGCACGCCGCGCAATGCTTCGTGGTGTAGATACACTTGCAAATGCAGTTAAAGTAACATTAGGACCAAAAGGTCGTAACGTTGTATTAGATAAGAAATATGGTTCACCACTAATTACTAATGATGGTGTAACAATAGCAAAAGAAATCGAATTAGCAGATAAATTTGAAAACATGGGTGCACAGCTTGTATCAGAAGTTGCTTCTCAAACAAATGATGTAGCAGGTGATGGTACTACTACAGCAACTGTATTAGCGCAATCCATGATCCAGGAAGGTCTTAAAAACGTTGCATCTGGTGCAAACCCAGTTGGCGTACGTCGTGGTATCGAAAAAGCAGTAGAAGTCGCTACTGAAGAGCTTCGTAAGGTTTCTAAACCAATTGAAAGTAAAGAATCAATTGCACAAGTTGCGGCTATTTCTTCTGGTGATGACGAAGTAGGTCAATTAATTGCAGAAGCTATGGAACGTGTCGGTAAAGATGGTGTTATCACCATTGAAGAATCTAAAGGATTCAACACAGAACTAGAAGTAGTGGAAGGTATGCAATTCGATCGCGGTTATTCTTCTCCATACATGGTAACAGACCAAGATAAAATGGAAGCAGAGCTAGAAGATCCATACATTCTAATCACGGATAAGAAGATCAATAATATTCAAGAAGTATTACCAGTACTTGAGCAAGTCGTACAACAAGGTAAACCACTTCTATTAATTGCGGAAGATGTAGAAGGCGAGGCTCTTGCTACATTAGTAGTAAACAAATTACGTGGCACATTCAATGCAGTTGCTGTAAAAGCTCCTGGATTCGGCGACCGTCGTAAAGCAATGCTAGAAGATATTGCAACATTAACTGGTGCAGAAGTAATTACAGAAGATCTTGGTTTAGATCTTAAAAACACAACCATCGAACAACTAGGTCGCGCTTCTAAAATTGTTGTAACGAAAGAAAATACAACAATCGTTGAGGGAGCTGGTAATCCAGAACAAATTTCTTCACGTGTTGCACAAATCCGTGCACAAGTAGAAGAAACTACTTCTGAATTCGATAAAGAAAAATTACAAGAGCGTCTTGCAAAACTTTCTGGTGGTGTTGCGGTAGTTAAAGTGGGTGCTGCAACTGAAACAGAATTGAAAGAACGCAAACTACGCATTGAAGATGCTTTAAACTCCACACGTGCAGCGGTTGAAGAAGGTATTGTATCCGGTGGTGGTACAGCACTTCTTAACGTATACAAAAAAGTAAGTGAACTTGGACTTGAAGGTGACGAAGCAACAGGTGTAAACATCGTGCTACGCGCATTGGAAGCACCAGTTCGACAAATCGCAGAAAATGCTGGACTAGAAGGTTCCATCATTGTTGAACGTCTAAAAGGCGAAAAAGTTGGCATTGGTTATAATGCAGCAACTGGCGAATGGGTAAACATGATCGATGCAGGTATCGTCGACCCAACAAAAGTTACTCGTTTTGCACTTCAAAACGCAGCATCTGTAGCGGCAATGTTCCTAACTACAGAAGCAGTCGTAGCTGACATTCCAGAAGAAGGTGGCGGTGCCCCTGACATGAGTGGAATGGGCGGCATGGGCGGCATGGGCGGCATGATGTATCTGTCCTTCTAAGCCTTGATAGATAAGGATTTGTTGGTAAGATGAGAGTCAAATGCTAACATAGTGCAACAAAAAGTAATAGCACCTGTCTTTATGACAGGTGCTATTACTTTTGTAAACTTCGCATTAATAGACCAAATTTCTGGGAGGCGTCTTTTTTTAATTCTTTGGTAACGTGTAAATATATATTTTTAGTCGTATGATCGTCAGAGTGCCCTAAGCGGTCCATGATTTGCTCTAAGCTAACTTTTGCTTCTGCAAGTAATTGAAGTATTTTACGCTTACAGATATATTGCGGACTTGTAAAATGACCACCTAAGTCTCTGTTGAATATAAGCGGTCTAGTTTGAGAAATCGCTCACTATACCACTTTTGTAAAAAGGTTTATTTTCAGTATTTTAGCAAATACTGTTGTAAACTATTATTAATTATTGTAGTATATGTATAAACTAACAATAAAATACAATTGAATAGTTTAAGGTATTTTATAAAATTTAATACATAGGAGGGGGGGAATATATGAAGTACAAAAGCAGATGGATAATTTTAAGTTTAGCAGTCATAACATTATTCAATCTATTCTTCCAATACAGCGTATATCAAAAAACTCTAAATCTATTTTGGTCTACTTCTGACGATAAAGAATATTTACATTCTACAATTAATAGTATGATTTTTGTTTTTCAAGGATTCTCGATTTTTGCTTCTTTAATAGCTATATTAATTGGATCATTAGTAATTTCATTTATTGGTTTTCTTTTAGATATAAAGAAAACGAGAAAAGATTATTTGTTTGTTTACACCTTAACTTCATTATTTGTTTCGTTTAAAGTCGTCTTAACGGGTGCGATTAATTTGAGTGGCTTAACCACTGATACCAACGACATTGTAATATTAGGAAACCAAAGCGTGTTATCTCAAGTATTGGACCCGTTTTTGTGGTTAGGTGTTGTTTTGTTTTTTCTTTTAGGTATAAAAACTTTGTCTTCTAGCAAAAATAAAGTATTTATCCTCACTTTAGTATACCTGTCTCTTAAATCTATTAATATCCTATCTTCTTATTTTTTACATTATATAGTTTAGTAAGCTGAAAGGGGGGGGTATTAAACTATATATATAAAAAATAAAGATTGGAGTTGAAATAAATGGTAAACAACTTATCTAACAAATATGTATTTATGATTGCTATTATTGGTTTAGCATTTGCTACACTATCTTCAATTGCTTTCATTAGTACTTTACAAATTAGTATTGGAGATACTGCTTTATTGGCTGGAAACTCACATTTAGCTAGTACATTGGGTATTTCCGCTTATGCTGCTAAAAAGGCAGTTGATATTATCGATGCCGCGTCAGCTGTTGTGTCAATTATTTCGCTTATTGGAATCGTAACAGGGGGGGCTGGAGCTATTTCTTACGCTATTGTTGCTACAGCTAAATATATGATTAGAAACTACGGGAAAAAGTATGCAGCTGCTTGGTAATTAGAACTCTCTAATTACCTCCCCCTCTCCTTTATTGACAAAAGAAAAGGTGTGTTTAATTTGCAATACAATCACTCATTATATTACTTAATAAGATACAATACTATATCTAAAACAAGAAAGATATTAGATGATTGGGAATTAAGAAACACAAACTTAAGAAGAGTTCTAATTTCAATACCATTTATTTTGCTTTCAGCTTCCATATTAATATTTTTCATATCGTTTAACTTGAGCAATAAATTTCCACTACCTAAAGGATCATACTCTTCATTACTAGTAACATTTATATTTATAGAGCAAGTTCTTTCTTCTATGAGCTTTTTTAAAAACAATAAAAAAATCTTTTTAAAAGATGAAAGGAAAATAATCCATCAAAGAAGAAGCGTAAGGATATTACAGTTTAAATCCGCATTAATATTAAAAACTTTCTGGAAATCTATCTTAACAAGTTTTTTATTTTTGTTACCCATTTTACTATCTTTGTATTTAACAGATAATTCAGAATTAAAATTAATCACATTGCCACTTATAATAATTATGAACTTTCTCATAAATTTTTTATTTTCAATGCTTTTTGCTTATATTCCGTATATAGTTTCAATTATCTGGTCGAAGGCATTGAGATCAATCTTTATAAAAATTGTATTTTTTATTATTAATTTAATCGTACCAATAATGATCGGATTAATTCTTTTTTACTTACTAAAAAGATTTGATGTAGTACAGTCTTTATATGAAATATCTACTTCAACAATATTTCAACATCTAAATAATGTGGTTCCTTACCACCTTTTTTATAATCACATTATTACAGCAATAATCACTATTTTTGTTGCTACAATTGTTTGTTTAGCCGTTTATAAACTTTGGGATAGATCTCTTAATAAATACGATTTAATCGAATACACAGAAATTGATAACCAAATTTATCCTAACAAAATGAAAATTGATCGTAAAAACAAAACATACTATAGCATATTACAAAAAGATAGAGCTTTTCTTTTTAGGATGGAAGGTTATTTTTTTAATAACTTCGGCAATATGTTGTTTCTAATTATGTTATTTTTAGGGTTTGGATTTCCTTTTATATTGAAATATTTTGAGGATTATCCAATTCAGGCATCGCTTTTATTAGTTTTTGTAATTTCATCCTTGTTTTATCAATTAGTAGGTGATGCTATAAAAATAATTCTCTCAGTGGAGTTAGATTTAAAGAATTTTCACCTTTTTCACTCAAATATTTCTAATTTATGGCAGTTAGCAAGGCCGAAGTTAACAAATTACAATATAATCGTTTGCTTATTATCAACATTCCTTTCACTAATTTTATTGTTTTGGCAGTCTAGTCAAATATTACTTCACTTTGTATTTTTAGTTATTTTATTGTCTAATGGATTTTTACATGGTCTTATACAAATAAGTAGTATAATATTATATCCTAAACTTAATTGGGAGCATCTATATGAACTCGGAGAATCTAGTAAAGCAAAAACATTTACTAATATTTATGAAGCTTTTGTTTTCGTCTTCAATCTTCAATTAATAGGAATTGTTGGATTCCTTTTGTATAAATTTAAAAATATGTCTTTGGTAATACTTCTCAGTTTTACCCTAATAATAGTTATTTTCACCATTCTAAATTATATATTTTCTATCCTATATTTAAGGAAATTAAATATGAATGAGAGGTACGTTATTGATGATAGAGATTAAAAATATAGAAATGCAGTTTAATAAAAAGGTTATATTAAATGACTTTAACTTACAAATAGAAAAAGGAGATTTCCTCGGAATTTTAGGAACTAACGGGGGGGTGGGGGGGAAAACTACTTTATTAAAGATAATTATGGGGGGGATGATAGTTCCGAATAAAGGAACAATTATTATAAATGGTGAAGTACAACATATTACAAACTATTCCTTACAAAATAATATGGGTTTTGTTCCCGATCATGCAATTTTGTATGAATATCTGACAGGAGAAGAGTACTTACATTTTGTTGGTGGAATGTTTAAAGTATCAAATGAGAGAATAAAAAAATTTACCGAAACAGTACTAAAAGATATGGGATTGATTGATGTAAAGGATAAATTAATCAAAACATATTCTCATGGGATGAAACAAAAAGTTTCAATCGCCTCTTCTCTAATACATGAACCTAAATTTTTATTATTGGATGAGCCACTTACTGGAGTCGACTTAATATCAGGTAAGAATATCAGAAATTTTCTTAAGCAGTACACCGAGAACGGTAATACTGTAATTATCACTACACATTTATTAGAACTAGCACATTCCATATGTAACAAAATCGCAATAATTCACAAAGGCAAATTAGCTAAAATAATTAATGTTACTGATTATGATTTGGAAAAATTGGAAAAAGAAGTGGAAAGTATATATGTATAAAACATTTCCTTTTCTTTTAAAAAATAATTGGGTATTATTGATATTAGTTATAACAGTATTTATGTTGGGAGTGATTAACGGTGTGTATTATTTTGACCAATTAAATGGAAGTGAAGATTTGAATACAACACCAGGGGGGGTTATACCCTTATTAGTAAATAACTTAGTAGCTTGCTTTTTGATTAGTTCTGGTTTTTTTACCTTTGGTTTAACTTCGATTATATATTTGTTTACAAATGGTATGATACTTGGAGAATCAATAGTAAACAAATCTGATTACAGTACTATAGAGATTCTTTTATTGATATTACCTCACGGAGTCTTTGAAATACCAGCTTTACTATTGAGTGGTGTTATAGGCTTTAAAAGTATCTCTTTCCTTATACAATATTTCACCAACAAGAAAGTAGATACTTTCATAAAAAGCTACTTTTTAAATATAGCACTGTTAAGTTTAATAGTAATACTTTTAGTTATTGTGGGTGGTGTTATAGAGACATATTTGACCCCATTATTCGATGTAGAAAGGATATAAAAATGAAGAAATCAGTTGAACTATTGTATCTATTTGGCATTCCTTTGATTTTCCTGTTTGGTATAATAGTTTCCAATTACTATGCATTCTTGTTGCCAGTTAGCACTTTTGGATTATTTGGTCTATACATGTTTTTATTCAGTCCTTTCAAGAAAAAATATATAAGATTTTTATTCCTATTTGTATTTCTTTCAGGTATGATTAGTAGTATTTTTCTTTACTTAGATTTATAACTATTTGAAGAGGAGGTTTTTAGTGAGCTCCCTTGTATTTATAGTCATAGTATTAGTTCTTTTAGGAATATTATTTTGGCCAAGTGAAAAATAATACCTTTCCTAACTTAATTATATAATGATAATGACTCACTTTGTAATATTTAGTTTCATTATAATTTTTCACTTATTTTACTTGGATTTCAAAGAAAATCCAAATAAATCTAAGTTAAATAAGTGACCGAAAAGTGACCGGGAACATTAAAAGTTACTAGAATGAAAATATTATAAAAAATAAAAAATGTTAATTTTAAAGGTTTTATATGAGCTATTTATAGTTATTTGTTGATGTATACTATGGGCGGCATGATGTAATAGCTGCTCACAACCCTTTCAATATAGCATTTGAGAACAATTTGAATGGATATTGACTGGTTTTTAACTAAACTTACAAGCCTCTCAAGAGTTTATAAACTTTTGGGAGGCTTTTATTTCTTAAATTTGTAAAAATGCTGGAGTTACGTCAAGAAAGTAGACACTTTTTTAACATAATAAACTGAATATTAAGACTGTATTAATGCAACGCTAGTGAACTTGAATAAATGACAGATTTAAATTTGCTATGTCACTAGTCCATACCAATTCCTCTAATTTATCATCTACTAGTAAGGACTAAGAATATAGGAGGAATATTATGAGTTGTTGTCCAGAACCACAGATTGTTACGGTCACAACGTGCAATACGTTTAATACGGATCAGGCTGCTGGAGACACCCCCCCCGGTCCGGTGCTTATTTTTTCACAGGCGACAGGAAGTCCATCAGGGTACGTTACGTTAACAAATTTTAATGCGAGCGGCGATGATGCAAATGTTAGTACGGATAGTACAGGCTTAAATATCATTGCCACAGCTAACCCTGATAATAGCGTTACTGTGTATGTGGAAAGCCTTCAAGAACTTTACGTTTTCTCTAGCACAACAGGTATACAAGTCTTAGGTCAAGTAACCGTTCAGGCTATTCAAACTTCACGGCCATAAAAAAGCCCTCTTAGGGCTTTTTTTACCATTCTTCTTTCAACGATAAGGTGGATAGTATTTGATTTGACCCAGAAATAGTCTCCACTACAAGAGTAATTGGATCAGTTCCGGCAAGCTCTAAATCAAGCAGTTCAGATGAAGCAAGTACACGGTTTCCTCCACCACCGGCGGCAACTCCTTTAAAAACACTGATTCCTCCTACGGGAATACCAGGAGTTAAATTCACTTCCAGTGCGGTCTCATTTGCCGGAATGCCGGGAACTGCCCCCCCATAAACTCCTGCAACAGTCCCACCAAGAATAACTTCATAAAATAAAGGAGCTGCCGGTGCAAGATCGAGACTTTGAAGTTTGACACTTACTGAGTTCGTACGGTTTGACCCAGCTGGAAATATAGGTTTTCTACGGAAGCTGATCAAAGCCTGGGTTCCAGAAGACGGGGGGGTGTGGTGCTTCGGGAAGCAGCCGTAATTCTAAATTCCGGATTGACGTTTCCGATAATGCTGTACTGTCTTCCAGATACAAAAAGCTCTAATGGGTTCCCATCCGTCCCACCATTATCCGCCTCTCCTCGTAACGGTAGGTTCGGATCTGTGAAGCTTGTTTCAGTGAGTGGTTTTAAACGGTGTACAGTGACAACCTCCTGAGCAAGCGTCTCAGGGTTCTGCACGACTACCCGATATTCAATAACTCCATAACCATACCATGTAAAGACAATTTGAAAAATATTACCATTTGCTAAATTCAACGTAACACCGCTCGGTCCTGTGCCGTCTAATGGATCAACGTTCCAATTATTCTGATAGACAATAGTTTCATTAAAAGCTGGTGGGGGGGGTGTTTGATTTTGCCTTCTCAAAGCAACAAAAATCCCGGTACCATCCACCCCCCCGAAATAGGCGCCATTTTGGTCATCAAACATTCCCCACCTCATAACCTGGTCACCAATTGGAATACTGTTTGTCCGGATACCTATTCCTGCCTCAGCTGCAAACCCTGCAAGATAGCGACCACGCTCAATACTTTGCAAATAAGAAACATCTGTCCCAACTGCTCCGGTTGTAATAACATACTCAACGGAGTTATTTGTTACTGTTCCTACAGTAGTATCCCTTAATTCAGATAACCCATAAACTGATTTCAACTCTACTATTGTATTTTTTCTGATACTCTCAATTCATTGAATTGAGAATTCAATTCTGGACCGATATTTGTCAACGTAGAAGATTCTACAACATCTACCGTGCTCACACAAATACATCGACCATCATATCCACAACATGAACAAAAAGCCATAGTACCATCACCTTTACACTTTTTTTAATTACTATATTCTATACTTATACATTCGTGTCCATACTTATCTCAATTTTCTTAAGTGTACTATTCACTAATTAAAAATCCACTTGAAAATGATGGATGTATGTAATCTCCCCCAATCATATTTCAACAAAAAACATAGAATGATTTTAACAGCTTTTTAGGGAGGTTTAGATATGGTTAGTTGTTTTTGCCAAGATAATGGGGGGGAATCGTTCTATTCAGATGATATTTGTGGAAATTTCACAATCCCTTGTGACCAAGAACCTGAGACCATTTGGCAATCCGATTTAATCGTGACCGGAACCATAAGTGTCTATTATTCCAAAGGGTGTGCTGAAGGCTCCTCGTTGATATTCTACTAGACGGAATCATCCAACAATCATTCATCGTCCCCCCCTTAGCAGTAGAAAGCGCCTACGGGAATACCCGTTCTTTCACGGTTCGAGAGTTTAATGAAATTCAGATCACTTGTAGCGGAGAAGGGGGGGAGGAAAGTTGTACGGGGGGTGTATTGTATAAATGTCCACTATCTCATCGATTAGTAAATCTAAAATCCCTGAGGGTAACAAGTATAAACGAAGGAAGGAGATTTTATGGACGACCAAGAAAAATGGTGCATAACCACTCAACAAGTGTATGATTGGATCACTCTCCCCCCCCTGACCATCCATCGATCTGTACGCCTTCCGTATCCACAAAGAAGGGCAAGGGATGAAGTTTGTGGGAACTTTTCCGAATTAACCGAAGAATTTACAACATTATGGGAAACAGATGTGGAAAATGTTTCAGGGACAGTCACCCTCTCGCTAGTGACCGGTACCTTGGATGATATTATTTTATCCATTAATGGAGGGATAGTAGTAACAGGAAACAGGCAAATCTTCACTAAATTTTTCCCTTCTCTATCTAGTATTGAAATTAGAAGTAAGTCTGAAGCACCGGTTACGGCAGGTAGGTATTGTCTGGAATTAGAATATTCTTTAGACATGGAGGAAGAGGGAAGTAATTGGTCTGAGGATTCGATTACCGGGGGACTGCTATTTTTCAGACCAGTTCGGAACCCCCCCCTTGGATCACGATTTAATTGTGAATTGCGATGAAGTCAGCCATAGGAAAAACATAACTGTAACTCTTCGACCAGGAGAAAAGATAGACCTGCAAGAAATCACCGTGCGTTTTGATGGTTTTATTAGCTTCAAATTTGATGAAGGAAATTGCTTATGTGTCATTCCCTTTTGTAGCATTCAAAAGGTTTTACTTTGTGCCCCTGATGGAACTCGTCTTAATTGTAAAACTTTATCAGCTGATTGTTTCATTCAACTGGTTAAAAAAGGAAATGGTGAGATTCATGTTGATATTGAGCTTCATTTATGCCAATCTATACAAGTACTGAAGGAGGTTCATATTGCGTTAAATGCAAAGCAATGTAATCCTCGAAGAAACGAAGCTAATCATTACTCAGATAAGTACAAACGTAAAATGTGGAACCAGTAAAGGATGACGGAAGTTATAAAACAAGTAGGTCTCCTCCTTGTATTAATTAATTCTTTTGACTTTACTAACAACCTTTCTCTGTTCCCTATATTTTCACTTTCTGTACAACCAACTAATAAAAGGATGGTCATCATAATATCAGTGCCTCTTCCATTGTACTAAAACTTTAGTATAGCGGAGAAAAGGTATCACTTCTGGACTATTTGAATAAGATTACCGCACGAATCACCGACAGGGTATTCATTGTTCTGGATGGTGAAGTAACCATTGCATTCCGTGACGGAGAGGTTAGACTCACAAAAGGCGAAATGTACATAATTCCAAAAGGTAGGGAGCACAAACCTCATGCTGAGGAAGAATGTCACATTATGTTAGTGGAGCCAAGGGGGGGTGTATTAAACACAGGAGATAATGCTGAAAACGACATAACTGCTGAAAATATTGACATGCCAAAAGAAATGGAAATCGAATTAAACCAAGGTATACAAATTCCTATAAATTCATTACCTAATAAGATACTAATTGAATTACAAAAACTAGCGACATTTGGAAATCCAGCATTTTTCAAAGCGCAAACAAACCGCTTTTCCACTCATCGTATTCCTAGAAGGATTGATTGTACACAATTAAATGACAATGTGCTTGTATTACCAAGAGGTCTAATAGAACAAGTGAAGGAGATTTTCTCTACATATAAAATATCTCTTAATGTACGAAACAATCAATTTGCAGGAAAGTATATTGATACTCAATTTTCTGGGCAACTTACTCCTCAACAAGAGGATGCGGTTACTTTTATGGTTAATTATGATAATGGGGTATTAGCAGCAGCTACTGGTTTTGGAAAGACGGTGATAGCGGCAGCATTAATTAGTAGAAATGAAACCAATACACTCGTAATTGTGCATCGCACACAATTAGTTGAACAATGGAAAGAGAGATTATCGACTTTTTTAAACATCCAAATAGAAGAAATTGGCCAAATCGGTGGTGGGAAAAATAAACCAAGCTTTAACATAGATATAGCAACGATTCAATCGCTTAATCATAATGGTATAATAAAACCTGAATTATATCATTACGGACAAATTATCGTATACGAATGTCATCACATTTCTGCTGTCAGCTTTGAAAAGGTGTTAAGAGCCGTACGAGCAATGAAAGTATATGGTTTAACAGCCACTCCAGTTAGCAAGGATGGATTGCACCCGATAATATTTATGCAATGTGGACCTATTAGATATAAAACAAATAATAAACAGCAAGCCAATAATCGATCGTTTAAACAAACTCTTATTAAAAGAGAAACATCATTGAAAACGAAGGAAACGGATATACAAACTATATATTCTTTGTTATCTGCTAACAAAGAACGAAATGATATGATTTTTAATGATGTTCTAAAAGCTTTAGAGGAAAAAAGATCTCCTATCGTGTTAACGGAACGTATAGACCATGTAAATGAGCTGTATAAGCTTTTTAAGGGATTTTCTAAAAATATTATTGTTTTATCAGGAGCAATGAGGAAGAAAGAACGGAAACAACGGAAACAAAGGCTTGAAGAGTTAATCAAATTACCTGATAGTGAGGAAAGATTGTTAATTGCAACAGGAAAATATGTAGGAGAAGGGTTTGACGATGCTAGATTAGATACACTCTTCCTTACGATGCCAATCTCCTGGAAAGGAACATTGCAACAGTATGTAGGACGGCTTCATCGGGATCATTATGATAAAGACGAAGTGAAAGTATTTGATTATGTAGATTCCGAGGTAGAGATTTTACAGAAAATGTTTGAGAAGCGTTTAAAGGGATATAAAACTATTGGTTATAGTCTAAATGGTGAGAACAAAGAAGATAATAGTCAACAAATTCAGTTATTTTAGTATTTAAAAAGTGAACATTTGCTAAAAGGTATTTTTAAGCATGATTTCTGATATTAATGAAACGGAAAAAAAATTTGGAATGCTTTTAATTAAATATTTGATTAAAATTGGTTTAAAAGGTATATTCAGAGCAACGATGGTATTAACAGTTTAACTACATGTTTCAGTGAAAGAGGTGAAGCAAATATTCAAACATATTGATCAAAAGAAGGAACATCTTGATGCCAATTGGGCGTTACCAAAATATACTTTAAAAAGCTTACTTGAAAAGTTATTTCTTGAATGGACATATAATACAAATGCAATTGAAGGTAACACCTTAACTATCAACGAAACGAAGGTAGTTCTAGAAGGGATTACCGTTGGTGGTAAAACTCTAGGTGAACATTTGGAGGTTATTAACCATCGGGATGCCATAAAGTATGTAGAGGAGATTGTACAAAAAGGTGAAGCTTTGTCGGATTGGCAAATCAAGAATCTACATCGTCTTGTACTAAAAGGAATTAATGATGAATATGCAGGCGTATATCGGGACCAGCAAGTTTTTATTTCTGGTGCTAAACATATACCTCCAGCTCCCTTCCTTATAAAAGAAGAAATGGAGCAGTTGATGGCATGGTATGAACAAGCAGAAACGAAAAAATTGCATCCAATTGCTCGTGGAGCTATGTTACATGCCATTTTTGTTGGAATTCACCCTTTTATTGATGGAACTGGTCGGACATCACGTTTGTTATTAAATTTAGAGCTCACGAAAGATGGTTTTCCACCAATTGTTATTAAAGTGGGAAATCGTTTAGTTTATTATGAAGCATTAGATAGAGCACATACACAAAAAGAGTATGATGACTTTATTAAGTTAGTCGCGGGCGAAGTAGAAGATTCATTAAACTTATATTTAAGTACAATAAATAGAAACGTCTAGTAAAATATGCAGTAGAGTTGTCAGTTCTAAGATATCCCTATATCATTTTTTATTTGATATGCTAATATTTTGCTAACGCTTTCCCATAAAAAACGGTTCATTCACGTTAAAGATGTTACAGAAAGAATTTAAACAGCCTCTTATATTACGTCCATTGAGCCCCCCCCATAGTTTCATTTCTTTTAAAATTTTATGAAGAGCATGTCCTTTTTCACTTAAAGAATATTCAACGGTAACTGGTACGGTTGGATATGCCGTTCTGATAACGATTTCATTTCTTTCCAAATGACGCAGTGTATCGGTTAACGCTTTTGGACTAATATTATTAATTGCCTTTTGTAGTTCTCCAAATCGTTTTGTCCCTTCAAATAATTCTCGTAATACGAGAAATGACCATTTTCCCCCCCCAATAATATTTAGTGCTTTTTCAATTGAACATTCTACTGCATTTTCCACTAAAGTTCCATCCCCCCCCACCCTGTATATAGTTACTATAAATTTTATACTAGCTAAACTAATCTTTATTATATCAAAAATAATTCAGTACTTGAAATGAATATTCTTACTATTTATAATAAGGACACTAGAAGCGAGATAATGAAGGAGTGTTTCAAAATGAAGTATCGTCGATTAGGTAATAGTGGGTTAAAAATAAGTGAAATTGGACTTGGTAGCTGGCTAACTTACGGTGAATCGGTAGGAAACCAAAACGCCATTGATTGCATTCATCAGGCATATGAACACGGTATTAACTTTTTCGATACTGCAAACGCATACAATCAAGGTGAAGCTGAAAAAGTGGTTGGTGAAGCCCTTAAGCCTTTCTCTAGAGAAAGCTATGTGCTTGCAACGAAGGTGTTTTTTCCTATGGGAGATGGTCCGAATGACCGAGGTCTTTCAAGAAAGCATATCATGGAGCAATGCGATGCGAGCTTAAAACGTTTAGGTGTAGACTATCTTGATCTTTATCAATGTCATCGATTTGATGAAGAAACGCCAACAGAAGAAACACTACGTGCGTTAGACGATTTAGCTCAGCAAGGAAAAATATTATATTATGGTGTTAGTGAATGGACGGCAGCACAGATTACAGATGCTGTACATATAACAAAAGAAAAAAATCTACGGCCGCTTGTTTCAAATCAACCGATTTACAACATGCTCGTACGCTATATTGAAAAAGAAGTTTTACCAATTTCTGAAAAGGCTGGGATTGGACAAGTTGTCTTTTCACCTTTAGCCCAAGGGATTCTTACAGGTAAATATAAACCAGGGCAAGAGATCCCTTCTAACACCCGTGCGGCTAATGAAAACATTAATCGCTGGATTAAAAGCTATTTAAACGATGATGTGTTAACACGAGTTGCGCGCCTGGAAGGAATTGCGAATGATTTAGACATTAAATTGTCCCAATTAGCTGTTGCCTGGATTTTAAGACAGCCAGGAATTAGCGCTGCAATTATTGGAGCAAGCCGCCCTGAACAAGTAACGGAAAATGTGAAGGCTTCTGAAGTTGATCTTTCTAATGAAGTATTAAATGAAATTGAATCTATCTTAAAAGAAATTGACGGATTTGTACCAATTTGGTAAAAGGGTGAACGACCTGGTATTACTTTCAGTCCTCACGATTTTAAATAAAGTCAGGGTTAAACTAAATATTATATTAGGAGTGATGAATCAATGGAATTTCGTTATCTAGGAAACACGGGTTTACAGGTCAGTGAACTTTGTCTTGGAACGATGACATTAGGCCGTGAAACGAGTGAAAAGGATAGTTTCAGCATTTTAGACCGTTATGTCGAAGAAGGCGGAAATTTCATTGATACTGCCGATGTCTATAGTCGTGGTGGTTCAGAAGAAATCGTCGGTAAATGGTTAAAGAACCAAAATCGTGATGACTATGTTGTCGCAACAAAGGTTCGTTTCCCTATGGGTGAAGGACCGAATGATGTTGGGTTGAGCAGAAAACACATTATCTCTGGTGTTAAAGAGAGTCTGCACCGACTTGGCACCGATTACATTGATCTTTACCAAGTTCATGCATGGGATCCGCGAACCCCCCCTTTGGAAGAAACATTAAGCACGTTAAATGATCTTATTCGTGAAGGACTTGTGCGTTATATTGGGGCAAGTAACTTTAAAGGCTGGCAGCTTCAAAAGGCAATCGACTTAAGTAAACAAAACGGTTGGGAAAAGTTTGTTTGCCTGCAACCTCAATACAATTTGATGTGTCGTGCTACCGAATACGAATTAATTGATGTTTGTGAAAATGAAGGATTAGGCGTCATTCCATGGAGTCCACTTCGCGGAGGGTGGTTGAGCGGGAAGTTTACACGGGACATGGTTAAGCCACCTGAAAATTCTCGTATATCTGTTGCTGAAGAAAAAGGTTACAGCGAGACATGGGATAAGTACAATAACGAATTTACATGGAGTTTGTTAGATACGTTATATAGTGTTGCAGAAGATGCAGGTAAGACTCCAGCACAGGCAGCAATTAACTGGCTTCTAAACAGCCGCGGTGTTACGGCACCGATTATTGGGGCACGTACGATGGAACAGCTTGAAGCTAACTTAGGCTCTGCTGGCTGGAATTTAAATAATGATCAATTAGAACGCTTAAATAAAGCAAGTGAATTGTTTGTAAGTTATCCTTACGATATTGATGCCATAAATCAGCGCTCCAAAGGCAGAGAGTAAAGGAACACCTATCTGTATTACTGAGCAACACTTCCTTTAAAATTCGTTTAATATAGTGACGACATATCGGGACTTCAAGAAGAGTATAGCGAAAAAAATTGAGATCACTTTAAGTGGTCTCTTTTTTGAGTTTGATTTATTTCAATTTTTTTATACTATAATTGTGAATATAATTGATATCCTGTTGGATAATAAGGTAAAAAGGGAGTTTGCGCGATGCCTAACTATATCCCTTATCTGTTCCTTACTATTATAAGTATATTAATATTGATTTACGTAATTGTACATAAACGTCAATTTGGTCTAACTGTATTATTTCTGAGTTTTTCTGGAATGGTATATACAGCAGAATTTTTTGTGCTAATCCTCGGAAACAGTTATGTATATTATCCAGAAGTGTTCCATGTTCCATACTACGATAATGTATTAGGGGGCAATCGTCTCCAATCTATTTGTTATTCCTGTTTTAGGATTAGTAGCCGCTGTCTATCAGCTACGCTTACGCTGGCTGATATTTTTTGCAGTTGTGTTAGTAGGTGTAGAATGGTTGTTTGAGTCGCTGAATATTTATCATTCAAATTGGTGGAGAAAAGAGTATACATTCATTGCCGTTATTTTTTTCTTTTTATTATCAAAGTTCTGGATGCGTGCTCTTAGAATAGGTACTAGGTGGACACGGTTTATATTGTTATGGATGCAAGGATCTGCTGCTGTAGGTACCGTAATGTTTTTCATGTCTGTTGCTTCCATTCGTCACTATGAAATTGGTTTTTTTGAAAATGTTTATCGTGATGACATTTTTTTTCAGCGATTATGGGTTTAATAAAAAGTTTAATCTTTGTTGGTGGAATTATGCTTATCAGAAAGTTCCACTGGCGTTTACTGGCACCTATTTTGGTCTATGGAATTGATGTATCATTACATTACTTAGGTGTACTCGTGGTTGAAATACCATTTTACCTTTATTCCATTATATATATCATACTGGCGATATTATTACTTTACTGGACTCAGTATGCTTACGCTTTTATAAAAGAAAAATCCGAATGATACAAATTCTATGAGAGTTTGTTATCATACGGATTTTTAATTGCATAAAGGTAAGATGATGCGTAGTAATCGAATATTTATAACCATGGATTTAAGAGGTCATTTTGAAAGGAAGCATAGCTGTTAAAGCCGCTTCGGTTTGTTAAGCAGTAAAGTCAAGTCATAATTACATCATTGCTTCTATTGCCTTTTTCTTATGATCCATTGTAATAGTATCCCTATCAGAAACCCAGGTAGTACACTTAGTATTGGCAGCCAAATAGGTCCCAATAGTACCTCGAAGATAGTGAATTGTGGTGAGTAGATTGTACCTACAGTAACAAAGTAAGCAGCAAATACAAATGGTAAAAAAGAATAGGGCTTCCTACCACCACCAGCATCTCGGTAGGCATCCCACATCGCAAAGAAATATAAACAAGGGTAGAACAGAAGCCACTGATAGTCAGCATGTTCAATAGCTTTATCAATTTCTCCATAAAAGCTGTAAAGTAATACAGTGTTGAGGTTTGACTGCACATTGACTATAATCTCGAGAACAATAAAAATGATACCCTTTAATATTTTTTTATTTAGTATTTGGCCAAATCCAGGTAGTGCGATACTCCATAATAAAACTTCAGTTGCCTTCACATTGTTTTTCCTTTCTAAAGGGATATGGATAATATATTAGTGAAATGTTAATAAATCATAATCAAACCTTCTATATATCGACATCATGCCATTTTATTAAGTGAGCAAATCAATCTCTACCATCCTTTTTCCAAGGGGGATCTCCTGTTTTATGTAGCGATCGATTTATTTTGTGAATAACATAAGGCACTAGGAAGGTAAGTAACGTACAAATTAATATTAGTGTGCCTGGTAATCTACCTAGTAAGTTTTCCCACATCTGTTTTCACCCTTTTCTTTAATCCTTTGCTTTATCCGAGGATCCAATATTTCGTAACATGGTATTTACAGATACTTCTACTGAACTCTTGGAAAATAATAGTTCTCCGTACTCCCAATTATTCTCTATTTTTTTCCAATCGTCGTAGTGCTTTTGTCTTATAAGTGAACGAAAGCCAAGAAAGTCAACTTGCAGTTCATTCTGCGCCTTCTCCACGGTAGTGTTAACAAGCTGTTCTATTCTTTTATTTATACTTTTCTCAATATCATTAATATAGGATTGATCCAAAAGTGATTTACTTCCGTACATTTCGGCGATGGACCTTCTGTATCAATTGCTATTGAAATTTTTATATCCTCAGGATTGGCAGTATTGATGTTTATGGTACTTTTCGCATCACTGATTTCATAAATCATCAGCTTATTATCAATATAAAAAGTAAGTGCACCATTTTTAATCTTTCCTTCTATCAATTTATACCCTTGTATATCCTCACCTTTAAGTGTTCCAACTTGTTGATCAGACTTTCCGTCAAATACAGCAACCCCATCATAATTAATATTTCCCTCCATTAATGATATGGACGGGATCAGATAACTATTATCATCCAGCAAATATTGATGCACCAACCCGATCGTAACAGGGTCAATTAATTCTAAAGATTTTATGTTGTTTTCTAAGATAGTGTCAATGAATCTGGCTGGGATATCTTCCGTTTCCGTTCGAACATTTAAAAGTTCACTTGCATCGCCATCAGAGATGATCACTTTAATTTCTCTGCGAATCTCGTGATCCCGAATAAAACTATCTAATACACTGGAGAAATAATCTGGATCCCTTGCAATCTCTGGAGAGACGATTAAAATCTGTAAGTGCTCATAATTTGGAATTCTATTTGTAAGGCTTAACATCTCTCTGGAAATTTGAAACGCACTTTGTCCGGTAACTGATAAATTTTCGTATGCTTTCTGTTCACTACTACCACCACTCATTTGCCCTGGATTGGAAATTTTAGATGGAATAACAAACTGGTTTGTCAGGGTAATTCGATTTGTCTCCCCTATGCCCTCCTCCGCTTTATCGAGAGCACTTCCAATTACAAAACTTCTATCATCAATGGGTGTTTCATCCCAACACCCTGAAAGAAAAATCACTAAGCCGAAAACCAGTAGTATACGATAATGTTTCATGTTACTTTAATCTCCTTATCTTAGCAATTACGAATAATAATAATGTAACGAAAATCGTATAAAAAGTAGTACTATAGCTGACAAAAGTACCAAATGAACTGACTTCCGTTAAATCCTGTGGATACATGCTGATCATATATATAATGGGAGAGATGAATAAGATCACTTTTATTTTAGTTGTTTTTGTAAAGATTGAATTCAGTGCAAATACGGTTATATCTAATGCCATTGTTGTTGTATTAAAAATTGCCATGATCCAAATAACAAAAAAATCGATTCAAACCTTTCTAAAATACCCCCCCCTGGAATGATAACTGTTTTTGCTAACTCCACCGTGGAGTAGTGCAAATTGGATGTTGCAGAATTACCGAAAACAAGAATGCAAGTAATATAAAGTAACAAATATAAAACAATAGGAATAGATAGACCAAAAACAGCCAATTGAGCTGTCTTTTCTGGTTTTCTTACAAGTGCAATATAAAACCATAGAATTCCGAATCCTGCATATGATAAAACACTTTGTTTCACTCCTTCTACATAGCCACTAATACTAGTTTCAAAAGCTGGCAACAAATGTCCGATATTAAACCATTTAATGTTAAAAACAATTACAATTATTGCAATAACTAATACAAATGGCAGAAACAATGCATTTAATCGAAATAAACCGACTCTGGAATTTGCTACGGCATAAATAATTATTAGGAAGAAAGTAAGCGAAATAACCTCAATAGGTGTTTCTCTTAATAAGTAATGCTTTGAAATATCAGCTATATCGCGAATCTCTAAAGCGGTGATATTCAGTGATATAGCTGCAAATAGAAAGGTTAAAAGAATGGCTACAGGTTTTGTAACAATCAAGGACGAAAATGTTAGAAAAGATTGATTTGGAAAGCTTGAAGACAGCTTAGCGACAGACCAAGTAATAATTATTGTTATAATTCCTCCGATTAAAAGTGATATCCAGCCATCTGCTGCCATCGTAACACTAGCAACTTTCTGTGGAAGGGAAATAACACCTATACCTATGATAAAGGAGGGAACAGCTACCATTATTTGTTTATCCGAAATGTGTCCATCTGCATAGTCAAATTGCTTCATTAGTTTTTCTTCCTATCTGTTGATTGTGTATCATTTGTTTTCATGTACTCAGGGCGTTTCGTTAATACAGGAACGGGAGCACGGAAAATAAGATCTTCCCAATCCTTAAAGAAAGTTGGCGCAAATGGAACTGAAAAAGGAACACCAATACTTTTCAGATTTACAATATGAATATTAATCATGATATATCCAAGTATGATTCCATATAGTCCGAATAAGCCAGATAAAATCATAAATCCAAATAGAATGATTCTAAATGCTATCGCCATACTGTAGGAAGGCAGAGAAAAAGATGCGATCGCATTTAGTGCAATGATAATAACCATAATAGGACTAACGATCCCCCGCCTGAACAGCAGCCTCTCCGATAACTAATCCTCCAACAATACCGATAGTTTGTCCGATAGTTTTAGGTAATCTTGCACCAGCCTCTCGCAATAATTCCATCGTTCCAGCCATAAGAAATGCTTCAACAAATGGGGGGAAAGGGTACACCTTCTCGGGATGCTGCAATGGAAAATGCTAAATCCGAGGGTATCATGCCAGGATGATATGAAACTAAAGCAATATATAAGGATGGAAGGAAAATGGCAATGAATGCAGCGATATACCGTAAGACTCTCAGCAATGTTCCAATTGTCCATCGTTCATAATAATCTTCAGGTGACTGTAAAGTATTTCCAAATGTAGTTGGCGCAATTAAACCAAACGGGGGGGTACCATCCAGCATGATGACAACCTTCCCTTGCAAGAGTGCTGCGGAAGCTTTATCAGGTCGCTCTGTATTCAAAATTTGCGGAAAAGGAGAAAGAAAACTATCCTCAATCCACTGCTCAATAAACCCCCCCGATTCTGGTGCATCATCCATATCTATGGAGTCAATTCGCCTTATGACTTCCTTTAAAATGTCAGGATGTATGATGTCATCAATGTAGGCCACAACGAGGTCTTTTCTTGAGCGTCTGCCAATTTGAAATGTCTTCAATCGTAAATTTGGATCTTGGAGGTATCGTCGAATCAAAACGATATTTGTACGTAAATCTTCTACAAAGCCCTCTCGAGGACCACGAATTACTGATTCTGTCACAGGTTCTTGTATCTTACGTTTTTCCCATCCTTGTGTTTCTATGACAAATACTTTATTAATACCATTCAAATAAACAACGGTACTTCCACTTAAAATCGCACTTATAACAGCTTCTACGGTATATCCTACTTCAAGAGTAGAAGTAGATAACAGTTGTTCGTTTAATTCCTTAAAAAGAAGTTCACTACTGTCAGGAATTTGCTTTTTTTTTTTGTTACTTGTTGTATTTTTTCTATTATATTATTTCGCACATATGTATCATCTACTAATCCTTCAATATAGACAATCGCACATTTATGAGGCGAATTAAGGACGGCGAAATTTCGAATAATTAAATCATCAGGTTCCTCTAATAGTCGTTTTATGTGATCTAGATTGGTTTCTATGGATGCTGTTAACATACCCTCTTTATTTTGATCTGGCTTCTTTCTTCGATTAATAATAGATCGTATATCTATTTTAACCACCTCTAGTTTTTTAAAATCTCTTCTTTTTTTCCCAAACTTTCCGTGTTTTTATACTAAAATATCAAAAATAGAGGGTGTATTTTTCTATTCATGATCCTATTGCGGATCTTTTATAAATCCATACTATAGTAAGGTTTTGTTATCTACTTGAATTATTAGTTGAATTGACGAAAATATACATACTGCCTTATAATTTGATTACGTAACCCACCTTAATAATTAACCTATTCAAAAGGAGTACGATATGATTAACACTTTTAAAAATGTAACCGTTTCCGAACAGGAAGTTCTTATAAAGAAAAAGCATCGCATTCTATTTTTTGTGGCAACTTTGATCATATTTTTTTATCTGTTTATACCATTAATTTTAACTGCCCTCATGAAAGAGATACCAGATAATTTTCTTTTTTTTGCATGGGTATATGTCATTTTGTTATTTATTATGACCTGGGGAATAGGGGTCTGGCATTATTCTTTTATAAAGAAATATGAACTTATTATAGAAGAAAGTGTAAGACAAACCGATTCAGGAGAGGGAATATGAATTTTACTTATTTTATATTTTTCGTGGTGATTGTGATTGGTACACTCGTCATTACCCATTGGGCAGCAGAAAGAAGTAAAACAGCACATCAATTTTATGTAGCAGCAAATAGTCTGACCGGAATGCAAAACGGCATGGCCATCGCTGGTGACTTTATTAGTGCTGCTTCGTTTCTTGGAATTACCGGATTAATTGCACTTTATGGTTATGACGGATTCTTGTATGCAACCGGATTTTTATGTTCCTACGTGATTTTATTATTATTAATTGTCGAACCAGTTCATCGTCTTGGTAAATATTCTGTAGCAGACGTTATCTCTGCTCGATTTCCAGGCAATCGAATGCGCGCGTTTGTGGCCATTAGTGGCATTAGTATATCGATTCTATATATGATTCCGCAGCTAGTTGCATCAGGACTATTAATTCGACTCTTACTTGGAGTGGATTTTCGAACATCGGTTGTCATTATTGGTATTTTAATGACTGTTTATGTGGCATTTGGGGGGGGAATGGTTGCAACGTCATGGGTGCAAATTATCAAAACGGTATTATTAATGGGTGGAACATTGCTCGTTGTATTAATTTTACTTTCATGGATGAATTGGAATATACCAGGACTTATCAAACAAGCAGTTGAACAGAATACATATGGGGGGGATGCATATTTCTACCCGGGCAATCTGTTTACACATCCGGTCGAAAAGGTGTCGCTTACCTTGACATTACTTCTTGGTACATCGGGTTTACCACATATACTCATACGTTTTCTCACTGTTAAGAATGGAAAACAGGCTCGGTTATCCGCGATGTCTGCTTCATGGATCATCGGCATTTTTTATTTGATGACACTTATTTTAGGAGTGGGGACAATTGCCCTTGTAGGCAGTGAAACACTAACAGCGTCAGCCCCCCCAAGCGGTAATTTAGCGGCATTGTTATTAGCTGAAGCTATTGGAGGCGACTTCCTGATTGCCTTTGTAATGGCTGTTGCGTTTGCTACGATCATAGCTGTGGTAACAGGGTTAATCTTTGCCGCTACGTCTTCTTTTGCTCATGATATTTATTATCATCTCTGGAAAAAGGAAAAAGTAAATGAAAAAAAGCAGCTTCAAGTAGCTCGTATGGCAGCTGTTGTCATTGGGATAATATCGATTCTCTTATCGATTGAAATGGAAGAAAGTAATGTGGCCTTTCTTGTATCCATTACCTTTGCAGTAGCGGCGTCTACGATATTTCCGTTACTTTGCTATACATTTTATTGGAAACGGTTTACCAGGACGGGTGCTTATGCCACGATAATAACTGGGTTTTTATCATCTATCATACTAATTATTACTGGCCCGGAGGGTTTGGCTATCTCCCCCCCACTTGCTAATCCTGGTATTTTAACTATTCCTTCTGGCTTTGTTGGAGGAATAATTGGCTCACTGGTTAGCGAAAAAGACAAAGAAGGCTATCAGGATTTGCTGATAAAGATGTATCGTGATAAACAGGAGGCAGTATCGCATGATTGATCTTACGATTGTTTTATTCGAGAGGATCGGACTACTTTTATTGGCCGTCTTTATGTTAACTCAAGTACCAGGTTTTCGGTCCTTGCTTGATCGCGATATGGCAATTGATACTGTCATCTATCTTAGTGTGGTCTTTGGAATTATAGGAATATTAGGAATCCATACCGGTGTGTTAATTCAAATAGAAACAATGGTGCTGGAATCACGCATAACAGATGTTAGTACAGATGAGGTGTTAATAGGATTTAGTATGGTGGTGGTTATGATTGCAGGTCTGCTTGGTGGACCATATGTTGGGCTTGGCGCTGGAGTCATTACTAGTTTTTATCTTTCCTCTTTAGGTGGTGAGGCATGGATTGCCAATAGTTTAATTAATCCTCTAGCAGGATTAATCACTGGATGGACAGGACAATTCTTCTCAGAAGAACGGGTAATTGCACCAGAAAAAGCTCTATTTATTGGTATGTTTCCGCCTGTATTACATATGGGTATGTTGTTAATATTTATTTCCGATCAGCAAACTGGTGTAGAACTTGTTAATACAATCGGTATTCCACTCGTCGTTACTAATGCGATAGCACTTGCCATTTTTACAATGATGATACGTGCTGCTTTAAATGAAACGGAAAGAGAAGCTGCAATTGAAACGAATCGGGCCTTATCGATTGCAGAAAAAGCTCTGCCGTTGCTTCAGGATGCATCGTTAATTTCAAATGCTGATAAGATGGCAACGTTACTTTACAATGAATTAGATGTTGCTGCGATTGCTGTTACCAATAAAGAGAGGGTTCTTAGTCACGTTGGTCTGGGAGATGATCACCATCGACAAGGGGGGGAACCGTTAAAAATGAGACTTTCGCAAAAAGCGCTGAATACAGGGAATATCCAAGTGGCATACGATCGAGGAGACATTCAATGTCGATATGATCCATGCCCGCTTAAAACAGCAATTATGATTCCTGTATTTCGATCTGGTGAAATTATTGGTCTGATTAATTTATACTATCGCAACTCTCAACAGATTAGGGCGGTTGAAATTGAGTTAGCTAAAGGATTAGGAACAATTATATCCAATCAAATTAGTGGGGGGGTCGAAGTTGAGCGAATGAAGGAATTATTAAAAGAGGCTGAAATACGAAATCTCCAGGCTCAGATTAATCCCCATTTCTTATTTAATACATTCAATTTGCTACACTCTTTGATGCGAGTAAATCAAGAGAAGGCGCGTCATATCTTGATCCAGTTAAGTCAATATATGCGGGCGAATTTAACCATTGCAAGCAAATCGCTTATATCCTTGGGAACGGAGCTAGAACATGTGAATGCGTATGTTGAAATTGTAACTGCCCGGTTTATGGATCAGTTAATTGTAAAGAAAACAATTGATCAAAAACTAGAAGATGTTCGAATACCGCCGGCAACTCTGCAACCGCTCATCGAAAATTGTATTCAGCACGGCTTAAAGGATAAACAAATGCGAGGAACAATCGAATTAATTATTAAAAGAGAAAAGGATTGGGTCTATATTGAAGTGAAGGATAACGGTATCGGTTTCTCAGAGGATAGAATTAATCTTCTTGGAACTAAACCTCTTGAGCAAACACAAGGAAGTGGGACTGCCTTATACAATATAAATGAACGATTAAAGGGAATTATTGGGGGGGGAGAAAGCTGTCTGCACTTTCGTAATCTCCCGGACAAGGGAAGTTCCGTATCGTTTAAGTTACCTATCTCTAAAGTAGACATCCCAGAAACGGCCACTTCAAAATTTGTTAAAAATTAAGTGGCGGGAGTAATCATGAAGCCGAGGAGTGAAAGAGATGAAGATTCAAGTTATGATAGCAGAGGATGAGCGTATAGGACGTGAAGAATTGATCTATCTGCTGGAGCAGGAAGAAGATGTGAATTTATATCCAAGTGCTGAGAATGGCAATCAATTATTACAATTTTATCAAGAATATAAGCCAGATGTTTTATTTCTGGATATACATATGCCAGGTCTCACGGGTTTAGAAGTTGCTGAAACCCTTCAAAGTGACGTTGCTAAAGGCCCGATTATTGTTTTTACTACGGCTTATGATATATATGCAGTACAGGCGTTTGAACTTCAAGCGACAGACTATTTACTAAAACCTTTTGATAAAGCTCGGTTTGCAATAACGATGACACGTGTCAGAGAGGAACTGGCGAAAAGAGAAAGTAAAAAGCCTAAGGTAAACAAGCTTATTATTTCAACAGATAAAAAAATGATTGTACTCGATCCATTGCAGATTGGTTATGCTGTAAGAGAAGGGAGACATGTTCTTCTTCATACCTTAACGAATGAAGTAATTGAAACAAAGATGAATCTGAAGGAATTGGAAGAAAGGCTACAAAACTTTCCCTTTTATCGTCCCCATCGCAGCTATCTTGTAAATTTGGATGCAATAGACGAAATTACCCCATGGTTTAATGGTGCGTATAATATTGTAATGAAAGATAAAGAGAAATCAAAGATTCCAATGAGTAGAACGATAGCAAAAGAGTTTCTTGATCTGTTACAAGGCTTATCTTAACCATTCAGACAACTAAGACGACATTTCGAACGACAATCCCTGCATTTTACAGAGAATTTATAATCCCATATGTAATATTTAATATACTAAATACAATTGTTAGAGTATTTAGTATTTTTTATTGGTTCTTAGTGGATGGGCTTTGAATCAATAAAAGGTTAGAGTCGCTGCAATGAGCTGAGTGAGTTACATATTATAACCCGGAAAATTGTAAGCGGTTTCTATCGTGCTGATACTCTAACATTTAATAAAACAAGAGAGGATGGGTGAAAAGCAAATGAAACAAACACTCAATGAAAAACAGAGGTGGTATTGGAAGAAAAACATCACGTTGATTTTAAGTTTACTGGTTGTTTGGGCGATAGTTGCCTTTGGTGGTGCAATACTTTTTGCTGAACCACTATATCATGTCCGTTTTTTAAATGTGACGTTATCTTACTGGATTGCACATCAAGGAGCGATTCTTGTATTTATTTGTTTAATTCTAATATATGCACTTCGAATGGATAAACTCGATAAGAAATATAAAGAAATAATGAACGAAGGAAAGATGGAATAATAGAATAATAGAATACTTATCATATTGCTTCATTGATAGACTCAGTACACGTTGATAATAGGAGGGATTATATGAGTGTAGAAGCTATTACAATTATTCTAGTTTTAATTACGTTTGCTATCTATACAGCAATTGGCTGGTGGTCAAGGGTAAAAGATACTTCCAGCTTTTATGTCGCTGGGCAGAATGTTCCAACAGTAGCTAACGGTGCTGCCATTGCTGCCGATTGGATGTCTGCTGCATCTTTTATCTCCATGGCAGGTCTTGTAGCATTTCTTGGCTATGATGGTACGATTTATTTAATGGGATGGACCGGTGGATATGTGTTATTGGCATTATTGCTTGCACCATACTTGCGTAAATTCGGCAAGTTTACTGTGCCTGACTTTATCGGAGATCGCTTTTATTCTAATGGTGCGCGCTCTGTAGCTGCAATAGCCACGATTTTTATTTCACTCACTTATATATCAGGACAGATGCGTGGAGTAGGGATTGTCTTTAGTCGTTATCTCCAAGTAGATATCGTTGTTGGTGTTTTAATTGGCATGGCAATTGTAGGATTTTTTGCCTTGTTAGGTGGTATGAAAGGGGTAACCTGGACACAAGCGGTTCAATATTTTGTTATCATTATTGCCTTTCTCATACCAGCTGTGGCGATATCATTACAGTTAACAGGGAATCCGATTCCACAATTAGCTCTAACCACAAGTGACATTGTCGATCGGTTGGGACAAATTCAAATAGACCTTGGTATGACGGAATATATGGCCCCCCCTTTTACTAATTTGTCTATGTTAAATGTTTTTATGGTTACGCTGGCTTTAATGGCGGGAACTGCTGGACTTCCACATGTTATTGTTCGCTTCTATACTGTGAAAAGCGTACGTGCGGCTAGATGGTCTGCTGTGTGGGCAATTATATTTATTGGCTTATTGTATTTGACGGCACCTGCTGTTGGTGCATTTGCTAAATATAATCTTATTGATACCATCGCAGATAAACCAATAGAAGAGGTACAGAGCATTGAATGGGTTAGTAAATGGGAAACCACTGGATTATTACAAATAGATGATCAAAATGGTGATGGAGTAATTAACTTCACAGGTGGGGAAGATAATGAGGTAGTGATTGATGGTGACATTATTGTACTATCCACACCAGAAGTTGCAAATTTAGCGCCTTTTATTATTGCTTTAGTTGCAGCGGGTGGTTTAGCTGCAGCATTATCAACGGCATCAGGTTTGCTTATTACGATGACAAGTGCCGTCTCTCATGATATTTATTATCGAATTTTTAATAAATCCGCATCAGAGGCACAAAGGCTGCGTGTGGGTCGAATTACTTTATTAGTTGCACTTGCTGTTGCCGCATATGTTGGTATAAATCCACCTGGGTTTGCGGGTGAAGTGGTAGCACTTGCTTTTGGATTAGGGGGGGCAGCAAGTCTTTTCCCGGTCATTCTTTTAGGAATTTTTGATAAGAGGATGAACAAAGAAGGAGCAGTCGCTGGTATTATTACTGGCTTAAGTTTTACATTAATCATGATTGGGGGCAATTCTTTCCCCCCCGTCGATTATTGGAACAGACGAACCAATTCTTAACAGCTTTTTCGGGATTAATGCCCAGGGTGTTGGAGTAGTTGGTATGATTCTTAACTTCATTGTTAGTTTTATTGTTTCAAGAATGACGCCGGAGCCTCCGTTAGAAATACAGCAATTAATAGAAAATGTTCGGGCACCAGAATTAGATGAAGTGGAAACAAAGACGGCAAGTAATGAATAAAAGAAGTGATTGAGGGAAAAGGAGGGAATTTATGAACTGGACCTTGATTCTAGGATGTGTGGTCATATTATTATTTCTTCTCCATCCTTGGATGAATATTAAAACCTTTCAAAAGGTGATAGGAATTACGTTGTTTTTGGAAATATTCTATATCATTGGACATTACGTAATGGCATGGCCATTTCCTACTCCGATTGTAATGGGACAGTTGTTTGTTGTATCTGGATTAGGAGTAGCATTAGGAGTGTTTTTCTCGAAAATTTGGCCGTTGCCCCCCCTTGAAAAAGGTTTTGAGCGTATCATTCGGACTTTTCTACTCGTTATTCCAGCGCTTGGTTTCGGTATGGGATTACAAATTCTTCTGCAGGGAGCGTTTGCTACACAGGCGATTTACTTAATTTTTGCATGTGCTGCATGGCTTGGATCAGGTAGATTTGTACGGGAAGAAAAAATAAGAATGGTTTCAAATAAAGAAGTAAAAGGTTGTGCCTAGTAACAAAGGAAGGACAAAACAGATTTGATAAAAGTGAAATCCGAGTGATAATGCGAATTCTGCGATTAGAATGCGTTATCGTTCGGATTTTTCAATTATCTAAAAGGCAGATAACGTGTGTGCTTATTTTGAAATGCATACTATGCTAACAATTGCTTCCCGCTTTCTTATTTCTCCCGAACTTCATTGTAAATAAACCGATCACTCCAAGAATACATAAACTCACCCAAAAGCCTGGACGAATACTTTTTTCCATTAAAGTGCCTGATATAGCTGTTGTGATAAATAATAACCCTATAAATGCTATTACTTTATTCTTGAATTTAATCCCATCTAATACTCGTATCGACGAAATAATAATAAAAGCCCAGTTGTATAATAGTAATATTCCAGCTGCGGTCGTGATATATTCATATATCTTCCCTGGAAGCAATAAGGCTGTAATGATGGAAGCGGATAAGCCAATGGTTGCCAAGATTAATGATGGCAATGGTAAATATTTAATTTTTTTAATTTTCTTGGAAAATAATTTAGGTGCATCCCCATCTTTGGCAAGTGACACTAATAATACGACAACACCGAACAGGGCTGCTGTCATCGTGGAGAATCCCGCAATAATAATTGCTCCATTAAATAAATGGGGGGAAGAATGCTAGGGAATAGTCAGATAAGGCGGTCACGAACGGACTTTCCTTGGGATCAAACTGATCTACAGATACCATTGTCACTGCTAACCCTATTGAAACAATATAAATGATTGTTAAGAGACCTAGCATCACTTTTCCGGCTTTAGGAGCGTCTTCCTTTTTCTTTAAGCGAATGGCCATGAGTCCAATCACTTCAATGCCGCCAAACGCATAAAAAGCATATATAAGCGATGCCCAAAATCCTCGATAACTGCCAGTAAATAACTTATCTAAACCAGAAGGTATCCCAGGTGAAGAGGAAGGTCCACCAGATATCCCTCCAGAAATGGTCACGATGGCAATGATAATAAACATGATAATCGCAGCGGTTTTAATCACCGCCAAAAAATCCTCGATGCGATCAAAACCTCTTGTCCCGAGTAAAATGACAAGAATCGATAAAACGGCATAAATCGTTGCAAATATCCAGAGTGGAACTTGAGGAAACCAAGCTTTAGTTAAAATAGATAAGGCAATTAACTGACTGCCCATAATCAGAATACTGGAGCACCAATAATTCCAGCCACAGCTAAATCCAGCCCATTTGCCATAAGCCTTTTCTGCATAATAACAGAATGAGCCTTCCTGTGGGTCTGCAGCGGTCATCTTTGCTAATAAATTAAAGACGATATAGGTGCCTATAGCCGCCAGCAAAAAGGAAAAAACGATAGAAGGGCCTGTTAGCGAAATCCCGATACTTGATCCAAGAAAGTATCCTGTTCCAATCGTACAGCCGACACCGGTTAAGGCTAATTGCCACCATGCTAATTGATTGGATGATTTATGAGTGGAATGAGGCATGGAAAATTCTCCTTATCAATAATTTTTGTGTGAAACGAAATTAGTATTTGATAAAGAGAATGATTTCATTATAAAAATTTTAAAATTAAGTAAAAAGCTTGATAACCAAAGTAAATAGCAAACCCGATAAGTGAAAGTCCGGTGACAGTCGAGATTGTTTTAAGCGTTTTAGGAGAAAACATATGACGTGAACTGCTCGAAACTGCAGCCATTGTAACATCCCAGATCATCAGTCCAATTATAATAGCAGCCCCCCCATACCAAAATAAGTGGAAGGTATCATACTTATTAATGGTATTGGCAAGCACCGACCCATAGATGCCTAGCCAAAATAAAATCGACAAAGGGTTACTAATCGAAATCAGGAAACCTGAGCGAAAGGTTTTCGATAGAGATTCCTTTGTTCTCTCATCTGTGGATGCAATTGTTTTTGATGATAGTAAACTTTCCACTCCTGTGTAAAATAAAACAAATGCACCGAATGACCATAAAAATGTTTTCATAAAAGGTGTTTCTAAAAAATGTACGACTCCAAAAAATACGGCAACAATGAAGATGATTTCAGCTATAAGTGCTCCTAACCCAATCATCCACGAGTGCCAAAATCCATTTCTAATACCCTGATTGATTTGTGCCGCATTAATCGGCCCAAGTGGTGCTGCCAATGATAAACCTAAAAAGATATAACTGAAAAATACTGCCAATTGTTTCCCTCCCTGCAAATAGCTTGTACTACAATTATATTTTGAGAAAATACAGATATGTCTGAGAAGTTTCGATGTTGTATAATACAAGTCAGGCAATGAGATACTTTTAAAAAGGAGGTCAGTTAAAATGAAGGTCAAATTAACATTAAGCTATCAAACACCAAAAGGAGTCGAATGTTTTTTTGAGTCTAATTTTTTGCTTCCAGAAGCAGCGCTTGCTATCGCAGAAGATTTGGAGAAGTTGCATCGTGTAAAAGAACTGAATTTAGAAGACGAGTATGATACCAACTGGACGATGAAGGAAATCAAAAAATATCTTACTGAGATTGAAACAGAGCCACACAATATAACGGTTTATTTTGATGGTGGATATGATATAGACGCGAGAAAAGCTGGTCTGGGCTGTCTCATTTATTATCAACTTAATGGATCAACTTATCGACTTCGTAAAAATGCACTACTGGAAGAAATTGAAACCAATAATGAAGCAGAATATGCAGCCCTTCATTTTGGAATAAGTGAATTAGAGGAATTAGGGGGGGTACAATATATGCCGGTAACCTTTATCGGTGACTCCAAGGTTGTGATCAATCAATTAAGTGGAGAATGGCCATGTTTAGAGGAAAGTTTGACGAACTGGGCAGATCGTATTGAAAAGAAATTGAATCAACTAGGTATCATACCTAAATATGAGACAGTCTCACGTAAAGATAATCGTAAAGCAGATCATTTAGCAGCACAAGCGTTAAAACAAATAGAAATTGATAGCACAAAAAAATTAAGTAATCGTGAAAAAGACTTAATATAATAGATGCTATTTTTTGCTATCCTTACGTGAAATATCTTCTTCGTCTTCCATATTCTATCTTAAAAAATGTATATGTTGTTAAGAAGCTGTAAGAAATACAAGAAGAGCGGTGTGAAATGCAAGAAGAGCAGTAAAAATGCAAGAAGAGAAGATTTGTATGAGAGCAGAAAAAAGCAAGCGATAGAAAATTCAGATGATTTTCTATCGCTTGTACTCATTAAACCAATTTTTTAGATTGTACGTCCTAAATTTAGGTCCTCCATTAGTCTCCACACCCAATTTTCTCAAGATCCGAGATATAGTAAAAGGGGGGGAGTCTACTAGTAAAAACCATCTAGCTTGTTTGTTATTGATGTAGTAACCAAATAAGGAAACAAAATCATATAGTGCAAAAAGGTGTGCATTCTTATCACGATGCACACATTTACTGCAAGTCCAAGTCCCCGTGCGTCCAGTGCATTACTATTGGTTTGCAATTTGGACAATATACACCGCGTCGGATGTTTTGCAAGATCTCTCTTGTGGGTTCCAAAAAAGTTATGCGACGTTCTTGATGTAAATCAATTAATTTTTTGCTTAGATGTAACAACTGATCCATTTCATAGATACGTTCAGAATAGGAGGAAACAAACTTTTGTAATTGAAAAGGGAACTGCTGAACTGTAATAATATCAGGATGTCGAAAAGATAATTGAGCTTGATTATGAGTAAAAATCGCCAGAGTGTGTATAGGAATGTTTGTATAGCCGAGGGTTGTTAACAGGGACTGAAGCTGTGCTTTTTGCAGATTCGCTTGTGTTAAAGGATGTTGGTATACTTTTTCTTCTTGATCCTTTAATTGAATTAATTGATCTGATTCATTGATGAAGAGCTTTCCCTTAAGATGTTTTATTTCTGTAATCAAAATAAAAGAAGGAAATAAGAATAATCCATCTATTTGAAAGTAATGGTCATTATGTTGCAGTCGTAGTCCGTATATATCATAATGGGAGTCGATGTCACTAAGGTCTACATAATACGGTACACTTTTTTCACCAAGGTAACCGGATAATTCGCGTCGGAATGAGTCGAAGGTATCGGGAGGAATATCGAGGTAGCGTTCCTTCATTACTTCTAATTGCAGTAAATGTTCTGTTTTTTTCGGAGGTTTTAAAATCAATTAATCTTCATCACCTTTCCTATAAATTTCCTCTTCATTATAACAAAGAGGGGGTACTGTGGTATACTAATTTTTAAAAAAGGGAGTGTAAAAATTGGAAGCAAAAAACCAACAATTTTTCAAAACATTTAATGAAGCCTTTGTTAAAGGTGATATAGAAAATATACTAGGTAGTGTAACGGACGATATTGTTTGGCGCATGGTAGGAAATGATACGATTAAGGGGATAGATGTACTGGAGCATGCGCTGCAGGGTATGGATAATGGCGATGAATTTGAGTTGGAAATAGAACACATAATTACCCATGGAAAAGAAGCCGCTGTAAATGGAATCATCCATTCTACTAATAAAGATGGAGAGCAGCGTCATTATAGTTTTTGTGATATATATAAGCTTAATAAACACAAAGATGGCAAAATTAAAGTGATTATCAGCTACGTATTGGAGATCTAACCATGCGTCAATTATGGAGATTCGGGCTTGAACAAGCTAAGTCCTGTATTTTTGCTGTTGTAATCTTTTCTGCATTAGCAATCACACAGTTCATAGAGATTTCTTTCATTCACCGCTATGACTTTATTCTAATTATTTGCCTTCTGACACAATTATTGATGCTTACTTCAAAATTAGAGACCTGGGATGAGTTGAAAGTAATTTGTGTTTTTCACTTGATCGGATTAGCATTAGAAATTTATAAAGTCCATATGGGCTCATGGAGTTACCCGGAAGAAGCAATGTCAAAAGTGTTTGGTGTGCCTCTTTACAGTGGGTTTATGTATGCGAGTGTCGCAAGTTACTTATGTCAGGCATGGCGCCGTATGGATGTTCAGTTGATGAAATGGCCACCAACATGGACGGTAGCCATTTTAAGTGCTGCCATCTATTTTAATTTTTTTACGCATCATTATATCTATGATTTTCGTTGGATTTTTAAGGCGGCTACGATACTATTATTCTTTCAAACGATTGTTTACTTCAAGGTTAATCAACGTACATATAAAATGCCTGTTGTGCTTTCCTTTGCATTAATCGGCTTTTTTATTTGGATTGCAGAAAATATTGCTACTTTTTTTGGAGCCTGGCAATATCCAGGTCAATCAGAAACATGGGAAATTGTTCACTTTAGTAAAATAAGTTCATGGCTGTTATTGGTAATCGTTAGTTTTCTGATCGTTGCGATGTTAAAGCATATAAAAGGAAAAGACAATGGGAACTATGTATAATTCTTTGTAACAGTTCATATCAATTGGCTTTTCCGAAAATACGATTCGTGAACTCTGGAATTAGAGTAATTGAAAAATATCCTCAATGTGGTAATATTATTATTTGTGTAAATAAAAAAGATAGTTAAATAACTCAAAGTGATGTCATTTATATTTAAATGCCTTATTAATTGAGGTGACTAAAAATATTAAAGAAAGCCATAGAATGGAACAGGAGATACAACAATGACAAAACAGATTTTCCAGAGAGTTTATTATGGTTGGGTAATTGTATTTATTGCCGGGTTAGGTGTCTTTTTTTCAGGTCCTGGTCAAACGTATTCTAATTCTCTTTTTGTGGATGAATATATCGAAACATTTGGATGGTCTCGGTCGGAGGTTTCTGGTCTATATTCCATAGCAACACTGATAGCAGGACTCACGATGATGATTGTCGGACGATTTATTGACCGCTTTGGCCAACGAACAATGATGGTAACCGTTGGTATTTTATTTGCCCTGGCATGCTTTTTTAACAGTATTGTTTCCACGATGTGGATGTTTGTGGTGGGATTTTTCCTTCTAAGACTTTTAGGACAGGGCAGTATGACACTGATTCCTAATACACTGGTTGCACAATGGTTTATTGAAAAAAGGGGGGACGTGCAGTTAGCTTTGTCTCGCTTGGCAGCTTTATTAGCGCTATGCTTTTTCCAATATTAAACACATGGCTTATCGAAACCTGGGACTGGCAATTTGCATGGAGATTTTGGGGGGTCCTGTTACTTATCGTGTTCGTGCCAATAGCATTCTTCGGAGTAAGAAACCGTCCTGAAGATGTTGGATTAGTTCCAGACGGATTAGTGAAGATAAGTGATAAGAAGAAAAACGACACTTTTAAACCAGTAAGAGAAGAAAATTGGAAGCTAAATGAAGCTCTCAAAACACGGGCTTTTTGGATGATATTGATTTGTATTGGTTTCCCCCCCTCTCTGGTAAATACAGGTATTACTTTTCATATTATTTCAATTTTTGCCTTTCATGACTTACAAGCGGGTATCGCTGCAACAGTGTTAAGTCTGATGGCTGTGGTAGGTATGCCAATGTCGCTATTATCTGGATTTATAACTGAGAAAATTAAGACAAACTATTTATTCTTTATCATATTTATTCTGGAGCTATTTATTCTGCTTTTATTATTAGTTTTAGCAAATATATATATTGCGGTATTAGTTGGTGTAATATGGGGGGGTTGCAAACGGTTTTGGCCGTATTGCAACAAATGTGATCTGGCCGGATTATTTTGGTCGCAGGTATATCGGCAGTATAAATGGTGTCGGTGCTACGGTAATGGTAGCAGGATCAGCGTTTGGTCCCTTACCATTTGGTGTGGGATTTGATATCTTTGATAGTTACACACCTGTCTTGTTATTTTCATTAGCATTTCCATTGATCGGTATTATCGCAGCACTATTAGCCACCAAACCAAAAAAAGCCAACGCATAATGCGTTGGCTTTACTTCTGTTTTTCTATTCTTCTACAACAAACTCAAATCCACCGGAAAATTTAACATCTTTACCGACTAATACGCCACCAGTTTCAAGTTGAGCGTTCCATGTCAAACCATAGTCTTCACGATTAATTTTGCCTTCTACGTCCGCACCAGCAATTGTGTTACCTTGCATAGGATCTTTTGCAGTACCATTGTATTCCACCGTAAAAGTTTCTTCATTTGTTACATCTTTAATCGTTAAATCACCAGTAATTTTATATTCAGAATCTCCTGCTTTTGTAATGTTTTTACTTACAAAAGTAATGTTTGGATAGTTCTCAACATCAAAAAAGTCTCCTGATTTTAAATGCCCATTACGGTCCGGATTGTTTGTTTCAATTGATGCAGCATCGATTGTAACTTTTACACTAGCATTAGCTAAGTCATCAAAGCTGCCATTAAAATCGACATCAAAGTTTTGGAATTCACCTTTTGCTTTTGAAACCATCATGTGTTTTACTTCAAAATTTAATGCACTGTGTACTTTGTCTAAATTTACATTTACCATTATAAATTCCTCCTGAAAAAAATATTAACTTACTTTATGTAACTTAGTATACAAATATTAATTAGTTACGTCAAGTAATTAAATTTGTTTTATTTCTACCCTAATATTTGCTATACTGTTATTAAAGAGGTGAGAGCGATGGTAGATAAAACAATTTGCCCGAAGTTTGAATCGGCATTAAATATATTAAATAAGCGTTGGACTGGATTGATTATCTTTCAACTATTAGAAGGTGCACAGCGCTTTTCTGTTCTAGAAGGTGCGATTGGAATCAGTGGTCGCGTATTATCGGAAAGATTAAAAGATTTAGAAAAACATGGCATTGTCATACGCAACGTCTATAATGAAACCCCCAGTCAGAATTGAGTACGCACTTACGGAAAAGGGCAAGGCGCTAGAGCCCGTCCTGCAGAGCATCCAACATTGGCAGATGGCTGGGTGAAAAAAAATAATAAGACATTTGCCTAACACATTCCCGATATTATCTTTTATCAAACTGCGAAAAAATAATCGCAGTTTTTTGCTTTATCACGGTGTAATGTTTCGTGATAACTCACGTATTGAAGTCTTTCTTTATAAATATTACGATATTCCATATACTGAAAATTAGGATTGGAATCAATCAAGGTGAAGTTGACGAAATCTATTTTATATAGCAGGAGGAAGCAGGATGATAAAACGACCGAAAATAACCGTAATAGGCAGTATCAATATCGATTTAGTAACTTCTACTGATTGTTTTCCCAAGCAAGGGGGGGAAACAATACGAGGTAATAATTTTCAAACAATTCCCGGGGGGGGAAGGGAGCAAATCAGGCAATAGCTGCTGCACGGCTGGGTGCAGATGTTCATATGATAGGCCGTGTCGGTGATGATTCTTTTGGGAGTACTTTGCTTGAGAATTTCGAGAAGGAATACGTTAATACTGATCATATAGATCGTGTGGAAAATACACCATCAGGACTGGCGAATATCATTTTGTCAGAGAAAGATAATCGAATTATCATTATTTCTGGAGCTAACGCACACGTAACGCCTTCATATATAGAAAGGTCAAAATCAGTTATAATAGATAGTGACTATGTGCTCCTTCAGTTTGAAATTCCTAGAGAAACCATCGAGTATTGTCTTCAAATATGTTCGGAACATGGAATACCTGTTATTGTAAATCCAGCACCAGCAATGAATCTTTCTGAAAAAAGTTGGGAGCAAGCTACTTTTATTACTCCCAATGCAACAGAACGGAAGCAATTATTTGATGAGGAATGGAAGGAAAAGCTAATTGTGACAAGAGGGAAGGAAGGTGTTTCCTTTATCGAAAATGGGAAAGAGAAATTAATACCATCCCATTCGGTTGATGTTGTAGATACAACAGGTGCCGGTGATACCTTTAATGGAGCTTTCGCTGTCGCATTAGCGAGAGGACTTCCTATTGAAGCAGCTGTTCGCTTTGCTAATGCAGCTGCAGCTCTGTCTGTAGGTCAGTTGGGAGCACAAGGCGGGATGCCTGCAAAAGAACAAGTGGAAGAAATTTTAGCAAAAGGATGAGAACGATGACCGAGAATATATTAAATAATGACTGGGGGGGAAATCACTTAGCAGCTGAATTTGATAAGGAGTATTATTTGCGATTACGTGATTTTCTGAAACAGGAATATCAGCATGATACGGTATACCCTAATATGTATGATATTTACAATGCTTTAAACTATACACCATTTGAGAAAGTGAAGGTGGTTATATTAGGACAAGATCCCTATCATGGTCCCAATCAAGCACATGGCTTAAGCTTTTCCGTAAAGCCAGAAGTTGATGTCCCGCCATCTTTAAGGAATATCTATAAGGAGTTACAAGCAGATATTGGCTGTTCGATTCCTAACCATGGTTACCTGGTGAAATGGGCTGAACAAGGAGTCTTGTTACTTAATAATGTATTAACCGTTAGAGCGGGGGGGCAGGCACATTCCCATCTAGGAAAAGGCTGGGAGCAGTTTACCGATCGAGTGATAACATCTTTAAATGAAAAGGAAACCCCCCCTGTCGTTTATATTTTATGGGGAGCGGCCGCACAGAAAAAACAGGCATTAATTAATGAAACGAAACATTATGTAATTAAATCCACGCATCCAAGTCCGTTATCTGCCCATCGAGGATTCTTTGGCAGTAAACCATTCTCAAAAGCTAATGAACTACTGAAACAAAATCAAATAACTCCAATTGATTGGTCACTGGAATAATTATGAAATGATGAAAAAGTGGGACAAGCTGCCTGTCCCATTAGGATTGTTTCTGTAACATTTCTTTTATTTCCCGAATTTCTTTGCGAAGTTCTGAGATTTCGCTTGTATCCTCTTTGATTTCTTTTGTTTCTTCTTCAATATCATCGGAAATCTTCTGTGCGTTGTTGACGATTTCTCCAACGATTAAGTTGATCATAATAAATGTGGCAATGACAATAAAAGTTATAAAATAGATCCATGATAATGGTTCTTCTATAAAAATAGGTCTAAAAATCCCACTTGCCCATGACTCCAGAGTGAATATCTGAAACAATGTAACAAAGCTTAAAAATATATCACCAAAATATTCTGGGGGGGAAATTTCACCAAAAAAGGACGTGCCTAATATCGCGTATACATAGAAAATAATTGTCATAATGATTAATACGCTGCTGATGGTGGGAATTGCCATAAATAAAGCCGATACAATTCTTCTTAATGTTGGTATGGTTGTAATGGTTCGGAATACTCGTAAGACACGGAAAATACGCAAAACACTAACAAATGGTGTATTATATAAAATAAGACTGCCTAATACTATGATAAAATCAAATATATTCCAACCATTTGTAAAAATATTTTTAGTACAATGATCTTGAGTACAACCTCGATTGTAAATATAGCAAGAATAATAAGATCTATCACAACAAAGTACGTATAAAATTGCTGATAGATAGCTGGATAAGTTTCTAGTCCTATTAATATAGCATTAAAGATAATAATCGTCGTGATAAATTTATTAAATTTTGTATCCATTACAAATTTTCTTAATTTTTCAGTTGATGCCATTTATAAATTCTCCTCTACTGTTTGGCAAATCACACAACTACTACCATCAATATTTTAAAATGAAACAGGTATAAACACAAATTTTAACTGAAATAAATGAGTCAAGGGAGAGATAATTTTGAAACGACATGAAGCGTTATATCCATTATCACATCAACACCATCATACCTTAGCAATGGCACAGCAGTTAAAAAATGCAGATGAGAGCAGCAGTGTTCAGAAAATGACCCGGGATGTAATTGAATTTTGGGAGAAAGATGGCGAAGATCATTTTCGGGATGAAGAGGAAGTACTTTTACCCCCCCTGTACGCCCAATATGAGACAGTAGATAAACCTGAGATACGTGACATGTTGATTCAGCATGTACAAATTAGAAGCTATGTTCAGCAAATTAGAGGAGTCAAACGTCCTGATAGACAATTATTTCGTGATTTAGGAGCACTTTTGCAAGAACATGTCCGTTTAGAAGAACGAGTTATTTTTTCGATGATTGAAAAAGCAGTGCCAGATAATTATCTATTCCAGGCAAACGGCAGATTTCATCGGGATTCTTATAGTGGATTTTAGGTAAAGCCGATTTGTCATCATTTTTACAAAAATAAGATGATTATTTTATCATAATATGGTAAACTATCGACTAGTTTCATTATATTGAAGGAGAACGTGAATGATGGCAATTATTGATAAAATAAAGGAAATATTTAAGCACTGGTCTGCTATACACCATATTGTATTGTATTATCTCTTAGCTGTTATCATTGCCACAGTCGTTGTGAGTATACCTGTTTTTCATAATTCCGGTATTGAACTTTCATTTATTGATGCAATGTTTACTGCTGTGACAGCGATAAGTGTAACAGGACTCACTGTTGTGTCGATTTCGGAAGTATTTAATCCAGCTGGGCAAATTGCGATTGCGGTTATATTGCATTTAGGTGGAATTGGTATTATGACAATGGGTACTTTTATTTGGGTTATATTAGGTAAAAAAATTGGTATCCGCAGTCGTAAAATGATCATGATTGATCAAAACAGTAAGACACTTTCCGGTCTGGTGAAATTAATGTTAGAGATCTTTAAACTAATGTTAATTATTGAATTTATTGGTGCAATTATTTTAACGATTCATTTTCTGAATTATTACGATACAATTGGTGAGGCTCTATTGCAAGGTGTCTTTGGATCGGTTAGTGCGACGACCAATGGTGGTTTAGATATAACTGGTGCCTCATTGATACCATTTGCTGATGATTATTTTGTGCAATTTATTTACATCATTTTAATTGTTTTAGGTGCGATTGGATTCCCAGTATTAATTGAAGTACAGGAAGTACTAAAAGGAAGAGTTTATGGTGTAAATGATCGTAATAAATTTTCCTTGTTTACTAAGATTACAACTGTTACATTCTTTTGGCTGGTAGTCGGTGGTGCAATTTTTATTTTCCTGCTTGAGAAAGATGCCTTTTTTGCGGATAAGACGTGGCATGAGACGTTATTTTACAGCCTGTTTCAGTCTGTAACGAGCCGAAGTGGCGGCTTATCGACGATGGATGTAAACGATTTTTCCATGCCAACACTTTTTTTGATTAGTGCATTAATGTTTATTGGCGCATCTCCTAGTAGTGTTGGTGGCGGTATTCGAACTACTTCATTTGCAATTATGTTATTAACAATTTGGAATTATGCAAAGGGAAATTCCAGTGTGAAAGTATTTGGGCGGGAAATACATCAGGAAGATATGTTGCGTTCCTTTATTGTTATTACTACTGCTTTAATGCTATGTATAAGTTCAATTATTATTTTAATGAAAACCGAAAGCTTTGGATTAATGGAAATTGTCTTTGAAGTGACATCTGCATTTGGAACGACTGGTCTATCAATGGGAATTACGCCTGAACTATCAACATTTGGGAAGTTTTTAATTATGGCGCTTATGTTTATCGGTAGAATTGGTATCTTCACTTTTCTGTTTATAATTCGTGGTGATGATACAAAGGATCGCTTCCACTATCCAACAGAACGAGTTATCATCGGCTAACCCCAAGTAAACCTTGGGGGGGTTTTTTTATATGGACTTTACTATTTAATGAAAAATAAATTGACAGGAAATTTATTTTACTAGTAATTGCTAGTTAAATTGGTAGGCTTTAAGGCTTCAAATATAGTATAGTTATAAGTAGGAATACTTCGTAAACGAATAGCATGCAGAACGGAGGCGGAAGAATGGAATATCAGAAGCAAGTTGCAAAAATCATTCGAAATATAGAAAAAGTTATGATAGGGAAAGAACGAGAGGTCACTCTTAGCCTTGTAGCATTGCTTGCAGATGGACATGTTTTGCTCGAAGATGTACCAGGAGTGGGTAAAACTATGATGGTACGCGCTCTGTCTAAATCACTAGATTGTGATTTTAAACGTATCCAATTCACACCAGACTTATTACCTTCTGATGTAACTGGTGTATCGATATATAATCCGAAAGAAATGGTTTTTGAATTTCGTCGTGGTCCGATTTTTGGTGATATCGTATTAGCAGATGAGATTAACAGAACGTCACCGAAAACCCAATCCGCCCTATTAGAAGCCATGGAAGAAATGAATGTAACGGTGGATGGTATGACAAAATCGCTGAATAAACCATTCTTTGTCATGGCAACCCAAAACCCCGTTGACTATGAAGGAACATATCCTTTACCAGAAGCACAACTCGATCGTTTTTTAATGAAATTAAAGATGGGTTATCCTAATGAAGTTGATGAGTTAGAAATGTTAAATCGGACAGATCGTAAGCATCCAATCGATGAAATTAAACCGGTTATCCATAAAGATCAGCTGATCGAAATGCAACAAGAAGTGGACAGTTTATATGTGGATGATACAGTAAAGCGTTATATTGTTCAGCTTATAGCGGCTACCCGAAAAAGTGAATATGTCCAATTAGGAGTAAGTCCACGCGGATCCATTGCACTTATGAAGGCTGCTAAAGCATATGCTTACATTATGGATCGTGATTATGTTATTCCGGATGATGTGATGGAGCTTGCTTCCTACGTGTTGTCACATCGCATTATTCTCCGACCAGAGGCTAGATATGAAGGTGTAACACAGGAAAAACTAATTAGCCAGATTTTAAATGAAATAGATGTACCTGTTCGGAAGGAAATGCATGGATGAAAGTCCTTATTCGAAAAATAATAAAGGAAGTCCAATTAGCTTTTTTATTAGGATTTTTATTTGTATTTGCCATGTTCCAAGGAGGATTCGTTAGTTGGTTTCTCTTTTACAGTATGCTTCCGATTCTTCTCTATATGATGACGATCCCTTTCTTTCCGTTACACAATTGGAAGGTGGAGAGACGTCTTTCAGATCGTTATCTGCAAGCAAGTAGTAAAATAGAAATTCACA
The DNA here is from genome assembly GCF_000521485.1 of Gracilibacillus boraciitolerans JCM 21714. Taxonomy (GTDB): domain Bacteria; phylum Bacillota; class Bacilli; order Bacillales; family Amphibacillaceae; genus Gracilibacillus; species Gracilibacillus boraciitolerans. Next base: position 97,707 of record NZ_BAVS01000004.1, on the reverse strand, counting down.
TTTCGATTAAAAGAAAAATACCATTTCCATTATTTTTTTTAGTAGTGGAAGAAATGTTGCCTGAAACACTTCAATATCAAGATATCGGCAAAAAAAAATATCAATACCTTGCTGATCAAAATGGTTTTATAAGAAAAAGACAATGGAAAAAAGTGGTTTACCCTGGTTTCCGCAGGCATTTTTCTATCTCTTATTCTCTCGAACATCTCCCGCGGGGGGGGAAACATCAGTTATCACAAGTGCGTCTCCAGATTGGTGATCCCTTTGGCTTTGTTGAGACCGATCATAGCTTTGACTTAACGAAAGAGTTTTTTGTTTATCCAGCCATTCAGGATATCAAGTGGAAATATGTTTCGCAAAGTTTGGAAGAGGGCGCAAATCCGTCATACATGCATGATGAAAAACTAACGAATGTGGTATCAAGCGTGCGGGAGTATATTCCAGGTGATCGCTTTTCTTGGATTGATTGGAAAACCACTGCACGAAAAAATACGGTTATGACCAAAGAATTTGAGCAAGAAAAAGATTCAAACCTTTCATTAATTCTTGATGTCGATGGTTTGCAGCAGGGCAAATTTCTCGTATTTGAAGCAGCAGTAGAGTGGACAGCATCTTTATTACAAACACTTCGCAAAAAGGATCAACATGTATCTTTTTCTGCATTAGGGACGTATAATAAGCATTTCTCTGCGCAACAAGTGCAATTTCAATTTCCCACTGTACAAAACTATTTGGCTACTATTAATCAGGAATCTGCATCGCCTTTATCACAACGAATGTTTTTGCCTTTACCAGAGTTGATGAAAGGTTCTATTGTGCTTTTTGTCATCACTCAATTAGATGGAACATTAGTAGATCGATTAGTATCATGGAAAAATCAAGATTATCTGGTGATGGTTTGCTATATCATTTCAGAAAAGGACCATCAAACGCTGCAGACTCAATTAATAAAATCACTTCGGTTAAAAAATATATATGTTCAGGTTATCTCAGAACAGCGATTAATAAGTGAGCACTGGGAGGTGAATCCATCCCGATGAAACAAAAAGTTACATTAAATTCTATGTCTAATTTTATTCTTTTGATAGCAGGGTTTCTCTTGTTTTGGGAATGGTTGCGACCATTGGAACAAATTACAGACACGGGCAACGTCTATTTATTTGTTATCTATGCAGCCATTTGTTTTCTAGTATCTTTTTTTATCCATAATGGCTGGGCAAAATTTTCTATTAAGCTAGTTTCCTTATTGTTTATTCTCGATTATTTGTTTTTAAGAGAAACGTTGTTATCGAAAGAATGGTTTCAGGTACTATCATTAGAGTTTCGATATAATATAGAGATCATCGGAAATAATGACTGGTATTTGATGACCTCGCTTTTTCGAAGTTTACTGTTTCTTTTATTACTATGGTTAATGAGTTATCTGCTCCATTATTGGTTTACGATTGCTAATAAATTTTTCCTGTTTGTATTGTTAACCATCGTTTATTTAGCCGTATTAGATACGTTTACGGTTTATGATGCACAACTTGCGATGGTTCGTGCCTTTATCGTATCATTTATCATTTTGGGACTTAGTCGTTATGTGCAGCTGATGGACAATGGAGCATATAAGGACAATATTAGACATGTATTTACATGGACAATTCCAATTATTGTGATTGTTGTAATGGCAGCATTATTGGGAATCTATTCTCCTAAATTAAATCCGCAGTGGCCAGATCCTGTCCCGTTTATCCAAAGCACAGCAGGTCATGTCGGATTTGGGAGCGGATCTGTTCAAAAAGTAGGGTATGGAGAAGATGATTCGCGTTTGGGTGGTTCTTTTGTTCAGGATGATTCGAAGGTATTCGAGGCGATTGCTCATGACGATATTTATTGGCGGATCGAATCTAAAGATGTTTATACAGGTAAAGGCTGGGAGCGATCTGAAGAATTAAACTATCAAGCTCTGAATAATGGACAAGTGAATTGGCGGACTTTTCCACTTGATAGAACAGAAACTAAACCATATGAAACGATGGTGCATCCTGTATCAACTAACAGTTTGCCAAAGGTTGTTTATCCATATGGAGTAAGTCAGCTTGGTTCGATAGAAGAGCAGACTTTTTTCATGGATTACAACACAGGAATGATTGAAGTGGAGTCTTCCGAACAGTCTCAAGGCAGTCCCTATTCGATTCAATATAATGCACCATCGTTTTCTTTAGATGAACTAAAACGTAATTCAGATAATGATCCTGAAGATATAAAAGAAAAGTACTTGCAATTACCAGAGGGTTTGCCAGATCGGGTAGTTGATTTAGCTAACGAAGTAGTAGAAGGAAAAGAGAATAGATATGATCAGGCAAAAGCAATAGAAAGTTATTTTGCTGCTAATGGATATACCTATCAGATTGAGGATGTATCGATTCCAGAAGATGGGGGGGAAGATTATGTGGATCAATTTTTGTTTGAAACACAGATTGGTTATTGTGATAACTTCTCGACTTCGATGGTGGTGATGTTGCGATCCCTCGATATTCCAGCTCGCTGGGTAAAGGGATTCACAGGTGGGACAGAAGCAAGCGAACAGCCAGCACTTCCAGATGATTATAAGCTTTATGAAATTACAAATAATAACGCCCATTCATGGGTAGAAGTTTATTTCCCTGAAAGCGGATGGGTACCTTTTGAGCCAACTAGTGGTTTCTCCAATCCAACTGAATTTTATCAGGAAGTAACAAGTGATACGGAGACAGAGATTGATAGGACAGAAGAAGAGCAAACTGAACAGGAAACAGTAGAAGAAACAAAAGAGAAGGAAAAAACAGAAGAAGAAGAGAAAGATACTAGTGCGACTGGTGCCTCTGATAATCAGAATGGTGGAAACGGATGGCTATATGTTCTGATAGGTTTGATTGTTTTGCTGATCATTTCAGCAATTATTGTGTATGTAAGAAGGTATCAAATTAGAGACTGGTACGCATTGAAGAAGTGGCAACGGCTATCGCAAAAATTAGATTTGGAATCTGGTTATTTCTATTTGCTGAACCTTTTGGAAAAAAAGGGGTTTACAACGTCGGAAAGGACAGACACTAAGACAATATGCGTTGGAAGTTGATCAACGGTTAGGTACAAAAGAGATGTATGACTTAACCTTAGCATATGAACAACTTGTTTATCGAAATCAGCACATTTCAGAAGATCGTAAGCAACTGCAGGATTCATTTCAACACATTATTGATCGAATATTTGCTTGACCAGCACAGTTACGATTGATAGAATAGATGAAAATTATAAATAGAGTTTAGTCATGTGCTAATCTTTTTAGTATGTTTTATCACCTTCATATATGTTTGGGGGGGATATGGTCCAAACGTTTCTACCTGAACACCGTAAAGGTTCGGACTATGAAGGCGGAGATCTTGCCAGAGATTTCTGCCTTTCTGTAATTATAAAGAAAGGCAGATTTTATTTTTACATAAATGATTTTTCAGATCAATTGAAGGAGTGGACAATTTGGAAGTAAACAATGAAATGATTTTAGTGTTAGATTTTGGTAGTCAGTACAACCAATTGATTACCCGCCGCATTCGTGAATTTGGTGTGTATAGTGAGCTGCACTCCCATCGTTTAACAATAGAAGAAATAAAAAAGATGGAGCCAAAAGGTATTATTCTTTCTGGCGGGCCTCATAGTGTCTATGGAGAAAATAGTTTCAGATGTGATGAACGCATTTTTGAGCTTGGTATTCCTGTTCTCGGTATTTGTTACGGAATGCAATTAATGACCCATCATTTTGGTGGTGTAGTAGAACGAGCAAATCAACGTGAATATGGAAAAGCGGATATTCACGTCAAAGATAATGCGTTACTTTTTGAAGGAACACCAAAACAGCAAGTCGTCTGGATGAGCCATAGTGATAAAATAATCGAAGCACCAAAGGATTTTGAAATTGAAGCAACCAGTGATTCAACACCGATAGCAGCTATGAGAAATATAGAGAAACAGCTATACGGAGTGCAATTTCATCCAGAAGTTCGTAACACCGAGTATGGTAATAATCTATTAAAGCAATTTGTTTTCCAAGCATGTGAGTGTGCTGGTGATTGGACAATGGCTAATTTTATTGATGTCGAAGTGGATAAGATAAGAGAACAGGTTGGCGATCGCAATGTGTTGTGTGCACTTAGTGGTGGGGGTTGACTCTTCGGTTGTAGCTGCCTTAATACAAAAAGCGATTGGTGATCAATTAACCTGTATCTTCGTTGATCATGGCTTATTAAGAAAAGACGAAGGGGAAACGGTAATGCGCACCTTCCGTGATCAGTTTAACATGAATATTATTAAGGTTGATGCGCAAGAAAGATTTTTGTCAAAATTGAAAGGTATTTCAGATCCAGAACAAAAACGAAAAATAATAGGAAATGAATTTATTTATGTGTTTGATGATGAAGCAGCAAAATTGGAGAATATGGACTTTCTAGCTCAGGGTACCCTGTATACTGACATTGTCGAAAGTGGTACAGACACAGCACAAACCATTAAATCACACCATAATGTTGGTGGTTTACCAGAGGATATGCAATTTACATTAATTGAACCATTAAATACCTTATTCAAGGATGAAGTCCGTGCATTAGGCATAGAATTGGGAGTTCCCGAGGATGTCGTCTGGCGGCAACCGTTTCCAGGACCAGGACTAGGTATTCGGGTGATGGGCGAGATAACACCTGAAAAGGTAGAAATTGTTCGGGAATCAGATGCAATCTTGCGCGAGGAAATTAAAAAGGCAAATTTGGAACGAGATATATGGCAATACTTCACCGTACTGCCTGACATTCGCAGTGTCGGAGTGATGGGAGATGCCCGTACTTATGATCATGCTATCGGTATACGTGCGGTAACTTCCATTGATGGTATGACATCGGACTGGGCACGTATACCCTGGGATGTATTGGAAAAAATTTCAACCCGTATTGTGAACGAAGTGGATCACATCAATCGCGTGCTGTATGATGTGACAAGCAAGCCACCAGCAACAATTGAGTGGGAATAAGAAAGTTAACACCATGCATGTTGGAAGATGTGGGGGGTTTTTCAAACGTAGAAGACAGTTATTTTTAATCGGTAGTATAATTTAATATAATCAATATGGAAATAATGAAAAAACGAACAATAGAACTAAAAAAATAAAAAACATTCGTATTTTTCCTTGACGAATTATTACTAGCCTAGTAATATATGAATTGAACTTATTAAAAACATTATAAACATCCGTCGTATAATGTTGGGAATATGGCCCAGGAGTATCTACCAGAGCACCGTAAATGGCTCTGACTACGAGGAGGAGGTAAGTTGCCCTTTTTGCTTTATTTAAGCAGCAACTTCTCCGAATTGTAATAAAACACTCCTGGTCCTATACTGGGAGTATTTTTTTTTACGGCTGATATTAGAAAAGGGGAGAAAAATATGAGAAAGTTTTTCGAGTTTGAAAAATTAGGTACCAATTATCGTACAGAGACTGTCGCAGGTATTACGACTTTCTTAGCAATGGCATACATTCTATTTGTTAACCCATCGATATTAGGAACAGAAGGTACAGGAATGGATCCGAATGCAGTATTCGTAGCAACTGCATTAGCGGCAGCAATTGGTACGCTAATTATGGGTGTGCTGGCTAAATATCCGATAGCACTTGCTCCAGGTATGGGTCTCAATGCATTCTTCGCTTATACCGTTGTTTTAGGTTCAGGGATAGCATGGGAAACTGCTCTAGCAGGGGGGGTATTAGTATCAGGTCTTATTTTTATTATTTTAACACTTACCGGACTTCGCGAAAAAGTAATAAACGCGATTCCAGCTGTCTTGAAAATGGCGGTAGGAGCAGGTATCGGTTTATTTATTGCCTTTATTGGTTTTCAAAATGCAGGAATTATTGTTGCAAATGAAGCAACGATGGTGGCACTAGGTGACTTAACGCAAGGAACAACTTTATTAGCTATCTTTGGTATTATTATTACTGTTATTTTGATTACAATCGGCCTAAAAGGTGGCGTCTTCTATGGAATGGTTATTACAGCTGTTGTAGGGATGATCTTTAGTCAGGTACCGGTACCAGAAAAAATAGTTGACTCTGTACCTAGTATAGCACCTACGTTTGGGGCAGCATTTGCTCATTTGGGTGATGTGTTCACATTAGAGATGATGGTAGTGATTCTTACTTTCTTGTTTGTTGACTTTTTCGATACGGCAGGTACTTTAGTAGCGGTAGCATCAAAAGCAGGTCTTTTAAAGGATAATAAACTGCCACGAGCAGGCAAAGCCTTATTTTCTGACTCAGCGGCAACGGTTATAGGTGCAACATTAGGGACTTCTACAACAACCTCATATGTTGAATCCACAACAGGTGTAAGTGCGGGAGGACGATCAGGGTTTACATCAGTAGTAACGGCAGGGTTGTTTATTTTAGCCTTATTCTTCTCACCATTATTAGGGGGTAGTTACTGCAGAAGTAACAGCGCCTGCACTTATCATTGTCGGAGTACTCATGGTTTCTGCACTAAAAGATATTCCATGGGATAAATTTGAAGTAGCTGTACCAGCCTTTTTAACGATTGTTACCATGCCACTCTCCTACAGTATTGCGACAGGTATTGCAGTCGGTTTTATCTTCTATCCAATTACGATGGTAGCAAAAGGTAGATTTAAAGAAGTTAATCCAGTCATGTGGGTATTGTTTGTTATTTTTATTGTATATCTAGGATTTATACATTAAAATTAAGGCTTTGGCGCTAATGCCATAGCCTTTTTTCTTTGTTATCCATTATCGTAATCTGCTAAATAAGCAGTTAGATAGGAATAGAAAAGCTATCTCTGATATATTAATAGTAACATAACGAACTAGTATTCAAAGAAAGTTTAACTATACAAAAATAGTTTTGATTATATAAAACAAATATGTTATAATTTCTAAAAAGAAAAGTTAATGAGAGAGGTTTCATTTATGCCAATCATCCAATCTGTTGAGAGAGCTTTAAACATAATTGATTTATTTAATGAGCAAAATACAGAACTGAAAATTACGGAAATTAGCACAAAGTTAGATTTAAATAAAAGTACGACACACTCTTTATTAAAAACCTTGAAGCAACATAATTATATCAAACAAAATACAGATAGTGGTAAGTATAGCCTGGGTTTGAAATTATTAGAGAGAGGCCAATATGTGCTTAATAGTATGGATATACGTGAGATAGCTAGAAAACACCTGATAGACTTATCTGTTATGACTGGACAAACTACACACTTAGTCATATTAGAAGGTATGAATGGAGTCTATATTGATAAAGTCGAAGGGGGCATCTGCCATTGTATATTCCAGAATTGGAAAGCGAGTTCCTGTTCATTGCAGTGCTGTTGGCAAGTCACTGATGGCTTTTAAAGAACAGGAAGAGATATTGCATCTTTTAAAAGAGTATGATTTTTATGCTCAGACAACTAATTCCATAACGGAAAAGCAAGCCTATTTAGCAGAATTAGAAACGGTCAGACAACTAGGCTATTCTATTGATAATGAGGAAAATGAGCCTGGTATTTACTGTATAGCAGTTCCGATATTTGACCATACAAATAAAGCAATTGCCGCCATTAGTATCTCGGCTACAAAACAAACGATTACAAGGGAATTGGAACAAGAAGTAGTTTCTAAATTAAAACATACTTGTACTGAAATATCCAAGGCGTTGGGAAATAAAAAAGTTTATCTTTAAGGATGAACTTTTTTAATAATTATATACAAGAACTTAGTTTTATAATATAAAACAAAGGGAGTGAATTTAGCAATTATTTTTTGAATATGAGGAGGAATAAAATTGAAGGTTATCCGATTTAAAACAAATAATAATTTATCACAACTAGCTGCTATCACAAAGGAAAATAACATCTTTGAACTGGCAGTTGATTCGTTTCAGGATTTGCTTAATAAAGCAGAACAAGAAGGCAAAAGCTGCAGTCAATTAATTGAAGATGAAATAAAAACAAAAAAACCACTTCAGAAAGAACTTGCAGATTTAGAATTATTGGCACCTGTAGTATCTGATGAAGTTTGGGCAGCAGGAGTAACGTATTCTAAAAGTAGAGAAGCGAGAAACAGGGAAGCAAAGGTACAAACTAATTCCTTTTATGATAAGGTCTACGAAGCCAGAAGGCCTGAGCTTTTCTTGAAGTCAACAGCCAGAAGATTGATAGGTCCTAATATACCTGTAGGAATTCGAACAGATTCGAACTGGCAAATACCGGAACCAGAGCTAGCATTGGTAATCAAAGCGAATGGTGACATAGTTGGTTATACTATTGGAAATGATATGAGCAGTCGTGATATCGAGGGCGAAAATCCGTTATATTTACCACAGGCAAAAATGTGGAAGCATTCCTGTGCGATTGGACCTGCGATTTTGTTAGCGGATACAATCAACGATCCCTATAATCTAGAAATTCAATGTCGAATTAAAAGGAATGGAGACTGGATATTTCAAGGAAATGCAAATACTTCGATGTTAAAAAGAACTTTTAATGAATTAGTTTCTTATTTAATAAAAGATAATGATATTTTAGATGGAACCACATTACTTACCGGAACTTGTATCATACCAGACGACACGTTTACTCTTCAGGAGGGTGATTTAATTGAAATAGAAATTGAATCCATTGGAGTATTAAGAAATCCTGTAAAAATAGCAACTAATATTAAAAGAGGAGAATGAGCTATGCATAAAACATTTCTAAATTACATTGGTGGCGAATGGCAGACTTCCAAATCAGGTGATATTCTGTCGAGTTATAATCCGGCGAACAAGACGGAAGTGGTAGGAAGTGTCCAAAAGTCAACACGAGAAGAGTTAGATGAAGCAGCAGCACAAGCAAAAAAAGCTCAAAAAGCATGGCGCAAATTGGCAGGAGCAGAACGTGGAAACTATCTCTATAAAGCAGCAGTAATCATGGAAGAAAATTTGGAAGAGATCGCCACCACCATGACGAAAGAGATGGGAAAATCCTTACCTGAAGCAAAGGGAGAAACGACACGTGGAATTCAAATTCTTAAATATTTTGCAGGAGAGGGCATGCGCTCAGATGGCGATGTCATTCCTTCAACAGATCCAAGTGCCTTAATGTTTAGCAAGCGTGTACCAATTGGAGTTGTTGGTGTAATCACTCCTTGGAATTTTCCTGTTGCAATCCCAATCTGGAAAATTGCACCTGCCTTGATTTATGGTAATACGGTTATTCTAAAACCAGCATCAGAGGGATCTGTGACGGCAGCAAAAGTGATTGAATGCTTTGAAAAGGCAGATTTTCCAGCAGGTGTGGTTAATTTTATTACTGGCAGTGGTTCCGTAATCGGTCAAGGGCTGGCAGAAAATAAAGACGTTAACGCTGTAACCTTTACGGGATCGAACAATGTTGGAAAAAATATTGGGAATATAGTTGGAGCACGTGGTGGTAAGTATCAATTGGAAATGGGTGGTAAAAACCCAATTATCATTGCCGAAGACTGTGATATTGAAGCAGCTGTTGATGCAACTTTAAGTGGCGGACTTAAATCAACGGGTCAAAAATGTACGTGTAGCAGTCGTGTAATCGTTCAGTCTGCTATTTATGATCAATTTAAAGAACGTTTAATCAAAAAAGCAAAAGAAATCACAGTTGGTGATGGAATGGATGCATCAACGTGGATGGGTCCATGTGCAAATGAAGGACAATTTAATACCGTAAAATATTATATTGACAAAGGAAAAGAAGAAGGTGCAACGTTAGCGTTAGGTGGTAATCAACTAACTGAAGGAAACCTGAAGAATGGTTATTATATTGAACCAACAATTTTCGATAATGTTACAAGCGATATGACCATTGCTCAAGAGGAAATTTTCGGACCAGTCTTAGCGTTAATGAAAGTCGATACCATTGAAGATGCGATAGCGGTAGCAAATGATGTTGAATTCGGCCTAAGTGCATCTATCTTTACAAAAATATCGATCATATATTAACATTTATTGATGATATTGAAGCAGGTTTAGTCCGTATTAATTCAGAGACAGCAGGTGTAGAGTTGCAGGCACCATTTGGCGGAATGAAAGCCTCAAGCTCTTACTCAAGAGAACAGGGTCAGGCTGCCAAAGAATTTTTTACAACAATGAAAACTGTATTTATAAAAGGATAATTGAAAAGCGGATGTCTTAACACAAAGACATCCGCTTTTCATATTTAGAAATTCGTTTGCAATAAGTAATACGTATAACTTATATCTGGTTTTATTTTTCCTTCAATGCTTTTTCTCCAGCTGCTAAAACTTCTACGATTCGATCTACATCATAGACACTGCCTTTCCATGTACCACCACTTACTTTTTGTAAAGCGGCCCATAGTCGTGTGTCATCCGGTAATTTCTCAGCGGGCTGAATATTAGGATTTACTTTTCTGGATGCTAGAACGCGAGCACCTTCTTCAGAGGAAAACTCTTGGTCAGCATGGCCAATGAAGTTAATGGAGCCTTCTAAATGTTTGGCATCTATTCTTACTTCAATTAGATCACCGTCTTGGAGTTTACCAATTGGCCCATCAGCTAAACCTTCAGGCCCAACGTGTCCAATACATGCACCTGTAGAAACACCGGAAAAGCGTGCATCCGTAATTAATGTTACATATTTACCATAAGATAGGTGTTTTAAGGCAGACGTTACTTGATAGGTTTCTTCCATACCAGTTCCTAGCGGCCCACATCCTGTAAGGATCATAATATCGCCTTTTTTAATTTGCTTTGTTTTAATGGCTTCTATAGCACTAGCTTCGCTTGTGAAAACTTTAGCTGTACTTTTATGATAATAAATTTGATTTTTATCAAGTCGAGACGGATCAATGGAAGTCGATTTGATTACTGCTCCTTCTGGTGCAATATTACCTGTTGGGAATGTAACCGTGGAAGTTAATCCTCGCTCTTTTGCTTTTTCTTTTGACATAATTACTTCATCAGCATCAATTTGGTCTGCTTCTTTTAGTTTCTGCTTCATTTTTTGTCTGCGTTCGGAATGTTCCCACCAGTCCAGATTTTCCTTCATGGTATGACCTGTAACAGTCATAATATTTTCACGTATTAAACCTAAATCTCGAAGATGAAGCATAACTTCTGGCACACCACCAGCTAAAAAGGCGCGAATTGTTGGATGGGGGGGTATCGGTCCATTTGGTAATACACTAACAAGACGTGGAGTTTCTTTATTAATTCGCTGCCAATCTTCTATAGAAGGAATCGTACATTTTGCTGCATGTGCGATAGCAGGAATGTGTAATAATAGATTCGTAGAACCTCCAAATGCTGCGTGTACGACCATAGCGTTATGGATGGCATCATCCGTAACGATATCTTTTGTAGTAATCTTTTCTTGTTCCATTGCGATAATGCTCTTGCTGACTCACGCGCCATTTCCTTCCACACTTTTTGGCCGGAAGGTGCCAATGCAGCATGAGGTACCGTCATTCCCATTGCTTCTGCAACAACTTGAGCGGTTGCTGCTGTACCTAAGAATTGGCATCCTCCACCTGGAGTTGCGCAGGCCATACATCCTAATTCCGCCGCTTCTTCTAATGATAATTCGTCATTAGAATAGCGAGCACCAATCGTTTGGACTTTTCCTGCATCTTCCCCATATAATGGAGGTAGCGTAACACCGCCTGGTATAATAACCGTTGGTAAATCATGCATGGATGCCAAAGCGATAATCATAGCAGGTAATCCTTTGTCACAGGTGCCAATCCCAAGAACTGCATCACGAGTAGGTAAAGAACGAATTAAGCGACGGTGCACCATCGCTGCATCATTACGATAGGGGAAAGAATCAAACATTCCGGTAGTACCTTGCGTTCTGCCGTCACAAGGGTCACTAACATATGCAGCAAAAGGAATCCCTGCGTGTTGAGTGATTTCATTTGCTGCTTCTTTCATTAATAAGTCAACTTCCCAGTGTCCTGTATGATATCCAAGTGCCAGTGGATTTCCTTCTTCATCTTTTAAGCCCCCTTGGGTACTTAACAATAGTATTTGTTTTCCGTCTAACATATTTGGACTCCAGCCCATTCCGACATTTTGCGAAAGCCCAAACAGGTTTCCGCTTGGTGATTTTCGTAACATCTTGTCTGTTAGTGGTAATTTGCCTATTGGACCTCTGGCGACCGTTTTTATATCATAAATTTCCTCGTTATCTACCATTATTCTATCAATTTTATCCATAATTAGCCTCCTTAAAATTATATAAAACCGTTTTCAAATAATATGAAATAATTATAAAGTTTTTTAGCGTTTGTGTCAATAATGCCAAAACATATTTTATATTATAAAACAAATTAATTATAAAACGCTTTCAAAATCTATTGACAGTAAAAATGTAAGTCGTTATAATATTATATAACAAAACTTAGTTTTATAATAACAAACATTATCAACTAAGTTTATCTAATAAATGAATGAACTTAGTTAGAATAAAACATCTTTATAAAAGGCAGGTGAATAATGGTAATTGAATTTATGTAAGCGATAACAAAATTAAATTTAAGGGGTGTTGAAATTAATGAAGAAAAATCTACTTTGGTTAATGCTGGTTGTTTTAGTTTTAGTTATGGCAGCGTGTGGTCCTTCTGATGATCAAACTGGTTCTGATACAGATGCAGAAGGTGGAGAGGAAACAAATGGGGCTGACTCAGAGGGAAGTGAAGAGGAAGCAGGTACTGACGAGGAAGAAATTACCTTGACATTATGGCATATTGAAACCGGTCCATCTGGAGAAGCGATTGATGCAGCAGTAGAACGCTTCGAAGAAAAAAATCCGAATGTAACAGTTGAAGTTTCCCAACAAGAAAACGACCCATATAAATCACAATTAAGTGTAGCAATGGGTGGTGGTAACCCACCGGATGTATTTAGTTCTTGGGGGGGAGGCGGCTGGTTAGAACAATTTGTTCGATCAGATCAAGTACGTGATATTTCTAATGATATCGACCAGGATATTTATGTTGAAGCTGCACTGTCAGCTGCAACATTCGATGATAAAGTATATGGTGCACCAATTGGTATGGCTGTAGTACCAGTATTTTATAACAAAGATATGTTTGAAGAATATGGAATAGAAGAACCAGAAACATTTGAAGATCTAAAAGGAATCATAGAAACGTTAAAATCAAATGATATTACGCCATTTGCACTAGCAAACCAATCAAAATGGACAGGTTCTTTCTATTTAATGTATCTTGCAGAAAGAATGGGTGGAACAGATTTATTTAGTGAAGCGTTCAGCCGCTCAGGACGTGGATTTGATGATGAAGCTTATGTTGAAGCTGGTCATAAATTGCAAGAATTAGTAGAAATGGAAGCATTTCCAGAAGGTGTAAATGGTATGAACTATGATACTGGCCAGTCAAGACAAATGCTATACACTGAGAGTGCTGGAATGATGATCATGGGTAACTGGTTAGTAAACAATGTTCGTGATGAAATGCCAGAATTTGAAGAAAAACTTGATTTCTTCTTATTTCCATCGATTGACGGAGGAGAAGGTGAAAAAACTCATGTTGTTGGTGGTGTAGCACCCGTGTTCTCGGTATCAGAATCAAGCGAGCATTCTGAAGCAGCTGTAGAGTTAGTGAAGGAATTAGCAAGTTTAGAAACTTCACAAGCTATGGCCGATAATGCTGGAGATATCGCAGCTGTAAAAGGTGTGGAATATAATGATCCTTATACTCAACGAGTAAGTGAACTGTTAGAAGAAGCAGAATTTATGCAAACATATTATGATCAAACATTACCTCCAGAATTAGCGCAAGTTCACTTGGATACAACGCAAGCATTAATTGGTCTATCGATCACACCGGAAGAAGCTATGGCCCAAGTGGAAGAGAAAGCAAAAGAACTTCTGGATGAATAATTTATCTTAGGAAACTACATTAGGAAATTTTCTTTAATGTAGTTTCCTACTAAAAGAGGTGATTCTAAATGAGCAAAGTAGAACAACTACATGTAAAAACCCAGAGCCACGTCCAAGCGGCTAAAAAAAGAAAACAGAAAGATACCCTTGCCATTATTGGATTTGTAGCACCAGCATTTATCATTTATGGGATCTATGTTATTTATTCCATATTTATGACCTTTTATTATAGTATGTTTGATTGGACAGGTATTGATTCTAATATGACCTTTCTGGGCTTAGGAAATTATTTAACCTTACTTCAGGATGACGTGTTTTGGACATCTATTAAAAATAACTTTATATTAGTAATTGCTTCGCTTTTTACGCAATTACCAATTGGTTTAATTATGGCTCTATTATTGTTTAGCCCAGTAAAAGGAATGAGATTATTCCGATCAGTTTATTTTATGCCTTTCTTAATGTCTACAGTAGCAATTGGGATACTATTTATTTTTATTTATGAAGGTAACTATGGATTATTAAACGCAATTTTAGGAGCAGTTGGTCTTGAATCTTTGCAAAATGCATGGATTGGTAAGGAAAGTACGGCTATCTGGGCGGTTATTGCAACCGTAAGTTGCAGTTTGCGCCATTTTATATGATCCTCTTCAGGGCGACAATTGTTGGTATACCGGAAGAATTATACGAAGCAGCTAATATCGATGGGGGGGCAACAGGATGGCAACGTTTTAAGAACATTACATTACCTTTATTAATGCCTATTATTGTAACGTCTGCGATTCTTTCGGTTATTGGTTCGTTAAAATACTTCGATTTAATTTATGTAATGACCGGTGGGGGGGGACCGAATAATTCCACTGAATTAATGGCCACCTATATGTATAAACAAACATTTACAAACTTCAGTATGGGGGGGTACGGAAGCAGTATTTCATTCTCCATGTTTATTATCGCGTTCATCGTAACCTTATTTATTTTATTAGGTGATAAAAAAAGAAAGGGGACAGACTAATGGCAAAGTTAATAAAAGGAGTTCCATTATATGTATTGGCGATTGCCATTCTTATTGGTACAGGATTACCTTTTTTAATCATGGTATTAACATCTTTTAAAACACAAATGGAATTCATGACGACACCATGGTCATGGCCGGAAAGTTTCTCTTTTCGAAATTATAACCTATTAGTGGAAATGGAGTTTTTTGGGTACTTTTTCAACAGTTTAATCGTTTCCGTTATCTCTGTATTTGTTGTCATTATACTTGCAGCGATGGCAAGTTATCCAATAGCCAGATTAACGTTTAGGCTTAATAGACCCATATTTCTTTTGTTTATGATAGGACTAATGATTCCGATTCATACAACACTTGTTCCAATCTTTATTCTGACCAATAAAGTTGGACTATACGATTCATTAATTGGTTTAATAGGACCATATATTGCTTTTGCGTTACCTATTTCGGTTATTATCTTTACACAATTTATGAAAGAAATCCCTAAGGAATTAGAGGAATCTGCCAAAATTGATGGCTGTAGTCATTTGCGTTTATTTTGGAATATTATTTTTCCACTATTGACTCCAGCGGTGGCAACCGTCGCGATTTATAATTTTATTCATATTTGGAATGAATTTATTTTTGCATTAGTCTTAACTAATTCTGATCGTACAGCGACATTACCAATTGGTCTGCGAGAATTCTATGGTGAATTTTCTGTCAATGTTCCAGGAATTATGGCAGCGCTAACTCTTGGAAGTTTACCTTTATTATTGGTATACTTTGTAGCACAAGAAAGAATTGTTACAGGACTTGCAGCAGGTTCTGTTAAAGGTTGAGGAGGAATAATATGAAAACGATAACAAATCCGGTATTACCAGGCTATCATCCCGATCCTTCCATTTTGCGGGTGGGAGATGATTACTACATTGCAGTTTCAACTTTCGAGTGGTTTCCAGGGGTGGAAATCCATCATTCGAAAGATCTAGTAAATTGGGAACTTGTTGGTTGTCCACTTACAAGATCCTCTCAATTAAATATGATCGGGAATGTAAACTCAGGTGGTATCTGGGCTCCATGTCTATCCTATTATGATCATACATTTTATCTTATCTATACGGATGTGAAAAGTCGACAAGGTGCATTTAAAGACTCGCATAATTATTTAGTAACTGCAGAAACCATAGAAGGACCATGGTCAGAACCGATTTTTATGAATAGTAGCGGCTTTGATCCTTCGCTTTTTCATGATGATGACGGGAAAAAATGGTTTCTTAATATGATTTGGGATCATCGTAAAGGGACAAATTCTTTTGCAGGGGTGGCTTTGCAAGAATATTCTCCTTCTGAGCAAAAATTAGTTGGAACAATTAAGAATATATTTAAAGGAACCGAACTAGGATTAACAGAGGCACCGCACATATATAAGAAAAATGGTTACTATTATTTATTAACAG
This sequence comes from Gracilibacillus boraciitolerans JCM 21714, assembly GCF_000521485.1. Lineage (GTDB taxonomy): Bacteria > Bacillota > Bacilli > Bacillales > Amphibacillaceae > Gracilibacillus > Gracilibacillus boraciitolerans. The sequence continues at coordinate 81,301 of NZ_BAVS01000004.1, read as the reverse complement.
CTGAAGGTGGCACATGGTATACCCATGCAGCGTCCGTTGCACGTTCGAAAACAATTGATGGCCCTTATGAGATTGATCCGACAAATCCAATTCTCACTTCGGATAAATCAAAGGAAGGACAATTGCAAAAGGCTGGTCATGGTTCCTTTGTGGAAACGCAAAATGGTGAATGGTATATTGCTCATTTATGTGGGCGCCCTGTTATTGATGATAAGTGTATTTTAGGTCGAGAAACAGCAATTCAGAAATGCTATTGGACAGATGATGATTGGATACGAGTAGTCGATGGTCCTAATCCAAGTCTGGAGGTGGAAGCTCCGAACTTACCAACCTTCGAGGCTAAGAAGCTACCAGACTATGACGATTTTAATGATACCGCTTTATTTTTATATTGGAATGTATTACGTCGAACATTTGAAGAAGAATGGTATTCGTTAACGGAAAGACCAGGCTATTTACGTTTGTATGGTGAAGAATCGATGAGCTCCTTACATCGGCAAAGTATGATGATGAGAAGGTTAGAGCATTTCAAAGTAGAACTGGAAACAAAAGTCGACTTCACCCCCCTGAAAATTTTCAACAGATGGCAGGATTAATGGTTTATTATGATACAAATGACCATGTATACTTGCGAGTAACTGATCACGAAGAACATGGCAAATGTTTAGGTATTATTGAAACGAAATATGGTAAGTATGATGAATTACTAACACAAGATATATCATTACCGGAAAATACAGAAGTTTATTTAAAAGCAGTGATAAATCGTCATCTTTTACAATGTTTTTATGCAACAGAAGAAGGAAAATGGCAAGAGATTGGCGAACAAATAGATATAGGCCATCTTTCGGATGATGACGCGGATTATATTCGCTTTACTGGTACATTTGTTGGCATGGCGGCACAGGATTTAAGTGGTCAACATAGGCATGCTGACTTTGATTACTTTCAATATAGAGTAATGGAAAAATAATAGGATGGAGGAATAGACATGAAAAAAGCATTGATTTTTCAAGGTGGATGGCAAGGTCATGAACCTGAAAAGGTAGCGGGAATATTAGCGGGGATTTTAGAAGAAGAGGACTTTAACGTTAAAATAACGAATACCTTAACGACTTTACAAGAAGATGATTTAACACAATATGATTTGATTGTTCCTAATTGGACACAGGGTACGATTGAAAAAGACCAGTTGCAGCCGTTGATAGATGCTGTAGCTCAAGGAACCGGGTTAGCTGGATTGCATGGGGGGGAATGGGAGATTCCTTCCGTATGGAAGTAGATTATCAATTTATGGTAGGCGGCCAATGGGTAGCACATCCCGGCAATGATGGCGTTTCATACAATGTACATATTTTAGATAGGGATGATCCGTTAACAAAGGGTATAAGCGATTTTACCGTTGTTTCGGAGCAATATTATATGCATGTCGATCCTGCTGTGAAGGTGCATGCGACAACACCTTTCCCTAATGCAGAAGGTCCATATCAAACAAATGGTGAAGTGGATATGCCGGTAGTCTGGACAAAGAGGTGGGGGGTAAAGGAAGAGTATATTATAACTGTTTGGGACATGTATCTGAAATCGTGAGAATGCCTCAAGTAATGGATTTAATGAAAAAAGGAATGACATGGGCGAGCAGATAAAGAGGAGGAAAACATTATGAAGGTAGGCATTATAGGTTGTGGAAATATTAGTGGTATTTATTTAAAAAATGCTTCACGTTTTAATAATTATGAGGTGGAAGCGGTAGCAGATCTCATCATAGAAAAAGCAGAAGAAAAAGCGAAGGAATATAATATTCCCAAAGTATACACTACCGAGCAATTGATGGCAGATCCAACGATTGAATTAGTAATCAACTTAACGATACCAGCGGTTCATGCTGAAATTGCCATTCAGGCATTGGAAAACGGAAAACATGTATATGGTGAGAAACCGCTCGCTGTTAGTCGCGAAGACGGAAAAAGAATGCTTGAACTTGCGAAAGAAAAAGGATTGTATGTAGGGAATGCACCAGATACTTTTTTGGGTGCGGGCATACAAACATCCCGAAAGCTTATTGATGAAGGCTGGATTGGTAAGCCAGTATCCGCAACAGCATTTATGATGATTCCAGGTCATGAAGGATGGCATCCAGATCCAACCTTTTATTACCAAGAGGGTGGTGGTCCATTATTTGACATGGGTCCTTATTATTTAACGGCATTGATCAATCTGATGGGACCTGTATCTCGAGTGACAGGATCAGCTCAAATGACTTATAAAGAGAGAACCATTACAAGTAAAGAAAATTACGGTAAAAAAATACAAGTAGAAGTACCCACCAGATTAATGGGGGTGCTTGATTTTGAGTCAGGCGCTGTTGCTTCTATTATAACGAGCTTTGATACATGGCATCACCAATTACCATACATTGAAATTTATGGAACAGAAGGAAGCCTTTCTGTGCCAGATCCCAATACGTTTGGTGGTCCTGTATATATAAAAAGAAAGGATCATTCCGAATGGTCAGAAATTCCTTTAACACATGGCTTTAGCGATAATAGTCGTGGATTAGGTGTAGCGGAAATGATAGATGCGATTGAGAAAAAACAACCTGCAAGAACAGATGGTCAATTAGCATACCATGTGTTAGATATTATGCATGGTATTCATGACGCTTCTCGTGATGGAAAACACTGTATCCTTACGAGCAGCTGCCAACAACCTGAATCATTACCAGTCGGGATAAGCGAACAATTATTTGGAAAATAATGTATGCATTTCTGTTCATTGAAGATGTTGTTGTCTTCTACTGACACTTCAAAAAAATAATGAGGTGAATGGAATGAAGTTAGGTGTTTTCGCTGTTTTGTTTGGAGATAAGTCGCTGGACGAAGCACTTGATCGGGTGAAAGCGGCAGGATTAGACGCGGTAGAAATTGGTGCAGGGGGGGGCTATCCAGGAAATAAGCACTGTAATCCAGCAGAACTTTTGACAGATGAAGCAAAATTAAAATCATTTCAACAAGCATTTTCAGACAGAAACCTTCAAATTAGTGCACTTAGTTGTCATGGTAATCCTTTACATCCAAATCAATCGATATCTAGCGATCATCATCGACAGTTTGAGGATACGGTCTTGTTAGCGGAAAAAATTGGTGTCGAAACTATTGTGACATTTTCAGGCTGTCCGGGAGAATCAGAGTATTCCCGATATCCAGTATGGGTTACCGCTGCGTGGCCAGATGACCATCCAGAAGTATTAGAGTGGCAATGGAAAGAAAAAGTCATTCCGTATTGGAAAGAACAAAATGATTTTGCTGCGAAGCATAATGTCCGTATTGCTATAGAACCTCATCCTGGATTTGTGGTATTCAATAATGAAACTGCTTTAAAATTACGTGAAGCTTGCGGGAAAAATATTGGGGTAAATTTTGACCCAAGTCATTTATACTGGCAGCAAATGGATCCTGTCGTAAGTATTAAAGAGTTAGGTAAGCATGACGCCTTATTTCACTTTCATGCAAAAGATACTGCGATTGATCCACAAAATACAGCATTAAATGGTGTCTTGGATACTAAACCTTATAGTGATGAATTACATCGTTCCTGGATTTTTCGAACTGTCGGATACGGTCATGGTGAAGAAGAGTGGAAACGGATTATCAGTGCTTTACAGCTTATTGGATACCAAGGTGCGGTAAGTATTGAACATGAAGATAGCTTAATGTCTGTTGAAGAAGGTTTTCAAAAAGCGGTTTTGGTACTGAAAAATGCATTAATCAGAGAAAAGGTTGGTGATATTTGGTGGGCATAAACCAAAAAATAAGAGTTGGTATGATCGGCTATCAATTTATGGGTAAAGCACATAGTCATGCTTATCGTGATCTCCCTTTTTATTTCGATAATCCATTAAAACCGGAGTTAAAAGTCATTGCCGGGCGTAACGAAGAAGCTGTGAAAGAAGCGCAGGAAAAAATGGGTTGGGAAAGTTATGAGACAGATTGGAAGAAAGTAATCGAACGCGATGATATAGATGTCATCGATATCGTTACACCGAATCATACGCATGCAGAGATAGCGATTGCAGCTGCGAAGGCAGGGAAACATATTATCACAGAAAAGCCATTAGCTTTAACGGTAGATGAAGCTAAAGAAATGCTGCAAGCAGTCCAGGAAAATGGTGTCAAGCACATGATTTGTCATAATTATCGCTTTGTACCTGCTGTTCAGTTTGCGAAAAAATTACTGGATGATGGCAAAATAGGCCGTGTTTATCATTATCGTGCGAACTATTTACAAGATTTTATTATGGATCCTAATTTCCCACTTATTTGGCGGTTGAAAAAAGAAATATCAGGTTCCGGTGCCTTAGGTGATATCGGGGGCACACAGTATTGATATGGCCCGCTTTTTAATTGGTGAATTTACGGAAGTAACGGCAACAATGGAGACATTTATTAAACAACGTCCGATTGGAGAAATGACAGGAGGGCTTAGTGCGAAAGGTAATTCGGACGAAATGGGAGAAGTAACCGTAGATGACGCAGTAGCCTTTATTGTCCGGTTTGAGAACGGTGCTCTGGGTACTTTTGAGGCTACTCGCTTTGCGGGAGGTAATCGTAATAAAAATAAATTTGAAATCAATGGTGAAAAAGGTTCGATCCGTTGGGATATGGAAAATATGAATAATTTAGAAGTCTATTTTGCTGATGACGAAGAAGGGACACAAGGCTTCCGTCTGATTAATTGTACGGAAGAAGTACATCCCTATGCTAAGAATTATTGGCCACCGGGTCATATCATTGGATATGAGCATACGTTTATCCATGTAATCGATGAATTCTTCCGCGGCATCGCAGAAGGATATCAGCCCACACCAAATTTCGAAGACGGAGTAAAAAACCAACTCATTTTAGAAGCAATAGAAACCTCCTCAAAAAACAAGTCATGGGTAACAATTGAAAAATAAATAGACTTGTACATCACTTATGTTAGTTAATAAGAATTCAACATTATAGCACTCGTATTTAGTGTGGAGCTATGTTTAAACGTAGGACGACCATTCCGACTCCTGGGGGGAACAGCGTGATTCGAAGATCCACTTGTCAAAGTGGGCTTCTTTGGCAAGTTAGCTGAGAAGCATGCCCCCCCTCGGAAAGCGGAATGGTCAGCCGAAGTGATGGCATAGCAGACAATTGATTTCAAAATTACTTCTTTAATAGGTAGTAAAGACATATCGTGTTATGTCTCATAATGTACCTTTCATTCCTCAAACTCATCAATATTAATAGCATTCTTTCCTTTATGCTCCTGAATAAGCCGATGTAATTGAATGATTAATAGACCCTGCTTTAATGAAGCATTCATCCGATCTTCCCTGACTGGAAAGGGAAGATCGATTTGCCGCGAAAATTCCCCCCCATTTAAAATCTCCTGCTTTATTAACTTACCAGATGACTCAATCGGAAAAAGCGAACCCTTTAATTCAAGTATATTGTAATCAACAAATACCTTCACCTGTTTACGATCCTTAATTCCGGGCAAATTAACATAAACAATCAATTCATTGTCTAATTCATAAAGATTAATAGCTGGAATCGGTGGTTTGATCATATGATCAAAGTCATCCCAAAAGTTTCCACCAAAGAATTTATCTAAATTATTTTTCCAATCATGCATATGCTGAAATGGATCCAGATCTATCTCTCCCCCCTTTCTCCTTTAGCTATGTTAAAATTGTTTCATTATACTATAGGTTATGAACCTAAGAATAATCTTGTGCGCGTTAGCGAGGTGTTGTTATGCTTGAAAATGCTGTTATAATGGTCATTATTATCATGGTGATCAATATTGTGTATGTTTCCCTTTCTACATTAAGGGTCATCTTAACTTTAAAAGGAAGACGATATGTTGCTGCAACGATTGGAACTTTTGAAATCGTTATTTACACATTGGGTTTGGGTTTAGTTTTAGACAATCTTAATGAAATACAGAACTTAATAGCATATGGTCTTGGCTATGGTTTAGGTGTGGTGATAGGTTCCATGATTGAAGAGAAATTAGCGCTTGGATATATTACGGTTAATGTCGTATCATCCAATCCGGATATTACTTTCACTAAACAGTTAAGAGAAAAAGGATACGGGGGGGTAACGAGTTGGTATGCCTATGGAATGGACGGAGACCGCTTATCAATGCAAATATTATCCCCCGAGAAAATATGAATTGCAATTATACGAAGCGATAAAGACAATTGATCCTAAAGCATTTATTATTACGTATGAACCAAAACAAATTTATGGTGGTTTTTGGGTGAAACAAGTCAGGAAAGGGAGGATTCGAAAAAGTGTCGAAAAGGCAGATGAGGAACAGCAAGCCCAACAAGAAGAAGTTCATCGTGAAGGAGAATGAATCGATTGATACATGTCTGGACAGAATCAAACAGGATGGTTATTCCCCGACGAGACGCGTTGAAGAACCGATTTTTATAGAAGAAAATGGCCAGCTAATTCCCTATGGAAGAAAAATAATATTTGATGCAATATTACTAAAACACGAACATTAAAATATAATTACAATTTAATGTTCGATTTTTTTGTTGACAGAATTCAAGTGAACTTGTTATCATATAGATGTAGTTAATAAATCTGACAAATAACCACCTCATATAATTTGAGAATAGGGCTCAAAAGTTTCTACCCGTCACCGTAAATGATGGACTATGGGGGGGGAAGATGACATATGATTTCCGTGCTTAAATTTTTCGGAATAGTTACGGATTCTTAGACCTATTCATCTTCTCTCCTGATAGAGAAGATGAATAGGTCTTTTTATAGTTATAACCAAGCGGAAACACTAGATAATACGAGAATTTACTATCAAGTTAAATAGAGGAAAGAGGGATTTTATGGTAGAAGTTGGTGTGATTATGGGCAGTATTTCGGATTGGGAAACGATGAAACATACATGTCTTGCCCTAGAGGAATTAGGTATCGATTACGAAAAACAAGTTATTTCTGCACATAGAACTCCAGAAGACATGTTTGAATACGCCGAAAATGCTCGTGATAGAGGACTTAAGGTCATTATTGCAGGTGCTGGGGGGAGCCGCACATTTACCAGGTATGGTCGCAGCAAAAACGACTTTGCCTGTAATCGGTGTTCCTGTTAAAACAAGCACATTAAGTGGACTAGATTCTCTATATTCGATTGTACAAATGCCAGGTGGTGTTCCGGTTGCAACGGTGGCAATCGGTACAGCAGGAGCTAAGAATGCGGGTGTTTTAGCCGCGCAAATCATTGGTACAGCAGATCTGAAAGTAGCGGAGCGTTTAGCGAATCATCAACAGCAATTAAAAGAAAAAGTAGCGGAAATGAGGGAGCAACTTGCAAATCAATAAATTATTATTTGGGGCAACGATTGGAATTATTGGTGGAGGACAGCTGGGAAGAATGATGACAACTACAGCCAAGCATATGGGCTATCGAGTGATTACCCTGGATCCTACTCCAGACTGTCCAACTGCACAAGTAGCCGACGATCAAATTATTGCGGCCTATGATGATTTAACGGCAGTAAAGCAATTAGCGGAGCGCTGCGATGTCGTCACATATGAGTTTGAGAATGTTGATTTGAAGGCTGCTCAAATCCTGGAAGAATCAGGTATTCTCCCACAAGGAGCTAATTCATTGCAGGTGACCCAAGACCGTGAACTCGAGAAAAAGGCGATGGTTGACAGTGATCAGCCTGTGGCAGAATTTGCAATTGTAACGACAAAACAGGAATTACAACAGGCAGCTGAACAAATTGGTTATCCAGCGGTGGCCAAAACATGTCGCGGCGGTTATGACGGCAAAGGTCAAGTAAAGCTTTCTGATTCAAGTAATATTGAAGAGGCAGCAGAAATGCTCGATTCCTCAGAGCGTTTAATCGTGGAGAAATGGATACCATTCGATAAAGAAATATCGATCGTTTTTACTAGAAGTCAAACAGGTGAAATCACATATTTTCCAGTAGCAGAAAACATCCATCGCGATCATATTTTACATGCGACGATCGCACCAGGTCGTGTTTCAGAAAAAATTGCCGAAAAGGCCCGTCAAGCAGCCAAGGCAATTGCCGAAACAATTGGAGTGGTTGGAACGTTTGCGATCGAGTTGTTCGTAATTGGCGAGGATATTTTAATCAATGAATTAGCACCACGCCCGCATAATTCAGGACATTATACGATTGAAGCATGTGATGTTTCTCAATTTGAACAACATATCCGTGCTATCTGCGGACTTCCATTGATTCCGATTCAATCACATGGCGGAGCGGTGATGGTCAACTTACTTGGAAAGGATGTCGATCCTTTTTTCAATCAATTAGAGGACCATCCAAGTGCACATATTCATATGTACGGAAAACAAGAGAACAAGCCATTGCGTAAAATGGGTCACATCACATTTATTGGGGGGGACAATCCGTTAAAGATATATAATGAACTAGTAGAAAAAAAGATAATTGAAAACTAGGAGGAAACACGAATGATCGAACGTTATACAAGAGAAGAAATGGGAGAGATTTGGACGAGTGAAAATCGTTTTAACGCATGGCTTGAGGTAGAGATTTTAGCGTGCGAAGCGTGGAGTGAATTAGGTGTTATTCCAAAAGAGGATGTTAAAAAATTACGAGAAAATGCTTCTTTTAATATCGATCGTATTTTCGAAATTGAGCAGGAAACCCGTCATGATGTGGTGGCCTTTACTCGTGCTGTTTCGGAATCACTAGGCGACGAAAAAAAATGGGTGCATTATGGCCTTACTTCCACAGATGTGGTAGATACCGCACTTTCATATTTATTAAAGCAAGCAAATGTGCTTATTCGTCGTGACATTGTTAACTTTATCAAGATATTAAAGGAAAAAGCGATTGAACATAAAAACACGGTAATGATGGGTCGTACTCATGGTGTGCATGCAGAACCAACAACTTTCGGTTTAAAAATGGCGCTCTGGTATGAAGAAATGAAACGAAATCTCGAACGCTTTGATGCAGCGGCGAAAGTAATTGAAACAGGTAAAATGTCAGGAGCTGTTGGTACCTATGCCAATATTGATCCTTATGTGGAAGAGTATGTTTGTGAAAAATTAGGTCTGCAGGCAGCACCGGTTTCCACCCAGACATTGCAGCGAGATCGTCACGCCCAATACATGTCAACGTTAGCTTTGGTTGCAACTCGATTGAAAAATTCGCAACGGAAATCCGTGGATTGCAAAAAACAGAAACCCGTGAAGTCGAAGAATTTTTTGCAAAAGGTCAAAAAGGCTCTTCAGCAATGCCGCATAAACGTAATCCAATCGGTTCAGAGAATATGACGGGTATGGCACGTGTCGTTCGTGGGTATATGATGACAGCTTATGAAAATGTGTCTTTATGGCATGAACGGGATATATCCCATTCCTCAGCAGAACGGATTATTTTACCAGATGCAACGATTGCCGTAAATTACATGCTCAATCGTTTTAGCAACATTGTCAAAAACTTAACGGTATTCCCAGAAAATATGAAACGAAATATTGACTGTACCTATGGTGTGATCTTCTCGCAACGTGTATTACTTTCTTTGATTGATCAGGGAATGAGCCGTGAGCAAGCATATGATATTGTGCAGCCAAATGCGATGAAAGCATGGGAAACAGCTACACCGTTTCGTCAGTTAATCGAGCAGGAAGAGCAGATTACCAATCTATTATCAAACGAGCAATTAGATGATTGCTTTGATTATACCTATCACTTAAAAAATGTCGATCAAATTTTCAAAAAATCGGTCTAGCATAAGGAGTGTAATGGAAATGAAGGACAAGCTGTTATATGAAGGAAAAGCAAAACAGGTGTTTACGGTAGAAGGTAATCCTGAGCTGTTAATTTTATCTTATAAAAATGATGCCACAGCATTCAATGGAGAGAAGAAAGCAAAATTTCAAGGAAAAGGTCGATATAACAATTTAATTTCGGCTAAAGTATTTGACTATTTACATCAGCATGGAGTAAAGAGTCATTTTAAAGAAGCTTTAAATGAAACAGAGCAGTTGGTGGAGAAAACTACGATTATTCCATTAGAGGTGGTCGTACGAAATGTCGCCGCAGGTAGTATTGTTCGTCGCACAGGTATAAAGGAAAAAACGATTTTCAATCCTCCATTAGTAGAATTTTTTTATAAGAAGGATGAACTGGGTGATCCCTTAATTAACGATGAACATGCCTTGCTTTTAACGGATGCAACCGAATCGGATCTCCAACAATTAAAAGAAATGGCACGTCAGGTAAATGAATATTTGCAAGCTTTCTTTAAAGAAATTAATTTACAGCTTGTCGACTTCAAATTAGAATTCGGACGGAATGCGCATGGTGATATTATCTTATCAGATGAAGTCAGTCCAGATACATGCCGGTTGTGGGACATTGCAACAGGTGAAAAGATGGATAAAGATGTATTTCGTGAGGATTTAGGCGATTTAGTCACTGTCTATGACCATATATTAACACGACTGGAGGCAAAACAATGAAACTAGTAAAAGTTCACATTACATTAAAAGAGGGTGTATTAGACCCACAGGGAAAAGCAGTTCAAGGTTCTTTAAATACATTAGGCTATGATCATGTAAATGAAGTACGTGTTGGAAAATATTTAGAATTAACGGTAAATGATGATGCCAATATTGAACAAGAGATAGAAGAAATGTGTAACAAATTGCTGGCAAATCCAGTCATTGAAAACTATTCCTATACAGTGGAAGAGGGGGGTTATACAGTGAGGTTTGCTGTCATTGTTTTTCCAGGTTCGAATTGTGATCGCGATATGTATTATGCGGCCAAGGATGCCCTCGGGGAAGAAGCAGATTTATTATGGTATAAGGAAGCAAACTTGGAAGGATATGATGCCATACTTCTTCCAGGTGGTTTCTCGTATGGTGATTATCTTCGCTCAGGAGCGATTGCATCTACTTCCAATATTGTCCAGCAGCTTCGTCAACAAGCAGCGAATGGCATTCCAATCCTTGGTGTTTGTAACGGATTTCAAATCCTGTTAGAGTCTGGTTTACTTCCAGGTGCAATGCTTCGTAACAAAAACTTGAAATTCATGTGTCACTTTGAGGACTTAGTCGTAGAAAATAATCATACCTTGTTTACGACAAAATATGAAAAAGGTGAAGTGATTTCCATTCCAATTGCCCATCATGACGGAAACTATTATTGTGATGATGAAACACTTGCTAGATTAAAAGAAAATAACCAAATTGTGTTTACGTACCAAAATAATCCGAATGGTTCTGTCCACGATATTGCTGGAATCATCAATGAACAAGGAAATGTGTTAGGCATGATGCCACACCCGGAACGAGCAGTAGAAGCTATTTTGAACAGTGATGATGGCTTAAAACTATTCCAATCAATGCTGGAAAACTGGAGGGAACGTTATGTTGCAGGCGTCTGAAGTAACCCCCCCGGAACAAATTGAACAAGATAAAGTCTATCAGGAGATGGGTTTAACAGATAAAGAATACGATATGATTAAGACTATTATGGGTCGCCGCCCAAATTTCACAGAGATCGGAATTTTCTCCGTGATGTGGTCGGAACATTGCAGTTATAAAACGTCGAAACCACTATTAAGTAAGTTTCCAACGGAAGGTCCACAGGTTGTCCAAGGACCTGGTGAAGGTGCGGGGGGGGTCGTTGATATTGGTGATGGCCAGGGTGTCGTATTTAAAGTCGAAAGTCATAATCACCCTTCAGCAGTGGAGCCTTATCAAGGTGCTGCAACAGGTGTTGGTGGGATCATTCGTGACGTATTTTCGATGGGAGCACGTCCAATAGCTTCTCTAAACTCTTTACGTTTTGGTAACTTAATCACAGGTCGTGTCAAATACCTTTTTGATGAGGTGGTCCACGGTATTGCCGGTTATGGAAACTGTGTCGGTGTACCAACAGTTGGCGGGGAAGTACAATTTGACGATTGTTATCAGGGAAATCCATTAGTGAATGCCATGTGTGTAGGCTTAATCGATACGAAGGATATTCAGAAGGGAATTGCCCCCCCGGGTGCAGGTAACACGATCATGTATGTTGGCTCAAAAACAGGCCGTGACGGCATTCACGGAGCAACTTTTGCGTCTGAAGATTTGTCCGAGGATTCAGAAAGCAAACGATCTAACGTACAAGTTGGAGACCCTTTTATGGAAAAGTTATTAATTGAAGCATGTTTAGAAGTGATTCACTCAGATGCGTTAATTGGTATTCAGGATATGGGTGCAGCAGGTCTTACATCGTCTGCAAGTGAAATGGCCAGTAAGGCAGGCATGGGAATGGAAATGAATCTGGACCTGATTCCACAGCGTGAAGCGAATATGACAGCATATGAAATGATGCTATCTGAATCACAGGAGCGTATGCTTCTATGCGTGAAAAAAGGCGAAGAACAAGAAATTATTGATATTTTTAAAAAATATAATTTAGAAGCTGTTGCGGTAGGACATGTAACAGAAGATAAAATGTTTCGATTAGTGCATAAAGGTGAAGTGGTAACAGATATTCCAGTCGATAACTTGGCTGAAGATGCACCAATTTTTCATAAAGAATCCAAAGTACCGGACTATTATCAGGAATATCAAACCATGCCGGCGTATAGGCCAGACATAACGAACCATACGGAAACATTGAAACAATTATTACAACAACCAACGATCGCAAGTAAAGAATATGTCTATGATCAATATGATTCCATGGTTCAGGCGAATACCGTCTTCTCGCCTGGTTCAGATGCAGCGGTTGTTCGCGTGCGTGGATATGATAAAGCGATTGCGATGACGATCGATTGTAATTCCCGTTACATTTATTTAGATCCAGAAGTTGGCGGCAAAATTGCTGTCGCTGAAGCAGCCCGAAATATCGTCGCATCTGGTGCCAAACCGTTAGCATTAACGGACGGCTTGAACTTCGGAAATCCAGATAAACCAGAGAACTTCTGGCAAATGGAAAAAAGCGTCGATGGGATGAGTGCAGCAAGTTTACGCCTTAACACACCTGTAATTAGTGGCAATGTATCGCTATACAATGAATCAAACGGTCAGGCGATTTTTCCAACTCCGGTGGTAGGCATGGTAGGACTGCATGAGTCATTAAAGCATATTACACCTTCCCATTTCCAAAACGAAGGCGATCTTGTTTATCTGATTGGTGAAACGAACGCAGAATTCGGCGGCAGTGAATTACAGAACCTGTTAGAGGGCAAATACTTTGGCAAGGCCCCAGCAATTGATTTAGATGTGGAAGCCAAACACCAAGAGCAATTGCTAACCGCCATACGTTCGGGACTGGTTCGTTCTGCTCACGATTTGTCTGAAGGTGGACTTGGCGTCGCTTTAGCAGAATCGCTTTTTAATGGCAAAGGCTTTGGTGCAGATATACAGGTAGAAGGCGATCTGACAACGGCTTTATTTAGTGAATCACAGTCACGCTTTTTAGTATCGATACGTGAAGCTGACCGCGATAAATTTGAAGCACAAGTAGAAGATGTGACATTACTTGGGACGGTAACAGCATCCAATTATTTGAACGTGAGAAATGGTGAAAAAGAAGTAATCACAGAAAACGTGGAAACATTACAGCAACTGTGGAAAGGAGCTATCCCGTGCTTGCTGAAATCAAAGGCTTAAACGAAGAATGTGGTGTATTTGCGATCTGGGGGGGACATGAGAAGGCTGCTGAATTGACCTATTATGGCTTGCATGCCCTGCAGCATCGTGGACAAGAAGGTGCAGGAATTGTTACGACAGATGGCGAGAAACTAAATGTGCACAAAGGTGTGGGATTAGTAAATGATGTCTTTTCCGAGGACCAATTTTCTCGCTTACAAGGAAATGCCGCAATTGGTCATGTCCGTTATGCCACACAAGGTGGCGGTGGGTATGAGAATGTTCAGCCATTAGTGTTTCGCTCACAAACGAAAAGTATGGCATTAGCCACAATGGTAATCTAGTAAACGCCCATCAATTAAAAAGCCAACTAGAGGCACAAGGTAGTATATTACAAACCACGTCAGACACAGAAGTGATCGCCCATTTAATCAAGCGAAGTGGTCATTTACCAATGGAAGAAGCGATTGTTTCTGCGTTAGGTATGATCAAAGGTGCCTATGCTTTCTCTATTTTAACAGAGGACCAAATGTTTGTCGGATTAGATCCGCGTGGGTTACGTCCGTTATCGATTGGCCGCTTAGGTGATGCCTATGTTGTTGCTTCAGAAACCTGTGCTTTTGACTTAATTGGTGCAACTTACGAGCGTGAAGTAAGACCAGGGGGGGAATTAATTATAATTGATGAAGACGGATTTAAAGCAAAACAATTTACTACTCCGATGCAACGGACATTATGCTCGATGGAATACGTTTATTTTTCCCGACCGGACAGCGATTTGAATGGAAAAAATGTGCACGCTAACCGTAAAACAATGGGAAAACAATTAGCAATCGAAGCACCAGTAGAGGCAGATGTGGTTACAGGGGGGGTGCCAGATTCAAGTATTTCAGCAGCAATTGGTTTCTCTGAAGCAGCTGGAATTCCTTATGAATTAGGATTAATCAAAAATCGTTATGTTGGCAGAACATTCATCCAGCCTTCCCAGGAACTTCGTGAACAAGGGGGGGTGAAAATGAAGCTTTCGCCAGTAAGAGGGATTGTCGATGGCAAACGTGTCGTGATGGTCGATGACTCGATCGTACGCGGAACAACCAGCCGTCGTATTGTTCGCCTTTTAAAAGAAGCAGGTGCAACGGAAGTGCATGTGCGAATCGCTTCTCCACCAATTCAAAATCCATGTTACTATGGTATTGATACCTCTAATAAGGGAGAATTAATCGCAGCAAATAATTCAATTGAAGAAATGCGTGAAATCATCGGTGCTGACAGCTTATCCTTTTTGTCAACGGAAGGATTAGAAACATCGATTGTAGCAGATCGAGATCAAAAGCAATTTGGAGTATGCCAAGCCTGTTTTACCGGAAATTATCCTACCGAGATTTATCCAGACACTGTGATTCCAGCATATAAAGAGTAAAGTGGCCAATAAACAATTAAAAGTGGCCATAAAACGTCTTAAAGTGGCCAAAAAAGTGAGAAAAGTGGCCATAAAAAGCATTGAAGTGGCCATAAACTCACCAAAAGTGGCCATAAAAACTTTTGCGCACAAAAAGGAGTTCATATAATGAGTGATATTTATAAAGATGCAGGTGTCGATGTCCATGCAGGATACCAAGCAGTAGATTTAATGAAGAAGCATATTGCAAAAACGAATCGACCGGAAGTAATCGGAGGTGTCGGGGCTTTTGCAGGCCTGTTCGATTTAAGTAAATTTTCTTACGAAGAACCGGTATTGGTCTCTGGTACAGATGGTGTCGGAACAAAACTAAAGCTTGCTTTTGCAATGGATAAGCATGATTCAGTTGGTGTTGATCTAGTTGCGATGTGTGTCAATGATATTGTCGCCCAAGGTGCAGAGCCACTATTTTTCTTAGACTATATCGCTTGTGGCAAAAATCAGCCAGAAAAAATAGAGCAGATTGTGAAAGGCATTACAGACGGTTGTGTGCAAAGTAATACCGCGTTGATCGGCGGCGAAACTGCGGAAATGCCAGGAATGTATGAGGAAAATGAATACGACCTAGCAGGTTTTGTAGTGGGAATCGCTGACAAAAAGCAAATCATTACGGGTGAATCCATTAATCCCGGAGATAAAATAATCGGTTTAGCCTCATCTGGTGTACATTCCAACGGCTTCTCCTTAGTTCGTAAAATAATAAATGATAATGGCTTAAGTTATCAGGACGATATCAAAGAACTATCCACAACATTAGGCGAAGCATTGCTTGAACCTACTAAAATTTACACCAATGCGATTCAACAATTAAAATCAGATCTGACCATTAAAGGGATTAGTCATGTCACAGGTGGTGGCTTTTATGAGAATCTCCCCCCCCGTGCATTACCTGCAAATTTAGGTGTAGCTATTAAAAAAGATTCATGGCAAAAGCCAGCTATTTTTGCTTACCTGCAACAACAGGCAAGTTTAAAAGAAGAAGATATGTATGGCGTCTTCAATATGGGGGGGATCGGAATGGCTGTCATTGTTGAAGCACATGAAGCAGATATGGCACTCCAATTATTAGCAGATATTGGAGAAGAAGCCTATGTGATCGGTGAAGTTACAGAAGAAGCAGGGGGGGTGAAGTTCCTTAATGACTAAAATAGCAATCTTCGCCTCAGGTACTGGAAGTAATTATGATGCTATTGTCGAAGCCACGAAAAATGGTAGACTAGATGCAGTGGTAGCTTTACTTGTATGTGATAAGCCAAATGCAAAAGTAGTCGAAAAGGCTAATGAAAATGGTACGCCTACTTTTGTATTTGATCCAAAACAATATCGAAATAAACAGATGTTTGAAGCAAAACTAGTAGAGGTTCTTCAGGAAGAAACGATCGATTGGATTGTGTTAGCAGGGTACATGCGTTTAATCGGAGATACATTGCTGCAACCGTTCGAAGGAAAAATTATTAATATTCATCCATCCCTCTTGCCTTCCTTTCCAGGTTTAGATGCAATTGGACAAGCTTTTGAAGCAGGTGTAAAAGTATCAGGTGTGACGATTCATTACGTTGATGAAGGTATGGATACAGGCAAGATTATTGCACAACAAGCCGTTAATTTAAACGAAAATATGACAAGAGCTGAGTTGCAAAAGGCGATTCAACAAGTCGAGCATAAACTCTATCCAGCTACACTTCAGAAGTTAATTACGAGAGGGGGGGAATAACGTTGAAAAAACGCGCATTATTAAGTGTATCAGATAAAAACAATTTAGTTCCTTTTGCAAAAGGATTAGATGAACTAGGCTAT
The DNA here is from genome assembly GCF_000521485.1 of Gracilibacillus boraciitolerans JCM 21714. Classification (GTDB taxonomy): domain Bacteria; phylum Bacillota; class Bacilli; order Bacillales; family Amphibacillaceae; genus Gracilibacillus; species Gracilibacillus boraciitolerans. The sequence continues at coordinate 64,377 of NZ_BAVS01000004.1, read as the reverse complement.
GAATTAATTTCGACAGGTGGCACATTAAAGAAACTGCAAGAAGCAGGCGTACCGGCAAAAGGAGTTTCCGAAATAACCGGATTCGATGAAATTTTAGATGGCCGTGTTAAAACATTACATCCTATTATCCACGCAGGTTTACTGGCTCGCCGTGATGATAATTCACATATCAAGCAATTAGCAGAGCGTGACATTGCACCGATTGATGTAGTTGTTGTCAATCTTTATCCATTCAAAGAAACAATCGCAAATCCAGAGGTAACCGAAGAAGATGCGATTGAAAATATTGATATCGGTGGACCAACCATGCTCCGGGCAGCATCGAAAAACTTCCGTGATGTAACCGTAGTAGTTGATCCGGCAGATTATGATGCAGTACTAGAAAACTTAGGGGGGGAAAATGGTGGAACATCAGCATTCCGCAAAACATTAGCAGCAAAGGTATTCCGTCATACGGCAAATTATGATGCCATGATCGCTAACTATTTTGTTGATATTACAGGCACAGAAGATCCGGAAACCTTTACCCAGACATTTGAAAAGATTCAATCATTACGTTACGGTGAAAACCCCCATCAACAAGCATCCTTCTATAAAGAAGGTAATGTCAAAGGGGCATCGATTGCCAATGCCAAACAACTACACGGCAAAGAGCTGTCGTATAATAATATCCAGGATGCAAATGCAGCATTAGAGATTGTTTTAGAATTTGGCGAACAGCCAGCAGCCGTTGCCGTAAAACATATGAATCCTTGTGGAGTGGGAATTGGTGAAACAATTTCAGAAGCATTTCAGAAAGCATATCAAGCAGATCCCGTTTCGATCTTCGGTGGCATCGTAGCCCTCAATCATGAAGTAGACGAAGCGACAGCAGATCAGCTAAAAGATATATTTTTAGAGATTGTTATTGCACCAAGTTTTTCAGAAAAAGCGATGGAAATATTAACGGTAAAGAAGAATATCCGTTTATTAGAAACATCAATGGAAATCAATGAAACGGATAATAAAAAGGTGGTCAGCGTTATCGGTGGACTACTTGTGCAAGATCGGGATAATGGCAAAATATCAGCCAATGATTTAGAAATAGTTACCGATCGTCAACCAGACGCCAAGGAAATAGATGAGCTCCTTTTTGCATGGAAAGTTGTGAAGCACGTTAAATCCAATGCGATTGTAGTTGCAAAAGCTGATCAAACACTAGGCGTTGGCGCTGGTCAAATGAATCGCGTGGGAGCAGCAGCAATTGCTTTTGAACAGGCAGGTGACAAAGCAAATGGTGCCGTGATGGCGTCTGATGCTTTTTTCCCAATGCCAGACACAGTAGAAAATGCTGCAAAAGCAGGTATTAAAGCAATTATCCAACCAGGTGGCTCCATACGTGATCAGGATTCCATTGATGAATGTAATAAGCATGGTATTGCCATGGTATTAACAAAAATGCGTCATTTCAAGCATTAAACAAGCAGGATTCTCAACATGTTGAGAATCCTTTCCTATATCAAGTTGATTTGTCATCAAAAGGAGGCTGTCTTATGAAAGTGTTAGTAATCGGTGGCGGTGGCCGTGAGCATATCATCGTCAAAAAGTTAAAAGAAAGTAAACGTGTGTCAAATATTTATGCAGCGCCTGGAAATGGCGGGATCGCAAATGATGCGACATGTGTAGCAATTAAGGATGATGCGATTGATGAATTAGTTGATTTTGCATTGAAACATCAAATCGATTGGACAATTGTTGGCCCGGAAGTACCACTTACAAAGGAATAGTCGATATATTTCGTAATAACAATCTCAAAATTTTTGGCCCGACCCAAGCTGCAGCATTAATCGAAGGAAGTAAAGACTTTGCCAAAGCGTTTATGAAACAATATGATATCCCAACAGCAAATTATCAGACGTTTACAGATATAGAGAAGGCTAAGGCTTACATACAAAAAGAAGGTGCGCCGATTGTTATCAAAGCAGATGGACTGGCAGCCGGCAAAGGTGTAGTTGTTGCAATGTCGGAACAGCAAGCATTGGATGCAGTTGAAGATATGTTGATAGATAATAAATTTGGTGAGGCAGGAAGCCGTGTTGTGATTGAAGAGTACTTAGAAGGGAAAGAATTTTCACTTTTTGCTTTTGTTCATGGCGAAAATGTATACCCAATGATACCTGCCCGTGACCACAAACGCGCTTATGAGAATGATGAAGGCCCCCCCAACACTGGTGGTATGGGTGCCTTTTCACCAGTTCCAGATCTTGAACCAACAGATATAGAATATACGGTTGAAAAAATCCTTAAACCAGTGGCAAAAGGAATGAAGCAGGAAGGTCGAACCTATACCGGAGTGCTCTATGGAGGATTAATCCAAACAAAAGAGGGAATAAAAGTCATTGAATTTAATGCCCGATTTGGTGACCCGGAAACACAAGTGTGCTGCCCTTATTAGAAAATGATCTGATCCAGGTGATCGAAGATGTAACAGCGGGCAAAGATCCACGCTTGAAATGGAAGGATGGCTATGCGATCGGAACTGTTGTCGCATCCAAAGGTTATCCCGGATCCTATGCTAAAAATATAAAACTGCCAGATTTAGTAGCTGACAACGATGTGTATGTTATTCATGCAGGAACCGCACTATCAGAGGATGGTAGCTTCCATTCTAATGGTGGTCGAGTCCTTCTGGTTGGCTCCCTGCAAAATAGCCCTGAAAAAGCTCAAACAGAAATTTATAAATACCTCTCTCGTTTTGATGAGTCAAATGGCTTTTTCTATCGTAAAGATATAGGTTTTTCCAATTAATAGTCCTAAGTAAGCACCACAGTTGATGAGAACTGTGGTGCTTTAATATGCGAGAAAACCGGAAATGAAATCATAATAACCTATTAATGTTCAAAACTACTCATCTACTACAGTTGAGTAGTTTTTATCCATTTTAAGCAAGCGAATCGAGAAATTCGCATGTGAAAATGATGGACTTAGAGCTTTTATCCGTTATAATTAGTATATAATGGAAAAGGAGGGTGCTCTGTTGAAAAATATAATGATAGCTATCAGTAGTTTAATGGTAGTAGGTATAGCCTTTCTGATTATTATTTATGAAAGTCGTGAACCTTTACTTTCACCAGAAGCAAAATTAATAAAAACACCACAAACGGAAGGGATTTCCGAGCCTGAAAAGCAGCCTTTAGAAGCAATAAAGACATCAAGTGATTTAAACTATTCTTTGCAAAATAATCAACTTCATATTACATATGATAATGGGGAAAAATGGAATGAAGTACCTATTGAAATGGACCAGCTTTTTGCTGGAGAATATCAGGGTAATAGACAAGAACTAATCGGCGGAAGTTATGAAATGACAGAAGAATTAGTAGCGTTTTTATATTCAGAAGGTGAAGATTGGCAAACGCAAACGATTAAAATAACCTATACAGAAGACAAAGGTGAAACGTGGAATGAAAGTGTCGTGAAGGATGAAGCATTAGCCATGCGTTTTAGAAAATTAAATATAACAAATGACGGATTTTGGACTGTTATTTTTACGTTTGATCGCACGATGTCGCAGGAAGCATCTGCTATTTATCTATCAAATGATCAAGGAGAGAATTGGCAGATTATAAGTACACCTGATTCAACAAGACTTGTGGCAGATGGGAGTTTTGTCGATCAGAATACAGGATTTATGTCGTACGGTACGATTAATCCTGAAGCACCCACTCTATATGTTACAAACGATCAAGGAGAAACATGGGAACAGGCTGTATTTAATATGCCCAATAAGTATGAAAAAGTATTTGTAATAGCAAGAGCCCCCCCAATAAAAGAAAAGGACCACTTAGAACTAATTATGGAACAGGGTCCAAATGGTGATTATTATAGAAATGGTTTGATAAAAGCAAAGTTCATTTCGACAGACAATGGTCATACTTGGGAGTTTGTAGAGGAGGTAGAGCCGGAAAATGAAAAAATGGGTTAAAAGAATGGGAATTCTTACCTTTTTGGTCACACTTGTTTTTTTCTGTTTGCAAGTATGTAGTCTCATCGTCCAATATATCTATCAAGCAGAGTATATTGATGATCGCTTATTCTACTTATTTAATATGGTGATTGTGACTTTTCTTGGAATTAGCATCTTCTTAATGATTTCGCTTAATAAAAAGTTTATAACTTTAATTACTAGTATTATAGTAATTTTGATTTCTATAAATGTCTACTTAATGTATGAAAGGAATCAAGAAATAAAAAATATTACGAATTTGTCTCCAAATGGGAAAGAAGTGTTCGCTATCAAGAAGAAAAGAGAAACTGGGGAAGCAACATATTATCGCAGTTATTTTAAACTATTTGGTCGACCTCATCAAGAGGTTCCAGACGCTATTGATAGAGTAGGAAACCTCAAATGGTTAACGGATGATATAGCGGTTTTAACTTACATGGACAAAAATCAAGATATCCAGCAATTTGTTGGGACCTATGGCGATCGCAGGATGGTACGTCCTATTATTATGTCAGTAGTCACATACGCGGGAAGTGGCAAGGAGGAAATTCGCAAGTTACCGCTAATTCGAATGGAATTACCATCATGCAACAGGGCAACGATCATTTTTTTGACTGGGATCACGTACAACAATTTGGAACACTAGCGATTGTTTTATCAGAAAATGATCAAGCGGAATGGACGATTGCATTAGGGGGGGAGGATTTTTCCTTTGATGATAATACACCTGAGCCTCCTACTGGTGAAATTATTTTGTATAAAGCTAAGTTAAAAGATGCCGAAGCAATTGCTTTAGAATATAAAGGTGAAGCTCAATCTTTGCAGTAATCTATGATAAACTAAAACTATTATCTTCCTTGGAGGGATCTTAGTGGTACATAATATTCAAACGAAAGTCAAAGAAACAAATCGCCTATTACGGAAACAATCATTACATACGATTTTAGAACAGTTAGATGGCTACGTGATGGAATTATCAAACAATGAACGAAGAAACAAATATCATAAGATGAAACAAGATCCGTATAGTTTTTATCGTGGAAGTGCTTATCTTTTTTATTATGATGTGACAAAAATACCATTTAGCTTTCACACCCCCCCCGAGGACAAACCAACTTGGATTATGGGCGATATGCATTTTGATAATTTTAGCAGTTTCCAAGATGAAAACGGAAATAATGTGTTCGATGTAGATGATTTCGATGAAGGGTATCTCGGTTCTTATTTGTACGATATCTTACGTATGGTAGTAAGTATTCGATTATTAGCTGACCAACAGGGCATCGCCGATGAGAAAGATCGAGATGAATTAGTTGTCGCCTTTTTGAAATCATATCGGAAAAAGATAAAGAAATTTGCTGAACGAGAAAAAGATCCGACAAAGTTAAACTTTACAATAAAAAATACGAAAGGTCCGATTAAAAAAGTATTAAAAAAGTTAGAGAAACGGACAGCCTCGCATGAATTACACAAGCAAACAATTGTTAACCAACAAGGAGAACGAGAGTTTAATCGTGAGAAGGATAAGTTAGCGGAAGTCACAGCTAAAGAATATAAAGAGATGAAAGAAAACTGGGATCAATATCTTCAATCGTTGCCAAAGGACTTATATAAAGGTGACGAGCATTATGAAATAAAAGATATTGTTAAAAGAACAGGTGCAGGTGTTGCTTCTACTGGTTTAAAGCGATACTTTGTGCTAGTTGAAGGTACACGTGCGTACGATCATGATGACGTAATATTAGAAGTGAAAGAGGTTCGTCCAGCAATCCCTGCCTACTTTGTGCCTTATAATAAAAGCTTTTGGGAAACGCACCGTCATCAAGGAAAACGTGTTGTAGCTACCGAAAAGGCGATGCACCACAAAGCAGATGCCTATTTAGGTTATATGACAATTGGTAATCGTGAATTTTATGTGAGAGAACGGTGTGCCTTTGATAAAGATATTTCTCCAAAAGATATAACGGAGAAAAAGCCACTGGAACAGTCAGTAAAGATCATGGGTAAAATAGCAGCTAAGGTTCATGCTCGTGCAGACCAGGATATCCGTGAGGATCTGTTAGACTATCATAGTGAGGATGTCATCTCGGAGACAATCGAAAAGAATAAAGATGCTTTCATTCATGAGATGGTCTTATGGTCGCGATTTTATAAAAGACAAGTAGAACAAGACTATCAGCTATTCTTAGATTGGTTGGAGACATATTTTTATCACGGCGCTAACCGTTCGTAAAACCCCCCCCACTTCAAGATTCGAGCATTAGCAAAGAAGCTAAGTGGGGGGGGATAAACGGACGATAACCATCCTGATAAGTTTCGCTAACAATCAGTGGGAGTCAAAAACTCCCACTGATTGAAGTCTCACTTTATAAAAACTAATGTATACATGTAAAAAATGTGTCTGTTGTCGAGATATCATGCATGATCCCGACGACAGACACACCTATATCTTGCAAAAGAATTCATTAACCATTAAAGGAGCAAATATATGTCAGAAGAACATAAAAAAGAGGCGCCAAAAATAGTGAATTGTAAAATCATCACTGTAAGCGATACACGAACCAAAGAGACTGACAAAAGTGGTCAATTAATGAAGCGATACTTAGCAGAGAATCATCATCATGTTAATGCATATGATATTGTTAAAGATGAAAGAACAGAGATTAAACAAGCTATTGATGAAGCTCTCAAGCAGAAAGATGTGGAAGTGATTTTAATAAATGGTGGTACAGGAATTGCTAAGAGGGATGTAACGATTGAGGTAGTGGAGAGCTTACTGGACAAGGTCATGCCAGGATTCGGAGAGATTTTTCGTGTGTTAAGCTTCCAAGAAGACATTGGATCGGCGGCCATTCTCTCTAGAGCAACGGCAGGAGTAGTTCAAAATAAGGTAGTTTTTGCGACACCAGGATCCTCAGGTGCCGTTAAGTTAGCGATGGAGCGCTTAATTATTCCGGAATTAGGACACGTTATGCGAGAAATAAAGAAAGATTTATCACGGCGCTAACCGTCCGTAAAACCCCCCACTTCAAGATTCGAGCATAAGCAAAGAAGCTAAGTGGGGGGGGATAAACGGACGATAACCATCCTGATAAGTTTCGCTAACAATCAGTGGGAGTCAAAAACTCCCACTGATTGAAGTCTCACTTTATAGATTTACTGGTGAAATAGAGTAATTTCTGGATATAATAATAGAAAAAGAAAGGTGGTAGTGAAATTGAGAAGGAAAACAATGGAGCAGATTGAAGAGAACATTAACCAAAACCGCAAGTATGCGAATGAGACAATTCAAAAATCGCTACCATCCACCAGACGCAAAAGATCAAGGACAAGATCATCAGGAGAAAGAGAAGCTCTCGATAAAATTGCAGTAGCAAGATGGGAAAAGGCACTAGCAGAAGGCAAAATTAAACGTATTTCCAAAAGGAAAATGTATTATGATTACCGTTAAAGAAATCAAAAAAACATTCCCTAGGTTAAAACAATTACCAAAGTTTGATCGGCAATTAGAATTTGCATCGATGGTTACGGAATATATGAGTGAAAAAAATATATATCCAATTATTGTAGGCGGATTGGCTGTGGAAATTTATACTAGAAATGATTATCAAACACATGATATTGATTTTGTCAGTGATGGATGGAAACAATTTGATGAGCTGCTTTCTCAATTACATTTTACTCGTGCAGAGAGACAATGGTATCATACAGATTTAGAATTAGCAGTAGAAGTTCCTTCGAATTTTCTCGAAGGAAGTGATGATCTTGTAGTAGAATTAGAACTTCCTAATGGAAAAGCGCTATATGTTATAAGTGTGGAGGATATGATTATTCATCGATTAGAAGCAATTGTATTTTCTACAACCTATCCAAAAGAAGATGAAGATTACGAATGGGCTCATAGAATGTTTTTGATTCACCAACATGATTTAGATTTAGAGTATTTAACAAGGCAAGCAAAATTAGTTAAAGTCTGGCCGTATATAGAGGAGTGGATAAATAACGAACAGTCTTAATAAGCTGATCGTTATTTATTGATTCTTTTAAACTGTGCAGTTTCAAATGAATCACCAATAATTTCAAAGTGATATTCTTTGATTTTTCGATCATAATAGGTACTTTTGGTTCGATATTAACAAAATTATCTGTTCTGTGATTTTCTATCCTAACAACGTATAAATAGTAAAAAAGTTACACCAAAAAAGAATTAATCACTCAATAACATTTGAGTGATTAATTCTCTCTCCGATATGTCCCGCTTTTTCCGCCGGTTTTCTCAATTAGGTATGTTTGGCCAATGATCATTCCTTTGTCAACAGCCTTGCACATGTCATAGACAGTTAACGCTGTAGCAGAGGCAGCTGTTAAAGCTTCCATTTCGACGCCTGTGCTCCCTTTTGTTTTTGCCTCAACCTTAATAATTAATTCATACTTTTCAGATTCTTGTTGCCAGCTAAATTGAATATTCACGCCACTTAATGGTAAAGGATGACACATTGGAATTATAGTAGAGGTCTGCTTTGCTGCCATAATACCTGCTACTTGTGCTACGGAAAGCACATCCCCCCCTTTTCCAATGGTTTTATCCTCGATTTTCGTATAGATTTCTTTTGTGACAAAAATACTCGAGCGTGCAATGGCAGTTCTGCTTGTTATTTCTTTATCAGTAATATCCACCATTTTTGCTCTGCCCTGTTGATTTATATGCGTAAAGTCTGTCATAAAAGTCATCCTCCTTTGCTGTCTATTATACTACACTAAACAGATATCATTTATTATGCTACTTATTTTACGTAGATCTGCCTAAAAAAAAGTCATAAATTTGTAAATAAATCACAATGCAAACGCTATCAGTACGTGTTAGAATAAAGGGAAACATTAAAAGAAGTTGAGGAGATAAGTATGAAGGAACATTTATATAGATGGAGAAATAAAGAAATTCGCAAGCAAGTTGCGGTAATTGATGGAAAAGAGCAACCAACCATACTGTTAAAAAACGCCTATTATTTAAATGTGTTTTTGCGTAAATGGCTGGAAGCACATATCTGGATTCATAAAGACCGGATTGTATATGTAGGTACCAGGTTACCTGAATCATTACAAGGTGTAGAAGTGGTCGATTGTACAGGAAAGTATATTGTACCAGGTTATGTTGAGCCACATGCTCACCCTTTTCAACTTTATAACCCTTATGAATTAGCTATGTATGCCGGACAAACAGGAACAACAACATTGATGAATGACAACTTACCATGGCTTTATTTAACAAGTAGGGAGAAAGCGTTTTCTTTGATAGAGGATTTCATGAAGTTACCTGTCTCAATGTATTGGTGGGCACGCTTTGATTCGCAGTCTGTCATAAACGAAGAGAAGGAAATTTTTAATGATGAAGATGTGCACGCCTGGTTACAGCATGAGGCAGTTGTTCAGGGTGGAGAACTTACAGCATGGCCACAAGTGATTCGAGATGACGATCGTATTCTATATTGGATACAAGAGGCAAAACGGTTACGGAAGCCTGTCGAAGGTCATTTTCCGGGTGCTTCAGAAAGTACCTTGGTCAAGTTGAAATTATTAGGTGTAAGCTCTGATCATGAAGCATTATCAGGAGAAGAAGTCTTTAATCGAATTTCAATGGGATATCGTGTCGGATTACGAAATTCATCGGTTCGACCAGATTTGGAGAAATTATTAAAAGAGCTACAAGAGTTAGGAATAAACTCTTATGATTTTTTAACGATGACAACTGATGGTTCAACGCCTTCCTTTTATGAGAATGGCATTATAAATCAATGTATTCAAATTGCGATTGATTGCGGTGTGCCTGAAATTGAAGCATATATGATGGGAACCTATAATGCAGCGGAACAATTTCATTTAGAAGAGCGTCTCGGCGGCATTGCCCCCCCAGGACGTGTGGCCCATGTGAATATTCTAAGTTCGTCTAATAATGCCACACCAGAATCTGTCTTGGCGAAAGGGAAGTGGCTAAAAAAAGATGGGGAATTGGTGAAACAGGAAGTGGAGATTGATTGGGAAAAATATGGGTTAGGAAAATTAGAATTAGATTGGCAATTAATGGAGCGCGATTTGCAATTCTCCATGCCAGTGGGATTGAAAATGGTGAACGATGTAATTATGAAGCCATACCCGATTTCAATTGATGCGAATACGGAAAAAATCATTAATTCTACTGATGAATCCTTTCTGATGTTAGCGGATCGGGAAGGTGAGTGGCGTGTGAATACGATTATAAAAGGATTTACCAAAACACTCGGAGGTTTAGCGAGTTCCTATTCCTTAACAGGTGATATTGTCTTAATTGGTAAAAGTAAATCCGATTTATTAATCGCTTTTGCGAGAATGAAGGAAATTGGTGGGGGGGTATCGTATTAGTGCAGGAGGGAGAAGTTATATTTGAACTGCCGCTAAATATAGCAGGCATGTTGTATGATGGTAGTATGCCGAAGTTAATGGCGGAAGATAAAAAAATGAAAGCCATTTTAATTGACCACGGCTATCAGTATCAGGATCCCCCCGTATAATTTACTGTTTTTGTCGTCGATGAATTTACCTTTTGTACGGATTACACCGTTAGGAATAGTAGACGTCAAGAAAAAAGATATCTTATTCCCGGCGATAATGCGCTAAAGTTTTGAAATAATAAGAATAGTTTAATCGACATGCAACAGATTGCATGTCGATATTTGGTTATGACTAGTGAAAAAGGTGGTAATCGTATTGAAAAAATTATTATTTGTTTTTATTTTACTGTTGGTATTTGTTGCGTGTTCTAATGATAATGAAGGTGCTCTAGATGAGAAGACTGAAGAAGATCCGGTTGAAGAGGAAGTCATTGAAGAACCAGCGGAACCAGAATCAACTGTACATATCTATCCGCTAACCGGATTAGAAGCGGATGAAGAGGTAACAAATAGAATGATTGCGGTTATGCTCAATAATCATCCCGAGGCAAGACCGCAGACGGGTTTGTCGCACGCAGATAAGGTAATCGAAATTCTTGCGGAAGGTAATATTACTAGATTATTGGCTTTTTTTCAAAGTGATATTCCTGATCGGGTAGGTCCAGTGCGCAGTGCCCGTCCCTATTATTTTCATATAACTGACGATTATAATGGTATTTATGTGTACCATGGTGCCGCCCAATATATAGAAGATATGATTCAAAATGGTGATGTTGAGGGATTAAACGGTATGTATTATGATAATGATAAAGTTTTATTTGAGCGTTCGAATGATCGTGTAGCTCCACATAATTCCTATACAATATTTGATGGTATATACAAGCTCGCTCAAGAGAAAGGATATGCACTAGAGGCAAATTATCAGCCCCCCCTTACTTTTGTTGATGATGTTGAAATAGAGGGTGATACGGTTGCAAATATTCAATTTAATTATGGGAGTAATTATTCCGTGAGCTATATCTATGATACACAAGCGGCTGGCTATGCCAGATATAGCGATGGAGAGCAAACAGTGGAATATGAAGATAATACGCCAATTATGTTGGAAAATGTCTTATTTATCGAAGCAAACCATGAAGTGATTGATGACGTGGGAAGGCGGGAAATAGACATTGATTCTGGAGGAGATGCTTTATTACTACAGCATGGTAAAGTACAACGCGTGCAATGGGAGCGAAATAATGGTAGAATAATTCCAACGAAAGAGGGAGAACCTGTTCCGTTTGTTCCAGGACAAACATGGATAAACGTTATTCCTACTAATCCTGGTATTGATGGTGTTCAACTGTCAAATGAAGCGGAGTAAAAAGGAGAGGTGTATACCATGCAAATCGATAAATTGCGAGGCAAACAATTAGATCAGTTATTTGATGCGATCCTAACACTAAAAGATCGCGAAGAATGCTATCGCTTTTTTGATGATATTGCAACGATGAACGAAATTCAATCACTTGCTCAACGATTACATGTGGCTAAAATGTTGGATGAAGGCAGGACATATACAGCCATTGCAAAAGAGTCAAGTGCATCCACCACAACGATTTCCCGTGTAAAAAGATGCTTCTCATATGGTAATGATGGATATCGAATTGTATTGGATCGATTAAAGGAAGAAGAATAATAGAGCTCCCTCTAAAAAGGGGGGGCTCTTTTTCAAGATTATAAAAATGTTATGGGAGGAAGAAATATGATTCGCTTTGGAGTTATTGGTACTAATTGGATTACCGATCGATTTATTGATGGTGCAAGTAAGGTAGATACGTTTAAGCTAAGTGCGGTCTATTCAAGAACAGACGAGAAAGCAATAGAATTTGCCGGTAAATATCAGGTAGAGGCAACGTTCACAGATATAGAAGCATTTGCAAATAGTGATAAATTTGATGCGGTTTATATCGCATCGCCAACCGCTTTGCATAGTGAACATGCAATAACTTGTATGAATGGTGGAAAACATGTTATTGTCGAGAAACCTTTTGCTTCTAATGAACAAGAAGTGTTGCAAATGATTGAAACAGCCAAGAAAAATGAGGTTGTCTTAATGGAAGCAATGAAAACAACGCATGTACCTAATTTTAAACTGATAAAAGATAGTCTTGAAAAAATAGGTCCCGTTCGTCGCTATGTCGCCAACTTCTGTCAGTATTCTTCCAGATACGATAAATATAAGGAAGGTGTTGTCATGAACGCCTTTAAACCAGAATTATCAAATGGCTCATTAATGGATATTGGCGTCTATTGCCTTTATCCAATGGTAGACCTGTTCGGCGTACCAACTAGCGTGAAGGCTACTGCTTATATGCTTGAATCTGGTGTAGATGGTGAAGGAACAGTTACAGTTGACTATCCTGAATTAAATGGAGTAGCTATGTTTTCAAAAATCACCAATTCCTCTCTTCCGTCTGAGATTCAAGGTGAGAAAGGATCTATCGTAATTGGCAAGTTCTCTGATATGGAGGATGTTACAATTGTTTATAAGGACGGAACAGAAGAAAAATTAGATGCTGAGCAAGAAGAAAACACCATGTATTACGAGGCAAAATCATTTATCGAAACGATTGAAAATAAAGAAAAGGAAAATCGCATTAATACGTGGGAGCATTCATTAGAGACAATGCGTATACTAGATCAGGCACGTAAAGAAATTAACCTTACATTTCCAGCTGATCAAAAGTAAATGGTATTATATAGGACTAAATTCTTACGGACAAAAAAGTGGATTTCCTTCTCATAATGTCCATAAGAAAAAATCTTACGGACAGAATAAGAGGAAAATTTCTTGATCTGTCCATAAGAATGCACCTTGCGGACAAAAAATAAAAAAAATAGATTTTTGTCCATAAGAATTAATCTAACGGACAAAAAAGATAAAAGATCTGCTAATCTGTCCATAAGAAAAAAGGTTGTCACCCATCAGCGAGTGACAACCTTTTTTAATTAATTTCGAATCAAGTGATCAAATGCACCTAATGCTGCTGTAGCACCTGATCCCATCGCAATAATGATTTGTTTAAACGCACTATTTGTACAGTCACCTGCTGCAAAAACACCAGGAAGGCTGGTGGAACCATGACCATCAACCATGATCTCACCAAATTTATTTACTTCCAGTGTTTCCTTCAACCACTCTGTATTGGGGGACAAGACCGATTTGAATGAAAACACCGGCTAATGGAATATTCTTTTCTTCCTCTGTTTCACGGTCTACATAACATAGTCCTTCCACTTTATTAGAACCATATATCTCAGAAGTTCTAGCATTTGTTAATACTGTTACATTTGATAAACTATGAAGTCGATCCTGCAATACCTGATCTGCCTTTAATTCTGGCATGAATTCCAGTACAGTAACATGTTTGACGATACCGGCAAGGTCGATTGCAGCTTCGACACCAGAATTTCCTCCACCAATAACGGCTACATCTTTTCCTTCAAAGATCGGACCATCACAGTGAGGACAATATGCTACACCCTTGTTCTTGAATTCGGCTTCGCCGGGAACACCGATATTTCGCCAGCGTGCTCCTGTGGAAAGTACTACTGTCTTACTCTTTAGAGTTGCCCCATTTTCCAGTTTCAGTTCAAATAAATCTTTTTTCTCTAATGACTTCGCACGCATTGAGTTCATGATATCAACTTTATAATCACGAACATGCTCTTCAAGATTGGCAACAAGCTTCGGTCCTTCTGTGTAAGTAGTTGTAATAAAGTTTTCGATGCCTAGTGTGTCTTGTACTTGACCGCCGAAGCGTTCGGCAACAATACCAGTACGGATCCCTTTACGAGCAGCATAGATTGCAGCACTCGCGCCAGCTGGTCCTCCACCGACAACTAATACATCATATGGGTCTTTATTATCTATTTCAGTTACGTCTACACTGCTTCCGAGTTTTTCAAGAATACCTTCTAACGTTTGCCGGCCATTTACAAATGATTCCCCATTTAAAAATACCGCTGGTACGGCCATAATCTCTTTGTTATCAGCTTCCTCTTTAAAAGCAGATCCTTCGATCATTGTATGGGTTATATTTGGATTAATGACACTCATCAGATTTAGTGCTTGTACAACATCAGGACAGTTTTGACAGGATAAACTAACATATGTTTCAAAATATAATGGACCGTCTAATTGTTTAATTTGCTGGATAACTTTCTCGTCTTCTTTAGGTGGACGGCCACTTACTTGTAATAAGGCTAATACAAGAGAAGTGAACTCATGTCCTAATGGCACACCAGCAAAGACAATCCCAGATTCTTCTCCTGGTCGGTCGATGCTAAAACATGGAGTACGTTCAAATTTCCCTTTTTCTAGTGAGATTTTATCAGACATGCTTGCGATTTCGTTTACTAGTTCATCTACTTTTTTTGAAACTTTATCTGAACCAACATTCGCTTTAATGACGATATCATTTTCTAATAGCTTTAAATATTCTTTTAGCTGTGATTTTATTTCCTGATCAAGCATTTTAGACCCCCCCTTTTCTTATATTTTTCCTACTAAATCTAGGCTTGGTTTCAATGTGTCGCCACCTTCTTCCCATTTTGCAGGGCATACTTCATCAGTTCTTACGTACATATTGAGCAGCTTTGACTTTATTAATTAATGTACTGGCATCTCGGCCAATACCTTCTGCATTAATTTCTGCCGCTTGAATAATACCATCTGGATCGATGATGAATGTCCCGCGATCAGCTAGTCCTGCGTCCACACGTAATACGTCAAAGTTTAACGAAATTTGATGGGATGGGTCACCAATCATCGTGTATTCGATTTTGCTAATGGCATCCGAGTTTTCATGCCATGCTTTATGGGTAAAATGTGTATCGGTAGAAACAGAATATGCCTCTACTCCTAATTTTTGTAATTCAGCATATTGATTCTGTAAATCTTCTAATTCTGTTGGGCAAACGAATGTGAAGTCTGCAGGGTAAAAGCAAACAATGCTCCATTTACCTCTGAATGTTTCCTCTGTTACATCCACAAATTCACCTTGACGAAAGGCGGATGCTTGAAATGGTAATACTTCTTTTCCAATTAATGACATAATGTTTGTCCTCCTGTTTTTTTCTATTTTTGTTCATTAAGATTAAATGAAGACATAATATTCCTCTTATCATTCTATTTTTTACAAAATTAGTAAGGTTTATTCATTATATAAAATATTAGTTACATGTGAAGATTGTCACACTTAATATTTGAATTTATCGATATGATAAATGTAACAAAACAGTCTTTGGAGAGGATGTACGGAAATGGCGAATATAAAAAAGCTTCAACTTCCATTACAAACCCTAAGTCTTTTAGTTGGCTTTATGGTTTGGGTTATACTTTCCTCATTAATGAGTTTTATTAAACTGGATATATCCTTAACTGTTGGTCAGATTTCTTTTATTACAGCAGTTCCTGTTATTTTAGGTTCGATCTTGCGAATACCATTGGGATTTTATACTAATCGTTTTGGAGCACGTGGCCTGTTTATCTTAAGTTTATTGTTCTTAATTTTGCCTGTTGGATATTTAGGAATGGCTAATAGTTTTACAGACTTAGTTGTATCAGGTTTATTTTTAGGTATAGGTGGCGCAATTTTCTCTGTTGGGGTTACTTCTTTGCCAAAATACTATCCAAAAGAAAAACATGGCTTTGTTAATGGAATATATGGGGGGGTAGGTAATATTGGTACGGCTATTACCTCATTTGGTGCCCCCGATTATCGCGGGGGGGATATATGGTTGGCGCGTTGCTGTCTTCACCTTTATCCTTCCATTATTACTTTTTGCTATATTAAACTTTTTGTTAGGGGGGGATAAAAACGAGCCAAAAGTCGATACGTCACTGAAAAAGCAAATTCTTAGTGTGTATAAAAATAATAAGCTATGGTTTCTAAGCTTCTTTTATTTTCTTACATTTGGTTCATTCGTTGCGCTAACTGTCTATTTGCCTAACTTTTTAGTTTCAGAATTTCAATTATCACAAGTTGATGCGGGTTTAAGAACGGCAGGATTTATTGCCTTGTGTACATTACTTCGTCCTGTCGGCGGTTGGTTAGGTGATAAATTTGATCCATTTAAAGTGTTGATGTTTGTCTTTACAGGATTAACTATCTCAGGCGTTATCTTATCCTTTTCGCCTACCATAATGCTATATACCATAGGAAGTCTTTCGGTTGCTCTTTTTTCAGGAATTGGAAATGGTACGATTTTTAAGCTTGTTCCATTGTATTTCACAAAGCAGGCCGGTATTGTTAATGGTATTGTAGCAGCAATGGGTGGACTTGGTGGCTTTTTCCTGCCCATTATTTTAACACTAGTTCATGATATAAACGGTCACTATGCGATTGGGTTTATGGCTTTATCGCAGTTTGCACTCGCCAGTCTTATTATTGTAATTTGGATGTATTATACCGATAAATTAAACTTGTCCAATTACATCGTTAATAACGCAGGCAGGGAATTTTGGTAACAGATGAAAATGGAAAAATCACAAAAATTAATAAAGCATTTGAACGGATTACCGGGTATATGGAAGAAGAAGTAGTAGGAAGGAATCCAAACATATTGAGTTCTGGCAAACAAGGGTCAACGTTTTATAATGAAATGTGGAAGGAATTAAAAGAAAAGGAAATATGGCAAGGAGAAATCATTAATAAACGAAAAGATGGCGAGATATATAAACAATGGTTATCGATCAGCGTCTTAAAAGATGCAGGCAATAATGTCACGAATTATGTGGGAGTATTTAGTGAAATTAATAATTAATCAGTTGCCTTGGGTGACTGGTTTTTTATTGCATTTTAATGTAAAATAAATCCAAACAAGTAGAAAGGAAGAGGATAGTGAAGAAAAGAAGAAAACCTCGCGAATTAATCATGTATGAATACCTATTGAGACGCAAATCCTTGTCACATGAAGAAATGAGGAAATATCGAACATTAAAAAAAGGCTATGAAGGTGAACTATTATTTGATCGTTATATTGAATCTTTACCTGGCGACTTTATTTTTCTCCACGATCTGTGGCTTTCTTACCGCAATCGAGCTTTTCAAATCGACCACATATTAATCATCAATAACACTCTTTATCTATATGAAATCAAAAACTTCCCTGGTGAATACTACTATGAAAACGAAAAATTATATTTTGAAACTGGTAAAGAAGTAGACGATCCTTTAACACAGTTAAAAAGAAATGAATCGTTGTTGCGGCAATTACTTTATTCTTTAGGTTACCAAATTCCACTTCAGGCTGTTGTGGTTTTCGTAAACCCCCCCGAGTGTACCCTCTATCAAGCACCAAGAACTTCTAAAATTTTATTACCTACTCAGTTAAAACAATATTTTCAGCATTTACAAACTAGTACTGCTATAGATCCTATTTTTCATAAGTTAGAGGAAAAGTTCGAGTCTATTCGATTAGAAAAATCACCATATGAGCAACTACCTTCCTATAATTATAATGATATAAAAAAGGTATCCCATGTAAATCTTGCAATAACTTTTTAAATAGAATAGAAGGCAAAATGATCATCTGTGCTTATTGTGGAGAACGAGAACATCTACAATCTAGTATTTTACGAAATATTAAAGAATTCATATTCCTTTTTCCGGAACAACAGATTACTACTGAAAGAATGTATCAATGGTGTAACTTCCCAATAAGGAAACAAAGGATGCGTTATGTTTTAAGGAAAAACTTAATCCAGAAAGGAAGCAACAAAAGAGCATATTATATTCTTAAAAAATAATTGTATATCTGGTTTATTGAGATATAAAGATTAAAAACGATATATGGATGAAAAGTAACGAGCCGCCTTCTGAGATTTCAGCGATAAACTGATATATCGCTGAAAAGTCATCAACGTATGTCTGAGATATAAAGATTAAATAGCAATCCAAAATATTCAGCAAAAAATGATACGAGAATCACACTTTATCATTCTAAAATGGTGTATATTTTTGCTATAATGAAATAATGGATATAGAATCGTCATTAATGGAGGATTATAATCGTGTATAATATCGATGAATGGAAACATATCTTCAAATTAGATCCGGCTAAAGAGATTTCAGAAGATATGATTGATAAGATATGTGAGTCAGGAACAGACGCAATAATAGTTGGAGGCACCGATCACGTCACACTTGATGACGTGTTGCAATTGTTAAGCAGTATTCGACGTCATACGGTACCGGTGATTTTAGAAATATCTAATATCGAATCAGTTACACCTGGCTTTGACTATTATTTTGTTCCAATGGTGTTAAACAGCCAGCAGAAAAAATGGATGATCGATGTGCAGCATGAAGCTATCCGTGAATACGGTGATATTGTTAACTGGCAGGAGATGTATGCAGAGGGTTATTGTATTATGAATGAACAATCAAAAGTTTTTCAGCATACTGATTGTAAGCTGCCTACTGAAGGGGGGGATGCAATTGCATACGCAAGAATGGCTGAACATTTATTCCGATTACCCTTTTTCTACTTGGAATATAGCGGTACATATGGAGATTCAGCACTTACTGAAAAAATAAGTCGTGAACTTGATAATACAAAGCTGATCTATGGTGGTGGCATTGAATCGAAAGAACAGGCAGCTGAAATGAGCCAGTATGCAGACATTATTGTTGTTGGCAATGTAATTTATAATAATCCAAAAGAAGCGTTAAAAACAGTCAAAGCAACCAAGTAAAAAAAAGGACGGTGTTAGAATGAGTCGGATGAAACACGACTTATTAAAAGGATTAAACCAGCCTCAACAGGAAGCGGTTCAACATACAGACGGGCCACTTCTAATAATGGCGGGTGCCGGAAGTGGAAAAACACGAGTATTAACGCATCGTATTGCGTATTTATTAGATGAAAAACAAGTATCGCCCCCCCGAAATATTCTGGCGATTACCTTTACCAATAAAGCGGCACGTGAAATGAAAGACAGGATCACTACTCTCGTTGGAGCTTACGGTGCAGATATGTGGGTATCGACGTTTCACTCAATGTGTGTCCGTATTTTAAGACGAGACATTGAGCGCATCGGATATAGCCGTAACTTTTCCATATTAGATAGTGGCGACCAACTTACCGTTATTAAAAATATTGTGAAAGACAAAAATATTGATGCTAAGAAATTTGAACCGCGAGCAATTCTTGGAATGATCAGCGGTGCAAAAAACGAACTGATTACATCTGAAAAATATGCGGAAAACGTCAACGATTTTTTTAGCAGACAAGTTTCAGAAGTTTACACAGAATATCAACGCAGATTACGAAAAAATCAATCATTAGATTTTGATGATTTAATTATGCAAACGATCCATCTTTTTCAAAGGGTTCCAGAGGTATTAGAATATTTTCAAAGACGCTTTCAATATATTCATGTCGATGAGTATCAAGATACCAACCATGCACAATATCAATTAGTGAGACAATTAGCATCCAGATTTCAGAATCTGTGTGTAGTAGGGGGGGATTCCGATCAATCAATCTATGCCTGGCGTGGAGCAGATATTACTAATATTCTATCGTTTGAAAAAGATTACCCAACAGCGCGAGTCGTGTTTTTAGAACAAAATTATCGTTCAACAAAATCCATTTTACAGGCTGCAAACCAAGTGATTGAAAATAATACAGGTAGAAAACCAAAAAATCTATGGACCGACAACCACGATGGCAATAAAATCCGTTACTTTCAAGCTTCAACTGAACGGGAAGAAGGCTTATTCGTTGCAGATCGTATCGAAGAATTGGTGATGCAGCAACACTATCAGCACACGGATATGGCGGTGCTCTATCGCACCAATGCCCAATCACGTGCGATTGAGGAAACCTTTATGAAGGCAAATATACCGTATCAAATGGTTGGAGGCACGAAGTTCTACGATCGAAAAGAAATTAAGGATATGCTAGCCTATTTACGTTTAATTGTTAACCCGGATGATGATATCAGTTTTGCACGTGTAGTGAATGAACCAAAACGCGGAATTGGAAAAACGTCGTTAGATAAGTTACAAGCATATGCAGCAGCACATGATATCTCGATGTATACGGCAGTACAAGAGGTTGACTTTGTCGGAGTTAGTGCCAAAGCCGCCAAGACACTAATGCAATTCGGGCAAATGATTAAAAATTGGACCCAACAGCAGGAATTCCTCACTGCAACAGATATGGTAGAAGAAGTGATTGAAAAGACGGGTTATGAAGAAATGTTATTAAATGAACGAAGCATTGAATCACAAACCCGATTAGAGAATATTGAAGAATTTAAAACAGTGACGAAGCATTTTGAAGAATCCAGTGAGGATAAAACTCTTGTAAACTTTTTAACTGATTTAGCTTTAATTTCGGATATTGACCGAATGGACGATGATCCTTCCGCAAACGATAAAGTGACCATGATGACCTTGCATGCAGCAAAAGGACTTGAATTTCCCGTTGTGTTTCTCATCGGTATGGAGGAGAGTGTTTTTCCTCATAGTCGTTCCTTGATGGATGATGATCAGATGGAAGAAGAGCGCCGACTCGCATATGTAGGGATCACTCGGCAGAAAAGCTTCTGCATGTATCCCATGCAAAGATGCGTACACTATATGGCCGAACGAACATGAATCCAATCAGTCGTTTTATCAATGAAATTCCTGAAGAATTAATCGAAGGTAAAGAGGAATTAGAGGAAGTGATGTTTGGTAGCCAGCTAGACCGCATTGCGATTAAAGATCAAGAATTACCTTTTGAGAAGCCGAAACGAAAACCAGAACGGATCGTAAATCAGACAACAGGTGGCGAAAAAGAAGCATGGCAAGTGGGGGGGGATAAAGCAACCCACAAAAAATGGGGGCAAGGTACAATTGTCAGGTAAATGGTTCGGGAGATGCCATGGAATTAGATATTGCATTTCCGGCACCAACCGGGATCAAACGGCTGTTAGCTAAATTTGCTCCAATTACAAAAGTGTAAACAAGGAGGTGCTCTTACGATGACAGAGCAAGAAGCACATCAGCAATTAACAGCATTACGTGAGGAATTGAATCAATATAATTATGAATACCATGTCTTAGATAATCCGAGTGTATCAGATGCGGAATATGATATAAAAATGAGAGAGTTAAAAGATATCGAAGCAGAATTCCCACAACTTATTACAGAAGAGTCTCCCTCTCAGCGGGTCGGTGGGCCACCATTAGATGCGTTTGCAAAAGTCACACATCGTGTACCAATGTTGAGTCTTGGAAATGCTTTTAATGAAGCGGATCTAAAAGACTTTGATCGTCGTGTTCAAGAAGGGTTAGCGACTGACCAGGTCACCTATGTTTGTGAGCTAAAGATAGATGGCCTGGCTATTTCTCTACGATATCAGGATGGTTTATTTGTTCAAGGTGCCACACGAGGAGATGGGACAACCGGTGAGGATATTACCAGTAACTTAAGAACCATTAACAGTATTCCATTGCGAATAAAGGATCATTCCTCCATCGAAGTGCGGGGGGGGAAGCCTTCATGCCACAAAGAGCATTTGTTTCACTAAACGAAATAAGAAAAAAAAATCAGGAAGAACCTTTTGCTAATCCAAGAAATGCGGCGGCAGGTTCATTGAGACAATTAGATCCGAAAATTGCATCCAAGCGTCAACTTGATATTTTTTTATATGCGGTAGGGGGGGAATGGGAGACAGGAACAATTGAAACACATAGTGGCCGTCTCGATTATTTGCAAAAATTAGGATTTAAAATCAATCCAGAATCGCAAATATGTAAAAGTATCGAAGAAGTGCTGGAATATGTGGAAGAGTGGACCGAAAAACGTGCCAGTCTTTCCTATGATATCGATGGAATTGTCATCAAAGTAGATGATTTAGAAGCACAGGAACAGTTAGGTTTTACTGCAAAAAGTCCACGCTGGGCGATCGCATATAAATTTCCGGCAGAAGAAGCCATCACTAAACTAATTGATATTGAATTAAGTGTTGGACGCACAGGTGTGATAACACCAACCGCGATACTTGAGCCTGTAAAAGTGGCAGGCTCAACGGTACAGCGAGCATCACTTCATAACGAGGATTTAATTAAAGAAAAGGACCTGCGGATCGGTGATACAGTTATCATTAAGAAAGCAGGCGATATTATACCGGAAGTCGTCCGCGTGTTGGAAAATGAAAGAACCGATGAGCAGCAGCCGTTTGCGATGCCCGAGAATTGTCCTTCGTGCGGAGCGGAATTGGTTCGATTAGAGGAAGAAGTGGCCTTACGGTGTATCAATCCCAATTGTCCCGCTCAACTGAAAGAAGGATTGATCCATTTTGTATCCCGATTAGCGATGAATATTGATGGTCTCGGCGAAAAAGTAATAGAGCAGCTTTTTCAAGCTCCTATATTCATACCATTGAGGATCTCTATCGGCTTGATCGTGAAGAGCTGTTGAAATTGGAGCGAATGGGAGAAAAATCAGTCGAAAACCTTTTGCAGGCAATTGAGGATTCTAAACAAAATTCATTAGAACGGTTATTATTTGGTCTGGGTATCCGTTACGTTGGATCAAAAGCAGCAAAAACGCTCGCCAGTCATTTTGTTACTATCGATCAATTACAACAGGCAAGTTTTGATGATTTAGTAGCGATCGACGAAATTGGAAATAAAATAGCGGATTCCGTGGTGAAATTTTTCGAGGAAGATAAAGCGGAGCGTCTCATTTCTGAATTACAGCAATTAGGATTGAATATGACCTATAAAGGACCAAAAGTAACTGAAACTGTTGATGATAGCCCATTCTCAGGAAAAACGGTAGTATTAACAGGTAAGTTATCGATCTTTACAAGGCAAGAAGCAAAGCAGCGTATTGAAGCATTAGGTGGTAATGTAACGGGGAGTGTCAGTAAAAAGACGGACCTGTTAATTGCTGGAGAAGAGGCTGGCTCGAAATTAGATAAGGCTAAGAAATTTGAAGTAGAAATATGGGATGAAAGCAAGTTCCAGGAAATACTCGAGGGGGAAACGGAATGAAGAAATGGACAGCCGGATTTCTAGTGGCTTTACTCGTTTTAGCAGGATGTGCCCCCCTGACTTTGGTGAGAAAGAAGAAGCAGTTATTGATGAGGGAAAGGATGATAGCCTTCAGGAAACGGCAGTCATACCCAAATATAGTTTGGCAGAAGAGAATTATCGCATGCTTATTGATTCAAACTTAAGTCAAGCGCGTGGTGTCATTACCAATCAAATTGCCAATCGTGTCGATATTGATGAGCTAGAGGAAGGTCTAAGACGTCACTCTAAAGAAGTGTTTGATCCCGATAGCTATTACTTTCAAGAAGGCCAGTATTTAACGGAAGAAATATTATATGATTGGTTAGAGCGTTATGATGAAGAAGGTGAGCCACTAGGACTCAACCCGGAGTTGGGAGTAGAAAGTAATGCAGAGGATGACGTGGTAGAAAAGGCAGAAAAAAATAATCCGAAATATCTCTCACATATATTGGAACAAAATTACTTAAGAAAAACAAAAGATGACGTCGTTGAATTAGCAGGGATTTCGATTGGGATTGCCATGAAATCTGTTTATCGTTTTCAAACAGAAGTTGGCGGACCGTATAATTACGAGGATATTTCAGAGAGTGAAATGATGAAAGAAGCACAACAGATTGCTAATGAAGTAACCCAAAGAATTCGGCAATTAGAAGGATTGGAAAATGTTCCGATTATGATAGGAATATTTCGCGAAGCTCCACAAAGCTCACTAGTACCAGGTAATTTTGTTGCAAAAACAAATGTCCCCGGGGGGGACAAAGCTTCTGTAGGTAGTTGGGAGGATGTAAACGAGGAATACGTGTTATTTCCATCTGAACATGGAAGAAATACCTATGCAGATACCCATGCAACTTTAGTCGATTTTGAAACAGATGTCGCTTCTTATTTCCCGAATTATGTCAGTGTAATCGGAAAAGGTTTCTATCAGAATGGTAATTTACAAAGACTGACTGTGGAAATTCCAGTGTCGTTTTACGGAAAAGCTGAACTAATTGGTTTCACACAATATGTATATGGACTTGTATTATCAGGTTTTCCGACAGATTATCGGTTGGAAGTAAATATAATATCTGGTGAAAGACAAGAGGCATTAATTGTGCGAGATCCAGGCGAAGAGAAAGGTTTTGTGCATATTTATCGCTAATTCTGTCCAAAAATCTTTTGATATAATGGAATTAATGGTAAAATAAACGTTATGGATTTTACTTATAACGAGCAGCTTTTATAAATACGGAGGTGGATAACATGGCGGATATTTCAAAAGAACAGGTAAAGCATGTCGCGAATTTGGCTCGACTAGCGTTAACAGACGAGGAAGTAGATACCTTCACTAAACATTTAGGCGATATCATCAACTATGCAGAATTATTAAATGAGTTAGATACGGACAATGTCGAACCAACGACACACGTCTTAGATTTGAAAAATGTACTGCGTAAAGATGAGCCGAAAGAATGGATTAAAAAAGAGGATGCATTGAAGAATGCACCAGATCAAAAAGATGGTCAATTCCGTGTACCATCAATTTTAGAATAAGGAGGGTTTCTTTTGTCACTTTTTGACTATACATTAAAAGAATTGCAAGAAAAGCTACATAATAAAGAAATTACTGTTAGCGACCTTGTACAAGCTTCCTATGACCGAATTAATGAAGTAGATGGTGAAGTACAGGCATTCCTGACACTAAACGAAGAAAAAGCAAAACAACAAGCGAAAGAGTTAGATGAAAAATTAGGTTCCGATGCATCGATATTATATGGGATGCCGTTAGGTTTGAAGGACAACATCGTTACAAAAGGATTACGTACCACTTGTGCTAGTCAAATGTTAGATAATCTTAATGATCCACTATACGATGCAACAGTTGTACAAAAATTAAATGCAGAAAATACGGTAACGATAGGTAAATTAAACATGGATGAATTTGCGATGGGATCTTCAACAGAAAATTCCAGCTATCAAAATACCCGTAATCCATGGAACACAGACTATGTGCCAGGAGGTTCCAGTGGTGGAGCTGCCGCATCTGTTGCTGCCAATGAAGTATTCTTTTCATTAGGTTCCGATACAGGTGGTTCGATTCGTCAGCCTGCAGCGTTTTGTGGTGTAGTCGGATTAAAACCTACTTATGGTCTTGTATCGCGTTTTGGTTTAGTGGCATTCGCATCTTCCTTAGATCAAATTGGACCGATCACAAAAACGGTTGAAGACAATGCCCACCTTTTACAAGCTATTGTTGGACATGATCCAATGGACTCTACTTCCGCAAATGTAGAAGTGCCAGATTATAGTGCAGCTTTTAAAGAAGGGGTAAAAGGTCTTCGGATTGCGGTACCTAAAGAGTACTTAGCAGAAGGAATTGATCCAGAAGTAAAAGAAGCAGTGCTTACAGCGTTAAAACAATATGAAGCATTAGGTGCTACATGGGATGAAGTTTCATTGCCACACTCTAAATATGCAGTTGCAGCTTATTACTTGTTGGCATCCTCAGAAGCAAGTGCGAATTTAGCACGTTTTGATGGTGTGCGTTACGGTAAGCGAACAGAGAAAAAAGTGGATATGATTGATATGTTCAAAGAATCCCGTGCAGAAGGTTTCGGTGATGAAGTAAAACGACGTATCATGCTAGGTACATTTGCTTTAAGCTCCGGCTACTATGATGCATATTATAAAAAATCCCAAAAAGTTCGTACGTTAATTAAAAATGACTTCGAAAAAATCTTTAATGAGTATGACGTGGTGATTGGACCAACCACCCCCAACACCAGCATATAAAATTGGTGAAAAAATTGATGATCCATTAACAATGTATGCAGATGATGTATTAACAACTCCAGTAAACCTTGCCGGACTTCCAGGTATTTCATTGCCTTGCGGATTTAATAGTAATGGTTTACCAATTGGATTACAGATCATTGGTAAACACTTTGATGAGTCGATGATTTATCGTGTGGCATATGCTTATGAGCAAGCAACAGATCATCATAAAAAACGTCCTAGCCTAGGAGGTGACAAGTAATGACAAATTTTGAAACAGTAATTGGTTTAGAGGTGCATGTAGAATTAAAAACAGCATCAAAAATCTTTAGTCCAAGTCCTAATGCATTTGGTTCAGAGCCAAACGCCAATGTGAACCCAATTGATTTAGGATATCCAGGTGTTTTACCAGTATTAAACGAAGAAGCAGTAAACTTTGCGATGAAAGCCTCGATGGCAATTAATTGTGATATTGCAACAAATACAAAATTTGACCGTAAAAACTACTTCTATCCAGACAATCCGAAAGCATATCAAATTTCGCAATTTGATCAGCCAATCGGTGAAAATGGCTGGATTGAAATTGAAGTAAATGGTGAGAAAAAGAAAATCGGTATTACGCGTCTCCACTTAGAAGAAGATGCTGGTAAACTGACACATGGTGATGACGGTTATTCTCTTGTTGATTACAATCGTCAAGGTACACCACTTGTTGAAATAGTGTCCGAGCCTGACATGCGTACACCGGAAGAAGCATATGCATATTTAGAAAAATTAAAAAACATTATTCAATATACAGGGGTATCTGACTGTAAGATGGAAGAAGGTTCCTTGCGTTGTGATGCTAATATTTCGATCCGTCCAGTAGGACAAAAGGAATTTGGTACAAAAACAGAATTAAAAAACCTAAACTCCTTCTCTTTTGTTCAAAAAGGATTGGAATTTGAAGAAAAACGTCAACGAGAAGTATTGCTTAATGGTGGTGAGATTCTTCAGGAAACACGCCGTTATGATGAACAGACGAAAGAAACGATTCTTATGCGTGTCAAAGAAGGCTCAGACGATTATCGTTACTTCCCTGAACCAGATCTTGTTCCACTTTATATTGATGAAGCATGGAAAGAACGCATTCGTGCTGAAATTCCAGAATTACCAGACGCGCGCCGCGAGCGCTATGTGAAGGATCTGGATTTACCAGCCTACGATGCAGCTGTTCTAACAAGCACGATAGAAATGGCTGATTTCTTTGAGCAAACCATCAAGGCGGGTGCAGATAGTAAGCAAGCATCTAACTGGTTAATGGGTGAAGTATCAGCCTATATGAACAAACAGCAAGTAGAAATTCAAGACTTAAAAATGACACCAGCAGCACTGGCGAAAATGATCAATCTTATTGAGGATGGAACGATTTCTTCAAAAATGGCGAAGAAGGTATTCGCAGAGCTTGTAGAAAACGGTGGAGATCCTCAAAAAATTGTAAAAGAAAAAGGACTTGTGCAAATTTCAGATGAAGGACAGCTTCGTGATATCATAATCGGTATATTGAATGAGAATCAACAATCGATAGTCGATTACAAGAATGGTAAAGATAAAGCATTAGGTTTCCTTGTTGGTCAAACAATGAAAGTTACCAAAGGACAAGCTAATCCACCTATGGTAAATAAAATTATTCTAGAAGAAATTGATAAACGATAAGAAGGAAGGGGGGGCTGTGTATACGCACAGTCCCTTATTATCGACTCAGTGTAACTGATCGACATTAGAAAGCATCAACGTACATTATTTGCTTAAGAATTATTTGACTTCATCACTTATTATTTGCAAAATTAGCCAAATCCATTATGATGATAGTTAGAAGGTTTTTCGTTAAGAGGAGAATGAATATGAAAAAAGCACGTGTTATTTATAATCCTACTTCTGGTCGGGAGCTTTTCAAAAAAGAATTACCAGAAGTATTGAGACGTTTTGAAGAAGCAGGATATGAAACCTCTGCCCATGCGACAACCTGTGAAGGTGACGCAACAGATGCAGCTAAATATGCTGTCACCAATAAATTCGATCTCATTATTGCAGCAGGTGGAGATGGGACGATCAATGAAGTTTTACATGGTATAGCAGAACAGGATTATCGCCCGCAGTTAGCTGTTATTCCTGTGGGGGGGACAACCAATGATTTTGCCCGTGCCTTAGGAATACCTCGTGATATACAAAAGGCAGTCTCTGTGATTTTAGAGCATCATATAAGAAAATTGGACATAGGTAAAGTAAATCATCATTATTTTATGAACATTGCAGGTGGGGGGGGTAAGCTTACTGAATTAACATATGAGGTGCCAAGTAAATTAAAAACAATGCTTGGTCAACTCGCTTATTACTTGAAGGGTATTGAGATGTTACCATCATTAAAACCCATAAATGTGCAGATTGAATATGATGGGAAATTTTTTGAAGATGAGATTATGCTTTTTCTTGTTGCCAATACAAATTCAGTAGGTGGATTTGAGAAAATCGCACCAGAAGCAAAAATGGATGATGGCTACTTTGATCTAGTAATTCTTCGCAAAATAAATTTAGCAGAATTTGTCCGTATTGCTAGTTTAGCAACACGTGGAGCCCATTTGGAAGATAAGAATATTTTCTACACAAAAGCCAATCGGATCAAAGTTCATACAGATGAAAAAATGCAACTAAATCTTGATGGAGAATTCGGTGGGTTATTACCAGGGGGGGAATTCGTAAATCTCTATCAACATATCGAGTTTTTTGTCTCTGAACAATTTATAGAAAAGCAAGCAGAAATTAAATGAATGAAAAAGATACATTCACGATGAACGAATGTATCTTTTTTTTGTGCCAGATATTCTGCCTAACTTTGCGAAAAAATTTATTTATTTCCCAGGAAATGATTAAATTAGACACGCTATTTCCTATTTGACATAAGCTGTGATAAAATTTGGACAGTATATGATAAAAAAGAGAGTCGAGTGACGAATAACGGCAATTTTTTAAAACGAATGATCACTGTTAAGTATGTCTCACTTAATCGAAAAAAAGGACGTTGATATAATGACTAAAATAACTCCGCCAGTGAAAAAGAATGAAACAATTGAGGTTGAATTTGTAGATATAACCATGAAGGGGGGGCAGGGGGGGTAGGTAAGGTTGATGGTTTTCCGCTATTTGTTCCAAATGGATTACCAGGTGAAACCGCCCAAGTAAAAGTAATTAAAGTAAAGAAGAATTTTGGATTCGGCCGTCTCCTTGAAATCACCAGTCAAAGTGCAGATCGTGTCGAGCCACCATGTAATGTCTACCATAAATGTGGCGGCTGCCAATTGCAGCATATGAGTTATGAAATGCAATTAGATATGAAAAGAAATCAGGTTCAAAGCTCACTAAAAAAGATTGGACATATCGAGGGTATACCGATTCATCCGACAATAGGTATGGAGGACCCATGGCGCTACCGAAATAAGGTGCAAATTCCTGTGGGAGAGAAAAACGGCGAATTAATCACGGGTTTTTACCGGAAGCAAACTCACGAGATCATAGATGATATGGAACGTTGCATTATTACGGACGAAGTAAATGATCGAATGGTGGATGCTGTTCGTGAGATTGCAAATCGCTTAGGCATACAAGCATATGATGAAGAACATCATCGCGGCACGTTGCGACACATCATGGTGCGATCAGGACAAGTAACCAAACAAACTATGATTGTTTTAATAACAAGAACAGAAAAAGTGCCCCCCCAGTTAGAGACATTGATAAGCGAATTAACAGAAACCTATCCTCATATCAAATCGGTTGTTCAAAATATTAACACGGATCGGACCAATGTCATTCTCGGTAAGAAAACGAAAGTATTATGGGGAGAAGAATATATTTATGACGAAATTGGCGATGTAAAATTTGCGATCTCCGCCAAATCTTTTTATCAGGTCAATCCAACACAAACAAAGAAATTATATGATAAGGCATTGGAATATGCAGATCTCTCGGGAAATGAAACTGTCATTGATGCTTATTGCGGAATTGGTACGATTTCTTTATTTCTTGCCCAAAAAGCTAAAAAGGTATATGGTGTAGAAATTGTTCCTGAAGCGATCAGTGATGCCAAGGAAAATGCTAAATTAAATCATATTGATAATGTTGAATTCTATGTAGGACAAGCTGAAAAAGTAATGCCCTGGTGGCAGGCGCAAGGACTTAAACCAGACGTTATTGTGGTAGATCCGCCAAGAAAAGGTTGTGACGAGGTATTATTACATGCAATGCTAGAAATGAAGCCAAAGCGTATTGTCTATGTTTCTTGTAATCCGTCGACTCTAGCGCGTGATTTACGTGTGTTGGAAGATGGGGGATACCATACGAAGGAAGTACAACCCGTTGATATGTTTCCGCAGACGACACACGTCGAGTGCGTGGCATTGATAGACCGTGTATAGTGAAGATGTACATTCCCTCAGACTAAGAGTTTTGAGGGAATTTTTATTTGAAGGGATCTTTTCGATAAATATGTGAACTTTTTTGACCAAAACTAAAGGTATTGGATAATTGCACGAAAAGTTGGTTGAAGTAGCTTTGAAACGTATGCATCAATTACTGCAAAGCCGTTTTTTGGAAAACAAGGTTATACAGTTGAAGCAAGAAAAAAGAATCGGTATTTATTTTAGAGGTAGTAGCAATAATGCTTACCTGTTTTCTAAAAGAAATAAATGTTGAGAAGGTAGCTCTACTATTATATTTTCTTTTAAAATGGTATCCATTTCATTATTAGGAACTGAGGCAACTATAGGTAACTTTTTCTCAAGGTTGATTGTTAGATTTGTTTGATGAATTCCCCCCCTAACCATTTCCGTTATAGTGAAATGAAATAAATTTTCCGCTTGATGATTTGTTTTTCTGAATTGGATATTTTCAGAGTATATACCAATATGTGTAATTTCAGTAGATAGTGTTTGCTTTGGAACCTTTATTTTTAAGCCTTGAATTTGACACTCTATATGATCTTTGGTTTCAAATATAGAATTAACTGGTAAGATGTTCTTACATCCGATAATTTTTGCTGCGGAAATATTGCCAGGCTTTTTGAAAACTTCTTCCTTTTCTCCTGATTGAATGATTTGTCCTTGGTCATAAAGGATTAAAGAATCACAAAGTCTGTAGGCTTCCTCCATATTGTGAGTGACTAATAGTACAACTCCTGAATAATTTTCATTTAAAATATTTAATAATTCTTGTTCAAGAATGTGCTTTACGTGGTGGTCCAAAGCAGAAAAGGGCTCGTCTAATAAAAGCATACTCGGTTCTGTCACCAATGTTCTAGCAAGAGCAACACGTTGCTGTTGACCACCAGAAAGTTGCGTTGGATAATGTCTTTCATAGCCAGAGAGTTGGACTTTTGCTATCATGTCTGAAACTTTCTGGATTTTCTCTTCCCCCCCTGGACTTCCCTTTAAACCATATGCAATATTATTCTCTACAGTTAAGTGTGGAAAAAGGGCGTAGTTTTGAAATACATAACCTATCTTTCGTTCTCTTGATTTGAGATTGATATGATTAGCTGAATGAAAAAGAATTTGGTGGTTTAATAGGATCTCACCATTGTCTGGGGGTTTGGAGACCTGCAAGACATTGTAATGTAACACTTTTCCCAGATCCAGAAGGGCCAATGATACCTGTAATTCCTTTTGGTGCATTAAAATTCGCATTTAATTGAAAGTGTTTAAGTGTTTTTGTAATGTTCACCTTTAGCATGAGAATCACCCAGGTCCCTTCGTAATTCTTTTTTCTAAACGGTTAATAATGTATAGTAAGCTAAGTGATACAGCAGTCATAATGAAGACTAAGATATTAGCTAATTCACTATTACCTGCTAGTAATGCATCATATATAGCAATAGGCATGGTCATTGTTTCATTTGGAATGCTTCCTGCAACCATGAGAGTTGCCCCGAAATCACCAAGTGCTCTTGCGAATGCAAGTGTAATCCCGGCAGCGATCCCTCTCCATGCTAAAGATGATTATCGTTAAGAATATGTTGAATTCTGATCTCCCTAAAACTCTGGCTGCATTTAACAATGTAGTATCAATTCCAGCGAATGCAGCTCTTGCCGATTTAATTAACAGTGGTATGGATACAATAAGGGCAGCGATCACAGCTCCAGTTGGCGTAAAAACAATTGTGATATCAAATCTTTCTTCTAAAAACTTACCGATTGAACTTTGTCGACCTAATAAAATTAATAAATAATATCCTAGTACAGTTGGTGGAAGAACAATGGGCAAAGTGATGACAGTATCGATAATATCAGCTAGTTTACTATTTGAACGATTTAGATAATAAGCAATTGGGAGGCCGATAATGAGTCCAAATAGAGTTGCAGTTAAAGCAACTCTTAAAGATAAAAATAGTGGAAATAAAGTAATACCCTCTAACATCTACTTTCCCTCCGGTATGATAAACCCGTAACTCTCCATAATTGGCTTTCCTGTGGGTCCTTTTATAAAGGATATAAATTCCTTCGCCAATTCTTCTTCGTTTGTTCGATTAATAACTGCGATGGACTGCTCAAGTGGCGCATGCATCTCATCATCAATAATATGGAAGTTTACTTCGTCTTCTTGGTAAAGCGAAAGCGCGATGATGCCCGCTTCTGCATTACCAGTTTCAATAAAGACTAGTGTGTCAGAAATATTCCGACCGTAAACTAATTTACTTTGTAGTTGATCCCATAAACCAGCATTTTCAAGGGTTTGTTTTGCCACTAAGCCGTAAGGGGGGGCATGATCAGGGTTAGCGATAGCAACTTTTTTGACCTCTGGTTTTAATAAATCTTCTAGTGTTTCAATGGAAAGGGGGGGACTGTCAGAAAGAGTAGAAATTCCTATTCTGCCAAAAGCGTATGTAGTCTGCGTTTCAGGAATAATTAAATTTTTTTCTCGCAACTGATCTACGAATGTAACGTTTGCTGAAGCAAATACATCAAAAGGAGCACCATTTTCAATTTGATCGGCTAATTGACCTGTTGATCCAAATGAAAAGGTAACGTTTGCTCCAGTTTCTTGTTCAAATAATTCTCCAACTTCTTTGAAGGCTAATGCTAAGTCAGAGGCAGCAGCAACTTTTATTTCTACCTCGTTATTTACTGATGATTCATTTGTACTGCAACCATTAATCAATAATACACATAAAAGAGTAAATGCTATAATTAGATAAGAACAACTATTATTCATGGTTCTTCTCCTTCAATTTAAATATCTAGATATAATTATACGTTTTTATTGAACGTGTATACAATGATAAATTTCACATCATAGAACAAACTAATTATAACTGGTTTGTTTTATTAATATTATATGGGAATTAAATGGATAAGAAGTAGATTTCGAATTTTATTTTTTTTGTAACAAAGTTTGACCAAAAATTTTGAAACGAAAAGGTGAAAAAGGTGCGTTAGTATGTAGACTTTATTATAATTATTGACAGAAGAATGAACGATGAAAAGGGCGATTATGGTAAGAGGCTGCTTTGAATGCAAAAAAATCTAACCAAACAATAGAAACCTGCAAGCGATAATATAAACTGATATTATCATAAAACAGTGGATGCGGATTTTTATTGTTGGTGTATAAAATCAATGGCTTCATAAGGTGTTACTTTTAATTGCACATTATTTTTTATAAGAAGAGAGGGAAAAGTATGGTTCAATTTATTACTGACAGTTCTGCGGATTTGCCAAAAGATCTATTAGAAAAATATAATATTTATATTGTGCCTTTATCTGTTCAAATAGAGGAAACACAATATTTAGAGGGTATTAGTATTACCCCGCCTGAATTCTATCAAAAGATGTTTTCAACTGATGAACTCCCAAAAACTTCGCAGCCATCTCCCTCGGATTTTGCTGATTTGTTCACAAAGTTAGCTGAAAAAGAGGAAGAAATTCTTTGCTTTACTATTTCCTCTGGCCTTAGTGGTACATATCAATCAGCATGTCTTGGCAAAGAGTTATCTAAAACTAATGTAACTATTTTTGATACATTAGGTGGTTCTTTAGGTCATGGGTTGCAGATATTGAAAGCAGTAGAACTAGCGGATAAAGGATGGAAATTGGGAGACATTATTCCGGTAATTGAAAAGATTAGAGATGAAATGAATATCTTAATTTTATTAGATACCATTGAAAATGTCGTAAAGGGTGGAAGGTTAAGCAGGTTCCAGGGATCTATTGTTAAAGTTCTTAATATTAAAGTTATTTTAGAAGGAATTAATGGAAAAATAGAAGTTCTTGAAAAGATACGAGGAAATAAGCGATTTTTCAAAAGGGCATTAAATATTATAGGAGAACGTAAAGCCGATTTTTCTGAAACAGTTTTCGGAATTACTCATACAGGTAATTTTGAGGATGTTGAATTTTTAAAAACGGAAATAGAAAAAAGATATAATCCTCGAGAAATAATAATAAATTACATGGGTGCAACAATGGGAACATATGCAGGAAAGGGCGGTACGATTATTTCGTTTTACTAAAAAATATTATCCCTAAAACTTTGTGTTACATATTATAAATAGGAAAAAGAGGAGAAAAAGTATGTTTTATTTTAAACTTAACGATGATGCGGAATTACGCTTGTTAGAAAGAAGACATGCGAAGAATTTATTTCTATTAACAGATAAATCAAGAGATCATCTTAAAGAATGGTTACCTTGGGTCGATTACATAAAAGAGATTAGTAATTCAGAAGATTTCATTGTTGGGGGCGCTAAAACAATTTAGTGTTAATGACGGCTTTCAAGCTGGTATCTGGTATAAAGGTGAATTAGCAGGAGTTATTGGCCTGCATGGTATTAACTGGCTCATAAATCCACTTCAATAGGATACTGGATAGGTGAAGAATTTCAAGGTAATGGTTTAATGACTAGTGCTTGTAAATCAATTATCGATTATTGTTTTAATGAATTAAATATAAAGAGAATTGAAATACGTACTGCTACAGAAAATCAAAAAAGCCAAGCAATTCCTCAAAAATTAGGATTTAAAAATGAAGGTTTAATAAGGAGTTCTGAATTGTTATATGATCGATATGTTGACCATTATGTTTATGGATTATTAAATGAGGATTATAACGGACTTATCTAACAAAGATATCAGGAGCAGGGAAGAATTACCTGACATCTTAAATTCCACAAAGAATTTAAGGAGATTATAAATGGAACGGAAAGCCACTCAAATAATCTTTTTATAAATCCAAACAATCATAAAAGTACAATAATTGACAAAAACAAGAACAGAACATATAATATTAACATATTCAAATATATGAATATGAGAGAGGTTGAAAAATGAATACGGATATTTTTAAAGCATTATCAGATGAAAGCCGTTTAAGGATATTAAATTTATTATTTAGGAGAGAATTGTGTGTTTGTGAGCTTGAAAGTATTTTGGATATGAGCCAAACGAATGTCTCTAGACACTTAAATAAATTGAAGTATGCAAATATGGTGTTAATGACCAAGAAGTCAAAGTGGGCATATTATTCCATCAATGATCAGTTCATAAAAGAAAATGATCATTTAATTGCGTATCTCAAGAATAATTTTAGTGAGGATAAAGATTTTGTCCGTGACATGAAGATACTAATTTCCCTGGAGGAAGATCAAGCTTTATGCAGTGATAGTAATATAGTGAAATTCGTATAAACTTTTTCGTGCTATATATTCACCAATTCAAATGTAATCATGTATAATGTGAGAGAGAAACCACCTTTTGTAACAATATTTGTTTTATAAGGAGATTAAGAGAAAATCCTCTTAGTTCTCTTTTTGTTAAATATAGGAAAGTACTTATATAATTATATATTTATGGAGGTTTAAAATGAAAAAAGTAGAAATTTTTGATCCTGCAATGTGCTGTTCAACTGGAGTTTGTGGTCCAAGTGTCGATCCAGATTTAACGAGAGTCGCTTCTGCCGTTTATTCATTAGAGAACAAAGGGTTTGATATTAAACGATATCAGTTAACAAACGATCCTGATAAATTTGCGGATAATAATAAAATTAACCGTGTCTTGCAGGAGAAAGGTCCAGATGCATTACCAATCGTGTTAGTTGATGGTGAAATAGCGAATGTTGGTGGCTATCCATCAAACGATGAACTGGCAGAATGGTTTGATACAAATCCTGAAGAATTAACAGAAAAACCAAAAGTTCGTCTATCCATTAATATGAATGATTTAAAATAGAAAGTTAGAAAGATGGTGAAAACAATGGATGCCCAATTTAATCCAAATGATATCAAGACAAAATTTTTATTTTTAACAGGCAAAGGTGGAGTAGGAAAAACATCAACAGCTTGTGCAACAGCTGTAGCTTTAGCAGATCAAGATGAAAAAGTATTATTAATTAGTACGGATCCTGCTTCGAATTTGCAAGATGTATTTCATATGGATTTGTCGAGTACACCAACCGTTATTCCAGATGTGGAAAACTTATTTGTCAGTAATATTGATCCAGAAGCTTCTGCAAAAGCCTATCGTGAAAAAATGGTTGGCCCGTATCGGAATAAATTGCCAGAAGCTGTTGTGACAACAATGGAAGAGCAGTTATCAGGTGCATGTACGGTCGAAATTGCTGCATTTGACGAATTTACAAGTTTTTTAACCAAAAGCGAGATTGTAGATCAATACGATCATATTATTTTTGATACAGCTCCTACAGGTCATACGTTGCGATTATTACAATTACCAACGGCATGGAATGGATTCTTAGAAGAAAGCACACACGGAGCTTCCTGTTTAGGACCATTATCAGGTCTTGCAGATAAAAAGGATCTGTATGCAAATGCAGTATCTGCCTTATCTGATGGCACAAGAACAACTCTAGTACTGGTTTCAAGACCTGATAGTTCATCATTGACAGAGGCGGATCGTGCGTCTCGGGAATTAAAAGAGCTAGACATTAATAATCAAATACTGATTGTTAATGGTCTTTTAGAGGACCATAATGAAAAGGATGAAGTGGCGTCCACCTTCTATGCGCGACAAAGAGAGGCTTTAGAGGAGATGCCAGAGAATTTAAATCAGATGAAGGTATATTCATTGCCATATGTACCGTATTCTTTAACAGGAATAGACAATTTGCGTCACCTCTTTACATCCTACAAAGAGAAAATAATGGATGCAACTATCGAAAGACAGGAAATAAATCTGCCAGGGTTAAAAACAGTTGTCGATGATTTTTCTATGAACGGTACCAAACTGATTTTTACAATGGGTAAAGGTGGCGTAGGGAAAACAACGATTGCGTCAGCCATTGCTGTAGGATTAGTCGAAAAAGGTCACCGTGTTCATTTAACGACAACCGATCCTGCTGCACATCTGGAGTATCAATTTCAATCGGAACAGCAGAATGAAAGATTGACGATTAGCAGTATCGATCCTAAACATGAAGTTGAAAAATATAAAGCAAAAGTGCTGGAAGAATCAATTAAGGATTTAGATGAAGAAAGTCTAGCTTATTTAAAGGAAGATTTGGAATCACCTTGTACAGAAGAAATTGCAATTTTTCAAGCATTCGCCGAAGTAGTGGCCAAATCAGAAAATGAAGTGGTTGTGATTGATACAGCACCAACTGGCCATACGCTGCTTTTATTAGATGCTTCTGAAGCGTATAGTAAGGAGATAGCCAGATCAACAGGGAAAGTTCCTGAGAGTGCGAAAAAACTATTGCCGCAAATCAGAAATCTAAAAGAAACCGCTGTAGTGATTGTTACACTTGCTGAAGCAACGCCCGTGCTGGAAGCCTCCAGGTTACAAGATGATCTAAGACGTGCTAATATTGATCCGAAATGGTGGGTAATTAATCAAAGTCTATATGCAACGCATACTAGTGATCCAATATTAAAAGGAAAAGCATTAGCAGAGCAGGAATGGATCCAGAAAGCACATGATACATTCGGAGAAAATACAGCTTTAATTCCTTGGTTCTCAGAAGAAAAGATAGGATATAACAAACTAAAGGACTTTATGGTTGAAAATAAATAATCGGTTCAGACTAGAAGGAACCACAAAATATTAGGGAGGAAAAAGCCAATGAAAATTACAGATGAAGCTAAACAACTTTTAAGTAATTTCTTGAACGAGAAAGGAGCAGGAGGAATTCGCCTTTCTTCTGTTGCAGGCTGTTGTGGACCGCAGTATAATGTATCAGTTGATGACCCAACAGAATCTGATACTGTCCAAACGATTAATGGAATTAAAGTTGCAATTGACTCACAAATAGAAGGTACAGAGGATATTACATTAGATATCGAAGAGAATCAGAATGGTGCTAATTTAATCTTAACAGGTGGAAGTAATTGCTGTTAATTAATATAATTGCTTATGGAAGTAGAGAGTTTTTATCCTCTCTACTTTTTTGTGGTAGTTATCTAATTGTATTGTAATTGATAAAAAAATGAAATATTGTACAAGGTTATGTTTGTTAGAATATAATTGGAGATATTTATTGTCTAATACGCATTTTTAAATAAGGTAATATGGAGGAGCGGTAACAATGGAGAAACAACTAATTAGTAAATCCTATTATCATACATTTATAGAAGGTATTAATAATGTGGAGCCCATCAAGATTTTGGGTGAATTATATAAGCAAGAGCAACAAAATGAAATGCCTGAACTATCCTATATTCGTTTTGCGCAAGGAGAAGTTTATTTTCTCAATCAAGATTTTGAGACAGCTATTTTTAAATGGGAGAATGTTTCCAACGAGTTAAAACCATGGGCACAGAAAAATATCGCGGATGCACATGTTGAAATGAATTTGCTTGCTATTGCTGAGGACTATTACAATGCAGTTGAAACAGACTCAGAAGTATTAGAAACAGAAGTGCTGCTGCAGCTATTTTCACTATACATACAACTCGATGATCATCCAAAGGCTGTTGATGCTATCAAGCAAGCCGTTGAGTTAAATCCAGACTATTCTGATGTTACCGATATGGCACGAGTATTCTTTGAAGACCAACAGGACTGGGATAATGCTGTCGAACTTGCCGTTAATGAGGCAAAACGGACAGAATCATTGTCATGGTTTGTAACTTTGGAAGAATATGTAGAAGACGGGCATACGGCACATATACATCCAAGTTATTTTAGTGAGGTAATATTGCCTCTCTATCACATTGATCAGAATCGTTTTGAAAGCCTGGCAACAGCACTGTGGAATAGTTATCAACAAAATGATTTGTATTTTACCTGGTTGGAGGAAATTAATAATCTGCTGGTGGTCCAAGAGCCAGAACGCTCCAATACATGGAGTAAGCTTTCCAATCAGTTTAGGGTAACTTACTTTGAATTAATGAACGGAAAGTATTTAATACATGAGTTTTCTTATTTAATTCCTACTTATTTAACCAATTGGATGAAATTAGCGACAGCTTCTGATGCTATTATTGCTTCATCTGCTGTTCTTTCCTGGAACGAGATTTATCCTGCTAATCTGGAAGCTTCCACAATTAATATGGCAGAAGGTCTGTTAAACCAGTCTGATCGTTATCAGGAGGGTATAAAAGATGGAGTTGAACTTTACGAATCTGTTATGAAATGGGCAGATGCTGAAGGATTAATCGTGGATAAACGTAATCAATGGATCATTAGCGAATTACAAGATTTGCATCAATACCATTTAATGATTACGGGAACTGAGACGAGTGGAAAAGGTGTATTTATAAATACAGTACTCGAAGAAGAGCTTTCAGAAGAGGCAGCTAATGCTACCGTCCTTTACAAAGATGCAGATAATGCGAAGATTCATGCTATTACGGATGAAGAGGAAAGAATGATAGCAGAACATAATGATTTTAAAGAAACAATTAAAAAGGAACAAACATTTATTTCCTGTAGAATGCCGGTCTCTTTTTTAAATGAAAATAAGCTTTCTCTAATTGATGCTCCGGATCTTACAAATCAAGATAAATTCAGAAGTAAAGCCAATCATTATCTTAATTTAGCGGATGGTCTGCTGTTTGTGATCAATACAGACTCGAACCTTACAAGTAATGAACTAGATCAGGCTGTTAAAATTAAGGACCAGATACCTGACTTACCGATTCATTTTATCTTATGCAAATCGGAGAGTAATTTGGACAGTCAGGTAGCGATGGAACGGACAGAGGCGATGATAAATAGAATTCATGCCTATTTTCCAAATGCAAAAGCCTTCACTTTTTCGGCAAATGAAGGTAGAAAAAATCAAATGGATCAGTTTTCCGCATTTATACAAACGATCAAGAATGGGCATAACATAGAAGAGGGACGTACAGCCAGTATTCTGTATTATATTAAGAAATCAATCGAATTCTTGCTTGATAGACGAGAAGAAGAAGAATATTCCTTAATGAATAAAGTGGAATGGAATGAAGAGGTCGTTACCAAACTGAAGGGTGCACAACATCAGTTGCATGACATTGAAGAAAATTCAGATCAAGTCATTAACAAGTCTTATAATAAAATTATAGAGAAGTGGAGACAGGATTTGACGATGAAGCTCCAGGAATTGATTCGGAACAGCGCTGAACTGGTAGATGAAGATAGCGATCTTGGAAAAGTTCATATGGAGTTAAACGATAAAATTAATAAGCGAATCAATGATTATATGGAAGAAACAGTTTTACCTGATTTACATGTAGAACTTCAGGATTGGATCGAGCAGAGCGACTCGGAATTAAACGACAGCCAAACGTATTTAAGGGAAATGAGCGATAGTTTAATCATTTATATGATGAAGAAAAGATATCTTTCGAGTGTGACAGTGAAGTATTAAATGACTGGCATCGCGATATAGAACGGATGACTAGAAAAAACATTGCTTTGACGCAGGTAACCTTTATAAGTCACTTTGCTATTTCACAATCTTTATGGAAAAGTGCTGGAAAGCTCGTCGATACATTATTGAAAAATAAAGAGATACTCCATGATAAATTTAAACATTATATCAAGGGAAAAGACTACAGTAAATCAATCAAAATAGTTGTGGATGAATTCATGCAGCCGTTTGAAATATTCGGAAAATCACTTGAACGAGATATTAATATGTTCTTTTCAGAGCCATATAAAGTATTAACTGTAACCTTATCGGAAGCATATGAAGA
Organism: Gracilibacillus boraciitolerans JCM 21714; assembly: GCF_000521485.1. Taxonomy (GTDB): domain Bacteria; phylum Bacillota; class Bacilli; order Bacillales; family Amphibacillaceae; genus Gracilibacillus; species Gracilibacillus boraciitolerans. The sequence goes on along the minus strand of NZ_BAVS01000004.1, from coordinate 22,983 downwards.
GATTGAAGAAAGTAAAGATCTATTAAGCGATATGCGAAAAAACCCTGAATTATATCGAAATCCAATAACCCTGTTTGAAATAAAACTACGCCAACATGAATGGATGAATTGCAACACGGGGACGGTTCGGTTGTCTCAATTTTAGTTAGAGCTATTTTATTCAATCTAGTAAACCTTTGTTAAAAAAATGAAAAGAATTTTAAGAATAAAGACAACTAATTCCATAGGAGAATAGTTGTCTTTATTTTTTTAGAGAGTCCTCAGGATTGGACAGTATCAGAAAAAGTTTAGAGTGCTCCATCTTATATTTTTCCGTTAATTGTTAACGATGAAAGGTGAAAAATAATACATATGAATAGATATTCTCTCTAAAAGGGATTGTTTTATCTACTTTTTAGTTATTTATGTCTGCTTTTTATATACGCACTCATTTAATAGTTTGTTAAAATATACATGTTCTTCAAAATACATTCTCTTTTTATATATTATAACTGAAAATATTTTATGTTATAAAATGAAAGCGCTAACTATATTTAGAAAAGCTAAAAATATTTCTTGCGAGTTGTTTTTTACATTCTATAAAAATTAATAATGGTTTTCTTACTATCAAATATAACCACTATTGTGTTACAACTCTGACATGTGAGGCATATAGATCGTTACTTTACTCCACTTAATTTTAACAAACCAATAAATTGAACTAGTTCTATAAATCATTAAGTTATTTAAAGGAGGTGAATGTCTGTTTTGATTATCGTGAGAAAGTTAACACCTTCACCAGGTACTTAAATCAGTTTGAGTCAAACTATTTACTTATTTTCAATCTATCTTTAGGAGGTTTAATCTATGTTGAAACGATTTAAGAAACGATTGAAGAAGAGTGCAATTGTAGTTAGCGCAGCACTTATTGCTACCTCATTTGCTAGCACAGTTCAATTGCCATCAGTTAGTGCAAATGTTAATGGAGAAACTCCTTATCAAATGGAGTATTTAAAACGAGGTGTTGTTGCTGTTAACACAGATAACGGTATCTTTGTAAGCTGGCGTCTGTTAGGAACAGATTCAGAAGAGGTTACTTTTAACGTTTATCGTAATGGCGAAAAGATAAATGATGAACCAATAACATCAAGCACAAACTATTTAGATGAAGAGGGTACAACTGACTCGACTTATAGTGTAAGCGCTGTCTCATATGGGGGGGAGGAAGCAGACAAATCAAAAGAAGAGAAAGTGTGGGGGGGAAACCAATATCAATCGATTCCACTTCAAAGACCAGAAGGTGGCACAACTCCTGATGGGGGGGAGGATTATACGTATCATGCAAATGATGCTAGTGTGGGTGACCTTGATGGTGATGGTGAATATGAAATTATATTAAAGTGGGAACCATCAAATGCTCAAGATAATTCACGCTCAGGATATACAGGCGAAGTTTTTATTGATGCTTATGAATTAGATGGTACACAATTATGGAGAATCGGTCTAGGAAAGAATATTCGTGCGGGTGCACATTATACCCAATTTTTAGTTTATGACTTTGATAGTGATGGTAAAGCAGAGGTTACGCTTAGAACAGCAGACGGTACAACGGATGCAGCTGGTAACGTGATAGGTGATGAGAATGCAGATTATCGTAACGATTCTGGATATATCCTGGAAGGACCTGAATACTTAACCGTTTTTGAGGGTGAAACAGGTGAAGAACTTGTTACAACAGACTTTTCACCAGCACGCGGTAACATGGGAGATTGGGGGGGAGACACATATGGTAACCGAGGAGATCGATTCCTTGCAGGGGGGGTGGCCTATCTAGATGGTCAAAAGCCTAGTATTGTAATGACGCGTGGTTACTATGAAAAAACAATGCTTACAGCTTATAACTTCCGAGATGGGGGGGAGTTAACTAAGCTTTGGACATTTGACACTGATGAAGGCAAGGAAGAATATGAAGGCCAAGGAAATCATAGCTTAAGTATTGCTGACGTTGACGATGATGGTAAGGATGAAATTATTTTTGGTGCAATGGCTGTTGATGATGATGGTACAGGCATGTATTCAACAGGCTGGAACCACGGTGATGCGATGCATGTAAGTGACCTTGATCCTACTAGAGATGGTATGGAAGTATTTCAAGTTCATGAATGGGGAGATTATGGTTTAAGCATGCGCGATGCTGCTACAGGTGAAGAGCTATGGGCTGTTCCTACTGGTGCAGATACTGGTAGAGGAGTATCCGCAGATGTAGATCCACGATATCCAGGTGCTGAAGCTTGGGGCAGTTGGTGGGGCATGGAATGATAGGGAAGGTTACCTTTATACTGCCAATGGTGAAAAAATTGGTGATGAAATCCCAACTTCTAACTTCGCTATCTGGTGGGATGGCGATTTATCGCGAGAGCTATTAGATCATGACTGGACAGATTATGATGTGGGAATTGGAACACCAAGAATTGATAAATGGAATTATGAAAATAATGAGCTTGAGAATATTTTGAAAATGGAAGGAACCACTTCTAACAATGGTACAAAGGGAAATCCAGCGTTACAAGCTGATATTATTGGTGATTGGCGTGAAGAAGTCATCGTGAGAGATATTGAGAGTACAGAACTTCGCTTGTATACAACCACTGATCTCACGGAGCATAGGATTCCAACACTTATGCATGATTCGGTTTATCGCTTAGGAATTGCTTGGCAAAATGTGGCCTATAACCAACCACCACACACAAGCTACTTTCTAGGAAATGACATGGAGGAAGCACCGAAACCAAACGCTAATTTTATTGTTCCGTCAACTGTCGATATCAATCCTGATAAGTTGAATGGAAAGTTGAAAGGGAAACTTACTATTAATGTTCATGTGCCGGATAATGCTGAGAATTTAGTTGATGGTGATTCAGCTACACTTGCTATCAACGGCGAGACAGTTAACGGTAATATTTCAGTTAAGAGTAAAGGTTATCAAGTAAAAATGGAACGTCGAGAATTTGTTCGAGCAATTGATAGACAAATTGGTGACACTGAAGTTAGGATTAGTATCACTTCCGCAACAGGTGAGATTTTTGTTGGAACAGATACGGTAAATGTCCAAACTTCAGAACCTGCTTTATCTGTTAAAGAAATAGATGATGTAAAAGTAGGTGATTCATTTAGTCTTATTTATGCAATGAACGGTGAGGGTGATAACCTTCGTTCAATCGAGATGAACCTTAACTATGATCCAGAGCAACTAGAGTTTGTTTCCGTGGATCCTTTAGTAAAAAAATTAAAAATAACGAGTGATTCTGAACAACCAGGTGAGATTCGTCTTAAGGTAGAAGGTACACCAAATCGTTTCTTTAATGATCCAGACTTGATTAAGGTGAATATGAAAGCAAAAGAAACAGAGGCATTTACAACTGATGTTACTCTAACGGATATGGACTATACAACCACTAGTAAGGAAGTCGTTTCAATGGAGGATGTCGCCCAATCAATTAATATATTTGATGAAGTCTCCAACATTGCGGTGAGTGGCGAAGATGGAGTGCAGGCCATCGATTCAAATGGTGGAACTTTAAAGTTAACTGCACAAGTCTCTCCTGCCAATGCGAACCAAAACGTGGAATGGGCTGTTACTGATATAGATGGTTCGGATACAGATATTGCTTCTATTACTTCAGATGGTGTGTTATCAGGAAATACGAAGGGTTTAAATGGAGAGGTTAAGGTTATTGCAGAGGCCATGGACGGATCTGGTATTGCAGGAGAGCTAATTGTTGATGTTTCCAATCAGTTAGCATTAGTAACAGGAGATCTTTTTGGAACAACACCTGCATGGTCAGCTGGTGCAGAATATGATAAAGCATTTGATGGGAATACCAGTACCTTCTTCGACTATCAAGAAGCAAATGCTGGTTACACAGGAATTGATGTAGGAGAAGGTAATCAAGTAGAGCCTGCTCAAATCAGATTCTATCCTAGAGAAGGATTTACACGTAGGATGAATGGAGGTAAAATTCAAGGATCAAATGTTTCTCCAAATGAAGGGTTCGTCGATTTATATACGATCAGCTCAGAGCCCGACTCTGGATGGAACGTAGTGGAACTTTCAACGGAAGAAACGTATCGCTATCTTCGTTATATAAGTCCTGATGGAGGACACGCGAATATCGCTGAACTAGAATTTTATACGCAATAAAGTAAGCTAAAAAAGTAGGCATAAGTTCGATATTGGAACTTATGTCTTTACTATTTAAATGAAGAGCTTATAACACTGGTTTCAAAGTACTTTGATATTTTTAGTTAACTACAATTATATCATTATCTATTCAATTTTTTACAGAAAATCAAAAATTATTTGAGACGAAAGATAGAAAAAGAGGCTAATATTTTAAGTGATATCACCTTGTAACTTAGTCATTAAAATTTACCATTCGGGAGTTAGAAGTACTCTGGAGCTACAAGTACATAAATCCCATTTGTGCTATCCTTATTATATATGAAGATTTGGAGGGGGGGCTAATCCATGAGAACTGAAAAAGAAATGTTCGATAACATACTTGAAGTTGCACAAAAGGATGAACGAATTCGGGCTGTTTATATGAATGGTTCACGTACTAATCCAAATGTTTCAAAAGATATCTTTCAAGATTACGATATTGTTTACGTTGTAACCGAAACGTCTTCTTTTATCATAGATGAAGAATGGATAAATGTATTTGGTGATTTGATTATGATGCAAGAACCTGATAAAAATGACCAACCTAATTTAAATGGTAGTGAGATGGATTTTACCCAATCCTATGGTTATTTAATGCTTTTCACAGATGGTAACCGCATTGACCTTCATGTTGAAACGAAAGCATCTATGCTCGAAGGTTATGGTAGGGATAAGTTGACTGTTCCTCTATTAGATAAGGATAAATGCCTGCCGCTTATTCCGGCTCCTTCAGATATTGATTTTCATGTTAAGCGGCCTACCGAGCAACTATATGTAAGTTGTTGTAACGATTTTTGGTGGTGTTTGCAAAATGTGGCTAAAGGGATCTGGCGAGATGAATTACCGTATGCGAAGCAAATGATGGAACACATTATCAGATCTCGTTTGGATGAAATGATTTCATGGTGGATAGGTTTCAAACAGGACTTCAACATTTCAATAGGGAAAATGGGTAAATACATTAAAAATTACCTTCCCAGATCTTATTGGGATATGTATACACAAACATATTCGGATAGTAAATATGCCAACATATGGAACTCAGTATTCATCGCTTGTGACTTATTTAGAATTATTGCTAAGGATGTCGCGGCGTATTTTCAATACCCATACAATGCGAAAGAAGCTGCTCACATGATTAAGTTTCTTAAGCACGTAAGAGAATTACCCGTTGATGCCATAGATATTTATTAAATTCCATCCAGTAAATACGATTATAATTTATAATCCTGTAAGGAAGCGAGTAATGATGTATATTCCTTAAGTTTGTTTAGATGCAAGCAGTATTGGTTAAGAGTAGTGTAACTACGAAAGGTGGAATACATATGAAAATATTTTTTCGATCACTATATTCGATTATCTTACTAGGAGCGGGCATCTTGCATTTTGTCCATGAACAAAGCTTTCGCAGAATTGTTCCAAAGTTACTTCCCTTTCGACGTGCGATCGTGCTCGTCACAGGTGTTTTTGAAATAGTTTTTTCTGTCATGCTTTGGGTGAAAAAAGGACAACATATTACAGAGAAACTATTAGCGTATTTCATGGTCGCTGTTTTTCCGGCTAATATCTATATGGCTGTGAGGAAAATCTCATTCCAACCAGGAAAACAAATAAGCCCATGGATTCTGTGGTTGCGTTTACCTCTGCAAATTCCACTTATTGTTGGGGCATTAAGATTAGGAAGAAAAGATAATAGTTAAGGAGAGTATGAAAAAAGCAAAAAGAGAAAACCTAGAAAACAGCGTTATTTTTTTTGTTGATATCTGTCGTTTGTTAGTTGATATTTTTACTGTAATTAGAGATAATGTAGTCGTTTGAAAAATTTGATTTGAGGTGGAATTGTGAAAGAAAAAGGATCAGTATTCTGGATTTCGCTGTCTATTTGTGCGGTGCTTGTCATATGGGGGAGTGATTAATCCTGATCATCTAAAAGATACGACATCAGCTATTACTACATACATTTCCCAAGTATTTGGTTGGTATTATTTAATTACGATTATGCTATTTTTAGCATTTTGTATTTATCTTATTTTTTCACGCTTTGGCAATATTAAATTAGGAAAGGAAAACGATACACCTGATTATAATCTGTCTTCATGGTTTGCCATGTTATTCAGTGCAGGAATGGGGATGGGTTTGGTTTTTTGGACGACAGCTGAACCGATTTCTCATGCATTTAAAAGTACACCAGGAGCTGAGCCGGGTTCAGAAGAAGCGATTAAACAAGCTCTTCAGTATTCTTTTTTCCATTGGGGGGGAATACACGCCTGGGCAGTATATGGTGTTGTAGCACTATCTTTAGCATATTTTAAATTTCGCCATGATCGACCAGGTTTAATTAGTGCAACATTGGTACCGATTCTAGGTGAAAAAAGGATGCAAGGTGTATTAGGGAAAATCATTGATATTTTAGCGATCTTTGCAACAGTGGTTGGTGTGGCATCAACGCTTGGATTTGGCTCAGCACAGATCAATGGTGGGTTATCCTATCTGTTCAATACCCCCCCTAATACCTTTAGTATGCAGCTACTAATCTTAGCTATTTCTACCGTGTTATTTATTTTATCCGCATGGTCGGGTATTGGCAGAGGGATTAAATATTTAAGTAACATTAATATGGGGTTAGGATTTTTGCTATTGCTGCTGTTATTTGCAGTTGGACCGACTCTCTATATACTAAATATGTTCACCTCAACCTTTGGCAGTTATATTGCAAACTTTTTTGATATGAGTTTTCGTATTTCTCCATTAAATGAACAAGGTCGGACATGGATAGATAATTGGACGATCTTCTATTGGGCATGGTGGATTTCCTGGGCGCCATTTGTTGGTATCTTTATTGCGAGAATTTCAAAAGGGCGTACTATAAAAGAGTTTATGCTTGGAGTTCTTTTTGTACCGGCACTCGTTTGTTTTGTCTTTTTTGCAGTCTTTGGTGTTTCAGCTTTAAATATTGAACAAAATGGAATAGACATGATCTCTAATTATTCCCTTGAAACGACAACATTTGGAGTGTTGCAGCATTATCCATTAGGAACGTTAATGTCGATGCTCACTATTGTTGTGATTGCTATCTTTTTCATTACTTCTGCAGACTCAGCTACCTTCGTATTGGGAATGCTAAGTACAAATGGATCCATTAACCCACCTAGTTCTATTAAAATTATCTGGGGGGGACTAGCAATGTCTGCAATGGCCGCTATTATCGTATATTTCGGCGGGACACAAGGGTTGCAAAACATGTTAATTATTGCAGCATTACCTTTTTCTGTTATCATGATTCTCATGATAGCATCCTTTTACAAAATGGCACGGCTTGAAGTAGAAAAAAAGAAAAAGCCAAAAGATAAAAAGAAGAATATATCAACATAAATCAGGCTATATCAGAACGAAAGGTTTATTTTGTACAAAGTAGAGACGCCTTTTATAAAGAAATCCAAAAAATACTTGCTATTCCAAACTTTATATGCTATTCTATAGAAGAATTATTTTTGTTCGGTAATGGTTAAGAGAAAAGAATGACATTAATACTTTTCACCTTATTATCTTGATTGAGCAATAATAGTATTAAAATGTGGAGAAAATTCCACGCAGGAGGAAACAATTATGCAACAAGGTACAGTAAAATGGTTTAACGCAGATAAAGGTTTTGGTTTTATCGAAGTAGAAGGTGGAGAAGATTTATTCGTTCATTTCTCAGCTATTCAAGGTGACGGATTCAAAACATTAGAAGAAGGTCAAACAGTTACGTTTGATACTGAGGAAGGCCAACGCGGACCTCAAGCTACTAACGTTCAAAAAGCATAATAATTAAAGGGCTCTTACATAGAGTCCTTTTTATTTTTCTAAAAATTAAAATATAATAAGATCAAATAGTCTGTGAATATGATGTATGCTCGGAGTAAATAGTATAAAATAGAACTTTAATTGACAGGATTAGCAGGCTGGTAAATATAAAGATAAATGAGGGTAAACAATGAATGAGATAAACTTTAAAAGTTATCCACTAAATGAAGATATAAAAAGGGCACTTGACGTATTAAAATACAACATCCCAACACGGTACAAAGAGTAGTAATTCCACAAGCATTGGACGGTAAGGATTTAATTGTGAAATCCCAAACCGGAAGTGGTAAAACTGCTGCATATGCGATACCGATCTGTGAAAAAATCGAATGGCTGGAAAATAATGTGCAAGCATTAGTACTGACTCCAACTAGAGAACTGGCTGCCCAGGTTCGAGAAGATATTGCCAATATCGGTCGATTTAAACGAATAAAGTCACTTGCCTTGTATGGAAAAGAGCCTTTTGCGATTCAACAGGATGAACTGAAACAAAAAACCCATGTAGTAGTAGGTACACCAGGACGTGTGAATGATCATATTGAACAACAAACCCTGGATCTAGATCAAGTAAAATATCTTGTCATTGATGAAGCGGATGAAATGTTAAGAATGGGCTTTATTGATGAAGTAGAGGCAATCATTAAACAGCTTCCAGCCAACAGAGTAACGATGGTTTACTCCGCCACGATACCTGAACAAATTGAAAAGCTTTGCCAACAATATATGGGTGACCCGATCAAGGTCGATATTCCTTCAGATGATAGCAGTGGCAGTATTGAGCACCGTTTGTTTGAAGTAAAGAGGGATGAGAAACTGGCACTGGTGAAAGACGTGACGATTATGGAGAACCCGGATAGCTGTATCATTTTTTGTAATACGCAGGAACGTGTAAATGAAGTAGCTGTTGAGTTAGAGCAAGAAGGGTATACGTGTGACCAAATTCATGGTGGCCTTGAACAGGATAAACGTTTCTCTGTCATGGAAGGCTTTAAATCAGGAGAGTTTCGATATCTTGTTGCAACAGATGTGGCGGCTAGAGGAATCGATGTCGATAATGTCTCCCTGATTATTAACTTTGATATACCAAGAGAGAAACAAAGCTATGTCCACCGAACAGGAAGAACAGGTCGTGCGGGTAATAGGGGACAAGCTATCACTTTCGTTACTCCTACTGAGGAAAGGTACTTACAATCGATTGAAAACTATATCGGTCTTGGGCTTACTGTAAATGAAGCACCTTCAAGAGCGGAAGTAAGAGAAGCGAAAGAAGCGTTCAATCAAAAAATGGCTGAACGTCGTATTGTTAAAAATAATAAATCAGCAAGAATAAACCAGGATATTATCAAACTTCATTTTAACGGTGGCAAACGGAAAAAATTCGCGCAGTCGATCTTGTCGGTACGATTTCCAATATTCCCAATGTCTCAGCAGAGGATATAGGAATTATTTCGATCAAAGATAACTGGTCATATGTTGATATTTTGAACGGAAAAGGCTCTTTAGTCTTAGAAGCGATGGAATATACAAAGATTAAAGGTAAAAGTATAAAAGTGCGTAAAGCGAACAAATAAATTTATGTAGAATGGAGTTTTCTAGAAGGAGTTAGCAAAATGATAGGCTTTTATGAAAACTGTTTAGATAGACTGAAAAAGACAAGAGGAGATGGATGGAAAATGATCACAATCGATGGTGTAGTCGGTGTAGGAAAAACAACATTAATGGACATAGTTGTAAAAGAGTTGGGCTATACACCATTTGAAGAACCGGTTGTTAATAATCCAATACTAGATAAATTTTACTACGACAGAGAACGTTACAGTTTTCCTTTACAAGTATTTTTCTTGAATGAACGATTTAGACATATCAAAAAAGCTAGTAAAATCAATCGGGCGATTTTGGACCGTTCCATTTATGGAGATGTTATTTTTGCTAAAATGTTAAAAGATAATGGAGAAATGTCGGAAGTGGAATTTGATATTTATTTAAGTTTATTTAAAAATATGATTGAACACTGTCAACCACCTTTATTAATGATTTATCTTGAAGTATCAACGGAAGAAGCGATTCGTCGGATTAACAGTCGGGGGAAGAAGTTATGAAGTTGCTACAGAGAATGCATATTGGGAAAGGCTAAATAAAGAATACAGAGAATATTTTGAAGCCTATAACGCTTCTCCAGTATTAAAAATTAACGTTGATCAATTAGATTTTGAAAATAATCCAGCAGATCGTGATTATGTCTTATCACTTATAAGAAATGAACTAGAAGCCCTATATTCAATCGAATCCAAGCTTGCGAAATAACTAAATGATATGAAATAAAAAGAGTAGGAAACAGATTCCTACTCTTTTTTATTCTTTCACTGATTGCTAAAAATATAATCATTCATAAACTTATTTCTAAATTTCCCTTGTGGGTCGTATTGCTGGAGTAATTTTTGAAAATCCGGCAACTTTTCGTATAATGATTGTACTTGTTTAGGTTCCATGGTAAATAATTTTCCCCCCCAATGTGGACGAGCATTAAAAGGTGCAAGAGCTTCTTCAATTTTCGGTAAGACTTTCTGAACGCTTTCCCAGTCATCTTTCCATGTGAAATGGATAGCCACAGAATCTTGCTTGTAGCACGAACTCATCCATAAGTTATCTTTTGCAATCGTGCGAATTTCTGAGATTTGAAGAAGTGATGCAATTTCTGCACGAATCAGGCTGATAGCTTTTAATGCTTGATAGGCATGCGATCGATCGAGAATATATTCACTTTGTAATTCCTGCCCATTACTTGGAGTGAAATCCATTCGAAAATGGGGTAGGCGATCAAGCCACGGTCCTGCGATACCTAATTGATCGGTACAATGCTCCGCCCCCCCAATACCTGGAATAGGATGTCTTTTTTCCATGGCAAGTGTAGCACCATAAAACGTACTAGCTGCTTCTGTTGAATCGGTGTCAGCAGTTATCGCATGCTTTAACCAGGCATAGTTGAAGGTGTCGTCCTTCCAATCCGTGAACAAACTAACACTGTACGCACTAGAAAAAATGTTGTCAAAATTATCTTCAAGCTCATTAAATGCTAAATTTTCATAAACATTTTGTTTGATGTCAAACGTCGGAACGATATCCAAAGTTAGTTTTATGATTACTCCTAAACCTCCAAGACTCACGGCTGCCCCCCCATTCATCTCTTGTTCATTTTTTTCTCTTGAAAATGTAACAATTTCATCAGTGGAAGAGATTACTTCCATTTCACGTATGGATGTGGAAAGGTTACTATTTTGATTTCCTGACCCATGTGTTGCTGTAGCACAAGCACCCGCCACTGAGATATGAGGCAAGGAAGCCATATTCTGTAATGCAAAACCATTTTGTTGAAGATAATGGCTAAGATCACTATAGATAATGCCAGCTTCTACTGTTACCGTTAAATGCTCTCTATCCAATCCAATTACTCGGTTAAATTTTTGAAGAGATATCATCGTTTCTTCTGAGTCTGCGATGTCGTTGAACGAATGTCGTGAACCAACCACTCTTAATTTATTGTTTTGCTTTACCACTTCTTTCATTTGTTCAATCGTATCAGGTTCTTCCCATTTGTTAGCATTGTATGTATAATTTTTAGCCCAGTTTTGATAGGTGGTCATTGGATTACACTCCCTCAAGTTGATTAACTTTACTCTATTATAGAACAATTTTTAAGTAATGGTAACCCTTACACTATTAATTTGCTATTAAAATCTGCATTATATGCAGGAAAGGAATATTTGATTAGAAATATAAAAAAAGCATCTACTTACTTGTGATCGTAAGCAGATGCATTTTCTTACTCATCTATCTCATAATTTCCGCGGTCTTCCCCCCCATAATATTTGTTATATCGTTTCTGAAATTTATAGAACAGATATGCACCAATTACTTTAACAATTGCATAGCCTGGAATTCCAAGAATTACTCCAAGAACACCAAACAAATTACCTGCTATCAACAGAACAAGAATAATCGTTAAAGGGTGAATCTGCATTGTTTTCCCCCATTATGTTTGGAGATACGAAATTTCCTTCTAAGAATTGGACTGCAATCCATACGATAACTAATTTCAAGAGCATAAATGGTGAATCGACAATGGCAATAATGGCAGCAGGAATGATAGCGATGGTTGGCCCCAGGTACGGAACAACACTTGTTACAGCTGCTACAATAGCTAACGTAAAAGCATAATCAAGTCCTATGATAAGATAACCAATAAATAATAAAATTCCTATAACAGTAGCTACAATAATCTGTCCTTGAATATATGAACCAACTTGGGTATCGATATTATTTAAAATTTTTCTTGTATCATCACGAAACTTCGGTGGAAATATTTTAATAACAAAATGTTGAAACCTTTTTCCATCTTTTAATAAGAAAAATAAGATAAATGGAAAGGTAATAATAGAAACAACAGTTGTTGTAATCGTACTCGCAACATTTTGAATACCTTGAAATCCGTTAGAAATATAAGAGCCAATTAATTCTGGGAGTTCAACTAACCGATCCGTTACCCATTTATAACCCTCATCATAATATGGACCCAAAAATGAGTTTTGTACCCAATCTGTCATATTTTTACCTAATTGTTTTAAATAGTTTGGAAAAGATTGCACTAAATCTTTGATCTGGGCTTCAATAGCTGGAGCAGTCAATAAAATAAGTCCAGTTAGAGCACCACTGATACCTAAAATAAGTAAAATCACGCCCCCCCAGATTCTTTTGATACGGAATCTCTCCAGTAAATTAACGATCGGATTTAATAGGTAGTATGCAATAAATGCTAATATTACTGGTGGTGCGATGGTAGATAGAATCACATTGAACGGGTGAAAAATAAAAGAAATTTTTGTATAAAGGAATATCATTATTCCAATTAGAATGAAAAAAAGTAATATGTAAAATATATTTTTACCACCGATAAATTTTAAAAATCTGTTGTGTTCTTCCATTTTCACAACTCCTTTTTCGAATAATGTACCATAAAAGTAGTATTTTTACTAAAGATAACTCACGTCTAATTAGAGGATAGATTAAAAATTTGTGAGTGAAAAACCTTTTCACTACGTTACATGTACGGACAATTTTAGTTTGACGCTCTCTAATACAAAGTGATATGATATAATTAACTTGTAATGTTTGATCTGTTATAAATATTAGCAGGTTTTATTTAAGAACTATTTTTTTGCATTTAGTTATACTAATAAGTTAGTCATAATAGCAATACTTAGTTAAGAAAGCGCTTTTTTAATTACATAAGATGGTTTAAGGCGAGCGCTTAATTAGTAATATCAATATAAATTCATTTTGTTATTGGAGGAAATATTATGAGCAAACAAGTAAAAGAAGTCATTGAAAGTGGCAAAACAGTACTTGGAATTGAATTGGGTTCTACCCGGATTAAATCAGTGCTAATCGGAGAAGATAACGTGGCAATTGCATCAGGAAGCATGATTGGGAAAATAGCTACATAGATAATATCTGGACATATAGTCTGGAAGATATATGGAATGGGCTACAAGATAGTTATCAAAAAATGGCCAAGGATGTAAAACAGCAATATGGTATTCCCTTAAAATCAGTAGGTGCTATTGGCTTCAGTGCGATGATGCATGGTTATATGGCTTTTGATAAGGATGACGAATTACTTGTTCCTTTCAGAACGTGGAGAAACAATATTACTGGCCAGGCTTCAACAGAACTGACTAAACTGTTTAACTACAATATTCCTCAAAGATGGAGTATCGCTCATCTTTACCAAGCAATTTTAAACAAAGAAGAGCATGTTGCTGATATCCAGTTTCAAACAACATTAGCAGGTTATATTCACTGGAAACTAACTGGTGAAAAAGTACTTGGAGTTGGCGAGGCCTCTGGTGTATTCCCAATTGACTTAAATACGAAAAAGTTTAATCAAAGAATGATCGGTCAATTTAATGAATTAGTGGCAGAGAATAAACTGTCTTGGAAGCTAGAAGATATATTCCCTGATGTATTAGTAGCTGGTGAAACTGCAGGAACTCTAACAGAAGAAGGGGCAAAGCTTCTAGATGTTAGTGGTGAATTACAAGCTGGTATCCCACTTTGCCCTCCAGAAGGTGATGCAGGAACAGGTATGGTTGCGACAAATAGTATAGCACAGCGTACAGGTAATGTGTCTGCAGGTACATCTGCATTTGCAATGGTTGTTTTGGAAAAAGATTTGTCTAAGGTTCATCCGGAAATTGACCTTGTCACAACACCAACGGGTAGTCTTGTAGCGATGGCTCACTCTAATAACTGTACATCTGATTTGAATGCATGGGTCGGTGTGTTTGAAGAATTTTCAAAGGCTATGGGTATCAATGTTGATGCAAACAAGTTATATGAAACACTATTTAATCAGGCTCTTAAAGGTGATGCTGATGGTGGCGGCTTATTATCCTATGGCTACCTTTCAGGGGGAACATATGACACATTTTGAAGAAGGACGTCCACTATTTGTCCGTTCTTCTGAAAGTAATTTCAATCTAGCTAACTTTATGCGTACACACTTGTTTACCGCATTTGGTGCCATGAAAATCGGTATGGATATCCTTCTTAAGGAGGAAGGCGTAGAACTAGATGAAGTATTAGGACACGGTGGGATATTTAAGACAGAAGGTGTAGCACAAAATCTTCTGGCAGGAGCATTTAATGCCCCGGTTTCACTTATGGAAACTGCAGGTGAAGGTGGCGCATGGGGAATTGCATTACTAGCTTCTTATATGATTAATAAAGATGGTAGCGAAAGCTTAGAGGAATACCTAAATAATAAGGTATTTGCTGATCAGGAAGTGAAGACAGTCTCACCAGATCCTAAAGATGTAGAAGGTTTCGAGCAATTTATGGACCGTTACAAACAAGGACTGGCAATTGAAAGAACAGCTGTAGATCATTTAAAATAAGAGCGAATAACGATAGGAGAGATTTTTTCTCTCCTATCGTTATTTTTGTTGTGTGAGCTAAAAAAGCATCTTTCATATGCGAGATGAAGGACAAAAAAAGAGAAAAACTGTCTCTTATAAGCGAGATGAAAGACACTTTTCCTTTATATAGTGGTTTTGAATTTTGGTGTGATTTCTAGACATTAGAGTTTCTCTTCCTATGATTCTTATAAAATTTATACTATGATAGTATCAAACGTATCCGAGAATCAGAGCTTCATAATAAAAATGGGGGGGGATTGCTGATGAACTGGAAGATATTTTTTCAACGTAACTTAAAATTCGCAAAGAAATTAACACGCTTACACCATTCTAACGCACTATTATTTCTGGTTTTAAGTATAACGGGATTAATTTTAGTTTCCGCAAGTTTCCGTTCCACCTTTCCAGCAACAAGAGTTTGGATCAAAGATGTCCATGTCTGGATGGGAATAATAAGTATATTGCCAATCTTATTTTATTTACCAAAAATCAAAAAGCATCTTCTTACACTCAGGAAAAGAAAAAAACATCGCATTAACGTTTATCTTGTGCTTGGTATTTTACTTACACTAATTATTTCTGGTCTGATTTTGTCCTTTCCAGCCACGGTGACACCACTTGTTAGTTCTAATGCGTTATTAATACATGATATCGCTACATGGGTAGGGTTGCCATATATTATCTATCACAGTATTACCCGTAGCTTGTGGTTTAAAAATTTACTCCAGAAGCCAACACCAGAAGGGAAAGAAGAGCCAATCATAATCGAAAAAAGTAATCCGTTTGTAGGTCGACGTACTTTTGTGAAATTTGTAGCGGGTGGACTTACCGCCATTATTTCACTCGTTTTAATGGGTAAATGGATTCAATCCTATCTGCCAAGCTGGGGGAGACGTCAGCAAAACATTAACGAAAGAAAATGATATGAAGCCATTACCTTCACCCCCCCAGCATCAAATTCTATCAGCGGATGGAAGACAGGGCAGTTTTCGCTTTTATACCGTTACAGAAACGCCAACCTTTTCTAATGATAACTGGTCTCTTTCAATTGAAGGGCTTGTTGATAAAAAATTGAACTATACTTGGCAGCAATTTTTAGAATTAAATCGCTCTGCCCAATTAAGCGATTTTCATTGTGTGACAGGTTGGAGTGTGTATGATGTAACGTGGGAAGGAATTCCATTAAAAGAGTTATTAAATAAAGCAGGAATTCAGTCAGATGCCATGTTTGTGAAGTTCTCTTCAGGTGATGGCGTATATACGGAATCATTACCACTAAATCAGGCCTTGGCGGATGATATTATGGTTGCCGTTTTAATAGATGGAGAATTAATTAGTCAGGAAAATGGCGGGCCAGTGCGATTGATAACCCCCCCAAGCATTATGCTTATAAATCAGTGAAATGGTTAACCAAAATAGAATTGATTGACCAGGAGCACATAGGGTACTGGGTGAAACGTGGTTATGATCAAAATGCACTGGTAAAAAAATCAACATAATAATAGCTTGATTATTTGTACTTCCATATGTTTTTTCTTCAGAAAATTAGGGTATTCTAATGGCAGAAGGTAATCTGCTATTTGAAGTAAGATTAACTTTTCATAACTATAAGTCAAAGGGTGATGGATCAATGAAAGCAATCGTAATTGAACAATATGGTGGAAAAGAAGAATTGAAATTGCAAGAGTTAGATAAGCCAACACCTGGAGAAAATCAAGTAGTTGTAAAACTTCATGCAACTTCGATAAATCCGATTGATTGGAAGCTTCGAGAAGGCTATTTAAAAGAAATGCTTCCATTTGAATTCCCAATTATATTAGGTTGGGATGCAGCAGGTGTTATTGATCAAGTGGGTGACGGAGTGAGTGATTTTCAGGTAGGTGACCGAGTATTCGCACGACCTGAGACAACTAATCGTGGCACATATGCTGAATATACCATTGTAGATGAAAATTTATTAGCTCCAATTCCTGATAACATCAGTTTTGAAGAAGCAGCTGCAGTACCATTAACAGCATTAACTGCTTACCAGTGCCTTTTTGATTTCGGTAATATTCAAAAAGGCGATAAGGTATTAATCCATGCAGGGGGGGCAGGTGGCGTTGGTACGTTTGCCATTCAGCTTGCCAAAAATAAAGGTGCATATGTCTCAACTACCGCAAGTACAAAGAACATTGATTTTTTACTTTCACTTGGTGCAGATGAGGTCATTGATTATACTAAACAGGACTTTGAAGAAGAGTTAAAAGATTATGATTTTGTACTGGATGCTCTTGGAGGAGATATCTTAGACAAGAGCTTTAATGTAGTAGGAGAAGGTGGTAAAATCGCTACAATTGCTGGTCAGCCTGATCAGGATAAGGCTAAGCAAAAGAATATCAAAGCTGATTTTATATGGTTAGTTCCAAAAGGTGAACAGTTAAAAGAACTGGCAGATTTATTAGAACAGGGTAAATTACATGTGGAAATAGGTCATCGCTTTCCTTTAACTGAAGCAGGACTGAAGCAAGCACATGCGTTAAGCGAAAGTCATCATACCAGAGGAAAAATTGTAATTAATATTTAAAAAAAATGCTAACTGCTTTTTGCGGTTAGCACTTTTTTTTTCGGTTTTTTAAATGGCAATAATATAAATGGATATTACTATGTAGAGCCAGAAAATGTGTCTTTTCTTCAATCTTTTTTAGCTAATTCTAATTTAATACCTTTTAGTAATACATACCATTATGTAACAGGTTCTGAACATTTTCCTTTGATTGTCATATTTAACAGTATTATCGAAAATATACTGGTATTCCTTCCGTTAGGCCTGTTATTACCGTTGCTATTTCGTAGTTGTCGAAAATTCAGCAAAATAGTACTGGCAGTATCTTTTTCAACTGTACTTGTTGAAGTTACACAAACAACATTTCTGATTGTCAATTTGATATAGATGATATTATTTTAAATATTATTGGTGGTATCCTAGGTTATATTCTGGCGATCATTTGGATCTATATGAGTAGAAACCTACTAAAACCATATTACAGGACTTAGTAGTCAGTGATTGGCTCATTTTATTTCGAAATACTCACTTTTAATTAGGCCAATACATAAGATGGAGGGAATCTTTGAAATGATGAAAGGAGTATGTAATATGTATTATCATCTTTATGATCAATCACAGCCCTCCTTACCTCAGCAAGTTAATTACCAGAATAATGGTTTAAACTATTATGGCAATGACTTTGGTAAGCAGCCTTTTGTAGTGAACATAGATCAAGCTGTGAAGAGAAATAATACGTTTCGTACAGCGATATGGACGGGAGAACATTTGCAGGTAACATTAATGTGTATTGGTGTTGGGGAAGACATTGGATTGGAATCTCATCCACATACAGATCAATTTTTACGGATAGAACGAGGGCAGGGTCTTGTGCTCATGGGGGACAGGAGAGATCAATTGAATTTCCAACAGTTTGTTTGCGATGATTTTGCGGTAATGGTACCGGCTGGTAAGTGGCATAATATTATCAATACCGGACAAGAACCGCTTAAACTTTATTCGATTTATGCACCACCAGAACATCCTTTTGGAACTGTTCATACAACAAAAGCAATGGCAATGGCTGCTGAAAATCATCATTACTAATAACGGGAAAAGGAAGCTCATGTATAGTGTGAGCTTCTTTTTCTAATTTTTAATTTATTCTACTGAATTCATGCACCCATACCTTCATTTTTGGTGCCCAAGGCATACCTGGATGCATTGCCAAAATAGCTTCTTTATATTGCTCTAGATTTGCATATCCTTCTTGTTTTGCGTGTTCATCGGTAAGTTCTCCAAGTGTTTGCTGATAAACATGATCTATTCTAAATTGTTGATCTTCTAATTTCATTATTTCTCCAATATCTGCATAACGCCCATTCCGTCTTGTGGCCGTTTTCTTTCCTTCTAAAGTTTTGTTTATATCAGAAGGTACCGTAATCAATCGATCGATGGTACAGGTTTTTGGAGGCAATGCTGCATTGGTTTGTTCATTATTCATTTGTTCCACCTAACCTTTCTACAATCTATTTTACTTTTTTTATCGTGTGTCAACAAGCAATATAATCAGTTAGGTTTGAATATCTTGATGTAACCAGTCAGAAATTGATATGATGCGCTTAAACCTGACTTTTCTAATAAAGTAATGGAGGCTAATCGATGAAAAAGTTACTCACACCTATTCTTTTCTTTGGATTAATTATTAATGGCTGTTCCTTAAATGAGGATATGGAAGAGAGCCAAACAAGTGAAGACCATAATCAGACAACAGATGAAGAGGAAAGTCAGCCATCTGAAGATGAAAATCATACAATGGAAGAAGAAAAGCCAAAAACAGATTTAACAGTATTAGCTGAAAACTTAGATGTGCCTTGGTCTATTGATGAACATGAAAATAGCATCTATGTGACAGAAAGGCCAGGCAACATTTGGACTGAAGATGACGTGCTGCTGGATAACATCGCAAGTGGTCCTTATCATTATGGTGGTAGACTTGAGATTGGCCTGTATATCACGACAGGTGATGCCTCAACCGCTCAAATTGCACAGGATTTTAATTCGCTGGGAGGGAAAATTTTAAGAATGGAGCTCGATGGTTCTATTCCTTCTGATAATCCAGAAGCTGACTCTTATGTATATAGTTATGGTCATCGTAATCCTCAAGGAATTGCCTGGTCTTCATCTGGCACTTTTTATGCAAGTGAACACGGTAATAATGCAAATGATGAGATTAATAAAATAGAAGCTGGGCAAAAATATGTCTGGCCAGAGATTGAGGGGGGGAATCAAACTCAGAAAGATATGGTTTCACCACTTTTTACCTCTGGAGATGACAGAATATGGGCGCCATCTGGAATGGCGTATCATGATAATAAGTTATATGTCGCAGCTTTAAGAGGTACCGCAGTTTTGGAATTTAATTTAGAAACGCATGAATATAAAGAAATCATTACAGACTATGGCAGAATTCGCGATGTATTTATTGATGATGAATTTTTTTATTTTATTAGTAATCGTACAGATGGACGAGGACAGCCAGAAGAAAATGATGATAAGCTATACAGAATTGGTTTAGAAAAACTAGAAGAAGATGAATAGTGGGAAATATTAGAAGTTGAGGATATTGTCGAAAACTGTTGACATGTGTGTTCAAGACGTGCTAAAGTGTGAACTATACTTTTATATGAAAATTTAAACTATTTATCTTGTCTTATCAAGAGAGGTGGAGGGAAGTGGCCCTGAGAAACCTCGGCAACCATTAAGTATTTGCTTAATACAGGTGCTAAATCCATCTAGGCTTTATGCTTAGAAAAGATAAGAGATTCATTGTTTTCAAAATGCCTCTCTATCATTATAATAGAGAGTTTTTTTATTTTCATAAATTATCAGAATATTAACATAATAGAGTGTCTTATCTAGAGAGGTGGAGGGACTGGCCCGAAGAAACCCGGCAACCTTTAAGTGGAAGCTTAAAAGGTGCTAATTCCATCAGGAGCAATCCTGAAAGATAAGAAGAGTGTAGAGGTCCTCTTTTTATCAAGAGGGCTTTTTTCTTTTTCTTAATAAAAACAGCTTAATCAATGAAGGAGCAATATATATGTCGATCGTTATCTTAGACGGAATTCGAACCCCCCATTTGGAAAATGGAAAGGTGCCTTATCAGCTTACACACCGCTTCAATTAGCTAGCAGGCCATTACAGTATTTATTAGAAACATATCCTGCTTTACACATCGATGGGGTGCTATTGGCGCAGGTAATTCAAGCTGGATCAGGACAGAACCCTGCAAGACACGTAGCATATCAAGCTGGAGTGAGCAGTCAAACCCCCCCAGCCCTTACATTAAATAATGTTTGTCTTGGTGGTATTGCTACTGTAATTGATGCGGTACGCAGAATCAAGTTGGAGGAAGGATCTTTTTACATTGTTGGTGGATTCGATTCGATGTCGAATGCCCCTCATCTCATCCCGACTAGAGCAATAAAAGGAATAGGGCATCAGACACTGACAGATACACTATTGCATGATGGCTTATGGTGTTCACTAAGTAATCAATCGATGGGTGTGTTAACCGATCAATATAACCAGAAGTTCGAAATATCTAGAGAAGAACAGGATCAATATGCCGCATTATCACAACAAAGAGCCGCTGAAGCTCGATCAAAAGGTAGCTTCAAGCAAGAGATCATACCTTTTGAGGGTGTATTAGAAGAAGATGAGGGAATTCGACCTCAGACAACGGAAGAAAAATTAGCGAATTTAAAACCTGTGTTTACCAAAGAGGGGACAATAACTGCCGGCAATGCTTCCCAGATGACAGATGGTGCAAGTATAGGAATTGTCACTACTTCAGAAAAAGCTAACGAACTGGATGCTGATCCACTGGCACACATCCTTGATTGGGCAGAAACGGCAGGTCCTGATACAAGTTTACACACGAAACCTTCCGACGCTATCAAAAAAATCTTAGACAAACAGAAGTTGACCGTAGCTGATATTGATTTATTTGAAATAAATGAGGCATTTGCCAGCGTGGTAATTGCAAGCTGTCAGGCATTACAGCTGGAATGGGATAAAGTGAATGTAAACGGGGGAGCAATTGCCATCGGGCATCCGCTTGGAGGTACAGGCTTTCGTTTAGTACTTACCTTAGCACATGAATTGAAGCGTCGTGGCGGCGGAAAAGGTATTGCCGCATTATGTGGGGGGGGTGGCGGTCAAGGTGTAGCTATCCTTATTGAGGTATCAAAGAGAGGGGGGAATAATCATGAGTTTGCAAATAACAGAGCAAAATAATTCGATATTATGGGAACCATCAGAGAGAGACATTTCCAATTCCCATTTGCAAGCATTCGCCAATCAAATTCAACAGCCATTGTTTCCTTACGAACGTTTACACCGATGGTCGACCACATATATCGGTCCATTCTGGTCAGAGATTTGGGATTATGCCGGGATTGTCGGTGAGAAAGGAAAAACTCCTTATATACCAGCTGAATCGATGGCTGATGCTATATTTTTCCCTGAGGCTACGCTTAATTTTGCAGAGAATCTTTTGCTGGGACAGGCTGACAAGGTTGCTGCCTATCAAGCAGATGAATCAGGAGTAACGGCTCAAGTCACCTTTCTGGAGTTACGCAAATTAGTGGCAAAAGCCCAAACAGGATTAAAACAGTTAGGTGTAGGAAAAGGGGATCGAGTGGCTGGAATTACTACCAACAATATCGAAGGATTAGTGGCACTTCTAGCTACCGCTTCTCTAGGTGCTGTCTGGACATCCTGTTCTCCGGATTTTGGTTCGAAGGGCATCATTGATCGAATCGGACAGGTACAACCGAAAATATTACTAGCTAATTTAACCTATCAATATAAGCAAAAGTCCTTTGATATTTCGGATAAGGTTCAGGAAACAATCAGGCAAATTAATAGCATCTCACATGTGGTTACTATGGCAGGGGAAATTCCGAATGCAAGCAATTGGGAGGACCTAATAGACAATGATGCCCAGGTACCTCAGTTTGA
Source organism: Gracilibacillus boraciitolerans JCM 21714 (assembly GCF_000521485.1). GTDB lineage: Bacteria > Bacillota > Bacilli > Bacillales > Amphibacillaceae > Gracilibacillus > Gracilibacillus boraciitolerans. The sequence continues at coordinate 413 of NZ_BAVS01000004.1, read as the reverse complement.
ACAAGTTGGATTTCGTGATCCCTTATATATTTTATATACTTCAGGTACAACTGGTTTACCGAAAGCGATTATACACTCAGTAGGGGGGGACTTTATTACAGCATGTGAAGGAGCATCAATTACACTGTGATGTCCATGAAGGAGATGTGCTTTATTGGTATACCAACACAGCCTGGATGATGTATCCGTGGCTCGTATCAGGACTTGCAAGTAATGCGTCGATCTTGTTGTATGATGGCTCACCGGTTTTACCAGATAACCCGGCCCATCTTTGGGATATTGCAGAACAGGTACATGTTACGCATTTTGGAACAAGTCCAAAATATTTAGATACTTTAATGAAAGAAGAGATTGTCTTAAAAGATCAATATCCACTTACCAGCCTGAAAAGCATTCTTTCCTGTGGGGGGGCC
>NZ_BAVS01000005.1 GCF_000521485.1 Gracilibacillus boraciitolerans JCM 21714 | reverse complement strand
GCTAGCAACGATAAGGTTGCTAGCTTTTTTGCTGTTGTAGTTGCTGTCTTAATGATGCAATTTGTGTTGCCAGACGTTCTAATTCTTCTTCATTATGTTCGGTCCTGCCCTTAACATATACTAATTTCTCAAGATCAGCTGACAGCCGTGCATAATCTGCTTTTAAATCTTCTATTTCAGCTTCTATTTCTTGTCTATTCATCTATGTCACTCCAATTAAATAACTGTTCTCTTATCCAGCTTAAATCAATCCTTAGCTATTAGCAAGTATGTCGTAATGGCAGTATTTAGTCATAAAAGTTATATGGAAAATTAAATCCAGAACCTTTTTTAGAGTATTTTAGACTATTTTTAAGCATATGACATTATATATCCATGATTAGAGAACATTTTTTTCAGATGCGAGTATTTGTCGTTCAATTGAACGGAATAAGGGTATAGTAAATTTGTGAATGTTGAAACATTTTTGTAACATAATAAATAACTGAAATTTTCAGTTGTCGTTAAGTCCTTATAGAGGAGGAAGATTGTTGAAAGTATTCCGCTTGTTAGACAGATTAGTCATGAAATTAGAGGAATTCATCTTAAGTTTTGCCATTATACTAATCTCTATCATGATCGTAGGTAATGTAATAGCACGTGAAGTGTTTAACTCAGGCGCATTTTACTTTGCCTATGAAGTAAGTAAATTTGCGATCGTGATTGCTACGTTCATGGGTATAGCTTATGCAGCAAGAAAAGGTCGTCACATTAGTATGTCAGCCTTTTACGACTTTGCACCATTTAAGATTAGAAAAATAATGATGATTGTCATTAATTTTGTAACAGCAATTGTCATGTTTTTGATGGCATACTATAGTTACAGCTTTGTGTTGTTCGAATACAATACTGGCGCAATTACCACATCATTACAGTTACCACGATATTTAATGGCTATATTTATTCCTATTGGCTTTATAACTGCAGGAATTCAATTCCTAAGAAATACGTACGTGAACTTCACATCTAAGGCGAAAGATAAAGTGTATCTAGGAATTGATGCTGTAGATTATAACGATGAAAAAAATAAAGAAGTCAAATTGGAAGATTTATCAGTTTAATACGATAAAAATGCAGAGAGGAAAAGCTTATGTTAACAACATTGTTATTAATAATGATTATATTATTACTGCTAAATTTCCCAATGATGATACCATTAATTCTAGCACCTGTTATCATCATGCTTATCTATAATCCAAACTTGAGCATGGATTTACTAATGAAGCAATTGTTAACTGGGATAGAGTCACCCGTATTATTATGTGTACCGTTGTTTATATTTGCAGCAGACATTATGACATCAGGAAGAACATCCCAACGGTTATTAGATTTTATAGGGGGGGCGTTTGTAGGTCATATGCGTGGTGGATATGCAGTTACCACTGCTGCGGCTTGTACAATGTTTGGGGGGGCTATTTCCGGGTCAACGCAAGCAACTGTTGTGGCAATCGGTCGCCCAATGAGAGAACGACTTTTGAAAATAGGTTATAAAGATTCTAGTGCAATGGCATTAATTATTAATTCAAGTGATGTTGCCTTACTTGTACCACCAAGTATCGGTATGATTATTTATGCATTAGCAGCAGGTTCTGGTGTGTCAGTGGGAGATTTATTCATTGCTGGTATTATTCCAGGTCTTATCGTCTTTTTATCATTTGCTATATATAGTGTTATCTATGCGAAGTTAAAAGATATTCCACTAGCTGACAGAGTAAGTTGGCCAGATCGTTTAAAATATTTTAGAAAAGCCTTATTACCGTTAGGATTCCCAATTATTATCATCGGTGGTATCTACATGGGCTACTTTACACCAGTAGAGGCATCAGGTATTTCAGTTTTATATGCTCTTATTTTAGAAGTTTTAATTTTTAAAACGATACCTTGGAAGAAAATACCTAGCATTGCCCTTTCGACAGGGTTAGTTACATCCGCTGTATTTATTTTAGTTGCTGGTGGACAACTTTTTACTTGGGTATTAGGATATGCGAGAATTCCTCAACAAATTACCGAATCAGTATTAGGTACAGATCCAAGTGCGATGTACGTATTATTTATTGTTAGTATTTTCTTCTTTATTGGTTGTATGTTTGTCGATCCAATTGTTGTTATCTTAATTTTAACACCAATATTTGCTCCAGCAGCTGAAGCAGCAGGAGTCGATTTGATTCATCTTGGAATTATTGTTACTTTCCAAGCAGCATTAGGTTCCGCCACACCACCATTTGGGGGGGTCGATATTTTTACCGCCAGCGCGGTGTTTAAAAAACCGTATTTGGAAGTTATTAAAAGTACACCACCATTTATTATCATGCTATTGATTATTGGGGGGGTGTTGTTGGTCTTATTCCCACAACTATCTTTAGTCTTAATTTAGTTATTAAAGTATTACAAATTTTAATAGGGGGGGTAATTATCATTTTAAACAAAAAGTATTTAATTATGTTACTCTCCATTCTTACACTTAGCTTTTTGCTAGTAGCGTGTGGTGGAGATAACGAAGAAGAAGGCACAGACGAAGGCAATGCAGGAGAAGATACAGGTTCTGAAACAGAAGGTGGCGAAGAAGCTGCTGGTGACTTTGAAGAACAAGAATGGCAATTCGTTACAGAAGAACTTCAAGGAGAAGTTCAGTACGAATATGCAGCAGAATTTGCAAATCGTATTAACGAAAAATCTGGTGGAGCAATTACCGTTGAACCACTTGAGTATGGTGCACTTGGTAGTGAGGTTGACCAGGCGCAATTACTTCAACAAGGTGGCGTTCAGTTAGCTGTTATGTCCCCCCCAGGTTTTACCGGTGGTCAAGTACCGGATGGACAAATTTTCTCACTTCACTATTTCTTCCCATCTGATCCGGAACTAGTACAGGAAGTACTTACTAATAGTAAAGCACTAAACACAGATCTTAGAGCTAAATACGAAGAACATAGTATTTCACCACTTTCTTATTGGACTGAAGGTTCAATGGCTTGGACTAGTAATGTTGGTATTGAATCACCAGCAGACTTCGAAGGCTTAAATGTGCGTGTACAAGAGTCACCACTAATGCGTGAATCTTATGATGCATATGGTGCAACAGTTCAATCACTAAGCTGGGGTGAATTGTATACAGCATTAGACCGTGAAACAGTAGATGCTCAAGAAAACCCACTATTCTTTATTTCATCTGCTAGTTTCCATGAAGTTCAAGATTCTGTTACTATTTCAAAACATAATAATTATGTTGCGATGACTACAGCTAATACAGATTGGTATAACGGTCTGGATGAAAATGTGAAAGCATTAGTGGATGAAACGGTTGAAGAAATGCAAAGCTGGGTATTCGACGAGCAAATAGCTCAAAACGAGGCTGGTTTACAGGCTATTGAAGAAGATACAGAAAATCCAACTGAAATAATCGAATTAACAGAAGATCAAATTGCTGCATTTAAAGAAGTTGCAGAACCAGTACACCAATACTATCGTGACGAAGTAGAAGGTGTTGATCCAGCAATTTATGATAAATTGAAAGAAGAAATTGCTGAAGTAACAGGAGAATAAATTATTATTAAAAACATGACAATCGATTGATTGTCATGTTTTTTTAGCCTTATTTATGTTTTTAAAGAGCATCATTGCACACGCTTCTTTTGACGGATGATCTTTTTAACAATATAATAAAGGAACAAAGAGAATTTTATAATAAAGGAGAGGGTTTAGTGAAAACGACGATTAAAAAGTGTACAGTAGAAGATTTATCAGTATTGCAACAAATTGGGACCGATACTTATAACGAAACGTATAGTCATCTAAATACACCAGAGAATATCAACGAGTATATAGAAAACGCCTTCAATACAGAACAGCTGCAAAAGGAACTTTCCAATCCATCATCAACTTTCTTATTCCAATATGTCGATAACATTCTTGCAGGCTATCTAAAGGTGAATGAAGGTGATGCTCAAACATTTGAAGTTGATAAAAATGCATTGGAGATAGAACGCATTTTTGTGAAAAATAACTTTCACAGCAAAGGGTTAGGGAAAATATTACTGCAAAAAGCAATTGAAATTGCAAAAGAGAAGAATAAAAACAGTATTTGGTTAGGTGTTTGGCGAAAAAATAAAAATGCAATAGATTTCCATAAAAATATGGGATTTGAGACCCAAGGTTCATATTCCACTTATATTGGAGACGAAGAACAAGATATGTACATTATGGTAAAAAAATTGACGTAATAAAATGGCTTTCACCCAATAAAGGGGGGGGAAGCCATTTTAATATCATTCTTAACGATTTCATTTAAAATAAATCAGGATCTTCTTCCGGTTGACGTCTTTTCCACTCTTGATAAAAATGTGAAATAATCGTTTTTATCACTGCATAGGCTGGTATGATGAATAATAAACCTATAAAGCCAGCAATACCTCCAGCAGCTAAAATTAATGTGATCACCGTTAATGGATGAAGCGATAAAGCTCGTCCCATAACATTGGGTGAAATAAAATTACTTTCAATCTGTTGAGCTATTACCATTACTAAAGTAGCCCAAAGAGCAATCATTGGATCTTGAAAATAACCAACAATAATTGCCGGAATTGCAGACAAAAAAGGTCCAAGAAATGGAATAAAGTTCATTATTAGACCAAATAAGGCTAATGATAAGGAATATTCCAGGCCGATAATTATATAACCGATATAGAGCATCACACCAACACATAAACTGACAATAAACTGCCCCTGGATAAAGGAAGAGAGAGTATGATTAATATTAGCAACTAATGTTTTGAAACTTCTCGCTCTATTTGTACTCAAAAATTGTGAGATGAAAGGTAAAAACTTATATCCATCCTTTAACATGAAGAAAAGGAAGAATGGAATTAGGAAAAACGCAAAAACAAAACTGAAAATTTGTCCGATTACCCCCCCAAGAATTCCTGATGTAATCTTTTCTGCATAGCCACTTAGGTTATCAACCACATTTTGAATAGCTGTCTCAAATTGTGGAGGGATAATATTTTGGTTTTCCTGCCACATTATAATAAGCTTTTCCGCATTATCAACCATCTTTGGCACGCTATCCACAAATTTAGCGAATTGCTCCTGGACGGTCGGAGCTATAAACTGGATGACAATAGTTATGACCACTATGATGATGAAAAATACGATAAACGTTCCACCAATTCGTGGCACTTTCTTCTTCTCTAACCAATTAACAATCGGATTGGTTATATAAAAGATAAATCCAGCGCCAATAATGGGAACAGCAATTGCTGCAATATATGCGCCAACGGGTTCAAAAATAAATCTTGTTAAATAAATAAGATAAACTAAAACAAATATCAGAATAAATGTTGTTAGTAATCGTATGCCTTTTTTTTCGAACAACAACTCCACCACCTCTACTAATATGATTAATGTATTAGTATTTTATCATATAAAAAGAAAAATATGGTATTACTTCTTCTCTATGCAACATAAATATAGATAAAAAGGTATGTGATAGATAGTAAAATTTCAAGCACCTTCTTATATATTGTGCCTTCACGGGAAAAGTTGTCCGCTTGATGGGAATTTCCTCTCTCTTCACGGGTATTAGCCTTCGCTTCACTGGAATTAACTTTATTTCCAGTGAAGAGGATGAAATCATGTTTAATTGGAATAGAAACCATGGAAAAATTATGCTACTATTAATTTATAAAATAAGTTATGAAGGGGGGGGAAATAACATGTCATGGCAAGATACATTTAAAAAGTGGACTTCATTTGCAGGGCTTGATGAAGATTTATTAAACCAATTAAACGAGCGCGCAAAAAACGAAAAGGATTTAGAGGATTCCTTTTACAAGGATCTTGAATTTGGTACTGGTGGAATGCGAGGGATGCTAGGTCCAGGAACAAATCGCCTGAACATTTATACTATTCGTAAGGCAGTTGAAGGTTTAGCAAATTATATATCTAAACATGTTGACAATTCCTATGATAAAGGAGTTGTTATCGCTTACGACTCACGCTATATGTCACAAACGTTTGCAGTAGAAGCTGCCAGAGTACTGGGTGCACATGGTATTAAAGCATATGTTTTTGAATCTATCCGCCCTACACCACTGTTATCCTTTGCTGTTCGTCATCTTAAAACAGCGGCAGGAATAATGATAACTGCAAGTCATAATCCACCAGAATATAACGGTTTTAAGATTTATAACGAAGATGGTGGACAAGTACCATTAAGAGAAGCTGCAGCTATTATTGAAGAGGTAAATAAAATAGAAGATGAACTGAATGTTTCTGTTAAAAGTCAGGATGAAATTGAACGTGAAGGACTTTTAGAATGGGTAGGGGGGGAAAATGTGGATCAGGCCTATTTACAACAGTTAAAAACCATTCGAAAACAGGACAAGGATAATACAGTAAAGATTGTTTTTACTCCATTACATGGTACTTCCTATGATTTAATAATGAGAGGTCTCGCGCAATCAGGTTTTGAAAACATTTACGTTGTAGAGGAACAAGCGAATCTCGATCCGGAATTTTCTACGGTTTCATCGCCAAATCCAGAAGAACATCAAGCATTTGAAATGGCTATCAAAAAAGGATTGGAAAAGGACGCTGATATTTTAATTGGATCTGATCCTGACGGTGATCGTCTTGGTGTCGCTGTTAAAAATAAAGAAGGTTCCTACCAGGTTTTAACTGGTAATCAATTAGGATCCCTATTATTAGACTATACATTATCACAGCAAGCTCCATCTGCCCTGGAAAATGGCCAAGTTATAAAGACAATTGTTACGACAGAAATGGGTCGAGCAATTGCTTCACATTATGGAGTAAATACAATGGATACGCTGACGGGTTTTAAATTTATTGGGGAGAAAATCAAAGAATTTGAATCCAATGAAAAACATTTCCTTTTTGGTTATGAGGAGAGTTATGGCTATCTTATTGGTGACTTTGTCCGTGACAAAGATGCTGTTCAGGCAGCTTTAGCGGCATGTGAAGCTGCAAATTATTGGAAAGCGCAAGGGAAAAGTTTGTTAGAAGCGTTAGATACACTATACGAACAACACGGCTATTATTTAGAAGGTATGGAGTCTTTAACCTTAAAAGGTAAAGATGGTGCGGAACAAATTGAAACAATTATGGCAGATATTCGCAAGCAGCCTTTTGAACAATTAGGCGAATTAGATGTAATAGCAGTGGAAGATTACCACAGTAGCGAACGGATCTTAGCGAAAGAAAACAAACAGGAAGCAATTGATCTTCCAAAAGAAAATGTTATGAAATTTTTATTAGAGAATGATGCGTGGGTATGTTTCCGACCATCTGGAACAGAACCAAAAATAAAAAGTTATTTCGGTGTAAAAACGAAAAGTGCTACTGACAGCAAGTTATTATTAGAAAAAATCCAAACAGAAGTTGAAAAGCGTATGAATAACATTATCAACGCATAAATCAGCTAAAAGAGAAGAACCTAATACCATCTATTGGATGGTATTAGGTTCTCATTCTTTTTGTCAATTGCAGTAACTATTGACAAAATAAAAAAATGAGGTTATAGTAAGACATACATAAAGGGGGGGAGTAGCTGTACAGTAAATGTCGTCAATTCGAGAGTATTCTCCGGCATTATTGGCAACTCTACGTTGTTAGCGAGACCTTTACCGTCTATGGTAAAGGTCTCGCTTTTTTGTGTGATTTTTATTAACAGGATGGAGAGTATATTTATTTAAAGGAGATGGAGATAAGTGGAGTTACTTATTGAGTATGGTTGGGTCTTAATTGTATTAATAGGTTTAGAGGGGATTCTTGCCGCAGATAATGCGTTAGTATTAGCAATAATGGTTAAACATTTACCTGACGACCAACGTAAAAAAGCATTATTTTATGGTTTAGCAGGTGCATTTGTATTACGGTTTGGTTCATTATTTGTAATTTCTTTTCTGGTAGATGTATGGCAGGTACAAGCGATCGGTGCAGCGTATTTATTATTTATTTCAATTAAACACCTTTACGATACCTTTAAAAAGAAGAGAGAAGCAAAAAATGCATTAGAGGATCCGAAGGAAAAGCAAGGTAGCAGTTTTTGGATGACAGTTGTCAAGGTAGAATTTGCAGACCTTGCCTTTGCAGTTGACTCAATTCTAGCAGCAGTTGCATTAGCAGTAGCACTCCCAGCAACAGGGTTAGGTACCATTGGCAGTTTGGATACAGGTCAATTTTTAGTTGTGCTTGCAGGTGGTATGATAGGTCTGATCATTATGCGTTTTGCAGCGAATGTATTTGTGAAGTTATTACACGATCGACCAGGACTTGAAGTAGCAGCATTTGTAATTGTGGGATGGTAGGTATTAAACTAGTCGTCAGTGTATTAGCACATGAGGATGTTCATTTATTGTCTCATGACTTTGCTCATTCCCTACCTTGGAAATTAACCTTTTACCTAGTATTAGTTGGTATAGCTGTAGCCGGATGGTTTTTATCTGGAAAAAAAGGAAAAGAAGCAGCCTAAGCAGATTGTTTTTTAAGACGATACATGCTGGAAAGGAAGATGTATATGACAATGCACCAATTTAAATTACAAGCTTCCTGGCCAGGTGGCAGAAATGAAGTAGGATATATAGAATCAGGAAATCTACAGACAGAGATTTCAATACCACCTGAGATGGACGGACCGGGAATCGGTACAAATCCAGATGAGATGTTATTGGGAGCTGCTTCCACGTGTTACCTTATTACATTGGCAGCAATGATTGAGAGAGCTCAATTGCCGCTAGAACATTTGGAGCTGAGTTCTGTCGGAGACGTTGACGTTTCTAATGGTGTATTTACTTATCAGCGAATCACACATAATCCGATTGTGGTTTTGAAAAAAGATGCTACAGATAAGCAATTTTCCCGTTTGCAGGAAATAGTCAAACAAGCAGAATCCTCATGCATGATTTCACGTGCAATCAAAGGTAATGTAGAGCTTGTTTTAGAAGAAGATCTATCAATAAGTTAATAGTATGAGAATTGAAAGGAACTTATGCAAACAATGCGTAGGTTCTTTTTTTATAATTCAGAAAAGTATTCAAAGTGTTTAAGCATAAAATTAATACTTTTAAGACTAATAGAAATAAAATACCGTTGATGAACAAGAGGAAGATTATGCGCACTAACTAATGAGGTAATTATGACTTGACTGTACTGCTTAACAAGCCGAAGCGGTTGTTACACCTAATATACATTTCAAAATGATTACTTAGTAAATCGAAGTTATGTCGTATAATCTTCTTTATGTGCAGCAAGTTAATCTTTACTATGAATTGGACAAGATCGGTTTATTTAATGCACTGCCATTTCAATTAAAATCATTTCATTGACAATTGTTTAGATTGATAGTAATATGTCATAGTATTTCAATCGGATTAAAAATAAAAGGGAGGAAAAAGGATGGATACAGTATTTATTATTATTAATATTGCTATTATGCTTATATTTATCGGTATTTTATTTGCGATGCAGAAAAAATATGTATCTTTTAGTAAACGAGTTTTTGCTGGTTTAGGCTTAGGAATTTTACTAGGCGCCTTTTTACAAATTGTTTATTCAGCTGACTCAGAAGTCGTCAGCGCAACAACTGATTGGTATAATATTGTAGGACGAGGATATGTTCGATTCCTGATGATGATTGTTATACCACTTGTTATGGTATCAATCATTCAGTCAATTATTAATTTGGAAAAATCGTCTGAATTAGGAAAAATGTCAGCATGGATTATTGGAATATTGGTAACTACAGCGATGGTAGCTGCAATGGTTGGGATAGCGAGTGCTTCCATCTTTAATCTAAATGCGGATCAAATAGAAATGGGCCAGGCAGAAGAAGAACGTGGTTTAGCTCTGGAAGAAAGATTAGGATCGCTGGAAGGAATGACGACTCCGCAAAAAATTCTGGAATTTATTCCGTCTAACATCTTTTTAGATATGACCGGTGAGCGTGCTACCTCGGTTATTGCTGTTGTTATTTTCTCTATCATTATTGGTATTGCCGTCTTAGGCTAAGGAGAAAACAGCCAGAGCAAGCAGAGAAATTTGTCGATATTGTTAATACTATTTATGCAGTAGTAATGCGGATAGTGACGATCATCCTAAGACTTGCGCCATATGGTATTTTAGGATTAATTGCGAATACTGTTGCACAGACTAATGTAGCTGGAATAATTGAACTTGGTAAATTTGTGGGTGCATCCTACGTTGCGTTAATTGCAATGTTTATCATTCATATGATTCTTTTAGCGCTATTTGGTTTAAATCCGTTCATTTATGTGAGAAAAGTATTACCTGTTCTGAGCTTTGCATTTACATCACGATCAAGTGCTGGAACCATTCCATTAACGATTCAAGTACAACGTGAAAATCTTGGGGGTACATGGTGGTACAGCGAATATGGCGGCATCATTTGGTGCAACCATTGGTCAAAATGGATGTGCAGGTATTTACCCGGCGATGTTGGCTGTTATGATTGCACCATCACAAGGTATTGATCCGTTATCTCCTGGATTTTTAATACCACTAATTTTAATTATTGGCATTAGTTCCTTTGGTGTAGCTGGAGTTGGCGGCGGTGCTACATTTGCAGCCTTAATCGTTTTATCATCGATGAACTTACCGGTTGCGTTAGCAGGTCTCCTGATTACAGTAGAACCATTAATCGATATGGGACGTACAGCATTAAACGTTAATGACTCAATTTTATCAGGAACATTGACGTCAAAAATCATGAAAAAGTTAAACATCACTAAATATAATGATAAAGAGTCTGTCAATAAAGACATCGCTCTATAATAGAAATCCTCAGACTGATTATAGCCTGAGGGATTTCTATTAATTAAAACTATTATATCGAAACTACAAAGTAAATGGACGGAGCTTGTGCCTTACACTCACCATACTTTCAAAGTCGTCACACCTTCGAGTTTGTGTCTTCTGTACTTGGTTAGAAGTTTCAAATATTATTTTTCTTTTTTCGTACTGATTCGGACCATTGTAATATAAAACGCTGGTAACAATAGTAAGGTCAGAATCGTTGAGAAGATAATCCCTGATACAATCGATACTGCCAATGGTTTAAATAAAACGTCACCCATGAAGATGATCGGTGTTAACGCAGCGATCGATGTTAAGGTTGTTAAAATAATTGGTCGTAATCGTGCGCGTCCGGCTGCGATAATGGCATCGACAATATGATTTTCATATTTTTCTTTATTCTGTTCAATGAACTCGATGATCAGAATAGAATTTCTAACTACAATGCCGGCTAAGGATACAATCCCTAATACAGCTAAAAAGCTTAGTGGTTGACCTGTTACGAATAAACCAACAATCGCCCCTGTTATCGCCAGGAATACGGTACTTGTAATTAATATTGGCGTTAATAAGGAATTGAACTGAATCGCCAATGTCAGGTAAATCAGGAATAATACGATAACGAACAGTTTGGCAACTTCCACAAAAAATTCAGTCTCTGCGCTTGCCTCTCCATCTTCATTTAATGTATATTCTCCTTCTAAAGCAGAAAGTTCAGAACGCATCGTATCAATGATGTTCGTTGTTTCGGCTGTGAAATCCCCATTTTCTGCTTGATAGGCGGAAATCGTAATGGTACGTTTTCCATTTTCATGTGTAATAGCAGCAATTTGCTCATCCGTGCTAACCGATATGAATTCATCATAGCTGTAGAACTCTGGCATTCCCTGTTCGGAATTAACTGCTGCAGTCAACGCACTAAGGTCAATCGCATCTTGCTGCCCCTCATCTAATATCAGCTCCATAGTCATTCGTTGATTGTCAACTTTAATATCTGATAATGGTATACCGGTATTCGCTAGCTGCAGCGTTCCTGTGATTTGGTTGAGCGCTATGTTGTTCTCAGCTAAAAAGTCACGGTCAATATCATACGTTTTGACTGGTTGACTTGTTCCTATATTCACCGTCGCGATTTCAACGGATTCAAGTGCATTCAATTGTTCTTTTAAACTGGATGCTTTTTCTAATAACGTATCTAGCTCCGGACCTTGTAATTTTAATTCTAAGGCAGCAGATGGTGGTGGACCTGATACAATGGTTTCCAGGAATATTTCTCCGTCTGGAAACTTTTCTCGTAACGCTTGTTGATAGTTATTAATAAAATCACTGGCAGAGGTGTTTTCACGATCAACGCGAACGACCAGCTGTCCCGTGTTTTCTCCGGATCTCGTTAAACCAGAGTTAAAGATATTTGGCAAGCCTCCGCCTGTATAGCGTGCCGTTTCCTTTACATGTTCCTCACTATTTAAAATATAATTTTCAATGTCCTCCAGCGTTTGATCTGTTTCTTCGATTGGTGTGCCTTCTTCTAATGTCAGTGATAGCGTTACTTCTTCCCGATCTGCAGCAGGGAAGAATTCAAACGGTACTTTGACAGCCAGTAATAATAAAAGAATACAAGCAATGATACCACTAATCACTGTTACCCATGGCTTTTTAATCGTCACAGGCAGAATGGTTTTTGCATAGAAATCTTCTAACCATCGGAAGAAGTTAGTTAGTAAACCGATACGCCGTTTTTTAACTCGATATATTCTCAGTTGTCTCGTATATTGTATCGTTGGAATCAATGTTAATGCTAAAAGTGTCGAAGCAATGATCGTTCCCATCAAAGCAATTGGTAATGCCCGAATAAACGCACCATTACTACCAGATAAAAAGGTTAATGGAAAAAAGCTGAATACAATTAATAGGGTGGAAGTGACAATCGAGACACCTACTTCATTCACACCTCTTTTTACACCTGTTAACGGACTGTCACCCAATTGATAACGCCGCATAATATTGTCGTTGACAACAATAGCATCATCTACGAGAATTCCTATCGCTACTATAATGCCGATAATTGAGATTTGGTTAAGATCAACACCTGTATATGGTAATGGAATTAAACCAACAATAATCGAAATTGGAATCGCAAAAGCTACTAAAATAGCAGATGATAATGGCAACCCCAAAATCATGATCACAATCACGGAAAATAAGGAGATTGCAAAGGAAATAAGTAAGCTTGAGTATACTTCATCAATAATGGTGCTTTGAGAATAGAAACGGTCTGCAGTTACTTCTTCTGGCAAATCCTTTTGTAATTGGTTAACCTTTTCATCAATCTGAGACTGAAGACTAGTAATGTTGACACCATCCTCCGCAAAGATCGTTAATGATAAGGCAGCTTGTTCCTGATAAGTAATCACATCTTCTATCGCTTCTTGTGTTACTGTAATAGTAGCAATGTCGGATAAGTAAATTTCTTCTTCATTTACTGTGGGAATGTAGATATTATCTAATTGACTTAATTCATCTATTGAATTCATAGTTAATAATATATTTTGCTCATTATTTTTTTCAGTTCCTAACGCGGTAGGACTTAATTCATTTTGAATTGCCTCAATCACCTGATTTGGTTGAATTCGGGCTTCTGCCAATTGCTCTTCATCTAGCGAAATGACCACCTTTTGGTCTGGCAAACCTTTGATGGATACAGATTGAACACCACTAATGGAAGTAAGTGTTTCTTTCCAATCTTCCAGCTGCGTTCTGATAGTAAATAATTGCTCTCGATCGTCACTTAACAGATGGTAGGTAGCGACACTCGATGTAATAAGGTCTGTGGTCACGTCAGGTGTTAATACTTCTTCTGGAAAGCTTTTTTGTGCATTTTGGACGGATTGTCTTATCGTGGCATATATGGAATCTGCATCTGCATTTGCATTATCCTCTAATGTAACAGTAACAGTAGAGAAACCGTTAGTAGAAGCAGACGTCACCTGATCAACACCATCAATATCGATGATTTGTTCTTCAATTGGATCGGTTATTACCTGTTCCACAATTTCTGGATTAGCACCAGGATATACGGTGGATACAGAGGCGATGTTTTGTTCGATTTCCGGTATGTCACGTTTGGGTAGTTGTAGATAGGTAAATATTCCCGTTACAATAAATAATAAAATAAAAATCCAAACAATTTTACGATATTTCATTAAAGTTTCCAATTGCTTCACCTCATCCGTAAAGTCTATGTTTCTATTAATGCCACACAACCCTTAGGAAGTAAACCGATAAGCCAGGTATTTGCATTTTTAAATGATTAAGGTAGCATAATATGGAGAATGAATTCAAGGAGGAATAAACATGAATACCTTATTAACAAAATATGCGCAGTTAGCTCTAAATACGGGTGTGAATTTACAAAAGAATCAAGGTCTTCTTATTCAGTCACCGATCGAGGCGATTGAATTTGCCCGAATCGTCGTGAAACAAGCTTACCAAATGGGAGCAAAGAATGTTCATGTCGAATGGAAAGACGATGAATTAACGTATTTGAAAATGAAACATGCTCCAATCGAAGTATTAGAATCGTTCCCAGAATGGCGAAAGGATGCCATGGTTAGTATGGTCAAACAAGGATATGCTGTATTAAATATCTATGGCGAAAATCCAGATTTATTAAAAGATATTGAAGGTGAACGGATGGCAGCTGTAACCAAAGCAAGCTCCACTGCGCTAAAAGAGTATCGCGATTATATGATGAATGATAAAGCACGCTGGTCCATCGTTGGTTACCCAACAACAGAATGGGCCGAGAAAATCTTTCCGGACGTACCTAAGGAAGAGGCGAAGGATAAATTATGGAAGGAAATTTTCCGAATTGCACGGGTTGATCAGTCAGATCCTATTGCAGCATGGAAACAGCATAATCAATTATTGAAGGATGCTCGCGAATACCTAAATAATAAAAATTATCATAAATTATATTTTCAGGCGGAAGGTACGGACTTAACGATCGAATTACCAGAGGGACATATCTGGCATGGGGGGGGAGCAGCGAAGGCTGCCGATGATGTGACGTTTAACCCTAATATCCCGACCGAAGAAGTATTTTCGATGCCGCATAAATATGGTGTGAATGGTCAGGTTACCAGCACGAAACCGTTAAGCTTCCAAGGTCAATTAATCGAAAACTTCACGTTAACCTTTAAAGATGGAAAAGTGGTTGATTATACCTGTGAGAAAGGTGAGCAGGCATTAAAACAATTATTAGAAGCGGATGAAGATGGAGCGTCTCGTCTTGGTGAGGTTGCATTAGTGCCACATGAATCACCAGTATCGCAGTCGGGAATTATTTTCTTCAATACCTTATTTGATGAAAATGCTTCCTGTCATATTGCATTAGGTAAGGCATATCCGACTAATATCAAAGGCGGATCAGATATGAGTGAAGAAGAAATGGATCAGCATGGTGTCAATGATAGTATCGTTCATGAGGATTTTATGATTGGTTCTCAAGCAATGAACATTGATGGCATTACGGCGAGTGGAGAAAGAGAAGCCATCTTCCGCAATGGAACATGGGCCATTCATTTTTAGCAGCTTTGTCAGAAAGGTAACAGTATAATTACAGTTTGGTAACAATGAGCTGATTTAGTTTTCTTCTTCCTTGCAGCGGGTATTATGGTAGAAAAGAGCATAATAAGGGAGAATAAACGATGCAACGAGAGGCTTATTTTGATAATGCAAAGCTCCTGTTTATCTTTTTGGTGGTATTTGGTCATTTAATTCAACCATTAAAAAGTCAAATTGAATTAGTGAATGTCTTGTATCAGTGGATCTATCTTTTTCATATGCCTGTTTTTGTTTTAGCGAGTGGTTTTTTTGCAAAAGGGGGGGAAAGTGATAAGGGATACATCCGTAAGTTAGCGAAACGGATTTTGATACCATACTTCTTATTTCAAATTTTCTATTCGATTTACTTTTTGGGAATTGGCAAGGGCAGTTGGGATAATTCCTTATATGATCCGCAATGGGGGGGTTTATGGTTTTTATTGAGTTTATTTAGTTGGCACCTTTTATTAATTATATATAAGAGAATATCGCCTTTGCTTGGTATAGCCATTGCTTTTGCGATCGGAATTGGGGGCAGGCTATTTACCTTTTATTGGTCCAGAGTTTAGCTTATCTCGTACCATGGTTTTCTTTCCGTTTTTCTTAATCGGATATTGGCTGTCTAAAGAACAATTGTTTAACTCGCAAACTGTAAATAAAAAGGCAGTCGCCTGTGGTATATTAGTAACTGTATTTGTTGTGAGCTATGTGACACCGACAATTCCCGCTGATTGGTTATTTGGCTCACAGTCCTATCAGACGTTAGAGGCGTCACTATATGGTGGTTTATTTCGAGCGGCATTATATGGGATAGCAGCATTAATGGTGTTCTCGGTATTAATCTTAGTACCGCGTCAACGTTTTTCATTCACATCCCTGGGCCAAAATACTATGTATGTTTATTTATTACACGGTGTCATCATTCAATATGGGCGCCAGGCAAAATTACTTGCAGTTGATCATAACCTGGATACGATTGGATTAGCAGTAATAGCCGCCGCAATTGTCTGGTTTTTATCATCTAAATGGGTGCAGCTGTTCGCACAGCCCATTGTAGAACTTCAGACGTCCGGTATCCAACACTGGTGGGCAGAGCGGAGTAAAAAGGCAAGATATCATTTCAAAGAAAAGTCATCGTAAAGAGATGGCTTTTCTTTTTGGTGCCAAAGAATCTTGTAATCTACACTAATATTTCATAAAAAAAATGATCCTAAAACGATAGTTGACAAGAAAAGTATTCCATCATTAATATAAGATAGAAATGGATTCTAAGATCGTGTACAATAGGGAAGGCTCTATAATATATCAGCGAGGTGAAAAAAATGCAACGAGAAAATTGGGCGTCAAGACTTGGGTTTATACTAGCTGCCATGGGGTCTGCCGTCGGGTTAGGTAATATTTGGCGGTTTTCCTATGTAGCAGGTGAAAATGGCGGTGGAGCATTCTTAATTTTATATATAGTAAGTGTGTTAGTGATCGGCATTCCCTTGTTATTAGTAGAAGTAAGTATTGGCAGAAAAGCACAACAGGATATTGTCGGATCCTATAAAAAGTTAGCACCGAAACAGCATGGTACATGGTCGGATATTTAGGTGTCGCCAGTGCCTTTTTAATATTAAGCTTTTACAGCGTTGTTGCTGGCTGGGCGCTTTATTACTGGTGGGGATATGTCACAGGTATGATGGCTGATATGCCAGACATAGGATATGGCGGTTCCTTCGAAGCTTTATTACTCAGGACTATGCACCATTATTTTGGCATGCGTTATTTATGGGGATTACCATGCTTATTGTTTTGGGAGGTGTGAAAAGAGGAATCGAGCTTACCAATAAAATATTGATGCCAATTTTAGCTTTGATGCTGGTTGGTCTAGCGATCTATAGTGTGACACTACCTGGAGCAGGAGCAGGACTAGCCTTTCTGTTTCAGCCTGATTGGTCGGTGTTAGAGGATCCATCTGTTTATATAGCAGCTTTAGGACAAGCCTTCTTTTCGCTAAGCTTAGGTGTAGGTACAATGATGACGTATGGCAGTTATTTATCAAAACAGCATAAACTGCCGAGTGCAACAGTTGGTATTGGTATCATGGATACCCTGTTTGCCATTATTTCAGGGATTGTTATCTTTCCGGCAGTTTTTGCATTTGGGATTGATCCGAGCTCAGGTCCACCACTTGTCTTTATAACCTTACCGGAAATTTTTCATCAAATGAACTTTGGTGGCATCATTGGTTTGGTTTTCTTCACAGCGTTAAGTTTAGCTGCGATTTCTTCATCGATTTCGTTATTGGAAGTGCCTGTCGCATATATGATGCGTGCTGCCAAAATGTCGCGAAAAATTGCTTCCTTAATAGCAGGTATCGTTATTTTTGCCTCAGGAGTAACCGTATCGTTAGGGATGGGACGATGGAGCAACGTTACTTTAATTGGCAATCGAAATATTTTAGATTCCATGGACTTTCTTTCTTCCAATGTCTTTTTACCAATCGGTGGTTTGACAATGGCTCTATTTGTTGGCTGGTATTTCACAAAGCAGGAAGCACTGGAATCATCCGATTTAACAAATCAATCGATTGGTAAGCTTTGGTATATCCTTGTGAAATTTATCGCCCCAATTATTATTATTATTATTTTCCTGAATTCATTAGGTATAGTAAAATAACGGAAAGGGGGGGAGGAGTCATGATGGCAATTACCGATCAGCAAATATTAAAGAAGATTATTACAGAGAGTCAACAAGCATTGCATAATCAAGCAAAAGTAAGGGAGCATGCGAAAGCGATTCAATCGTTAACAGACTTATTGTTAGATCAGGATAGTTCTTCTTCCGCTTCTCCTGCTGCAATCGAAGAAGTAGAATGGCAGAAAATGACTGGTGAATCAGCACCACGACAGCAAATAAAACAAGAGAAAAAGATAGAAGAAGACGAGGAGAATGGTAATTCATTACTTGATTTTTAAAAGGGAGAGAAGAAGAGAATGAAGATCTTTTTATTATTAGGTATCTTAAACGGTTTTCTCGCTGTGGCATTGGGAGCTTTCGGCGCTCATGGACTGGAAGGAAAGTTGTCTGAAAAGATGTTGGCAACATGGGAAAAAGCCGTCAACTACCAGATGTTCCATACGGTAGCCTTGTTAGCAACAGGTTTGTTAATGCAAAAAATCACCGCAGGCAGTATCGTCTCTGCTGGCTGGTTCTTCTTTGCGGGAATTATATTGTTCTCAGGCAGCCTGTATTTATACTCGACAACCTCTATTAAAACCTTTGCGATGATCACGCCAATTGGTGGATTAGCGTTTTTAATCGGCTGGATATTATTAGGCTATGCCGTCACCAAATTTATTTAATTTTAATGGAGGTGGAGTCAAAAACAATTTGATAAAAGTAAAACCCGAACGATGAGAATATGTTATCGTTCGGGTTTTTATTGTATAAAAAGCAATTCATATTCATAAATTGATGTGGTAATGATGAAATAATTTGACTGCGTAACAGACGCTTCGGCTTGTCCGCTTCCCTTGCCACGGGTTTTTCTTCTCAGCTAACTTTGGCAAGCCAAAGTGGATCTTCGAATAAAAACATCCCGTAGGAGTGAAAGCGAAGTGGGCAAGCCGGAGCGGTTATTACACATATGATCCTTTCAAAGTGACCACATTTATTAAAATAATTCTTCCTTATGTGCATTTAAATTTTTATAAGAGAAAAAATGCTGCGATTATAATCAGCCATAAGGAAATCCCTCTCAGCAACTGCTGGGAAAAGAAGAAGTTATTCCCCCCCCTTTTTCGCTCCTTATAAGCCTCAATAAAAAGGTTAACGCTCAGGCTGAAAAGTGCCAGGAGATAAAGTGGAAAAGAACCCGTTTGCCATGCTAGTACTATAACAACTAAGGTGATGCTAAAAAACGTGACAGTTATTTCATCGATAGAGGCCCTTTTGTTCATTGATATATTCCCCCCCCTCAAAATAAAGGACACAAGCAGATTAGCTTGTGTCCGTGTTAGCTTATCGAGGCGTATAGGAAGCCATCCCTTGATTATATGGATAATCATAGTTAATTTCCTCATCAAAGGTAATGTAATCTAAGTACACCATTAATAATATATATCTTTTTCCTGTTTCAAGATCACTTAATACAATATGATCACGTCCAGCTGCCTCAATAATTCCCTTAAACACTTTTGCATTCCAACGATCATTGTTTTCAAAGGTCATGTACACTGTCGCTTTTTTCCCTTTGTTAAGTCGCAAGATGTTTTCTATATAAGACTCTTCGGATGGTAACATACCAGGTATATCAGATACTTTTGGCTGTTGTTGTGGCATTTGCCCCCATTCCTGGATATTGATACCCATTATACCCACCATATCCACCATAATAGCTTTGCGGGTTATACGACTGAGTGGCTGCCCCCTGTTGATAAGGCTGTTGCCTGTTTTGGTCTTGACTTTGGCTCATCGATATGTCTCCTTTCCTAATTGGAAATCGAATCGAACTCATTCCTACTAGTCATCTATATGCAATTAAGAAAGTAAACATGCATAAAAAAAGCACACACAGTATAAACGTGTGCTTAAACAGATAAATAGGCTGGGATAGCATCAGTTTTTAAAATATTTCCGACGTAGAAGGGTCCGAATTCACCATAGCGTGCACTCACGACATCAAATCTCATTTCATAGACAATTTTCTTAAGCTGGAGGACATCTTTAGCAAATAAGGTGACACTCCATTCCCAATCATCAAAGCCCATGGAACCTGTAACAATTTGTTTGATTTCACCCGCATATTTTCTGCCGGTTAAACTATGCTCATACATTAATTGACGACGTTCATCCATTGGTAACATGTACCAATTATCATTACCTTCCCGACGCTTGTCCATTGGATAGAAACAAATGTGATCCCAATCTGGCAATTTTGGTTTTAGACGCGCGCGAACACCTGGATTGTCCTCTGGATTGTCATTCTCTTTTGACATATACTTCGATAATTCGACCACCGATACATAGGAATAACTAGGCGTGGTGAATTCTGCAAATGTTGATTTGTTAAAACGTAATTCAATTTCACTTAACTCTTGTATTGTAGGACGCAGGATCATTAAGATAAAGTCTGCCTTTTGGCCCATAATCGAATAGAACGCGTGACTGCCATCTCTATTTTCTGCTACATCTTCCCATTCGCGTAACATCGTCTGTAATTCCTCGACAGCCTGTTTACGTTCTTCTTCGGAGGCTTTTTTCCATTTTGTCCAATCTATTTTACGTAAATCGTGTAAACAATACCATCCATCCATTGTCTCAACTGCTTCTGGCATTTTGCTTCACTCCTTTTCAATGCTTCTTTCGTTTTAATATAACATATTTGGGGGGGAAAAATACTTATTGAAATGCTATAAGCGCTGATCAATATTTGACAATCGTATGAACATTTTTTGAAAAAAACAGGAAAAAACGCCTTCATTCCATCTCACACTTTCATTATGACACAAAAAGGCGTATCATATAATACAGATAATAAAATGGAGGGTTTCAAACATGAGTGATTTGTTTACGGATATAAAAGGTAGATTAGCAGGGAATGCAAGGAAAATAGTATTTCCAGAAGGTTTGGACGAACGAATTTTAACAGCAGCTAGTGCATTGCAAAAAGAAGGATTGGTAACACCTGTATTAGTCGGAATTAAAGAAAAAATAGAACAGAAGGCAACGGAATTAAACATTAATATTTCTGATGTGGACATATTAGATCCCAGCATATACGCAGACTTTGAAGAGATGGTCACCGCTTTTGTGGAACGACGTAATGGGAAAAATACAGAAGAAGATGCCCGCAAGATGTTATTAGATGAAAACTATTTTGGGACGATGCTTGTCTATATGAATAAAGCAGATGGTTTAGTAAGTGGTGCTGCTCACTCAACGGCTGACACTGTAAGACCGGCACTGCAAATAATTAAAACAAAAGAAGGCGTCAAAAAAACGTCTGGTGTATTCATTATGGTCCGTGACGAGGAGAAGTATGTGTTTGCAGACTGTGCGATCAACATTGCGCCTAATAGTCAGGACCTCGCAGAAATTGCGATAAGCAGTGCTGAAACAGCGCGTCTCTTTGATATTGATCCACGTGTAGCGATGCTAAGCTTCTCGACTAAGGGATCCGCAAAGTCAGAGGAAACAGAAAAAGTATCTGAAGCGGTATCAATAGCAAAAGAAATTGCACCAGACCTAACACTAGATGGTGAATTTCAATTTGACGCAGCATTTGTACCATCCGTCGCTGAGAAAAAAGCGCCAGGATCTGTCCTAAAAGGAGATGCAAATGTATTTGTTTTTCCAGGACTTGCAGCAGGTAATATAGGCTACAAAATCGCTCAACGACTCGGTGGATTTGATGCCGTTGGTCCGATCCTGCAAGGTTTAAATAAACCAGTGAATGATTTGTCACGAGGCTGCAGCAGTGAAGACGCCTATAAATTAGCATTAATTACAGCAGCTCAAGCATTAGATGCACAGTAGATTTCTACTGTGCATTTTGCTATACTTTTGGGAAACAGGAAAGGAGAGGAAAAAGTGATTCCAACCCATTCAATTAAATATCAGCAATACCAGGCCCTTCTCAACCTCCTCCCAGAGCATCATCATGAATATCCACAGATAATGGAACAATTTCGTATGATAGATGTAGGAGAGACAAGTGAGGATAACCTCGAATCTTCCTCGGACAAGCAAATGTTTCTTCGCTAACTTTTATTAAAAGACTCCGAGTCGAACAGCATATCCCTTTTCAAATCGATTGGATTGTATTAGCTCCAGGATTTCGTGTACTGTTTGAAGTGAAAGGTCATAATGGTGAAATTTATTTTGATGCAAAAGCTAATCAGCTAACACGCGTGAGAGAAGGTACTACAGAATCCTTTACCGATCCAATTTTACAGGTGGACCGTCAATATGCTAATCTTAGAACTTTTTTTATCGAACAGCAAATCGAACTTTTACCTACTTACCGTTTTGCTGTCTTTGTTAATCCTAAGGTTATTTTAAAATTATATGACTATCCAGATTATGAACGAGTAATAACTGGACAGTCCGTCCCCCCCTTCATCTTAGAAAAACTAGCAAAAAAGCATCCAACAAACCTCACTGAAACCAACAATCAATCTCTATCCCAATTTCTCATCGAACATCATTGTGAACGATTGAGTCCAATACTGGAAAGATATCATATTTTGTGGGAAGATCTTAAGAAAGGAATACCTTGCCCGCAATGTCAAAGACGTCCGATGATACGTGAACGTATGCGTTGGCAGTGCTTAGCATGCGGAACCCGCAGTACAGATGCTCATTATCCCATCTTGTATGCTCTAGCATTACTAATGCAGAACAGATTGACGACAATATTAGTGCAACATTTTCTTCATCTGGAATCACTAGAAGCTACAAGAAAGCTAATCAAAAGAGCAGGGTATATTAAATTTGGCGTGAGGAAAGCTGTGTACTATTCTCATCCGGATTTATTGATAATCACTAAAAGTAAAAGTGGCCATAAAACTATTGAAAGTGGCCATAAAGTATCAAAAAGTGGCCATAAAAGGACATGAAGCGGCCATAAAAAGTATCAAAAGTGGCCATAAAACACATAAAAGTGGCCATAAAAAGGAGCCATACGCCATGCTAGCATTTGAAAAGCTACTTATTCATCGATTCAAGATGCCGCTTAAGCATCCATTCTCAAATAACATAACTACTATTGAAGAAAAAGATATTCTGATTATCGAATTGATCGATGCGTATGGAATCAGAGGTTATGGGGGGGAATCCGTGGCATTTGCCTCACCTTGGTACACGGAGGAGACAACAGATACAGTCCAGTATATGATCGAGCATCATCTTTGGCCATTGATCAAACATCAGCAGATGAAGCATCCATCTGAGCTGCAGCTTCAACAAGTCAGGCGCAATCATATGGCAAAAGCAGCGATCGAGGGTGCTGTCTGGGATCTTTTTGCGAAACGTCAAAAAAGCCGCTGTATCACACAATAGGTGGTATAACGAACAAAATTCCTGTCGGAGCAGCGATTGGCATCCAATCCGATGAATATCAACTGCTAACCAAGATTCAACAGTTGTTAGACGAGGGCTACCAGCGGATTAAATTAAAAATTAAACCAAATCAGGACCTTCATATCTTAGAAAAAGTACGCGAGCATTTCCCTGACACGCCACTGATGGTTGATGCGAATGCTGCCTACACATTAAAAGATATTGAGCATCTGAAACAGCTTGATCAATACAATTTGATGATGATCGAACAGCCATTAGCACATGATGATCTGATTGATCATGCCGAATTACAAGCACAGATCCACACGCCGATCTGCTTAGACGAAAGTATTAATACTTTAGCAGATGTCAAAGCCGCGATCGCACTAAAGAGCTGCAAAGTCATCAGCATTAAATTAGCAAAAGTTGGTGGCATCACAAATGCAATTGCAATCCACGATTACTGCGAACACCATCACATTCCGGTTTGGTGTGGGGGGGGTATGCTTGAAGCGGGGGGGGTTGGACGTGCACAGTCGTTGGCATTAGCCACCTTACCGAACTTTCAATTCCCGGCAGATCCTGGTGCGTCGAATCGATATTGGCACAAAGACATCATCACGCCAGAAGTGGAAGTACATGATGGTTATGTCACCTTACCGGATCAACCAGGCATCGGTTACGAGCTGAACCTGTCAGCACCTCAAAAAGTACTCATTTGAGTGCTTTTTGATTGCGCTCAATCATTTGCTGCATTCTTTTCTCAAAAATCAATAATTCATCACCGGTTAAATCCTCAAATACGACATCACCTAACATCTTCAATACACGCTGGATGCTATCCTCCACTGTCATTTCGACGCCGACTAACTCTGTTAAGGAGCGCATGGTATCTGGTACTACTTCTGGATAGGTAAATCGCTCAGAATCACGAGCCCCACCAGCTGCATAAAAGTCGCGAATTACTGCAGCCCGTTCGACCCCGCTGCCGCGAAGACATATATAAATTTGAACCGCGACACCTTTTTTGACACGACGTTGCGAGATTCCTGCAAACTTCCTGCCGCCAATACTTAAATCATAATCGCCTGGACAGTAGGATCCGACCACTTCAAACGCTTCAATTCCGTCGGTGACATCACGATACATATCCTTTACAAACGCAGTCATCAGCTCATAGCCCGAATGAATTCCCATTTCCGGAAAATCCGGCAAAATAAACGAAAAATTTAAGACATCCTGATCCAGCATCACCGCAAGACCCCCCGGAATTACGAATAACCACATCAAATCCTTTTTTCTGTAAAAGCGCCACTGCGTTGTCCACGTCAGGTAATCGACTATCTAAGATGCCGAGCACAACCGTGTTGTCATGGACCCAGAATCTGCACGCTGCCTCGTCAGCGCTGCGCCCAACGCTTTCACACAATGTATCATCTGCTGCAAAAGACGCCATCGCTGTCCCTAAAAGTGCTGGATCATGATGGTCGACAATTCGAATCCTTTTATTCTGAAAAAGTTGCTGCCAATCTTTCATAGTTTTCCTCCAAACCTTTTCGTTCACTTAAAACTATATTATACTAATAGTAAGAAAAAAGAGGAAGGTATTTGCCATGGCTTATAAAGATGAACAGTTACACGAGGAGAAAGTGTTCAAGGATCCAGTCCATCGCTATGTGCATGTGAGGGACCGGGTGATATGGGATTTGGTCGGCACCAAGGAATTCCAACGATTACGGCGGATTAAGCAGCTTGGCACGTCTTTTTTAACGTTTCATGGTGCAGAGCATAGCCGCTTAAATCACTCGTTAGGTGTCTACGAAATCGTAAGGCGGATTTTAATTAATTTTGAGGACAGGCCCAAATGGAATCAGGAAGAACGGCTGCTCTGTTTGTGTGCAGCACTCCTGCATGACTTAGGACATGGCCCTTTTTCCCATTCATTTGAAAAGGTATTTAAATTAGATCACGAAGAATTCACAAGACAAATTATTTTGGGTGATACGGAGGTCCATCAGGTATTATCTAAAGTAAGTGAAGGATTTCCACAAAAAGTTGCAGATGTCATTAACAAAACGTATCATGATAACTGGTAGTCAGTTTAATCTCGAGTCAAATTGATGCAGATCGCATGGATTATTTGCAGCGCGATGCCTATTTTACTGGTGTCAGCTATGGCCATTTTGATATGGAGCGAATTTTGCGTGTGATGCGGCCTGACGAAGATCAAGTTGTAATTAAGGAATCAGGCATGCATGCGGTGGAAGACTATATCATGAGCCGTTACCAAATGTATTGGCAGGTATACTTTCATCCCGTTACAAGAAGTGCTGAAGTAATTTTGACTAAAATTCTTCATCGCGTCAAAGAATTATATGGTCAGCATTATCCATTCAAAGTAAAGCCGACACCATTTACTTCTTTTTTTGAAGGGAAGGTATCACTCGCGGATTACATACGTCTCGATGAAGCAGTGGTGCTATACTACTTTCAGATGTGGACGGAGGAAGACGATCCAATATTACGCGATTTAGTCTATCGTTTTGTTAATCGTCGTTTATTTAAATATGTTGAATTTAATCCTAATTTGCAAATGAATGACTGGATGGAATTATATCAGCTTTTCAAAGAAGTTGATTTAGATCCTGATTATTATTTAGTCGTTGATTCGTCCTCAGACCTACCGTATGACTTTTACCGGCCAGGGGGGGAGGAAGAAGAGAGGTTACCGATTCATTTATTAATGCCCAATAATGAATTACGGGAATTGTCGCGTCAATCTGAGATCGTTGAGGCTATTTCAGGGAAAAAACGCACCGATCATAAACTTTATTATCCGAAAGATCTGATTGAAAAGCTTGCCGATGATCAACCTGAAAAAGAAAAAATAAAAAAAATCCTATATAAACAAGATCGTTAAATAGAAACAGGGGTGTTTTCATTGCTAGATAATCACGCAAAACTAGTTAAAGTAATTGCAGCAGCAGATGGAATAGTCGGCCGCAAAAAGTTACAAAAGATCATCTATATTTTAAAAAAACTTGGACTGCCGTTTGAAGAGAAATATACCTTCTATTTTTATGGACCATATTCTGAGGAATTAAGCCTGCAAATCGAAGAACTCACTAATCTTGGCTTTGTATCAGAGGTGAAGGAGAAAAAAAGTAATTATTACCAGTATCGCTACCAGGTGACAGATCAGGGTCAGGAATTTTTGGAACACTCGCTGGCAGAGGTGCCATTGGTCGAGTCTGTCGTTCGTGACATGAAGGAGCAGAGCTCTCGTTTTCTGGAATTAGTTGCTACGATGCTTTATTTTGATCATTTACCGAAAGAGGAAGTAGAACAAAAAGTACTGGAAGTAAAGAAAAAATCAAATTATACAACTGAGGACATGGAAGAAGCTTGGAACTTTATTGGAAAAATAACCCATTAAATAGATGGGTTATTTTTCTATTTAAGTGTTATTTATTGCTGCATGCATCACAAATTCATATCATTAATCAACTAGACGTTTGCCACCCACACCATAGTTGCGTTTGTCAATATCTTCGACAAATACGACAACCTTCTCACGAGCAGCTCCTGTTGTTTCCACTACTGCATCTGTTACTTTTTCAATTAACGCTTTACGCTGTTCATCTGTTCTTCCTTCTAACATCTGTACCGTTACATATGGCATATCAATCTCTCCTTCATTTCAATTTAATCTCATTGTATCGCAAAAAGCAAAAGAGGGGAAACAAAGAAGATGAAAACACCATTTCATACATGCTACAATAAAATAAACACAAATTGCGAAGTAGTGACAATTATGAAATTATGATAAGTGTAACGCAAAAGCTTCGTCCATTTACTTCGATTCAATAGTGTTCTACAACTTTTTGTGAAATTTAGCATCTTGTTACTTCGTAGTTAAGTTAAAATCTACAATAAATTAAGTTAATCATAACCAAAACTAACCAAGGAGGCACTATCATGAGTGAAGAGAAGAAAAAGAAGTCCAATCCGTTTACGATTATGAAGGATGATTCGACTGATGGTCATGGGGGGGATATGGAGTAGGAGCTGTGAGTTTAGAAAACATATCACCAGTAATTATTGATCCCAATGAAGATCGTGCCTTTGTCGACATGGGCGCGATGCATGCGAGAAGTGAAGTCGAACGCCGCGTGAAATTCATCCAGGATCGCGAAATAGTCAAAAACGGGAAACTTTACTGGATCGTCTGGGTAACCGTTGAAAGAGGTGAACATGGTCCCTATTTTTACGGTGTGACAGGTTGTGAAATTGTCGTAGACCGCTCGATCAAACGCGCCTATAAATCGATGCCAGAACACGTAAATAATATGGATAAATCGATGAAAGGCCATATAATAGTCGACCATATGGATGATAAATCAAAGCAATTATTAGCTGACTTTTTACGAGAATTCGACGGCGAAATGTGGAAAAACTCAACAGAGGAATTAAAACAAGCTTTACCCGAATAATGAACGTTTTGTGAACATTCGTTAAAAGTAGCCTTTTTCCCTTGTTCATTTGCCGTTTTATTTATAGAATATATAGACATGGTAACTCTTTGTTACTAGGACCGGAAGAGGCTGGGCAATTGCCCGGCCTTTTTCCGTTCTCTCAATTACTGTTCATCTTCCCCAGTCCACAGCCAATCCCACCAATTATCAATCAAGTCATCCTCCGATAATCTCATCAAATTCTTCTGGATGCTCATGCTGATCGTCCTCAATATGCAAGGTGCAATATTTTTCAGGTTCCGTTCCCTTTACAAAAAATAGCTTAGCGGTGTGGCTACATGTATCCGCAGCTAGAAATCCGGTATTTAAGTCAATTTCAACCTCGACTACATGCTCTGGAGGAACCTGTCGTTCCACCGTAATGTTCTCATGTGCCTTCTCCATGAAACTTGCCCATACTTCTTTTGCGTATTGATGATCACTCGTCTTTACAATTTCCCTGTTATCGTCATAGCCAACCCAAACGCCGGCAGTAAGAGATGGACTAAAGCCAATCATCCAATTATCCACATTGGTGGTACCTGACTTTCCAGCATAGTCATTGCTTAGCTTATTCGCAATCGAGGCGCCAGTAACACTCATATAGCCATTTAATTCTTCGCGAAACATGCCTTTCATTAGCTCTGAAATAATAAAAGCATACTTTTCATTAAGTATCTGGCCATCATCTTCTTTTGAAAACAGACTCCATCCATCCGTTTTTGCTTTAAGCTCATCTCGATCAAATAACACCTCACCATGTGCATCGGTCACTTTTGTAATCGTATGACCTTCTAACTCCTGACCGCCGTTCGCAAGGATGCTGTATCCCGTTACCATTTCCTTAACAGAGACGACCTCTGTGCCTAATGCTAAGGAAGCAACAGGCTCTAATTCGCTTTCAATTTTAAATTTTTCCTTGGCTACACGGACAAAGCGCTCAGGTGTGACATACATGTTTGTTTTGACCGCAAAGATATTATCAGATGATGCGATTGCCTGTGCCATTGTGATCGGCTGATTCGCATAATAATCATTATAATTACCTGGCTGATATATATTACCATCCGCCAGTTCAAATGTCGTAGGTTTACTCATTAATGTCGTGGCAGCAGTCATACCATTTTCCAATGCAGCATAATAAAGAAATGGTTTAAAAGCAGAACCTGGCATTCGCTTTGCCTGGGTAACACGGTTAAAAGGAGAATCTTCATAATTTCGGCCACCGACAAGCGCCTTTATCGCCCCTGTCTCAGGTTCCATCGCCATCGCGCCAATTTGTATGTCCGGATTATCGACAATCGTATCTGTCGCTGTCTGGAGAGCCTGTTGCTGCATCGTATTCAATGTGGTATAAACCTGATAGCCACCGGAACGAATTTCCTCGATATCAATCTCTAAGATATCTTTGAGCTCTTCTACAACCACATCCTGATAATAGGGAGCAATTCCCTTGGTAATAATGGTACGTTCGTCGGAAAATTGTAAGGGCTCATTTATCGCTGTTTCGTAAGTTTGGGCGTCGATGACCTGCATATCATATAAGTTGTTCAAGATGAATTCCTGACGGGTTTTTGCGTTTTCCAAATTATGAAAAGGCGAATAAAGAGAAGGACCTTTTGGAATACCTGCTAGCATCGCTGCTTCGGCCCAGGATAGCTCCGACGCGGATTTAGCAAAAAAGTACTTACTCGCCGCCTCAATACCATAGGCACCATGACCGTAATAGATCGTATTTAAATATCCTTCTAATAATTGATCCTTATCATAGAACATTTCTAATCGTATTGTATAAAATGCCTCATATAATTTTCGTTTCCATGTTTTTTCGTGTGTTAAATAAAGGTTG
This sequence comes from Gracilibacillus boraciitolerans JCM 21714, assembly GCF_000521485.1. GTDB lineage: Bacteria > Bacillota > Bacilli > Bacillales > Amphibacillaceae > Gracilibacillus > Gracilibacillus boraciitolerans. The sequence continues at coordinate 105,600 of NZ_BAVS01000005.1, read as the reverse complement.
CGCGCATATTGCTGTGTAATTGTACTGGCACCTTCCTTCAATGACATGGTTTTAATATCCTTCCAAATAGCAGAAGCAAGACGTTTAAAATCAAAGCCGAAATGATTGTAAAAATATTGATCCTCTGTCCAAATCGTAGCCTTTTCTACACGATCATCTATCATATCCAAGGGCATCCAATATCTTTTCTCGGAACCAAACTCTTCCCCGATCACTTTCTGGTCTTCACTGTAATAAATCGTGTTTTGTGGCCGATCTAACGAAGGAGGGCCAAGTAAAAAGCTGGCAATTAACAGAACGGCAGAAAAGGAGCCAACTAATAAAAATAAAAAAATAAAAGCTTTCCATAACCGCCGTTTTTTCCTTCGACTTCTCCGACCCATCCCATTCCCCCCCTCCTTCGTTTCTTTCCTGAAATATTTAAAAAATCCAGTAGTAGCATTATGGTGCAAAAATGTAGAGTATAAACATAACAATTAAGGAATTACTTGATTTTTTGCTAAAAAACTCTAGAATAGTATTGTTTACAGTATACAAATATAAAAGTGGATATAGATTAAAGGAGTCGATCAAATGGGACTGTGGTTCACAGAAAAACAAACAGATAATTTCGGTATTACTGCCAAGATTAATCAAACGTATCATACAGAACAAACGGACTTTCAAAGGCTGGATATGGTAGAAACCGCAGAGTGGGGGGGTAATATGTTGTTACTTGATGATATGGTGATGACAACAGATAGGGATGAATTTGTCTATCACGAAATGGTCGCACACGTGCCATTGTTTACGCACCCCAATCCGAAAGCTGTGTTAGTAGTTGGTGGTGGCGATGGTGGAGTCATTCGCGAGGTACTTAAGCATCCATCGGTACAGAAGGCAGTTTTAGTCGAAATTGACGGAAAAGTGATCGAATATTCAAAGAAATATTTACCAAACATCGCTGGTAAATTGGAAGATCCACGTGTAGAAGTGCGTGTTGCCGATGGATTTATGCATATCGCCGAAAATCAAAATAAGTACGACGTAATTATGGTTGATTCAACAGAACCTGTGGGACCAGCTGTTAACCTTTTCACTAAAGGTTTTTATGACGGTATTTCGAAAGCGCTGAAAGATGACGGAATTTTCGTTGCCCAAACAGATAATCCATGGTTTAAAGCAGATTTAATCAAACAGGTCTATCATGATGTTAGAGAAATTTTTCCGGTTACGCGACTGTACACCGCGAATATTCCGACATACCCAAGTGGGTTATGGACGTTTACGCTTGGAAGTAAAATTCATGATCCCTTAAAAGTAAAAGATGACCGTTTCCATGAATTAGAGACGAAATATTATACACCGCAATTACATCGTGCATGCTTTGCATTACCAAAATTCGTGGAAGATTTGACAAAATAGGAGGATAAAAAATGCGCTTTGATGAAGCTTACTCAGGAAAGGTATTTATTAAGTCAAGACCAACACATGAAGATGCAAAGGCTATTATTTTTGGAATGCCAATGGACTGGACGGTGAGTTTTCGACCTGGTTCCCGTTTCGGCCCTAATCGAATAAGAGAGGCCTCCATTGGTTTAGAAGAGTATAGCCCATATTTAGATCGTCATTTAGAGGACGTCAGCTATTTTGATGCAGGAGACATTCCATTGCCATTTGGTAACCCTGCCAGAAGTATTGCGATGATCCGGGAATATGCCGATCAGATTATCGAAAAGGGTAAATTTCCGCTCGGACTTGGCGGAGAGCATCTGGTCACATGGCCGCTTATCGAAGCCATTTATCAGAAATATCCAGACCTCGCCGTGATTCATATTGATGCCCATGCTGATTTGCGTGTTGACTATGAGGGTGAGCCATTATCACATTCGACACCAATCCGGAAAGCATGTGAAAAAATCGGAGCAGAAAACGTCTACTCCTTTGGGATTCGCTCAGGGGGGGACAGGGATGAATTTCGCTATGCAGAGGAAAGTGGCCTGTATATGGCGAAATTTGAGGTCGCGAAGCCGTTAAAAGAAATCTTGCCTAAACTTGCCGGACGCCCTGTATATGTTACGATTGATATAGATGTGTTAGATCCAGCATTTGCGCCAGGCACCGGTACAGCAGAAGCAGGTGGTATTTCTTCAAGAGAAATGTTAGAAGCGATTCATGCGATTGCTCAATCAGATGTGCACGTAGTAGGCGCAGATCTTGTCGAAGTAGCTCCGAATTATGATCCGACCGAACAAACGGTGATAGCAGCGAGTAAATTTGTTCGAGAGATATTATTAGGCTGGGTCAAATAATTACATGTAAAAAAACCACGATTTATGATAAAATATGTTACGACTTAAAGACAAATTAGGGACATTACATGAGGAGAAAACAAGTTGTGCATAAATTTTTAGCAAATGTGCAGAAATGCCATTACATGTGATCTATCAGCAATTAAAAGGTCAGCCAAATGAATTAAGAGATATGAGTGAAATATGTCTGCTCAGTGAAAATGAAGATAACCAGCGGACGGCGATGGAATATTTATATGTAAATGGTTTATACGATGAATTGAAAGTGATGACCGATAAAATAAAATATGCAACAAATACAACGAATCGAAAATCCGCAAAAATTTACCAGATTATGTATGAACGCAAAATGCTGAAGCCTCAACAATTAAAGCCGGAAACGCCTTCTAATTTTATAAAGGCAACTAACCGGTTGAAAATAATGAATGAAGATTATACATTAAGAATTCTGAGGGATCTTGTCCATATATATAGTTATTTTGACATGAAACAGTATGGAGAAATCGGCAGCTTTAACGAGAATATAAAACACCTTATGTTAGAGGTTAAAGATCCAATGCTATATGAGTTATTTGAATCGAGATTGAATGAAACATTATTTATCTATCATTGGAAACGAAATGAATTAATATTATCACGCAAATATGGGTATCAATTATTAAAGAAAACCAGTAATTACCGGAAACAAATTGATATACACAATATTTTAGCTCAGGGTTATTTATTTGAAAGTTATCAGCAGGCGATTCATCATGTTTCGCTTGCCCTCGAGATGGCAGAACAGCTTTCCTATGAACGCGCGATTTATGGGTTGAAGAATTTCACGCTGCCGTTTATTGCAGCTTATCATAAGAAAACGGAAGGTATTACAAGTGAAGATATTGCAGAGCAAGCTCACATTGCCTTGGCCGAAGGGGGGGATGTGGATAAATGTATCGGACTTTTAGAAGGCTTAGATACATTAACTCCTTTTCAACAATACTATTTAGGACAAGCCAAACAAGACAAAGGATTATTACGCAAAGCATATCAACGATTTATCGAAGAGCGAGATGATTATTTTTATGCTAGACTACCTTTAGAGGCGTTACATGCCCTTGATTACTAAAAGGATGTTTGATAAAGTGTTGAAATCTCCAGTATCGATTAAAATGACAACGGAAATCGACGATGAAGGACAAAAAGACATTAATGTGATAGAGCAGAAGGGTCAACTATATGAAAAGGATGATACCACTGTATTAACATTCAGTGAAAACAATGAACATGGCGAGCGAACAGACTCATTAATTACGATTTATTCTGATAGGGTAAGTGTGAAACGGTCTGGAGCTGTATCCATGCTCCAGAAATTTCAAAACGATAAAGTAACTGAAACCAGCTATCGACACCAATTCGGAACAATCCAAATGACAACTGAAACAGATGAAATTATTTATACTCCCCCCCCGCTGGATCTCCAAGAGGGCAGACTGTTTATTCGCTATTCGACAAGTCTTAATGGTGATAAAGGAAGGCGTCATCGATTAACGATTACGGTAAAAAAAGAAAACTAATGGAGGAATAATTATGAACGTGATGCAACAAATGCAGGAAAATCTGAAGGCCGAAATAAGACAGGCTGTACTTGCCGCAAACGTAGCATCAGAATCAGAAATTCTTGCAGTTGTGCTGGAACAGCCAAAGGATAAAGCGCACGGTGATTATGCGACGAATATTGCAATGCAGCTTGCAAAAGTAGCTAAGAAGGCACCAAGACAAATTGCGGAAGATATCGTGGCACATATCGACCAGTCAAAAGGATCGATCAAAAGTGTCGATATTGCGGGACCGGGCTTCATCAATTTTTTTATCGATAATCAATACTTAACAAAACTGATCCCAACGATTCTGGAACAACAAGAGAATTATGGTTCATCAGATACAGGGAAAGGCGAAAAGGTTCAAGTTGAATTTGTTTCGGCCAACCCCCCCACCGGTGATTTACATTTAGGTCACGCTCGAGGTGCATCTGTCGGGGGATACATTGTGTAATGTTTTAGAGAAAGCTGGCTATGATGTCGCTCGCGAATATTATATTAACGATGCTGGTAATCAGATCAATAACCTTGCATTATCCGTACAGGCTCGTTATATGCAGGCACTAGGCAAAGAGTTCCCGATGCCAGAAGATGGCTATCAAGGGGGCAGATATTATCAAAATTGGTGAAACGTTAGTCAAAGAATATGGTGACAAATGGACGGAAAAGCCGGAACAGGAGCAACTCGCCTTTTTCCGTGAATATGGATTAAAAATCGAATTAAAAAAACTAAAGAAGGATTTAGAGCAGTTCCGTGTCAAGTTTGATCACTGGTTCTCCGAAACCTCGCTTTACAAGGAAAATAAAATCGAGCCGACTATTGATATCCTAAGAGACAAAGGCTATATCTATGAGCAAGACGGCGCAACCTGGTTCCGTTCCACAGAGTTTGGAGATGATAAAGATCGTGTGTTAGTTAAACAGGATAATTCGTACACCTATTTATCACCTGATATCGCCTATCATAAAAATAAGTTAGCGCGTGGCTTTGATAAATTGATTAATATTTGGGGGGGAGCAGATCATCACGGTTATATTCCACGTATGCGTGCAGCTATCCAGGCATTAGGCTATGATGCAGACACCTTGGAAGTAGAGATCATTCAAATGGTCAACCTTTTTGAAAATGGAGAAAAAGTTAAAATGAGTAAACGTACCGGCAAAGCTGTTACCTTACGTGAACTGATGGAGGAAGTTGGGATTGATGCGATGCGTTATTTCTTTGTCATGCGTTCAGCTGATTCCCATTTGGATTTTGATATGGACTTAGCGAAATCAGAATCAAATGATAATCCTGTTTATTACGTACAATATGCGCATGCCCGTATTTGTACGATGCTGAAACAGGCAAAGGAAAAGGGAATCGAATATTCACCGTCTAATGGACAATTATTGCAATCAGATAAAGCGGAGGAATTATTGAAAAAACTAGGGGGGGAATTCACCCAAGTCGTAGCAGACGCTGCCGTTAACCGGACACCGCATCGAATGACACAGTACATTTTTGAGTTAGCGGCCCATTTACACAGCTTCTACAATGCGGAAAAAGTTATTAATGAAGAGGACATGGAAGCAACCAAGCTCGTCTTGCCCTGATGGAAGCAGTCCGCATTACCCTGGCAAACGGTATGAAACTTGTCGGAGTAAACGCACCAGAAAGTATGTAACCCATAAAAAAACATATGACATCCTGCTCACAGCAGTTCAATTACTATAAAAATTGAACTGCTTATTTTTTATAGCATAGAATCAGTTCAGTGCTTATTAGAAGAAATGCTGGACCCATTCAAATAATCGGAATCCTAAGTAGATGCCGACAATGCCCATTATTCCTGCCAGTGCTGGAGGAGCTGGGATCGGCAGTTTAAGCAAAGCAAAAAGAAATCCAACAACTAAACCTGTAATAAGTGCTAAAAGAACTTGCATGTCTTATCAACCTCCATTTTCTATCATGATACTAACATCAAAAGTTTTACTTTATAAAAATGCTCTAAACGGAATCGTCAACCACATTAAAATCTTTAAATAAAGCGGCTGATGCTTCAGCCAACCCTTCGTCATGATTTTGCAGCTGCTTAGATCCTTCCTGAATACACGCTTCATTTCTTGAAAAATTGGATGCCCTTTCGTGACAATGATATTTAATTCCTGATTAAGGCGGAGACTGCGCCTGTCAAAATTAGCGGTGCCGATATCACAAATGCTCTCATCGAAAAATAACACCTTACCATGAAAAAACCGTCCTTATATAAATAAATGGCAGCACCAGATTTTTTCATTTTTTTAAGATAAGATAGCGCGGTTGCTTTGGTAAGCAAATGGTCCGCTTTATCTGGAAAAACAATTGTTACTTTTACACCTCGCTGTAATGCATCCATAAGAGCAAGATCGATTTTTTTAGTCGGGACGAAATAGGGGGGGAGCCGATTTCAATCGATTTCGATGATTGGGAGATAAATGTAATAATCTCCTGTTCCAACGCATTTCCTTCGGTGGCTAACACTCTAATATCTGGCGCATCCTTCAGATCATTCACGGTGATTCGCTGTATTTCCTCGCCCCCAATCGATATCAAAACTCTCTTTTAACACGTGTGTAATAGCCCCGGTAAAACGCAGATGATAATCACGCCACATGCCCAGTTTATTATCTTTCCCGACATATTCATTTCCTAAATTAAAACCGCCGACATAACTTATTGCTTCATCAATCATTAACACTTTCCGATGATTCCGCTGCTGCAAATGATAGAAAAAAGGAAAGATTGGAGGATTGCTTTTGCGAAATAAAACTTTATCCTTTAGCCATTTGCCACGGAAACGAAAGCTTCCAACCCAATCTGTCATCACTCTTACTTTTACCCCTTCCTGCTGTTTTTTATCAAGTAATGAGTAAAACTGATTGCCAATGCGATCATTTCGAATAATGAAAAATTGCAAATCAATAGAATTTCTGGCCTTTTCCATGTCTGTAAGCATGCTTTCGAACAATGCATCACCCGCGGTGAAAGATGTTACTTGATCGGCGTTAGTTAACCATGTCTTACTTTTATTTTGTTTGGCAATCAGTAGTTTACCTAGTTGAAAATCCAGAATTAGCAGAATTATTAGTTCAATAATAAAGATCATAATGTTGTCCCTCATTTCTATTCTTAATTTACCCAAAAAGATAAAGATCATTAGTAACTTAATGGATGCGTTTTTTTGATTATACGTTAACATATAGAGGGAATATATTAATCAAAAGAGGTGGATATCGTGCAAAAATTAGTATTCTTTGTAGGCGTGGCAGGTACTGGTAAAACAACCCTTGCAGAAAAAATATGTGAACAGATTCCCTGTGCATTTTTAGACCGTGATACAGTAGGGGGCCGTTTTGTCGAACGTTTTCTTGAAATGAATGATCTTGACCCCCCCAATGATCGCGATTCGGACTTTTATAAGAAGAATTTGCGTGATTTAGAGTACGATACAGCAAAAGATATATGTATTGAAAACCTGCGTGTTGGACAGAATGTTTTTATGATTTCTCCTTTTACATCCGAACTTAAAAATAAAGAATGGATCGAAGAAGTCATCACTGCAAGTGGAAAAACCAAAGACGAAATCGATGTGAAAGTAGTCGTTGTAACTTTACAGGATATCGAACAGCAGCGTCAGCGCATTGAAGAACGCGGTACAGAAAGAGACACATGGAAACTGGAAAATTGGAATTCCTATGAAACAAGAGTTAACTTTGTACCAGCGATTAATTGGGACATTCCACAAGACCATATCAACATATTTGACAACTCTGGTGATTTGACAGAAGCAAAGATTGAAAAGCTTGTCACTTTTATAAATAAATAGTTGCTTGAAAGATTGTTGCATTTCAATGAACAAAGCCATATAATATGAAAGTGGAACGTAACTATTCATTGGAAATTGTTTACATATAGATTTTGATAAAAGGAGTGCTAGCGCGTGGGCTTAAAGGATTTCACAAAAGCAGATGTAAAAGATATGGCATTTATCGATCTTGCAACATATGTGTTAGAAGATGAAAATAAAGCATTGGATTTTCGTAAGATATTTGATCGTATCGCAAAATTAAAAGGTTTGTCAGAAACAGAAAAAGATGATTGGATTGCTCAGTTCTATACAGACCTTAATATTGATGGGCGTTTTATGACAAAGGGATCAAATTTATGGGGGGGACTGAAAAAATGGTATCCTGTAGAAGAAATTGACGAGGATATCACACCAGTGCCAAAGAAAAAGAAGAAGAAAAAAGCAGCTAAGAAGAAAAAGGCACCAATTGAAGAAATTGACGAAACTGATGATTTGGATGAAACAGCTATTGATACAGACGTCGATGATTTTGATGATGATGATCTTGATACAGATGACGATATTGTAGATGATGATTTCGACTTTGATGATGATGACCTGGAAGATGATGATGATTTTGACACAGAAGATGACGATGACGAGGAAGACGAAGAAAAATAGTTTCAATAGATACTTGACTTTCCTTTAGCTTCTGAGTAAAATTTTTATTGGGCTCCATAATTTAATGGATAATATATAGCGTTCCCCCCCTGCTTAAGGGGGGGAGCGCTTTTTATTTTTTTATAAAGCCTGACATTACATATTGGCGTGGGAAACATCAATACTAGGCTATAGATAGAACAATTAAAATAGAAAGAGGGATCGAGCGTGACGAAATATATCTTTGTAACCGGTGGTGTAGTTTCTTCGATTGGAAAAGGAATCACAGCCGCATCTTTAGGACGTTTGTTAAAAAATCGCGGATTAAAAGTAACGATTCAAAAATTTGATCCATATATTAATGTGGATCCAGGTACGATGAGTCCCTACCAGCATGGAGAGGTTTTTGTTACGGATGACGGAGCAGAAACAGATCTGGATTTAGGTCACTATGAGCGTTTTATCGATATTAGCCTTAATAAATATAGTAATATTACTACAGGAAAAATTTATTCAACTGTTATCAAGAAAGAACGTCGAGGTGACTATTTGGGCGGAACTGTCCAGGTTATTCCCCATATTACCAATGAAATTAAAGATAAAGTGTTCCAGGCAGGGAAACAAACGAACGCAGATATTGTCATTACCGAAATTGGCGGAACCGTTGGGGGGGACATCGAATCGCTGCCTTTTATTGAGCAATTCGCCAAATCAAGAGTGATATAGGTAAGGAAAATGTGATGTACATTCATTGTACGTTAGTTCCATATATTAAGGCAGCTGCTGAATTAAAGACAAAACCAACACAGCATAGTGTAAAAGAATTGCGTTCCTTAGGAATTCAACCAGATGTGATTGTCTTAAGAACGGAACATGCGATAAGTCAGGACATGAAGGAAAAAATTGCTTTATTTTGTGATATCAATGAAAAAGCTGTGGTCGAATCTGGTGATGCCGATACATTATATCGTGTACCATTAGCGATGCAGGAACAAAATTTAGATCAGTTAACATGTGATCATTTTGGATTAGACTCGCCACCAGCGGATATGACAGAATGGAATGAATTAGTAGAACGTGTCTTACATTTATCAAAGAAAGTAACAATAGGTATTGTCGGGAAATATGTAGAATTACCAGATGCTTATATTTCTGTTGTAGAAGCTCTAAAACACGCCGGATTTACCTATGACGCAGATGTCGAGATCAAATGGGTTAATGCGGAAGATGTAGGCCCTGAAAATGTGGCAAGCGAATTAGGCGATGTAGACGGATTACTTGTACCGGGTGGATTTGGTGACCGGGGTATTGAAGGAAAAATCGAAGCGATCCGTTATGCCAGAGAAAGCAAGCTGCCTTTCTTAGGTATTTGCTTAGGAATGCAACTGGCAACCGTAGAATTTGCACGTAATGTGTTAGGCTTGGAAGATGCAAACTCGGCTGAAATCAATCCGAATACACCACATCCAATTATTGACTTATTACCTGAACAAAAGGATATTTCTGATTTAGGCGGTACTTTACGTCTTGGTCTTTATCCATGTCGACTTAAAAATGGTACCAAAGCCAAAGAAGCGTATGACAATGAAGATGTTATTTATGAACGCCACCGTCATCGTTTTGAATTTAATAATCAATATCGTGATCAAATGGAGCGAAATGGTTTTGTCTTTTCTGGGACGAGTCTGATGAAGAATTAGTAGAAACAATTGAATTGCCGGACCATCCTTGGTTTGTCGCTTCTCAATTCCATCCAGAATTCAGATCAAGACCAACCAAACCCCAGCAGCTATTTAAAGCATTTATCAAAGTAGCTGTAGAAAATACGAATCAATAATCAAAACATAAAAGCTAAGATAAAATGAATATGATAAAATGAATATGATAAAAGTAAAATCCGAATGATGATGCAAATTCTACAACGAGAGTTTGTTATCATTCGGATTTTTTCATTGCGTATTAGCTTTTGTAGCTATTTTGAAAGAATTTAAATGCTAAACAACCGCTCCGGCTTGCCCACTTTCCTTTCCGTGGGGTTTTTCCTTCAGCTAACTTTTTGAGCAAAAACCGCTCGAAAAAGTGGATCTTCAGGAAAAACGGTTCCCACAGGAGTGAAAGTGGGCGCCTTCGCTAATTAAAGTTCTACAATGTTGCAAGAGCTAACATATAGGAGCGATAGGATGGAATTCACAATGTTTATGTCATCATGTATTTAATCCTGGCATTTCCGTGAATATATTATGGCAATAATTTTATGCTGTCGAATTGGAAATATTCCATACCCATTCTTGCTAACATTGTAGCGCATTCCAACAGCGTAGGCGTCCGCTTCCACTCCTACGGGAAGTTTTTATCCGAAGATCCACTTTGGCTCGCCAAAGTTAGCTGAGGAGAAACCCGTGGAAAGGGAAGCGGGCAAGCCGGAGCGGCTGTTTAGCAGTTAAAACCTTTCAAAATGTCTAGAAGAGATTATGCACATATTCTCCTTAAAACGAGCAAGTTTATTTAATAAAAAGGTTCTTTTTTTAAAAAGATAATGAATTTTGCAGGATTTTTGATCAATATATCGAACTAAATTAAGTAGAAGGACATAATACAAAAAGAGAATAAATCATAATTTATTAGCATTCTATCAATAATTTTTACTATGCGCCGTGAAGACAGTATAGAGAGAAAAGGAGCTGGCTAAACATGAGCAAAACAGTATTAGTGGTCGATGATCAACTAGGGATACGTTTTTTATTAGAAGAAGTAATTAAACAAGAGGGGTTTCATGTCGAAGCAGCAGCAAATGGAAAGGAAGCATTGGACATGATAGTTGCTAATCCGCCCGATCTCATTTTCCTAGACTTTAAACTTCCAGTTATAGATGGGCCGAAAGTTGTGGAAAAACTAGAACAGCAAAATATTCATATACCGACAATTGTGATAAGTGGGCTTCCAGAGATAGCTGAGGAAAAAATGCAGCATTTTGCTTCCGTGGTTCAAACGATAGGTAAACCATTTCAATTAAATGATATTAGAGAGATTGTAAATAACTTATTAGACTAGTCAATTATTTTAAAAAAATACAAGTTTTTATAGAAAAACAATAAAGTAAGCGGTTTCTGTCGATTGTATTCTTGCACCTTTCCGTTGAAATTGGTATCCTATACTTGTGTGCAATCTTTCGTACGATGAACGATTGCTAAAACAATCTGATTTACATACCTTAAAGGAGGAGCAATTATGGCATTAGAATCAATGAAAGAAATGCTCGAGATAGCTAACAAAAATCACTATGCTGTAGGTCAATTTAATATTAATAACCTAGAGTATATCCAAGCTATTCTTCAGGCAGCAGAAGAGGAAAAATCTCCAGTAATTCTTGGTGTATCTGAAGGTGCTGGAAAATACATGGGTGGATATAACGTAGTAACAGCAATGGTAGAAGCTACAATGAAAGCACAAGGTACAACAGTTCCTGTAGCAATTCACCTTGATCACGGTTCAAGCTTCGAATCTTGTGCAAAAGCAATTCATGCAGGTTTTACTTCTGTAATGATTGATGCATCACATGATACATTCGAGGAAAACATTGCAAAAACTTCTAAAGTAGTTGAGCTTGCACATATGCACGGAGTATCTGTTGAAGCAGAACTTGGTACAGTTGGTGGTAATGAAGATGGAGTACAAGGTGGTATCATGTACGCAGATACTGACTGTAAAGAGTTAGTAGAACGTACTGGAATTGATTGTCTTGCACCTGCATTAGGTTCTGTTCATGGTCCATACCAAGGCGAACCAATTTTAGGTTTCAAGGAAATGGAAGAAATTAATACAATTGCAGGTGTACCTCTTGTTTTACATGGTGGAACTGGTATTCCAACAAAAGATATCCAAAAAGCGATTTCTTTTGGTACATCTAAAATTAATGTAAACACTGAAAATCAAATTCAACAAACGAAAGTAGTTCGTGAAGTATTAGAAGCGAATCCTGAAATGATTGATCCTCGTAAATACTTAGGACCAAGTCGTGACGCAATTAAAGATACGGTTATCGGTAAAATGCGTGAATTCGGTTCTTCAAATAAAGCATAATAATCATTTACTATTTAACCCTGTTCCAATAAAATGGAACGGGGGGTTTTTCTAAAAGTAAAAAGTAAACAAACTACTTCTCCATACTCTTCTGTTTTAAATAATTCACAAATAAGCTATAATAGAAATACATGCAAAAAACATTACATAATTTTGGCAGTTATGTGCAAATTAATGTTAAAGGACACCTTGGAAGCGAGGGAATAAATTATGCAGAAATTGCTAATAGAGGGCGGACATTTGTTAAATGGAAAAGTCCGAATAAGTGGTGCGAAAAATAGTGCAGTAGCGTTATTGCCTGCATCAATTTTAGCTGATTCGAAAGTAATTATTGAAGGGTTACCAGATATATCTGATGTAGAGACATTAAGTGGTTTGTTAGAGGAAATTGGTGGAAAGGTCGAAAGAAGAGGACAAACTGTACATATCGATCCGCTAGAAATGACAGCAATGCCTCTTCCAAATGGGCGTGTCAAGAAACTAAGAGCATCCTATTATTTCATGGGTGCGATGCTTGGGCGATTTAAGGAAGCAGTGATTGGTTTACCAGGTGGCTGTTATTTAGGGCCACGGCCGATCGATCAGCACATTAAAGGCTTTAAGGCATTAGGTGCTACGGTAACCAATGAACAGGGAGCCATTTACCTACGCGCTAATGAATTAAAGGGCGCGAGAATTTATCTGGATGTTGTAAGTGTAGGGGCAACAATAAATATTATGCTCGCAGCAGTCAAGGCTAAGGGTCGTACGATTATTGAAAATGCGGCACGAGAGCCTGAAATTATTGATGTTGCTACATTATTAACAAGTATGGGCGCGAGAATTAAAGGTGCAGGAACCGATGTGATTCGAATTGAAGGTGTGGAAGAGTTAATTGGTTGTATGCATACCATCATTCCCGACCGCATTGAAGCAGGAACCTATACAATTATGGCGGCAGCCCAGGGTGAGAAGGTATTAATTGATAATGTCATTCCCCAGCACTTAGAGCCTTTGCTCGCAAAGTTAAGAGAAATGGGGGATACAAATCGAAGAGGGCGAAGAACAATTATTAATCCACCGTGGCGTCAATTTAAAAAGTGTTGATATTAAAACCTTAGTACACCCGGGATTCCCAACTGATCTTCAACAACCTTTTACAACGCTATTGACAAAAGCCATGGGAACTGGCGTCGTAACCGACACGATTTATCAGGCACGGTTTAAGCATATCGATGAGTTAAGACGCATGAATGCTCAAATTAAAGTAGAAGGAAGTTCTGCGATTGTGCAAGGTCCTACTCAATTAGAAGGGGGCTAAAGTAAAAGCCAGTGACCTTCGAGCGGGCGCTTCCCTAATCGCTGCAGGACTTATGGCTAATGGTATAACTGAGATAACAGGCCTTGAACATATTGACCGAGGCTATGCAAATATTACAGAAAAATTAGCCAACCTTGGTGCTAAAATATGGCGAGAAGAAATGACAGAAAAAGAAATACAACAATTTCAAAATTCCTAAAAAAGAGACTCCAGTAGTCTCTTTTTTAAAGTTTGGTGAATAAAATAGATTTTTGCTCTTTTTTTTTGCTGAAATAATAGAAAATATGCTAAAAAAATCATTTTTCTTTAAAAAAAAGTTGAATATCTAGTTGGAACGATGTACTATATAGTAAGAATATAATAACGCAATTCAGCCATAAGTTTGCGTTCTTCCTTTCATCCTTACTTACTTCTATAGTAATGATGAGTCAAGCTTCCATCTCATACACTTCTTGAGATTTTAGGCGATCTCGGTGCTCCTTATTGAGTTTCCTTAACTGATTGATTAATGAAAGATAGTCCTATTTTTCCGTAATAGATCATTAAGGCAAAGAAAATGATAAGATTCCCCCCCACGTTTATAAAACTACAAACTGTAAATCTCTATTAAACAATGAAGATGGAATATATAAAATATAATTAGGTGTGGTGATTTTGTGAGTGAAGTAACAATTTCGGAATTAGAATCGTTAACATTAAAAGAGCTATATGCAAGAGCAAAGGAATATAAAGTTTCCTATTATGCAAAACTAACTAAAAGAGAGTTGATTTTTTCCATTTTAAAAGCACAGGCAGAAAAAAAGTGGCTTTCTGTTTATGGATGGTGTCCTGGAAATTATTCAGACGGAAGGGTTTGGCTTCTTACGTCCTATTAACTACTCTCCAAGTGCCGAGGATATTTATATATCTGCCTCACAAATTCGTCGCTTTGACTTGCGTAATGGGGGGGATAAAGTATCAGGGAAGGTCCGTCCCCCCCCTAAAGAAAATGAACGGTACTATGGTTTATTGCATGTTGATGCCGTTAATGGCGAGGACCCAGAGGTCGCAAAGGAACGTGTGCACTTTCCAGCGTTAACTCCCCCCCTGTATCCGGATCGATTAATGAATTTAGAAACGGATACGAAATTAATCTCAACCAGAATTATGGATTTATTAACACCTGTAGGTTATGGCCAACGTGGATTAATCGTTGCGCCGCCAAAGGCAGGGAAGACAATGCTGTTAAAACAAATTTCTAACAGCATCGCTAAGAATCATCCGAATGCAAAATTGATTATTTTATTAGTGGATGAGCGTCCGGAAGAGGTTACAGATATTGAGCGTTCTGTAAATAAAGATGTCGATGTCGTAAGCTCGACATTTGACGAAATGCCAGAAAATCATATTAAAGTTGCTGAACTTGTTTTAGAGCGAGCGATGCGACTTGTAGAACATAAAAAAGACGTGGTTGTTCTCATGGATAGTATTACGCGTTTAGCGCGTGCCTATAACCTTGTTATTCCTCCAAGCGGCAGAACATTATCCGGTGGTATTGATCCAGCTGCGTTCCATCGACCTAAACGATTCTTTGGTGCTGCCCGTAATATCGAAGACGGTGGAAGCTTTACGATTTTGGCAACAGCATTGGTGGACACAGGTTCACGTATGGATGAAGTTATTTATGAAGAATTTAAAGGAACAGGGAACATGGAATTACACTTAGACCGTAATTTAGCGCAACGTCGTATTTTCCCTGCTATCGATATCGCGCGATCAAGCACACGAAAAGAAGAATTACTGATTTCTAATAGTCACCTTGAAAAAATGTGGGCCGTCCGTAAAAGTATACAGGATTCTCCGGAATTTCTTGAACGGTTTTTACGTAAGCTTCGTTCAACGAAAAATAATGAAGAATTTTTATCCGTTCTTGATGACGAAATGAGAAGAAAAGGTACTGCTAAGAAAACGCATTAACATAAGTTTTTTAAAATACAGCTTGCAATCTTCAAGTGAGATTGATATAATTCTTCTGTATGAAAAACTCTGTTTCTTAAGGATTCAGGGCAAAAGGAGTGGACAGACATGAAACAAGGCATTCATCCAGAATACCATAAAGTTGTATTTCTTGATACAAGCTCAGATTACAAATTCTTAGGCGGATCTACTAAATCTTCTGCTGAAACAATTGAATGGGAAGATGGAAACAGCTACCCATTAATCCGTGTGGAAATCAGCTCAGCTTCTCACCCGTTCTATACTGGTAAGCAAAAAGCTGACAAAGTCGGTGGTCGTGTTGACCGATTCAAGAGAAAATACAATCTTGGCTAAAATGGTATTTTTAATTGAACGAAATATAACAGGATATTAATCCATAAAAACAGGCAAATAAACTAAAAATTTGCCTGTTTTTATATGGGACACGGGGGGGACAGGCTCTTATGCCCATATTACAAAAAATTCACTTCATTACTTAATATTATAAAAAACATGCTAAAATGATTAGATATAGAGTGAGCGTTGTAATAATGCAACAATATTGTTGGAAGGGGGCAACATCATCATGAATATAATGAAGCATGCCGGTTGGATAGAGCTTATTTGTGGCAGCATGTTCTCTGGGAAGTCAGAAGAGTTAATTCGCAGAGTGCGTCGTGCAACATATGGCAATCTATCTGTTGCCGTCTACAAACCGAAAATAGATAATCGATATAGCGATGAATGCGTCGTATCACATAATGGCTCTGAAATAATAGCAAAATCAGTCGAAAGAGCAATTGATATTCTCGAAGATATCTCAGATGATATCGACTTGATCGGAATCGATGAAGTACAATTTTTTGATGATGATATTGTCCATATTGTCAGTCAATTAGCAGATAAAGGTCATCGTGTTGTCCTTGCTGGATTGGATACAGACTTCCGTGGGGAACCATTTGGACCGATGCCGCAGCTTTTGGCTATCAGCGAATTTGTAACGAAACTCAATGCCATTTGTCCTGTTTGTGGTTCACCTGCGAGCAGAACGCAACGATTAATTAATGGTAATCCTGCTTCCTATCATGATCCGATTATATTGGTAGGAGCAAAGGAAGCATATGAACCAAGGTGCAGATACCACCATCAGGTACCAAATCATCCGAAAAGCAAGTTGAAGGTTCATCAATAAGCAAACTTTGACGCTGCCGGTAACATTGGATATACTATTTATACTGTTTGGTAACAGGATCGATTTTTTTCCGTTGTAAGCTTTTCGCGTCTTAGTTGCAGAGCTGCAGCGCCTCGAACCGCCGTTTTGACAAGCACTTACTGTAGAAAGAGGTGAAGAACGTGTTAGATCGTTTAGAATCCCTAGAAGCACGTTATGATAAATTAAATGAATTGTTAAGTGACCCGGAAGTCATCAATGATTCCAAGAAATTAAGAGAGTACTCAAAGGAACAATCTGATTTACAAGATATCATTACGGTATATCGTGAATATAAGGATGCTTCCTCACAAATAGATGATGCGAAAAACATGTTGGAAGAAGATTTGGATGACGAAATGCGTGAGATGGCTAAGATGGAAATCAGCGAACTTTCCGAGCAAAAGGTAGAGTTAGAGGAAAAATTAAGAATCTTATTACTTCCGAAGGATCCCAATGATGACAAAAACGTTATCATGGAAATCCGTGGCGCAGCAGGTGGAGATGAAGCGGCATTGTTTGCTGGCGATCTTTTCCGGATGTACTCTCGTTTTGCTGAAACAGAAGGCTGGAAGATCGACATTATGGATTCGAGTACAACAGGTGTAGGTGGACTGAAAGAAATCGTCTTTATGATCAACGGAAAAGGGTCTATTCTAAATTAAAATATGAAAATGGTGCCCATCGCGTACAACGTGTCCCTGAAACAGAATCGGGAGGACGTATTCACACTTCAACAGCAACGGTAGTGGTAATGCCAGAAGCCGAAGAAGTAGAAGTAGATGTTCATGAAAAGGATATCCGTGTCGATACCTTTACTTCCAGTGGTCCAGGTGGACAATCTGTAAATACAACAATGTCAGCAGTCCGTCTAACCCACCTGCCAACAGGTACGGTCGTATCGATTCAAGACGAAAAGTCACAAATTAAAAATAAAGAAAAAGCAATGAAAATATTGCGTGCCCGTATTTATGACCAAGTTCAGCAGGAAGCACAGGCGGAATATGATCAAACTCGTAAATCTGCAGTCGGTTCCGGTGATCGCTCTGAGCGTATCCGCACTTATAATTTTCCACAGAATCGGGTAACAGATCATCGGATTGGTTTAACGATCCAGAAGCTTGATCAGATTTTACAAGGAAAAATGAACGAGATCATCGAAGCATTGATTATTGAAGAACAAGCACAAAAAATGGAACAAATAGGTGAATAAGATGAAATCTCTCACCATTCATGAGGCCCTTCAATGGGCTTCTTCTTTTTTAGAGGAACATCATGCAGAAGCAAAAGTAGCGGAAATTCTATTGTTACATGAACTTCGTTATTCAAAAATAGAACTTATTAGCAATTTGCGTGAGCCAATAGATCAGATCATTCTCAAGCAATTCCAAAAAAACATTCAACGCCATGCCGATACCAAAGTACCTGTCCAGCATATTACAGGTGTCGAAATGTTTTACGGACGAACGTTTTATGTTAACCAGGATGTGCTGATTCCGCGACCTGAGACAGAAGAGCTCGTTTTCCATTTGTTAGCAAAGGTGACAAACGACTCCTTTTCCTGTGTCGATGTAGGAACTGGCAGTGGGATAATCGCGGTGAGTTTAGCAAAAGAGTGGGCAGATAAAACGGTTAAAATGATCGCAACAGATCTGTCAGATAAAGCACTGCACATCGCTCAGAGAAACGCTAATCAGCATCAGACCGACATCGAATTTTTCCAAGGAGACTTCCTGCAGCCATTAATAAACCACAATAGGAAAGTTGATATTATCATCTCCAATCCGCCATATATCGCGTATGAAGAAGCAGCGTCACTGTCAGAAACCGTTAGAAATTTCGACCCTGAGCTGGCCCTTTTTGCGGAAGACAATGGCTTAGCGGCATATCAACAAATTATCGAACAGGCACCACTTGTCCTGAATAAAAATGGAATACTCGCTTTTGAAATTGGTCATACTCAAGGAAAAGCTGTTACCAATCTGATAAAATATCATTTTCCGAATAGTAAGGTCGAGGTTATTCCGGATATCAATCAGAAAAATCGAATCGTCTTCGCAACAACATGATCTTCTTATTTAATCACGGGGGGGCCAAGCGTTTCTAAGACCCCACTGATCATATGCTCACTTTTTTAGTAAATTAATAGATTATAAGTTTAAAAGTTTTCGTAGTTGTCCACACTGTGATTAGACAGGGGGGGGAAACAAATATGCGAAAACTTATTTTATTTTCTGTACTCATTTTTCTTATTATTGGATTTTTTCCACAAAAAGTTGTAAGTAATGAACAAGCGTATCAAATGATCCCGGATGAAGCAATTCGCTTACGAATATTAGCGAACAGTGATAACGAGAAAGACCAGGAAATAAAACATGCTGTAAGAGATGCTGTGAATCAAGAGGTAACCAAATGTAGAAGATATGGATGATATTGAAGAAGCACGGACACTTATTTCGAGTCGAATCAGTGAGCTTGATCAAATTGTTGCCAATACTTTAGCAGAGGAACAAGTGAATAGTGCATTCAATGTGGAGTATCGTAAAGACGTCAAATTTCCAACGAAACTCTATGATAACTATCTTTACCCGGCAGGTGAATATGAGGCCATTTTAATCCAATTAGGAGATGCTGCAGGATCTAATTGGTGGTGTGTCGTTTTTCCTCCATTATGTTTTCTTGACTTTTCCTTTGGGACAACCGTTCAGGCAGAAGAAAAAGCTGATGATGATGATGACAAAATCAAAGAAGATCAGGAAGATCAAGAAGAAGAGCAAGAGCAAGAAGTAGAATATACTTTTTTCTTCTTAAAATGGTTTAGTTAATCATAAATCTATCATTTTGTCATAGAGTAATAATAAAACGAAATGATAGAGGTGTGAGAATGGAATTAAAATCAACGAAAGAACTCGACCAAGCAGCGTTCGAATCTTTTTTTAACGAAAATAGTAAAATGTTAGATGTGGATCAGGCAGAAATGAAAAAATACGGATACTTCCTTTATAAAGATCAGCAACCGACGGCGTTTTTTTCACTATTACCTGTCGACGGGGGGGAGTCTTATTGGCTGCGAACGCTGATGATCAAAAGAAGTCCATCCCTGATGTTACCTGTAACGATTATCCAATCCGCAGAGAACTTAACGAAAAGTTATGGAGCGAAGCATTTATTTATCCACAGTAAAACAGAAATCCTTAATCAGTTATTAGAACAATTAGGATATACCCAAACAGAGCAGTGTTTAGATCCACTGATTGAAGCAAATTGGTGGATAACCTCATTAGAATCTGTGGATAATTATGTGAATAGAATGGAATGATGAACGTTGTTATAACAGTGTTCTTAATTAAACCTGTGCATAAATCTCTTTTTATGCACAGGTTTTTACCTATCTGTGGAAAGATGTGTGGATAAGTATACTATGAATAGTAGTTGCTTGCAGAAATGTTAAAATATCTTCATACTATTTTTAGAATACAGCTAAATTGAGGGATAACAATGAAAACAAATTATTTAGATTCTACGGAACGATCATTAACAGTAGCAGCGGAACTATTAAATAAACAGGAAATAGTGGCATTTCCTACAGAGACCGTATATGGACTCGGTGCAGATGCAACAAATGAAGCAGCTGTTTCAAAAATTTTTCAGGCAAAAGGACGTCCGGCCGATAATCCGCTGATTGTTCATGTTCATGATCCACAGCAAATCACGGATTATGTTACAGAAATACCGGAAATCGCCCAACAGCTGATCGATGCATTCATGCCAGGACCGTTTACCATAATTTTAAAAAGTAACGGTACCGTAACAGAGACAGTGACAGCAGGCTTAGATACTGTCGCAATCCGGATTCCCAATCATCCGGTAGCACAGGCACTTTTGGCACAAGCAAATTTACCACTGGCAGCTCCGAGTGCCAATCTATCCGGGAAACCAAGTCCCACAACCGCCGAGCATGTCTACCATGACTTAAACGGCAGAATTGCAGGAATTATTGATGGCGGCGCTACAGGTGTTGGACTCGAATCAACCGTTGTCGATGCAACAGGCGAAATTCCTGTGATCTTAAGGCCAGGCGGAATTACAAGAAGCGAAATCGAAAACGTAATTGGAACGGTCGAGTTAGCAAACTCACTAAAGGTAACCCAACCAAAATCACCTGGCATGAAATATAACCATTATGAACCGGATGCACCATTATATCTAATCGAAGGCGACAACAATTTTTTTCAAGAACAAATCCGCCATTTTCAACAACAAGGGAACAAGGTAGGGGTGATTGCAAGCGCACCGTTAATAGATCAGTTACATGTCGATATTTCCTACCCGTGTGGTCACAGGGAGCACTTATCTGAAGTAGCAGCTAAACTGTATTATGCGCTGCGCTACTTTAATGATACCAGCGTCGACATCATCTTGGCAGAAACCTTTCCAACCCAGGGAATCGGGGAAGCCATCATGAACCGGCTTACAAAAGCCGCCACAAACCACCTAAAACAAAACATATAAATCCCCCCCTCCCCCCCGCATATGAATGGGACAAGGGGACAGGCTCGCTGTCCCACTTGTCTGTTCAATGACGAAGGGGGCTTTTAGTGTGTCAGCAATTGGTGAAGTGATATCGATTCTATGTTTAGCATTTGCGTTAGGAATGGATGCATTTTCTGTTGGTTTAGGCATTGGGATGCAGGAAATCCGCTTAAAAAGAATTCTATTAATTGGGTTTATAGTTGGTATTTTTCATGTTTTTATGCCCTTTATTGGCCTGTTTCTTGGAAAATTCTTATCCAGCCAGATGGAAGGTGTCGCAATAATAGGCTCTGGTCTATTATTATGCGCGATTGGCTTTCAAATGGTTTTTAATACGTTTCTCAAACAGGACAACCAGCTGTTAGCACCCGTTGGTATCGGTTTAATAATGTTTGCCTTTACAGTTAGTCTGGATAGTTTTTCAATAGGAATTTCACTTGGTTTATCAGGTGTCGCCACAGCTTTTGCAATTATCATGTTTGGCCTTTTCAGCATGGTACTGACATGGATCGCCCTGCTTATCGGCAGAAGAACGCATCATTTATTAGGTGCATATAGTGAAATTTTAGGTGGCAGTATTCTTTTTGGGTTCGGACTCCATGTGCTATTCTGATAATGTGATATAATGAAAGAAGCATCATTAGTTATGGAGGCAATCAAAATCATGAATATTTTGTTCGTTTGTACAGGTAATACGTGTCGAAGTCCGATGGCACAGGCAATTTTACAACGAAAAACAAATCATCACGTCCAGTCAGCGGGTATTTTTGCTGGACAAGGCAGTCCTGCATCAGAAGGTGCCAGTCAAGTCTTAAGACAGCAGGGAATCAGCTATGACCATCAATCACAGCCCGTTACGAAAGAACTGATGGAGTGGGCAGACCTGGTGCTAACGATGACACAGCAGCATCGGGACATGTTGAAACAAAACTATTCAGAATATGGTACAAAAGTATTTACGTTAAAAGAATACACAGCGTCAGATTATGAACAGGTATGGACGGCATTAAAAGAAGCATATGCGCAATTAGAAGAAGCTAAGCTAACCGACTCCGATGAAAAGGAACGATTAAGCCATAAAATCAAACAGTTAGAAGATATCGTTCAGAAGGTTGATGTTAGTGATCCGTTTGGCGGAAATCACATGACATATCAAAAAACTTATGAAGAATTAGATAAGTATCTTGCACTATTGATCAAAAAGTTAGAAAATATAGATAAGAGGGACTTCCTTTAAACTGAATGAGACAATTTTTTCTAAAAAAGGAGCAGGAAGAATGAAGGTTATTTTAGCATCTGATCATGGTGGAATTCATTTATCAAAGGAAATTGCATCACTACTCGAAGAACAAAACATCGAGTATGAGGATATTGGCTGTAATTGCGCCGATTCAGTCGACTACCCCGATTATGGCATTCCGGCTGCAGAGCGTGTCGCAAACGGAGAGTTTGATCGTGGTATTTTAATATGTGGTACAGGAATTGGCATGTCGATTGCTGCCAATAAGGTAAAAGGAATCCGCGCAGCACTTGTACATGATGTCTTCAGTGCGAAAGCAACGCGCGAACACAATGATTCCAATATGTTAACGATGGGTGAACGTGTGATAGGACCTGGCCTTGCCAGAGAGATTGTTCAAACGTGGTTAGGAACCGACTTTCAAGGTGGACGTCATGCGAATCGTGTTGGCAAGGTCACCGATTACGAAAATAATTAACAAACAGGAAAGAGGTGAGTATCCATGCAACTTGATCAATGGGCACAAGATCTGAGAGAGATAGTGGATGAGTGGATATCACTCGAATATCTTGCCAAAGGTGATTTATTCGTTGTCGGCTGTTCGACAAGCGAAGTGGCTGGCGAACGAATTGGAACAGCTGGCAGTGAAGAAGTGGCGGCGATCATTTTCCAGGAATTAAGTCGCCTAAAAGAACAAAAAGAAGTAAACTTGTGTTTTCAATGTTGTGAGCACTTAAATCGTGCGGTTGTCGTTGAAAAACAAGTGATGCGCGAACATAAATTTGACCAGGTCTCCGTGATGCCTGTGCTCAAAGCGGGCGGGGCAATGGCGGCATATGCTTATCAGCATCTAAATAATGCAGTTGTAGTAGAAAAGATTCAAGCAGATGCAGGAATCGATATTGGAGAAACAATGATCGGTATGCAACTGAAACCGGTAGCAGTTCCTCTTCGCTTTGAAAAACGCTATGTCGGTCACGCCAGAACCTCTCAAGCGAGAACGAGACCAAAATTAATTGGTGGTCCAAGAGCAGTATATCCACAATAAACGGATAGTAAATATGAACCTTTTTTCTCAATTTACGAATAAAGGTTCATATTTTATTGTTTTTATTCGTAAAAAGGTCTAGAATTATTTCCAAAATGATGTTATTTTAGTATAAGATGATTTAAATACGAATATTTGAAAGATACACCTACCAAACCAATTAGGGGGATCACAGATGGATCACGTTAAAAACTTTGATGTCGATGTTTTTCAAGCGATGGAAGACGAAAGAAAACGTCAGAACGACAAGATTGAATTAATTGCTTCAGAAAATTTTGTTTCGGAGGCAGTAATGGAAGCCCAAGGTTCCGTTTTAACGAATAAATATGCAGAAGGCTATCCAGGACGCCGTTATTACGGTGGTTGTGAATATGTCGATGTTGTCGAAAACTTAGCACGCGACAGAGCAAAAGAATTGTTTGGTGCAGAGCATGTCAATGTACAGCCGCATTCTGGTGCACAGGCAAACATGGCCGTCTATTTCACACTGTTAGAACCAGGTGACACCGTACTGGGAATGAACTTAAGTCATGGTGGACACTTAACACATGGCAGTCCGGTTAACTTCAGTGGAAAGCTGTTTAACTTTGTAGACTATGGTGTGAATGAAGATTCAGAGCAGATTGATTATGATGCTGTTCTTGCCAAAGCAAAAGAAGTTCAGCCAAAACTAATCGTAGCAGGTGCAAGTGCCTATCCACGACAAATAGATTTCGCAAAGTTCCGTGAAATCGCTGATGCTGTGGATGCGTATTTAATGGTGGATATGGCTCATATTGCCGGACTTGTAGCAACAGGTTTACATCCAGATCCTGTACCATATGCACATTTTGTGACCACTACTACACACAAAACGTTACGCGGACCTCGTGGTGGTATGGTGCTATGTAAGGAAGAATTTGCTAAGCAAATTGATAAAACCGTATTCCCTGGTATGCAAGGTGGTCCATTAATGCATGTGATTGCAGCGAAAGCAGTTGCACTTAAAGAAGCATTACAACCATCCTTTAAAGAATATGGGGAAAATATTATCAAAAATGCTAAACGTTTTGGTGAGGTATTAGAATCAGAAGGTGTACGCACCGTATCTGGTGGTACAGACAATCACCTATTATTACTGGATGTTCGCGGTTTGAATTTAACAGGTAAAATTGCTGAGAAAGCTTTGGACGAGGTTGGAATTACAACAAATAAAAATACAATTCCATTCGATCCGGAGAGCCCATTTGTGACAAGTGGTATTCGTGTTGGTACAGCTGCAGTCACCACTCGTGGATTTGGTGAGGCAGAAATGGACGAAGTAGCAAAAATCATCGCTCTCACCTTGAAAAATCCGGAAGATGAAGCGACACTATCTGAAGCACGTGAACGGGTGACAGCTTTAACAGCTAAGTTTCCTTTATATCAATAATAAAAAAGCTAGACAATTCGTCTAGCTTTTTATGTGTACAAAGGAAAGTGGCCATAAAACCAGTAAAAGTGGCCATAAACTCGACTAAAGTGGCCATAAAACCAGTAAAAGTGGCCATAAACTCGACTAAAGTGGCCATAAAAAATAAAGAGCTACCATCTTTATATTGAAAAATTCTAGATATTTTTTGATCTTGCTTGAAAGCTGGTCTTATTTTCAGTACAATTTCATGGATGAATAGTATTGAATTTAAGATAATAAGACCAAAAAAGGAGAGATTCCCTGATGAGCAACCTGTTTGTCCTAGACCATCCGTTAATCCAACACAAATTAACGTACATAAGAAATAAAGATACCGGTACAAAAGAATTCCGGGCACTAGTAGATGAAGTGTCTGCCTTAATGGCGTTTGAAATCACCAGAGATTTACCACTGGAGGAAACTACGATTCAAACACCCCGTAATGGAAGCCAAAACTAAAATACTCAGCGGTAAAAAATTGGGCTCATACCAATTTTAAGAGCGGGCCTTGGAATGGTGGACGGTATTTTACGATTAATTCCTGCAGCTAAAGTAGGACATGTTGGCCTATATCGTGATCCAGAAACACTAAAGCCGGTTGAATATTACATCAAATTACCTTCTGATATTCAAGAACGCGAACTTATTGTGATCGATCCGATGCTAGCAACAGGTGGGTCAGCAAATGATGCGATTGCCTCTTTGAAGAAGCGCGGCGCTACCAACATTAAATTGATGTGTTTAATTGCTGCACCAGAAGGCGTGGAAATGATTCAGAAGGAGCATCCGGATGTTGATATTTATCTTGGAGCCTTGGATGAGAAGCTAAATGAAAAAGGCTATATCGTTCCTGGATTAGGAGATGCCGGCGACCGATTGTTTGGAACAAAGTAAAAGTTCCATGACAAAAGCAATTTAAAAGAGATGAAATCCGAATGATAATACCAATTCCACGATGGAATTAGTTATCATTCGGATTTTTAAAATTTTAATAAGCAAAACAGCTCTGCTAACAATCCTCCATCCTTAGATGATTTCCAAAAACAATAAATAGTGTATAGCTTCTTCGCCATACGCAAACAATACTCCTAACTTATGACCAAGGAGTGCTGAAGTGATGTCCTTTTTCTTATCCCTTTTACTACTAGCTAATATCAATATCCAATCCCTCAACGAAGAACACTCCTTTATTATCGAAGTCGAGAACAACCCCCATCAGTTTGCCGAAGAAATGAAATCTGATTTCCCACGAGTAGAAATATTAGCGGTATATGATACGATATTTAACGGCGTGGCATTAAAAACAGACACCTATAATCTCGAGAATATCCAACGCAAAATGAAAATAAAACAAGTCTACCGATCGCAAACATATCAGACGCAGCAGCAACCAATTGAAGCAAATATTAATCAAAGTATCCCCTTCTTACTGCCCGAACCCCCCCTCCCGTTTACCGGAAAAGGGGGGGTAAAAGTAGGTGTGATTGATACAGGTATCGATCATCACCATCCAGACCTTCAGCAAAATTATCAAGGAGGCTATGATGTAGTCGATTTTGATAACGATCCAATGGAAACCACTATAGATCAAGGAATGCCTACATTACATGGTACCCATGTGGCAGGAGTTATTGCAGCTAATGGAAAAATGAAAGGTGTGGCACCAGATGCCGAGCTCTATGCCTATCGTGCTCTTGGACCTGGTGGAACCGGAACCTCCGTTCAAGTAATGGCTGCTATCGAACAAGCTGTCAAGGATGGAATGGACATTATTAATCTCTCGCTCGGCAATACCATCAATGGACCAGACTGGCCAACAAGTGTTGCGGTTAATCGTGCCACAGAAAAGGGAGTAGCCGTGGTTATTGCAAATGGCAATACCGGTCCAGAACTTTGGACGGTAGGTTCACCAGCGACAGCCGATCGTGTTATCTCAGTCGGCGCCTCCACACCAGCACTAAAGCGTCCCTATCTATATGATTCCTTTCAAGATAAAAAGATTGAGATGATTCCGATGCAGGGCTCTTCCGAATGGCAATTCACTAGAGACTTAGAAGTGACCTCACACAAGGAAAAGGCAAAGGACGCCATATTAATTATCGACCGTGGCAAAATTCCATTTGGACTGCTTGCACTTGAAGCAGAAAAGCAAGGCGCTGCAGCAGTATTGATTGCAAATAATGAAAAAGGAATCTTTCAGGGAGCATTAGATGCCCAAGTATCGATCCCGGTGGCGGCTATTAGTAAAGAAGACGGGGAATGGTTAAAACAGCATGCCGATTATCTGAAATTGGCAAATGAGCACATACAAGATACGATCACCGATTTTAGTTCGCGTGGCCCGGTTACAGTCAATTGGGCAATCAAACCAGAGATCGTGGCACCAGGCGCAAGCATTTTAAGTACTGTACCAAATGGTTATCAGGCATTAAGTGGCACAAGTATGGCAGCACCACATATTGCCGGCGTACTTGCCTTATTAAAAGAAGCCATCCAAATTGGACACCTAAGCAGTTAAAAGCGGCAATCCTTACAACGGCAAAGCCTTTTCCAGATTTTTCACCAACGGAACAAGGAGCTGGAAAAGTTGATCCAAAAGCGGCAATCGAAACGGATACATTAGTTTATCAATCGCTATTGCAATTTGGGAAACTGGAGAAGATAAACGAGCAGCGGATAGAAAGAATTGTCGTCGAGAATATCTCAGATCGTGCACAGAAATATTCCTTTTCCCTTCCGAAACAACAGCAGGATATTCGTTTTCAGTTACCCCCCCAGACGTTCACATTAGCGCCCAAGGCAAAGAAAGAGCTGGAAGTAAAAATGACGGTTAGAACCAGTCAATTGGATCAAAATATTAAACAGGGTTATCTCTATTTAAATAACATTCCACTTCCGTATATGTTCTTAACTGAAACTGCAGAAATACCGGAGGCGATGGGACTGGAATTCACGTTATCACCAATTGATTCTGCCTATCAATATCAGCTTTATCTAGTTGAGAATGCAAAAAAACTAACGATTGATTTATATGATGCCACAACATTTGCCTTTGTTACAAATGTTTTAGAATTAAAAGAGCCAAGTACAGGTGTCATCGAAGGATCAGTCGAATTAAATGAGCAAAAAGGAGAATATATTGCCAATATTAAGATAGAAAAAGAGTCTGATGAAACATATGACTATCAGGTACCAATTTGGTTGGAGTAATTGGTATGATTGATGTTTCGAAACACGAACGAATTGTCACAATTTGTTCGAAAAGTGTCTGAAAATTCAAAAAGACTATGATCAATAGGGGTAGCAAGTTATATAATGTAATTTGTACGTATATTCTTCATTTTTTTGCTGTAAAATCGATTGACATTAGTTTACCCCCCCTATTGTATGCTAATCTAGTGTAGATGATAAGGGTTACAAGGTTGATGTAAATCATAGCAGGTGCAACACATATATGCATACGCTAGCATTTCTTCTATTATACATAATCTTCACGTTCTTATTTTAGGAGTGATCATATTTCACCCAATAAGAAAAGCCCTTATTATGGAATGGCAATTTACAGTATGATTTTGTCACAAATTGTCGGTGGTCCATTAGTAGGTTTGTTTCTCGGCAGATTAGTCGATAACTATTTTTTCACAACACCACTTTTTCTGGTAATCGGTCTCTTTCTAGGAATTGGCGCCGGTTTATATGGAATTATTCATTACGTAACAGAAATAACGGGAGACGAGTAAACAATGGATCAATACAAAAAAATGATAACCCGTCAACGTAAATGGATGTTCTACCTTCTTGCTTTAATCGTTCTTGGCTGGGGGGGTTTCACACCTTTCACAAGAATATTCCTCGGACTTCTCCTGGGAACAACTTTAAGCCTTTATAATTTATGGGTAATGCAGCGTAAGATCGACCGGTTTGGACAAGCTGTAAGCGGTCAGGGTCGAACAACTGGAATTGGTACATTTACCCGATTAGCCACTGCAGCATTAGCGGTGATCATCGCGATGCGCTTTGAAGAACATTTCCATTTGATGGCAGTAATTTTAGGACTAATGACAACTTATGTTGTTATTATGATAGATTTTGCACTATTTAGAAAACAAGACTAGCAAAGGGAAGTGAGGTGAAGAAATTGGATCACGAATCACCGATGTATTTTGACCTGTTTGGGATACCATGGTTGGACTTTAACTTATCCACTACGATAATGACGTTTGTTTCTTCTGTGATTGTATTTATTATATGTACATTAGCAGCAAGGAATTTGAAAATGAAACCGACTGGCTTTCAAAACTTCATGGAGTGGGTAGTCGATTTTGTCAAAGGCATTATCGGGGATACCATGGATTGGAAAACAGGTAAAGTGTTTTTACCACTAGGTTTAACATTATTAGTGTTCATTTTTATTAGTAACATCCTTGGTGTAATTACCATGGGAGTATGGGGGACATACATTATGGTGGAAATCACCAACCTCAGATGCGACAATAACGTTAACTTTATCTGCATTAGTAGTAGTGTTAACGCATTATTATGGGGGTAAAAGTGAAAGGGTTCAAGGAGTATGCAAAGGATTATGTGCGCCCTGTGCCATTTCTACTACCGTTTAAAATTATTGAAGAATTTACTAACACTTTAACATTAGGTCTGCGTCTTTTCGGTAATATCTTTGCTGGTGAAATTTTATTAGGCCTAATAACAAAAATGGCGTTTATCGCTGCACCAATTACGTTTGTAGCTATCATACCGATGATGGCATGGCAAGGATTCAGTTTATTTATTGGTGCCATTCAAGCATTTATTTTCACCATGTTAACAATGGTTTATATGTCTCATAAAGTGAGTTCAGACCATTAAAATAATAATATCTAATATTTTTATACATTTTAAAGGAGGAAACAAATAATGGGAGCTTTAGCAGCAGCAATTGCAATTGGTTTAGCGGCACTAGGTGCTGGTTTAGGTAACGGTATGATCGTAAGTCGTACAGTAGAAGGGATTGCACGTCAGCCAGAACTAAGAGGTGCACTTCAAACTACCATGTTTATCGGGGGGGTAGCGTTAGTAGAGGCGATTCCAATTTTCGCCGTAGTAATTGCCTTCATGGTAATGTAATCATACTTAATCAGATAGAATGGCGAAGATCGTCTAAGACAACCTTCGCCATTCCTTTGTAAAAAGAAAAGCGAAGAGCGCCCGAATAGCAACGTACAAACTGGACTGAACCGGAAGGAGATAAAGGAAACACGGTGAGCTAAAAGCGAATCGATGTTGACTTATCGTACGGAGGTGAAGGAAGTTTGCTAGTTGCTGGGCGCTCGGAGCTAGAAAAAGAAAAGCGAACAGCGCACTTAATTCGAAATGTAATGGAATGCAGAAATAGATGATGACTAATTGTGGGAAGGAGTGAACACTGTGCAACTTTTAGAAAGTGGGTTCATCATTCAGGCAGAAATTGGTGGTTTGCAAGGTGGGAATATGTTATTCGCCATTATCAGTTTCTTGGCACTATTATGGTTATTAAGAAAATACGCGTGGGGTCCATTGATGAACAAAATGGAAGAACGCGAAAACCATATTGCGAATGAAATTGATATTGCGGAAAAAAACCGCACAGATGCTGAAAAAGCATCACGAGAAGCAAATGATCAGTTAAAAGCAACACGTCAGGAAGCACAACAAATTATTGAAGATGCGAAAAAAGCTGGCGTAGAGCAGGAAAAGGCGATTATCGAAGCAGCAAATCAAGCAGCAGCACGTTTGAAAAAGTCTGCTGAAGAAGATATTACACGTGAGAAAGAAAAAGCAATCGAAGCATTGCAGGCACAAGTGGCAACATTATCTGTACAAATTGCTACCAAAGTGATTGAGAAAGAAATTAATGCAAAAGACCAGGAACAGTTAATCAGTGACTACATCAAAGAGGTAGGAGAAGAGCGATGAGTAATACAAATGTAGCAAAACGATATGCAGAAGCTCTTTTCCAAATCGCTGTCGAAAAAGAAACGATTGATTTCCTGGAAACAGAATTAACTACTGTGAAGGAAGTTTTTCAAACAAATCAAGAAATTCTTCCATTCTTACAGCATCCAAAAGTAAATGTTAAAGAGAAAAAACAGCTTCTTAACGAAGCATTCGCAGGCTTTTCGAAGGATGTATTACATACACTTTCGTTACTTGTAGATCGTCACAATGAAGAAATTATTCCAGATGTAGTCGATCACTTTATTTCTTTTGCCAATGAAGCTAACGGAATAAAACAAGCAACAGTCTTTTCAGTTCGTGCATTAACAGATGCAGAAAAAGAAGAAATTTCCCAAGTCTTTACTAAAAAACTTAATGTAAAAGAATTAAAAATAGATAATCAAATTGATCCTGAGATTATTGGTGGAGTAAAAATCAAAGTCGATAACACGATATATGATGGCTCTGTTAAAGGAAAACTGGATCGTTTGGAACGTCAAATTGTAACAGTAAATTAGGAAACGATAGGGGGGGTGAAATGGCATGAGCATAAAAGCTGAAGAAATCAGTGCACTGATTAAACAGCAAATCGAAAGCTATGATGCAGACATCCAAGTAAGTGATGTAGGTACGGTTATTGAAATTGGTGACGGTATCGCACGTGCACACGGACTTGATAATGTAATGTCTGGTGAGTTGGTTGAATTTTCAAATGGTGTCATGGGTATGGCACAAAACTTAGAAGAATCTAATGTAGGGATCGTCATTCTTGGACAGTACAAAGATATTCGTGAAGGTGACGAAGTTCGTCGCACAGGTCGTATTATGGAAGTGCCAGTAGGAGAGGAATTAATCGGTCGTGTGGTTAATCCATTAGGACAACCAATCGATGGAAAAGGTCCAATCGAAACTACTAAAACACGTCCAATTGAATCTCCAGCACCTGGTGTAATGGATCGTAAATCAGTTTATGAACCAGTACAAACGGGGGGGATAAAGGCGATTGACGCTCTTGTGCCAATCGGACGTGGTCAGCGTGAGTTAATTATCGGTGACCGTCAGACAGGTAAAACAACGATAGCAATTGATACGATTTTAAATCAAAAAGGCGAAAACATGATCTGTATTTACGTCGCTATTGGCCAAAAAGATTCAACAGTCCGTGGTACAGTAGAAGTTCTTCGCAAACATGGAGCACTGGATTACACGATTGTAGTAACTGCTGGTGCCAGTGAACCTGCACCACTTCAATACCTAGCACCATATGCAGGGGTATCGATGGGTGAAGAGTTCATGTATAACGGTAAACACGTATTAGTGGTATATGATGATTTAACAAAACAAGCCAACGCATATCGTGAACTGTCCTTGTTATTACGTCGTCCACCAGGTCGTGAAGCATTCCCAGGGGGGGATGTATTCTACTTACACTCCCGTTTACTTGAGCGTGCAGCAAAACTTAGTGATGCCAAAGGTGGAGGTTCTTTAACAGCTCTTCCATTTGTGGAAACTCAGGCAGGCGACATTGGTGCCTATATTCCAACCAATGTTATTTCGATTACAGATGGACAAATCTTCTTACAATCAGACTTGTTCTTCTCCGGAGTACGTCCAGCGATTAATGCCGGTCTATCGGTATCCCGTGTAGGTGGTTCTGCACAAATCAAGGCGATGAAAAAGGTTGCAGGTACATTGCGTCTGGATTTAGCTTCCTTCCGTGAACTGGAATCATTCGCACAGTTTGGTTCAGATTTGGATAAAGCAACCCAAGCCAAATTAAATCGTGGGGGGGCACGTACGGTAGAAGTACTTAAACAGGGTCTCCACAAACCATTAGTAGTTGAAAAACAAGTAATGATTATTTATGCCTTAACGGAAGGATTACTAGATGATATTCCGGTAGCAGATATTACGCGTTTTGAAAATGAAATGATAACATGGTTAGACCATAACAAGAAAGATCTGCTTACAACAATTAAAGAAACAGGTAATTTAGCAGATACAAATGAAATGAATAATGCAATTGAAGAATTCAAAAAAACATTTGTAATTTCTGAATAAAAATCCTGTTCCATAGATCGCAACAAACGATCGTCAACCTTTTAGGAAAAGGCGGTGAAATATAGTGGCATCTCTTAGAGATATCAAAACGCGAATTAATTCCACTCAGAAAACAAAGCAAATTACGAAAGCGATGCATATGGTGTCGGCATCCAAGCTAAGTAAAGCAGAAGATTTTGCCAAGGCCTTTAACCCTTACAGCGATAAAATCAAAGAAGTGGTGAATAGTATTGCCGGTAGTGGTCAGGATGCAGAACATCCGATGCTTGAGCATCGTGAGGTGAAAAAGACAGCCTATTTTGTGATTGCCTCTGATCGAGGTCTTGCAGGTCCATTCAATAGTGGAGTACTTCGTGAAGTCTATCGCACGATTCAACAGCGACATCAGTCCAAAGAAGAGTATGCAGTGATTACTATTGGTAAAATGGCACGGGATTTCTTCAAAAAGCGCGAAATGCCTGTGTTAAAAGAAATTACTGGTTTATCTGATCAGCCCAATTTTGCAGATATTAAAGACTTAACCTCAGAGACTATTCAGCTGTTTATTGATGGAGAAATTGATGAATTAGTGATTGTCTATAATCATTTCATCAGTGCGATCTCACAAGAAGTAACTTCAAAAAAACTGTTACCACTTTCTGAGCTGAAAGAAGAGAGTGCTGGTACAACAAGTTCTTATGAATATGAACCAAATCAACAGGAAATATTAAATGTTTTATTGCCACAATATGCGGAAAGTTTAATTTTCGGTGCTATATTGGATAGTAAAGCAAGTGAGCATGCCGCCCGTATGACTGCAATGAAAAGTGCAACAGATAATGCAGAAGATATTATTGACGACTTGTCGTTACAATATAACCGTGCCAGACAAGCTGAAATCACTCAGGAAATCGCTGAAATTGTTGGTGGAGCAGCGGCATTAGATTAAAAATAAAGATATGCTAGGTAATCAATTAGTTAGGAGGGAAATCGATGGCAAAAGGACACGTTATTCAGATTACGGGACCGGTTATCGACGTTAAATTCGATGATGGCCAACTCCCTGCGATATACAACGCTTTAGTAATCCAGTATGATGTTGCAGGCGAAAGACGCGATCTTACAGTAGAAGTAGCACTTCACCTCGGAGATGATGCTGTTCGTACCATCGCAATGTCATCTACGGAAGGTGTACAACGCGGAGCAACAGTTACCGATATGAATTCGCCAATCACAGTACCTGTCGGTGATGTGACATTAGGTCGTATTTTCAATGTTTTAGGTGAAAAAATTGATTTGGAAGAAGAAATTCCTGCAGATGTTCGTCGTGATCCAATTCACCGCGAATCACCAAAATTTGAAGATTTAGCAACGGAAACAGTAATTCTGGAAACAGGTATTAAAGTAGTAGACTTATTAGCACCATATATTAAAGGTGGTAAAATCGGTTTATTTGGAGGTGCGGGTGTAGGTAAAACCGTACTTATTCAAGAATTGATCAACAACATCGCACAAGAACACGGTGGTATTTCCGTATTCGCAGGTGTTGGTGAACGTACACGTGAAGGAAATGACCTTTACTTTGAAATGAAGGACTCTGGAGTTATCAACAAAGCAGCCATGGTGTTTGGTCAAATGAACGAGCCACCTGGAGCGCGTATGCGTGTAGCACTAACTGGTCTTACAATGGCGGAGTATTTCCGTGATGACCAAGGACAGGACGTGTTATTATTTATTGATAACATTTTCCGTTTTACTCAAGCAGGTTCAGAGGTATCAGCACTATTAGGCCGTATGCCATCTGCCGTTGGTTACCAGCCAACACTTGCTACGGAGATGGGGCAATTGCAAGAGCGTATTACGTCAACGAATAAAGGATCTGTAACATCGATTCAAGCAGTGTATGTACCTGCAGATGACTATACGGATCCAGCACCGGCTGGAACATTTGCACACTTGGATGCAACAACAAACCTTGATCGTAAGTTATCAGAACAAGGTATCTACCCTGCGGTGGATCCACTTGCTTCTACATCGCGTGCCCTTGACCCTGAAATTGTTGGGGAAGAACATTATAATGTGGCGCGTGAAGTTCAACAGACGATTCAAAAATATAAGGAATTACAAGATATCATCGCGATTCTGGGTATGGATGAATTATCTGACGAAGATAAACTAACTGTATCCCGTGCACGTCGTATCCAGTTTTTCTTGTCACAGAACTTCCACGTGGCAGAACAATTCACTGGACAAAAAGGTTCCTATGTACCAGTACAGGAAACCATTCAAGGATTCCGCGAAATCCTCGACGGCAAATACGATGACCTACCAGAAGACGCATTCCGTCTAGTAGGACGCATCGAAGAAGTAATAGAAAAAGCCAAACAAATGGCATAAAGGGACACGGGGGACAGTTTTTTTATGTCCCACTGCCTTTTTCCGAGTTTATCAAGCCTAAGGAGGGGTTCTGTTGAAAACACTAACAGTAAGTGTTGTTACTCCGGATGGCCCTGTTCTGGAAGATTCATTTGAAATGGTTAGCTGTAAAGCTGAGAGTGGAGAGCTCGGGATTCTGCCAGGTCACATTCCGCTCGTTGCACCACTATCGATTAGTGCCGTGCGCCTAAAGGGAGAAAATCCACAACGGATCGCTGTAAGTGGAGGATTTCTGGAAGTTCGTCCTGATAAAGTGACAATTCTTGCACAATCAGCAGAGCGTCCTGACGATATCGATGTCAAGCGGGCACGTGCAGCGAAAGAACGGGCAGAGCGTCGTTTACTAGCTAAACAAGATGAAATAGATTTCAGAAGGGCAGAACTAGCACTAAAACGTGCTTTAAACCGCATCGAAGTCGTAGAAAATAAATAAGCAAAAGGACCGCCACCATCCAACAGGATAAAGTGC
The DNA here is from genome assembly GCF_000521485.1 of Gracilibacillus boraciitolerans JCM 21714. GTDB lineage: Bacteria > Bacillota > Bacilli > Bacillales > Amphibacillaceae > Gracilibacillus > Gracilibacillus boraciitolerans. The sequence goes on along the minus strand of NZ_BAVS01000005.1, from coordinate 69,546 downwards.
CGGTCCTTTTTTTGTAATAAAATAGGAAAGTAAATAAGCAGCTTTACTTTGTTATTGTAGTAGTCATTTTGATATGTAAGTATAGAGGAGACCGCCGCTCCGGCTGCCCACTTCCCTTTCCATGGCATTTTCCCGAATTGCACAATTCCGAATTTTACATAGTAGTTAGAGCACATTACTTATGTTAATGATAAAGACCGGATGATTTTTAAAGTTTTTCTTATATACAAAAAAATGTCAAGAAGGTATATATTGAGTAGAAATAACAAAATGAAAATCACATTTTGACACAGTTCTTAATTACATTTCCCGGGAAATATCAAATAAGGACGAATCACCCCCCCTATATATGTTAGAATAAAGGAAACTAGATAAAAAAGAGGGATTCATATGATGCAGACTTTAGCGCAAGAAGGATTAATTGGAATGCTGTCACACTTAATTTTTGTTATCATTACCTGGCAAGTGTTACAATCACTTAACTTTGACGAATTATTCCGTAAACATAAAGTGTTCGAAGCTAGAATATTAATTATATTTATCACCATTGCAATTGGTTCCACCGTAAGTAACTTCTTTTTAGATTTCCTGCAATGGGCCCAACAATTAATATACTTATTTTAAATAGCATACATACGTATAAATAATTCATTCCCTGCTCATACTTGAAGTAAAAAAGGAGTGCGGGAAATGAAGTATTTATTTTTATTTTTATTTTTATTCACATGGAGTAGCATTTTTGCGTTGCATGTAGAGTCCCATAAAGACACTAATAATGTTAAGCAAATAGAGGATATGCTGGAACTTGTTGATCAGCAAAACTTAAATCTATTAAAATGGCAAACTATTATAAAGGAAACTAGAGAAATTAATAATATAAATCAGTTTAAAGATCATCTTAAAGGGTATCAAATGAGTGTGACTAAAAATAAATCCCATATTACATTTACTAAAGACACCCAAGAAACAGGAGGTTTTAACGAACAGATATTATTAGTGAAAGCAAATATGCAAAACACTTATCAGGTGATTTATATAATCGAGTCATCTAAAACAACGACAGAAGTACTAGAAGCATACAAAAAACGAATGAATACAATTACTTCTGACTTATTTACAAAGAATGCCCAAACTTTCTCTTGTATAGAGGCATGGAAAAATGATATCATAGATATTGTGCGTTTTATAAATATTGTAAATTCAACATTAAAAATGTCAATAATCGACGAAACAAAAGAAAATAATTTTTATACGTGGACGGGCTACACAAAGAAATGGACAGATACGATACAACAGGATGAAAAAGAATTTAATATACAGATAGCTGTAAGAGCAGGATTAGGGGACAGAACAAATGTCACAATAGGAACACCTATCCTAATAAATGAATATTAATAATAATGAATATGGACTATAGAGGAGAATGAGCCTTGGAGAATATCATCGTTCGTGGTGGGAGGCAATTAAATGGTACTGTTAAAATAGAAGGTGCTAAAAATGCCGTACTACCTGTCATCGCTGCAAGCATAATTGCGAGCAAAGGAATAAGCATAATACATGAAGTACCTGCACTTGCAGATGTACAAACAATTAATCAAGTTATAAAACATATGAACGCAGAAGTTTCTTACGTTGGAAACACGGTTACAGTGGATGCAACTAAACCTTTATTAACAGAAGCCCCCCCTTTTGAATATGTCCGTAAAATGAGAGCATCTGTATTAGTTTTAGGGCCTCTTTTAGCACGTTATGGTCATGCGAAAGTAGCTTTACCAGGTGGTTGTGCAATTGGATCACGTCCAATTGATTTACACTTAAAAGGATTTGAAGCAATGGGCGCCAATGTCCATGTCGGTAATGGTTTTGTAGAGGTTTCCACAAAAGGAAGACTATTTGGAGCAAAAATATATCTAGATATGCCTAGTGTGGGCGCCACTGAAAATATTATGATGGCAGCTGCACTAGCAAAAGGAAAATCTATCATCGAAAATGCGGCTAAAGAACCTGAAATAGTAGATTTAGCAAATTATCTTAATAAAATGGGTGCACGTATTGTGGGCGCTGGAACGGAAACCATTAAAATTGAGGGTGTTGACCAATTGTATGGAGCAGAACATACGATTATCCCAGACCGGATTGAAGCAGGCACATTCATGGTTGCTGCTGCAATTACGCGAGGTAATGTTTTAATAGAAAATGCCGAGATGGAACACCTTCGTGCGTTAGTATCAAAAATGGAAGAAATGGGTGTTCGTGTTTTAGAAGAAAAAAATGGCATAAGGGTAATCGGACCAAAAACCTTACATGCAACAGATGTTAAAACATTGCCACATCCTGGTTTTCCTACGGATATGCAGTCTCAAATGATGTCACTTATGCTTCAGGCATCAGGTACGAGTGTCATAACAGAAACCGTATTTGAAAACCGTTTTATGCATGTGGAAGAGTTTCGTCGTATGAATGCGAAATTGAAGATAGAAGGACGTAGCGTGATTGTGGAAGGTCCAGTGAATTTACAGGGTGCAGAAGTTGCTGCAACAGATTTACGTGCAGGAGCAGCTCTTATATTGGCTGGATTAGTGGCTGAAGGATATACGAGAGTGACGTCACTTTATCATATTGATCGCGGATATGTTGATATTACAGAGAAATTCGCAAAGCTCGGAGCTGATATTGAGCGAGTAAATCAGATGGAAACTGCTTTTGTTACAGAACAGGACATGGCACACAAACAAATAGAAGTGCACTAAGATATGCAAGAGGACAGCTACTAGGCTAGTCCTCTTTTTTCTATTAAAAAAACAACTGTTTTGCAGCGTAATTGTGGTGAAAATAGTAAGATATTTGAAACATTTCTTCGCTTTCTACCTACATGTGTTTAGCTCATTTCTTTAAGTTCTAATCTTCTATTTTAGTGAATAAGATAGAGTAGAAGTACGAAAGAGATAGAGGAGGTTATTCATGTCAAAATGGAAGCAAAATAATCAACAAGCCAATTGGAAATGGCCACTGCTACTTGGAATTATTGCATTATTAACATTGATGTTTGTGATCCCGACTATAATCGTTATACCATTTAAGAGTGATCAAATGATCCAGGCATCGATCGAAACAGTAAATAACGACACACCAGCTAAAGAAGAAATAGCAGCATTAGAATCTCCTTTTGATGTCGGTGTTCTCCGCACTGCTAAAAATGAAGTCGAACAAATTCCATTAGAGGAATATGTAGCACATGTCATTGCATCCGAAATGCCAGCTGATTTTGAAATGGAGGCATTAAAGGCACAGGCACTTGCAGCACGAACCTTCATCATTAAATTTCTTATGCAGGAGAACACAGATAAGCTCCCAGGTGACGCAGATGTGAAAGACACTGTTGAACATCAGGTATATAAAAGCACGGATGAATTAAGGCAAATATGGGGGGCAGTGATTACCATTGGAAAATGGATAAAATTATGGGAGCAGTTACAGCTACCCAAGGACAAATTATAACGTACAGTAATGAACCAATTACCGCATCCTTCTTTTCAACCAGTAACGGCTACACGGAAAATTCTGAAGATTACTGGGAAGGAGAACTACCTTATTTACGATCTGTTAAAAGCCCATGGGATGAAGAAGTTTCTCCTAAGTTTATTGATCAGAAGATCTTTACAAGAGCAGAACTGGAAGCAAAATTAAACATCGACCTCTCGAATCAAATTGGAGATTTTCAATTAACAAGAACAGAAGGTCAACGAGTAGCAACTGCAACCATTGGGGGGGAAACATTTACTGGACGTGACGTTCGTGATCATCTTCAGCTTCCATCCAATGATTTTACGATTACAAAAAAATGATCATTTCGTATTTACCACAAAAGGGTACGGTCATGGGGTAGGGATGAGCCAATATGGCGCAAACGGAATGGCACAGGAAGGTAAAACCTATTCAGAAATTGTCGGATATTATTATCAAGGTACGCAAATTAGTACGTTAGAACAAGCAACACCGGCACTTTTAGTAAAAAAATAAGAAAATTCTCAAAACTATGTATAATTTTACCTCTATTTGATCACAATGGTAGCTGAGGTGATGCATAATGGAGGAAAACAAAAACGTTTCAAAAAAAAGCTGGAAACGTGTATTCAAGAAAAAATGGTTTTTTCCTGCTGTATATCTAGCGGTAGCTGCTCTACTTTTGACAGGTGTATTATGGTATCAGAATGCTATTAATCAGGCACCTAATATCGCAGAAGATATGGAAAATCAATTAAATGATTTAGCAGGGGGGGATCAAGAAGGTCAAGATCAGGAAGATGCAACAACGGTAATGCAACAACAGGAAGTATTGATGATGCCAGTTCCAGAAGACCTGCAAGTAGAAATTGTGACCAAATTTTATGATTATGGAGCAGATGCAGCAGATCAAGAACAAGCGCTTATTTTACATCAAAACAAATTTTATCAAAGTGATGGAATTGCAATCTCAACGTCTGATCAACAGTCATTTGATGTAAAAGCTTCCTTATCAGGTAAAATTGCGGAAATCGAACAGGATCCACTTCTTGGCAATGTGGTGAAGATGGAACACGAAGAAGGACTTACCACTTATTACGCAAGTTTAGGTGAGGTATTAGTAGAAGAAGGAAGTCAATTGAAACAAGGTGAGACAATCGGTACGGCTGGACAGAATATGATGGGTAAGGATAATGGGGGGGTTCATGTACATTTTGAAGTAAGAAAAGACGGAATTCCTGTCAATCCGGAAAACTTTATCAATCAGCCTATTCATAAAATTGTAGCACCTGATCAGTCAGAGAAAGACAAGGAAGCTACAGAAGAAGATACTGATCAAGGCACAGAAGAAAATGCAGATGAAAATGAAAATAAGCAAGAAGATGAAGATGAAGCAAACGAAACAGACAGCGGAAATCAATCATCTAGCGCGATGGAACATGCGTAACAATATACTCCCTGCCAAATGAAAAGGTGGGGGGAGTTGCTTTTTTGTCAAAAAAATTAATAATATCTGATATGTTTCCTTCTGTTTCCTACTTTTTCTACTCTAAAATTGATAAAAGGTATCAAAAGCTGTCGATATCGCCAACAATTTGACGAACGATTCTAGTAAAAAACTATTGCATAATTTCTCGAATGTGAAATAATTAATTATTGTGAAAGGAGATAATTTATGGAAAAAATAAACGGAATTTCTAGAATAATTATGGAATATCTTGAATCAGATAAACAACTCCAATTTCCGCAATTTCTAACGATGATTAGCTTAGATAACGATGAAGCAACCGAGTTAAAGATTGCTAAGGAATTTTTGTTTCATAGTCATTCTGATCTTGACAAGCGATTAGCCTTAGAGTACTTTTATATCAATCGTTGTCATCCAGAATTAATCTACTTTATTGAACATAATAATCATAGTTCGAATGAGTTAAATAGAGAAGCAGCGAAATTGTATCAGTTTATGCTAGATTTACGAAATGGTAAACCAACTCATAAAATCAGAGTAATTTCGAAATCGATTTCCCCCCCTAATCATCCAGAGCTGAAGTGCCTGAAATACTTCTTGAATATGGAAATAGATGTAAACGTATATCATTATGATCGCATCGGATATTATATCAATAAAGTACAAAATAAGCTGCGACAAATCGACAATCCACTCTATATCAATTTCTTCAAGCAGAGAATGCAATTAATTATGTTTACCTATTATTGGAAACGGAATGAATTAATTTTAGCTAGAAAGCATGCATATGAAGCACTGCAAATGCCACATCACGTCAAACAGAAAGCCCAACTTCATTTAGATTTAGCACTAAGTTATATTTATGAAGACTTCGAATCTAGTTTCTATCATATTGAAGAAGCTCTTTATTTAGCTAAATGCTTACAAGATCACGATACCTTAGACAAAATTTCGAATTATACGTATCCTTTTATTTGTGCAAATTTCGGCAGGATAGATGGCGTGACTACAAATGATCCCATCGAAGCTGCACATCTTGAAATTGTAAAAGGGAATCATCAACAAGCAAAGGAAATGCTTGAAAAACTGTCAATCTCAACTCCATTTGCGCAATATTACTTAGGTTTGGCTACGAAGAATCATCACTATTTTATCCATTCGTATCAACAATTTATGGAAATAAGAAATGATCATTTTTTGCGAAATTACCTCTTAGAGCTTCAGAAGGCCTGCATATATAGAAAAATATGGTAATAGGAGCAGAGTAGATCATGGTCAAACTAAACAGTTCAGATCCAGATTATGGCGATATTGGTTGAAAGAAGCGGGGGGGACAAAATTTATCTGATAAAAGTAAAATCCGAACGAGTACAAATTAAGCAATCAAAATTTGTAAACGTTCGGATTTTTAATTGCATAACAAAAAGATAATGTTCACTAACTGAAGCGACTATTACGCATATACTTCCTTTCAAGATGACTACTTTGATTTATAGGTTCTGCTACATTAGTTACTGCGAGTTATGCTACTTATCATATCAGCATTGTGGTGGAAAATATTTGATATATCCCTACCCTTTATACTTGTCCTACTCACACCGTCCTGAAAGTATCTGTCATATTGCCTCTCTAACGATAATATGATGATACAAATTATCTTTTATTTTGTCTGGGGGGGTGAGGATGTGATCGTTTTATCATGGGTGAATAATTGTATATAGTACTTGTCTCTGTTCACACCTTGGACTGACAACTTTTGGGAGGCGAGTGAAGTGCATGACTACATCAGAGAAAGAACATTAAAGATTGGCAGGTATATTATCGAAACAAAAAAAACAGTTCGAGTAATTGCCAAAGAATTCGGAGTCTCAAAAAGCACGGTTCATAAAGATTTGACAGAACGCTTACCAGAAATACATCCTGAACTTGCAAATGAAGTAAAAACGATTCTAACCCACCATAAAGCAATACGTCATCTGCGAGGCGGTGAAGCAACTAAAATGAAATATAAACTGCATGGAAAAAACGCGCCACAAGAAGCAGAACAACTCATCACCAAATAAACAAGAATGATTCCTCTCTAATTCAAATATACTCTTCCTTACATATGATCCCTATCCCATAAAATTAAGATAAGATAAATTCCAACAATTTTTTAAAAAAATTGACAAATTTTATGGAAAGTTGTATACGGCATTCTCCATTTTATGTTATTATATATAATTAGAGGTATTCAATATCATACTAACATAGAAATCTACTGCAAAAATATATAATAAAAATAAAATAATGAGATAAATCAGAGCATGGTACTGAAATAGGGAGGATTAACATTCATGTTTTCACGAGATATTGGAATCGATTTAGGAACGGCAAACGTATTAATTCATGTTAAAGGTAAAGGGATTGTATTAGATGAACCATCTGTTGTTGCGATGGATCGTAATACAGGTAAAGTATTAGAAGTCGGTGAAGAAGCACGTAAGATGGTAGGTCGAACACCAGGAAACATTGAAGCGATACGCCCATTGAAGGATGGCGTAATTGCAGATTTTGATGTAACAGAGGCCATGCTGAAATATTTTATTAACAAAATTAATGTAAAGGGTTTTTTATCTAAACCACGAATGTTAATCTGCTGCCCAACTAATATTACAAAAGTAGAACAAAAGGCAATTAAAGAAGCAGCTGAAAAATCCGGCGGTAAAAAGGTTTACTTAGAGGAAGAACCGAAAGTAGCAGCGATTGGAGCAGGGATGGATATTTTTCAGCCAAGCGGAAATATGGTCGTCGATATCGGTGGCGGTACAACAGATATCGCTGTACTATCAATGGGAGATATTGTGACGGCTCAATCGATTAAAATGGCTGGGGGGGATAAATTCGATGCTGAAATTCTTCAATATGTAAAGCGAAAATATAAATTACTGATTGGTGAGCGTACCTCAGAGGATATCAAAATAAATGTTGCCACCGTTTTCAAGGGAGCGCGTAATGAATCAATTGATATTCGTGGCCGTGATATGGTTTCAGGCTTACCACGGACGATTACGATTCATTCAGCAGAAATAGAAGAGGCTCTAAGAGAATCGATTTCCTTAATTGTCCTGTCAGCGAAATCCGTCCTGGAAAAAACGCCACCGGAATTATCAGCAGATATTATTGATCGAGGTGTAATTTTAACAGGTGGGGGGGGAGCACTATTAAATGGACTTGATCAGCTTTTGGCAGAGGAATTAAAAGTACCTGTCTTATTAGCTGATGAACCAATGAGCTGTGTAGCAAAAGGTACAGGCATCATGTTAGATAATATTGATAAACTAGAACGTTCTATTGTCTAATACATAAAAGAGATCGGCTTCACTTGAAGGGAGATATTAGCAATGCTCAGAGGATTTTATACGGCAACGAGCGGAATGATGGCGCAGCAACGCAGACAGGAAGTGTTGTCTAACAATATTACAAACGCTCAAACACCAGGATATAAGCAAGATCAAACGTCACTACGGGCCTTCCCGGAATTGTTAATTCAGCGTATGGAAAATCGCCAATTACCAACAACACAAAATCGTTCTATGCCAACGATGACTGAAATTGGTGCGATAAATACGGGTGTATATGTCCAGGAGACCATTCCTGATTTTGTACAAGGCTCATTAAGGGAAACAGGCGTTTCTACCGATCTGGCACTTGTACAGGGGGGAAACACCGGATGAAGAGGGTTCAATCTTTTTTAGTGTGCAAAACGGCGAAGGTGACGTACGCTATACAAGAAATGGAAACTTCACGGTAGACGGTCAGGGAAATTTAACGACAAACCAAGGACACTATGTCTTAGATGCGGCAGGTAATCCAATTAATACAGGTGGACTAGAATTCACGATCACACCAGAGGGAGTTATGGAAGTAGATGGTGCTGAGATTCCATTAGCAGTCACCTATACGGCCAACTCTAATGACTTAGTTAAAAATGGCCAAGATTTATTTGAATTAGCAGAAGATGGCGAAGCATTAATCGACGCAAGAGCCGTGGACGGGTTGCAATTCAACGTCCAGCAAAATCATTTAGAGAACTCTAATGTGGATGCAGCTCAAGCCATGACAGACATGATGCAAGCCTATCGTAGTTTTGAAGCAAACCAAAAAATCGTTCAGCAATACGATCGCAGTTTGGATAAAGCAGTAAACGAGATTGCACGACTTGGTTAAAAAAAAGGGGGGGTAGAAATCAATGACAAGAATAACCTTTCAAGCCGCCGCAACGATGGGGGGGCAATTACAAAAACGACTTGATAATATTGGTAACAATATTGCCAATCTAAATACAACAGGTTATAAAAAACGAGATGCTAATTTTTCCTCCCTATTGTCCCAACAAATAAACACGGAGCCTGATCCAACAAATGCGGATGGACGGCTGACTCCAGATGGATTACGGATTGGTGCAGGTGCAAAATTAGGACATACTAATTTTAACTTTGCCCAGGGATCGATCCAACGTACCGATCGAAATCTCGATGTGGCCTTGTTAGAGGATAATCATCTTTTTCAAGTAGCAGTTAATGAAAATGGGATCGAAGAGGTTCGGTATACAAGAGCGGGTAATTTTTATCTGACTCCATTGGAAAATGATCAGGTAATGCTTGTGACTTCAGATGCAATCCTGTTTTGAGTGAAGCAGGTGAGCCGATTATTTTGAATAATAATATGGAAGATCTGAAAATTGAAAACAATGGACAATTAACGGTAACGAGAAATGGTGTTCAGGCAGTGGAAGCTGAGCTTGGTGTTGTAGAGGCAGTGCGACCGCGATTATTAGAAGCAGCAGGTAATAATTTGTTTCGTTTGTCCGAGCAATCGCTTGAAAATTATCCACTGGAGACAATCATTAACGGTGTTGGTTTGCAGGATATACGTATCGATAGTGGGGGGGCATTAGAAGCTTCAAATGTCGACTTGGCACAGCAAACAACAGATATGATTGAAACCCAACGAGCCTATCAGTTTAATGCAAGATCGATATCGATGCATGATCAGATGAAAGGCTTAATCAACCAATTACGATAAAGTGAAATTACGATTAGTAGATGATTAGCACCGTGATAAAGTATGGTAGTTTTACCAATAAGGAGCCATCTCGTATGTCAAAGGAAACAAGATCAAAAAAACCAAATAAACAACAAACAGATGAACAGAAGCAAATAACAGATAATACACAATCAAAAAAAGAAAAACGAGCAGAAAAGAAAAAGCAAAATAAAGAAGAAAAAAAATATCTGCGTCGTGTGGTGCCAGTTTGGCTGAAAATTCTGATTGTCGTCGTGTTAAGTTTATTTGCTTTAATGATCGGTCTTATCATAGGCTTCAGTACACTCGGAGATGGTAGGCCTCTAGATGTCCTCAGATGGGATACATGGCAGCATATTATCGACTTTGTTCGCACAGAATAAAATAAAAAAATGCAAGGGATTAGGTTCTTAACCTAATCCCTTTATCATAAACCATATGCAAAAAAAAAGGAGTTACATAACATGGATATAGAACAAATAAAAGCAACAATTCCACATCGTTACCCATTTTTATTAGTAGATGCCATTATCGAACAGAATGAAAATCGAATCGCAGGAAAAAAGAATGTAACGATCAATGAACCATTTTTTCAAGGACATTTTCCTGATTACCCAGTAATGCCAGGAGTCTTAATTATCGAAGCGTTGGCACAAGTTGGCGCGGTAGCAATATTAAGTAAAGAAGAAAACAAAGGGAAAATTGGTTTCTTAGCAGGTATCGATAAATGCCGATTTAAACGTCAGGTAATACCAGGAGATACCTTACACTTAGAAGTAGAAATTATTCGCATTAAAGGACCAATTGGTAAAGGCAAAGCCGTAGCCAAAGTAGATGGCGAATTAGCATGTGAAGCAGAAATAACATTCGCCGTAAAATAACCCTAAGCATTCACTGAAAGACTTATATCTAATTGTTCCATGAGTCTCTTCTTAAAAAAAATTTATTCGCTGAGCATAGTTTATGAATTATTTGGTTATGCTAGTATTGAACAAGAATTTAAGGAGGACATCTAATGGAATTAAAATACGTCAAGTATCTCTCAGCATTTTTATTATCACTATCACTTTTAGTTGGTTGTGCACAAAGTGACGAAGAAGAACCAATAGAAGAAGAGCAACCAACAGAAGAGCAACCACAAGAAGAACAGGAACAACCGCAAGAAGGACAAGAAAATGAAGAAGCACCTGCAGGAGACGAAGAAGACGGAACTGGCGAAGACGTAGGTGAGAATGTAGAAGAAAATATGAATGAAACAGAAGAAAATATGGAAGACGCTGTAGAAAACGGTGATGATAAAATGAACGAGGAAAATAAAGAAGAATAAATGGAAAAAGCCAATCACTCGATTGGCTTTTTTTCAGCTGTAATAAATGATCCGACATTCAATCTAAAAAGTTTTTAACGTCATTATTTATTGCAGGAAATCTCTAATAGAAATTTTGTGGATTTCATGCAAATATTCATTATTAAATGAAATCTTTCGTTTTTTGTTAAAGGATTTTATGTTATAAGCAGTTATTGCATGAAATCATAGATAAGAAATGACGTCATTTTATGCAATAACGGGTTTTATTTGGTTTGTAGCACATTATCACAGCGGAGGCCGCCCGCTTCCACTCCTGTAGGAATGTTTTCTCTGAAGATCCACTTTTCCAAGCGATCTATGCTTGGAAAAGTTAGCTGAAGAGAAAACCCTACGGAAAGGGAAGTGGGCAGCCGAAGCGGCAGTATTACTGTATCAATAGTTCAAAATTGATATTTAGAAGTTAGTGCATAATATTTGAGTTATAAATAAGGATCGGACGATTTATGTCCGGCTTTTTTTTGTATTAGAAAACAATATAAACCTCGATGCTAAAAAAGTACAGACTGACCCTAAAATACTACTACAACATGCGATACTTTACCGCCATTTTCAATGATATATTTTAAAATGTAAGCCATTACAAAAACATTTTGAAAGGGGGGAGTAATGAAATGAGGGAGAAATTCAAGTTTATCTCGATATTATTCATTGCAATTATGGCTATTATCTTCATCACAGGCTGTAACAGTGAAAGTGGAAGCGGTACCGCAGATGATACCGGAACGGACTCAGGTACAGAAACAGAGAGTGAAAACACAGATGATGGAGGAGTAAGTATTGGTATTGTATTACCAACAAAAGATGAGCCACGTTGGGTTCAGGATGAAGCACGATTTAAAGCAGCATTGGAAGATTCAGAATACACGACAGAAATTTTATTTAGCCAAGGATCTTCAGCAAAAGAAAAGGAAAATGTAGAAACATTAATCAGTCAAGGTATAGATGTGTTAATTATTGCACCACATGACGGTGCTGCAGCTGGTGCATCGGTTGAAGCAGCAAAAGAGGAAGGAATAACCGTTATTTCTTATGACCGCTTAGTGACAGATACAGATGCAGTTGATTATTATGTCACATTTGACAGTGTCGCAGTAGGGGGGGAAGCACAGGGACAGTATCTGGTTGATAACGCAGAGGGAAGCAATGTGCCACTTTATTTGTATACGGGAGCGTCTTCTGATAATAATGCATTTTTATTCTTTGAAGGAGCATGGAATGTGCTGCAGCCAAAAATTGCTGACGGAACATTTGTGATTGCAAATTCTAGTGAAGCAGAAGCTTTAAAGGATAAAGCAGAACTAACACGTGATGAGATGGGCAAAATTTTAGGCCAGGTAACAACGAACTGGGATCCAAACGAAGCAAAAAATAAAGCACAAACTAATTTAACTGCTGCTGGAGAGGATCTTAAAGGGAATGTTGCTATATTAGCACCAAATGATGGCACTGCCCGCGCAATCGCAGATGTATTTGCAACAGATGGGGGGGAATTACAGACTATGTTGTCACAGGGCAAGATGCTGAAATCGCTTCTATTCAATATATTATTGATGGAAAACAATCGATGACAGTCTTTAAGGATGTTCGAACATTGGTAGAAGACTCGATGGGAATGGCAGTTGACATTTTAGATGGAAATGAACCAGAAACTACCGGAAGTTATGACAATGGAAATATCGAAGTACCAGCAAAACAAACGGAAGTTATTGTTGTTGAACAAGATAATGTACAGGCAGAGTTAATCGATTCTGGATACTATGAAGCTAGTGAATTTACTGGATTAGAATAATAATTGCTAGACATAGTGGGAAATGGTGTTGGAAATTCACCGGCACTCATTTTCCACTATCAAGTTTTCTCGCTAAGGGAGGCATCGTGGTGAGCGATAATATATTAGAAATGAAACAAATTTCCAAGGAATTCATAGGTGTAAAAGCGCTCTCTAATGTTAATTTTGCTGTAGAAAGAGGAGAAATCCATTGTTTAGTAGGAGAGAATGGCGCAGGTAAGTCGACGCTGATGAAAGTACTGAGTGGCGTGTATCCCTATGGAACATATAAGGGAGATATCATTGTTAACGGTGAGATTCTACGATTTAATAAAATTAGTGATAGTGTCGAAGTAGGCATTGCTATTATTTATCAGGAACTGGCACTATTTCCTCACCTATCTGTTTATGAAAATATTTTTGTAGGTAATGAAATACAATATGCCGGTATTTTGGAATGGAACCAAACAGTGTCCGAGTCCGAAAAAATGTTAAAAAAGGTAGGTTTGAAAGTAAATCCGGACACCTTAATAAAGGATTTGGGCGTTGGCAAGCAACAGCTGATTGAAATTGCCAAAGCATTAAGTAAAGAAGTAAAACTGCTTATATTGGATGAGCCAACAGCAGCGTTAAACGAAAATGACAGTGAAAATCTGCTGGAATTGCTAAAAGAACTAAAGAAACAGGGAATTACCTCGATTATGATTTCCCACAAACTGAAGGAAGTTATTGCGATCGCTGATAAGGCAACAGTTCTGCGTGATGGAGAAACGATTTGTACGCTAGAAGCTTCAAAAGGTGAAATTACGGAAGCCGCTATTATCAAAAATATGGTTGGCCGCGAAATAGAAGACATCTATCCGAAACGGCCAAATCAGGAAATAGGCGAAACCATCTTAAAGTTATCTAATTGGACGGCTTTTGATCCGAAGTTAGGACGAAATGTTACGAAAAATGTCAACCTTAATGTTAAACGGGGCGAAATTGTTGGAATTTCTGGATTAATGGGATCTGGACGTACGGAGCTCGCCTTAAGTATGTTCGGTAACGCACGGAAATATAAAATCACTGGTGATTTAGAGTTGGAAGGACAGCCAGCTAAACTGCAGCATCCTCATGAAGCGATAAAAGCAGGTATTGCCTATGTAACAGAAGATCGCAAAGGAAATGGTCTATTTCTATTGCAAGACATCAAAAATAATATTTCAATTGGAAATTTAAAGGAAATCTCTTCAAAAGGAACAGTAAATATAAATGAGGAAATAGTTGTCGCTGATCAATACAAAGATTCATTAGGAATTAAAAACGCCCAATATTCAACAATTAGCAGGAAATCTGAGTGGTGGTAATCAACAAAAAGTATCGCTTGCCAAGTGGTTATTTGTGAACCCTAAATTACTGATATTGGATGAACCAACTCGTGGTATCGATGTTGGAGCAAAATTTGAAATTTACTCTGTAATGAATGAGTTAATTAATAAAGGAATGAGTATTATTATGATTTCATCTGAGCTTGGGGAAGTGCTTGGAATGAGTGATCGTATTTACGTAATGGCAGAAAGTGAAATAAAGGGTGAATTATTAGCGGAAGATGCGACCCAGGAAAAAATCATGCAACTTGCGACGCAATAGGAGGAATCATTCATGAAATATCTAAAGGAGTTACTGAGCTTAGTAAAACGGAATATTCGTGATTATGGGATGTACATTGCCTTATTTGTAATTATGATCACGTTCACGGTTCTGACTGATGGATTGTTTTTATCTTCTCGGAATATTAGTAATTTACTAGATTCCGCTGGCTATATAGCTGTATTAGCGGTTGGGGTTATGCTGGTCATTGTTATTCGTCATATTGATTTATCAATTGGTTTCCTGGCAGGTTTTCTTGGTGCAGTTGCAGCTATTCTAATGGTGAATTATGGCATGCCGATCTATGTTGTTATACCTATTATCCTTTTTCTTGGGATTTGTGCAGGGTCCGTTACAGGTTTTTTAGTAGCAAAAATAGGTATACCAGCGTTTGTTGCTACGCTTGCAGGCTGGCTTATCTATCGTGGTGCGATTTTACTGGCAACAGAGAAGACAGGAACGATTATTATTGATAATGAGACATTTAATGCGATTGGTAATGGATATATTCCGGCAATTATGGAAGTGGCCGGATTGCATTTCCTTTCCTTAATTCTAGGGGGGGTGCTTGGTATCTTATTTTACATCTATAGTGCCATCACCAATCGTCACAAAAAAATAAAATATAATTTTGAAGTGGTCTCCAAACCGATATTTGTTGTGCAACTTGCTTTTATGTCTGTGGTTATTGGTTATATTACATGGCTATTAGCAGGATATAACGGCTTTTCATGGACAGTGGTAATCATTTTAGCAGTTGTTTTTATCTATCATTTTATAACAACCAAAACAGTAATTGGCCGTCATATCTATGCGGTCGGCAGTAATCCGGAAGCAGCGCACCTTACCGGTATCAGTGTAAGTAAAATTACGTTCTTAGTATTCGGTTCCATGGGGGGGATGCTTTCTGCATTATCCGGTATTCTTTTTACGTCTCGCTTACAATCTGCGACAACGACAGCAGGTACGTTATTCGAGCTTGACGCGATTGCTGCAGCCTTTGTAGGTGGTGTATCTGCCCACGGTGGTGTTGGAAAAGTTACCGGAGCTCTAATCGGTGCGATCGTAATGGCGACATTAACGAACGGGATGAATCTGATGGGTGTAGGAATAGCTCCTCAATACATGATCCGCGGAGGCGTTCTCGCATTAGCTGTAATTTTCGACGTAATGACTAGAAGACAAAGAGGATAAAGAAAACCTCACTATCGTTTTACAACCGGTAGCGAGGTTTTTCCTATAATAAATTGAAAAGTGACCTAATTATGCTTTAAAGTGACCTGATTATTAAAAAAAGTGACCTAAATATGCTCTAAAGTGACCTAATAATTTAAAAAAGTGACCTAAATATACAAAAAAGTGACCTAATCATAATTTGACAGAAACTTTCATATATTTCTTACACGGCATCGATCTTTAAAAAGTACAGATATTCTTTATATAATCCAGAATTTAGTGACTCTTGAGTTATATAATAATAAGTATCATGGAATTATTTGAAACCAATGAAATATTTTCAAGTATCAATAACTCCGTTTTCAAAAAAATGATAGCGCTTTCTAATGGGAAGGGGGGGAGTTGCTAAGTTGACAAAAGTACTGATCGTGGATGATGAAAAGGTGGAACGAGATGGACTCGAAAAGATTTTACAATCGTATTTTTCCAATATGATCATTCAGCAGGCTCAAAACGGAAGAACAGCATTACAAATGGTAAAGACATTTCAGCCAGAATTGATTTTAATGGATATTAAAATGCCAGGAATGTCCGGTATAGAAGTGATTAGACAAATAAAATCAGAGCATGCTGGCATAAAGTTCATTATGATGACAGCATATGCAGAATTTGATTATGCAAGATCAGCATTGAAGCTCGGTGTCGTTGATTATCTGGTTAAACCAAGCAGTGTTCAGGAAATTATCACTACGGTAGAAAGAATTTTAGTACAAATCACTAAAGAAAATAAAAAGCAGGAATTAGAAAAACAGCAGGAACATACCCTGCAGAAAGCCATGTCCCTCTTTGAAACCGATGTGGTGACCCAATTATTATTTGATCATGTTCATGACGTCCATATCGAAGAATTAATGGAAATACTCGATATGCATGGAACACAGGAAAAATTTGTGATAAGTCTGATTCTTCCTAAAGGGTTGGACGTCCATTATACGGTAATAAAAGAAATCGTCAGAAAACGAGGTGGGGGGGCATGGGTAGGGGGGCGCTATATGGACATCAGTTACCGATTATTGTATTTCGCGATCCGATCCAATCATTTCGAGCCCAGGCAACCTTACTAGCACGAGAAATTCTCTCACATATAAACCCTGCCAATATCAGTTCTTCTTTCATCGGAATAGGAAATGTGTACACACCTCTAGAGCAAGTCCGACAATCCTACCAGGAATCTTTAATCGCAACAAGTGATACAGCCATCCCAGTTAAATTTCGATTTTATACCGATTTACCAAGCATTGTTCCAGGGATAGATACGAAAGCAAATAAGCAATATGAACAGCAATTTTTTGACTATATACGAGCCGGTAACTGGCAGGAGATTCATCAGTGTTTTACGGATTTTATCGATCGTTCCAAACAATTAGGAGAGAATTTATTACAAACATCTCAAAAAACAAGAGAATTATTGTGGATTGCCTCGCGGATACTTGGGGGGGAAATGGGTGTGGAACACCACACGCAATTTTATTATTTCAAATCGACGGATTATCGACAGTTAAGTGCGGAAGTATTAAATTATTTAAAAGCAATGGAGAATTCCTTTCAAGATCATCAATCAGAGTTTGAAGCAGATACCATTCACTATATTAAACAATTTATTATCGACCATGCGCATGAAGAAATTTCGCTGGATAGGATTGGCAAAGAAGTAGGACTGAGCCCGATCTACATTAGTAAATGTTTTAAGGATCAGCTGGGTATGAACTACATCCACTTTTTAACCGAATGCAGAATCAATAAAGCACAGAAATTAATGCGCGATCCTAACAAAACGTTAAAGGAGATTACCTTTGACGTTGGATATCATGATCCGAACTATTTTAGCAAAGTTTTCAAAAAAATATGTAAGACCTCACCAACCGAATACCGGAACAAATTGCTCCATAAAGTGTAATGATTAAAGCTGATCTATTTGTGGCGAAGAAAAAAGTAATGTGAAATACGAATGATACCAATTCTACGATTAGAATTAGTTATCATTCGTATTTTTTATTTATAAAAAGGATGATCTATAATTACGGAGCAAAGGTTTCTCCCTAATTCACACTTGTCTGGTACTTGGAAGTTTATCGACGAAATCTAGCGTAACCTAAGACGACATTTTAACGATAAACCCATATATCGTTGAAATCCACTCTAACTCTTAATGACATTTCATCATTGCCACAAAATTTATGTGGCATCATCTCCCTGCCTTCTCCTTCTCCTAACCCTGT
Organism: Gracilibacillus boraciitolerans JCM 21714; assembly: GCF_000521485.1. Lineage (GTDB taxonomy): Bacteria > Bacillota > Bacilli > Bacillales > Amphibacillaceae > Gracilibacillus > Gracilibacillus boraciitolerans. Next base: position 51,283 of record NZ_BAVS01000005.1, on the reverse strand, counting down.
CGAGTCTTAATAGCTTGTGATCTCATCCATAAACTGCTATAGTTAATAATTGACTGACCAGTCATTCATATATAAAGATGAAACCAATTATAAAACAGACCGTAGAAAAGAAAGTGGGGGGGTGTTACTTCTAATGGATAGCAAAAAAAAGCGGATGATCGAAGAAAGCATTAAACTATTCTCGGAGAAAGGATTCCACACAACATCGATTCAAGAGATCGCAAATAAAAGCGAGGTATCCAAAGGTGCATTCTATCTCCATTTCTGCTCCAAAAATGAATTACTGGTAGAAATATACAAATATTATTCGAATGTTATCATTGAAAAAATTAGCTCAATAAAATCGGATACCGAAAAGCCATTTGATCAATTCACCGAACAAATTGCGGCATTGCTTAGCTTATTTAAGGAGCACAAGGAATATTTAATCATGCATGTCCGTGATAATGTCAATCTTGGAGATAAGATGGATGAGCTGATTTATAATATCCATAAACAGGCGTATACCTGGATAAGCGACCAATTGATTCATGTTTATGGAGATAAAGTCCGTCCCTATTTAGTCGATATGGTCATTCAGGCAGACGGACTAATCGGTGGTTACTTTAAGTGGATCGTGATTCATGATCTGACATTTGATCCAAAACAATTAGCCCAATATATCACAGATAAAATCGATCTAATTGTCCAAAAGGTCATCACAGATCAGCAATCCGTGATTTTTACCTATCAGGATTTAAAGAAATTCACTAATCCTGCTGTACATGAGTTAATACAACAAGTGAAAAATCAAATTGAGAGGAGTGGCCAGCCGGAAGATACAGAAGCAATTCAAGTATTGGAAGAAGAATGGAATAAAACAGAACCCAAGAATATAATCATCCAAAGTATGTTGGAACGCCTGGAATTAAATCCAGCAGTAAAAGAGACCATTCAGATATTAAAAAAGACAGCTGTAACGATCCGTTTGCGTCTTATCAAAAAAACATAACCATCATGATAAAAAAAGTGTTGAGAGGGGGGACAAACATATGAAGCGTTTATTATTTATACTGATATTAGTGATCATCACATTGGTCGCATGTTCAGAAAATAACAAGGAAGAAAAACAAGTAGAACGAGTAACACCTGTTGAGACAGGTGAAGTAACGAAAGGTGATCTCGTCATGGAACGTAATTTTTACGGAAGAACGATGCCGAATCAGACGATACCGATCATCCCAACCGTAGCAGGAGAAATCGATGAACTGAACGTGGAAAATGGAGACAAGGTCGAAGAAGATGATGAAATTGCAACCATCTCCAGTCCCCCCCAGGGAAATATCAAAGTCGAGGCAACGAGCACAGGCACGATCACACAATTACAAGCACAGGAAGGATCATTGGTATCGAATCAGGATCCATTGGCAGTTGTGATCGATTTAGAACAGCTGACCGTACAGCTGCAAGTGCCAGATGTTCAATTAGAATTATTTGAAAAAGGCAAGAAAGTTACCCTTATATTAGAAAGTGCTGAAGAAGAAACACTTGAAGCAGAAATAGAATATGTGGCATCAGCAGCCAATGAAGCAGGATTATTTCCAATCGATTTGTCATTTGATAATGAAACAACCCATCATAAAGCAGGTGTCATTGCTACGGTTGTCTTAGAAGACACGGTGATTGACGATTCCTTATTAATTCCTACAGCAGCACTTGTCGAGGACAATGATGGAACATATGTCTTCACAACAGACGGGAAAACGGCAACAAAAGTAGAGGTAACAGTCCAGGCAACACAATCACAGTCAACGGCCGTTCAGGCGGAATTAAAAGAAGGAGATCAGCTGATTACAAGCGGTCAATTAACCCTTGAAGATGGCGCAAAAATTAAAGTCATAGAGGAGGACTAATCATGAAACTAGTGAATACATCGGTAAAACGACCAGTCGGGGGTCATCATGATTGTCCTCGCTATTATTGCAATGGGTGTTATTTCTGTTCGAAATTTAGCGATCGACCTTTTCCCAGAGATTGATCTGCCGATTGCAGTGGTTGCGACGAGCTATCCAGACGCGGCACCACAGGAAGTCGAGAGTTTGGTATCGAAGCCGCTTGAGGGGGGCTTTAAGCTCGATTGAAGGGGTCAATTCGATCCAATCCCAATCGCAATCAGGATCATCTTTAGTAATTGTTATGTTTGAAAATGGTACGAATTTGGATAATGCACTATTGGAAGTAAGGGAAAGCGTTGATCAGGTAAAAGCAATGCTGCCAGAAAGTGCCAATGCTCCAAGTGTACTACGATTTAATCCCAATCAGCTACCAATTATGTGGGTTGGTCTGACTGGCAGTGATACCACGACCCTGCAATCGATTGCAGAAGATACGGTTCAGCCCTATTTTGAACGGCAAGGCGGGGGTAGCTTCGGTCAGTATCGAAGGTGGAGAAGAACGTGTGATTGAACTAGAGTTAGATCGAGCGGCAATGACCCAGTATGGCCTCACGACTCCATTGGTTCAGCAGTCACTTGCAGGTGCCAATCAGTCAGGTTCAGCAGGTTCGATCCAACGTGGGGATCAGGATTTGCAATTGCGGATCGATGGATCATTTTCCTCGATTGATGATATCGCCAACACGATTATTCGTACCCCCCCACAGGGTGCACAAATAACAGTAGCCGATATTGCAAAAGTGAACGATACCCTGCAAAAGAATGGCACGACATTAGTTAATAATGAGACAGCTGTTGTGTTAAGTGTCCTCAAACAATCGGATGGGAATACCGTAGAAGTTTCCGACAATGTTCTGGCAAGTATCGAACAATTAAATAAAGACTTACCAGAGGATATTTCGCTAGATGTGGTCGTCGATACTTCTGAATTTATTAAGCAGTCGATTAATTCCGTGATTCAGAATATGATCTTCGGTGGTATCTTTGCCTTACTTATCTTACTGTTATTCCTTAGAAGTGTAAGAGCAACATTAGTTATTGGCGTTTCGATTCCAATCGCGATTGTTTCGACCTTTGTTCTCTTATATTTCACAGGGGGGGAAACCCTAAACGTCTTAACGATGGGTGGTCTTGCCCTTGGTATCGGGATGATGGTCGACAGCTCGATTGTAATACTCGAGAATATTGTCTACTATAGGCAGCAAGGCTATAAATTAAAAGAGGCATCGATCAAAGGGGGGGCATCCGAATTAGCGCCAGCTGTGATCGCATCGACAACGACAACCTTAGTCGTGTTTTTACCAATCGTGTTTGTTGATGGAATCGCGTCGGAATTGTTTACACCGTTAGCATTAACAGTATCATTCTCGTTAATCGCATCACTGGCAGTTGCCGTGACATTAATTCCGATGCTGTCATCCAAGCTATTGACGAAAGCAATGGAGGATCATGGCCGCCGTTATTGGTTTGATCGCTTTTTAAATAAAGTCATCGCAGGCTATCAACGTGTCTTAGAAAAAGCATTAAAGCTAAGGAAAACAACGATTGCAATCACACTTGCAGCTGTAATTGGCAGTTTGGCCCTTATCCCATTTATCGGAACATCGTTTATTCCGGAAGGGGGGGATCAAGGACAGGTCAACATATCTGTAGAAACACCAACAGGAACAAATGAAGACAAGCGGCTTGCGATCACGGAAAAGGTAAATGAGCAGCTATCAAACACGAGGATGTTATTGACGTAAGCTATGTCACTGTGGGAAGCAGTAATCCTGAACAAGCGGTGATGTCAGATGGATCTGCTGCATCTTATCAAATTCAATTAGTGGCACCGGAAGAACGCGAGCAAACGACCGCTTCTTTTGTACAGGAAGTGAATCAGGATTTACAGGATATTGCTGGAGCAGAAATCACTGTTTCTGAGGCAAGTTCAGGTGCAGCTGGTTTTGGTGATCCAATTCAGATCCAAATCAGTGGTCCCGAAACAGAAGTGTTACAGCAATTATCCGACCAGGTCCTGATGGTTTTAGAGGATGTAGAAGGAGTCTATAATCCAACCTCCTCTTTAGCGGATACACAACCAGAAATGCAAATTCAGGTTAACCGCGAACTTGCTGCACAGTATGGCTTAAGTTATCAGGAAATCATGAGCCAGATCCAGATTGGTTTCACGGGTCAGACTGTGATGCAGTATCGCGAAGATGGCGAAGAAATGAATGTCACGCTGATGTTTCCAGAAGATGAGCGTTCGACTATTAATGACTTAGAGAATTTAAAGATTCAAAATCAACAGGGAACAATGATTTCCTTAACAACTGTTGCAGATTTTGAACAAGTCCAAAGTCCTGCAACGATTACCAGACAGGATCAGCAACGTCAAGTAAACATTACCTCTGGTATCTCTGGCAGTGATTTAGGAACGATTTCTGCCAACGTGGAAGCAGCCCTTAATGGCATGAACTTCCCTGAAGAGTATGACTATTCGATCGGTGGTCAGGCAGAAGATATGGTGGAAGCTTTTGCAGATCTTAGCTTAGCTTTACTATTATCAATTTTCTTAGTATATGCCGTAATGGCTGTGCAATTTGAGAACTTCCTATTTCCGTTAATCATCATGTTCTCGATGCCAGCAACAGCTATTGGGGGTATTCGGCGGACTGTTTGTCACAGGCCAGCCCTATCGATTACCGCCTTCATCGGGGGTGATCATGCTCGCCGGTATTGTCGTAAACAATGCGATCGTTCTCGTCGATTATATCAATATCTTAAGAAGACGAGGGGGGGTCGAACGACATGAGGCAATTGTGGAAGCAGGTAAAACAAGGCTGCGTCCGATCTTAATGACGACTTTAACAACGATCCTGGCAATGGTACCATTAGCCTGGGTTACGGAGAAGGCGCCGAAATGCAACAGCCAATGGCAATCACTGTTATCTTTGGTTTAGCGACATCAAGTATCTTTACCTTAGTGTTAATTCCAGTTATATATACCTATTTTGATAATCTGTCAGAGCGGGTGAAAGGCTGGTTTGGAAGGAAAGAGAAGAAAGAAGCATAAAATAAACCCTGAGGTGTTACGTTACCTCAGGGTTTTATTAATAGAATTTGAAAGCAATAATGTTACAAAATGTGTAATATTAAAATTGATGATTGCCATTTGATATGTTTTAAAGTAATATTATGGTAGTTAATAGAGTGCTCTTTTATTATAGGAGATTGAGGAATGAAAAAAAAGGTTTTAATTATTACTCAGAATTTTTATCCTGCGATAGGCAGTGCGGGGAATCGTATGAAAAACATCTTTCAATTACTGTTAAAAGATAATATAGATGTAGAAGTCCTAACAATTGAACCATCCTACCCCCCCAATAAAAATATGTATAAAGATCGAATGTTTTGGGACGATGAGGAAGTCAATAACCAAGAGCAACGAATAACAAGAATACCAATTAAGAATAAAAGGTTTTCAAATGAATTATTCAGTAGGCTCTTTTTTTATTTAGAAATTATGTATCGCTTCACATTGGAATTATGGAAGAGGCGAAAAGATAACTATGATTATTTATATGTGTCGACCCCCCCAATATTTATTGTTTTATCAGCATTAATCGGGCGAAGACTGATACATTCTAAACTTATATTAGAAGTAAGAGATTTATGGCCTGATAGTTTGACAGGGGGGGTCAAAAGCTTCGATAAAAAATGGATTATTAATATTTTTCAGTATTTAGAAAAGAAAATGTATCGAACGGCTGATACTATTGTGATTAATAGTCAGGGCTTCAGACAACATATAGAGAAAAAATTAAAGACAGATAAAGAGATTATTTATCTACCTAACGGACCCAGACAATACGAATTACATGCGAACCGAAAAAACCATGATGAATTTAAAGTAATATACGCAGGTAATTTAGGTTTAGCTCAGGATATCGACCGGCTCAAGCAGGTTGCACAGGACTTAAATAACATAACATTCATTTTGATGTTGTTGGCTATGGAATGAGAACGAATGAATTTAAAGAGTATATTCAAAAAGAATCTTTAAATAATGTAAAAATGCATGAACCTGCAACAAGGAGCCAAAGTTTACAATTAATTAGAAATGCTGATGTAAGCATTGCTTTTTTAAATGAAGAAGAAGTATTTACGACCGTCTTACCTGGAAAAGTATTGGATTACATGACATGTCAGACTCCTATTATTGCAGGTTTAAAAGGTGTTGCAGCAGATTTAATAATAGAAAATGAAGCAGGATATGTTTATAGTTCAAGTGATGCTCTCCCTCTCATAGAAAAAATAGTAGAGCTGAGAGAAAACCGGCAATTATTAAATAAACTGCAGAAAAACTGTTTGCGCGTAATAAAACAGCACTTCTTATGGGAGAATAATATAAAAAAAATAGTAGATTTTATTAAATAAAGAGGGGGTATCGAATGAAGCGAGTAGGAATGTTTGTATGGAATCATTTCACAAATGATGCCCGTGTCATGCGGGAAGGGACCTCGTTGGCGCAAAATGGCTACGATGTGGAGCTTATTTGCATCGATGACCCTGATGATCCAAACGTCAAGCAATATGAAGAAATAAACGAGCATTTTCGAGTATATCGAATGAAGCGCTATCCAAGCTTACTTTTATTTATGCAAGATAGTTACCGTTTTGTAGTCGGTAAGAGATGGCCGCTAGTCCCACTAGCAATCATATGGGCTTTTCTGGTTTATATATTCCCATGGGTTATCCTGCCATTAACAGTGATCGCGATTCTGTTGTTAAAAACGAAAGTAAGGGTGCTCTGGATAAGAGGATCGTTAATTTTAAGAATGATCTGGAAAGGCCATCGTGGTAATTATGATATCTATCATTCCAATGATTTGAATACCATGCCACAAGGATATATAAGTGCCAAATGGCGGATAAATAAAAAGCCTCTTATTTACGACTCACATGAAGTCCAAACAAGTAGAACAGGCTATGATAGTCCGTGGTACGAGAAATTTGAACGATTCTTCATTCAGCGTATGGATGCGATGATGGTAGAGAATGCCACAAGAGCAAAATATAATGAAGATTTATATGGCTTTTACCCATATGTACTGCACAACTATCCAACAGAAGAAATAAGCATCGAAAAAGAAAAAGCAGATTTACATGCTATCCTAGATTTGCCAAAGGATGAGAAGATCCTCTTATATCAGGGTGGTATTCAAATGGGAAGAGGCCTGGAAAATATTATCGAAGCTTTTCCGCAATTTAAAGAGGGTACATTAGTGTTTATCGGAGACGGAAAGATAAAAGAAAAACTAAAACAAATGGTTAAAGAGAGAAACTTAGAAGACAAGATTAAGTTTATCCCAAAAGTTCCACTTAAGGAATTGCCTAAATATACTAAGAATGGCTATTTAGGTTTTCAGGTCTTAAATAATGTGTGTTTCAATCATTATTCCGCATCATCAAACAAATTATTTGAATATATGATGGCAGAAGTACCTGTGGTCGCCTGTGATTTCCCTGAAATTAAGAAGGTAGTGGATGAAAATCAGATAGGTGTGACGATTGATCCGCATTTACCAGATCAAATAGCAAAAGGCGTTAACTACTTATTGGAAAACCCCGATAAACGCGAAGCATTCAGTAAGAATTGTATTTCGGCAAGAAAGCAGTATAATTGGGAAAGGGAACAACATAAATTATTAGAACTATATCAACAATTTTAAGGAATGAAAGGAAAGTGTTGAAAATGAAATTATGTACAGTAGGTTTAGGTTATATTGGTTTACCAACTTCGATTATGTTTGCGAAGCATGATGTAGACGTAATCGGAGTTGATGTGAATCAGAATGTAATTGATTCTTTAAATAATGGTAAGATTCATATAGAAGAACCAGGTTTACAGGAAGCGCTGGAAGAAGTAATTGAGAAAGGGAACTTTAAGGCACAATTAAGTCCGGAAAAAGCCGATACTTTTATTATTGCGGTACCCACCCCTAATAGTAATGACGAACATAAATCTTGTGACTTAAAATATGTATTATCCGCAGTAGAAAGCATTATCCCTTATTTAGAAAAAGGAAATGTAGTGATCGTCGAATCTACCATTGCACCAAGAACGATGGATGATAGTATTAAACCACGCCTTGAAGAAGCTGGCTTTACAATCGGGGGGGAAGATATTTATTTAGTGCATTGTCCAGAACGAGTGTTACCAGGTCAGATTATGCATGAAATGATTTATAATAATCGAGTGGTAGGTGGCATTACAGATGCCTGTACAGAAAAAGGTGCAGAAGTATACGAAAGAATCGTAAAAGGCGAAATCGTAAAAACCCAGGCAAAAACTGCAGAAATGTCCAAGTTAATGGAAAACACGTTCCGTGACGTTAATATTGCCCTTGCCAATGAATTAGCGAAAGTTTCGACTGAATTAGGAATTAATGCTCTGGAAGTAATTGAAATGGCCAATAAACACCCACGTGTTAATCTGCACACACCTGGACCTGGCGTAGGTGGACATTGCTTAGCGGTTGATCCATACTTTATTATTGCAAAAGCACCGGAAAATACCAAACTCATTAATCAAGCAAGAGAGATCAATAACTCCATGCCTGACTATGTAGTGAATGCTACCGAAAAGCTTTTAGCTAAAAACAACGGCAAAAAAATTACCGTATTCGGTTTAACCTATAAAGGTAATGTCGATGACATCAGGGAAAGTCCTGCGATGGAAATTTATGAAATATTACATGCAAAACCAGAATATGACGTTGTAGCTTATGATCCACACGTGAAACTGAGCTTTGTGGAAAAAGACTTAGAAAAAGCATTGGATGGCTCTGATATAGTGTTAATCTTAGCGGATCATAATGAATTTAAAGATTTAACAGGAGAACATTTTGCAACAATGAGAACCCAACAAATTTTGATACAAAAAATATCGTGAATAATACAGATGCATCAATGAATTATGTGAATTATGGCAATTTATATAACTATGTTAACTAATTTATTTAAAGGGAAGCATAAAAATGTTTAATGCAGTAAAAACGATTATTATGGAACAGATACAAAACAAGAGATTGATATATCGAATGTCTCGTTTTGAGGTGAGAGCAGATTATCAATCTCATTATTTAGGAACTCTATGGCAATTTTTAACACCTATTATCCAAATTGTGATTTATTGGATTGTATTTGGTGTTGGTTTAAGGGGGGGCGGTTCTTCAATTGGAGAACTACCTTATATTATTTGGTTGTTAATGGGCTTGATTCCATGGTTTTTTATCAGTCCATCCATGATACAAGGTTCTAACAGTATTCATCAAAAGGTATCCTTAGTATCGAAGATGAACTTTCCGGTCAGTTTATTACCTACTATTAAAATATTGAGTAATAGTGTCCAATTTATTGTACTTATGTTGATCTTTGTTGTTGTATTAATTATTAACGGCGTGGGTATTTCATTATTTTGGATTCAATTATTCTATTATTTTTTCTGTATGTTTATGTTCATTTTTGCCTTTTCATTGTTTAGCTCTACCATTTCAATGTTAATAAGGGATTACCAAACATTTCTATCATCTACTATGAGAATGTTATTATATTTGTCACCGATTTTGTGGGATCCAACTGGAGACAGGGTTCCACCATTATTAACGAATTTACTGCAATTGAATCCTTTATACTATATTATAGATGGAATTAGGAATTCATTTCTAGGCACTGCATGGTTTTTTGATGACTTAGTTTACACTTCCTATTTTTGGGTATTCACGATCACATTGTTACTAATAGGTGCTAAATTACATATACATTTCCGCGAAGATTTTGTTGATTATTTATAAAATTGTGAGGGAACTTCATGACATATAAAGTAAAATTAGAAAATGTCTATAAATTATATTCCACAGAGAATAAACGTTCAGATCAATTATTGGAATTTTTGTCTCTAAAAAAGAAAAAAAAACGAGATGCTGTTTGCGGCATTAAGAGAGATATCCTTTACTGCTAATGAAGGAGAAACAATTGGTATTTTAGGTTTGAATGGTTCTGGTAAATCTACTTTGTCTAATATTCTCGGTCAAGTTGTCCAACCATCGAAAGGTAGTGTTTACTTAAATGGCACACCTTCTTTGATTGCTATTTCTGCTGGATTAAATAATAACCTTTCTGGAATCGATAATATTCACTTAAAGTGTATGATGCATGGATTAACTGAGGCTCAAATTGAGAAGGTGGAAGATGACATTATGGATTTTGCAGAACTTGGGACTATATCCATAAACCAGTAAAAAATTACTCCAGTGGTATGCGCTCAAGATTAGGATTTGCTATATCCGTTCATACAAATCCCGATATATTAATTATTGATGAGGCATTATCCGTTGGGGGATTCAACATTTGCGAATAAATGCTTAGATAAAATGAATCAATTTAAACAGCAGGGGAAAACGATATTTTTCGTCAGCCATTCTGCAAGCCAAATGAAATCCTTCTGTGACAGAATTCTTTGGTTGCACTATGGAGAATTACGAGCCTTCGGTGTAGTAGAAGACGTAATAAAGCAATATAATACCTATGTACACACAGTTAAAAAAATGACAGCTGAACGAAAATCACAATTAAAAAATACCAGTCTAAAGAAACAATATATTAACTCCAAAGATGTATTGGAAAAAACAAAAAAAACATCTTTTATCAGATGGTTCATACCGAAGCTTCTATTAATCTGCCCGTTATTGATTCTGGCTTATCTAGTAGGATTAGGGTTATAAGCTTAAAGGAGATATGCTAATGAATGAAATAAAACATGTTACAGCTCGGGAAAGTTGGTTATATGAACACGTACATGGCAATCATTTATTGATTGTTGGAGATTTGCCAATTCATCTATTCCAAACGCTTGTTAAAGAGGAACGTGAAATTACAATATTAGATGGAATGGAGTTGCAAGCTAGATTAGATTACTTTCAGTCTAAACATGTGCCTTCTTACCATTTTTTATCGATGGACGATTGGAAGTCGGCAAGCTATAAGCACTATTTCGACTCGGTAATTATTTTTGAAAGGTCAAATTATACTTTAAAGTTTTTGGGTTGGAAGTCATTATTGCGATCACGCGGTAGTTGCACCTTTCTGATAAATGCGGATGATACACGAGAATTATATCCTGCTCATCCATTTTGGACTGATTATTTTGAATTAGAAGATCATAAGCACCGTTTAGAAGAATTAGAATGGATATCACCTTATATTTATATCCAATTTATCACAACCACTCACGATCATCCACTATTAATGGATGTTGCACTTCTTAAAAAACTGGAATGGATTCATAAAGCCAGAGAAGAAAGGATCTTAGACTACTATAAAACACAATTTAAGACAGAAAAACTAAAAAAAGTAGAAGTAATGAATCAATTAAGAGACCATCTAAGTAGTGAAAAAAACGTCTTAAAAAAAATATCAGGATTTGCTAAAAGACTATGAAAAGTTAAAAAAATCCTTTCAAGATACCGATAAAAAATATAAAAATTTAAAATCTTCAAAAGCAGGCAGATTAATTATGAAATATTGGAGTATTCGTAATAGAGTGAGGCGAAGGTAAATGGATCAAATGAAAATGAATGAAGAGGAAGCAAAATTGCAAACGCAGTTAAATGATATTGAGAACCAATTAAAAGAAGAAAGTAAGACGGGTACTACTAAAGAACGGTTTCTATGGAATCAAATTAAAGCTTCCTCTAGCTTAGACACCTATCCATTTCAAGAACAAGTGGTTGATTTGGAACATTATCAACAATTGAAACAGGAAATGGTTGATGAAGATTTTCCTTCCAAGGTAATTACTATTACTAATGCAGCTAATGTTACTCCAAGTAATGGTTCTCAATATTTTCATAAATATAATATTAAAATTGGTATTATTGCTGATGAGTTTTTGTACAAAGCATATGAGAATACTGCTGAATTGATTTATTTAACACCGGATAATTATAAAGACTATAAAGATAAGCTGGATTTTGTATGGATTGTAACGACGTGGAACGGTCTTAACGAAGAATGGAAGGGGGGGTTAGGTAACCCCCAAAAACACCACTATGCGTAAGACAATCCAACAGCTAATTAAATTCTTTAAAGCAGATAACAGGACAATTGTGTTCTACTCGAAAGAAGATCCACCAAATTATTCTATTTTTATTGATATTGCAAAGCAATGTGATATTGTATTTACAACTGCTGCTGAGATAATTTCTAATTACCAGCTTGATTGTCAGCATGAGCGCGTCTACCTATTAGAGTTTGGTTTCAATCCTGTTTACAATAATCCGATTAATAGACAACGACCGGGTAAAGATGAGTTAGTAGTTTTCGCGGGATCCTGGTATGCCAAATATCCACATCGTCAAAAAGATACGATGCGAATATTTGATGATGTAATCCAATCTGGGGGGGAAAATTTAAAAATCATTGATCGGAACTATCAGCGTAATCATCCAAATTATTTATTCCCTATTAAATATTTACCATTTCTGTCACCTTCCATCGATCATGCATCCATTCAAAAGCTGTCTATGTTACATAGCTGGATGGTTAATTTAAATTCAATACAAGATAGTCCAACTATGTTTGCAAGCAGAATATTTGAGCTTCAGGGAATGGGTAATCTGATTCTTTCAAATTATAGTAACGGGGGTTAATAATCTCTTTCCATCCGTCTTTATGGGTATTACAAAAGGGGAAATTCAGAATATTTTACGTCGCTACACAACAGAAGAATTATATGAAATTCAAATGTTTGGTGTTAGGAAGGTTATGCGTAAGCATACTAGCTTTCATCGGTTACAATTCCTGTTAAAAAAAATAGGTATGGAAGTTAACGATAATCATCCGAAATTTATTGTCGTATTATATGATGAACATGATAATTATCAACAAATTAAAGAAAGCTTTGATCGGCAGACATATCCGCATAAAATCCTAAAGGGTATTCATGATACTACTGATGAAGAACAAGAGATGGAGTATGTAACTATTTTTTCAGACACGTATCTCTATGAAGAATTTCATCTGGAAGATATGATAAATGGCTTTAAATATACAGATGTTCGTTTTGTTACGAAGGATATAAAAGTAACTAATCATGAAATTATACCTGTCAAGGAACATCAATTTGTGGAAACTTATAGCGACAGCTCACTTACTATGTTCGCTTTAAATCATTGTTCTTTATCTGAATGGATCAGACAATTTCACGAAGAAAGTCATTCCTTTGATAAAGGATATGCAATTGATGGGCTTGAAATACAGACGGTTATGAAGCAAATAAATAGACGGCATCATCCAAAATTTAGTGTAATTGTGCCTATCTATAATAATGGTGACCATCTATATGGGAAATGCTTTCTCAGCTTAAGAAGATCTTCAATGTTCCATGAGATGGAAATCATTTTGATTGATGACGGTTCCACCGATTCCTATACTTGTAAAATAGTTGAACGATTAGCTAGAAAGTATAGTAATATCCAAACATTTTTCTATCCAACTGGTGGAAGTGGAAGTGCATCACGCCCCCCCGTAATAAGGGAATTGAACTTGCGACTACACCATTTATTACTTTCCTGGATCCGGATAATGAAGCAGTGAATGAAGGATATACTAAACTATATCAAAGTATAATAGAACAAGATGTGGATATTGTGATTGGAAATATTATTAAGGCAGATAAAAATTGCCGTGAAGTCAATTACTTTAAATCTGTTTATGAATGTTTCCCTCAGCAAAATATTTTTACACAACAACATGCAGCAGAAATCTTGCTCGATACTTCTTTTAAAAGTCAAAGTATACAAGCAATGATGATGAAAAAATCGTTTTTACTTGAGCGAAAATTAAAAATGGTGGAGGGTGTTGTCGGTGAAGACACACTATATTTTTGGGAGGTGCTTTACAACGCGCAAAGTTTTGCAACAATTAATGAAATAATTCATATCTATTTTGCGGGTGTTGAAGGATCTTCTGTAAATAATATCACATTACAAACTTTTTTAAAGTATAAAAAAATTGAGGAAAGGAAATTAGAATTTCTCCAAAATCATTCGTTATTAGATGAATATCTGGCATTGCGATTTTCCTATTATTTTAATAATTGGTACTTGAAGAAATGGAATCGGATGAAAGAATATGATAAGGATCAAGCAAAAGAAGTGCTAAAAGATATTCTGGAAATGTATCTGCCATATATGCAAGAACATCAAAAGCATGAATGGCATCTTTTAATGCGATAATGCTGAAAGGATGGAAATCGATGAGTAAACAATTTAATTTACCGTCTGTTGAAGAGCAACGAGAGGAACTTAGAAATAGAACGATTGAAGCATCAGAATTTTACCGAATATTACATATAGGAAGATATGCATTTGGTAAAACAGATATCGTTAGCAGAATGAAACAGGCACTGGAAAATTTAGGACATACCGTATTTGATTTTAATACAGATGATTTTAGAGGTGTTGTCTATAATCCAGACAGACTTACCGGTGGAATAGGACCGGTTGAGATAAAATTGGATCAATTAAAGCCAATCTTAAAAGAATTCAAACCACAAATTATTATTTGTAATGCGGGAGGATACACATTTTCTGAAGAAGACAGCAATTGGCTAAAAGATCTAGGTTTTATATTAGTGGGCATTACGTTGTCAGACCCTGATGTATTTGTCGGCACAAAGAAATTCGCACATCGTTTCGATTATCATGCAACAAATGCGATTGAAGCGTTAAATATGTATAAAGAGGCTGGAATAAATAATACTATTCATTTCCCCCCCTTTGCAATTGACCGATCCTTCATTGAAACTGAAGCTGTAGCAAGACCAGATTGGAATGCAGATGTTGTCTGTATCGGAAATGCCTTTAATCGCGAAGATCGTAATCGCGTGATGAATCATCTGAATCAATCCTTAGATGTTAAAGTATATGGTACAGGTTGGGAAATACCAGGTGCATTTCCTGTCAGTGGAGAAGATTTTTTCTCAGCAGCTCGAGCTGGGAAATTTCATATAAATTTTCCTGCGACACGGGCAGGATATACCAATCTGAAGATAGGCGTCTTTGAATCGATTGCAAATGGTGGTATTTTATGTACCGAGATTTTTGAAGAAATGGAAATCTTTTTTGATTACGGGGAAGAAATCATCGGATATAAGAATGAATTCGATTTAAAGGAAAAGATAGAATATTATCTGGCACATCCTGAAGAAGCAGAAAATATACGAAGAAAATCTTTTGCTAAACTAGTGGAAAAGCATATGTGGGAGTCAAGATGGGAAGATTTATTTGCTTATATTCGTCAGGATATTAACCAAACACAGAGTTTATTGAATATGGAGCGTTATTCTCAAATAGGTAAATTAATTGGTCAAAAGCAAAAAGCTGCCAAAGTCATTATACAGGGCTATTATGGAGCATTGAATTCAGGTGATGATTTAATACTGGAATCTATCAGTCATCATATCAAAGCGCAGCATCCTAACACGTTAATTATGGTGGCAGGATTTAATCCGCAAGCTATAACCTTGAAACAAGGCTTTTACAGTTTGCCACGCACGGATTATTATCGAATGGACCGCTTTATTAAAGAGGCTGATTTGTTAATTTACGGAGGTGGCGGACTTCTAAATGATTATTCCTTTAATCAGTCGGCTGGTGTACCGGATTTCTTTGACAGTATTACAAATGGAATTGCTGGAATGGGTATTTTACCGACAATTGCTAACATTCATGAAGTGCCGAAGATGTATTTTGCCTTAGGAGTGGGTCCTTTAACAAATCCTGAAGCAAGAAAATTCGCCAAATTTCTGGCCAACCAAATGGACCTTATTACCGTTCGTGATCAACATTCCAAGCAATTGCTTGAATCAATTCCTGGTGTGCAGAAGGAAATTCATCAAACCTCAGACCCGACCTATATGCTACAATACCCCGGGACACAATTAGCTCAGGAATATATAAAGCAGCACCATTTAAAAGATAATTTGATATTAGTTTCGCTGAGAGATTGGCGGGATAGCCCTGAGTTCTTTGAACAAAACATAGCGACATATCTTGATAGTGTTTTATCTGAGAGTAACACATCTACAATATTGTTCTTGCCATATCAATTTGGAAGAGGGAAGTCCGACGATAATAATATCCATGAACGTGTCAGCATGTTAATGTCAAAACATGAAGATACTCACATTTATAAGCATAATGGTAAATATGATGAATTTCTTAGCCTAATTGGTTATGCTCAAGCAGCAATATCAATGAGACTTCATGGCTCTATATTAGCGAATCGCTTCGGTGTACCCGCTATAGGCTTTAATTATGATGAGAAGGTTATGGCACACTATCAGAATATGAAGATGGAACCTTACTTGTTAGAACTTGATTTTAAGTTAAATGATGCTACGACAAAATATCGTGAATTAATTGATAATAGAAGGGAACTTGTCAGTAAATTAAATGAAGCAGTAAAACAAGAAACAGCGAAATCAGCTAAAACATTTGATATGGCAGTTCAGCTATTAAAACAAGGTATTAATCGCCATAAGGAAATTTATCGATTCTATCCTCGTCAAGATCTTTACGAAATATGAAGACTAATTTAGTACGTAAGGAACTCCTGGAGGCAAATCTCAAAAAAGGTGAAATAGAGAATGAACTATATAATGTCTCACTAGAAAATAAATTGCTTCGTAATTTAGATCGATCACATGCTATAGCTAGTGAAATGGTTGATTTGAATAATGCAAATGTATATTGCCAAAATCAACATTTGAATAAGGAAGTAACTATGAAACAACAGTCACAGGAAATTGTTTTTCGGCTTTCGAATATTAAGGCACCAAAAAAGAAGGATTACACAATAGTAGAAATAACATTAGATGTTATCAAGAAGAAGGAAAATATGGTTTCCTTTGTACTTCATAATTCTTATCAAAAGCCCAGGAATAAGGGAAGAATTCAATATTCTGTTATATTAGAAGGCAAGAAGATCCATAAGGAAGATATCGCACTTAGCAACAAAGAAAACTTTTTTAATCTGAAACTCACACCGAAAAAAAATCAAATAACATTACGTATAAAATTAGAAGCTATGAAAAACTGTGAATCTTGGAGTTGGGGTTCTGCTTCACGAACTAAATTCTATGGACTTCGTATCTGGACAGAAAGTGCAAATGAAAACGACTATTCAATCATAACCCAAACACTCAAACGAATATAAAGTTTAGCTGAGGAGAAAAACCCGTGGAAAGGTAGGCCGACAAGTCGAAGCGATTGGTAAGCAGTACTACCACTTCATAATTACCTTTGATAGTATTGAAGCAGAGCCAACCTCTTTACGAGGTTGGCTCTGCTTCTGTTTCCTGAGAATATTCAGTTGGTTGACCAGGCTCTTCTATTTCTAAGTGAACACGTAACTCGTGCTTTACAGTATTTAAGGACTCTTCATTTAACTGATAGTAATAGGTATTACCAATATATTGATCTGAACCCTCTAACGTAACTTGATCAATATTAGATGTTCGGAAATCCGCATATTTACTTAAAAAGTTGATGCCATCACCAACTTTAAAATTTGTTTCGACATTGGATTCTAAATTCTTACCTAGATCTTCAATTTTTGTTATTGCAGTAAGTGAAGTAATTTCTTTGATGATTGCTTCAATCACTTGCTTTTGTCGCTCATTACGGCCAATATCACCACGAGGATCTTCCAGACGCATTCGTGCATATGCCAGGGCATATCGTCCGTTTAACTCCATTTCACCTTCAAAGAACTGAAGCTTTTCGGCTTTCTGGTCATCACTATTCTGTTCAAAGTCAAATGGTACATCAACGGTTATACCACCAAGTGTGTTGACAATGCTTTTAAACCCATCAAAGTTGACGGTGGCATAATAATCAATTGGAATATCCAATAATTCTTCTACAGTTTTGACAGTTAATTCCTTCCCGCCGTATGCAAAGGAATGATTAATCTTGTCCATTCCTTCCCTACCAGGGATGGTTACATAGGAATCACGGGGGGGAATACTCAACAATTTTAACTTTTCATTGCCAGGATTAAAGGTGGCGACAATCATCGTGTCGGATCTTCCATGATCTCCATCTGAAGAATAATCTTCGACGCCCATTAACAGAATTGAAATTGGATCTTGACTAATCTTGACAACTTCTTCGCGTTTTTCAGACTTTTCGCCTCGTTCTAATTCATCATAGGTACCACTGGCAGCTTGATATGTTTCAAATAAAATATAGGCACCAAGGCTAATTCCTATTACAATTACTAATCCTAATATAAGCAAGGAAGTTTTTATTCTTTTTTTCTTTTTTTGCTTTTTTTGTTGTTCTCGCAGTTCTTTGCGCTCCATGGGCATTCCCCTTAAATCAATAATCCTTCTTTTCATTAATTATAAAGAATCTAATAGGTTTTGGCAATATATGTTGAAGAAATTATCAAATAATGTAATATTCATGTAATAATTTACACAGTTATTCCATATGCTAATGTTTTATAAATCGAATAGAGGCAAGAATCATCTAAATATCAGACCACTAATTACGTAGGTAAAACAAGATTATTTCACTGTTGTAGATGATTAGACAAACATATGGTATTATATGATAGTGTTACTTTTGCATTTTTGAAAGTAATACTATAAAGTACACAACAGATAAAGTGAAGCTTTCATGATAACCCACTAAAGATAGAATAAACCAACGAAATATTTAATATCCAGAAATCAAAGTAGGTGTTTGTAAACAATGTACAATATTACGGAATTAATCATCGCATTTCTTATAGCGACACTTGTAGCCTTTTTTACGACTCCACTGGTAAAGAAATTAGCCTTTAAAATAAATGCCATTGATGTACCAAAAGGACGTAAACAACATGATGGGATAAAGGCCAGATTAGGTGGAATTGCAATTATTGCTGGTGTAGCGGCCGGATTAATTTACCTTCAGCCAGAACATCCCTATATGCTTGAAATCATCATTGGCGGAATTATTATTATCATCACAGGAATACTGGATGATACGATTGGCTTAAAGCTTATCAGAAAGTGATTGGTCAGTTAGCAGCAGCAGGTGTTGTTATTTCCTCAGGGCTTGTAATTGACAGATTGACGATGCCTTTTATTGGTTCCGTTGAGTTAAATCAATTTGGTTTTCTATTAACGATTATATGGATAATAGGTGTGACAAATGCGATTAACCTGATTGATGGACTGGATGGATTAGCCTCCGGGGTATCAGCGATTGGATTAACGAGTATTCTGATTATAGCAATTATGGATTATCGGCTTATCGTTGTTTATTTATGCATTGTCCTTGTCGGAAGCTGTTTAGGCTTCCTGTATCATAATTTCCATCCAGCGACGATATTTATGGGGGGGGACACTGGTGCATTATTTCTTGGCTATGCGATATCAGTGATATCAATGCTCGGATTATTTAAAAATGTAGCCTTGTTTAGTTTTATCATTCCAATTATTGTAATAGCTGTTCCAATATTTGATACCTTATTTGTCATGATGAAACGGTTAATTAATAAAGAGGGGGGATCGGAAATGCTGATCGCAAGCATCTTCATTACAGACTACTTGATATGGGCTACAGTCATCGGTCGACGGTATTGATCATTTATGCTTTCAGCTTTTTCTTTGGATTGATGGCGGTTATTTTTAGCAGCACTCAGTTATTAAATTCCTTAATTATATTTACGTTTATTCTTCTGGGAATTCAAATTATTGCCGAGTTATCTGGTGTGGTGCTAAATGGCCAAAAACCATTAATAAGCAGTTTACGTAAAATAATCAAAAGAAGGATGTAAGTACCATGTACGGATTCCGACACTTATGATGAAAAGAAATGAAGTTAACGGTTGAAATTTGCAATCTACTTCTATATAATGTATCAGAGACTTGTGAAAAATAGATATTCGTTATATTCATAAATATATAGGAGGCAAATATGAGCTTATTAGCTTTAACGGTATGTTTTATTATTTCCGTTATCATTACACCATTTGTTATAAAATTTGCTATTCGAATTGGAGCTGTCGATCAACCAAACGAACGAAAAGTCCATACGAAAGTAATGCCGCGTTTAGGTGGCTTGGCAATCGTGATAAGTTTCTTTATCGGATTCTTTATTTTTAACCCTGGTATGATACAGGCCTGGCCAATGCTTGTAGGTGCATTGATTATTACAGCGGTTGGTTTCCTGGATGATTTATATCAACTCAGTGCCAAAGTAAAGCTATTAGGACAAATTATTGCCGCAACCGTAACCGTGATTGGCGGTGTCCAAATGGAGTTTATCGTATTACCATTTGGTGAAAGAGTGGAATTCGGACTATTCACCATCCCGATTACGATTATTTGGATAATAGGGATAACCAATGCAGTCAATCTGATTGATGGATTAGATGGTTTAGCTGCAGGAGTTTCTTCGATTGTCCTCATTACAATAGCAGGTATGGCAATGGTTATGGGCAATGTCTATATTGGTTTTATCGCACTGTTATTACTTGGAAGCACATTAGGATTCCTAGTCTATAACTTTAATCCTGCCAAGGTGTTTATGGGGATACGGGCTCGTTATTCTTAGGATATATGATTAGTGTATTAGCTATTACCGGTTTATTTAAAAATGTGACATTCTTATCCATTCTTATCCCAATAATTGTGTTAGGTGTACCGATTATGGATACAGTCCTTGCGATCGTCAGAAGAAAAATTCAACATAAACCATTAATGGCCCCGGATAAATTTCATCTTCATCATTGTTTGATTCGGATGGGCTATTCTCACAGACAAACGGTAATCTTTATTTATGCGCTTAGCTGTCTGTTTAGTATCGCTGCGATTGTATTTAACCGTTCCACCGTATGGGCTCTACCGTAACGTTATTTTTACTGCTTATCGTAATTGAACTAGTGGTTGAAGTGACTGGTTTAATTAGTAAAAATTATCGTCCGATTTTAAATTTTGTCGATAGTATGAAAATAAGAAACAAATAATAGAAGAAGCCTCGTCCCAGGACGAGGCTTCTTCTATGTGTTTATGTGTTATTGAAAGGTATCTAATGCCAGCTGAGCTGTTTGTAATGCATCTCGTTTTAATGGCTCCACATGATTTTTTAATAGACTGTGATAATCGTCAACATTTTCATACACATCATTTACAATCTCATACAGTTCGTTCTCAGACCAATTACTCTCATTTACATTAGCACCAATCGGCTGGTTAACTAATTGTGCAAAGGAATCTATTTTCGGATCATAAGAAATGGCGACAAAAGGAGTATGCGACAGACTGGCAAATATCAGAGAATGAAGACGCATGCCAATCAGCATACATGAAGCAGCGATGATCGAAATTTTTTCCTCTAACTCCAATTCTACTGGTACGTGTCGAGCCTCTGTCTCCATATACCCCCCCATAACTTTCTCGCAGTCTGCCGGTCATCTTCTCCATGCATCGGTACAAAGAGAATCTCCGTCCCCTTCTTTGCAAAACGATCACAGACAGCAGCTAATTTTCTGATAAAGTCTGTTTCAACTGGCCAGTCGCGAACGCTAATGGTAATAAAATCAGCTGATAACGATTGATCTGTCAGCCATATACTAGCTTGTTGCTTTACAGCTAATCCGAATACAGCATCTGGTACAATGTCAATCGGCTTCTTTAGACCAATCTCCTCTAATAACTTCTTTGAATCGGCATCGCGAACCGTAATCTGATCGCTCTTATTTAGAGTGGAACGTGTCAGCCATTTCCCAACGCCCCATCAATCGGTCCCATGCCCTGTGCATAAACAAAAACAGGCTTTCGGTAAAACTTAGCAATTCTCATCACCGCTGTGTAATAAGGAATCGTCTTCCAACCGGTTTTATCCTGTAATAAACTGCCGCCGCCACTAATCAAACCGTCAGCATTTCGAATTGTTTTAGCAATAGCCTTGATATCCCAACGATTAACCGCTTCTACATGATACTTAGCAGCTGTTGATTCAGGGTTATTCGATAAGACTACAATACTCACGTCTGGTTGCAGTTTGCGAAGCGAATCGACAATTGCTTGCAGAATTGCTTCATCTCCCGTGTTGTCAAATCCAAAGTATCCTGACATTACAATGCGCATTAGTCATCACCCCCATACCTTAGCTAGTTTTTTACTTCCCCCATTTAAAGATGTAAATAAGGATTAATCCTATTATTAAGCCGATCACTAAGCTATATCCTGTACGAATGATCGAAATATATATCGGAATGTGCAAATGACTAAACGTATTCACGATCGATAAAAATCCAATACTACCAGGAATCAGTAAGTACTTACCAAAGCGTGGATGCTTACCAATCACATAAGTCGCTAATATAAATAATGGAAACCCAATCAGAAATTCCTTCGTTCTAGGTCTGACATACAGCCATTCCTCTAATCGTTGACGCACAATAATCTCAACGTCAGCTGCAACACCTTCATTACCTGTCCGAGTAATGTAATAATAAAAACCAATACCAACAATACTTAGGACAATAAGGTGCCAATATTTTACTTGAGCATTTGAAATAACGTGAACGACTTTTTTCATTTCCGCGGCGAAGTTGCTTCTCATATGGTGATAAAAACGATTCAATGGCTGCCATAATGCCCATAACGCTAAGAAGACCATTGGAACAACGTAAACAAGAATCACTCCTCGGAATTGCGCAAATCCAGTGATAAAGGAATCGCCATTTAAGACTCCGATCATAATTGTGATGCCGATGACACTAATAGCAATTGCCTGAAGGTAAACTAACATAATCCCCCCCTTCATGGTTGTTGTCCCATCTTTTGCAGCTAAAGTAGCATAAATCGCTGTAAGAAGTGCGATAGCAAGACCAAATGCTTGTAGGCTTGCTAACAGGCCTGTACCTAAGTACATCCCAGCGAGAAGCGCCATCACTATCGATCCTGTGATTCGAATCCATGTTTTCTTCATCACTTCTAATGAAAGATAAGTGAATGCGATACCGGCGAGTAATACAGAAATCATCGACCAGATCGGAATTTCAATATCCTGAAACGGCTCAGGTTCCCCGGAATGATAGTTAGTGGGGGGGATGTGACTGTTTAATCGATTAAGAAATATTTCAGTGGTTTCTAACCTATCGGAAGCTTCTCCTATACCCGGTATATGTAAAAATAGAGAACGAATATTACGTTCCTTTACAGCCCTAACTGCTCGTTGAACAGACTCGGCAATGGCATCAGATTCAATGGTCATACTGTGTAATCGAATAACATCATAGTCAAGTTCACTAGCAAGGGTTGCTAAACCATCCTGATAAGTGAATTCAATGGAATAAAAATCGAAACCAGCTTCATTTAATCGATTGGCATAGGTTTGTATGTCAGCTTTCTCAGGATATCCAATAACTTCTCCTCCTGAGAATAATAAGGAAGAAGTGTCATCATTTTTTAAATCAATTATATTATTTATCGTTTCATTATTGTTAAGTTCTGTGTTCTCCACACGAAGCACATATTCAAAACCATAGTTACTAACTTCTTCTATTAATAATTGGTTATAACCTAGATAATAATTGAAAGCTGATTCATCCGATAATTCTTCGCCGTTTTCATTATTACCTTCCTTATTGATACCTAAAGATTTTAATTCATCTTCTATATATTGTTCTTCATCGATAAAATATAACTCCTCTGTTCCAATATTGATTGTAATCGGATGGAACTCGCTAACTATTTTATCGTCATAATAATCTTCTGAAGGTCTTGTTATGTAAAAACCATCTTTGTCTTCCACAAGGTTATCAGCATCTTCATGAAAGCGCACAATATCCTCTAATTCTCTCTTTTCATACTTACTAATTATATCAAGACTTGACCATTTAGCTAATGAATCAGGTGTAAAAGATACGGTTGTAAGACCCGCATCGTGTAATCTAGTCAGCGTTTCTTCCAACGATAGATCATCTTCCTTTGTTAAATCATTAATCTCTTTAAACGGGATGATCGTATTATATGTATCATTACCTGTCTCGACATTCCACCTTGCTAACACACCAGGAATAGATAAAAGCGTCAATATAATAATGATGAGCCATAACCAATATTTTTGTTTCAATTTTATACTCCCTTTCTATACCACCTATTCATTATATTTTGATTATGTAGTTTATTTATTCACATAGGACTAAAAACTTACAAATAGGTTTCAAAAACTCAAAAGCTATTATAACAGATATTAGGTGAAAATAGGCTATAAAAAAAAGGTAATCGATAAATTGTTACAAGGATGAGGATAAACTATCATTAAATATGACAATTTATTTACGATATAAATAAATATATGAATAAATAGTTAGTTAGTTATTACTTAAAACCTACAAAATATTACAAAAGTCCTTGACAATTAATCATATTCTCAGTAAACTACTATGTGAAGCACTAATTAGCTTTATATTTGCTTAACTTCGAAACTATTTTCATTGTTTAATTACATAGGTTAATAGTTTCAGGGATCTCAAGCGAATTTTTATATCACGAGGAGGAATTTAAATAATGACAATTTCCAAAAAGTCAAAAGTATTTGCAACATCGATCACTGCAGCTGTTGCAGCTACAGCAGTAGTGCCATCAGCATTCGCAGCGTCTTTCCCAGATGTTCCAGCTGATCACCCAGCAGCGCAACAAGTAAGTGATCTAGTTGATGCAGGAGTCGTAGTTGGTTTTCCAGATGGCTCATTCAAACCAGGTGACTCTATAACACGTGAAGATGCTGCAAGAATGGTATCTGCTATCTTAGAACTGGATGCAGTTAATGCACAAACAGCAGACTTTCCTGACGTAAATCAAGATGCATGGTATGCTAAATATGTTAATGCTCTTGTTGAAAATGATTTAATTGATGGTTTGCCAGATGGTACCTTCGGTGTTGATGAAACATTAACTCGTGCTCAATTTGCTAAAATTGTAGTAGATGCGTACGGATTAGAAATGAAATCTGTAGATCATCCATTTACAGATTTAAAAGAAGATGCATGGTATAACAAATATATCGAAACACTTTATGCAAATGATCTAATTAAAGGTACTACACCAACAACTTTCTCACCAAATGACGAAATTAAACGTGTAGACTTCGCTCTATTATTAGCTAATGCTGATTATAAGTATGGAACACTTTTGAATTCGCTACATGAAGCAGTTGTAAATGTTGAGAGTGTAAAAGCAATTGACAGTACTACTATGGAAGCAACTTTCTCAGGTGAATTAACTGATCAAGAAATTGCTGAACTTACATTTGAATTTGATCCAGCGTTGGAAGTAACTAACGTTGAACGCAAAGCAGATTCAGAAGTACAAACTGCAGCAGCTGGTGATGCAACTACTACAGTGGTATTAACTACTGAAGAACAAGTTGCTGGAACTGAATATAAGCTTGTATCAGTAAATGGTGATGAATTAGAAACTTCTGTTGAAGTTGCGCCAGTACCAGCACCAGAAGTTGAATCTGTAAGTGCGATTGATGATATTACAGTAACTGAAGGTGATGATGTAACTCTTCCAGAAATGGTAGAAGTAACTTACTCTGATGATACTACTGAAGAAGTTGCAGTAACGTGGAACTCTGATGAGTTTGACTTCTCAGAAGCAGGAACTTATGAGTTGACTGGTACTATTGAAGGATCTGATCTTACTGCATCTGTAACAGTTGTAGTGGAAGCAGCAGTAGTAACTCTTGAAGTTGAATCTGTAAGTGCGATTAACACTCAAGGTCAAGAATTATCACTTGATGCAGTAACTGTTACTTCGACACTTGAAGTTAACTTTGGTGAAAAAGTAACTGAAGAGTCGATTAACATTAATAACATCCGCTTATTCGAAGCAGATGGAGACGTTCCTGTATCAATCACAGCTAATAACGTGTCACTATCTAAAGATGGTGAAACGGCTTTAGTTGACTTGGATGGTTCATTAGATAAAGACGTTGAATACAAATTAGTTGTTAACAACGTTGAAAATGCGGATGGTGAAGTATTCGCAGAATCAGTAACTAATTTTACTACTTCAACTGACGCTGTAGTTGACGATGTAACTTTTGATACTGGTTTCATTAACCCGAATCCATTAAATGCAAATAGCAACGTAGACGTTGTTACTGTAGAATTCGATGAAGCGTTAGATAGCACTTCTGTTAATGTAACTAATGTAGCTATCTACGATGCAGAAACAGGAAATCGTGTAGCTGCTCAAGTAAGATTGAATGCATCAGATGCTACTGAAATTGAAATTGATCCTACTAATGATCTTCCAGATGGACAGTACTTTGTAACAATAAATAACGTCAACACTTTAACTGGAACTGATGCTGAAGATTATACATTTAATTTCACAGTAAATGCAGACGCACCGTTAAGTGCTGCTTATTCTGCAGAGACATTAGATGGTACTTCTCTACCAGGTACAGTTTGGCCTAAATTAACAGCTGGCGTTCATGAAGCCGATGGCAATGAATACTATGCTGGTCTTCAATTGCAAGTAGATGTAGCTGAAAAGCTAGATGCTGATTCAGTTCAAGACTATGTGCGTGTTGTAGAAACAGATACTGAAGAAGTTGTTGATGCAACTATTTCTTACAATGCAGCTTCTGGAATTATTACAATCGTTCCAAATGCTGATCTTAAAGAAGGCACAGATTATGAAATTCAATTCTTAGGTGGACTGAAGACTGACTTAGGCATTCTACTTGATCCTTCTGATGTAGACGACGTTGACCAAACAATTTCTTTTGATACTTTAGATATCACATCTCCAACTGTTGTGTCTGCTACGTCTGAGGATGGTCTTACATCACTTTCAGTTGATGAAGCACATGATTTCACTTTTGAATTTAGCGAAGCATTAGCTCTAGATGAGACTAACATTGCAATCGTTAAAACAAGTGTTGATTTAGATGATACATCTAGCCCAGCAGCAGGTGATATTTTAACGCCGGTTACTGACTATAGTGTATCTCCAGTACTTGGAAGTGATAATGAGTACACACTTAGAATTGCAAAAGACAAGCTTGAAAGAAATGAAGCTTATAAAATTGTAGTAGTTGGTCAAGATCTAGAAGACCAAGAAATTGTTACTCAAACAGGACGTGTGGTATTGAATGATGGCACATTGGCTGGGAGTAATGGTAACGAACTTGAAAAATCATACGTATTATCATTAACTACGGTTGGTGAAGATGTTACAGTTCCAAAAGTGGTGAATGTATATAATTCATCAACTATTAATGCTGATTTCTTAGTGGATGGCATGTTAACAAATGTTGTTAATGGAGATACATTTGTTTTTGAATTTAATGAAGAGATTCAAAATATCGATAGTACGAAATTTGATCTTCAAGTTAAATCGGGAACAAGATGGGTTACGCCAACGAATGGTGAATCAATCTCTGTTGGTAGCTTGGTAACTTCTCAAGGGGGGGTAGATAAAGGTGTAGATGTAACAGTTAACAGTCCACTTGAAGATGCTACGTACAGAGTCGTTCTTGAAGAAGGTGCTGTAGATGATACAGCTGCTACTCCTAACGAAAGTTCTGAATATGCTTCTTTCGAATTCGTAGGTAGTGAAGGCGACGATAATGCTAATGATGTAGAAGTTCTAATGGGATCTGACGACGGGACAACACTTACTACGGGTACTGCTACAGATGATAGCTTCTATATTACCTTTGAAGAAGAGCAAATCTTTGAGGTGCTTCCAGAGTCAGTAACTGTTACAGATGCTGATGGAAATGAAGTAGTTGGAGAGCTTGAAGAGATTGATGATCAAATTACAGGCATAGGTGCTGGCTTTGCTGGAGATGACAAAGCTTATAAATTTACACCTGAAGAAAGACTATCTAATTCAACTGTTTATACAGTAACTGTTGATGGTGTGAAGGACACAGCTGGAAACACAATTGCGAAGAAAGTAGTGTAATTTGAAACAGTAGCTGCAGGACTTGCGGTTTCAACTGTTAGTATCGAAGATGGAGCAATGACTGTAGATCGCAAAGCGACAATCTCATTCTCACTTAATGCAGCAAGTCCTCTAATCGAAGATGCAACTGCATCTACATTAGCTGTTGCAGAAGGCTCAGTTCGTCTAGTTAATGTAGATTCTGGTGTGAATGGCACTACTGTACCAGTTGTTGAATATGATCTTGTTTCAAGCAATAATAAAGATTATGAGATTCAGTTCTTAGGTGCAAATGATCTTGATCCTAACACTAGATACAAACTTGAAATCAACCCAACAGGTACCGACAACACGGAAACAGTTAACTTTACAACTGGTTTAGCTGCGACTGATGATGTTGCTCCAACTGTTGCTGAACAGGGAACAGTTGCTAATACAACAACTACTTCATCTCAAAGTGTTTCGGTTACAGCTGTTGCTCAACGTGGACAAATTACTTTTAACACTGACAGTATTGCTGTACAGATGAGTGAAGGTCTTGATATCTCTGACGCAACTGTAACACTTAGAAACCTGTCAGATAATACAACAGTTTCACTGCCTGGTTCAAGCGTATTCCTTGCTGATTCTGATGCAGACAGCACTAATGGAGAAGACATTCTAGTTGTTGATCCAGCGGTTAATCTTGATGCAGATTCTACGTATGTACTGAATGTATCTGACGTAAAAGACGCTTCAGGTAATGTAGCTAGCGATTTTGAATTCATTTTTGAATCAGCTGCTGCTCCAGCAACAGTAACAAATTCTGGTGTTCTTGCTTCAGTTTCAAATTCTGTTCAAGGAGACGCTGAAGATTTTGAAAATGCAAATGCAGACATCACAAACGGATCAATTGCAACCGATACAATCACTGTTAATACAGTAAATCCTTCAACAACTATGAATGTTCAAGTAGATAATGGTGACACTGCGGATCAAGTGGCTACAAAAATCCAAGCAGCGTTAACTGGAAATGTAACTGGATATAATGTTGCAGTAAATGGAGTAAATACGAGCCAATTAGACTTTACAGCAACTAGTGCAGGTAACTTGACAGACATTACATTCAGTATTGCTGAACAAGATTATGCGTTAGAAAATACTGGAACAATCTCTGGTGCTGTGACAACACAAGGTGATGATGCAGGTAACGCTGAAGAATTCACAATCACTGTTTCTGATGACGCAGCGGCAGCTGGTAAAGCTTCTATTACAGTAGGTGCTGAAACTTATATTATTGATATTGCTGTAACTGATACTGCAGCTGATATCGCGGATAAAATTGAAGCTGCTATTAACACTGATGGTGTTCCAACAGGGTATTCAGTTGACTCTGTCACAGGAAATAGTTCAGTGGTATTAACGTATGCAAATGATTCAGGTCAGACTGATTTAACGCTTACTGCTAGTCAAGTGGATACAACAGTAGCTGCAGCTGCAGCTACTGTTAGCCAACAAGGTGCGGCTAATACAACTGAAACTCACACTGCAACTTTCACAAACTCACTTGCTACAAAAGACATTACTGTAACGGTTAATGGCCAAGCTTATACAGTTGGAGTTGTTAATGGGATGTCTTCTACTCAGGTAGCAACTGCTGTTGCAAATGAAATTGGTTCAACTGATCCTAATTGGACTGTTACTAATAACTTTAATGGTACTTTGACATTTACATCTAAAATAGCAAATGCAAATGTAAGTGACCTTACTGTTAACGTTACAGAGTAATATTTAGAACTAAATTCACGGGGGGGACGTAAATCATGAATCATTCGAAGTTCGAAAGACCGAAGATGGTTTAAAGGTTTAGTTCTTGAAAATGAAAGCTCCTGTTGTCTCAGAAATGAGATGGCAGGAGCTTTTGCGGATTCACGGGGACGTAAATCATGAATCATTCTAAGTTCGAAAGGCCGAAGGTGGTTTAGCGATTTAGTTCTTGAAAATGAAAGCTGTCGCCTTCAAAAAGTCTATCCGAGTGTTTTGTGCAATCGTAAAATACATAGTTCTGCAACGGGGGGGAATGCAGAGAATTACAACTTGACATGGAGCCTCTACGGGCATGACTTCTAAGCCAAGAAGCCAGCAGTATTAAGGGCTGGCTTTGCCAAAGAAGGCTATCATGCCCGCCTCTCCATGTAAAGTTGGGCTACGCCAAATTCTCTGCAACATTGTGTATTTTTATTTTGCAAAAAACAATCCGAGGAAATTTCACGAGAAATCTCCTTGGATGGGCTTCTTTTTTTCGCTATTTCACAGAGAATTGATGATGCACTAGGAGAGTTTCAGCTGACTAAACTAAAGAGTAGTTAGGAGAGTTAAAAATATGCATGACAAAAAAGCCTTTCTTCTTCGATTTTAAAAAGGCTCACTGTTATTCTATGAATCTATATATTAAGCGATCCGCTTATATATATGGTAAAGGCCATTCATAACCGAAGTTGCTTTGAGCTTTAATTCTTCCGCTTTTACAGGCAGATGCTTTGGTGTAGGGATCGGTGTTTGCCCGGCTAGACCTTGATGTGTCCGGTGTGAGTTGTAATAGTTGTGAATGTAATCGCTAAGCAGATGACGGATGTGCTTTTCATTGATTGGAATAATATGATCGGTGCATTCCCGTTTGATAATACCAATTGCTCTTTCAGCGTAAGCATTTTGCCAAGGTGATTTATATGAAGTTCTTTTAGATTGAATACCTGAAGATTGTAGAAAACGTTGAAATTTAATTGATCTGAATAATGGATCGTTATCATGTATGAGATAAGTGGGGCCTTCACCATAGGGCGTAGCGTTCCTGAATTGCTGCACGACCCATTCTGCATCTGGATTCGTTGTCACATTAAAATGGACGATCTGTCTAGTTTGATGGTGCATGATTATAAGTACATGTAAGATTTTAAAGTTGAACGTTGGAATCGTAAAGAAATCAACAGCCCACGTAACGGATAAATGATTTTTAATGAATGTCTTCCAAGACTGTATTTGTTTTTCAGTGGGTGGCTTTGGCTTGTTTGCCATTTGCTTAATGTATTTGGCAATGGTATTCGGAGCAGGTGCATTAGTAACACCACGAAGTTTGATCTGTTCATGTAACTTTTCGGGCGATAGTGTTGGATTCTCCTTGTGCAGTTTCTCAATTAGAGCAATAATTTCTTTGGAGATAGGTGGCCTTCCAATTTTTTCAGACTTTTTTCTCCAATGAATTTTAAATGCTGTTCGATGCCAACGAATAACTGTCTCAGGTTGTACTTTGAATAGTAGGTCTTTCCAATTGGTTAAGACTTTCGATAATATAACTCATAAATGCTTGAAAACAATATTTTGCTGTTCTTTGGTAACTCGGAGATCCTTTGTTTTTCCATTTCCTTCATCAGTTGACTATGTAATGCTAAGTTTTCTAAACGTATTGCGATATTATTGGCAAAGAAATCGGAAGGTAGCTTCTTTAGTAGAATCATAATTCGAATTTGTTATAATTGATTAGATTCTTATAAATATGGGATTTCAGAAGTCCGAAATGACTCCCTATTTCATTAAGTTGCATTAAATTCGATTGAGAAACTGTGTAATTTATATCTAGTTGTATTGCTGTTTCATCATTTTTAACTCTATAATTGTTACAAAAATAACCAGATTATTAAATTTTCATGTGACATTTTAGGTGTTTTGTACTAAACTAGGATTATAAATCCATATAATAGGAGGATGAAATTTGAAAAGTATTATTTCGTTTTTTACAGTTTTTGCTCTTATTCTTTCGAGCGGGTTAAGTATCACAGCAACCGACATGGACTGTAGTGACTTTGCAAATTGGAAAGAAGCACAAAGCTTTTTCGAGTCTGAAGGGGGGGGTCCAGAATCTGATTCTCATCGTTTAGACAGTAATGGTGATGGACTAGCTTGTGAAAGCTTGCCAGGGTTTGATTCTTCTTATGAACCATATAAAGGTGATAAGGGGGAAACAGGAATCTTCACAGACACTGGTGGCCACTGGCTGAAGCCGATATTGAACTTTTGTATAATTTAAGTCTTATTGGTGGCTATAATGATGGTTCTTATGGTGTTAATAAAAGCATTACTCGTGCAGAAGTAGCAACGATTATTACCCGTCATTTAGATTTATCAGGATCAAAACCCACATTCTCAGATGTTTCTTCGAAACATTGGGCATACTTATCAATTGGTGCTATTGAGAAAGAAGAGATTATGGGTGGTTACAAAGATGGTAGTTTCAAGCCAAATGCCCCCCCAATTACGAGAGCTGAGCTATCTGCATTACTAGTTAGAGCATATGAACTAACTGGAAAGAGTCCTTTATCCTTCTCCGATGTTTCATCTAAGCACTGGGCTAACCAAAGTATCCAAGTACTCGTTAACAATGGTATTGCAGGCGGTTACCCCCCCGACGGAACATTTAAACCAAGCAGTAATGTAAATAGAGCTGAATTTGCTACTTTCTTAGCAAGAATTATAAAAAAAGATAATACGAAAATTGCAGGCGGTGAAATCACCGTCTCCTTTATTGATGTTGGTCAGGGAGACAGCATTCTAC
This sequence comes from Gracilibacillus boraciitolerans JCM 21714, assembly GCF_000521485.1. GTDB lineage: Bacteria > Bacillota > Bacilli > Bacillales > Amphibacillaceae > Gracilibacillus > Gracilibacillus boraciitolerans. The sequence continues at coordinate 18,738 of NZ_BAVS01000005.1, read as the reverse complement.
TCGAGACGTCTAATGGTAATACGATGTTAGTTGATGGTGGTAACCGTTATGCTGGTGATGAAGTAATTGCACACCTAACCAAAAGGGGTGTTTCAAAGATTGACCTTTTGGTTAATACTCACCCTGATGCTGATCATCTTGGTGGTTTAATTGATGTATTAGAAACTTTCTCAGTTGAAAAAGTTTTAGATAGTGGTAAAGTTCATACAACACAAACATATACTGACTACTTAACATTAATCGATCAAAAAGATATTCCATTTGAAGTTGCTCAAGAAGGACAGTTTATTGAGTTCGATGAGAATGTTATTATCCAAGTTCTTAATTCAACTAATGATAGTAGCGATTTAAATGAGTCTTCTGTTGTATTAAAAGTCATACATGAAGATGTCAGCGTATTACTTACAGGTGATGCTACAATGGAGAATGAAGAAGAGATGATGAAAAAATATAATGTGGATGCAGATGTTTTAAAAGTAGGACATCATGGCTCAAGTACTTCTTCCTCATTAAATTTATTAAGAGCTGTCACTCCTGATAACTCAATCCTTTCCTACGGCGATAACTCTTATGGTCATCCTGATTCTGAAGTCGTACAAAGACTTTACAGTGTTAATGCAGAAATATGGTCCACCTATTATGACGGTAGTATTCTATTAGAAACAGGAGATAATGGATACAGTATGATGAGCGGTGATATGTATTAATGAGAAAATTTATAGTTGATTCCATTGAAAATGAATTGGTGACCCTCCTCTCTAAAGAAAATGAAATGGAACAAGTGGTTGTTGCCAGAAGTGATTTTCAAGAAAATATTACTGATGGGGATGTAATCGAGGCTACTATTAATGAAAAATGCAAAGTAGATAGTTATAAAATTCTCGATGATGAAACAACTACATTAAAGAAAAAAAATGAAGAATTATTAAAGAAGATATTAAATAAGAACAAACACTAGACATTAGAAATAGGGAGCAGACCCACAAAAAAGACAATTGTTTACGTATAGAGAAAAGTCTGTGGGTTTGTATAGATATATAGGGAAAATTGGCGTGTGTATTGTTTATTAAAAGATAATATATCCGTTATTTCTGATTGTTCAATGTGAATATTTGAGCATGTGTGAAATGTACATCTTGTCCTTTTGAACATAGATGCTTAAAAAATAAAAAACTTTGTAGAAATTTGCAGGATATTTTGATGCTGTGTAGAATAATATAAAATAAGAGTAAATTCTTCATGTTTCCTCATACATTCTATTTCATTCGTTTCGTTTTTGCCTTTCTCTCTTTTCTTTATTCTTTATTATAGACATAAACAGTATAGTATAGTAAGAGGAGTTTATCTTTTGCCTAGAAAGAAACGGGTTTTGTATCCTGGTGAGAGGTTTCATATTACCAGTATTGGGATTCGTCGAACGACGTTATTTCATGACGAGGAAGATAAGCTGGAATATCTCCGGTTAGTGGAAGAAGTAAAAGAACGCACCCCATTTATTCTTCAGAGCTATTGCCTCATGACGAACCACATTCATCTTTAGATCGAAGTAATCGATCACCCTACAGGGAACATCATGAAACACATCCATTCTCATTATGCCAACTATTTTAATCACAAATACCATTTTACAGGTCATGTATTTGAAAGTCGCTATGGTGCTGAGCTGCTGACAACAGTTGAATACGAATTAGAAGTAAATAAGTATATTCATTTGAATCCGATTCGTGCCAATATGGTGCAGAATTTATATGATTATAAATGGGGGGGTAGTTATTTTGATTATATCAATCTAAATCACAGTTCCCTTGTAAGTACAGGCAGAATTCTCAGCTTTTTTCCTGAATCGAAAACAGAACATGATAAGAAATTTTTGCAAATGAGCGTACAAGAGCAACGTCAATCTAACCGAATCCCTCCTTTTCGTTCGCCACATCATTCGTCTTCCTATGTTACGCTTGTTGGTGAGGGGGGGAGTAATCCCAAGCCTGGTGAAGCTTCCCTTGCTCATCATCGAGTACTGTTTCTCGATGAATTGCCTGAGTTCACCAGAAAAACATTAGATATGCTTCGTGAACCATTGGAAAGTGGTAAAGTTACTATTAGTCGAGCACAAGATACGGTAACCTATTCCTGCTCGTTTTCAACTAATTTCAGCTTTGAATCCCTGTCCATGTGGGTATCATGGAGCGAAAAATTGATATTGTACCTGTAGTCCAAAGGAAATTCAAAAGTATCAAAACGGAATTTCCGGTCCACTGCTGGATTGCTTCGATATCTTCTTCTCACATGTATTATATTATGTGTTTGTGAAAATGGTTTTACAACATCCAGAGCGATCGTGTTGCTTTTGTAAGGTGTGATAGGAGATGGTTAATGTGATGGTTTTTCCATTGATGAAACGAACCTTTGTTTGCTGCTTATCTTTTTCTATATGTGTAATGGCATGGAAGAAAAGCCAAATGCATTCAAATGCAGATGGTGATTGTGTTGGGTAAGCATAGATGCCCTTTGTTGGGTGAATAGGATGGGTGTTTTTTGTTGATATCCCAGATGATGTTGTACAGATGCTTTGCGACCATGATAAGTAGAACCATAATGTAAGCAGTTTTCTTTAATAATGTCTAATGATTTTTGGTTACTTGTGAGGGAGGTATTAACTTCGAATATGGTTGACTGACGATGTAGATCATGCATTGGGAAGAGAGCTAATGTGTTGGTGGTGATGCGATAATTAGTCTCCATCATTATCATCCAATCGGTTTTTATAATAGTTTGCTAGTTCCTTTTCATAATGTTCAAACAGTGTATCTAAGGAACAATCTAATGTTCTCGCAATGTTCGCTACCGTTATGAATGAGGTATGTGGATATTTCCCACGTTCAATTTTGCTATAATGTTCTGGATCAAGCCCTGCTGATTCCCCCCCTACGAAGTGCTGTGTCCACTTCGGGTTATCCTTTTGTAATGCCTCCCGATAATGCCTAATACAATATCCGAGAATAATACCATGAATGCTTGGTTGATTTGCCACTGTAATACCCCCCCTCATAACCCTTTGTATCTATTATCATAGAAAGGAATAAGGATGAGTACGTGCAGTGTCACGTATTGTATAGCGTGCTCAACTTCCTCATGATTCAAGGCCACTTGGTGGAGAGTTAAGCAGGTTGATGCGTGTATGAAATTTGCAACTATTAGTTCCAGGATGGGGGATATAGACTAAATTTGCGTTCACGCTCAAATTATAAATAATTAAAGCATAAAAGCCAAAAAGAGGTCAAAAAAATGAGTTATATGAGACAATTGGAGAATTTAATTGTAATTAACAATGGGATCATAGATAGTGACGAGTGAAGTGGAGAAGCAAGGTATCCCACAGCATTAGTTAACTATTCTTTCATGAGAGGGAATGTTGGATCGAGCGTCACATGGAGTTTAAGGATATAGGGGGCAGACCCCAAAAAAAAGACAATTGTTAACGTATAGAGGACAGATTGGGTAAGGAAATGGGATAAGTTACTTACTAACCCCCCCTATATCTTCACGATTGAAGTCACGAGTTTGCGCAAGCTATATAATCAGGACATCTACAAATTTATTCCTACCGTTTGCGTAATTCTCGTGTGTAAAGGAGTATAAATTGTAAAAACTTTATGTGGCCATTTGAAATGTTTTTATGTGTATGTCCAATGCTTCGGCCCATTACTTCAATTTCACCCAAGGGTAAAAGTGCAACATCTACTCAAGCAGAGCTTTCGTAGTGTATTCTATGCCGGCTGGCACGGCCTCAATTAACTTTGTAAAGTGGATTTTCGGCTCGCGCCAATTCTGAGAGTCAAAGGCCATCATTTTTGTTTTGGATTCTACGCACTCCGATACTTATGGAGATCATGAGGCACTTAAGATACTTTAATATTATTCAATCTCAAATGGTTCTGTTTCATATCTTATAAAATCTTCAGGAACACCTTGTGGTTTATCACTACTAATTGTTTCAGCAATCATTTTTCCAACATTAGGATAATAATGATGACCATCGAAATAATTTGATAAATCTTTGGTAACAGAATTCGGATACATGAAATTATAAACACCTCCAAAGACATCAATAATTTCATTTAACCAATGATAATAGTCATCCAAGTTTCCTTCTTCTGCGAGAGCATTAAACAACGGTGCAGAGATTGGTGAGGTAAAAATAATAAATTTTGTATTTGGGTTTTCACTTTTTAATTCTTCTAATACCTCTTTAAATTCTGGATTGTATTGGTAATTTTCTCCATAAAATACATTGCGAAACTTTATAATTTTTTTCTCTGTTTCGTCAATTATTGATTCTAGTTGAAAACGTTTGGCGAAAGCGGTGTTTTCACGATTGTAATTTCTGAGCTGAACGATTTTATCCGCCTTTGAAATTCGAAAATTTTTCCTCGAATATTTTAAAACATCTAAAGAAATCAAATTTTCGTAACGATAAAGAGGGTTTTCTATGTTTTCTATATATTTATCTATGTTTATATCTTCATGGCTCTCTTTGAGACTACTTTTATTAAAGTCTACACCAATGATAATTCTTTCAAAATCACTGCCTTTTTCCTCTTTTGCAAAGTCAATCATGCTCTTATATTCCTTAAAAGATAAATCACTAGCTGCAAAATTATACACATTCATATTATTGAAGTTATGTGGATTGATATAGGTAGTTCTACTACTTCCTATTAATAATGTATTATAGACAAAATCATCACTATAGTGAATCTGATTTACTTTCAACTGGCGTTCGTTAATGTTAACTTGAACATCATTATACTCGTGACTATGATTAAATGTCCACAATGGATCTATGAAATAATTGAATGCAGCTACAGGTCCTAATCCGAGTACAGTAATGATAAAAAATATAACAACAAAAGATTTAAAGGACATATTTATCCTCCTTTCTTAGAAGTTAAAGTAAATAAATTCGGTTACTTGATACAAGTGTAATGTCGAATAGATAAATAGTATCGCTGCATATAAAGAATATAACGGATTTGGTTTAAGCGAGCGAGTTATTTCAACAGAATTCTTTAAAAATATTGTGACGATAAAAGCTGCTAAAAGATACAGGATAGTTAACCACATATCTTCTGTTAGTTGATAAGTATATATTTGATTATCTAACCAATTCATATTAAATTTTGTAAGTAACTGTTGAGGCATACCAAACCCTCTGAACCCGAACATAGTTCCTAAAATACTGAGTGCTGTAGAAAAATCAGGGGATCGGAAAAATACCCTAGTGATATTAATAAAATTAAATGTAATAAACCATGCAAGAATAGCATTCATTTTAAATCCTGCTTTATACCACGCTCTATTGATGATCAAAGCAATGCCATGCATCGAGCCCCCCCATGTGATAAACGTCCATTCTGCTCCATGCCATAAGCCGCTAATAGTAAATACTAAGAACAGATTGAGATAAGTCCTTCTGTTGGAGAATCGATTGCCACCTAAAGGAATATAAATATATTTGCCTAAAAACTTTGATAAAGTAATGTGCCATCTTTGCCAGAATTCTCGAATAGTACGTGCTTTATATGGTGAGTTAAAATTAATTGGTAAATAAATATTAAATAATAGAGCTATCCCTATAGCCATATCTGTGTAGCCGCTAAAGTCAAAATATAATTGAAATGTGTAAGAAAGAGTGGTGATCCAGCTATCGAAAAAAGTTAATGAATCAGTTTGAGAAAACCCTTGATTTACCCATACAGCAAATGTATCAGCTATTGCGACTTTTTTAAATAAGCCTATTGAAAAAATAAAAAGTCCTTTTGAAATATTTTCCCAATTCATAGATTTTTTTGTCATATTCAAGTATTGTTCCATGACTTCTTTATGCTGAACGATTGGACCAGCTATTAACTGTGGAAAAAAGGATATAAAGAGTACATAATTTAAAAAACTATTTTCTTTCACTTCATTTCTATACATGTCCACTAGATATGCAATTTGCTGAAATGTGTAAAAGCTAATAGCGAGTGGAAGAATAATGTGTAATAAATTAAAATCTGTTTGAAAAACAAAGTTAATATTCTCAATAAAAAAATCGTAATATTTAAAATATCCTAATATACCAATGTTAATAATGAGTCCAATACTTAAAAATAATTTTCTTTTATCCTTTTGAACTGCTTTGCTTATGTAAATACCAATTGTATAATTTGAAATGATAGATGTAATCAGTAGAAGTACATAAATTGGATTCCACCAACCGTAAAAAACGAAACTAGCAATTACTAACCATACTTTTCCAGGAGTTGTCCAATATTTATTTAATATAAAGTACCCGATCACTACGATAGGGAGAAAAACAAATATAAATTCAAAAGAGTTAAAAAGCATCGTGACTGAATCCCCCCCCAAATTAATAAATAAAATTACTTATCATATTATACTATAAATAACTCAACTTCTATACTTAAAATAATAAATGTATTTTAAAAAGGTGATTAATAGTATGCTATACTTTTATTATGAAGCAAATTAGGAGGTAGTAACAATGACACTCAAAAAAGGTTTTATATTTTCTCTGTTCCTTTTTCTTTCCTTGTTATATTCTAGTACAGTATCTGCTCAGGAAGATATTAAAGTTATTTTAGATAATGAACAAATCCAGTTTACTGATGTGAAACCTATTATAAAAGAAGGTAGAACGCTTATTCCTGTAAGAAAGGTGTTTACAGAAGCAGGAGCTAGTGTTATTTGGCAGGAAAATATTAGAACAGTTCGAATTCATTTAGGTGAGAATACAATCGTAATGTCTATTGGAAATACGCATGTTCAAAAACAGGTTAATAATATAATCAAGTATTATCCTACAGATGTCCCGTCGCAAATTATTAATAATAGAACTTATATTCCATTGAGAGTAACTTGTGAGTTACTTGGTTATACAGTCGGATGGGATTATGCTAATAGAACCGTATCATTGTCTTCTGAAGCAGGTTTACAAATACCAGATCATTCCCAAATAGCTGATTTTGAGTTAAAGGTTTTAACTCTAGTAAATGAAGAAAGAAGCAAAAAAGGGATCTCGGAATTAAAACTCGATACAGCATTAAGTGATGTTGCAAGAGAAAAGTCTAAAGATATGTTACTTAACGGCTATTTTTCCCATACTTCTCCTACTTATGGTTCGCCTTTTGATATGATGCAGCACTTTAATATCTTATACAGATCTGCAGGAGAAAACATTGCAGCCGGACAAACAACTCCTTCCTCAGTTATGACAGCTTGGATGAATAGTGAAGGCCATCGTAAGAATATCTTACGAGAAAGCTATACGCATATTGGAATTGGCTTTGCAGAAGGAGAACAGGGATATAAGTATTATTGGACACAAATGTTTATATCAAAATAGCATTTGCAAATTAAAGGCTTAAATATATGTATTTTGATAGTTTGTAAAAAAAATGTCGAAAAATAAGTATATGTTTGCAATGAATTATCTTCTAAATAATAGTAGTAATACCAGAATAATCTAAAATCTATCATTCTAGTAAAAAAGTATGATATACTAGCATGACAACAATAGAAGGGTGTGACTTTTTTTGAAAAAAGAAAATACGTTTTTAAAAGTACTTCCGCTACTCTTTGCGATTTTTTTATTAGCCTACCCGCAAGAGAGTTCTGCGAATGAATGGGAAGACTATCAGCAAGGTGTCGAATTAATGGAAAAAGGTAAATATAACGAGGCAATTATTAAATTGGAAAGGGCAGCCAAAGTGGCGCCAAAAGCAAGTACTTATAGAAAACTTGCCATATCATATGAAAAAACAAATCAATTTCAAAAGGCTGCAGAAACATATTATCTTGAAGCAGATATTTTTCGGAATTTGGGGGGGTATTTAGATACATATAACGCAGTAAAGAGTAAAGGTGATGCATTATATACGGAAATCGATCTTTTTATAAGTGAAGAAGTGCAATTACCCAAACAGCAACTTGGTAAATATGAACCAACTAGTGGTATGTATGTGGGTGCTTACATAGAACAAGAAACTAATTCAGTAAATAAATATCGAGACTTTAATTCAGTAACAGGTAAAGATCATGCGGTATACTTTAAGTATCTTAATTATGGTTTGCCATTTCCAGCTGAATTTGCAAAGCAAGTAAAAGAAGTTGGTGGTTCGATACAAATAGCATTTGAGCCAGAAGAAGGATTAAATGCAGTTAAGGACAACGAGTATTTACGACAGTTTGCACGTGATGCAAATGATTCAGGTATCCCCGTCTTTTTACGTTATGCATCAGAAATGAATGGAGAATGGGTTCCTTGGAATGGCGATCCAGAACTTTACAAGCAAAAATTTTCACTTGTTGCTAAGGTAATGAAAGAAGAAGCTCCTAATGTTGCAATGGCATGGGTACCAAATAGTGTACCTGAAAAGAATATAGATGCCTACTATCCAGGAGATGATGTTGTTGATTGGGTAGGTATGAATCTTTATAGTGTTCCTTTTTTTAATGGAGATCCTAATAAACCAGCAGAAGATGTTAATCCACTGGATTTAGTGGATGATTTTTATCAGAAATATGCATCTAAAAAACCGATGATGATCGGAGAATATGCTGCCAGTCATTTTAGTTCAGTAGGTAATACCGATGTTACAAAATTTGGTACAACAAAACTCTTAATGTTTTACCATGGGTTGCAAATGAAGTATCCGAATATTAAAGCGGTCCACTGGTTTAACGTGGATACGATAAATGGTAACAATATTAATCATGGTAGAAGGTTAAATAATTTTAATTTATTGAGAAATAATCAAATGTTATCTGCATATAAAAAAATGCTTAAGCAACCTTATTTCCTTTCAGAAGTGGTTAATGGACCAAACGTTGATGGAGAAGATGCTCTCTTAAATACATCCAGTTTACTTCAAGGTAGTTCGTTGTTTCATTCCGTAAATGGATTAGGATTTATAAAAACATATGATCCATATATTAATAAAGTTGTTTATGAGCTGAATGGCAAGCTACTTTCTGAAAGTAAACAATATCCTTTCGAGTTTTACTTAGATCACGCTAAACTTCAAAAAGGAACAAATAAATTAGTTGTGACTGCTTATGATTCAAAAGGAAAGGCAGCTGGTAAAAAGGCTGTTTCATTTAAGAAAGGACCTGATATAATAAAGGCAAATAAAAATACATTAAATCTATTTATTGATGAAAAAACAGTCTTTAATGAAAAAGGATCCTTACAATTATTAGCACCAGTTTCGTTTAAAGAAGGACGTTCATTTGTTCCGCTTCGTTTTATTAGTGAAACACTTGGTGCTAAAGTTGGATGGAATGAGAAGACAAAACAAATTACTATAAGTAACGGTGAAGATTCACTTGTTTAAATGAAGGTATAAAAAAAGTTAAAGTGAATAATAGATATCAAACAATTGATGCTGCACCTGAAATTCGAAATGGTACAACATTTATTCCAATTCGTTTTGTAACAGAGAATCTTGGTGCGCAGGTTAACTATTATGAAGCTACTAAAGAAATTGAAATCATATTTTAAAAAATTTCTCTATAAAAGTAAGTAATATAAAGGGAACTAGGTGTAGATTAAATAACGTTGGTGAGTGAAAACTCGCTAACGTTATTTTTCTATATAAATAAAAAAACAAGTCAGCTCCGCTGCAGAATAGTAGTAGTTATAAACCAAATTCTGGATATGGTACTTACTTGTCTATATTAAATGATATAAAATCATTACATTTGTAGAAAATAGTGTCAGTTATGAGTCATACAAAGAGAGGATATGTAAATTTGTGCAAGTCAACTTACATATGAACCAACCTATTTTCCGAAATGTGGCAAGAAGAAAGAGGCTGTCCTTATCAATAAAAACTGGACGCAAACATCACGTATAACCACTTCGATCACAGGAACGCATAAAAAAATGCGGTCAGTGATATGATCCCCAATAAGAATTTATTCTTTTTTTAATTTCAAAAGGACAATATTTGAAACAAACCGAATGATTAAAACTCCGATTAAAATAGCAATACCATTAATATAATAGCGACATTTATTCCAAAAGGATTAAACCAAGAATCATTTGGTGGAATTATAAACTGTGTACCCAAAACCACTGATATAAATATATTGATGATGCTAATTAGAACAATAAAAAGAAATTCAATTTTTGCTGATAATAGACCTGCCAAAATAACATATAACAATGTCTCTATAAACAAGAAAGAAGCTCTATTTGGAAATTGAAAAATTTCATAGTAGTGAATCAAAAAAGGTACAGGAATTAACGAAACTGCCAACCATATAATTTTCAAAAAATCTCATCCTCTTTGCGATTCAGCAAATACATATTCCATTTTCTGTATTCACAAGTTAAATATACCATAAAACCGTAGTGATTTGCGTAACTAAAAAAACTTCTGCCATGTTAGTTTTAAATTTTTATACAATAAGTAATTGAGGTCGTGCCTGGCGACTTAGATACACTACGAAAGCTCTGCTAGAGTTGATGTTGCACTTGTATGATTGAATGAAAGCGAAGTAATGAGCTTGAGCATTAGACATTCACATAAAAACATTTCAAATGACCACATAGAGTTTTTACTCTTTATACTCCTTAATATAAGCGAATCTTAACTTCCCTTGATATAAATGGCAACCGGCATACTAGAATCACCAGCGTGCATTAGTACTATACTAATGGTCTCATTTGTTCCAGTAAAAGTATAATCTAGGAGTTCTACATATTCCACTCCTGATTTAATAATCAAATCCGTGCTTTCTGATTTTTCCAATTTGTCATTTAAAACTCGATCAGCAATTGGTAGACCGATATCGTAATCAATGCGACTATCTTCACATGTTTTATGAAAGCTGTTTGATTGGGTTATTTGAATACTATTTATCCGAGACTTATTCTGAATCGTAATACCAATGGTGACTTTCGAACTTAGTTTATTGAAATGCCATTCAAAAAACCGGTGTTCATTTGGGCTGGATGATGTGATCTTATGCTCAGCAAGAGTCGAAGTCTGATTTGGGATAAGTTTAGAAGTTAGTATTTCTGGATTGTCACTTAATTAATAGATCCCGAGTCCCCTATAAACGAACTTCTGGAACAAAATCTGGTCTTGCTGTAGATCCTTCATATTTACTAATAAAGTTACTAACAAACATATAATCATCTAGGTAAATAGACAGTTCATTAGTGCCAATTCACAAAAATACTAAGCATATTAAACTGTATTAACATGAAATTTATGGAAAATAATAGCATTTATTAATCAAATCCTACTAATAACAGTAAAGTGTATAAATATATTTGGCCTAATCGAAAACCGATAATTATATACAGAAATTATCACATATAAATAGTATGCTATGTCATAGGATGGTGAGAAAAAGCAGTTTTCATTAGATGAAAATCTTGAAAAACAGTACGAAAATAAGATTTTCATCGTGTTTGAAAGAAGTATCGACAGGTGATTTGGAAGAGTGTTTTGCTTATGATGAACTTACCGCGGAATCACTGTTAAGTACTTAACCAAATAGGGGGGGTTAAATCAATGGAAGAGTTTGCGTCTATATTAAAAGAACATGAAAAGATGATTTTTCATTTGATCAACAAATACCAAATTCAAGATATCGAAGGTGAATTTTATCAGGAAGGAATGATCGCGGTCTGGCATGCGCTTCAAACGTATGATCAGACTAAGTCGAAATTATCAACCTATGTTTATTACTGTATTACCAGGCGGTTCCTCAATAAAATAAAAAAAGAAAATAGTGAAAGAGAGAAGTTTCAGATTTGGTTTGATCAAGTCACCATGGAGGATATTCAGATAGAAGACCAATTAGACGTAGATAGCCAGCTATTAATCGACATTCAAAATATTCTTTCCCTAAAACAGTGGCAATGGTTTGTGCTATTTATTCTGCGCGATCGACCAGTAAAGGAAATCGCCGACAACTTTGATGTTACAGAAAATGCAGTGAAAAATTGGGGGAAACAGGCAAGGCCGAAAATTAAGCTGCTTTTGGTAGAGAAGGAATATCTTTAGAGCTGCTAAATAGTGTCTTGCAAACAATTTAATATAATATTGATTTCAAGATGGTGCAACTGTTGCAGTTTTCAAAAACAAAAATAAGCCTTACGATAATGTTTCGTAAGGCTTATCAAGGATTACTGATTTAACTTAATTTAGCTGATCGCACACAAATCTATGCTTAGAGTTTTTTATTAATAGCATCAACCAGCTGTTTTGCGCCTTCCGGACTTAATACAATTTGACCATTTGCTAATACCAAATTGTCATCACGAACTTCTCCGGTAATCATACATTCATTAGGTGATGAATATTTTTGCAAGATGATCTGTTCCCCATTCACAAAAATCTCTACCGGATCTTTTTCATCTAAACCCAGTGAACGCCTTACTTCTTTTGGAATAACAATTCTTCCTAAATTGTCTAACTTTCTTACAATACCAGTACTTTTCATGATTTCACTACCTCTACATTCTTAATTTTTATTTTATCATCACATGTTTTTATTTTAAAGTCAAAAGAATGAAATGTGGAAGAAATAAAGAAAGACAATGAAGGAGGATTAATATAATTAAATCTCCTTCATTCCTTTATATTATAGACTAATCTCTAAAATCTGGTTCCATTGCACGTGCCATAAATACTGCAAACTGTTCTCTAGTCACGGTGTTGCGTGGACCGAACTTGGTTCCAGCCTCATTTATACCTTCCGTAATTCCTGCATTGTACAGACGAGTCACAGAATCTCTATACCATTCAGCAGTAAGATCTGTAAAAGGAGTTGCCGACGTTGACTCTGGGAATTCATAAAGCCTTTGTAAAACAACCGCCATTTCTGCTCGTGTCATTGTTTTATTTGGTTTAAACTCATTGTTACCAGTACCTGCAAATAATCCTTCATCTACAGCCGCAGCAATTTGTTTATAGTATTTATAATCCTTTGAAACATCAGAAAAATCAGGATCAGGTCGATTTTCTAATGATGTATTGTTAGCACGGGTAATTAATAAAACCACTTGCCAGCGAGGAATATCCATGTTCATACCAAATTTATTATTACCAACTCCATTTAGAATGTCACGATCCGCTAAATAATATATCTTCTCTTCGGCATAATGATCTTGAGGCACATCACTAAATCGATAATCTAAATAGCTGGATGCTATAAATCCTGTTGTTCCATTATTTCGTTTAATCGGGTACCAAACGAAGTGGTTTTCACTTTTACTGTTCGTGTCATATTGGAAAGGACCTGTGATCTCAACAATGTCACCTTTATTTAAAGTAGTAATACTAGCACTTGCAGTTGTGGGAGATTTTCTTAGATTTACATCTGTTTTGGCTCCAACTTTTTGACCTTTATTAAAGTAGTGTTTTGATCTGGTTAGTGGTAACTGAAAATCATAGTGCATGGTGGTGAACTCAATATTCTCTGTGCTGCCACTGTCATATTCAAAGTCATCCACAGAAAAAGGTAAATCAGAAATAGTCATTAAATTATTTTTTTCCGCTATAGCTAATACTTTCTCCTGATAAGCTCCAGAATTACGATTGCCGGTTGCTTTAATAATTGGACTATTAGTAGGTTTAATGCCGTTATAAGCCATAATCGCAAAATACCAATCCTCTATAATTTCCCGATTGCCGTCATTAATAGTTGGCAAATCATTTCTTTCAAACATACTATCTATTATTTCAACACCTGCTGTAATATTATACACGATATCTGTCTTAAGCTTAGTTTGATCATATTTTCCTTTATTTGTAATTTGCATGATACCAATACCACCATCTGGAGAAATTAATGGCTCACCCACATCATTATATTGTTGCCAGCCACTTTCGCTCTCAGCTATAGCTTTTACAATTTCAGGAGGTATATCATAACTAAGTGCCACCTCAGTTAGTAAACAATTAATAGTTTGTAAGCTTGGATTTTCACCTTTATCTACATTATGGTTACAGGTATCTCTTATCTCGGGCGTTGCCTGAACGACTAAACCATAAGAAAAAACACCAACAAAAAATAGAGAAATAAACGTCATTATAAATTTACTCATATAAAGAGAAACTCCTTTTCGGTATTAGATTAATAGATTTGATTCATTAAATATTATAAAGGATATAAGCAAATTAATAAACCAATTTTAGTAAAATATGGTGCATAGTTCGATAAATAACACATATGTATGACAAAGGAGGAGATGAATTTAGTAGAATAATGTATGTTTGTCGAATATGAGATGACAGATGGTCCTGTTTCTATTACAATAAATAGGTATAAATTTAAAATATAGGGATGGAAATATATGCATTATAGCTATTTACTCGGACTTATTAAAGCTCCAAATGATCAATTATATCGAATAGAACGTAAGGATGTAATCGAAAGACAATGGAAGATTCAATTACTGTTAGTCATTATGACTGTCTTGATATACGTGTTAATGTCAGTCTTAGGTATGGGATCGCATTTTCATTCCCATCATATTACGGATCTAAGCATGTCCCAATATACCATCGAACAGCTATGGTTTATCAATGGACGAATGGTATATGCATTAATTATAGCCTTAGGGATTTTGTTCATCATCACTTACTATTTTCATTTACTGACAGAAATTCCTTATCGTAAACTAATGGTAATGCAGCAAGTGGTTTTAGTGGCAATGCTCTGTGAACGATTGCTATGGATCCCGGCCTTTGTATTTTTAGGATTAGACTGGAATGTTTCGCCATTGTCATTCGGAATTATTGCTTCCTATTTTACGGATAGGCCTTGGATTATTAATTTTTTTGGCTCCATTACAATTTTTCAACTATGGATTATATTTTTTCAAGTGAAATATATGAAGAAACTGTCCATACTTAAAACATATAAAATTTGGCTGATCGTACTTAATTTATATATTTTCCTCGATGTGATGGCAGCATTTATAACTTATTTGGGTAGTATTTTGCAACAAGGATGGATGTAATATGAAAAGAAAATGGGTAATAACAGGGATTGGAGTCTTTATTGCAATCAATTTTTCGCTGCTGTATGCAGATGACAGCAAAAAAATTGAGCGATTTTCATTAGTGAACGAATGGTCAACATCGGAAACGAAAGATATGGAGAATATTCTGAGCCAAGAGGGAATTGTTATGGCAGATGAACAATATGTTTATCTTGATGAAAATGTCGGATCCTTTAAGGAATTTTTAGTTGATAAAGGTTATAAGGTATCTGTCTCAGATCCATTATATTCGTTTCAAGTAAAGGATTACGATGAAACACGCAGATCAATAAATCGCAAATTAACTGTCTTAACCGAAGAGATCACTAGTTTAGAATCTGTAATTAACCAAATACAAAACTATCAAATTCCGACTAATGAAAGTAATGATTCTTCCTTTACGGTTAATGATGGGGAGTACAAAATTGATATTTCAGAAGACGACCAGCAGTATATCGAATCAGAATTGCAAAAGCAACAATTTGTATTAGAAAAACAAACCGAACTTGAGGGAAAAAGGACACAACTGAAGAGTTTAGAAAATCAGTTAAATCAGCTGGAGACAACAGGTCATACGGTAACTGTAACAAGTCCATATCAAGGAATAGTAAGGGATGTATCAGTAAATCTAAATGATCCGCTTGTTACTATTTTAAGTAATAATAAATTTATATCTGCTGAACTGGACGAAACGGAACAATCTATAGTATCAGAAGGAATGAAAGTGAGAATAGAGGAAGAATGGCAGGGTGTTGTTGAAGAAGTTCATCAAATTCCAGAGAGAATAGAATTAGGAGATCTGAGTATTTTTCCATTAGATGTAGCGTTTGAAGATACAGAAACGAATGAATTTGTGATAGGGAAGCACCTGGATCTTGAGATCATACTAGATAAATCAGAGCAAGCTCAAGCGGTTAAGGAAGAATATATCGATAAAACGAACTTATGGCTTGTTACAGAAGATGGTTATTTAGAGCAAATTAAAGTGGAACCAGGCATCTATATGTCAGGCTGGATCGAACTATTAAATAATCTCGAACCGAATACAACGATTGCTTATGATCCCTTCGAACGATTCAGGAATCATACAAAAGTAACCAATCCATTAAAACTAAACAAAATCAACTGGAAATGGGAAACCAACACAGCAAAAAGAACTCTCATGCTAAAAGGCATCATCTTACGCTAAATGGGACATGGGGGGGAAAGGTTCTGTATCCCATTCTATATTTGAACTAATGTATTTGTTTATTTTTAATTTATTTTATAGTAGTATTAACACTGAATTTAAAAAATTGAGGGGGAGAAATTGTTTGAAAAACAGAAAAATATTAATGATATTAGTAATTACTTTTATGTTGCTAATATTAGGTGTAGGGTTGTTTTTTCTAATTAAAGGAGATAATTATGATTTAAAAAATATTTCTGTAATTGATTCAGATGCAAAAGATTTTTCTGAGGATATTGTATTTGATGGAAATCATTATAAAATAAGTGATCCTATTTTTGAAGAAGAAAATAATCTCTTTATTTCTTTGAATGATCTGAAGGAAGTTATTCCTATTGAAATCACAGAGAATAATAATGAAATGAAAATTTCACATAATGGAGAAAGCATTTTATATAATGATAAAGTTATACAAAATAGTAATGCTAATGAAAATGAAGTACAGCAGTACCGAATTAAAAATGAAATTATTTATATTCCAGAACGACATATTGAAAAATACTTAGGGGTAGAAGTAACTTATTTTTACGATTCTAAAACTAAAACTGTTGCATTAACAAGTCGAAAAGAACAACAATTAGAAAAAATAGATCAACAATTAGGATCTACTATATTTATTGAAAAAAATAATGTGCAAACAGAAAAATTTGAGCCTAGGAATGGTTTATATTTGGGTGGATATGTCATTCAAGATGAGTATATAAATGCTAGCATGAATACATTTAATGAAATCACAAATAAACAACATGCTTCATACTTCAGATATGTAGGTTATGGAAAGCCTTTTCCTGAAGAATGGGTAGAAAATGTTAAGTCTGTAGGAGGTTTCCCTCAAATCGCTTGGGAACCTAATAATGGACTAGACGAGGTAATAGATGATGATTATCTAAGAGAATTTGCGAAAAGTGCAAAAGAAGCAGGAGTGCCAATCTTACTTCGTTATGCGAGTGAAATGAATGGCACCTGGTTGAATATTCAGGAGACCCAGAGCAGTATATAGAAAAATGGAAACTAATTCATGATGTTATGGAAGAAGAGGCTCCAAATGTGATGATGTTATGGAATGTGTTTACAATGCCAGAAGGGACGATTGATGAATACTATCCAGGTGACGAATATGTAGATTATGTCGGCGTAAATATTTATAACGTCGTCTATCATAATGATAAATTAAATAATCGTTCAGATTTTGAAGATCCTTTACGGTTACTGGACTATGTTTATAATAAATACAGTCATAAAAAACCGATTGTAATAGGTGAATTCGGAGCAACTAATTATACAGTTACAGATGGTTTATATCATGTTGAATTTGCTAGAGAAAAAATCAGAAGAATGTATAAATATCTGCCGATACTATACCCAAGGGTTAAATTTATTTATTATTTTGATGTTAATAATCTTGTCAATGCTCCAGAAGGTAGAAAGATAAATAATTATGCTATTACTGAAAATCCTATAATAACCAATGCTTATAAGGAGTATGTTACAAATAATAATGAATATTTATCTTCTTATGTTGAAGCATCTTCTTCTGCAAATGAAACATTTTCATATCGTGATTTCATGTTTTATTTTAATGGTGAATTGTATGTAGATCATACATTTTTTAGTGATTATCTTGATATGAAATTAGATGAAAATAGAAATACATTCGAAATAACTTCTAACGATCAAACATATGAGTTATTAGTGAAAACCATTCAATCGATAAGGCAGCGTTTTTCGAAAAGAGAGATTTAACAGGGCTACCAATCATTGAAGTATTAGATCAATTTGAATTCGAATATGAATTAAAACAAGGAGATATTCATATAAATATTAATTAAAAAAGTCCTTTAAAAAGTTAATTAAATTAACTTTTAAAGGACTTTTTTGTTGTCTAGGAAATTATAGAATGAAGTCCTGTGGATAAAGTAAACGCGAATAGCCACGTCCAGCTCCGAGCGCCAAAAACTAGGCGACTTCACGAATCATCCTACGATAAGTCATCATCGGTTCGCAAGCTCTCCGTGATTCCTTTATCTCAGTTGATTCGCTCCAGTCGCTACGTTTCTAAGAGGACGCTCTGCGCTTTTTTTCATAAGGTAGGAAAGTATATAATCGTTGGTATTACAGCATTTTGGTATCCGATTCCCGCTTTAAATGTGATATAAATGAAGATGTAGTAGACTGGTTATATTATTTATTATGAGAGTAATCGTGTGCAAGGAAATCGCTTCGGCTGCCCACTTCCCTTTCCGTGTCTTCAGCTAACTTTTTCGAGCACAAACCGCTCAAAAGTTAGCTGAAGACACGCCCCCCCTTGGAAAGCGAAGTGGGCAAGCCGTAGCGGTGATATTACGGTTCATATAATTCAGAATCCTTACATAATAGTTAGAGCACAGTATCTGTGTTAATAATATGGACCGGGTGGGTTTCCCCCCCGGTTTTTCTTATT